>CAWDXV010000021.1:0-289893 GCA_963806345.1 uncultured Actinomycetota bacterium | reverse complement strand
TCGAGGCCCGTCAGCAGGTCGTCGGCTTCGGGCACGCATGCTCCTCATGGCAGCCCGAAGTGGCGAGGACGTTGAGATGATCAGCCTAGTCGTCGAAGGAGACACACCATGTCGGGCACGTTCACGGTGTACTCCACCCCGTGGTGTGGCTACTGTCATCGACTCAAGGGCCAGCTCAAGCGCGAGGGCATCGAGTTCGACGAGGTCGACATCGAGGCTGCAGCCCGAAGCCGCGTTCCTCGTCGAGCAGGCCAACAACGGCAACCAGACCGTCCCCACGCTGGTCTTCGCCGACGGCACCGCGCTGACCAACCCGTCCGTCGCGCAGGTCAAGGCTCAGCTGGCTGGTGGCCTAAGCCCATTTTCCGTGGATGGTCGCCTCCGTGCCATGTCTGCAGCAGCCAGCGGGAGATCGAGACGTTGGGCGGCAGCAGCAGCTCGCTGGCCGCGGTCATCTCGGTGACGTCGTCGCGAGTGAACCAGCGCGCCTCGGCGATCTCGTTCTGGTCGACCGTGATGTCCGTGCTCAACGCCTGGCCGAAGAACCCGAGCATCAGGCTCGACGGGAACGGCCACGGCTGGCTGCCGCGTAGGTCACCTTGCCGACCTGGATGCCGACCTCCTCCATGACCTCACGGCGCACGGCGTCGTCGAGCGTCTCCCCCGGCTCGACGAATCCGGCCAGGGTCGAGAACCGGCCCTCGGGCCACTTCGGCTCCGGCCCAGCAATGCCCGGTCATCGCCGTCGGTGATCAGCATGATGACCGCCGGATCCGTGCGCGGGAAGTGGTGCGTGCCGCACGCGGGCAGATGCGTACGTGGCCGGCCTCGGCGATGTCGGTCGGCTGGCCGCATTTGGCGCAGAAGCGGTGGTTCTCGTGCCATCGCGGATGCCCACGGCGTGCACGGCGAGTGACGCATCGTCGGCTGCGATCGTCGGGCCGAGGACGCGCAGGCTGACCGGCTCGAGCTCTGCGGGGACCCGGTCGACCATGACGGCCGCGTAGCGGACGCCGTCCTTGATGCCCAGGAATATCCACTCCCCCTCCGGCGCCTCGTCGAGGCTGATCCAGCGGATGCCGGTGCCACCGACCGTGGCGACGTGCTCACCACCGATGACGAGCACGCGTACGTCCGGCGTACGCCAGGCGTCGTCCTTGCGGAGGTGTGCAGCTCGGTCGTGCTGGGTGCGGTCGAAGGCGTAGTCCACGTCTCTACGCTAGTCCGAGCCTCCGCTCGAGCTCGGCGCGGCCGGGCAGATCGTCGAACCGCTTCACCTCGCCGAGGCGTACGTAGTAGAACGCGCCGGTGACTGCCCCGGGTCGATGCCCAGCAGCTCGGCCCAGGCGAGCCGGTAGATCGCGAGCTGCAGCGCGTCGGCGCCGGCCTGCTTGTTGGTCTTCCAGTCGACCACCTCGAAGCCGTCGGGCGTCTGGAACACCGCGTCGATGCGGCCGACGAACTGCTGCCCGCCGAGCACGAGCGAGAACGGCGCCTCGATCTGCGCGGGCGTGAGGTCGGCGTATGGGCCGAGCCGGAACGCCTCCTTCACCTCTTCGAGCTCGGCGTCGGAGCCGATGTCGACATCACCACGTCCCGGGCAGGTCGGTGGGATCGAGCAGCGTCTGCTGACCGAAGTGCGCCTCGACCCACGCGTGGAACCGGGTGCCGAACCGCGCCGCGCCGGAGGGCTGCCGCGGCATCGGCCTGGCCAGCTCGCGGGCGAACTGCGCCGGGATCGTCCTCGCAGCGCCATCGCGGTCGTCGCGACATCGATCGCCGGCCACGGCACGTCGTGGACCGGCGGTCTCGGCAGCGGCCTCGGCGAGCAGCAGCTCGATGTCGCGCTCGAGCTCATCGAGCCGCCGCAGCTCGGGTCCCTCGGGATCGCCGGCCGGACGGTCGAGCGCGCCCGCGCAGCGCCGCGCGTACGGCGTCGGCCAGGGCATGGCGGCCGCGCGAGCGACGGCGAGCCGGCCGGCCAAGCGGATGCCGTCCGCGACGACGAGGTGCGGGTTGGTCGCGTCGTCGTCGGGCTGGTCGGCCCACACCGAGGCTTGACGCCCTTGGCTCTCGAGCCAAGTCACGGGTCGCGACGAGGTACGTCGACGGTCCGAGCGGCTTCTGCTGCGTGCGGCCCCACCAGTGCCCGCTGACGACGAGGCGCCGGGCGGCGCGGGTGTAGGCGACGTAGGCCAGCCGACGTTCCTCCATCTCGCGTCGGCGCGGTCCGCCGCCGTGAACGCCTTGTCGTCGGCCGGCGTCCAGTCCTCGATGTCGGGCAGGCTGGCCGCGATCGCCGCGCAGCGAGATGGGCAGGGTCTGCGCGCTGGTGGTCCACCGGCCGCGGCCTCGGGTCGAGGGGAAGATCGTGCCGGACACGAGCGGGACGAAGACGCGTGTGCCACTCCAGGCCCTTGGCGCGTGGATCGTCAGCAGCTTGACCGACTCGGCCTCGGACGGCGTCGAGACCTCCATGCCCTCGTTGTAGAACTCCTCGGCGGCGAGGTAGGCCACCAGGCCGGACAGCGAGGCGTAGCGATCGGCTGCCGGCGTAGTCGGCCACGGCCTCGAGGAACAGGGCGATGTTGTCGGCGCCGCCGGACACGTCACCGGCCTCGAGCTCGATGTCGAGGTCGAGCGCGCGGATAGCGCGACGGGCCAGCTCGAGCAGCGGCTCGCTGACATGCGCGCGTACGGACGCGATGAGCTGCGACAGATCTCGGCGAACCTGGCGCGCGCCTCGGCGGAGTAGGCGCAGGTCGCCCGGATCGTCGACGGCGTCGGCGAGGGCCACGATCTCGGTGGGGTCGGTGCCCTCGACCGCGCGGGCCAGCTCGGCCGCGAGCGTCGGGTCGTCGCTGCCGCGGGACGTCGACCGCTCAGCGTGGAGGCACGGCGACCGAGCAGGGCGAGGTCGCGCGGGCCGATGCGCCAGCGCGGGCCGGTGAGCAGGCGCAGCATCGCGGGATTGGCCGTGACGTCCTTGACCACCTCGAGCAACGACAGCACGTCGAGCACCTCGGGCTGGGACAGCAGACCTTCGAGGCCCACGATCTCGAACGGGATGTGCGCCTCGCGGAGCGCCTGCACGATGGCACCGTTCTCGCGACCCACGCGCACCAGGATCGCGATGTCGCGCAGGCGGCCCGGCGTCGTTGCGGATCCCCTCGATCGAGGGCGCGGATCTCGTCGTCGACCGTCGCGTGCAGCGAGACGTCGACCGTGCCCGCGCGGTCGACCGCGGACTCGAGCGGCTTGACCGACGGACGACGAGGCGTAGAAGGGCGCCGCGAGCGTGGTTGGCCGCGTCGATGATCTCGGGGCACACCGCCGGGTCTCCACGAGCGAGAACAGCCGGCCGCGGCCCCCGTCGATGGCCGGGAAGTCGTCGAGGAAGCCCTCGAGGTTGCCCGTCGCGGCGCCGCGCCAGCCGTAGATGCCCTGAGCCGGGTCGCCGACCGCGGTGACCGGGTGACCGCGGCCGCTCGCCGGGTCGTCACCGGAGAACAGCGCCTGCGAGCAGGTCGCGCTGGGCGACCGAGGTGTCCTGGTATTCGTCGAGCAGCACGACGTCGAACCGCTCGCGCAGCGCCTCGCCCACCTGCGGCAGCGTCGGCGAGCCGGGCACCCCACGCCATCTGGTCGGAGAAGTCCATGACCCCGTCGTCGGCCTTGGCCTGCTGGTAGCGATCGACGAGATGGCTGAGCTCGATGCGCCGCAGGGCCGCTGTGCCGCATCGCGCAGCACCGTCGGCGGCTTGTCTGCGGTCTCGTAGGCGGCGATCACGTCGAGTCGTGCGCACGCAGCTGCTCGGGCTGACCAGGTGCTCGGAGAGCTGACCGTCGAGCCCCATGGCCTGCCCGCACGAGCGACGGGATGTACGTCGTGATGGCGCCGAGCGATCCCGTCGAACGACTCGATCGCCCTCGCCATGCGCTGGAACCGCGAAGCGTCGGAGACGATGCGCAGATCGGGCTCGATGCCCAGTCGCAGGCCGTGCTCGGCGATCAGCGAGCCGGCGAACGCGTGATAGGTCGACGGTGGTCGGTTCACCGTCGAGCTCGACCCCCAGCCGCTCGAGGCTCGCGCGGATGCGCTGACCGAGCTCCGCGGCGGCCTTGTTGGTGAACGTCAGCCCGAGCACGCGCTCGGGCGGCGACGCCCAGGTGTCCGACGAGCCACACGACACGAGCCGCCATGACGGTCGTCTTGCCCGACCCCGCGCCGGCGATGATCGCGCTGGGCCGATCGAGACCCGCCGGTGATCGCGTCCATCTGCGGCGGGGTGAAGGGGATGCCGAGGAGCTCCCGCAGGTGCTGCTCGTCGCGTACGAGCCGGCGCTGTCATCGCGCGCTCCGTGAGGATCGTCGGCGCCCTCGTCGTAGGCCGGGCACACGCGCTTGAACTCGCAGTACTGGCACGCGTCGAGCGACTTCGTCGCCGGGAACTCCTCGGCATCGACCGCATGCACGGATCGGCGGAGCTGCTCGACCGCGAAGAACGGCTCGTCGCGCGATGGAGCGGGCCTGCGGCTGCACCTTGGGATAGCCGGGTCGCCCTTGGTGTCGTTGCGGAGCTGTACCAGCTCGGCGCCCGCGGCCGGCGCACCGGGGGCGACGTCCGTCGGTCGCGCCGAGCTCGACCGCCAGCTGGTAGAAGCCGAGCTGCGGGTTGCTGGCGATCTCGGGCCCGGTGGGCATCGTGCGTCTTGGAGGTCTTGAGGTCGACGACGTGGACGCCGTCGTCACGTCGACCTCGACACGGTCCATCGAGCCGTTGAGCATGACGGTGCGGCCGTCGACGTCGGTCGTCACCTTGAACCGGTGCTCGGCGGCCAGCGACCTCGCGCCCGTGCTCGAGGTGCCAGCGGCAGAACCGCTCGATCGCCTCCACGGCAGCAGCGTGCTCGCGGGCGCCGATCCACGGGCGCGTACTCGAGCTGGTCCCACACCTCGTCGAGATGCTCGGCGAGCTCGATCGGGATCGGGCTCGAGGCCGCGCGGCACGACCTCGGCGGCGATCGCGTGGACGATCGAGCCGAAGCCCTGCGCCGCGGTGGTGCCGCGCCCGCCCTTGGCCTCGTGGCTGAGGAACCACTTGAGCGGGCACGACGGCGAGCGTGGACACCGTGCTGCCCGACATGCGCAAGCGGCTCGGCGGGATCGCGCAGCGGTGCGTCGGTGGCGGTGATCTCGCGCAGACCCCACCACCGGTCGGGGTCGGCCGACCGCGCTCGCGGGTGCTCGGCGAGCCGGGCCAGCTGCTCGGCGGCCCGCGCGCGTACGGCCGGTCGTCGGTCCTCTCGCCGATGCGGCGCAGCTCGGCGACCGCGCCGCGCAACGAGAGTGCACGGCGTGGACGGCGGCGCGGCCGGGCAGCGACGCGACCCGTCGCGCCCATCGTGTGGGCGTGCAGCTCGCCGACGAACCGCGACGGCTGGTCACCGTCGTCGCTGCCACTGGCCACGGCCGTGACGACGAGTCGCGACCGGGCGCGGCTGCAGGCGACGTAGAACAGCCGGCGCTCCTCGGCGATCGCCGCGCGCGCCGACGGGCGGTGGCAGCACGCCGTCGGGCGAGAGCCGGTCGCGCTGCAGCAGGCTGCTGCGCCATCGGACGTCGGGCCACTCGCCGTCCTGCACACCCGCGACGACCACGAGCTGCCACTCGAGCCCCTTGGAGCGGTGCGCCGTCATGAGCTGCACGGCCGGGCGCCGGCGCCCTGCTGCGCGAGCGTGTCGGCCGGGATCTGCTGGGCCTCGAGCGCGCGCGACGACCTCGGCGACCGACCGGTGCCCCTGCTGCTCCTCGGCGCGCGCCGCCTCGGCGAACAGTGCGCACATGGCGTCGAGGTCGTGGTCGGCCTGGGCCGCGCCCTCGCCGCCGCCGACTCGGCCTCGGCCTGCGAGCCGGGCCGGCCAGCCGGTGCCGTCTCCACAGATCGTCCAGAGCACCTGCTCGGCCGGCTCGCCAGCGGCTGATCTGGTCGGCGGCCTTGCGCAGCAGCTTGGCGAGCCGGGCGGCCGCAGCGACCGCGTCGCCCTCGGGGCTGCCCGGTCGGCCGAGGTCGGCCAGGAGCGCCGGGTCGGCCAGCGCCTCGGCGACGAGGATGCGTGACGGCCGCGGGTGCTCGCCGTCGTGGCGCGGCCGTCGCAGCGCCCGGCCGAGGCGGCGCAACGACCGCGGCGTCGAGCCCGCCCAGCGGCCCGGTGAGCAGTGCCGCGGCCGACGTCGGGCTCGAGCGTCTCGGCCGGCCTGCAGGTCGTCGGCGGCATGCAGCGCCGACAGCAGCGCGCGTACGCTCGGCTCGACGGCCAGCGGGACCTCGTCGCCGGCCACCTCGACCGGCACGCCGGCCGTGGTCAGTGCGCGCTGCAGGCGGCCGAGGTGGCTGCCGGAACGTACGAGGACCGCCATGTCGTGCCAGTCACCTCGTCGTGGAGGTGGGCCTCGCGCAGCAGCAGCGCGATGTGCTCGGCCTCGGCCGTCGGCGACGAGTAGGTCTGCACCGTCGACGGCACCCGGTCGTCGCGCGTGCGCGAGACGGGTGAACGCAGCGCTGCGTACTGCCGCGCCGTCGACCGCACCGAGCGCGCCGCGGTTGTCGACGATCGAGCGCACGGCGGCACCGATCGTCGGGCCGTAGCGGTTGGTGTGGCGCGAGCATGATGACCGGGGCGCCGGGCCGCGGCGAGTCGCCGAACCGGTCGGGGAAGTCGAGGATGCCGCGGACGTCGGCGCCGCGGAACCCGTAGATCGACTGATAGGGATCGCCGACCACGACGAGGTCTCGTCCGTCGCCGGCGAGCGCCTCGAGCAGCTTGACCTGCAGCGGGTCGGTGTCCTGGTATTCGTCGACGACGACGAGCGTGAACCGGTCGCGCCATCGCGTCGCGGCACGTCGGGATCGTCGAGCAGCACGGACGGCCTGGAACACCAGGTCGGTGTGGTCGATCGTGTTCTGCAGCGCGGCGACCGACGGTGTACTCGTCGAAGAACCGGCCGGCGGCCTCCCAGTCGTCGCGGTCGACCGGCGCCGCCGAGCCGCTCGAGGTCGAGCGCGTCCATGCCGTGCGCGCGAGCCGGTCGACATGAGGCGTTGCAGCTCGCGTCGCCATGCCGCGGGTGCTGCAGCGCCTGACGCAGCTCGGCGGGCCACGTCTCGGCGTCGGCGCCCGCCAGCATCTCGGCGATCGACCGCGTCCTGCTCGGGGGCGCTCAGCAGCCGGATGGGGTTGGCGAAGTCGGCTCGGGACTGCTCGGCGCCGCAGCATGCGCGTAGCAGAACGAGTGGAACGTCATGGCCGGCGTCGTGCGCGTCGTGCGGTCCAGCCGGCGCGCGATGCGGACCGCGGATCTCCTGCGGCTGCCTTGCGGCTGAACGTCAGGACGAGGATCTCCTCGGGGCTCCGAGCCCCCCGTCGCTCGACCCGGTCGACGACCAGCTCGACGAGCGTCGTGGTCTTGCCCGTGCCCGGTCCGGCGAGCACCAGCAGCGGCCCGCCGAGGATGGTCGACGACCGCCTGCTGGCTCGTCGTCGAGCACCGGAGGAGCGAGCGCGCGGCGCTCGGCCGCTCCAACACGTACTCGACCGGCATACCCCCATCCCACCAGACGGGGGTGACACTCAGCCGCTCGAACCGCCACAGCGCGTTCTTCATGTCGACGCCGGCCGTTGCGGCACCGGGGTGCCCTCCTCGAGCCAGTGCAGCTGGGCCTCGGCCATCAGCGGCGGAGCCATGGCTCCGTCGGCGCGGACGACGCGCCACCACGGCACGGCGTGGCCCTCCATCGCCATGACCCGACCGACGTAGCGCGGGCCGTAGCCGCCGGACAGGTGCTCGGCGATGGCACCGTACGACACGGCCCGGCCGATCGGGATCCGCTCCACCAGGTCGAGCACGCGCTCGACGAACTCACGATCCATGAGGCCAGCTCCACGCTGGGAGTGACGTTTCGGTCGGGGCGACACGGCGTGTCGCGACCGAAACGTCAGTCCCAGCGAGGGATCAGTATGAGGGCTGGCTCGGGTCGATCTGGTTGACCCAGGCGACGACGCCGCCGCCGACGTGCACGGAGTCCTTGTAGCCGGCACCCTTGAGCACCGCGAGCGCCTCGGCCGAACGTACGCCGGACTTGCAGTGCAGCACGATCTGCTTGTCGCCGGGCAGCTGCTCGAGCGCCTTGCCGTTGAGGAACTCGCCCTTGGGGATCAGGATCGAGCCGGGGATCTTGTTGATCTCGTACTCACCGGGCTCGCGTACGTCGACCAGCACGAAGTCGCGCCCGCCGTCGTTGCGCTCCTTGAGCCACCCGTCGAGCGTCGTCACCGAGATCGTCGAGTCGGCAGCCGCCTCGGCCGCCTCCTCGCTGATCGCGCCGCAGAACGCCTCGTAGTCGTCCATCAGCGCCGTGATCGGCTGACCCGTCGGGTCGCGGCGGATGTTGAGGGTCGAGTAGCGCATCTCGAGCGCGTCGTAGACCATCAGCCGGCCGATCAGCGGGTCGCCGATGCCGGTGATGAGCTTGATCGCCTCGGTCACCATGATCGAGCCGATCGAGGCGCACAGCACGCCCAGCACGCCACCCTCGGCGCACGACGGGACCATGCCCGGCGGCGGCGGCTCGGGGTAGAGGTCGCGGTACTGCGGACCCTCCTGCGCCCAGAACACCGACACCTGGCCCTCGAACCGGTAGATCGAGCCCCAGACGTACGGCTTGCCGAGCAGCACGGCCGCGTCGTTGACGAGGTAGCGCGTCGCGAAGTTGTCGGTGCCGTCGACGATCAGGTCGTACTGGCTGAAGATCTCGAGCACGTTGTCGTTGTCGAGCCGCTCGTTGTGCACGATCGTCTTGACGTACGGGTTGGTCTCGGCGACCGATGCCGCGGCCGACTCGGCCTTGGGCTTGTCGATGTCGGACTGCCCGTGGATGATCTGGCGCTGCAGGTTGGACTCGTCGACCACGTCGTCGTCGATGATCCCGAGCGTGCCGACACCCGCGGCCGCGAGGTAGAGCAGCGCGGGGCTGCCGAGGCCGCCGGCGCCGATCACGAGGACCTTGGCGTTCTTGAGCCGCTTCTGGCCCGTCATGCCGACGTCGGGGATGATCAGGTGCCGGCTGTAGCGGCGGACCTCGTCGATCGTGAGTTCGTCGGCGGGTTCCACGAGTGGGGCGACCACGGGTTCTCCTCTGTGCTTGCGGTGCGGTGCAAACGGATCTGGCGGCATAACACCGCATCCACCGTCCATTGTTCCCCGGCGACGCAACGCCGCCGGTGGGCGTCCGGATGTCGGGCAGCACCGACTACTCTGGGGCGCGTGACCGAAACCACCCCGCTGCGTCCGCGCACGAGCCGCCTGCCCCGCACGGCACGGCGCGCCCAGCTGCTGGAGGTCGCGCTCGAGGTGTTCGTCGAGCAGGGCTACCACTCCGCGTCGATGGATGAGATCGCCGAGCGCGCGGGCGTCTCCAAGCCCGTGCTCTACCAGCACTTCCCCGGCAAGCTCGACCTCTACCTCGCGCTGCTCGAGACCTCGTGCGACACCGTCATCGAGGGCGTCAGGACGGCGCTGGCCTCGACGACCGACAACCGCAAGCGCGTCCGGGCCACGATGGAGCTCTGGTACGACTACGTCGCCGACCAGGGTGCCGCGTTCCGCCTCGTGTTCGAGTCCGACCTCACGAGCGACCCGTCCGTACGCGAGCAGATCGACCGCGTCATCGAGGAGTCGGCGTCCGCGATCGCCGAGGTCATCCGCGAGGACACCGGGCTCCCCGTCGCCTCGTCGCACCTGCTGGCCGTCAGCCTGGTCGGCATGGGCCATGTCGGCGCCCGCAACTGGCTGTCGCAGGACTCGAGCCTGACCCGCAGCGAAGCCGTCCAGCTCGTCGCCGGCCTCGCCTGGCGCGGCATCGGCGCATTCCCCCGCAACGAAGATGACATCAAAGGAGATGAGTGACCGTGGAGGTCAAGATCGGCGTGCAGCACGCCGCGCGTGAGCTGTCAGTGGCAACCGAGTCGACGCCCGACGCCGTGCTCAAGGCGCTCGACACCGCGCTCAAGGACGACACCGTCTTCACCCTGACCGACGACAAGGGTCGTACGGTCGCGGTCCCGGCCGCCAAGGTCGCCTACCTCGACTTCACCTCGGACCTCGGACGCAAGGTCGGCTTCGGCCTCGCCGCGAGCGAAGCCGTCACAGCCGCCTCCAAGTAAGCACGTGACCGAGTACGTCCTCCCGCCGACGCGGGTGGACGGGCAGATCGTGCTGTCGCCCTACGACCCCGCGTGGGCGGCGACGTACGAGACGCTGGCGGCCCGCATCCGTGCGGCGCTGGGACCAATCGCGACGGCTGTCGAGCACGTGGGCTCGACGTCGGTGCCCGGGCTCGCCGCCAAGCCGATCATCGACATCAACCTGATCGTCGTCGACAGCGCCGACGAGTCCGCGTACGTCCCGGCGCTCGAGGCGATCGGCTACGTCCTGCACGTCCGCGAACCCGGCTGGCACGAGCACCGGCTGCTGCGCCTCGAGGAGCCACGGGTCAACCTGCACGTGTTCACCGACGGTTCTTCGGAGCACGCCCGGATGATCACGTTCCGTGACCGGCTGCGCTCCGATCCGGCCGCGCTCGAGCTCTACCTGACGACGAAGCAACGCCTGGCCGCCCGGCACTGGGAGCGCCTGCAGGACTACGCCGACGAGAAATCTTCGGTCGTCGAGCAGATCCTGTCGGATTCGTAGGCTCCCGTTCGTCGTGCCTGTGTACGACGATGAGATCCGATCGAAGGAGCAGGCATGAAGTACATGATGTTGATCGTGAGCGACCCTGAGGCCGCCGACCGCCCGAGCGACCCGGCAGTCGACAAGGTCGAGGACTGGGTGGCCAAGCACGACGGCAGCGGCAAGCGACTCGACGGCCAGCGGTTGCGACCGCCGGAGTCCGCCACGACGATCCGCCGGCGCGGTGGCGAGCTCCTGATCACCGACGGCCCGTTCACCGAGACCCGTGAATGGATCGCCGGCTTCGACATCCTCGAGTGCGACGACCTCGACGAGGCCATCGCCATCGCCGCGACGCACCCGATGTCAGCGGCCGGGACCATCGAGGTGCGCCCCTTCTGGCCCTACGAGGGTTGAGCGCATGAGCGACGGTCAGCGCCCGGTCGACGAGGACGTCCGCCGCGCGCTGACCGACGCCATGGCGGAGCAACGGCTGCGCATCGTCGCCTCCCTCATCCGTACGACCGGCGACTGGGACCTCGCGGAGGACGCCGTGTCCGATGCCGCCGAGCGTGCCCTGGTGACCTGGCCCCGCGACGGCATACCCGACAACCCGGCCGCGTGGCTCACCGCAACCGCCAGGCGCCGGGCGATCGACGTGCTGCGTCGGGCCCAGGTCGAGCGCGGCAAGCTCGCCGACCTGGCTGCCCTCGAGGAGCTGACCGGCAACGGTCCCGAGGCCTCGCCGATGGGCGATGACCGCCTGCGGCTGGTCTTCACGTGCTGCCACCCGGCGCTCGCCATGGAGGCACGTGTGGCCCTGACGCTCAAGGTCGTCTCGGGACTCTCGACAGCGGCGATCGGGCGGGCGTTCCTGACCTCGGAGGCGACGATGGGGCAGCGCCTGCTGCGGGCGAAGCAGAAGATCGCGCATGCCGGCATCCCCTACCGGGTGCCGACCGACGACTTCGCCGAGCGCGTCGACGGCGTGCTCGTCGTGGTCTACCTCGTGTTCACCGAGGGCTACGCGACCGGCGCCGGCTCCCTCGCCGACGAGGCGATCCGGCTCGCCCGGCTCCTGGTCGGGCTCATGCCGAAGTCCGACGAGACCCGCGCCCTGCTGGCGTTGATGCTGCTGCAGCACGCTCGCCGCGATGCGCGGGAGGTCGACGGCGAGCGGGTGACGCTCGAGCACCAGGACCGGTCCCGATGGCACCACGACGAGATCGACGAAGCGGTCGCCTTGCTGCGCCGCCCATGGACGGTCCGGGGCCCGTACGCCGTGCAGGCCGACCTCGCCGCGGCCCATGCGACGGCGCCGTCGGCGGACGAGACCGACTGGGTGCGGATCGTGGCGCTCTACGACGAGCTGCTCGACATCGCGCCGACACCCGTCATCGCGCTCAACCGGGCGATCGCGGTCGGCATGAGCGACGGTGCGCTCGCCGGGCTCGCCGCCCTCGAGTCGGCGGCCGACGATCCCAGGCTGGCCGGCCACTATCTCGTCGCCGCCGCGCGCGGCGACCTGCTGAGCCGCGCGGGGCTGCGCGACGAGGCGTTGATCGCCGTCGAGCAGGCGATCGAGCTCGCGCCGACCGAGACCGAACGCCGTCAGCTCGAGCAGCGCGCCGCCGAGCTGCGCGAGTCCTGAGCCGTCCCGCGAGCCTCCACACGCTGGGGAGTCATCTCACCGGGTTTCGTCATCAGGCGGCTTCGCCGCGATCGCTCAACCCGCTCGCACGCTCGCTCGCAGACCTCGCTCGGTGCTCCCGCACCGCTCGACGGTCAGGCGGCCAGCCCCAGCTTCTCCATGCGGGCGGCATGGGCCTCGGTGAGGCGGGTGAACATGCGGCCGATGCCGGCCAGGTCCATACCGGGATGGTCGACGCCGCCGACCAGCACGGTGCTCAGCGCATCGCGCTCGGCGACGACGGTCTGGGCCTGGCTGAGCGCCTCGCCCATGAGCCGCCGGCCCCACAGCGCCAGTCGGCCGCCGACTCGCGGATCCCGTTCGATCGCACCGCGCACGGCGTCGACGACGAACTCGGAGTGACCCGTGCCGCTCAACGTGTCCAGCACGAGCGCGCGGGTCTCGGTGTCGAGGTAGGCCGCGATCTCGCGGTAGAAGTCGGCCGCCAGGCCGTCGCCGACGTACGCCTTGACGAGTCCCTCGAGCCAGTCCGACGGCGCAGTCTGCCGGTGGAACCGCTCGAAGATCGTCGAGAACTCCTGCATCGTCTCGTAGGGATCCTCGCCGATCTCGACGAGCCGGTCGCGGAGCTTCTCGAAGTGCCCGAACTCGGCCGTCGCCATCGCCGCGATCTCGACCTTCGTCTTGAGGTCGGGAGCCATCTTGGCGTCCTCGGCGAGCCGTTCGCAGGCGCTGATCTCGCCGTACGCCAGGATGCCCAGCAGCTCGATCACGCCCCTGCGATAGACCGGATCGTCCAATGTCGAGGGCGGCGGAACGTTCTTGGAAGCCATGCTCCGCAGCGTAGCGGGAGGGCCGCGGCGCTCCAGACGATAGACTGGGCCCAGAAATCACACGAGTCTCAAGAATTCGAGAAGACCCTGACTACGTTCAAAGATCTGGGCGTCATGCCCGAGATCGCCGACGCACTGAGTGATGTCGGCATCCAAGAAGCTTTCCCGATCCAGGAGATGACGCTCGGCGTCGCTCTCATGGGCACCGACCTGATCGGCCAGGCGCGCACCGGAACCGGCAAGACGCTGGCGTTCGGCATCCCCGTCATCCAGCGCACGGTTGCGCCCCACGACGCCGACTACGACCAGATCGTCGCCGGCAAGCCGCAGGCCCTCATCGTCGCGCCGACCCGTGAGCTCGCGATCCAGGTCGCCAGCGACATCGAGATCGCGTCCAAGCGCCGCGGCACCCGCAACCTGACGATCTACGGCGGTGTCCCCTACGAGTCGCAGCTCGACGCGCTCAAGTCCGGCGTCGACATCGTCGTCGGTACGCCCGGCCGCCTGCTCGACCTCGCCAACCGCGGCGCGCTCGACCTGTCGCACGTCAAGTCGCTGGTGCTCGACGAGGCCGACGAGATGCTCGACCTGGGCTTCCTGCCCGACGTCGAGTCGCTGCTGGCCAAGACGCCCGAGACCCGCCAGACGATGCTGTTCTCGGCCACGATGCCGGGCGCGATCGTCGGGCTGGCCCGCAAGCACATGCGCCACCCCATGAACATCCGCGCCGAGTCCGGCGAGGACACCCAGATGGTGCCGGCGACGGCGCAGTTCGTCTGGCAGGCGCACGAGATGGACAAGGCCGAGATCGTCGGCCGCATCCTGCAGGCCGACGACGTGGGCAAGGTCCTCGTCTTCACCCGCACCAAGCGCACGGCGCAGCGCGTCGCCGACGAGCTGATCGACCGCGGCTTCCCCGCGTCACCGCTCCACGGCGACATGGCGCAGCCCGCGCGCGAGAAGGCGCTGACCCGCTTCCGCGAGGGCAAGATCAACATCCTCGTCGCGACCGACGTCGCCGCCCGCGGCATCGACGTCGCCGGCATCACGCACGTCATCAACTACAACTGCCCCGAGGACGACAAGACGTACGTCCACCGGATCGGTCGTACGGGCCGCGCCGGCGCCTCCGGCATCGCCGTGACGTTCGTCGACTGGGCCGACATCACGCGCTGGAAGCTCATCAACTCCGCGCTGGGCCTGCCGTTCGACGAGCCGCAGGAGACCTACTCGACGTCGGACCACCTGTTCCACGACCTCGGCATCGACCGTGGCGTCAAGGGTCGCATCAAGGACCCGTCGCCGCGTGAGCCCAAGAAGGACGACGACCGCGGTGGACGCGGTCGCGGCGGCGGTGGCCGTGGTGGCGAGCGCAGCGGTGGAGACCGTGGCGGACGCGGCGGCGAGCAGAAGGCGCAGCAGTCCTCGGGCGGCGACAAGCAGAGCGAGGGTGGACAGCGTCCCCGTCGCAACCGCAACCGCACGCGTTCGCGCGGCGGCGCCCCGGTCGCCAAGACGGACTGACGGGGTCGAAGCTGGTTGAGGTGCGTAGGCCGCCCGCGGCCAGTGGGGGTACCTCCCGCGAGCGCTAGCGAGTGGGGGACTCGAAACCAGTGGACCGTGGTTTCGAGACGCTCCCCCTGCTCGCAGAACTCGCGGGGGTGCCCCCAGTTCCTCGCTCCTCAACCACCGTCTGGGCTAGGCGGTGACGACGACTTTTGTGCCTATTGGGGCGAAGTCCCACAGGGCGATCGCGTCGGGCAGCCACTGGCGTACGCACCCAGCTGACAAGCGGGTGCCGAGCTCGTCCTTGGTCTGCTCGAGGTTGCCGGAGTTGTCCCGCGGCACCGAGTGGAAGCCGATCGGCTCGCTGAACCCGGTCGCGAAGCGTACGAAGTACTCCATCGAGCCGCTGCCGTCGAACGCTCCGGCGTGGCGGGACTTGGACTGCACCGTGTAGGTGCCCGGCTGCAGGTTGTTGAAGCGGCTGCCGGAGACGAGATACGTACGCTCGACCGTGCTGCCGTCCTCGACGAGCCAGACCCGCTGATCGCTCTGGTCGAACACGATGCGCCGGCCCGTGCCCGAGCCGGCGGGCAGGGCGGCGACCTTGGTGACGCTGGCCGCGGCAGCGCGACGCTTGGGCGCGGGCTCCGGCACCACGAGGGTGTCAAGGGACGCGGTCTCGATCGCGGCGGGCGCCAGTGCAGACGACGTGTCGGCCGCCGCCCGGTCGGCCTTGAGCTGCGGCAGGACGCCGACGGCCGCTCCGCCGACGGCGATCGTGACGGCCACCGCGAGCCCCAGGGCACCGACGCGTCCGCGACGGCGGACCATGCGATGGGAAGCGCGGTGCTTGGACACGCCCCCATCCTAATCGGCGCATCCGCAGCGCTCCGCAGACTTGCCAAACCCAGATTACTCTAGTTAGAGTATTTGTAGTCGAGTAAGCTGAAGGAGAGCCATGAAGCGACCCGCCAACGCCCTGTACCTGGCGGTGCTGACCCTGCTCTTCGAGAAGCCCATGCACCCCTACGAGATGTCCACGACGCTGCGCCAGCGCAGCAAGGAGGAGAGCATCCGGCTCAACTACGGCTCGCTCTACGCCGTCGTCGAGTCGCTGCGCAAGAAGGGCCTGTGTCGGCCCGCGAGACCCTGCGCGAGGGCAACCGCCCGGAGCGCACGGTCTACGAGCTGACCGACGACGGTGCCACCGCGATGCACGAGTGGCTCAGCGAGATGCTGCGCGACCCCACCCCTCAGTTCACCGACTTCGAGGCGGCGCTGTCCTTGATGGGCGCGCTGCCGGTCGACGAGGCCCTCGAGCTGCTCAAGCTGCGGCTCAAGGCCCTGCGCATCACCAGCAACCAGTACGACGGCGTGCGCTCGCACCTGCCGAGCCGGATTCCCCGAGCTCTTCATGGTCGAGGGCGACTACTCCGAGGCCCTGCGCCGCGCCGAGATCGCCTTCGTCGAGAAGCTCGTCGGCGACATCGAGCACGACCGGCTCGGCGGCATGGAGATGTGGCGGCGCATCCACGAGCTCAGGGCCGCCGGGCACTCCGGCGAGGAGGCAACGGCCAAGCTCATGGAGGAGTTCGGCCACCTGCTGGCCATCGACACCTAGAGATTTCAGTGATCCCCGGCCGACTGGCATCGACCGGGGATCGGAAACCGAGTCGCAAGCGACCCCGGCCCCAAGCACAGGGTAGCGAGCGTCTCTCACCCACAAGGAGACTCGCGTGAACACCCCTGACCCATCCACCAAGCGCGCCATCGCGACGACCGTCCTGATGTTCGCCGCGTTCATGGACCTGCTCGACGTCACGATCGTCAACGTGGCGCTGCCGGCGATCCGCTCAGACCTCGACGCCAGCCCGGCCCACCTCGAGTGGGTCCTCGGCGGCTACACGCTGACGTTCGCCGTCCTGCTCATCACCGGCGGCCGGCTCGGCGACATCTTCGGCCGCCAGCGCATCTTCGTCCTCGGCGTCGCCGGCTTCACGCTCGCGTCGCTCGCCGCCTGCCTCTCCGGCAACGGCGAGACGCTCGTCGCGGCCCGGATCGTGCAGGGCGGGTTCGCTGCCCTGATGGTCCCGCAGCTGCTGTCGACCGTGCAGGTCATGTATGCCCCGAAGGAACGCGCGAACGTCTTCGGCATCGTCGGCGCCGTCTCGGGCACCGCGGCGGTCGTCGGCCCCCTGCTCGGCGGCTGGCTCATCACGAGTGACGCATTCGGCGTCGGCTGGCGCAGCATCTTCCTCATCAACATCCCGGTCGGCATCGTGCTGATCGTGCTGGCCATCAAGTACGTCCCCAACACCGTGTCGGAGCGGGCGACCCGCCTCGACCTGCCCGGGGTCGTGCTCGCGACCGCCGGCGTGTTCCTGCTGGTGTTCCCGCTGATCGAGGGCCGCGAGCAGGGCTGGCCGGCCTGGATCTGGGGCATGCTCGCCGCATCGGTGGTCGTCCTCGCCGCGTTCGTCGCCAACCAGCGGCGCACCGAACGGCTCACGCAGTCCTCGCTCCTGCCGATGCACCTGTTCGGCAACCGCGGGTTCGCGGCGGGCATCCTCACGCAGACGGCATTCTCGGCTGCGATGGCCGGCTTCATCCTGACGCTCGTGATCTACGTGCAGAGCGGGCTGGGCTTCAGTGCGATCCACTCCGGCCTCGTGCTGCTGCCGTTCAGCCTCGGCGCGTTCATCGGCGTCGGCATCTCCGCGCCGTTCGGGCTCAAGCTCGGCAAGGTCATCCCGTTCGCCGGCGCGATCTGCCAGGCCGCCGGGATCTGGTGGGTCGGCCAGGTCGTGTCGTCCAAGGGCGCCGACTTCAGTGGCTGGGACGCCACCCCGCCGATGCTGCTGGCCGGCATCGGGCTGGGCCTGCTCGTCGTGCCGCTGATCGACATCGCGCTCTCGACGGTGTCGACCGACGACGCCGGCGCCGCTTCCGGGACGTACAGCACGTTCCAGCAGCTCGGCTCGGCGCTCGGCATCGCGATCATCGGTGCGGTGTTCTTCCACGTCGTGGGCGACAGGTTCACCGAGGCCGGGCTGCGCGACGGGGTCGAGCAGGCCGCGTGGTGGGCGACCGGCGGCTACCTGCTGTCGGCGGCAGCGACCTTGCTCCTGCCCGACCGCAACGCCGTGCAGCGTCACGCCGAGGAACAGGCCAAGCTGCTCGAGACGGTCTGAGCGCCAGGGCGCTGAGGTCTACTTCTTCTTGCTGTCGGCGAGCATGCCGGCTGCGACCTGACGGTAGGCCTCGGCGCCCTTGTGCGTACGCGCTGTGGCGAGCACCGAGCGGCCGATCGCCGGCGCCTCGGCGAACCGGATCGTCTTGGGGATCGGCGGCGTCACGACCGGCAGCTCGTACGTCTCGCGGATCGCCGCGAGCACGTTCTGCGCGTGCTTGGTGCGCCCGTCGTACATCGTGGGCAGCACGCCCATGATCTCCAGCGACGAGTTGATGAACTGGCGTACGTCGTGGATCGTGTCGAGCAGCTGGCCGACGCCACGGTGGGACAGCGTCTCGGCCTGCAGCGGGATCAGCACCTGCTGCGCCGCCGACAGCGCACCGACGGTGAGGATGCCGAGCGTCGGCGGGCAGTCGATCAGGATCCAGTCGTAGTCGTCGGCGACCTTGTCGAGCGCCACTCGCAGGCGCTGCTCGCGCCCCGTGCGGCCGATGAGGCTCTCCTCGGCCTGGGTCAGCGTGATGTTGGCGGGCAGCAGGTGCATGCCGTCGTCGGTGATGACGATCGCGTCCTCGGCCTGCTTGGTGCCCAGCAGGACCTCGGCGACCGTGACGTCGAGGTCCTCCGGATCGATGCCGAGGGAGAACGTCAGGCTGCCCTGCGGGTCGACGTCGACCAGCAGGACCCGCTGCTTGAGCTCGGTCAGCGCCGCACCGAGCGACACGACCGTCGTCGTCTTGGCGACGCCACCCTTCTGGTTGGCCACCGCGATAGTCGTCGTCACGGTCGCCATTGTGTCATCACGTCGCCTGACCTCGCCGTTCGCGCGCTGGGCCGTTTGGCATGCTTGCTCCATGACACGTCGCGCGCTGGTGACCGGGGCAACCGCAGGGATCGGCAACGCGTTCGCCAAGGAGCTGGCCAAGCGTGGCTACGACCTCGTGATCGTCGCCCGTACGACCGAGCGTCTCGAAGCCCTGGCGACCCAGATGCGCAGCAAGCACCGGGTCGAGGTCGACGTCGTGACCGCCGACCTGTCGACCACCGAAGGCGTACGCGCGACCGTCAACAAGCTGACCGACACCACTCGCCCGGTCGACCTGCTGGTCAACAATGCCGGGCGCGTCCCTGGCCGGCTGGTTCGGCACGACCGACATCGCCGACGAGGACCGTCAGCTCGACCTGCTCGTGCGCGCGCCGATGCACCTCATGGACGCGGCGATCAAGACCATGGCCGGTCGCGGCGGCGGCCAGATCATCAACGTGTCGAGCGTCGCCGCGTTCACGCCGCGAGGCGTCTACTCCGCGCACAAGGCGTGGCTGCTCAACCTGTCGCGCTGGGCCGACATCCACTACGCCGACGTCAACATCTCGGTGCAGGCGCTGTGTCCCGGTTTCGTACGCACGGAGTTCCACCAGCGCGGCGAGATGGACGTCTCGGGCGTGCCGAAGTGGATGTGGCTCAAGGCCGACAAGCTCGTCAAGGCGTCGCTCAAGGACCTCGACAAGGGCAAGTCCGTCTCGATCCCGTCGCTCCGCTACAAGGTGCTCGCACTGCTGGCGCAGTACATGCCCAAGGGTCTCGTCACCCGCATCGCGAAGCGCGGGCGTTAGACGTGAGCACGCCGAAGTCGCTGGTCCTGCCGCCGGGGGTCGAGGCGGTCACGATCGAGACGTCGCGTGGCGGGTTCGCAGCGCACACCGTGCGCACCGACGGAGCCGTCGGGCACGTCCTGCTGATCCCCGGCTGGACCGGCTCCAAGGAGGACTTCACGGCCTTCCTGCCCCTGCTGGCAGCCGCGGGCTTCGACGCCACGACGTACGACCAGCGCGGCCAGTACGAGACGCCCGGCGCTCCCGATGACGACTACTCGCTGGCGGGCTTCGCGGCCGATGCCCTCGCCGTCAGGGCAGCGGCGACCGAGGCGGCGCGGACGCACCTGCTGGGCCATTCCTTCGGCGGCCTCGTCGCCCAGCAGGCCGCCGTCGCGGACCCGTCGGCATGGCGCAGCCTGAGCCTGCTGTGCACCGGACCCGGCGCGCTCGGCGAGACACCGGGCCGGCCGCCGCTGGCTCCGCTCGTGCAGGCGCTCAGCGTCATGACCCTTGCGGAGATCCGCGCCAAGCTGCCGCGCGATCCGTCGCTGGCGCCCGACATCGCCGAGTTCCTCGACAAGCGGTTCACCTCCAACGCCCCGGCTTCGCTGCGGGCGATGACCCAGCTCCTGATCGACGCGCCCGACATCATCGACGAGGTCGCCGCGACCGGGCTGCCGTTCTGGGTCGGTCGCGGCGCCGGTGACGATGCGTGGCCACACGACGCACAGGAGGCGATGGCCAAGCGGCTCGGCACCGAGGTCCACGTCGTCGAGGACGCCGCCCACTCCCCCGCAGTCGAGAACCCGCAAGGGCTCCTCGACGCATGGTTGCCGTTCCTGAAGGAGAACAGCTGATGGCCAACTTCACCCGCGGCTTCACCGGAGGCGCCCGCCGAGGCGGCGACAAGCGGCTCCCGCCCGGCCAGTACGACACCGGCGCCACGTGGCCGGTGCTCACCGCCGAGCTCACGCCGACGATCGACCTCGACACCTGGACCATGACGGTCGACGGCCTGGTCGAGAAGCCGACGACGTGGGACTGGCGCGGCATCCATGCGCTGCCGTCGTCGTCGTACTTCGGCGACATCCACTGCGTGACGACCTGGACCAAGTTCGACACGACGTTCGCCGGCGTCAGCGTCGACGCGCTGCTGGAGATCGCGAAGCCCAAGCCGGAGGCCACGCACGTCATGGCCACCGCGACGACCGGCTACAACACCAACCTGCCGCTCGACGACATCACCGACGGCAAGGCGTGGATCGTCTGGGAGTTCGACGGCAAGCCGCTCGCGCCCGAGCACGGTGGTCCCGTACGCCTGCTGGTGCCGCACCTGTACTTCTGGAAGTCCGCCAAGTGGATCACCCGCATCGAGCTGATGGACCACGACGAGCAGGGCTTCTGGGAGCGCAACGGCTACCACGACCGCGGCGACCCGTGGCTCGAGCAGCGCTACCAGGGCGACGCATGAGCGAGCGCCAGCGGGTCCCACGAGCCTGCGAGTCGCCAGGCATCGTGGGCTTCTATCGGGGCGACAGCATGACGAGGCGATCGCGAGCAGCTGGACCACGGGCATCGTTCGCGAGGTGGAGCGGTTCGGCGAGACGTACGTCCGGCTGCGGATCGAGGTCGCCGACCGTCATGACCACGTGCCGGGCCAGCACTACGTCGTACGCCTGCGCGCTCCTGACGGCTACACGGCGCAGCGGTCGTACTCGCTGGCCTCCGACCCCGCCGACCCACTGATCGAGCTCATGGTCGAGTGCCTGCCGCGCGGCGAGGTCTCAGGGTTCCTGCACGACGTCGTCGAGGTCGGCGACGAGCTCGAGCTGCGCGGGCCGATCGGGCGCTGGTTCGTCTGGGGCGGCGAGGTCCCGTCGCTGTGCGTCGCCGGAGGTTCGGGGGTCGTGCCGTTCGTCTCGATGCTCCGGTATGCCCGCCGAATGGGCACGGCATCGCACCTGACGATCGTCGCGTCGGCCCAGACCCGGGAGCGGCTGCCCTACATCGAGGAGCTCGAGGAGTTCGGCGCCTTCATCGCCCTGACGCGCGAGAACCACGGCGACCGCGTCGCGGCCCACATCTATCCCGACGAGCTGGCCGAGCTGTCCAAGGGCATCGAGCGGGCGTACGTCTGCGGGTCGGCCGGCTTCGTCAGCTTCGTCGGCCGCAGCCTCGGCGAGGCCGGCGTGCCGAGCGACATCGTGCGCGTCGAGCAGTTCGGCGCGACCGGCTAGAGGTCGAGGAGGCGGCGGTACTGGTCGGGCTCGGTCGTGTTGCCGCCGAGCGGGAAGTCGACCTTGCCGGTGCCGTGATAGTCGCTCGACCCCGTGCGTACGAGGTCGAGCTCGCGCGCGATCTGGCGCAGGGCCGCCCGGTCCTCGGCCCCGTGGTCGTTGTGGTCGACCTCGAGCCCGTCGAGTCCCTGCTCCTTGAGCGCTCCGATGCGATCGCGGGTCAGCACGCGATGGCTGCCGCGCGACCACGGGTGCGCCAGCACCGCCTTGCCGCCGGCGGCCTTGACCAGGCCGATCGCGGTGGGCAGGTCGGCGGCGTAGCGGTCGACGTACGCCGGCCGGCCGGGCTTGAGGTAGCGGTCGAACGCCTCGGCGCGGTCCTTGACGACACCGAGGTCGATCAGCGCGTCGGCGACGTGCGGGCGGCCGGTCGCGGCGGCATTCGCCGACCGCGCTCGTACGTGGTCAGCGGTGATGTCGATGCCCAGGCCGCGCAGCCGCTCGAGCGTCGCCGGGAGCCGGGAGTTGCGGCCGTCGATGACCTTGCGCAGCTCGCGGAGCAGCTCCTTGTGCCTGGGGTCGAACTCGAAACCCAACAGGTGCACGCTCCGGCCGTCGAGCTTGGTCGAGATCTCGATGCCGTGCACCAGCGTGATGCCGACCCGCTTCGCGGCCTTGTCGGCGTCCTTCCACCCCTCGGTCGAGTCGTGGTCGGTGATCGCCACGACGTCGAGCCCGGCCGCCTTGGCGTTCTCGACCAGCTCGGCGGGGCTGTCGGTGCCGTCGGAACGGTCGGAGTGGGTGTGGAGGTCGATCTTCACGTCGTCAGGCTACCGACGGCTCAGGGCAGGCAGTTCCACTGGCGTACGACCTGGGTGCCCCGGTCCACGCCCAGCACCGACACCGTCGACGTGTCGAGCGCGAAGAGCCGCCCCTCGGACACGTCGAGACCCAGCCAGCGGGCGGCGAGGGCCCGCAGCGAGTGCCCGTGGGCGAACACCAAGGTCTTGCCGTCGGCGGCGCGCGCCCGGGCCACGACCCGGTCGAGACGCTCGGCGACCTGCGCGGCGGTCTCGCCGCCGGGCGACGGGTGCGTCCAGACGCTCCAGTCCGGCACGGTCTTGCGGATCTCCGGAGTCGTCAGGCCCTCGTAGTCGCCATACGACCACTCGGCCAGGTCCTCGTCGACCTCGGCATCCGGGAACCCGGCGAGCTCCGCCGTGTGGACGGCACGCCGGCGCGGGCTCGTCAGGACGTGCACGAACACGATGCCGGACAACGGACCGGCGAGCGTACGGGCTGCTGCCTCGCCGTTCTCGGTCAGCGGCAGGTCGGTCGTCGACGTGTGCTTGCCGTTGCGGCTCCACTCCGTCTCGCCGTGGCGCACCAGCCAGAGCTGGTCCTCGACCTCCTCAGCGGGGGACAAGGGTCCACACATCCAGGTCGAGCAGCACGCCAGGTGCGTACTTTCCATCTTCTCCGCGCAGCGTCATGGTCTCGTCGCGGCCCTTGGTCGCCACGAGGCGCAGGCGCAGGGCGCCGACACCCGGCGCGGACGTCTCGGCCTTGTCGAGCACCTCCGACCATGCATAGACCGTGTCACCGGCGAACGCGGGCGAGACGTGAGCGCCGGCGTTGATCGCGGCGACAAGCTGGGCGTTGGCGAGCCCGTTGAACGACAGGGCGCGGGCCAGGGAGATGATGTGACCGCCGTAGACGAGCCGGTTGCCGTCGGGGCGCGCCTCGGTGTTGAAGTGCACCTTGGCCGTGTTCTGCCACAGCCGGGTCGCCAGCATGTGCTCCGGATCGGTCAGGGTCACACCGTCCACGTGGTCGATCTTCTCGCCGACCTCGTAGTCGTCGAAGCGGTGCGGCTCCCCCGCAGCCTCGAAGTCGTACGTCGTGAAGTCGAGTCCGGCCGGCAGGACCAGGTCCTCGGCGGCCACGGCCGGGGCGAGGTCGGGCACGACGGTCTCGGGTGCCGGCGCTTCGAGGTCACGCTTGTGCACCATGACCCAGCGGGCCCAGTCGAGCACGACCTCGGCGCGCTGGTTGGTGGCCGTCGAGCGTACGTAGACGACGCCGGTCTTGCCGTTGGAGTTCTGCTTGAGGCCGATGACCTCGGACTGCGTCGCGATCGTGTCGCCGGGCACGACCGGGCGGTGAAAGCGGCACTCGGCATAGCCGAGGTTGGCGACGGCGTTGAGCGACACATCCGGCACGGTCTTGCCGAACGCGATGTGGAACGCGACGAGGTCCTCGACCGGTGCCGGGCTCAGCCCCACCGAGGCGGCGAACTCCGCCGAGGACGGCACGGCGAAGCGGGTCGGGTAGATCGCCCCGTATGCCGCGCGGTCGCCCTCGGTCACCGTGCGCGGGGTGGCGTGCTTGAGGACCTGGCCGACCTCGAAGTCCTCGAAGAAGTTGCCGGGATTCGTCTTGGTCATGCTCAGACGGCGAACGGGTCGCGGCCGGGCATCTTGGCGAGCAGCTCCTGGCCCTGGGCGAGGAACTTGTGCTCGACCAGCACCTCGTACTTGGTCGCCACGACCTTCTGCACGGAGCTGAAGTCACGCTGCCCACGCGTCGCGGCGTAGCCGGCAGCCGCGGAGATCACGAAGAAGATCACACCGAGCACGATGCCGCCCAGGATCGCGGCTGCAAACGAGCTGCCGTCGCTGAACAGGCTCAGCAGCAGACCGATGAACAGGCCGAACCACACACCCGAACCGGCCCCGGCCAGCAGCACGCGACCCCAGGTCAATCGGCCGGTCACCCGCTCGACCTGCTTGAGCTCGGTGCCGACGATCAGGACGTTCTCGACGGCGAACTCGTTGTCGGACAGGAAGTCGACGGCCTTCTGGGCGTCGGCGTACTTGTCGAAGACGCCGAGCGACTGGGGGTACTCGAGCGAGAAGATCTCTGCCATGGCTTGCCCTTTCAACGGTGGAGCTAGAGCTTGTAGTCCTTGAGAAGGCTGCGCCCGATGATCATCTTCTGGATGTCGGAGGTGCCTTCGCCGATGAGCATGAACGCGGCCTCGCGGTAGAGGCGCTCGATCTCATACTCCTTGGAGTAACCGTAGCCACCGTGGATGCGGAACGAGTCCTGCACCACCTCGTTGCAGTACTCGGCAGCGAGCATCTTGGCCATTCCGGCCTCGACATCGTTGCGCTCACCCGAGTCCTTGCCGCGGGCGGCGCGGACGACCATCGCGTGGCTGGCTTCGACCTTGGTGGCCATCTCGGCCAGGCGGAACAAGATCGCCTGGTGCTGGGCGATGGGCTTGCCGAACGTCTCGCGCTGCTGGGCGTACGCGATGCCGAGCTCGAACGCCCGGTTCGCGATGCCGACAGCGCGGGCGCCGACGTTGACGCGGCCGACCTCGACGCCGTCCATCATCTGGTAGAAACCCTGACCGGGCTTGCCGCCGAGGACCTGGTCGGCCGAGATCTGGTGCTTCTCCAGGATCATCTCGGTCGTGTCGATGCCCTTGTAGCCCATCTTCTCGATCTTGCCCGGGATCGTGACGCCCTGAGCCGTCTCGCCGAAGCCCGGCTCCTTCTCCACCAGGAACGTCGTCATGTTCTTGTAGACGCTGTCGTCGCCCTCGTCGGTCTTGCACAGCACCGCGACCAAGTTGGACGAGCCACCGTTGGTCAGCCACATCTTCTGGCCGGTGATCTCATAGCCGTCGTCGTTCTTGGTGGCCTTGGTCTTGATCGCCGCAACATCGGAGCCGAGTGCCGGTTCGGACATGCTGAACGCGCCACGCACCTCACCGGTCGCCATCTTGGGCAGGTACTTCTGCTTCTGCTCGTCCGTGCCGTGCTGGCGGATCAGGTAGGCGAGGATGAAGTGCGTGTTGATCACGCCCGACACGCTCATCCAGCCGCGGGCGATCTCCTCGACCACCAGCGCGTACGTCAGACAGGGACTCGCCCAGGCCGCCGTACTCCTCGGGAATCATGATCCCGAAGATCCCCAGCTCCTTGAGGCCCTCGACGATGTCGGTCGGGTACTCGTCCTTGTGCTCCAGCTCCGTCGCGACGGGCAGGATCTCCTTCTCGACGAACTGACGAACCGTCTTCAGGATCTCTTCCTGGATGTCGGTCAGACCTTCAGTGCGGACAAGACGACCCATTGCGGGGCTCCTCAAATGTTGCTGACGTTGACCTGCTGACTGTACCGACGGGTAACTGGTATGTCGTCCGGTGCGAGAGGTGACCTTGGTTACCTCCCGTTAACTTTCAGCCCCTTGAGCCTGTCGAAAGGTCAGTCCGGCACGACTTCCTCGGGCGGCGGGCGGCGCAGCACCACCACGACGAGCCCGGCGAGGATCAGGGCCAGCCCCACGTACACGCCGACCGGCGGCGTCTGGTCGAGGAAGACCCCCGCCAGGATGGCGGCGCCGGGCACCTCGAACAGCAGCAGGAGCGAGATCAGCCCCGGGCTCATGACCGCCAGCAGGTGGTTGAGCACGGAGTGCCCCAGCAGCTGCGCGCAGATCGTCACGCCCACGATCGCGAGCCACGTGTGTCCCGAGAATCCGACCATCTCGACCTGCGCGACCAGGCACACGACAGCCAGGGTCGCGGCGCAGATGCCGTAGCAGGTGAACGTGTAGGTCGTCGTCGAGACGCTCTCGCGCACGCGACTGCCCGCCATCAGGTAGAGCGCA
Source organism: uncultured Actinomycetota bacterium (assembly GCA_963806345.1). Classification (GTDB taxonomy): domain Bacteria; phylum Actinomycetota; class Actinomycetes; order Propionibacteriales; family Nocardioidaceae; genus Aeromicrobium. Next base: position 263,464 of record CAWDXV010000021.1, on the reverse strand, counting down.
GCGGTCAGTCCACCGGCCAGCGCGAGCAGGTCACCCGCGACGGCGCGTGCCGACAGTGAGAAGTCGACCCCCGTGATGACCAGCACGCCGGCGACCGCGATCGAGATGCCGAGGACGACGGCGCGAGGGGTGCGATCGCCGCGGAGCCGGTCGATCACCACGACGAACACGACCTGCATGCTCACCATCGCTGTCGCAGCGGCGACCGAGGTCATCTTGAGCGCGCTGCACCACGTACCGAAGTGCACCGCCAGCATGACTCCCGCGAAGCTCGTCGCGGTCCAGCCCTCGCGACCCAGCGTCGCCAGCTCGCGGCGGATCGTCGGTGCCGCGAACGGCGCGACCGCAACGGTGCCGAGGGCGTTGCGCCAGAAGCCGATCGCCAGCGCCGGAGCGTTCGCCCCCGCCATCAGCGGCCCCGATGCCGAGACGCCGAGGATCGCGACGACGGCGAGGAAGGCATTCACCCGGACAGTCTGCCGGTATGCCTCTCCGGCAGGTCGCGCCCGTGCCACGATGACGCCATGACTGTGCTCGCCATCTGCCTGATAGCCCTCGGTCTGGCCGGCTCCGCGTACGGCGCTCTGCGGTTCGCGGCATCGCGTCGCCAGGTGCTTGCCCCCGGCGAGGTGCCCCGCGGCAACGGCCTCCCGATCATGATCGCCGGAGACGTCGCCCTGGTAGCCGGCATCCTCCTCCTGGTGCTGTAGGCCAGGGCCACGCGGGCTCAGCCCCCGGCACCGCAGTCTTCGCTGCCGCTGTAGCAGGGCGTGTAGTTCGACGGACGCTCGTACGTCGGCGGATCCGGATGCCATCGATCGTGCGGCACCGCGAACACACCGGCGACAACCAACGTCACGATGATGCCGGCGGCACCGCACCACGCCAGTCGCCCGCTCCCGCTGACCAGCGCGAGCACCAGACCCAGCACCATCGCCGACAGTCCAAGCCCGGCGGTCCATACGTACCGCGTCTCCTCGGCGTGGGTCGGGACGACTGTCTCACCGAACGTGAAGTAGACGTCGAGCTGTTGGTAGACCAGCGTGAGTGCGAGCAGGAACCCCGCCACGATGGCGGCGACCGCGCCGGCGCGCGGCAGCGACCTTCCGGAGTCGACCGCCTCCCCCGAGGGTGATGACATGCGCTCACCCTAGGTGATCAGTCTCAACGGCCGATCGCACAACTAGAACAAGTTCTTGTTTTTGATGTCCGCCGCTGGGATGCTTCGAGGATGGACCTGGAAGCGCTCGAGGAGATCCGCCGGCTCAAGTATCGCTACTTCCGGTCGCTCGACCTGAAGCTCTGGGACGAGTTCGCCGACACGCTCACCGCTGACGCCGTCGGCCGCTACGGCACCAAGGTCTACGGCGAGATGGATGCGCTCGAGGGCCGCGACGCGATCGTCGGGTTCATGAGCGAGAAGCTGTCGAACGGCGTCATCACGATGCACGTCGCCCATCACCCTGAGATCGATGTCGACGGCGACACCGCCGCGGCATCGTGGGGGTTCGAGGACACCGTCATCGCGCCCGAGTTCAAGGTCCTGATCCGAGGCGCCGGCTACTACCGCGACCGCTATCGCCGCGAGGCCGACGGGTGGCGGATCGCCGAGACGTCGTACGAGCGGATCTACGAGTCGATGGAGTCGCTCGACGACACCCCGAGCCTTCAGCTCATCGCCAACCGCTGGGCGACTTCCGCCCCCTAGCGGCGAGCTCTGCGAGCCGCGGGAGGGAGCGCCAGCGACCGAAGGGGCGCACGACGAAAGGCTCGCGCGAGCCTACGACCTCACCACCCTTCGGGTGCCTAGCCCCAGGCTTTTTCGAGCTCCTCGAGGGACGTCTCGAGGTGCGTGAGCAGCCGCTGCAGGTGAGGGACGGAGCGGCGGCAGCCGATGATGCCGAAGTCGAGGTATCCCGCGCGGCTCGTCAGCGTGATGTTGAGCGCGAGGCCGTCGGTGACGATCGACACCGGATACATGCCGTCGAGCCGGGAGCCGTTGAAGTACATGTCGTTCTTGGGACCCGGCACGTTGGAGACGACGACGTTGAACGGCGGGTTGGTGTACTTCACGAACCCCGGGATCGGCGTGAGAGCGAGCGGCAGCATCTGCAGCGCCGAGAACGCCAGGATCTGGGTCGGCGAGAGGTCACCGAGGATCTTCTTGGCCTGGCGGGACGAGTAGGCGATCTCCTCGAGGCGCGTGGCCCCCTGCTCGCGGTCCGTCGCCAGGTTGACGATGATCGCGCCGGTCGCGTTGCCGGTCCCGGTGTCCTTGCCCGCTGACTCGGCGCGCAGCGAGAGCGACACCGGCACCATCGCCGTCATGGGCTCGTCCGGCAGGGCGTGCTGCTCGAGGAGGTACTCCCGCAGGGCTCCCGACACCATGGCGAGGACGACGTCGTTGAGCGTCGTCGCCGATGACTTGGCGACCCGCTGGATGCGCTCGATCTCCCACGACTGCGCGGCGAACCGTCGCGCTCCGCCGATCGAGCCGTTGAGGATCGTCTTGGGCGCACGCGGCAGGGTGATGTCACCCTCGCGGATGATCTGGTTGGCGATCTTGAGGCCCGCCGGGAGGAGGCCGGCGATGTCACCGGCCGCACCAGCTCCCGTACGTACGAGGGCGAGCGGGTCGAAGCCCTTCTTGTCCCCCGACGGCTTGCGCGCCGGCAACGCCCACGGTGGCAGGCAATCACGGGCATCCGGGTCCTCGCTGAGCGAGCGCTGCATGAGCCGCAGCGCCGAGACGCCGTCGACCATCGCGTGGTGGACCTTGGTGTAGACCGCGACCCGGCCGTCCTGAAGGCCCTCGACGACGTGCACCTCCCACAGCGGCCGGTGCCGGTCCAGCAACGAGCTGTGCCACCGCGATGTCAGCTGCAGCAGCTCGCGGATCCGGCCCGGGCTCGGCACGGCGGAGTGGCGTACGTGGTGGTCGTAGTCGATCGTCTCGTCGGACTTCCAGCGCGTGCCCACCGGTTCGCCCGGACGCTTGCGGAACAGGGGCGAGATGTTGTCGGTCTGCCGGTACGCGTCGAGCATGTTCCGCGCGAACTCCGGACCCGACCCGTCCGGCGGGACGAACAGCTGCAGGCCGCCGACATGCATCGGATGGTCCCGGTTCTCTGCCAGCAAGAACATCGAATCCGTAGGCGGCATGAACGACATCGGCAATCCTCACGAAAAGTTGGACGTACTCGCAGTACGCTAACGATCCCATGTGGCGCAAGTCACTCTGTGTGAAATGCTCGTTAACGACTGTTTACCGCAGCGACGGGTAACCCGCCGTTGTCCTGGTCCGAAGGGATTCCGATGGCTCCGCACCTGTCGCTGGCCGCTCAACCGCAGTTCTTCAGCGGCGCGAGCGTCCAGTCCCGGCTCCTCGGCTTCGGACTGCGCCACACCGTACGCCCCTTGCTCGGCGCGTGGGCCAGGCTCCCCTTCGACGTGTTCCCCCCGAACGTCGTCGAGCAGGTCGCCCGGATCCTGCCGGTGCACGAGGGCACGATGTGGCGCTCGGTCGACCTCGCCGACTGCGGCAGCGAATGGCTCCAGGCCAAGGGGGTCTCCGACATCCACGGCGGCAACTCCGGCGCGATCCTCTACTTCCACGGCGGCGCGTTCCTCACGTGCGGCCTCAACACGCATCGCCGCCTGGTGTCCCGCATCTCCTTCAGCGCCAAGCAGCCCGTGCTCAACGTCGGCTATCGGCAGATGCCGTACGAGCCCATCACCGAGTCCGTTGCCGACGGCGTCGACGGCTTCCGCTGGCTGCTCGAGCAGGGCTACGCACCCGAGAACATCACGATCGCCGGGGACTCGGCCGGTGGCTACCTCGCCTTCAGCGTGGCACGTGCGGTCATGGACAAGGGCTGGGGACAACCCGCGGGAGTCGTGGCGATCTCACCGTTGCTCGACTTCGATCCGGCCGGCAAGCTGGGCCATCGCAACGCCGACCGGTGCGAGACGTTCCCGATGAACGCGGTCGCCCGGCTCGCCGACGTGACGCTGCGGATGGACACCCGCCGCGGGATCTCCGGCCACCGGGTCGACCCGGTCAACATGCCACTCGCCGACATGCCGCCGGCTCTGATCCACATCGGCTCCAACGAGGTGCTGATGGCCGACGCCGAGCTCATGGCCAACCGCCTCGTCTCGGCCGGCGTGCCGTGCGACCTGCAGGTCTGGGACCGCCAGGTCCACGTGTTCCAGGCGGCCGCCGCCTGGGTCCCCGAGGCGCGTCTCGCGATCGACGAGATCGGTACGTTCGTCCGTGGCCTGGCCGAGCGGGAGGCCATTGTCAGCACGCCTGTCGCAGCGCCGGCCCCTGCGACTCGCTCACGCCGCAGCCGGGCAGCCGTACGCTGATCGATGTGAACCGCACCGACCTCGTCGCCGAGCTCGCCAAGAAGTCCGGACTGCTCTGGATCTCGTACGGCAGACGAGTGCATCCCGTGTGGCACGAATGGGTCGGTGACGCCGTGTGTGTCGTCGCCGGAGGGTCCGAGCAGCCCTTGCCCGACCTCGAACGACACGAGACCGTCGTCCTGAGCCTTCGGAGCAAGTCGACCAGGGCCCTCGTGGCCGAGGTCACCGCGCGGGTCGAGGTCGTCGCCCCGGAATCCGAGCACTGGGTGGTGGTCACGACCGCGCTCAAGGCCGGCCGCCTCAACCTCAATGACAGCGACAATGCGATCGACCGGTGGGCCCGCGAGTCCGTCGTGGTGCGCCTCGTGCCGACCGACGAGGTGTCGCTGCCCGACGAGATCGCCACCACGATCCGTCACACGTCGCCCCATCTGACGCGTTGACCGTGCGGCATCCGGGTAGGTCACAGGCGTCACAACCGAGAAGAGGCGACATGGCGGACAACACCATCGACGAGGACGAGCTCGAGGTCCACCACCCCAAGCGCACAGCCGCCGGGTTCACCGGCGTACGCGTGTCCTTGCAGCGTGCGTTGTCCCAGATGGGCGTCAAGACCACCACCAAGACGCTGCTCAAGCTCAATCAGGCCGACGGCTTCGACTGCATGAGCTGTGCGTGGCCGGACCCCGATCCGGAGAACCGGCACACGGCCGAGTTCTGCGAGAACGGCGCCAAGGCCGTCGCCGAGGAGGCGACCAAGGAGCGCGCGACGCCGGACTTCTTCGCCCGTCACAGCATCGCCGACCTGTCAGCTCACGACGAGTACTGGCTCGGCAAGCAGGGCCGGATCACACATCCCATGGTCAAGCGGTCCGGCGGCACGCACTACGAGGAGATCGGCTGGGAGGAGGCGCTGCGACTGATCGGCGACCAGCTCAACTCGCTGGACAGCCCCGACGAAGCGATCTTCTACACGTCGGGCCGGGCGTCGAACGAGGCGGCGTTCCTCTACCAGCTGTTCATCCGTGCGTACGGCACCAACAACCTGCCCGACTGCTCCAACATGTGCCACGAGTCGAGCGGCACGGCGCTGACGGAGTCGATCGGCATCGGCAAGGGCAGCGTCAGCCTCCGCGACATCTACGACGCCGAGTGCATCGTCATCGCCGGCCAGAACCCCGGCACCAACCACCCCCGGATGCTGTCCGCGCTCGAGGTCGCCAAGCGCCGTGGCGCCAAGATCATCTCGATCAACCCGTTGCGCGAAGCGGGCCTGGTCAACTTCCGCAATCCGCAGAAGCCCCGCGGTGTCGTCGGCAAGGGCACGGACATCGCCGACCTGCACCTGCCGATCCGGCTCAACGGCGACCTCGCGGTGTTCCAGGCCATCGGCTCCCTGCTGCTGGAGTGGGACGCCATCGACCACGAGTTCGTGGAGCGTCACACCGCCGGCTTCGACGAGTGGGCCGAGCACGTACGGGCCGTCGACTGGGAAGTCGTCGAGACCGCGACCGGGCTCAGCCGCGCGCAGATCACCGAGGCTGCGGAGATGATCCGCGCCTCTGACGCCACGATCTACTGCTGGGCCATGGGACTGACCCAGCACCGCAACGCCGTCGCCACGATCCGCGAGGTCGCCAACCTCGCGCTGGCCCGCGGCGACATCGGCAAGCGCGGCGCCGGCCTGTGCCCCGTGCGCGGGCACTCCAACGTCCAGGGCGATCGCACGATGGGCATCTGGGAGCGGGTGCCCGATCACTTCCTCGACGCGCTGCAGGCCGAGTTCGGCTTCGACCCGCCGCGTGAGCACGGCTTCGACACCGTCGATGCGATCCGCGCGTTGCGCGACGGCAAGGCCCACTTCTTCATGGGCCTCGGCGGCAACTTCGTCCAGGCCGCCCCCGACACCGACGTGACGGCGCAGGCGCTCCGCAACGCGGCCATGACGGTCCAGGTGTCGACCAAGCTCAACCGGTCGCACCTCGAGTGCGGCGACGTCGCCTTGATCCTGCCGACGATGGGACGGACTGAAAAGCTCGTGACCCCGGCCGGCGAGCAGTTCGTCACGGTCGAGGACTCGATGTCGGCGGTGCACGCGTCGCGCGGCGTCCTTCCGCCGGTGAGCCCGCACGTACGCTCCGAGGTCGCGATCATCGCGGGCCTCGCGGCGGCGACGCTCGGCAAGCGACACGGCATCGACTGGTCCGCCATGGCGATCGACCACAACATCATCCGCGAGCACATCTCGCGGGTCGTGCCGGGCTGCGAGGCGTACACCCACAACGTCGACCGCCCGGGAGGCTTCGTGCTCCCCCATCCCCCGCGCGACTCCCGCACGTTCGAGACCAAGAGCGGCCGGGCCGAGTTCGTCCCGTCGCCGATCGAGCTCCTGCACGTCCCTGAAGGGCACCTGGTGCTCCAGACCATGCGCAGCCACGACCAGTTCAACACCACGATCTACGGGCTCAGCGATCGCTACCGCGGCATCGAGGACGGCCGCCGCGTGGTGTTCATGCATCCCGACGACATCGCGGCACTCGGCTTCGCCAGTGACGACCTCGTCGACCTGGTGTCGCACTGGGACGAGGACGACGTACGACGAGTCGCCGAACGGTTCCGCATCGTCCCGTACGACACCCCGCGCGGTTCGGCCGCGGCCTACTATCCCGAGACCAACCCGCTGGTGCCGCTCGACTCGACCGCCACGGGCAGCAACCAGCCGACGTCCAAGTCGCTCATGGTCCGGCTCGAGCCGCACCCGAGCGCGGACCACGCCAATGCAGGTGCGGGCCAGGACTCGGTCGGAGCCGACGACACCCACAAGTCGGATCGCCAGCCCAGGCACCTGTCGTGAGCGATCCGTACGACCTCCAGCGCTTCGTCGACGCGCAGTCCGGCCGGACGTACGAACAGGCGCTGGCCGAGCTGCGTGCGGGTCGCAAGACGAGCCACTGGATGTGGTTCGTCTTCCCTCAGGTCGCCGGTCTGGGTCGCAGCGAGATGGCAGCCCGGTACGCCATCTCCGGGCTCGACGAGGCGCAGGCGTACGGCTCGCATCCGCTGCTGGGCCACCGGTACGTCGAGTGCTGCGAGGCCCTGCTGAGCCTCGGTGACGTCTCGATGGTCGACGTGCTGGGCGACGTCGACGCCCAGAAGCTGCACTCGTCGCTGACCCTGTTCGCCGAGGCGTTGCCGTCGCCCCACGCCGAGGCCCTGCTCGATCGGCACTTCAGCGGCGAGCGCGACGCCGCGACGCTCCGCCTGCTCTGACGCGGCTCAGGTCGCCGCCACGAGGGCCGCCACCGCCGCCGCGATCGCGGCGCGCTCCGGCCCCGGCGTCACGAGTCCGTCCACGGCCAGGAGGGCTCGCGGCACCGGTACGTCGACACAGGCATCCTCGACGATCAGGCAGTCGGTGTACTCCAGCACGATCCGCAGCGAGGCGTACGTGCCGGCCGAGCGGTTGTGAATCGCCGACGGGTTGATCCACCCGGTCGGCTTCTGCGTGGTCTCCACACCTCCCGACGGTCCACTCGAGGAGGTTCTTGAGGGCTCCCGGCATCGCGCCGGCGTACTCCGGGGTGCTGATCAGCAGCGCCGACGACTCGCCGATCAGTCGCCGAAGCTCGGCCACCGGCTCCGGCAGCGGATCGTGGTCGAGGTCCGGATTGAAGTGCGGCAGGTCACCGATGCCCTCGTACGTCACGACGGTGACCCCGTCGGGCAACGATGCGGCTGCTGTCGCGATCACCGCTGCGTTGACCGAACCCACGCGGACGCTGCCGCTGATCATGAGGATGCTGGACACCCCGCCAGACTAGCCAGCCGTCAGAACAGGTCCGCGGCCTTCGTGACGGTCTCGTAGACGCCGTACGCCAGAGGCACCGCGACGACGATCCAGGCAACCAGCAGCAGGGGCCGCGAGGCGGAGGTCACGAGGTCGCGGCCAGATGACGTCGACGCGACAGCCTGGGTCGATTCTGCTTCGTGCCGGTCGCGTTCGTGGAACCGGTCGGCGACGGGCCGGATCATCAGGTTGGCGACGAACCCGACGACCAGGACGCCGACCATCGTGAGAAGTGCTGGCCGGTAGTCACCCGCGTTCAGCTTGCCGGGCTCGCCCTGCGCGTCGAGGAACCGGTTGATGATCAGCGGGCCGGCAACTCCCGCAGCCGACCACGCGGTCAGGAGGCGGCCGTGGATCGCGCCGACCTGGTACGTCCCGAACAGATCACGCAGGTACGCCGGCACAGTCGAGAACCCGCCGCCGTAGAAGCTGATGATCACGCCGGCCAGGAGCGCGAACAGCAACGTCGAGCTCGAGCCCTTGAAGGCCAGGAACGAGTAGAGGATGATGCCGACGCCGAGGTAGACAACGTAGATGTTCTTGCGTCCGATGAGGTCCGAGGTGGATGACCAGACGAACCGGCCGGCCATGTTGCACAACGACAGGAACCCGACGAATCCCGCTGCCGCCGCGGCGGCGACAGAGGACTTCGAGCCATCGCGGAAGAAGTCCTGGATCATCGGCGCGGCCTGCTCCAGGATCCCGATCCCGGCCGTGACGTTGCAGAACAGGACGACCCAGAGGAACCAGAACTGTGGCGTCTTGATCGCGTTGGCCGCCGAGACGTTCTCTGTCGTCACGAGCGCCTTGCTCTTCACGGTCGAAGGGTCGAAACCCTCGGGCTTCCAGTCGTCGGCGGGCACCCTGATGAGCCATGCGCCGAACATCATGACGACGAGATAGATGACGGCCAGCGTGAGGAACAGCTTCGCAACGGCCGAGCCGGACGCCACGCCCGACGCGGTGTCGTACGAGTCGTCGTAGATGCCGAGCAGCTTGGCGGACAACGGGCTGGCGATCATGGCCCCACCGCCGAAGCCCATGATCGCAAGTCCTGTCGCGAGCCCAGGGCGGTCCGGGAACCACTTGATCAGCGTCGAGACCGGCGAGATGTAGCCGATGCCGAGGCCGATCCCGCCAATGACGCCGTAGCCGAGGTAGACGAGCCACAGCTGCTCCGTCGCAATGCCGAGCGAGCCGACGAGGAAGCCGCCAGCCCAGAACAGTGCTGCCGTGAACATCGCGCGACGAGGACCCCCGGAGTCGACCCAGGTCCCGAACACTGCCGCCGAGACGCCGAGCATCACGATCGCGATCGAGAAGATGACACCAATCGCCGTCAGGCTCGAGTCGAAGTGATCCACGAGAGAGGCCTTGTAGACGCTGGTGGCGTATGCCTGGCCGATGCACAGATGGACCGCGAGCGCGGCCGGCGGGATCAGCCAACGGTTGAACCCCGGCTTGGCGATGGTGTGTTCACGGTCCAGCAGAGCTAGTGACATGTATCCCCCAGGCGTCGCGATCTGTGTCTCACCGTAGGACCGTCGGTGCCCATCCGCACGCCGGAGCGACGGTAGAGTTCGAGCGTGAGCGCTACCCCCGGACGCATCTTCCTGTCCCGCATCGTGGGGCAGGCGGTCTTCGACCCCGCGGGCGACCAGGTCGGCAAGCTGCGCGATGTCGTGGTGGCCGTACGCTCCGCGCGTCAGCGCCCGCGCGTGCTCGGCCTCGTCGTCGAGGTGCTCGGCCGTCGCCGCGTCTTCCTGCCCATCACCCGGGTGACCTCGCTCGACTCGGGCCAGATCATCACGACCGGTGTGCTCAACGTGCGCAAGTTCGTGCAGCGCCGCACCGAGACGCTCGCGATCCACGAGCTGTTCGACCGCACCGTGACGTTGCCGGACGGCAGCAGCGGCACCGTCTATGACCTCGCGATGGAGCAGGATCCGCGACGCGACTGGTACGTCAGCGATGTCGCGGTCCAGGGCGGCGGCAAGCGCTTCGGTCGTCGAGGCCCGCACCAGGTCCTCGAGTGGGACCAGGTCAAGGGGCTGACGACCGAGGAGCCCGGCCAGGGCGCGACCCACCTGCTCGCCACGATGGACGAGATGCGCGCGGCCGACCTCGCCAACGCACTGCGCGACCTCGCGCCCAAGCGCCGCATGGAGGTCGTCACCGAGCTCGACGACGAACGGCTCGCCGACGTGCTCGAGGAGCTGCCCGAGAAGGACCAGGTCGAGATCCTGGGCGTGCTCGACCCCGAGCGCGCGTCCGACGTGCTCACCGAGATGGACCCCGACGACGCCGCCGACCTGCTCGGCGAGCTGCCCCCCGCCACCGCCGAGGCGTTGCTGGCGCTCATGGAGCCCGAGGACGCCGAGGACGTGCGCCGCCTCCTGACGTACGAGGAGCGCACCGCCGGCGGCATGATGACGACCGAGCCGGTCGTCCTGCCGCCCGACGCGACGATCGCCGACGCACTGGCGCGCATCCGCAACCCCGACCTGATCCCGGCGCTCGCGTCGATGGTCTACGTGTGCCGACCGCCGTTGGAGACGCCGACCGGCAAGTTCCTCGGCATCGTGCACTTCCAGGCCCTGCTGCGCGAGCCTCCGTCGACGTTGGTCGGCGCGATCGTCGACAACGACATCGACTGGCCCCGGCCCGAGGCATCCCTCGAGCACGTCGCCAACCTGCTCGCGGCCTACAACATGGTCGCGTTGCCGGTCGTCGACGAGAACGCCCACCTGCTCGGGGCGGTGACCATCGACGACGTGCTCGATCACCTCCTGCCAGAAGGCTGGCGTGAGCAGGACGACACTGAGTCGGCTCCCGGAGAGGGGTCGGAGGTGGTCACGCATGGCTGACCGCGCCCGCCTCGACCAGCCCCGTACCGTACGCCGCTCGTTCCGCTCCCGCCGCGAGCCCGATCCGGAGCGCTTCGGCCGGTTCGCCGAGTCGACCGCGCGGTTCCTCGGCACCGCCACGTTCATCGCGTGGATGACGGTCTTCGTCGCGATCTGGATCGTCTGGAACATGCCGTACGGCCCCGACCGGCACCGCTGGGACAGCTACCCGTTCATCTTCCTGACGCTTGATCCTGTCGCTGCAGGCCTCGTACGCCGCGCCGCTCATCCTGCTCGCGCAGAACCGTCAGGAGGCCCGCGACCGCGTCACGCAGGAGCAGGACCGCGACGCCAACGCGCAGGCCAATGCCGACATGGAGTTCCTTGCCCGCGAGGTCGCCAGCCTTCGGCTCGGCCTCGGCGAGGTCGCCACGCGCGACTTCATCCGCGGCGAGCTGCGCAGCCTGATGGCCGACCTCGACGAACGCGACGCCGACGACGAGGCCAAGGCCTGACCTCCGCGATGTGTGAGGTTAAAGGCGTCATCGACGCCCTTTGACGCCTCCAACCTCACAAATCGCGGCGCTAGCGGTCTCGGACGACCCGCGACTCGTCCCACACGGGCTCATCGGACTCGTAGACCCGGCCGTCGGCGCCGAAGACGAGGAACCGGTCGAAGCCGCGAGCGAACCAGCGATCGTGCGTCACCGCGACGACGGTGCCCTCGAACGTCGACAGGGCCTGCTCGAGCGCCTCGGCAGAGTGCAGGTCGAGGTTGTCGGTCGGCTCGTCGAGCAGCAGCAGCGTCGCGTTGGACAGCTCGAGCAGCAGGATCTGGAAGCGCGCCTGCTGGCCGCCCGACAGCTGCTCGAAGACCTGGTCACCGGCCTTCGCGAGCCCGTAGCGGTCCAGCGCCTTGGCCGAGCCCTCGTGCCCCATGCCCTTACGGTGCCCGTCACCGTGGTGCAGGATCTCGAGCAGCGTGCGGCCGAGCAGCGAGGGATGCTCGTGGGTCTGCGCGAACCACCCCGGGCGTACGCGTGAGCCCAGCTTGGCCATGCCGGTGTGGTCGACCGGCGGCGGGATGACGTCGCCGACCGGCTCGTGCTCGATGTCGGGCCTCGAACCACCGCCCGCCAGCAGTCGCAGGAAGTGCGACTTGCCCGACCCGTTGCTGCCGAGCACGGCGACACGCTCGCCGAACCAGATCTCGAGGTCGAACGGCTTCATCAGGCCCGTCAGCTCGACCTGCTCGGCGACGACCGCACGCTTGGCCGTACGCCCGCCGTCGAGCCTCATCCGCAGGTTCTGCGCGATCGGCACCGCCTCGGGCGGGCCCTCCCGCTCGAACCGCTCGAGCCGGGTCACGGCCGCCTGCAGGCGCGACGCCATGTCGGCGTTGTAGGCCGCCTTGGCCCGATACATCACGACGAGAGCCTTGAGCTTGGACCGCTCCTCGTCCCACCGCAGCCGCCGCTCCTCGAGCTTGGCGTTGCGCTCGATCCGCGCCTGCAGGTACGTCGAGAAGCGTCCCGGGTGCACCCACAGCGAGCTGCCGGCCGCGCCGGGCTCGAGCGTCGCGATGCGCTGCGCGACCCGCTCGATCAGCTCACGGTCGTGGCTGACGAACAGCACCGTCTTGGGCGACTCGACGAGCTCGTCCTCGAGCCACCGCTTGGCCGGCACGTCGAGGTAGTTGTCGGGCTCGTCGAGCAGCAGCACCTGCTCGGGCCCGCGCAGCAGCGCCTCGAGCACCAGCCGCTTCTGCTCGCCGCCGGACAGCGTCGTGACCTGCCGCCACTGCGCCTTCTGGAACGGCACGCCGAGGGCCGAGACGGTGCACATGTCCCACATCGCCTCGTGCTCGTAGCCGCCCGCGTCGCCCCAGTCGACGAGCGCCTGCGCGTACGCCATCTGGTCCCGCTCGTCGTCGCGTTCCATCATCAGCAGCTCGGTCCGATCGACCTCTGCCGCTGCCTTGCGCACGGCCGGCAGGCGCGACCGAGACCAGCAGGTCGCGCACCGTCGACTCGTCGCGCACCGACCCGATGAACTGCCGCATCACCCCGAGTCCTCCGGAGATCGTGACGGCGCCCTCGTGCGGGTCGAGGTCACCCGTTGCGATCCGGGTCAGGGTCGTCTTGCCACTGCCGTTGGGGCCGATCAGGGCGACCTTCATGCCCTCGCCGACCCGCAGGCTGACCTCGTCGAGAAGGGGTCGCCCGTCGGAGAGCGTGAAGCTGATGGAGTTGAGGTCGAGATGTCCCACCTCGCCATCTTCGCAGCCTTCGGCTTGAACCGATCATCGTCGCGAGCAACAGTGGGAGATTCACCCGCCACCTACCGAAACGGGAGAAGCACGTGCTCACGATGACCGACAACGCCGCAGACGTGGTCCAGAAGATCGTCGAACAGACCGTGGCAGAAGACCAGGCCGGCCTCCGGATCAGCCAGGCCGCAGACGAATCACTCGCCCTGACGCCCGCACCGGGCTCCGAGCCGGGTGACCAGATCGTCGAGGAGAACGGTGCTCGAGTGTTCCTCGACGCGGGCGCCGCCGCTGTGCTCGACGACAAGATCCTCGACGCCAAGGTCGAGGCCGACGGCTCGGTGCAGTTCGCCGTCGGCGTCCAGGCCTAGGACTCACCTCACCCTGGACCATTGAATTGAACGCGTTCAATTCTTGGTCTAGGGTGAGGGCATGAGCCAGACCGCAGTCATCGCCGGCGCCTCCGGCTACATCGGCCAGCACCTCGCTCGCACGCTCGCCGCCCGAGGCGTCGACGTACGCACGATCGGCCGCAGCGCGTCGAGCGACGCCACGTGGGACGACCCTTCGGCTCTCGCCGACGTGCTCGACGGCGCCGACCTGCTGGTGAACCTCGCCGGCCGCTCGGTGAGCTGCCGCTACACCAAGCGCAACGCCGACGCGATCTTCTCTTCGCGCACCGAGACCACGGCGGCTCTCGGCCGGGCGCTCGCCGCCACCGCTCGGCCACCGGAGCTGTGGGTCAATGCCAGCACCGGCACGATCTATCGCGACTCGCGCGACCGCCCGATGGACGAGGTCACCGGCGAGCTCGGCACCGGGTTCTCCGTCGGCGTCGCCCGCGCCTGGGAGCACGAGCTGTTCGCTGCGCCGACGCCGATCCGCAAGGTGGCGCTGCGCATGTCGATCGTCCTCGGTCCCGGCGGCGGGGCGCTCAACCCGTTCATCAACCTCGCCCGCACGGGCTTCGGCGGGCCGATGGGCGACGGCGACCAGAAGTTCAGCTGGGCGCACGTCGACGACGTCGTCGCCGCCATCACGTACGCCTTCGAGCACCCCGAGATCGCCGGCCCGGTCAACGTCGCCGCACCCGAGGTCGTGACGAACGCCGAGATGATGCGCCAGGTGCGGGAGTCGCTGGGCCGGCCGTGGAGCGTACCCCTCCCGGCGTGGGCCCTCGAGGCAGGCGCCCGCATCATCCGCACGGAGGCCGAGCTCGTGCTCAAGAGCCGCTGGGTCGACTCGCGCGTGCTCCGGGAGTCCGGATTCGAGTTCACCCACCCGACGCTGTCGGGCGCTCTCGACCAGATCGCCGGCCACACGCCCCGCGGCCTGCTCCCCGTCGCACTGGGCTGATTAGGTCACACTCAGCCAGTGGCACAGGTGCGCCCCCGTACGATGGAGGCATGGCAGTTGTCACCGAAGAGCAAGTCCGTGAAGCCCTCAGCAAGGTCAACGACCCTGAGATCAAGCGACCCATCACCGAGCTCGGGATGGTCGACGGCATCACGATCGACGAGGCGCAGATCACCGTACGCCTGCTGCTGACGGTCTCCGGCTGTCCACTCAAGGACACCCTCAACCGCGACATCACCGCCGCGGTCGCCACCGTCGCGCCGGCTCACGCCGTCGTCGTCGACATGGGCGTCATGACCGACGAGCAGCGCAAGAGCATGCAGGAGCTGCTCCGGGGTGGACGCACCGAGAAGGAGATCCCCTTCGCGCAGGCCGGCTCGCTGACCAAGGTCTTCGCGATCGCCTCGGGCAAGGGTGGCGTCGGCAAGTCGACCGTCACGGTCAACCTCGCGCTCGCCATGGCCAAGCGCGGCCTCAAGGTCGGCATCATCGACGCCGACATCTACGGACACTCGATCCCCGACATGCTCGGCGTCGGCGACCTCCGCCCGACCCAGGTCGAGGACATGATCATGCCGGTCCCGGTCAAGGGCATGAAGGTCATCAGCATCGGCATGCTCAAGCCACGCAAGGACCAGGTCGTCGCGTGGCGAGGGCCGATGCTCGACCGCGCGCTCGTCCAGATGCTGAGCGACGTCTACTGGGGCGACCTCGACGCGTTGCTCCTCGACCTGCCTCCGGGCACGGGTGACGTGGCGATCAGCCTCGGTCAGCACCTGCCCAACGCCGAGGTCGTCGTCGTGACGACACCTCAGCCCGCTGCCGCCGACGTTGCCGAGCGCGCCGGAACGATGGCCTCGATGATGCACCAGCGTGTTGTCGGCGTCATCGAGAACATGTCCTACCTCCAGGTGCCCGGCGGCGAGCGCATGGAGATCTTCGGCTCCGGCGGTGCCGCGAAGGTCGCCGAGACCCTCAGCGCACGCTTCGGCTACGACGTCCCGATGCTCGGCCAGGTGCCGCTCGACCAGACACTCCGTGAGGGCGGCGACGCCGGCGACCCGATCGTCGAGACCGACCCCGACTCCGAGGCGGCCAAGGTGCTGCAGGGTGCCGCCGACCAGCTGAGCGGACGCTCGCGCGGACTGGCGGGCATGCAGCTCGGGCTCGCGCCGGCCGGACGGCTCTAGGCCCCCAGATGTTCGGCATGGGCCTGCCCGAGATCGGGGTCATCCTGGTCGTGGCCCTGCTCGTGTTCGGACCTGACCGACTCCCCGACATCGCCAAGCAGGCCGGTGGCTTCGTGCGTACGCTCCGTCAGATGGCCGAGAACGCCAAGAACGACCTGGGGCGCGAGATGGGCCAGGACCTCTCCGACCTCAACCTCCGCGACCTCGACCCGCGCGAGATCGTGCGCAAGAACTTCCTCGACGACGACACCACCCCGTCACCCACGAGGGAGCAGCGGATTCTGCGGCCCGGCGAGACCCCGCCGTACGACCCCGAGTCGACCTGATCACAGTCGACAGCAGAATCGGCGATCGCGCCCCGGCGGGCTGATCCGTCCCGTAGCGTGGCGCGCGTGCGGGTGATCCTGGTCGACGACGCGCCGCTCGTGCGCGAAGGTTTCGCCCGCCTGCTCGCGGACGAAGGTGTCGAGGTGGCCGCCCAGCGAGCGGACCCGACGGACCTGCTCGATCTCGTGCAGTCCGAGCGCCCTGACGTCGTGGTGCTCGACGTCAGGATGCCGCCGACACACACCACCGAAGGCCTGCAGGCCTCGCTGGAGCTGAAGCGACAGCACCCCGAGGTCGGCGTGCTGGTCCTGTCGCAGTACGTGGAGTCCCGGCACGCCGTGGAGCTCCTCGGCAGCGGCTTCCGGGGCGTCGGCTACCTGTTGAAGGAGCGGATCACCCGAGCGGGAGAGCTCGTCGACGCCGTTCGCCGGGTCGCCGGCGGCGGCACCGCGATCGACCCAGAAGTGGTCCGGGCCGTGCTGGACACCCCGCGATCAGAGAACCCGCTGGACCGACTCACCCAGAAGGAGCGGGCCGTGCTCGAGCTCGTCGCCGAGGGCTATTCGAACGAACGCATCGGGGATCGTCTCGACATCACGGCACGTACGGTGGAGACCCACACCGGCCGGATCTTCAGCAAGCTCGGGCTGGAGTCCGACCCGGACAGTCATCGGCGCGTGCTCGCGGTGCTCGCCCACCTCCGGGCTCGGTCCTGACCCGAGAGGTCACGCCGACGACAACGGCCTGTTCGGAAGCACCGGCGCCACGACGGCATTGAACCGTCGGTGCCGGAGCCGGGCGTCCGTCCCGACGATCGCGCACAGCTCGTCGAGCTCCCACGGAGCGATCCCCATCTCGTCCGCGGCCCGCTCGAGATGGTCGCGCTCCTCAGCCGTGAGCGGACCGTCGACCGAGCACATCCGGATGGCGTCGTAGAGCTGCCCGCGTGCGATCTCCGGGAACCCCGGCACCGCCATCAGGCTCTCCAGGGTGTCGGAGTCGTCATAGGCCGTCACCGCGTCGATCACCCAGTCCGCGCTACGCGCTGCCGTCTGATATCCGACCAGCCATTCACGCTCGCGGTCGGTGATCCTGGCGTTTCCCCCCGCCGCCAGCAAGATCGCCTTGGCGGCAAGGAGATTGTCCTCATCGGTGATCTGGTCGCAGGCCTCGGCAGGCATCTCCCAGTTCTCGTACACCAACCAGCGCAGGGCGGCGAGCCGGCGCTGCGCTCCGTCGATGGCGGCGACCTGGACCAACGGGATCTCCGCGGTGAGGGTCGTGCCACGCCCGGCTGCACTCGAGATGTCCAGCCGCCCGGCGAGAGCGCCGACCCGGTCGGACAGCCCTTCGAGACCTGAGCCCGGAGAGGGCGTCGCTCCCCCGTGCCGGCGTCGCTCACCGACACTCGGAGCACCTCGTCCACAATGGCGGCCCGCACGGTCGCCTTGGTGGCATTCGCGTGCTTGTTGACATTGGTGAGCGCCTCGGCGACCACGTAGTAGGCCGCGACCTCGACGGCGTCCGGGAGGCGTTCGTCGAAGTCGACGTGCAGCTCGACCGCGACCCCAGGGCGCTCCGACAAGGACTCGAGCGCGCCCCGGAGACCCGCGTCGTCGACGATCGCCGGGTGAATGGCACGGGTCAGGTCACGCAGCTCCGCGAGCGCATCCTCGAGCTCACGGGCAGCATCGTCCAGCAGCACCGTGACCTCCGGGTCGCCGGCCGCGCGCCGACTCGCCAGGCGCAGCATCAACGCCAACCCGACCAAGCGCTGCTGCGCACCGTCGTGCAGGTCGCGCTCGACGCGTTTGAGCTCGCGATCCCCCGCGTCGACGATCCTGGCCCGTGACGCCTGAGACTCCAGCAGCTCGGCCCTGAGATGCGCCTTGAGACGCTCGTTGTCGAGGGCCAGGGAGGCCGCCTCGATCGCGGCACGCAGTCGCTGGGGGTGCCGCAGCAGGACCGGGTCGTGAACGAGCCCGGCGACCGGCTTCCCGCCGCGGTCGATGGGGGTGAACGCCCGCGCCGTCACCTGGCCCGGCGTCGCTGTCTCCTCGCCGAGCTCGCTGATCCAACCGCCGCGGCCGACCCGCGTGTAGACGATCTCGAGGTCGGGGTCTGCGAGCGTCCGGCGGAGGGCGTTGCGCAGGGTGTCGCCCGGCCCACCGGTGCCGAGCGCGGCCAGCGCGACCCCGAGGCGCTCGTCGGCCTGTCGGGCCAGCAGGAACGCCACCACCAGGGTCAACGGCGCCATGACGAGGACTGCCTGCAACCACATGTCGTACGGATGGCCGAGGTCCACCGTCACCAGGAGGACGCCGGCCAGCAGGACCACGCCCAGCACGCCGTAGCGGAGCGTCCGGCTCATCCCGGGAGGAACTCGGTGATCGCAGCGAGCGAGAGCTCGTCCTTCGGGATGTACCCGGCAGCGCATCCCTCGGCCAGCCGTCGCCCGTCGAGGTCGCCGATCGTCGAGATGAGGATCACCACGGCCGCACCGGCCTTTCCGCGGAGCCGCCGAGCGACCTCCACGCCGTCGATTCCGGGCATCCGGATGTCGATGAGGACCACGTCAGGGTAGCAATCCTCGACCGCCTCGACAGCGTCTTCTCCGTGCGTGATCTCGGCGAGCACCTCGACGCCTTCAGCCTCCAACGACCTGCGCGCAACCGTGCGGAACCGCTTGTCATCGTCGACCAGGACAACCCGCAACGCCATGCCACCCGACCTAGAACGCAGCCGTGGTCATGCCGTGCAGGCAATCGCGGCGCTGGTCGTTGCGGTCATGTCGTGGCTCCTGGCAGTCGACTGCCCCGGATGCAGCCCGTGGACAGATCAGCGGTGCACCTCGAGTATCGCAACGAAAAGCCCGCAGCGTATCCGTGCTGACCCGTAGTCGAATTGGGCCACGACTCGACGTTTCGTCCACCACCGGTCCCGGGCACGCGTATAACTTGGGGCTGGACCAGGAGGTGCCCGTGCCGGAGAACGCTCCCGCAACCGAACCCGCTGCCGAGCTCACCAACCGTGCCCGGTTGATGCGCGTCCTGCGCAATCCGCAGGTCCGCAAGGTCCAGCTCGCCTTCGTCGGTTCGACGCTCGGCGACTGGGCGTTCGCCACCGCGATCGTCGTCTGGGCCTATCAGGAAGGCGGAGCTGCGGCGGTCGGCGCCTATCAAGCCATCCGCTTCGTCTCGATGACCGTCGCCGGGCCGGTCGGCGGGGTCGTCGCCGACCGGGTGTCACGCAAGACGTTCATGATCGTCTCCGACGCGAGCCGGGCGGTCCTCGTCGGCGCGGCCGCGATCACCCTGGCCGTCGACGGACCCGCCCTGGTGGTCTATGCCCTGGCGATCATCGCTGCTCTCGTCGGCTCACCGTTCCGTGCAGCCCAGGCGGGCCTGCTGCCCGAGCTCGTCGAGTCCCCCTCGGACCTGACCGCCGCGAACGCCGTCGCCGGCAACCTCGAGAGCGTCATGATCTTCGCGGGACCGGCCGTCGCCGGCCTGATGATCGCCCAGTGGGACGTCCAGGTCGTGTTCTGGCTGAACGTCGCCACGTTCGGCTGGTCGATCCTGTTGCTGCTCGGCATCAAGACCCGGGCCGACGCGGCAAGCACCGAGACCGACGAGGAGGGGTCCGACGACAATGCGGGGTTCTGGTCGGAGCTCACCGGCGGTTTCGGGCTGGTCGTGCGCGACCGCGACCTCCGCAACGTGGCCCTGCTGTCCGGGGCCAACGGCTTCGCCTGGGGCGGGCTCACCGTCTTCATGGTCCTGTTGGCCACCGATGTCCTCGACTCGGGCCCGGAAGGGCTCGGCTACCTCAACTCGGTGCTCGGGGTGGCGACCGTCGTCGGCGGCGTGGCGATCCTGAGTCGTCTCAGCGGCTCCCGTCTCGGCGAGGACATGATCATGGGGGCTTTCGGATGGGGGCTGCCGCTCCTCGCGCTCGCCGCCTTCCCGTCACCGGTCACCGTCGTGGCGGCCCTCGCCGTGATCGGGCTGACCGAGCCGTTGTACGCACTGGGGTCCGAGACGATCCCGCAGCGGGTCGCACCGGCCGACTCGATCTCCCGGGTCTACACCGTCATCGACGTCTCCCTGGTCGCCCCGATGGCGCTCAGCTCACTGCTCGCGCCCTGGCTTGTCGACGAGCTCGGTCTGCGCCCCGCGATCGCGATCGCAGGTGCGGTCGTGGTCGTCGTCGGGTTGAGTCGTTGGACGCAGATGCGCGACTTCGACCGACGGCACGCACCCCCGCCGGCGCTTGCCCTGTTGCACGACGTCCCGGTCTTTGCCGAGCTCCCCCCGCCGGCCCTGGAACGGCTCGCCCGCTCCAGCGAACGCGTGCAGGTCCCCTCCGGGTCGGTCGTTCTCACCGAGGGCGACAGCTCGGACCGCTTCTTCGTGATCGTCTCAGGCGCTGTCGAGGTCACCCAAGGCGGTCGACTGCTGCGGACCGAAGGGCCCGGCGAGTTCTTCGGCGAGATCGGGCTGCTCCGCGACGTCCCGCGAACCGCGACCGTGACCGCCACGGCCGACTGCGAGTTCCTCGTGGTCGAGCGTGCCGACTTCCTCGCAGCGGTGAGCCAGCTGGGCGAGGCGATGAACGGTCTCGAGGACATCGTCGTGCGCAGGCTCTACTCCTGAGATGCTGACCTCGTGAAGGATTGTGGGGCGTGCGGCACCGCCGGTCAGCCAGACGCGGCCAGCTTCTGCTTCGTCTGCGGCAACCCGCTCGCGGCAGCGACGTGCATCTCCTGCGGAAGTGAGCTCCCGCCGAGCGGAAAGTTCTGCCCCACCTGCGGCGCAGCCCAGGACGGAGCCGGACCCACGGCAGCAGCCGAGGTGCCGGCACAGCCGAAGGGGTCCGCTCGCAAGATCACCAGCGTCCTGTTCGGTGATCTCGTCGGGTTCACGACCCTCTCGGAGAACCGGGACCCCGAAGAGGTTCGCGAGATGCTCACGGCGTACTTCGACGAGTGCCGTGCCGTCGTCGGCCAGTACGGCGGCGAGCTCGAGAAGTTCATCGGTGACGCCGTGATGGCGGTCTGGGGGCTGCCGATCACACGTGAGGACGATGCCGAGCGCGCGGTTCGTGCCGGCCTCGAGCTCGTCGAGCGGGTCGCCTCGCTCGGTGAGCGCATCGGGATGCCAGGCCTGGCACTGCGCGTCGGCATCACGACTGCCGAGGTCGCCGTCACGCTGGGCGCGACCGGTCAGGGGATGGTCGCAGGCGACGCCGTCAACACGGCCGCCAGGATCCAGTCCACCGCGACGCCTGGCGAGGTGTGGGTCGACGACACCACGCGGACCTTCACCTCGTCGTCCTTCGCCTTCGACGACGCCGGGGCGCACGCGCTCAAGGGCAAGGCGGAGCCGGTGCCGCTCTGGGCGGTACGGGCGGTGATCGCCGGCGCCGGCGGCGATCGTCGCGACGACGGCCTGGAAGCCCCGCTCATCGGCCGTGACCGGGAGCTGCGCCTCGTCAAGGCGGTCTTCCACGGCGTCGAGGAGTCACTGCGCCCCGGCCTGCTCGTCGTCGACGGCGAGGCCGGCGTCGGGAAGACACGGCTCGGCTGGGAGTTCGAGAAGTACGTCGACGGGTTCGACGCCGGGGTGCTGTGGCACCGCGGCCGCTGCCTGTCGTACGGCGACGGCATCGCCTACTACGCATTGGCCGAAGCCGTCCGGGGCCGGTTGACGATCCTCGCCGGCGCCGATGACGCACCCGACCTGGACAGCCGTGACGTGCTGCAGCGCGGCCTGGACGCCTGTGTGCCGGATGCGTCCGAGCGGGACTGGTTGGCTCCTCGCCTCGCCGCCTTGCTCGGTCAGGAGACCGGAGCGTCCTTCACCCGCGAGGACCTGTTCGTGGCCTGGACGACGTTCTTCAAGTACGTCGGGTTCAGGGAAGGCGCCACGAGCGCGCCCGAGCCCGTGGTGCTGGTCATCGACGACGCACAGTATGCGGACGAGGGGTTGCTGGACTTCCTCGAGCACCTGCTCTCCGCCGCCGACTACGCGGTCTTCGTGCTGGTGCTCGCCCGACCCGAGCTGCTGGCAGATCACCACGCTCTCACCGGCAACCGGCGGGTCACGGTCGTGCACCTCGAACCGCTCGCGGCCGGCGAGATGAGCTCGTTGCTCGACGACCTGGTCGGTGGGCTGCCCGGTCCCATCAGGGATCAGCTCGTGAGCCGCGCTGCGGGCGTCCCGCTCTATGCGCTCGAGACCGTCCGCTCGCTGATCGACCAAGGTCTCGTCGTGTCTCACGACGGCCAGCATGTGCTCTCCGACTCCAGCACGCTCGACCTCGACGCCCTCGCCGCACCGACGACCTTGCAGGCCCTGATCGCGGCCCGTCTCGACACCCTGCCCGCCGCGGAGCGCCGCGTCGTCGACCGGGCCAGCGTGCTCGGGCTGGTCTTCACCGACGAAGGGATCGCGGCGCTCTGCTCAGACGTCGACGATCTCGACCAGGCGCTCACGGGACTTTTCCGGCGCGAGGTGCTGCGACGCGAGACCGACCGGCTGAGCACCGACTACGGGAACTTCCGATTCGTGCAGGGCGCGGTGAGACAAGTCGCGTACGGGATGCTGTCCCGTCGCGATCGCAAGGCCGCCCACCTGACCGTGGCTCGTACGCTCGGAGCAGAGCTCGAGTCCCGGAGCGACGCGTACGAGCTCGCCCCGATCATCGCGCAGCACTACCTCGACGCGCTCGACGCCGTGCCGGGTGACCCGGACGTCGCAGAGCTGACCCGCGCAGCCTCCGAGCACCTCGAGCTCGCTGCGGACCGGGCTGCAGCGCTGGGCGCACCGCGCGAAGCGGCCGGCCACCTTCGCCGGGCACTGGAGCGGTGCGAGCCCGACCACCGGCTGGCCGTCCTGGGCCGGCTCGCCCATCAGCTGCGCATCGCCGGTGACCACGCCGAGGCGATCGAGCACGCCGCCGAGGCGCTCCAGGGATTCGACGTCGCCGGCGACATCGTCGAGGCGGCCTCGGCGGCCGAGGACCTCGCCCTCGCCCTCTGCTACAGCGACGGAGACATCGCGCGGGCCGAGAAGGCGGTCCGGGACCAGCTCACTCGTCTTCCGCAAACCCCCGACGACTCCGCACTGCTCGGCGCTCGCGTCACCCTGGTCCGCACCCTCACCTCCGTGGCGATGCGCAGCGGCGATGCCACCGGGCTGGAGGAGAGCTCCCTCGAGTTCATGCGTCTTGCCGAGCTGGCCGGTGACCCCCGATGGATCGCCGACAGCTGGACGAGCTACGCGATCAGCTGCGCCGGTGCGCTCCCGCGACTCAGCGCCGTCCTGCTCGAGCGGGCCATCGAGCTGACCCGAGAGCACCGCGCCCTGCGCGAGCACAGCCTGGCTCTGCTCAACTCGGCTGCCATGGAGTCGTACGACAACCTCCCGCTCGCGATCGACCGCTGCCGAGAGGCGATCAGGACCGCCCACGAGATCGGTGACAACTACATCGTCGCCTTCGGCCAGCTCAACCTTGCGCAGATGCTCCTGTTGACCGGTGAGTGGGACGAGTCGGCCGGCCTGCTCACGCATGAGGACCTTCGCGCGTACGTACCCATCGGGGTGGACGTCTCCACCCGCCTCTCGGCCTCGGCGCGCAACGAGACCCTGCACCCCGTGGCCGAAGCGGTGGCGGAGGACTCGGAGATCCTGGACGACCCGAGCTGGCGCGCGGAGTACGAGCTGGACCTGGCGCTCGAGGACGATGCGACCGGCCGTCCGGAAGCCCCTGCGCGAGCGCTGGACAGCGTCCGGCGCATGCAGGAAGCCACGGCCCCGGCCGCGGACTTCTGGCCCATCTGGTTGCTGGCCTCCGAGATCGCCCGCGGACACTCGGATCGCGGCATCATCCAGCAGATGCTGTCGGCCGTCGAGCCGAGCAACGGTCCCTGGCCGGCTGGCGTGCGCGCCCAACGGTCCCGCCTGCGGGCAGTTCTCGGTGAGGACGGGTCGATCGATGCCGAAGCTGTCGAGGCGGCATACCGGGACGCTCTCGCGACGGCGCAGGCATGGGGATCCACGCTCTACGAGGCCCACGTGCAGGCAGACCTCGGGGTGTGGCTGCATCAGCAGGGTCGTGCGTCAGAGGGCACCGAGCTGGTGGCGAGTGCTCGTGCGTTCTACGAGCGGGTCGGCGCCCTGCGCTGGCTCGGGCTGCTCGACAACCGGATCGCAGTCATCGGTTGACGGTCGGCTCAGTTCAGCCGGCGTGCCAGCTCTGGCGGCTCCAGGACGACGATCCGCCCTCTCGCCAGCTCGATCACGCCGCGCTGACTCAGTCGTTGCAGCACCTGGTTGACGCTGGGGCGCGTGCTGCCGACGAGCTCCGCGAGCTGCTCCTGGGTGACCGGGACCGTGACCGGCCGCCGGCCGAGGTGGTCAGTCGAGTACGTACGGGCCAGCGCGAGAAGCCGGCCGTAGACGCGCCTGTCCAGACCCGTGTACATCGCCTCGAGCAGGCGCGCGCTCAACTCCTCGATGCGGCGCGCCATCATCGTGAGGAGGAGCTCCCCGATGGCCGGATGTTGGCGCCGCAGGTCGGCGAAGATCGCGGCCGGGAGGGCCCGCGTGCTCGCAGGTTCGAGGGCGACGACCGTGGCGGTTCGCACGGGCGCGTCCCCGCCCAGGAGCGACAGCTCCCCGAACCACGTACCCGGTCCCAGGACGTTGAGCATCGCCGTCTCGCCGCCGGGCGTGTCCACGCGGATCGCCAGTCGACCGGACTCGACCAGGTGAAGGGTGTCGGACGGGTCCCCTTCGCGGACCAGGATCTCGCCGCGAGCGTACGAGCGTCGCCGAGTGTGGGCCAGCAGGTCATTGCGTTCGTCAGCCGACAACGACGCGAGCAACGGCCAGTCCATAACACAGTGAAACACCCGAAGGTCGTGTGCGTCAGGAACTCGACAGGTCTTGTGTCAGCGCGCGAACAGAACCAGACTGCGAATCGGAGAACAGTGACGTTCAACTATGAACGTTGCACGTCCCCCCGGAGAAGGAGCTCCCATGCACCCCCAGCATCATGATGAGACCACCGATCCCGATGTCGAGGGACACCGCGTCCTGCGTGCCCCCGACGCCGCGGACCCCACCGACGACACCGAGGGACACCGCGTACTGCGCATGACGGACGAGGACGAAGACGATGTCGAAGGACACCGCGTACTGCGCATGACGGACGAGGACGAAGACGACGTCGAGGGACACCGCGTACTGCGCGTGACAGATGAAGGCGATGACGACGTCGAGGGGCACCGGGTACTGCGTTGATCCAGCGCCATCAGGAGGCCCCGCCGGGGGGACGGGGTCTCCTGCATGCTCCTGACCGGTGAACGTCGCGGCCGGCACCTTGCATCGACCCGAATGGAGACACCGCCCGTGCGAGGAGACGAGGGCCTGTCCAGATCCGTTTCCGCCGTGCGTCAGTTGTTCGACGCCGCGGCGTGTTCTTGTGCGCTCGCGAATCCAGACGGCTCGGCGCTCTCCTTCGCCGCCGCGGAGGGGATCGGGGCAGCGTCGATCATCGGCGTCGAGGTTCCGGTCGACCGAGGGCTCGTGGGCTGGGCGGCAATGTCGGGTCAGCCCGTCGGGGTCAGTGACGTGCGAGCCGACCCGCGCTTCGCGCGCGACATCGCGGAGCGCACCGGCTACGTGCCGACGACGATCCTCGCCGCACCGTTCTTCGACAGCGCCTGGGACGTCCTCGGGGTCATCGAGGTCCTCGACCCGGTCGTGACGGCTCCCGGCAACTGGGCCTTGGACGTCCTGGGCACACTTGCAGCCATGTTCCCGCCCCTTCTGGCGACCAACGTCGTCACGCCCGCCGATCTGCGACTTGCCCAGCTCGGGCGCCGAGTCTCAGAGCTCGTACAGGCGCACCACGAATGACCGACAGGCCTGCGTGGTCCGACGCCTTCGCCGCACATGAGCTGCCCACCCTCCCGTCCCTCCCGCTCGCCGATGCGCGTGAGTGGGCCTTCGGCGGATCAACCGGCGCCGGTGTCGCGGTGGCGATCATCGACAGCGGCGTCGACGCCGACCACCCCGATGTGGGCGGGGTGACCTCCGCGGTCGCCATGGAGTCCGACAAGACCCGCGACGAGGGCTACCGTGCCGTCGAGGGGCCGCACGAGGACCTCGTGGGTCACGGCACCGCGTGCGCCGCGATCATCCGTTCGCTCGCTCCGGACGTCGACCTGCACAGCGTCCGCGTGCTGGGCACCAATCTCAAGGGACGCGGGCTGCTGTTCCACGCCGGCATCCAGTGGGCCGTCGAGCACGGGATCGACGTCGCCAACCTCTCGCTGTCGAGCAAGAGCGAGACGATGTACGGGCCACTGCACGACATCTCCGACCGGGCCTACTTCGCCCGCACACTGCTGGTCTGCGCAGCCAACAACTCCCCCGGTCCGACCTTTCCGTCCGAGTACGCGTCGGTCGTCTCGGTCGCGGCCCGCTCGAGTGACGACCCGTGGTCGCTCTCGTGCAACCCCGAGCCTCCGGTCGAGTTCGGCGCCCGCGGGATCGACATCCGGGTCGCCTGGTCAGATGGCGGCTCGACCGTCGCCACGGGCAACAGCTTCGCAGCACCCCATGTCGCCGCCATGGCGGCGCTGATCCTCGCCAAGCACCCGGGCCTCACGCCCTACCAGGTCAAGGCCGTGCTCCAGGCTGTCAGCGAGAACGCCACCGTCTCCTGACGGACGACAGCCGTCGCCTGACCTCACTACCCTCCGCCCGAGGGCATTCGCAGCGGTGCCCCAGTTCTCCCGCTGTAGCGGGCGCACGACCGTTGTCGACCTGACGGCTGGGCTCGGGGTGCGATGATGGCGTCGTGGGCGCGATCCTGATCCGACCGGTCGAGGACGGCGAGTGGTCGATCGTTGCGTGGCTGTGGCAGTGCTTTCGCCACGACCTCGCACCGGCGGTGTCCGCGCTGCCGTACGCCGACGGGCGCTACCAGACGGCCGGAATGCCGGACCGGCACACGCCGGACACCGCGACATACCTTGCGTGGCTGGCCCATCCGAAGACGCACGAACCGGCACCGGTCGGCTTCGCGGTCGTCGACGGACTGACCCTCGATCGCCGGTCACTGGCGGCTCTGTGGACCGCTCCAGCGGCTCGTGACGGCGGCATCGGCACGGAGCTCGCCCTGGACGTCATCGGGCGCCACGACGGCCCGTGGGCGATCACGTTCCAGCACGACAATCCCGCCGCGGGCCGATTCTGGCGTCGCGTGGCCGACGCGGCGTTGGGATCGGGTGCCTGGCGAGAGGAGCAGCGGGAGGTCCCGGGCCTGCGCGGCGCACCGCCCGATCACTGGATCGAGAGCTAGGCGGCGTCGAGCCAGGCCGTCATGCGGTCCAGCCCATCTCGTACGCGCTCGGGGGGCGAGTCGTGATGCGTGCTTCGCGGCAGCTGCGACACCGCCTGCTCGACCCGGCCACGGTCGGCGTCGGTCACGATCGTGTAGACCACGCCGTCGTCGTCCCAGGTCACGACCATCGGCTCGCCGTCGCGGACCCAGACGTCGGAACCGCCCATCTCGGCCAGCTCGAAGTCCTTGATGCTGTCGCGATCGAGCGCACCGTTCTGCTCGAACAGGTTGAGCTTGCTGCTGCCGTTGGAATAGCTGAGGGCGACGACCTCCTCGTGGTCCGCGAACGCGCCGGAGACACGGTGCAGGTCACCGGCGAGGGTCGCAAGGCACGGCCAGCCAGAGCCGTCGAGCTTGGTCATGGTCGCGTCCTCGATGACGTGACCGGCCGGCACGGCGGTCGAGCCGAAGAAGTCGGCGGCGTACTGGTTGAACGGCGGAGCGACCTCGTCGCCGACCCGCTGGTCGGCACCACCGACGGCGTACGCGGTCATCACCACCGCGACCGAGGCGCTGACCAGCACGACCCCGGCACGGAAGGGGACGGAACGACGTACGCGAACCCACCAGCCGTCACGCTCGGGCGGCGCAGCGGCCAGCCCGGCCAGTGATGCCATCAGTCCAGGAGGCGGCTCCGGCGCCGCGACCGTGGACATGCGCGACTTGAGTAGGCGTTGCTGGCGTACGGCCTTGGCGCAGTCGTCGCACGTCTGGAGGTGCGTCAGCGCTTCGCGCGTCGCGGGTTCGGACAGCTGTCCGTCCACGAACGCCGCGACGTCGGCACCCAGATGAGCCATCAGATGCCGACCGGACCCACAAACCGGGTCCGGCCCTTGCGGGGCGCACGGTGGGCGAGCGTCTCACGCAGCTGCGTGCGGCCGCGGTGGATGCGGGAACGGACGGTGCCGAGCTTGACTCCGAGCACGTCGGAGATCTCCTCGTAGGACAGGCCCTCGATGTCGCAGAGCACGACGGCCACACGGAACTCGTCGGACAACGAGGCAAGTGCCAGCTCGATGTCGGGGTCGAAGTTCGCGTCATGGACGGCCGACTCCGGGAGCACCTCAGAGCTCAGCAGCTTCTCCTCGGCGCCCTCGTAGAAGCCATCCATGCGCACGCGGGACTTGCGGCGTACGCGGTCGAGGAAGAGGTTCGTGGTGATGCGGTGCAGCCAGCCGGGGAAGTTGCCGGGCTCGTAGGAGTCGAGCGAGCGGAAGACGCGGATGAAGACGTCCTGCGTCAGGTCCTCGGCGTCCTGACGGTTGCCGGTCAGGCGGTAGGCAAGCCGGTAGACCCGCGCGGAGTGTTCCGCGACGATGTCGTCCCAGTCGAGCGTTGCCGTGGTCACGTTGTCTTCCTTCATGCATCGATCGAACACCCCGTACCTGAGAGAACGCATGGAAACTGCTGACTGTTCCCCAGATTCCCCGAACGTCACATGGTTGAGCCTCCACGGCCAACGCCTCTGGCGCGGATAGTCTGACCTTGACCACACCGACGGAGGAGCCGACCATCACCACCGCAGCCAGCCTGGCGTACGCCGAGGACTTCATGAGCGAGGACGATCATCTCGCCGCTGCGCGACGCCGGTCCGACGAGGTCGGCGTGATCCCCGTGGGTCCTGGCGGTGGCGCTGCGCTGTCGTTCCTCGCCTCGGTCGTGCAGGCCAAGGCCGTCGCCGAGATCGGCACCGGCACTGGCGTGTCCGGCCTGTGGCTGCTGCGCGGCATGCAGCCCGACGGCGTCCTGACCTCGGTCGACCTCGAGGCCGAGCACCAGCGGCTCGCCCGTGAGACGTTCACCGAGGCGGGCTACGCGCCCCAGCGGTTCCGGCTGATCGCCGGAGCGGGTCTCGACGTCATGCCTCGCCTGACGGATGCCGGTTACGACGTGGTCTTCCTCGACGGCGACAAGGTCGAGTACGGCGAGTACCTCGACCAGGCCATGCGGCTCGTACGCCCCGGCGGGATCATCGTGTTCGACAACGCCCTGTGGCACGATCGCGTCGCCGACCCCGCGCAGCGCGATCCCGAGACGTCGGCGATCCGCGACGTCGTGCAGCGGGTCAAGAACGACGAGCGGCTCCGCAGCGTGCTGCTGCCCCTCGGTGACGGCCTGCTGGCCGCTCAGCTGCTCACGTAGAGCGTCGGTGGGACACCATCCACTCGCCTGGGGCCGGTGACACGAAGACCGGCAGCGCGGCCGGCTCGCCGCGTCGATGGCGGGCGACGGCGTTCTGACACACCTGGTTGGAGCACAGGTGCGTGGCCTCGAACGCCGTGAGCCCATCCGCACCCACGAGTAGTGAGATGCGGTGAAGGACACCGACATCAGGCACGTCCTCGGCATCGGCGATCTGCGCCCGCGCGGTGATGCCCTCGCTCTCGAGCCGTGCCGTGTCCGCAGCGCTCTGAGGTTCGGCCCAGCGCAGATGGGCGGCGAACGCCAGCATCAGGACACCACCCAGGACGACCAAGAGGATCGCCCACCAGGGCATCGAGACGAAGATCGGCAGTGCCACGACGACCAGGCCACCCAAGGCGGTCTCAATCGCACCTGCCCGGGACCGCTTCGCGTCATGCTCCGTCGTGAAGCGCACCTCGCGGAACGGAGCC
The DNA here is from genome assembly GCA_963806345.1 of uncultured Actinomycetota bacterium. GTDB lineage: Bacteria > Actinomycetota > Actinomycetes > Propionibacteriales > Nocardioidaceae > Aeromicrobium. The sequence goes on along the minus strand of CAWDXV010000021.1, from coordinate 233,225 downwards.
TGCGGGTCACCGCTCTGGGGTTCCACGCTGCGCCTCAGTCGTCGTCGGGCTTCGCGCTGACGGCTTCGCCGTGAATCGCTCACGCTTCGCTAGCCTCTGCGGACGTGAATCGCGCGGAGCGCGATTCAGTCCTCCGACTTCTCGTGCTCGAAGCTGGCGGAGGAGCGGAAGCCGGCCTTGCCGCGTACGACGGCGACGATCTCGCAGGCCTCGATCGTGATCGGTGCGCTGCCGATGATCTTGGAACCGGCGGAGTCGGCGGCCTTCTTCTCGAAGCTGGCCTGGAAGGCAGCCCTCGCCTCGTCGGAGACGAACACGTAGGTGCCCTCGAACCACTCACCCTTGCGGGCACGCCACGACTTGAACCGCAGCCCGTCGAGAGCAGCGAACTTCGCGAAGGACTCGTCCTCCACGTAGCTGCGAAGGGCCTTGAGCGTGCCCTTGGGTGCGTCCGCCAACGACCAGCGAACGGTCAGCCCGTACATCAGACCGCTTTGAGCTGGTCGCCCAACGTGGCTGCTTCCTCATTGTTGAGCTCGACGACAAGACGTCCGCCGCCCTCGAGCGGGACGCGCATGACGATGCAGCGCCCTTCCTTGGTGACCTCCATCGGGCCGTCTCCGGTCCGTGGCTTCATGGCGGCCATCAGTTCCCCTCTCGATCTGGAGCTCCCACCGCTACGGCGGGAAGCGTGCCTCCTATTATCGCCTATGGCCGAAGGACGTTCGACCGCAGTCCCACCCAGGAGGCATTGATGACCGACCAGAGCGCACCGCCTGTCACCTACGAGGTGGTCGACGGCGTGGGCACCGTGACGTTCAACCGGCCCGATGGGATGAACAGCCTCACCCTCGCGACCAAGGTCGCACTGCGCGACTCGCTGCATGCTGCGGCCGCAGACAGCGCAGTCCGCTGCGTCGTTCTCACCGGCACCGGGCGGGCGTTCTGCGTCGGCCAGGACCTCAAGGAGCACGTTGCCGACCTGCAGGAAGGCAGCTCCTCGCTCGGCACCACCGTGGCCGAGCACTACAACCCCGCCGTGACCGCGATCGCCACGATGCCCAAGCCCGTCATCGCCGCCGTCAATGGCGTCGCAGCCGGAGCCGGCGCCTCGCTGGCGTTCGCCGCCGACTTCCGCCTCGTACGCCGCTCGGCCGGCTTCAACCTCGCCTTCGCCGGCATCGCGCTGTCGTGCGACACCGGATCGTCGTGGACGCTGCCCCGGCTCGTCGGCTACGGCAAGGCGACCGAGCTGCTGATGCAGCCGCGGACGATCCCGGCCGACGAGGCATACGCCCTCGGCCTGGCCACGAAGGTCGTCGACGATGCCGACTTCGACGCCGAGGTCGCCTCACTCGCCCGCTCGCTGGCGGACGGACCGACGCTCGCCCTCGGCGCGATCAAGCGCTCGCTGGCGTTCTCGGCGACGCATGACCTGCCCGCGTCGCTCGAGCACGAAGGCCAGAAGATGGCGCTGACCGGCAAGTCAGCAGACCACGCTGCTGCCGTGCAGGCGTTCCTCGCCAAGGAGAAGCCGGCCTTCGAGGGGCGCTAGCCCATTCAGGCAGAGCGGTCGTGCTGACGGTGCTCGTTGTCCGAGGCCGTCTGTTCCCACGCGAGCAGCTGGGCACGAGCGTCGAGCTCGGCGCTCTCGCTCTCGGCGAGTGCGTCGAGCGCCCTCGCCAGGTCGAACTGGGCCGACTCGAGGTCGGACTTCGCGGCCTCGGTGTCCGCTTGGAGCGCCTTGCTGCGCGCACGCTCCTCAGACACCCGCTCGCGCACCTTGGCGAGGTCGATCTCGGCGGTGACCAGCGAGTCGCGCAGCTCGTCCAGCTGCTCTTCACGGAGCCTGATCCGAGAGCCCATCTGGTTGGCGAACTCGATGTGCTCGCGCGATCGCGCCACGGCTGCGCGGCGGTTGTCGTCGACGATGACGGAACGCTCGAGGGCCCACGTGCGTCGCCGTTCAGCGAGCTCGTTGGACAGCAGCCGGGCCGCGATCACGCCGGTCAGGACGGCGTACGTCGTGGCAGCGATCAACACCGGCACCGTCGAGACGACGATGCCCGCGATTGCCACCAGCACAGCTGTGATCAGCAGTCCGGTGGCACCGAGTGCCCTGCGGGATCGGGGGTTTCTCCGAGTTGAAGCCATGTCCGGATGGTAGGCGCCGGGGACAGCGATTTCGGGGAGCCACGCCTAAGCAGCGACCGTTGCCAAGTCATCTCACGGGGTTTCGACATCTGGCGCCTTCGGCGCGGATCGCTCAACCTGCCCTCACGCTCGGCCGCGGGCGGCCTCGGCCCGGGCAACACAGCCCTCGAGGTGGTCGTTGACCATGCCGGTGGCCTGCATCAGGGCATAGGCCGTCGTGGGGCCGAAGAACCGGAAGCCCCGCTTCTTGAGCGCCTTGGCCATCGCGATCGACTCGGCCGTCGTGGCCGGCACCTCGGCGTACGAAGTCGGCGCCGGCGCGGCAGGCGGTGCGAACGACCACAGCAGGTCGCTGAACGACTCGTCGAGCTCGAGGAGCGTGCGGGCGTTGCTGATCGTCGCCTCGATCTTGAGGCGGTTGCGCACGATGCCGGCGTCGTCGAGCAGCCGCGCGATGTCGGCGTCACCGAACGCCGCGACAGCTTCGGGCTCGAAGCCGGAGAATGCCTCGCGGAAGTTGTCGCGCTTGCGCAGGATGATCGCCCAGGAGAGACCGGACTGGAACGCCTCGAGGGACATGCGCTCGAACAGCTCACGGTCGCCGCGCAGCTCCCGGCCCCACTCGGTGTCGTGATAGGCGATCATCGCCGGGTCGTTGCCCCACGGGCAACGCACGATCACGTCGCCATCGGTCGTTACGCTCACGAGTGTGACTCTGCCATCTGCCCCTGACACTCTGCGTCTGGGCACCCGGACGTTCGCGCCCGGACAGCTCGCGCTGATGGCGATCATCAACCGCACGCCCGACTCGTTCTACGACAACGGCTCGACGTTCGACCTCGAGCCCGCCCTCGTACGCCTCGGCGAAGCCGTGCGCGATGGTGCCGACCTCGTGGATGTTGGGGGCGTACGAGCGGGCTACGGTCCCGACGTCGATGCCGACGAGGAGCTGCGACGGACGGCCGACTTCGTCTCCGAGGCGCGATCGCGCTTCCCCGACCTCGTGATCAGCGTCGACACCTGGCGCAGCGAGGTCGCCGATGAGCTGTGCCGGCTCGGGGCAGACCTGGTCAACGACACCTGGTCGGGTCACGACCCGGAGCTCGCCGCGGTCGCCGCGCAGCACGGTGCCGGCCTGGTGTGCAGCCACACCGGCGGCATCGGTCCGCGCACTGACCCGCACCGCTCGGCGTACGACGATGTGGTCGCCGACGTCATCGAGACCGTGACGTCGCTCGCCGAGCGCGCCGTCGAAGCCGGCGTACGGCGTGACGGCATCCTGATCGACCCCACGCACGACTTCGGCAAGAACACCCGGCACAGCCTCGAGCTGACCCGCCGGCTCGACGAGCTCGTGGCGACCGGCTGGCCCGTGCTGGTCGCGCTGTCCAACAAGGACTTCATCGGCGAGACGCTCGACGTCGACAAGGACCATCGACTGCCGGGCACGCTGGCCGCGACCGCTGTGTCGGCGTGGCAGGGGGCGCGGGTGTTCCGCGCCCACAACGTCGCGGAGACCCGGCAGGTCCTCGACGTCGTCGCGTCGATCCGCGGCGACCGGCCGCCTGCGGTGGCCCGCCGCGGCCTCGCCTGACCCGACCCGCCGGAACACGTTCCACCGGTTCGAGTCGCGCGTGTCACAAACCGCGTACGATGCAGGTTCCCGATCTGCCGACAGCGAGGAACGACACACGGTGAGAGTCTTTCGCAAAGTGGTGCTGCCGGTTGCCTGGGTGCTCATCTTCTCGACGATCGCGATCAGCCTGGCCGTCATGGCCTTCGGCAACGACGATCCCGAGCCACCGCGCAGCGGCCTCGAGCCGACGGGGAAGATCCCCGTCCACAACGCCGGGGTCAGTCGTGGGACGGTCGAGAACACGCTCACGCTGCACGGCACGATCAAGGTCGACCCGCCGGTCACGGCCAAGGCCGACCACGACGGCATCGTCAGCTACTTCTTCCTGCCTGTCGGTGCCAAGGTCAAGGTCGGCCAGCCGATCCTGCAGATCAAGTCGGAGGAGGAGCCCGAGACCTCCAGCGATGACGACGAGAAAGGCCGCCAAGCCTCAGGTCCACTACTACAACGTGCTGGCGACCAAGGCCGGCCGGATCAGCGGCTTCCCCAAGGAGCTGGACGACCCGGTCACCAAGGGCGACGCCGTCGCGACGGTCAGGCTCGACACCTTCCGGGCCACGGGCTCCATCAAGCCCGTCGACCAGTACCGCCTGTTGAAGATGCCCCGCTCCGCCAAGGTGTCGATCACGGGTGGCCCCAAGCCGTTCGCGTGCGGCGACCTGGCGATCGGTGACCCGTCGACCGACACCGCCGCGGACACCCCGGCGAACGACGAGGAAGGGATCGATTCCCGGCTTCAGCGGCCCGGAGGGCGACGGCGGTGAGGGTGGCGAAGGTGGCGCCAGCGTCACGTGCCGGGTCCCCGAGGACGTACGCGTGTTCGACGGCCTCAGCATGACGATGTCGATCAACGCCGGACGCGCCGAGGACGTGCTGGTCGTGCCCATCACGGCTGTCCGCGGACTCGTCGGCACCGGCACGGTGTGGGTGCTCGAGGATGGTGAGCCGACCCCTCGTCGCGTACGTCTCGGCCTGAGCGACGGGCAGATCGTCGAGATCCGCAAGGGCCTCAAGGAAGGCGAGGAGATCCTCGAGTTCGTCCCGGGTGCCTCGCCCGATCAGATGGCCGGCGAGGACATGGGGACGGCGGTCGGCTGATGTCCGAGCTGCTGCGACTCACCGAGGTGACCCGGACCGTCAAGCTCCCGGACGAGACCGACCTGCACATCCTCACCGGCGTCAACCTCACGGTCTCCACCGGCGACCACATCGGCATCATCGGCCGTTCGGGCACCGGCAAGTCGACGCTGCTCAACCTGTTGGGCCTGCTCGACAGGCCGACGACCGGCACGCTCGAGTGGGCCGGCCACGACATCCGCACGCTGCGGGCGCGCGCCGCCGCTCGCGCCCGGGGTCGCGATGTCGGGTTCGTGTTCCAGCAGTTCAACCTGCTGCCCGGCCGCACGGCGCTGGAGAACGTCGCGGCGCCCCTGATGTACGCGCCCGGCAACCTGTTCTGGAAGCGCAAGGAGATCGCCGCGACGATGCTCGAGCGGGTCGGACTGGGTGCGCGGATCGACTCGATGCCCGAGAGCCTCTCCGGCGGGGAGCAGCAGCGCGTCGCGATCGCGCGCGCGATCGTCCGCGGACCCAAGATCGTGCTCGCCGACGAGCCGACGGGCGCACTCGACCTCGAGACCGGCAGCGAGGTCATGAGCCTGCTCGACGGCATCACGCACGAGACCGGCGCGGCCCTCATCACGATCACGCATGACGTCGACGTCGCACGGATGGCTCGCCAGCGATTCCGCCTCGAGGGCGGCCGGCTGCACAGCCTCGTCGACGTGCCCGCATGACTGAGCGCAGCGAAGGAATCCTCAAGGCACTCATGCCGGTGCCGCCGTATCGTTGGCTCTTCTTGGTGGTACCGGCATGACGGGGTTCGCCGCGGCGGTCGCGGAGGCCTGGCAGGAGCTCCGCATCCACCGGCTGCGCGTCCTGCTCTCGCTGATCGGGGTGGGCGTCGCGGTGTGTGCCCTGACCACAGCGGTCGCCGTCAGCAGCATCGCCAAGCAGGCTCTCGTCGAGCAGGCCGAGCGCGAGGGCGGCCGGCCCACGACGTACGGGATCTATGCCTACAGCGAGTCCGGCGAACCCGCGCCGACCGCCGAGACGCGCCAGGTGTTCAGCGAGACGATGCGCGACTTCGACATCACCTACCAGTCCGCGATCGGCGAGGCCGAGGCGAGCGCGATCATGCCCAAGGGTCCGCGGCACGTCACCCTGCGCGCCGTCGACGTCGCATACGCCGACCTGAGGCGCCTGGTCCCCCAGCAGGGCAGGTGGCTGAGCAACGCTGATGCGCAGAACCTCAGCCCCGCGATCGTGGTCGACGCGCGCATGCTCAAAGCGCTCGGTCTGGGACCCCGATCGCTCCCGGCCACGGTGACGTTCCAGGGCGAGAACGCGATCACCGCCACGATCATCGGCCAGGTCCGCAAGGACGAGCAGTCGGGTGGCCCGACCGCCTACATCCTGTTCGACGCGTACGACCGATGGTTCGGCGCGAGCCAGCAGATGTTCGACATCAACTTCCTGATGTGGGTGCCGCCCAAGGACGCCAAGCCGTTGAGCAAGGCCGTTCGCCAGGAGCTCCAGTCGAACCTCTCAGGTCTCCAGGTCCAGCTCGACCGGCAGGACTCCGCCGACCGCGACGACTCCTTCAAGACGTTCAAGTACGTCGTCGGGGGCATCAGCGCGCTCATCCTGCTGCTCGGCGCCATGAGCCTGCTCAACATCGCGCTGGTCACGATCAAGCAACGCATCCGCGAGATCGGCATTCGCCGCAGCTTCGGCGCGACCACGTCGCGCGTGTTCTTCTCGGTCATGATGGAGAGCGTGGTCGCGACGTTCGTGGCCGGCCTCGTCGGCGTCATCGGTGCTGTGGGCATCGTCAACAGCCCGTTGATCGCCGATCACGTCATCACGGGCGTCACCGACATCCCGCCGTTCCCGTTCTCCGCGGCGGTGCTGGGCCTCGTCGTGTCGTTGGCGGTGGGCAGCCTGGCCGGCCTGCTGCCCGCCCTCATCGCCGTCCGGGTCAAGATCATCGACGCCATCCGGTTCTGACCGCCTCCACAGCTCCGCGATTTGTGGAGTTAGAGGCGTTATCCAGGCGGTTTAGCGCCTGTAACTCCACAAATCGCGGAGGTCGGGATGGGGTCAGTTGTCCTTGGCGACGAACCATTCGACGGCCTCGTCGACGTCGTCGGTGAGGTGCAGCATGTCGATGTCGGGCTGGCCGATCTTGCCGTCGGTGAGCATCGTCGAGCGCAGCCACTCGATCAGCCCGCCCCAGTACTCCGTGCCGAACAGGACGATCGGGAACGACGTGATCTTCTGGGTCTGCACCAGCGTCAGCGCCTCGAACAGCTCGTCCATCGTGCCGAAGCCGCCCGGCAGCACGACATAGCCCTGGGCGTACTTGACGAACATCGTCTTGCGGACGAAGAAGTAGCGGAAGTTGATGCCGAGGTCGACCCACTCGTTCATGCCCTGCTCGTGCGGGAGCTCGATGCCGAGGCCCGACGGACACGCCGCCGCACTCGCTCGCGCCGCGGTTGGCCGCCTCCATCGCGCCGGGACCGCCGCCGGTGATCACGGCATAGCCCTCGCCGCAGAGCCGCGCGGCGATCTGGCGGCCGGCCTCGTACATCGGGTCGTCGGGCTTGGTGCGGGCCGAGCCGAAGATGCTGACGGCCGGACCGAGCTCGGCGAGTGCGCCGAAGCCCTCGACGAACTCGGACTGGATGCGCAGCACCCGCCACGGATCGGTGTGCACCCAGTCGCTGGGGCCGCGCGAGTCGAGGAGCCGCTGGTCGGTCGTGCTGGTCGGGCGCTGGGAGCCGCGAAGGCGTACCGGCCCCTTCCGGTGGTCGGGCCTGGGCTTGTCGGCAGTCGTCATGTGGTCAACCATTTCTCGAGTCGGTCGCGCACCCGGTGAAGGTGCTCGACGGGTACGTGCTCGTCGGCCTTGTGGGCGAACGTGGGGTCACCGGGCCCGTAGTTGACCGCCGGTATGCCCAGCAGGGTGAACTGGGCGACATCGGTCCAGCCGAACTTGGGGTGCACCTCGCCACCCACCGCCTCGACGAACGCCGCCGCGGCCGGGTGCGAGAGCCCGGGGAGCGCGCCGGGTGCGGAGTCGGTGACGGTGAGGCCGAAGCCCTCGAACGTCTCCTGGAGGTGCTGGTGCGCCTGCTCCTCGCTGCGGTCCGGGGCGAAGCGGTAGTTGACCGTCACGACGGCCTCGTCGGGCACGACATTTCCCGACACCCCGCCGCTGATCGCGACGGCGTTGAGACCTTCGCGATACGTCAGCCCGTCGATCTCGACGGTGCGTGGGACGTACGCGTTGAGGCCGTCGAGCACGGGGGCGAGGGCGTGGATCGCGTTGCTGCCCATCCAGGCGCGAGCCGTGTGGGCGCGCTCGCCGGCCGTGCGGATGTCGACGCGCATCGTGCCCTGGCAGCCGGCTTCGACGCCGGCGTTGGAGGGCTCCATGAGGATCGCGAAGTCGCCGGCGAGCAGCTCGGGACGCTCGCGGGCCAGCCGACCGAGACCGTTGTGCTCCGCGGCGATCTCCTCACCCTCGTAGAACACGTAGGTGACGTCGCGGACCGGCTGGGGCACCGCCGCGGCCATCAGGAGTGCGATCGCCACCCCGCCTTTCATGTCGCAGGTGCCCAGGCCGTGGAGGATCTCGCCGTCCAGCCGCGACGGCAGGTTGCCGTTGGCCGGCACCGTGTCAAGGTGCCCGGCGATGACGACGCGTTCGGACCGGCCGAGCGACGTACGGGCGACGATCGTGTGACCATCGCGTACGACCTCGAGGTGCGGCAGCACCCGCAGGGCCGCCTCGACCGCATCGGCGATGACCTGCTCGTCGAGGCTCTCCGAAGGGATGTCGACGAGCGCGGCGGTCAGGCTGACGACGTCGGTGTTCAGGTCGAGTGCAGGCACGGGTTCATTCCACCACGCGCCGCCTGACCGCCGGCGTCACTCGCTCGGGAAGACGCAGAACTCGTTGCCCTCGGGATCGGCCATGACGGTCCAGGACCTCTCCCCTGCGGGCGTCAGGACCGTGGCGCCTGCGGCCACCAGGTCGTCGAGCGTCACGCCGGGCAGCAGACTCGACATCCCAGTGGATGCGGTTCTTGACGGTCTTGGGCTCGGGCACCGGCACGAAGTCGAAGCCCTCGGTCGACAGCCCGGGAACCTCCTCGAGCGGCGAGTAGCCGTCGTCGTGACTGACCTTGCCGCCGATGACGCCGGCCCACCAGTCGGAGATCGCGACGTGGTCGGCGGAGTCGACCACGATGGACTTGAACTTCTGTGCCGGCGGCTCGTCGTACGTGAACACGCAGAACTCGCCACCTTCCGGGTCCGCGAGCGTGGTCCAGGCGTGCTCGCCCTCCTTGGAGATCCGTTCGAAGCCGGCGAACGGTTCCATCGACTCGGCCCGGACGTCGAGGTGCACGCGCTGCTTGACGGTCCTCGGCTCGGGCACGGCGTTGATCCACACGTCCTCGCCGGCCTTGGTGCCGCGCAGATGGGCGTCGCCGTCCTTGAGCTCCTCGACCTCGAGGCCGAGTGTGCTCGGCCCAGAAGTCCTTGACCGCGGAGACGTCGTTGGCGTCGATGCAGAGCGCTTGAAAGGTCACGAAAGGCATGGAGCCAGCCTGCCACGACTGTTCCGCGTCAGCGAGCGGGGACGGCTTCGCGCCACCGGCACCCTGCTCGGAGGCACGCCGCAGCATCGCTCGTACGACGGCCGGATGCACCCGGCGCACGATGAGCCAGTAGAACCTCCCGCGGCGGTTGTGCAGCTGGACGACGGTGCTCACGACGACCCGCTCCGGCTCGCAGAGCACCGACGCGCGGAAACCCAGATGACTCTGGTCGATGCCGAGCAGCACCTCGTCGTCCGTGCGCGCCACCGGGTCGAAGGCACTCCCACCGGCCCGGTCGATGCCCACGAGGCGTACGAGCGACTCACGCGCGGCCATGAGCGCCCCGACCCACAGCGGCGGCGCATGGAACACGGCATCGGCCCACACCTGCGGATCCGACGAGCTGCCGGCCGGCCGCCGCACGGCGTAGGCATCGGCCCAGTCGACGTGGGGCAACGCGTTCTCCAGCAGCGGCGTCGCCGGGACCGGCACAGCGGCCACCCGTGGACGGGTCATCCGCCTGATCTGCCGGACCCACCACGACCACCGGGCACGCTGCGCGGGCGGATGCCCGGCGATCGGTCTCGACGCGGTCCATCAGGTCCTCGACGACGGCGTCGTGCAGCCAGCGCATCGCCAGCGGCCACACGAGCCGCATGGTTCCGGTCGTGCGGCCCTCCACGACGTGCCGCACCAAGCAGGACTCCGGCCCCTGCGGAACGACCTCGAACCGGTGGCTGCCGTGCAGCCCGACCCCGTCGTCGAACGTGAACACGACGCGCCGGCCCGGGACGTACTCGGTCACCTGGTAGCGGATCGGGCCGTGGCTGCCGCGGACCCAGATGCCCAGCGGCGCCTCCAACACCATCGGCGGCCACGCGGGCGACGGCCACCACGGGTCATCGGCGCTGCCGACCCGGTCGAGCGACTCCCCGACGAGAGCCGCCGGAACGGGGATGAGTCTTTCGTGCACATTTGTCACCATGACAATTTCCTCCATACGCCTCCGTATGGAGGACATCCATACGGTAGCGTATGGACATGACTTCTGCCAAGGGCTCTCGCACAACGCTGACCGCGGACGACTGGAGCGCCGCGGCGCTCGCCGCGTTGGAGCGAAACGGACTGCCCGCCGTGGCGGTGGAGCCGATCGCCAAGACGCTCGGCGCGACCAAGGGCAGCTTCTACTGGCACTTCTCAGGGCGCGACGACCTGATCGCGGCTGCGCTTGCGCTGTGGGAGCGCCGCGACACGGACGGCGTCATCGCGACCGTCGAGCGGGCAGCAGAGGGAGCGGACAGGTTGCGAGTCCTGCTGCGGCTCGTGCTCGGGGCGGTCACCCAGACGCCCGGGGCGGGCTCGATCGAGCTTGCCCTGCAGCCGCACGCCGATCATCCGCTGGTGGCTCCTGTGCTGACCCGCGTCACCGCACGACGCATGTCGACGCTCGAGTCGCTGTTCGCCGAGCAGGGACTGTCCAAGCCGCAGGCACGCGACCGCGCGCTGCTGGCGTACGCGGCATATCTCGGCCACGCCCAGCTCGCGCATGCCACGCCCGACCGGCTGCCCAAGGGCAAGGCGTTCACGGCGTACGTCGACCGCATCGTCGAGACGCTGATGCCCCAGGCGTACTAGTCCTGTACGGCCTTGATGATCGCGATCGCCGTCGTGACGCGGTCGGGATCGTCACCGTCCTCGATCGCCCACATCGCGTTGTGCGCCTCACGGACGATGACCCAGTCGCGGGCCCGGTCCTCGTCGAGTCCGGCGACATCGACGGCGGTGTGGAATCGGCGCCGCACGGCCTCGCGTACGTCACCGGAGGCGACGATCTCGTCCCACCGGTTGAAGAGCAGCATGGCCACCTCGTAGTGCGGGTCGCCCGAGACCGGCTGGGGGTCGATCGCCAGCCACGGCTCGCGCTCGCCGGCGAGGACGTTCTCGAAGTGCAGGTCACCGTGGATCAGCGTGCCATCCGTCGCCGGGTCCTCGACGAGGTGGCGACCGAGGCGTACGGCCTGGTCGACGATCCGGCGTGGGATGGGCGCGTCCTTGGGCAGCCGCTCGAGGTCGTCGGTGTAGCGGCGGATGTACGAGCTCAGGGTGAGCATCTGCGGCGGCGCCGGGACGTGCAGGCGCGCGTACAGCCCGGCGATGACCTCGCACGCCTCGACGACGTCCATCCGGGTCAGGTCTCGCGTCGAGAGCCGTTCGAGCAGCATCGCGTTGCGTCGCGGATCGGCCCGCAGCATCCGGACCGCTCCCCTGCCGTGCCAGTGCTGCAGCGCGAGGATCTCGTGCTGGCACTCCTCGTACGGCCACGCGACCTTGAGCACCGCTGCACGGCCACCAGCGCGTACCGGCACGACCAGCGAGGTCCAGCCGTGCATCGGCTCGCCGTCGGCCACGAGATCCCACTCGTCGAGCAGCTCGCGCACGGTGCGCGGCACGCCGTCGACCCACGCTGCCCATTGCGGGCTGCGACTCGCCGCCGCCAGGAAAGCCGGCGGCAGGTCGAACGGCAGCAGGCTCACATCACGAGCCTAGGCGGAGCGGCTAGGCGTGACGGCGCCCGATGCCGGGATAGTCGATGACGACGCCCGAGGCGTCGAACACGAGCTCGCACGCGAAGTCGAAAGTCCTGCTGGAGTAGTCGAAGACAATTCGGTCCTCACTGCGATCGGTGCACAGATAGGACTGCTCCACCCGCTCGACCCGGAGGTCGTCGGCGCGGACGAACGCTGCTGGTACGTCCTGCGGAGTGACCGCGGACAGGTCGAGGCGGTGCACCGCGAGAGTGTTGGTCACTGCAGAGGTCTCGAAGTCGATGTCGACACAGCCGTCGAGATCTGGTCGCTCCGTGCCGTTGACCCGCCAGCGACCGTCGCGGCACTCGGCGTGGAGCGTGTGATGGCCGAGCGAGGAGATCCCGACAGCCTCGACGCGCCTCGTCTCCCAGGCCTCGTCAACCTCGATGCGGTACTGGACCGCCCACGGCACACCGTCCTCGAGCGCCGCCGTGCCGCCTTCGAGAAGGTACGTGTCGGGAATCGCCTGCGGGTGACGGAAGCTGACGGCTTCGAAGCCGTCCCTGGCTCCCACGTGCTGGAACGTGGCGAATGACGGCAGGTCCGCGAGCATCGAGCACCCCACTTTCGGCCACCCAGACTAGCGAACGAGCTGCGCGGGCAGCACCGGTCATTACGCCGCATCCCTACCCCCAACCTGCGGACGTACGGCGCCACCAGCGGTCATCCTGCTTGCATGGCGGTCGACATCCAGGTGCTCAAGCCCACTGGGGGCCTGCACGACCTCGTCGTCCAGCGACTGAGCGCCGGGCCCCTCGGAGACGCGGACCGGCTCCTCATCGAGGAGGCCGCGGACGAGGTCGTGGGGCTGATCCGTACGTTCCTGCCGCACCACGACGGCTCGCTGATCGAGGCCGTACGCAGGTTCCACGACGACGACTGGCTGGCCGGCTCCCGTTTCGCCGGCAGCCAGGGCAGCGCGCCCGCGCGGGCGGACGCCGCTCGTCGGCTCGTACGCGAGCAGGTCGACGCCGCCTTCGGCAGCTCGGCCGCAGACGTGCTGATGCACAGCGCGATCGTGCGCGGCTACCTCGACCCTCACGGTGGGCATCTCGTGGCCCAGCGGGAGCTGCACCTGAGCCGCGCGACGTTCTATCGGGCGCTGAGGCGGGCCAGGGGCCGTCTCAGCGACGCCGACTGAAGCACCTGACCATCACACCTGCCGAAGGATCGATCCATGCGCCTGTCACTGCCCGCACGTACGCTCGTCGCCGTCACGATGGTCGTGACCGTCGCCGCCTGCGGATCAGGCAGTGACGGAGCCAAGACCTCGGCATCCGACGACAAGCCGGCCGCCGCCACCACGGGCTCTGCCCCGAAGATCCCAGAAGACCTGTGCACGGCCTTCACGGCCGAGGAGTTCGGGGCCGTCGTCGGCGCGGCCGTGACCACGGAGACGCAGCCGGGCGGCGGGTGCGGGTTCAAGCAAGACGATCCGCGCGCCGTGTCGGGCTCGATCACGGCGATGCCCGACGACCCGGGCACGGGCGGGTTCGAGGGCGCGCAGTCAGGGGCGGCCGGCGCCATGGACTCACCCAAGGTCGTCGTGGTCGACGGGATCGGCAGCAAGGCGTTCCTCGCGTTCGGCACGGTCTTCGGCGGCGAGAGCCTCCAGACCGCCGGAGGCACCACTGACGGCAAGGTCATCGCGCTCATCACGCTCCAGCAGGCCAAGGGGCTCGAGCAGCCCGCGCTCGAGGACCTCGGCCGCAAGCTCCTCGCCCTCGCCGACGACAAGCTCCACTGAGCCGGCACCCCAGCTGCGGGCGAGGTCGAGTCGTGACCGAGCACCCGAGCGGCGAAGCGCCGCCGAGACGTTCTTCTCGACGGCCTTCACGGAGACGCAGAGCCGGTCTGCGATGTCGGCGTTCGACAGGCCCTCGGCCACGAACGCCACGACCTCGCACTGACGCGGCGTCAGCGCCGCAGCCATCGGCGACGTCGCGACCTGCGCGGCGCCTGCGCGCGCCAAGAGCTGTACGCGCGTGCCGACGCTGAACGCGGCGAGGATCCGCGACGTGTGGACCCGCACCGTGTGGGGCGAGATGAACAGGCCTTTGGCGATCTGCGTCGTCTCCTGCCCGGCCAGTATCAGGTGCGCGATCTCGGCTTCTCGTGCCGACAGGGCTGCCCACCCCTCGCCGATCACCGGAGGCAGGCGGCGGCCCGCACGGCCCAAGGTCTGGCCGGCAGCACGACGTACGGCGTGATGGCCGAGTCGATCGCTGGCGGCGACCAGCTCGCGCATCGACCGGCTGGCCGTCGACAGGTCGTTGCCGGCCACGCGTATCCGCGCCAGGACGACCTCCGTCTCGGCCAGCTCCACGTTCCGGTCGTCCAGCCGGCATCCGTCGGCTGCCAGCTCGGCCAGCTCGATCGCACGTTCGCGGTCGCCGGCCAGCTCGGCGAGGCGGGCCTTGAGCCGCTGGATCGTCGGGCGGGCGATCGGGTGGTCGGCGAGAGGCTCCGCCTGGGCGCCCCAGGCCTCCGCTGCGTCCCGATCGCCCAGTGCGACCGCAGCGGCAACGAGAAGCTCCAGCCCCAGGGCCCGGTCGATGATCGTGAAGCGGGACAAGCCCGCGTCGCCGCCGGCGATGAGGACGAGCGAGGCGCTGTGCGCGACGTCGCCGATCGCGACCGCGGCGAAAGCCGCCAGCAGATGGAGCCCGCGGCTCAAGTGGTCATGGGGGACCAGCTCGGCCGCCTCGATCTCGTCCACGAGGGTGGCGGTCGACGTGACATCAGAGCTGTTGCCGGAGACCAGTCCAGCCACGGACATCGTGAGCAGACGGGCTCGCTCGCTGTCGGCCTCTGCCATGGCCTCCCGAGCCGACCCTTGTGCCTCGTCGATACGGCCGCCGAACGCTGCGATCCGTGCGCCCGTCGCCAGCATCATGGCCCGGTAGGAATGCCCCCGCCACGACTCGGTGACCGAGTCGTCCCACACCGATGCGGCAACCCCGAGACGCGCCTGCGTCAGCGCGGCCTCGGCGACGAGATAGCGGACGAAGTCGTCCAGCGCATCGCCCGAAGGACCCAAGGCGGCGACGGCGTCATCCAGGGCCGGCGAGGGTGCATGACGCATGAGGCCGGCATCCGCGAGCGCCACCACAGCGAGGGCCAAGCGGCGGTCGACGTCTGACCCAGCAGCTGTCACAGCAGCGCGGCCCGCGCTCTCGGCCGCCTCGAACTCGCCCAGCCAGAAGCCCGCCATGCCGGTCATCGACCGGGCCGTCGATCCGGCCTGGCCTTCGAGCTCGACCACGACCTGGTGGGCCCGCCCCTCGACCATGAGGTCGAGCGCCCGCGCGACGGTGCCCAGGTCGTCCATCACCGCAGGCTAGTGCCCTCGGAGACTGCTGTCAGAGCGTTGACTGGACTCCCGCGAGGAGCTGGCGGGCCATGACGACGCGCTGCACCTGGTTGGTGCCCTCGTAGATCTGGGTGATCTTGGCGTCGCGCATCATGCGCTCGACCGGGTAGTCGCGGGTGAAGCCGTAGCCGCCGAGCAGCTGCACGGCGTCCGTCGTGACCTGCATCGCGGTGTCCGAGGCGAACGCCTTGGCAGCGGCGCCGAAGAACGTCAGGTCCTTGTCGCCACGCTCGGAGCGACCGGCGGCAGCGTACGTCAACTGCCGTGCGGCCTCGATCTTCATGCCCATGTCCGCGAGCATGAACTGCAGGCCCTGGAAGTCGGCGATCTTGTGGCCGAACTGCTTGCGCTCCTGGACGTACCCGAGCGCGTAGTCGAGTGCACCCTGGGCGACACCCACCGCTTGCGCGGCGATCGTGACGCGCGTGTGGTCGAGCGTCTTCATCGCCGTGGCGAAGCCGGTGCCCTCGGGGCCGATCATGCGGTCGCCGGGGATGCGGACGTTGTCGAGGTAGACCTCGCGAGTCGGCGAGCCCTTGATGCCGAGCTTGCGCTCCGGGGCGCCGAACGACACGCCCTCGTCGGACTTCTCGACGACGAACGCCGAGATGCCCTTCGTACGCTTGTCGGGATCGGTGACTGCCAGGACCGTGTAGAACTCGGACTCGCCGGCATTGGAGATCCACCGCTTGACCCCGTTGAGGATCCAGTCGTCGCCGCTGCGGACCGCGCGGGTCTTCTGGTTGGCGGCGTCGCTGCCGGCCTCGGGCTCGGACAGGCAGTAGGAGAAGCCCTCGCCGTGGGCCAGGCGCGAGAGGTAGTTCTTCTTGAGCTGCTCGTCGCCGGCGATCATCAGCGGCAGCGAGCCGAGCTTGTTGACCGCCGGGATCAGCGAGGCAGAGACGTCGACACGGGCGACCTCCTCGATGACCAGCACCGTGGCCAGCGCGTCGGCGCCCGCTCCGCCATAGGCCTCGGGCACGTGCGGCGCATGGAAGTCCGCGGCAAGCAGCGCGGCGGCCGCCTCGTGGGGCCAGCGGGCGTTCTCGTCGACGTCGGCGGCGAACGGGGCGATCTTGGCCTCGGCGACCGCGCGGACGGCCTCGCGAATGGCCTGGTGCTCCTCGGACAGGACGAACATGTCGGACACGTGGACTCCCGATAGTAGGACGACCAAGTAATAATACCCCGATCACCGGGCGGTCCCAACCGATCGCTTCGTGGCATCGGACACACTGGCGGCATGACCAGCACCTTCACCGGGCACATCGCCGGGTTCGGGACGTCATCGGGCGTACGGATCGTGGTGGGCATCTGGGACGAGAGCCCGTTCGGCCCGTTCGCCGACGTCATGGTCGAGGACCGATCGGGGCACCGCACGCTGCTCGCGGCACGCCAGAGCGTTGCCGACTTCGTGGCGTCGACGTACGCGTTCGACGAGGTCCGCCTCGAGCCGGTCTCGGTCGAGCGCGGCGACGAGTGGTCGGTGCACACCCGGTCGCTGCAGGCACGCTTCACTCCCGGCCAGCGACTGTGGGTCGCGCCGCTGCTGAGCCTCGTGCCGCCGGCCGTGCGGCGCACGGCGACCTGGGCCAAGGTCTGCAACCCGGTCGCCGCGCGGGTCATGCCGGGCGTACGTACCTACGGCTCAGCAGGCGGCGGCAGCACGGAGTGGTACGCCGCACGGGACGTTCGCCGCCTGGTCGACGCGCGGGCGACATGGGAGGGCGAAGAGCTCGGACGCCTCGGGCCGGTGGAGCCGGCGGTGCGGTTCGGCTTCGCCTCGGCGCCGGCCACCCCGACACTCACGGCCCTCACGTCGTACGTACGCCGGTAGATTCGTCGGTATGCGCACCGAGATCACGAACGAGGCCGAGCTGCGTGACCTGCTCGGCACCCCGCTGCAACGCACGCTCGACAAGGACTCCCAGGCGTTCCTGCCCGAGCACCGCGCGTGGCTCGCGGCGTCGCCGTTCTGCCTCGTCGCGACATCTGACGCCAGTGGCGCGTGCGACGTCTCGCCCAAGGGCGATCCGGCGGGATTCGCGCACATCGTCGACGACACGACGCTCGCGATCCCGGAGCGGCCCGGCAACAAGCGGGCCGACGGGTTCGCCAACATCCTGGAGAACCCGCACGTCGGGCTGATCTTCGTCGATCCCCGGTCGCGGCGACACCCTGCGGGTCAACGGCCGAGCGACGCTGCTGGCCGACGCGCCGTACGCCGATCAGATGGTCGTCAAGGGTCACCGACCGGTGGTGATCCTCGAGGTCGCGGTCGAGCAGATCTTCTTCCACTGCTCCAAGGCGTTCCTGCGCTCCAAGCTGTGGGACCCCGAGACGTGGCACCCCGACGCGGTGCCGAGCCGCGCGCAGATCGCCAAGTCCCTCGAGCGCCCCGACGACTCGCTGGAGGAGCTGCAGGCGTACTACGGTCCCCAGTACGCCGAGAAGCTCTACACGAGCTGACGGCAGGGTCAGCGGAAGCCGAGACCGCCGTGCGGGTTGCGGATCTTCTCACCCTTGGCACGTGCGATGTCGGCGAGCTCGGTCTGGAAGGCGAGCATCTTCTGGGTCAGCGCCGCGTCACCGGTGGCCAGGATGCGTACGGCCAGCAGCCCGGCGTTGCGGGCATTGCCGATCGACACGGTGGCGACCGGCACGCCTGCGGGCATCTGCACGATCGACAGCAGCGAGTCCATGCCGTCGAGGTGCTTGAGTGCCACCGGGACGCCGATCACGGGCAACGGGGTGACCGCGGCGAGCATGCCGGGCAAGTGGGCCGCTCCCCCGGCGCCGGCGATGATGACCTCGATGCCACGCGAGTGGGCATCGCGGCCGTACGCCAGCATCTCGTCGGGCATGCGGTGCGCCGAGACGACATCGGCCTCGTACGCGATGCCGAACTCACCCAGCGCCGTCGCCGCGGCTTCCATCGTGGGCCAGTCGGAGTCCGAGCCCATCACGATGCCTACGCGAGCGCTGAGTCAGTCATGAGCCACTCCTGTCTGTGAACAGTGCTGCCGCACGCCGGGCTCGGGCGAGCACGTCGTCGAGATCGTGAGCCGTATGCCGTCACGTGCCCGACCTTGCGGCCGGCCTTGACGGACTTGCCGTAGAGGTGGACCTTGACGTCGGGCTCGGCCGCCAGCACGACCGCGCGCTGCGCCTCGAGGTCCTCGACGGCGCCGCCCAGGATGTTGACCATGACCGACCACGGCGTACGCGCCTCGGTCGAGCCGAGCGGCAGGTCCAGCACCGCCCGCAGGTGGTTCTCGAACTGGCTCGTCACGGCACCGTCGATCGACCAGTGACCCGTGTTGTGCGGGCGCATCGCGAGCTCGTTGACCAGGAGTCGCCCGTCGGTTGTCTCGAACAGCTCGACCGCGAGGATGCCGGTGACGTCGAGCTCGGTCGCGATGCGCTCGGCCATGGCACGCGCCTCGGCATCCAGGCCGTCGTCGAGGTCGGGCGCCGGAGCGATGACCTCGGCGCAGACACCGTTGGCCTGGCGGGACTCGACGACGGGATAGGTGCGCACCTCACCAGATGGCGAGCGGGCGACGAGTGCGGACAGCTCACGGCGGAAGTCGACGAGCTCCTCGGCGAGCAGCGACCGGCCGGACGCGAACGCCTCGTCGGCGTCGGCTGCCGAGCGTACGACCCACACGCCCTTGCCGTCGTAGCCGCCGCGCGTCGTCTTGACCACGGCCGGGAAGCCGAAAGACTCAAGGTCCGCGAGCGACGTGATGGCTGCGTTGCGCGGGCACGGCACGCCCAAGGCGCCGAGCCGGATCCTCATGTCGCCCTTGTCCTGCGCGTACAACAACGCGTGCGGCCCCGGTCGGCAGGCGTGACCCTCTGCCTCGAGGGCCCGCAGGTGCTCGGGGGGTACGTGCTCGTGGTCGAACGTCACGACCGGCGCATCGGCCACGATCGCCCGCAGCGTGTCGAGATCGGTGTAGTCACCGACGACGTGATCGGGGACGACCTGGGCGGCGGACACGTCGGGCGCCTCAGCGAGGAGTCGGATGCGGATGCCGAGACCGATCGCGGCCTGCTGCATCATGCGAGCCAGCTGGCCGCCGCCGATGACTGCGAGCTGGGGTGAAGGCACGACCACAGACTATCGGGAGCGGAAGCCGCGCCGTTCGGTCACGGTGATGGGCGAGACGTTGCCGAACCCGCGCAGCGGACGAGGCGGGAGGGTCCGGGTGTCGAACTCGTCGCCGAGGGTCGCGGCGGTCGCTGCGTCGATCAGCACGCGGTTGCTGCGCGCGACGTGCGAGAGCCGTGCGGCGAGGTTGACCGGCGGGCCGAACACATCGCCGAGCCGGCTGATCGCCGAGCCGGTCGCCAGGCCGACGCGGATGTCGGGCATGTCGTCGCGCGACGAGATCTGCGAGACGAGGTCGAGCGCCGTGCGAGTGCCCTCGGGCGCATCGGCGATCACGAACAGGACCGCGTCGCCGAGGGTCTTGACGACCCGGCCGCCGTGCGCGGTGACGATGTCGGTGCAGCGGGTCTCGAAGTTCTCGACCAGGGCGCCCAGCGTCGAGTCGTCGAGCTCGTTGGACAACGAGGTGAACCGCGACAGGTCCGCGAAGCCGACCGTCACGACCGTCGACAACAGCTCTTCATCCGCCGCTCCCAAGGCCTCGATGCGGGCCGCGGCGGCGGCGAGGTGACGGCGCCAGGCGTAGATCATGAGCTGCTCGAACCCTGGCGCCGCGTCAGTGGCCAGGCCCACAGCGGCGCCGAGACGGCTCTTGGCCTTGCCGCCCTCGACGTCGTGCTCGACCTGGTCGACGAGGGTCGAGACCTGCCAGTCGGCCAGGCGGGACATCGTGGTGCCGAGCGCGCGGGTGATGCGGAAGACGGTCTCCTCGTCGAGCACCCCCGACTCGATGGCAGCGGCCACGGTCGCCACCGCGGAGACGTCGGGATCGCCGTACGCGATCGCCTCGCCCGTGTCGGGGAAGCCCAGGGCGCGCCACAGCCTCTGGCCGTCCTCCAGGCTCAGCCCGCCCTTGTCGGCGACCTCGGAGCTGGTGAGGGTCAGCTCGCCGCCCAGGATCAGGCGCGCGAGCTCGTCGCGGAGCTCAGACCGACTCATCACTCGCCGTCTTGTCGTGCTTCTCGAACACGAGGTTGGTCACGGTGCGGTGGAACGCCTCGATGTGCGGGATGTCCTTGAGCTCGAGCCCGGCCTGCTCGCTGGCGTCGTGGATGATCAGCGTGCCGCAGCCGAGGATGCGGTCGTTGAGGTTCTTCTCGAACGCGACGTCGTTGATGCGGCTCAGCGGGATGACCCGGCCCGTACGGGTCAACAGACCCTTCTGCTCGACGATGCGCTTGTTGCTCAGCGTGTACGTCCAGGTGAGCCACTTGAGGAACGGCAGCACCGAGCCCCACAGGATCAGGATGACCATCGCGGCGACCACGATCCACCGCGGGACGCCACTGCCGGAGTCGCCGACGGCGTTGATCGCGAAACCACCGACACCAGCCACGACAAGCAAGATCAGGAGCGGGATGAACAGCACCTTGACGTGGGTGCGGGTGGTGGCGATGACCTGTTCGCCATCGATCATCAGCTTGCGCGGAAGGCTCACTTCTCCATCCCCATCAAAAAGCCACCATAAGGGGACGAAGAAGTGCTCTGTGTCTGATGATTCACTCGCTGGCGCTCGCTCATGTCCCTGATTTTGTCACGTTGCCGGTCGGACGTGGGTGATATCACCCGCGCTGATCGCCTGGCCGTCCACCAGCAGGCGTCCCAGCTCGTCGATGCCCGTCGCCTGACCCTCCAATGAGCCGCCGTCCGGGAGGCTCACCCGCACCCTGGTGCCCAGGGTGACGCACCTGCGGACGTACGAGTCGCGGATGCCCGAGCCCGGGTCGCCGCCGGCCGCCGCCCAGGCCCGGTAGAGCGCCTCGAGGTTGCGCAGGAACGCCCGCAGCACGATCGTGCGGTCGGTCTCGCTCGCCCCTTCGAGCACGAGCGAGGTGGCGGTGTCGACCGGCAGCTCGTCCTGGCGCAGCGACACGTTGAGGCCGACACCGATGATCGCCGCCGAGCCCTGCGGGGTGTCGACCCGCTCGAGCAGGATGCCGGCGATCTTGCGGCCGTCGACCAGGACGTCGTTGGGCCACTTGAGACCTGACTCGACGCCGCACTCGTGCACTGTTGCGTCGACCGCCAGACCGACGAGCAGCGGCAGCCACACCCAGCGCGCCGCCGGCACCGAGTCGGGGCGCAGCAGCACCGAGACGATGACTCCGGAGGCGGCCGGCGACTCCCACGCGCGGTCGAGCCGGCCGCGCCCCGCCGTCTGGAGGTCCGTCGTGTGGATCGTCCCTTCCAGCGCCCCGGCACGTGCGGCGTTGGCGACGTCGAGGTTGGTGCTGCCGGTCTCCGCCGTCACGACGACATCGGTCCAGAACCGGTCGGGGCCGGTCAGTGCCGTGCGCAGCGCATCGGCGTCGAGCGGTGGGCGGTCCAGGTCGCGATAAGGCATGAGAACAGACTCACATACCGGTCAGGGCCTGCGATCGTTACGCTGACCCCCGTGACCGAACACGAGATCGAAGCCCATCCCGAGCTCCACACGACCGCCGGCAAGCTCGCAGACTTCCAGCGACGCCAGAAGGAAGCCACGGTCGACATGGCCGCACGCGCGGCCGAGAAGCAGGCCAAGAAGGGCCGTGGCAGCGCCCGCCAGCGGATCGAGGACCTCCTCGACGAGGGCTCGTTCGTCGAGCTCGACGCCCTGGCCCGGCACCGCAGCACGGCGTTCGGCCTGCAGGAGAACCGGCCGCTCGGCGACGGCGTCATCACCGGCTACGGCACGATCGACGGCCGCCAGGTGTGCGTCTTCAGCCAGGACTTCTCGATCTTCGGCGGCAGCCTCGGGCAGGTCTACGGCGAGAAGATCACCAAGGTCATGGACCTCGCGATCAAGTCCGGCTGCCCCATCATCGGCATCAACGAAGGCGCCGGCGCTCGCATCCAGGAGGGTGTCGTCTCGCTCGGCCTCTACGGCGAGATCTTCAAGCGCAACGTGCACGCGTCGGGCGTCATCCCGCAGATCTCGCTGATCATGGGCACCAACGCCGGCGGCCACGTCTACTCCCCCGCGGTCACCGACTTCGTGGTCATGGTCGACAAGACGTCCAACATGTTCATCACCGGCCCCGACATCATCAAGACCGTCACCGGCGAGGACGTCACGATGGAGGACCTCGGCGGCGCACGCACGCACAACACGAAGTCCGGCAACGCGCACTACATGGCGGCCGACGAGGAGGACGCGCTCGAGTACGTCAAGGCGCTCATCTCGTTCCTCCCGCAGAACAACATGGAGGAGCCCGAGCCGTACGACGAGGTGGCCGACCTCGAGCCGACCGAGACCGACCTCGCGCTCAACACCCTCATCCCGGACTCGGCCAACCAGCCGTACGACATGCACACCGTGATCCAGTCGATCGTCGACGACGGCGACTTCCTCGAGGTCATGCCGCTGTTCGCGCCCAACATCATCATCGGCTACGGCCGCGTCGAGGGCCGCAGCGTCGGCGTCGTCGCGAACCAGCCGATGCAGCTGGCCGGCTGCCTCGACATCGACGCCTCAGAGAAGGCGGCACGCTTCGTGCGCACGTGCGACGCGTTCAACATCCCCGTCCTCACGTTCGTCGACGTGCCTGGCTTCCTGCCCGGCACCGGCCAGGAGTGGGACGGCATCATCCGCCGCGGCGCCAAGCTCATCTACGCGTACGCCGAGGCGACCGTCCCGCTCGTCACGGTCATCACCCGCAAGGCGTACGGCGGCGCGTACGACGTCATGGGTTCCAAGCACCTCGGCGCCGACATCAACATCGCCTGGCCCTCCGCCCAGATCGCCGTCGTCGGCGCCTCAGGAGCCGTCGGCATCCTCTACCGCAAGGAGATCGCGGCGGCGGACGACCCGGACGCCAAGCGTGCCGAGCTCATGACGGCGTACGAGGACGAGCTCTGCAACCCCTACCTCGCGGCTGAGCGTGGCTACGTCGACGCCGTCATCGAACCGGCACAGACCCGCGCCGAGGTCGTCAAGGCGCTGCGCCTGCTCAAGACCAAGCGCGAGACGCTGCCGCCCAAGAAGCACGGGAACATCCCACTGTGAGCGAATCCGCAGACAAGCCGACGCAGAAGCCGATCCTTCGTGTCGTCAGGGGTGACCTGACGCCCGAGGAGCTGGCCGCGCTCGTCGCGGTCGTGGCGGCCCGCAACGCCGCAGCAGCCCATGCCGCCGCCCGTACGAAGCCCAAGGTCCGGTCGCAGTGGGGCCACCCCGCACGTATGGCTCGCTCGCCGCACCAGGTGGGTCCCGACCTGTGGCGCCGCTCGGCCTTCGGCGGCTGACGATGTCGCTTCGGCCGCTGGCCGACGTGTCCCCGGCGGACTGGTTCGTCAGCGACGACGCGCCCGCCGCACTTCGGTACCACCTCGGGCCGTCGGGGTTCGAGTCGTACGTCCGGGTGCTCCACAGTCCGATGGGACCTGGCGCGGACCGCTACGAAGGACATCTCGAGGAGCACCTCCTGCGGGCCCTGTGCGAGGTCCTGTCCCACCACACCACGACGCCCGACGACAGCTTCTTCGGGTTGTGGGACGGCTTCGGGGAGCTGTACGGCGGGGAGGCGGTCGGCTTCCTGACGGCGTTCAGCGGGCCGATGCGCTGGCCGGGGCGGATCTTCGGCAAGGAGAAGCCTCCGCCGCCGTCCCCGCCGGCGTTTCCCCTCTCGGTCCTCGAAGGGCCCAAGGTCACACACGGCCTCGACTTCCTGCTGTTCGGCGGACCCCTCTCCGCTGCGGGCGAGTGGGGCGCGACGAGCTACGGCCACGCGATCCGGCGCGACATCAACAGCCCCAACCTGATGTGGCCGGCCGATCGATCCTGGTTCGTGACGACCCACATCGACAGCACGTGGACCGGTGTCGGCGGGACCCGTGAGCTGACCGACGCCCTGCTGCGCGACGATCGGCTCGAGGTCGTGCGGTCACGCTACGACGAAGGAGCCCTGCGATGAGGATCATCCTCGCCTCGGCATCGCCCGCACGCCTCGCGACGCTTCGCGCCGCGGGCATCCAGCCCGAGGTCATCGTCTCGGGCGTCGACGAGGAGCGCATCACCTCGACCGACGCCGCCAACCTCGCCGCCGCCCTGGCGCAGCTCAAGTGCCGGGCAGTCGCCGCCCAGGTTGACGCCGACGCCTTGATCATTGGCTGTGACTCGGTGCTGGCATTCGAGGGCGAGATCTTCGGCAAGCCCGCCGGGCCGGTCGAGGCCGCCGGCCGATGGCGCCGGATGCGCGGCAGCAGCGGCGTCCTGCACACGGGCCACTGCGTACGCCGTGGGGACGAGGAGTATCTCGAGACCGCGTCGACGATCGTGCACTTCGCCGACATCAGCGACGCCGAGATCGACGCGTACGTGGCCACCGGAGAGCCGTTGCAGGTGGCCGGCGCGTTCACGATCGACGGGCTCGGTGGCGCCTTCATCACCGGCATCGAGGGCGATCACCACAACGTCGTCGGGCTCTCGCTGCCCCTGCTACGCGACCTCGTGGGCGACCTCGGGATCGCCTGGACGGACCTCTGGTCACTGCCGACCAGATGATTTCGTTGGTCTCTGCCGCCAAACAGTGGGAGACTGGACAGACGATGGCAACTTCACCGCGGCGACGCCGCTATCACCCGTCCAGTCCCTTCCAGGCGAAGCCGGAGGTCGCGGACGAGGTATACGAAGTCGGGGCTCGCGTCTCACACGACACGTTCGGCCTCGGCCGCATCGTCAGCCTTCAAGGCACCCAGTCGGCTCAGGTCGACTTCGGCGACGAGGTCAAGCACATACCTCTCCCGTGCGCCAAGATGACCAACCTGTAGGTCAGCTCAAGGCCTCCTAGAACGCGTTGGGACCGAACGCCTCCGCCCGGGCGACCAGCTCGGGCGGCGCCGTTGCCATGGGTACGCATGACGGGATCGCGTCCAGTGCCAGCTGCATCCGCGCGTCGGTCCAGAGGATCCGCTCGCCGGCACGTTCCTGCGCCAGCTCGGGCCGCTGCCACCACGGTGCAGGACCGAATGCCTCGGCGAACTGCGTTGCTCGCACGGCGTAGAAACCCGGGTTGCACTCGCGCGCCATCTCTATGCGGCGCCGCGTCTCGGCAGCATCCGGGCCCACGAACCGGTCGTCGTGCGCTGCCCAGCTCGTATGTGCGTCGAGCCAGTCGATGACGAGATCGAGAAGCCGCGGGATCCGCTGCACGATGGCGTCGCGCATGGCAATCGCCGGTGCGTGCTGCGACGCGATGCGGAAGCGCTCCAGCTCGAACGTGAACGGGTCGACCGACCCGCTCGGCGACGCGGCTGCCATCGCGTCGCGGCGGGCCAGCAACGCGACCGCCTCGGCCTCGCGCGCCACATCACCGGTCGACCTCGAGTGCTCGACCGCTGCGGCGAGCGTCTCGCGCGTCGGGGTGATGGTCCCGCCCAGTGCCTCGTTGAGGCCGGCTTCGTCGACCTGGCGCAGGAACACCGGATACGTCACGCCTGAGCGACCGATCGCGAGGAGCTGCTCCAGCACGCCGATCGCCTCCTCCTGGCCCGTCATCGAGCGGAGCTGCTGGAGGGACCCCTCGTACGCCTGGAGCGACTGCGCCAGCAACGTCTCGTCGTCCGGGATCGTGGCCGGAACGCCGGTCGCCCCGCCTCCGGCGGCTGCCGTCATGACGCGCGTGTAGGCATCGGTGAACCGTTGGTAGTAGCCACCGCCTGCCAGCTTCGCCGAGAAGTCCCCGACGTCGCTGAGCTCCTGCCCCACCGCCTCCATGGCGGCAAGAGCGGCCGCCATCTCGTCGACGTCCTCACCGGTCGAGCCGGCGGTCCGGACGCCGCTGAGGAGATCGCGGAACGTCCCGAGCATCGCGTCCACCATCGTGGGATCGACCGGCATCAGCGGCCTCCGCGTACGAGCGAGCCGTGCTCCGCGAGCCGTCGCTCGAAGACCTCGTCGGCGACGGGCACGAGGCGACGGTGCCGCTCGGCCCGCGCCACCTCCGCGTCGAACGACCAGTCAGCCCGATGCCTGCGCCCCTCCTCCTCGACCTGCGCCCACGTGTCGCGCTCGGTGGCGACCGCCTCGGAAGCGAACTGTTCGAGCTCGCCACGCCAGCGGTCCGGCACCTGCGCCGTACGCCACGTCTCGACGTTCTCGAGCGTCGTCAGCGACATCGCCCACAACCGGGTCAGCTCGTCCACCGTGACCGCGATGCCGGTGCGCTGCTCGATCTCACTCAGCATCGAGGCGAGCGCCGGGGCGTCGGCCGTGCTCGCGATGCTGCGGAGCACCTCTGCGGGGCCTTGCGCGCGCACCGTCTCGCCCGTCTCGGCGTACACCGCGGCCCTCGCGTTGGCCTGGTCGCGGGCCAGCGCGTGACCCATGGCCAACGAGAGCTCGACAGCCGTCGCCCGCAGGTCCTCGATCGACGAGGCGGCATCGACCGCGTCCGCCATGGCCTGCTCGGCCGCGGCGGTCTCTGGATAGAGCGGGTTGGCGGCATAGTGAGCGGCGCGGGAGCGGTAGTACTCGCGGTACTCGGCGAGGCGATTGCTGTCGTCCATCCGGACAGACTAGGGATTGTGAGGCGGCCGAGGAGTCGTTTCGACAAGCTCAACGAACGGCAACGGCGACGAGCCGAGCGCCCTACTCGACCGGCAGGCCGAGACCGCGCGCGATGAGCATGCGCTGCACCTCGGACGTACCCTCGCCGATCTCGAGGATCTTGGCGTCGCGGTAGAACCGGGCGACCGGGTACTCCTCCATGAAGCCGTAGCCGCCGAACACCTGCGTCGCGATGCGCGTCGCGGTGACCGCCGACTCCGAGGTGTAGAGCTTGGCGATCGCGGCGGCCTGCTTGAACTCCTTGGCGGGTGCGCCGGCGTCCTTGAGCGCAGCCGCTTGGTACGTCAGCGCGCGCCCGGCCTGCGCCATCACGGCGAGATCGGAGATCTGGAACGCGACCCCCTGCTTGGTGCCGATCGGCACGCCGAACGTCGTACGTTCGCCGGCGTACTGGACGCACAGGTCGAGGCACGCCTGGATGCAGCCGACCGCGAGGGCCGCGATCGCGACGCGTCCGTCATCGAGCGTCGCGAGGAACTGCGCATAGCCGCGGCCGCGCTCACCCAGCAGGTGGTCCGCGGGCACGCGCGCGTCCACGAACGAGAGCGGATGGGTGTCGGAGATGTGCCAGCCGAGCTTGTCGTACGCCGGCTCGACGATGAAGCCCGGCGTGCCGGACGGCAAGACGATCGTGGAGAGCTCCGGCGAACCATTCTCGCGCGTGCCGGTGCGTGCGGTGACGGTCACGAGCGAGGTGATCTCGCTGCCGGAGTTGGTGATGAACTGCTTGGCGCCGTTGACGACCCACTCGTCGCCGTCGAGGTCGGCCTTGGTCTTGGTCGCACTGGCATCCGAGCCGGCACCCGGCTCGGTGAGGCCGAAGCCCGCGAGGGCCTGACCAGCGACGAGGTCGGGCAGCCAGCGTTCCTTCTGCTCCTGGGTGCCGAACGTCAGGATCGGGTTGATGCCGAGCCCCACGGCCGCCTCGAGCGTGATGCCGATCGACTGGTCGACCCGGCCGAGCTCCTCGATCGCGACGCACAGGCTCGTGAAGTCGCCGTCGGCGCCGCCGAACTCCTCGGGAGCCGTGAGGCCGAACAGGCCCAGATCGCCCATCTTCTTGACCAGGTCGACGGGAAAATGGTGCTCCTTGTCCCACTGCGCGACGTGCGGCGCGACCTCGGCCTCGGCGAACTCGCGGACGCTGCGACGGAACATCTCGTGCTCGGGTGACAAGGCGAAGGTCATGCCCGCATGTTAACAACCGTTAACCTGAACCGCCAGAAGGGGTGGACGCCTGACAGGTCCAGTAGCGTGTGCGCAACCACAGACGTTCGGGGGAACGATGCGACGAATCCTGGCCATCTCCGCGGTGACGGCGCTCGCTCTCGGCGCCATCCCCGCTGTCGCCGAGGACGGCACCAAGGTCGAGTCCAACGGCAAGCTCGTTCTGCTGCTCGACTCGTCCGGGTCGATGAAGGAGTCGGCGGGCGGGCAGACCAAGATCTCCGCAGCCAAGGCCGCCTTGAAGGACGTCGTCGCCCAGCTGCCCGATGACGCCCAGGTCGGCGTCCGGGTGTTCGGTGCGAAGGTCTTCTCCGCCAAGGACGAGGGCGCCTGCACCGACACACAGAACGTCGTCCCCGTCGGCCCGCTCGACCGTGGCCGGATCAGCAAGGCCGTCGCTCGCTACAAGCCGTACGGGGAGACCCCGATCGGCAATGCGCTCAAGGGCGCGGCCAAGGATCTCGGGAGCGAGGGCAAGCGCACCATCGTGCTCCTGTCCGACGGCGAGCCGACGTGCGACCCGGATCCGTGCAAGGTCGCCAAGGACCTGCGCCGGCAGGGCGTCGACCTGACCGTCAACGTCGTGGGCCTCAACGTCTCGGGCCGAGCACGCAGCGCGCTGGAGTGCATCGCCGACGCGGGCGGCGGCACCTACTACGGCGTCGACCAGCCCGAGGACCTCGCCTCGAGCCTCGTCTCGGTCAGCGTCCGGTCGCTGCGGAAGTTCCGCGTCACCGGCAACCCGGTCACCGGCGGCACGTCGACCGCCGACCCGCTCGCCCTCAAGCCCGGCCGCTACACCGACACGACCCAGGGCAAGGCCACGAGTCGCTACTACTCGATCGCGAAGCCCAAGAGATCCGATGTGATCGTCTCCGCCGTGGCACGACCGCCGTACGACGTGGCACCACCAACAAGCTCGAGGTCGAGCTGCTGACCCCAGACGGTCAACGCTGCGAGGCGGACTACGCGTTCCGGCCCAACGTCCTGCAGGACCAGTCCATCCTCAGCGTCGGAGCCAGCTTCTCGCCGCGACTCCCGTGCGCGTCTCACGAGGCGTGCGACGCCGCCCCGAGCCTGCTGGCACGGGTGGGGCTCGACGCGCCGGCGCAGGACCCGTACGAGCTGCTCGTCACGACCCGACCGCGGATCACGGACTTCGCCACGCTGCCTCCGTCGATCACCACTGATGAGGTGCGCACCTCGGCGGAGGCACCGTTCGAGCCGGCCGGAACGCCGAAACCGGTCGTGGGCGGGGTCAGCTTCACCGACGCGCCGGCGCTCAAGCCGGGCCGCTACAGCGACTCGCTGCGACCCGGCGAGCAGCTGATCTATCGCATCCCGGCGAGCTGGGGCCAGCGACCGCGCATCCGCGCAACGCTCGAGACCGACGTCCAAGGCGCCAAGGAACTGTCGATTCCCGGCATCCTCGCCGAGGTGACGATGATCGCGCCGACGCTGCACTCCCTCGGCCGCACCGGGCCCAACGGCGGCAACTTCTGGGACGGCGAGCGCCCGGTGACGTTGACCGGCGAGGGGTACGAGCTGAGGGCCCGCAACATCGAGAGCACCTCGAGCAGCGTCAGGTCGGTCTCGGCCGCCGGTGACCAGTACGCCGTGCTGTCGATGGCCCGGCCTCTTGGCGACGACGGCACGCACTTCGCCGCGCCCGTGACGATCTCGGTCGACGTCGTCGGCGAGGTCACCGGCGAACCGACGTACGCCGGCAAGGTCAAGGGAGCCGGCTCGGAGACCAAGAAGCCGGCCGTCGACCAGGGCTCCGGAGTGCCCTGGCTGCCGATCGGTGTGGGGGTCGGAGTGGTGGCTCTCCTGGCCGTCGGATTCGCTCTCGGACGGCGCGGACGCGCCTCGGCGTAACCAACCTCATAGGGCCGTGGGCCGCATGACGCCCTAGACTGCGGCAGGCAACCGTGTCGGATCGAGGAGAACATTCAGTGAGCAAGCCCCTGGCCAAGGTCCTGATCGCCAACCGCGGAGAGATCGCCGTGCGCGTGATCCGTGCCTGCAAGGACGCCGGCATCGGCAGCGTCGCGGTCTACGCTGAGCCCGATCGCGATGCGGTGTTCGTACGCCTCGCCGACGAGGCCTACTCCCTCGAGGGCTCCACGCCCGGCGACTCGTACCTGTCGATCGAGAAGATCCTTGCCGTCGCCGAGCGCTCCGGCGCCGACAGCGTGCACCCCGGCTACGGCTTCCTCGCCGAGAACGCGTCGTTCGCCCAGGCCGTCATCGACGCCGGGCTGATCTGGATCGGCCCGCCGCCGGCCGCCATCGAGAGCCTCGGCGACAAGGCCAAGGCCAAGCAGATCGCCCAGAAGGCCAACGCCCCGCTCGCTCCCGGCACCAAGGACGCGGTCAAGGACGCCGACGAGATCATCGAGTTCGCCAAGGCCAACGGACTGCCGGTCGCGATCAAGGCCGTGTTCGGTGGCGGTGGCCGCGGTCTCAAGGTGGCCCGCACGATCGAGGAGATCCCCGAGCTCTTCGAGTCGGCCGTGCGCGAGGCCGTCAGTGCGTTCGGACGCGGCGAGTGCCTCGTCGAGAAGTTCCTCGACAAGCCCCGCCACGTCGAGACCCAGTGCCTGGCCGACTCGCACGGCAACGTCGTCGTCGTGTCGACCCGTGACTGCTCGCTGCAGCGCCGCCACCAGAAGCTCGTCGAGGAGGCACCCGCGCCGTTCTTGACCGACGACCAGATCGGACGCCTCTACGACTCGTCCAAGGCGATCCTCCGAGAGGCCGGCTACGTCGGTGCCGGCACGTGCGAGTTCCTCGTCGCCCGCGACGGGACCATCAGCTTCCTCGAGGTCAACACCCGCCTCCAGGTCGAGCACCCGGTCTCCGAGGAGGTCACCGGGCTCGACCTCGTACGCGAGATGTTCCGCATCGCCGCGGGCGAGGAGCTCGGCTACGACGACCCGGAGATCCGCGGCCACTCGATGGAGTTCCGCATCAACGCCGAGGACGGCGGTCGCGGATTCCTGCCCGCTCCCGGCACGCTGACCAAGTGGGCTCCCCCGTCGGGCCCGGGCGTACGCCTGGACGGTGGCTACGAGGAGGGCGAGACGATCCCCGGGTCGTTCGACTCCCTCGTCGCCAAGCTCATCGTCTCCGGCACGAGCCGCGAGCAGGTGCTGGAGCGTTCGCGCCGCGCCCTCGACGAGTTCGTCGTCGACGGCATGCCGACGGTCATCCCGTTCCACCGCTCGGTCGTCGACGACCCGGCGTTCACCGCCGCCGACGGCAGCTTCGACGTCTACACGACGTGGATCGAGACCGACTACGTCAACGAGCTCGAGCCGTATGCCGGCACGTCCGAGACCGACGAGCCCGCTGAGCGGGAGCGCGTGACGGTCGAGGTCGGCGGCAAGCGTGTCGAGGTCGTGCTCCCCGGTGGGCTCGGCGCCTCAGCCGTCGCAGCCGGTGGTGGGGCCAAGAAGGCCAAGCACTCGCGCAAGGCGTCCGGCCCCGCGGCCAGCGGCGACTCGCTGACCGCTCCCATGCAGGGCACCGTCGTCAAGGTCACGGTCGAGGAGGGTCAGACCGTCGCAGCCGGCGACCAGATCGTCGTGGTCGAGGCCATGAAGATGGAGCAGCCGATCAACGCGCACAAGGACGGCGTCGTGACCGGCCTGTCGATCGAGGTCGGCGCGACCGTCACGTCCGGCGAGGTCATCGCGACCATCGAAGACGCCGCAAGCGAGTAACGCGCGGCCTCAGCGCTTCGCTGGCGGGGCCGAGTCGACCTCGCCGAACGCGATGCCGGCGGCCCAGACGATCAGGGTGACGCCGATCCACGTGCCGACGCCCTCGATCGCGAAGCCGCTGGCCGGCACCACCAGATCGGTCAGCAGCAGCCCCAACCACGTCAGCACGAGGCCGCCGGCGATCGTGTAGCCCCGGGCGAACCGGTTGACCGTGCTGACCACGACACCTCGCAGCACCACGGTCAGGACCGTGAAGAGCACCACGGCGACGATGAACCACCCGAACCGGATGTCGAAGCGGTCGAAGATCCAGGCCGCCACTGCCAGCGCCGCGGCATTGGCGGCAGCCGAGATTGCCACCGACTTGAGAAGAGCGGTCATGCGATGAGTATCCCAGACGACCTGTCGGCGATCCGCGCGCCTCAGTGCAGGTAGACGCCGACGGTTCCGCTCGCGTTCATCGTCATGTGGCCGTGCTGGAAGTAGGCGCGGTATCGGCCATCCGAGATCCTGACCATGCTGGTGGTCGGAGCGCCGAGCGGGCTCGAGGCCTCGCCGAGGTCGATGTACTTGTCCTCGATCTTGGAGTAGAGCAGGACCGGCGTGACCTTGCTGCCCAGCTGGACCCGGTAGACCGTGCCCTTGGAGAACCGCTGCAGCGAGACCGTGCTGACGGACGACTTCTGCGCCTCGGCGATCGGGACGCCCAGCACCCCGGCCTGCTCGTCCCGCGCCTTGTAGCCCTCGCGGTAGGTGCCGCCGACCTTGAACGTGCCGTACGTGGTCGAGTACATGTCGACCCGCTCGAGCCGGGCCTTGCGGCCGCCGCCGGCCTGGCTGAACGGGTACTCCCCGATGAAGACCGGCCCGGTCGCCGCCGACCCCAGCTGCGCCACGCGGGTCTTGATCGCGGACGAGTAGTTGGCGATGTAGGCCGCGACCCGGTCACGCAGCCCACCGCCCGCACTGAGCCAGGCGTACGCCGCTGCGCCCGGACACGCGGTGCTGACGACATTGCGGTGCCCCGCGATGCGATTGAGCGAGTACGAACCGACCTTGTACTTCCCCGTTGCCGGGTGAAACGTCGTGCCGAGGCGCCAGCCGATGAGCTTGACCATGGCGTCCTTGGTCGCGGCCGCAGGCGGCGAGGACGTGTAGGTGCCCATCATCGACACGCCCATCGTGTACGTGTTGACGGTCTTGTTGCCGGCATGCGCCCCGCGGACCGCCCGGTCGACGCCACCGACGCGACCCTCGAAGATCTGGCCGTACTTGTCGACCAGGAAGTTGTAGCCGATGTCGCACCAGTCGCGGCCCTTCATGTGATACGCCTGCGTGGCACGGACGATGCCGGCCGACTGCGACTTGGAGTACGAGTTGGAGCCCGCGGTGTGGTGGACGACGACGCCACGCGTCTCGTTGCCGACGCGAGGCGAGTCGCAGTAGGTGTTCTTCTTCGCGCCCCACGACGAACGCGAGATGATGGCCGGCTTCGGCGTGTAGGCCGGGGCGCCGTCAGCGACCTGGGTGACAGCAGCGTCGGAGCTGCCCTCGTAGAACGCCGGGCTCGCGGTGGTCGACGTGGACGGCGTCGAGCCGGGATCGATCGTGGCGACTGACAGGCCGCTGGGCCGCTCGCCGGTCGGACTCGTGACGCGTACGGCGACACCATCGGCGGAACCGACCCAGAGGGGCTCGGTGCCGTCACGGCCGCCCTCACCCTCGTCGCTCTCGACCTCGAGCTCCTCCCAGTCAGCCCATGCACCGTCGGTGCGCAGCCGCACCTGCACCGTCATGTTCTTGTCGTCGAAGCCGCGCGTCCAGGTGACGCCGACCAGGCCGAAGTCGTCGGTGCGCCTGGCCGGGAGCTGCGCGACGAGGTCGGCCGCGTCGTCGTCGGCCCGCTCAGCAGCCTCGGCCACGGCATCGGTGACGGCCGGAACGCTCGTCGTGCTGACGTCGACAGGCTGCGCCGCCGGCTGGGTCGCGGTGTCTTCTTCGGCCTGGGCGGGCAGGAACAACGAGGCCGTGGTCACCAGCGCTGCGATCGTTCCCGAGATGAAAGGACGCATGCGCTCGACCATAACCCGAGGACGTGTCACGGCCGAAACGTCAGAAGCGGAACCAGTTGGACTTGAGGCCGAAGGCCCACCGGGCGCTGTCGCCGGTGATCGTGACGGTCTTGGCCGAGCCCACCAGGCTGATCGTGCTGACCCGCCCGCCCCAGTCGCCGAAGCCGTTGCGCTTGGTCACCTTGAGCTGCTTGAGCGTGCCGATCGACGGGTAGGCCTTCTCGATCGTCGCCGCCGAGACCGTCGTGCTCCACGCGTGGTTGGCGTTGCCCGCCCAGTCGTCCCACGGATCGCTCACGGCCTTGAGGTACGTCTGGCTGCCGGGTGCGCTGTAGCCGCCCGACGACGACGAGAACTGCGTGAACGCGGTCTTGCCGTCGTAGCGGAGGATCTTGCCGTTCGTCCCGGCGACCGCGGCGTCGGTGCTCGCCGTCTCCCGGCTCGCGCCGCCGTAGACCTGGCACGCCGTCGTGCTGCAGATGTCGTAGTAGCGGGCGGTCGTGATGCTGCGCACCCCGTACGTGCGGGCTGCGACGGCCTGCGCCTTGAGCGCCTCCGGCATCCAGCTCGACGGCATCTCGGCGGCGATGACGCCACGGACGTAGTTCTCGATCGAGACGACGTTGACCGTGTTGCGACTCGTCGATCCGGAGGAGGGCACGGCCGAGCGGATCGCGCCGCGGTACTTCACGGCCGAGCTGTCGGGCATGATCAGCGAGATCGAGGTGGGGCCCTCGAACTGCCCGTCACCGGTCCACCTGGTCGACTTGTAGCTCACGTAGTCGCCGTTGGTCTTGTACTGCAACGTCGACTGCTTCTTGTCGCTCGAGACCTGGACGATCCGCCAGCGGGTCACGGTGTGGCCGCTGATCGTCGTCGGCAGGGCCAGCGTCTTGCCGGCTGCCACGTTGCGGAAGACCAGGCCCGACCGGCCGGCGACGAGGACGGAGTCGCTGGTGTCCTGCGAGATCAGCACCCGGATGTTGCCGGACCTGCCGCCCAGCACGGTTCCCGGGTAGTAGCGCGACAGGATGCTGGCGTACTTCACGCCCTGCTTGGCCGCGCCCTGCGCGCCGTACTGGCTCATCCCGATGCCGTGACCGTAGCCGTGCCCGGAGACCGTGAACTTGCGGGTGCTCGGCACGGTGACCGAGTCACCGCTGGTCGCGCTGACGAGGTTGAACCCCCGCAGCGACGACCAGCCACCCTTGACGCCACCGTCCAGCGCCCGCACCTTGACGTACCAGTCCGTGTCGGCCGTCGGCTTGAGGTCCGTCAGCTGCGACGTCAGGCCGGTCACCCCGGTCACGAGACGCGAGCACGAGGTCTGCGTCTTGTCGGCCATCAGGCACACGTCGTACGTCGTGGCCTTGGCGACGGCGGTCCAGTAGACGCGGGCCGAGTGGACGCCGGCCTTGACCGTCGGCAGCGAGACCGTTGCGGGTCGCGTGACGGTCGTGCCCGTCGAGATGACCTTGCCCGTGCTCGAGTAGGCGACGGTCTTGCCGGTCGACTTGGTCAAGACGATGTGGCCGTGGGCGAAGTTCGACCGCAGGACGCCCGACGACACCGTCGTGGTCGATCCGGTCGGCAGGCCGAGCACACCGGCATACGCGCCGAGCTTCGTGTAGGTGGCGGCGAGGCTGCTGATGATGCTGTAGGCCTTGGTCTTGCCCTTCACGGCATAGATCAGCCCGTTGTCGAACGACTGGCGAGTCGTCCCCGAGCTGGTCGTGGGGTTGCCTCGCGGGTAGCCCAGCACACCAGTGCGGCTGCTCTTGTGGTCGTACTCGCTGCGGACGAGGCCCGAGACGTACCGCGCCGTCGTGGCGCCCTTCTTCGCATACAGGTCCATGAGCTTGGCGTCGAGGCGCCGACCGGTCGAGGAGCTCGCCTCACCGACGTAGATCGCGCCGGTCTTCGTGCTGCCGAGCGACGTGTAGAGCTTCTTGATCGGCGACGAGTACTTCGAGATGTATGCCTCGACGCGATCGCGCAGGCCGCCGGAGTCGGACAGCCACGCATACCCGTAGCGCCCGGGACACTCGGTGCTGATGACGTTGCGGTGTCCCGCGATCATGTTGAGGGTCAGTCCACCGAGCTTGTAGGTGCCCTTGGCCGGGAGGTAGTTCGTGCCGAGGCGCCAGCCGATGAGCTTGACCATCGCGGCCTTGAGCGCGGCCGACGGACGGGTCACGTCGTAGTTGCCCATCATGGAGACGCCCATGGTGTACGTGTTGACGGCCAGGTTGCCCGAGTGCGCCGCCCGGACCGCGCGGTCGACCCCACCGCGCCGGCCCTCGAAGATCTGGCCGTACTTGTCGACCAGGAAGTTGTAGCCGATGTCGCACCAGCCGCGGCCCTTGACGTGATACGCCTGCGTGGCGCGGACGATCGCCTTGGAGTCCGCCTTGTCGTACGAGTTGGAGCCGGCCGTGTGGTGCACCACCACGCCGCGCGTACGGTCGCCGGTCAGGGGCGAGTCGCACGAGGTGCCTGACGACGCGCCCCACTGGCTGCGCGTGATGATCGTCGGCTTCGGCGTGTAGGTCGGGTTGCCGTCGCCGAGGTCTGCCGCCGTCGTCGTACGGGCCACGCCGTCGAGCGTCGTGTCGGACGCCGTGGACGCCGTGGCCTGCTCGCCGTCGCTGCCGGGGTCGATCGTGGTGATCCGTACGTCCTGCGGCGCGCCGACCTTGCTCGTGACGCGCGCGGCGACACCGTCCGCCTTGCCGACCCACAACGGATCGGTGCCCGGGTTGCCACCCTCGCCGTCATCGCCGTCGTAGTCGAGCGGGGTCCACGTCGACCAGGTGCCGTTCGTCCGGGTGCGGACCTGGACCGTGATCCCGGAGGGCTTGCCCTTGTTCGACCACGTCACCCCGATCATCCGGAACTTCGACGTCGAGGTCTTCGGCAGCTGCGCGACCACATCGCCGGTGCCGCCCGGGGCGACAGCGGGCACCTTGGTCTTGGCGACCTTGACCGGTGGCGGTTTGGTAGCCGCGACCTTGCCAGGCTCCCCACCCGTGACGTCGACGCCGGCCGCATGCGCGGTCGACGGCATCAAGAGGCCGAGCACCAGCACGGCCGCGACGGAGAGGCCC
Source organism: uncultured Actinomycetota bacterium (assembly GCA_963806345.1). Taxonomy (GTDB): domain Bacteria; phylum Actinomycetota; class Actinomycetes; order Propionibacteriales; family Nocardioidaceae; genus Aeromicrobium. Next base: position 195,942 of record CAWDXV010000021.1, on the reverse strand, counting down.
GAGGTACGCCGAGCCGTACGCCAGGAAAGCATGGGGGAAGTCCGATCCTGTGTGACGGGTGTGACTCAAGTGACGGATGAGGTTTTCCGACCGATTATGCTCACAGTTTTGCCCGAAGTTCCACCGAAAATCGCCGATCGCGTGAACTACAACGGTGTCATTCCTGCCGTTGCAGGGGCTGCCTCGTCAGGTCAGCGAGACGGTGCAGGCGACGCGCCGCTTCGGCGACCGACCCGGACAGCGACGGGTAGACCGTGAACGCGTCGGCGACCTGATCGACCGTGAGCGACGCCGACACTGCGAGCGACAGCGCATGGATCAGCTCGCTCGCCCTGGGCGCCACGACCACACCGCCGACCACGATGCCCATGCCCCGCCGCGCGAAGATCTTGACGAAGCCGTCGTGCACGCCCTGCATCTTCGCGCGCGGGTTGGAGGCCAGGGGAAGCATCGCGACGTCGATCTGGAGGTCGGACTCGTCGACCTGCTTCTGCGACAGTCCGACCGTGGCGATCTCCGGCGAGGTGAACACGTTGCTTGCGACCTTGCCGAGGTCGAGCGGGTGCACGGCGTCGCCGAGCAGGTGCGACATCGCGATCCGGCCCTGCTGCGCCGCGACGGACGCCAGCATGAGGACGCCCGTCACGTCGCCGGCGGCGTAGATGCCGCGGACGTTGGTGCGCGAGACCCGGTCGACGCGGATGAAGCCGGAGTCGTTCAGCTCCACGCCGACCGCCTCGAGTCCCAGGCCCTCGGTGTTGGGGATCGAGCCGATCGCGAGCAGGCAGTGCGAGCCGTCGACCGTACGCCCATCGGTCAGCGTCACCCGGACTCCGTCGCTCGTACGCTCGACGGACGCCATGCGTGAGTTGCCCATGACCGTCATGCCGCGCCGCGTGAAGACGTTCTCGATGACGTTGGCGGCATCGATGTCCTCGCCGGGGAGCACGCGGTCACGGCTCGAGACGAGGGTCACGGCTGCGCCGAGGCCGTTGTAGGCGCTGGCGAACTCCGCGCCCGTCACGCCGGAACCGACGACGATCATGTGCTCGGGCAGGTCCTGCAGGTCGTAGACCTGCTCCCACGTCAGGATGCGCTCGCCGTCGGGCTGGGCGTCGGCGCTCACGCGCGGGTGGGCGCCGGTCGCCAGCAGGATCGCATCGGTCTCGATGCGCACGTCTCCGTCGGCGGTGACCGCGGTGACGACGCCGGCGGACTCGATCGTGGCGGTGCCGTCGATCATGGTGATCTTGCTGGTCGTGAGTCGCTTGGCGATGTCGTCGGACTGCGCCTGGGCGAGCGCCAGGACACGCGCGTTGACCGCCGCGATGTCGGCCTGGACGTCCTTGGGCAGCTGCACGCCGAGCTCGGCCGAGGTGCCCACCTCGGTCAGCAGGTCGGAGGTCGCGATGAGGGTCTTGCTCGGCACGCAGTCGGTCAGGACGGTCGAGCCGCCGAGGCCGTCGCGCTCGATGAGAGTGACCTCCGCGCCGAGTCTCGAAGCCACGAGGGCCGCTTCGTATCCACCCGGTCCGCCGCCGACGATCGTCACATGGGTCACGGGATCAGTCTCCCATTGCCGCCGAGCGAGTTGCCACCGGTCGGTGCCCTGACGACTGTCGTAATGTACGGCAGGTGACTACTCAGGAACTGGCCCAACAGGCTGCCGACGCCCTGCGTGAGCGGACCGGCGGAGCGGACCACGACATCGCCCTGGTGATGGGCTCGGGCTGGCTCCCGGCGGCCGACGCCCTGGGCGACGCCGAGCACGAGATCCCGCTTGCCGAGCTGCCCGGGTTCAGCGCCCCGGCGGTCGCCGGGCACGGCGGCACGGTGCGTTCGGTGACCCTCGGCGATCGTCGCCTGCTGATCTTCCTGGGCCGCACCCACTACTACGAGGGCAAGGGCGTCGCCGCGGTCGTGCACGGCGTACGTACGGCGGCCGCTGCCGGCGTCAAGACCCTCGTGCTGACCAACGGCTGCGGCGGGCTCAACCCGGCGTGGGCGCCCGGCACTCCGGTCCTGATCAGCGACCACATCAACATGACCGCGACCTCGCCTCTTGAGGGCGCCAACTTCGTCGACCTGACCGACCTCTACTCCTCGCGGCTGCGCGCGCTCTGCAAGGAAGCAGATCCCAGCCTCGACGAGGGCGTGTACGTCCAGCTGCCCGGGCCGCACTACGAGACCCCCGCCGAGATCGGCATGGTCCGCGCGATCGGCGGCGACCTCGTGGGCATGTCGACGACACTCGAGGCCATCGCGGCCCGGGCTGCGGGCATGGAGATCCTCGGCATCTCGCTGGTCACCAACGCGGCAGCCGGCATGACCGGCGAGCCGCTCAACCACGAAGAGGTCCTCGAGGCCGGCAAGGCAGCGGCCACGCGAATGGGCGCCCTCCTCGGCGACGTGCTGCCGAGGATCTGATGAAGGTCCTCGTCACAGGTGCCGCCGGCTCGATCGGCCGCACCCTCGTACGAGGACTGTCCGACCTCGGGCACGAGCTGCGCGGTCTCGACCTGGTCGACGGTCCCGCTCTGCCGTTGGGCTGGATCACCGGCGACTGCCTCGATCCCGCCGTCGCGGACGAGGCGGTGTCCGGCGTCGACGCCGTCGTCCACCTCGCCGGCAACCCCAACGAGGCGTCGTTGCCCGAGAGCCTCGAGTCGCACGTGCAGACCACCGGACGGCTGCTCGAGGCGATGCTGGCCCACGACGTCAGCCGGATGGTCTACGCGAGCAGCAACCACGCCGTCGGTCACACGCCCAGCGGTGAGGTGCTGACCGTCGACGCGCGACCCCGCCCCGACACCTACTACGGCGTCGCCAAGGCTTCGGCCGAGGCGCTGCTCAGCCTCTATGCCGACCGCCGCGGCATCGACTCGGTCGCGCTGCGGATCGGCTCGTTCGGCGATCGGCCCAGGCAGTGTCCGTGAGCTGTCGACGTGGCTGTCGCCCGGCGATGCCGTACGCATGGCCGACGCCGCGCTCCGGTCCACCGAGCCGGGCTTCCACGTCCTCTACGGCATCTCCGCCAACACCCGTGCGTGGTGGGACCTGGGTCCCGGTCGCGCTTTGGGGTACGACCCGCAGGACGACGCCGAGACGTACGCCGACGAAGTCGAACCGAGCCCCGATGACGAGGCCCAGAACGCGTACGTCGGTGGTCCACACGTCAGCCAGCTCCAGCTACCGCCCGCCTTCTGAAGGGAATCTCATGACCGACGACCTCCTCGCCCGCGCAGGCGAATGGCTGAGCCAGGATCCCGACGACGTGACCCGCGCCGAGCTGCAGGCGCTGATCGACGCCGAAGACCTCGCCGGACTCGAGGACCCGTTCCGGGCGCGACTGCAGTTCGGCACCGCCGGACTCCGCGGTGCGCTCGGCGCCGGGCCCAACCGGATGAACCGGGTCATCGTCGCGCAGGCTGCGGCCGGCCTGGCGGCATACCTGCTGGAGCACGGCTCCTCACCCTCGGTCGTCGTCGGCTACGACGCGCGGCACAACTCCGAGATCTTCGCCCGCGACACCGCCGAGATCATGGAGGGCGCCGGCGTCCACGCGTTCCTGCTGCCCACGCACCTGCCGACGCCGGTCCTGGCGTTCGCGATCCGCCATCTCGGCTGCAGCGCCGGGGTCATGGTCACGGCCTCGCACAACCCGCCGCAGGACAACGGCTACAAGGTCTATCTCGAGGACTCGAGCCAGATCGTCCCGCCCGCGGATGCCGAGATCTCGGCGGCGATCGATGCCGTCGGCCGGGTCGACGAGATGCCGCGCAGCGACGCGTACGAGCTGCTGGGTCCCGAGGTCGCCGAGGCGTACGTCGAGGCCGTCGTCGCGCTGCCGTCGGACGGACCGCGCGACATCGTCGCGGTCTACACCCCCATGCACGGAGTCGGCCGGGACACGCTCGTCGAGGCGGTGTCGCGCGCCGGCTTCCCGCCGCTGCACGTCGTACGCGACCAGGCCGAGCCCGATCCCGACTTCCCCACCGTCGCGTTCCCCAACCCCGAGGAGCCCGGCGCGATGGACCTCGCGCTCAAGCTGTCGTCCGAGGTCGGCGCCGACATCATCGTGGCCAACGACCCCGACGCCGACCGCTGCGCCGTGGGCGTGCGGGACGGCGAGGCATACCGGATGCTGACCGGCGACCAGGTCGGCGTCCTGCTCGGCGACTTCCTGCTGCGCAAGGGCGTGCAGGGCACGTACGCTGCCTCGATCGTGTCGTCCGACCTGCTCGGCCGGCAGGCTGCTGCGTACGGGCAGCCGTGGGAGCAGACGCTGACCGGTTTCAAGTGGCTCGGCAAGATCCCGACGCTCGTCTTCGGCTACGAGGAGGCGCTGGGCTACAGCGTCGCGCCGGACATCGCCCGCGACAAGGACGGCGTCTCGGCGATCATCACGGTGCTCGAGCTGGCTGCCGCGCTCAAGGCAGAAGGGCGTTCGCTGATCGACCAGCTCGACGACATCTACCGCGAGCACGGGCTGCACGCGACCGCGCAGCTGTCGGTGCGCGTCGACGACCTGTCGATCATCGCGCGCGCGATGGAGACGCTGCGGACCTCTCCCCCGTCGTCGTTGGGCGGGCTGGCGGTGACGTCGGTCGACGACCTCGCCGACGGCTATCACGGTCTGCCGCCGACGGACGGCATCCGGCTGGGACTCGAGGGCGCGACGCGCATCATCTGCCGGCCGTCCGGCACGGAGCCCAAGCTCAAGTGCTACATCGAGGTCGTGGTGCCCGTTGACGACTCGATCGAGGCCTCGCGGGAGATCGCCGACGAGAAGATCGCGGGGATCAAGAAGGACCTGGCGGAAGCGCTGGGGATCTAGGTCTGACCGACCTGCCTGTTCCGACCCCTTGCCGGCATGACCGCCGCGAGGGGTGAAGACCGCTGCGGCAGGGCGCCGAGCTGACGGGTCCGTTCTGGCCCGTCGACGAGCCGGCGACGCCACGCGGTTGTGCCAACAAGCGGTGCTTGTCGATGGGCCGGAACTGACCCGTCAGCGCTCGCCACCAGCAAGAAGGCGGCAGGTGAAAGTGAGCGTAAAACCCCACAACACCAGTGAAAAATGTCAGTGGCAGCGCTCTAGATTGAACGTATGGCAAGCAGTCCTCGATCCTGGCAAGGTGATCCTCGACGAGATCACCGACGTTGGAGGTCGAGCGTGCCCAGCATCGAGGCCCGGATCGCGTCGAAGATGCTCGAGTTCGAACGACCTGCGCCGCCGCCAGGCCGAGTCCAACCCCAACCCGACCGCAGCCCACCTCGAAGCGTCGTTCGCTGCCGATGAGCTCGGTGTCGCGTTGCACCAGCCGACCCGCACCGTGCAGTGCCGGTTGGCTGCAGCACGTCGGGTCCGTGGCCGCAGCGCATGCTGACCTGGCAGGCGTTCGGTGCCGGCAAGATCGACGCCCACCGGGTCGCGCTGATCGCCTCAGCGGTCGACAAGCTCCGCGGTGACAACCACGCCGATCATCGAGCTCGACCACCGCGTCGTCGACCTACGCACGCGATCCACACCGCCGCCCAGCTCAAGGGCTGGCTCAAACGGTTCGTCGCCCGCAACGCCCCCGACCAGGCCGCGGTCAAGACCGAGAACGCAAAGCGGTCCGTGTGGGTCGACCACCAGGACGACGGCATGAGCTTCCTCCACGCCTACATGCCCGACTCCGGACGTCGATTCGCGATCGATGCCGAGCTCACCGACACGGGCCAAGAACCTCCCTGCCGACGATCGGACGCTTGGATCAGAAGCGGGCCGACGTGTTCGTCGCCCAGATGCGCGGCAGCGGTCGACGGCCAGTCGACTCATCTAGCCGCGCGGTCATCGGGATCACCGTCCCCGTCACCACCCTCGCCGGCATCTACCGACGACACCTGGTGTGTCGTTCGACGGAGTCGTTCGCCCTGCCCGGCCGACATGGTCCGCGACCTCGCTGCCAACAGCCCGGCACCCTGTTCCACCGGATCTTCACCGATCCGCTTGGCCGCATCCTCGACATCACCGAGCTCGGCCGGTTCCCATCCAACAAGCTCAGAACCGCGATCGACATCCGAGACGGCACCTGCCGCTTCACCACCTGCACCAGACCCGCCATGGAGTCGGACAAGGACCACCAAATCCCCACACCCACGCGGACCAACCAACGGCGCCAACCTCCGCGGTCTCTGCCGACGGCACCACCGCATGAAGACCTACCGAATCACCGAACCCACCGACCACGTCATGCGCGACCACGCGCCCTCAAAAGCCGAGCACGACCTCGCCCAGTTCCTCGTCAACATCGAACACGCCGCCTGACAGCGGCACCACTCCTTCCCCCACACCGCCTCCCGCACCCCTAGGCTCGGCGCATGACGAGTCCGATCTCCCCTGCCACACGACCCGGCCGCGGTTGGTACGCCGTCGCTGCAGTCCTGGCGGTCGCCGCCGCCGCGACCTTGGTGGTCCTGGCCGTGTGGATCGGCAAGGCCATCGCCGGCTACTCCGTGACCCCGTTCGAGCAGACGAACACCACGACGATCACCGTCGGGGACCGGGGTGTCGCGATCTGGGTCGCGCCGGAAGGCGCCTTGGCGATCTGCACCGCGAAGGACGTAGACACCGGGCAGTCATCCCTCAGCTTCGGCTCGGCGTCGAAGGTCACCGTCACCGACGGCGGGGAGACCTGGAAGCGGGCCGGGATCGTCAAGGGCGAGCCGGGATCGAAGCACCTCGTGGAGTGCGACGCTCCCGGAGGCGGAGAGCTCGGCTACGCCGACAACCCGCGCATCGGCCGATACGTCACATACGGAGTCGTCGGCGGAGTGCTGGCCGGGCTGGCCGGCATCGCGGCGTTCGTGATCGTGCTGGTCGTCGTGATCAAGCGCAACCGCAAGCCGCGCCCGGCCTGAGGTCAGATCTTCAGCACGCCGACGATCAGGCACACGAGTCCGCCGGTGGTCAGCAGCGAGCGGGCGTGGTTCCACATCGTCCACTTGTCCTCGAACGTCTCGCGCAGCGACGCGGCGCTGCCCTTGCCGGCCTCGAGCGCGTCGTTCATCGGGACGTTGACGGCGAACGTGATGACGTACGCCCCGAGGACGTACAGCACCAGCCCGGCGACGACCCAGGGCCGTGACGCGTCGCCCCACCCGAGCACCAGGGCGAGGACCCCGACGAAGAACGCGCCGCCGAAGGTCAGGGCGAACACCGGGTTGAGGATCGCGATGTTGATGCCGCGCATCGCATCGACGAACGCGGCATCTGAGGCACGCTTGAGGCCCGGCATGATCACGTACGAGAAGGTGGCGAACAGGCCCGCCGACAGGCCCATGAGGGCGGTCGCGGTGATGAGTGCAGTCTTGGTCATGACCCCATCTCATCAGCGCCGGGTGAGACTTTCCATAGTCGAAACACCCGTCTGCATACGTGAGCGTCTAGCATGAGGGTCATGGACACCCTCAGCGGCCTGCTCGACGGACCCCGCGCCAACGGTGCGTTCCTGATGCGATCGGTGCTGACGGCCCCGTGGTCGCTGCGCATCCAGGACGAGGCGCCGCTGTCGATCGCGGTCGTCGTACGAGGCCAGGCATGGGTCGTGCCGGACGGCGAGGAGCCGGTACGCCTGGGGCCCGGCGACGTCATGGTGGCGCGCGGCCCCGAGCCCTACACGGTGGCCGACCAGCCCGACTCCGAGCCGCAGATCTTCATCAACCCGGGCCAGCACTGCACCGACGCCGAGGGCAACAGCCTCGAGGACGTCATGGACCTCGGCACCAGGTCGTGGGGCAACGATCCCGAGGGCGAGACGATGATCGTGACCGGTACGTACGAGAGCACCCGCGCGATCAGTGCCCGGCTGCTGCGGAGCCTGCCCCAGCTCTTCGTGCTGCGCGACGGCGAGTGGAACGGCGAGCTGGTGACGGTGCTGTGCGCCGAGATGCAGCGCGACGAGCTCGGCCAGGAGGTGTTCCTCGACCGGCTGCTCGACCTCGTGGTCATCGCCGCCGTACGCGACTGGTTCGGCCGCGACGCCTCACGTGCCCCGGCCTGGCACCGGGCTGCCGCCGACCCCGTCCTCGGACCGGCGCTGCGACTGCTCGAGGACGACCTCGCCCGGCCCTGGACGCTGGCGACCCTGGCGGCCGAGGTCGGCGTCTCCCGGGCTGCGCTGGCCCGCCGCTTCTCGACGGTCCTCGGCGAACCGGCGATGTCCTACCTCACGACCCTGCGACTCGACCTCGCCGCCGACCTGCTGCGCGAGCCCGACCTGACCATCGCTGCCGTGGCGCGACAGGTTGGCTACGGCAGCCCGTTCGCGCTGAGCGCCGCGTTCAAGCGCGTACGCGGGGTCAGCCCAGCCCACCATCGGGCGATGGTGGGCTGAGCCGAGCCGGACCTACTTCTTGACCACCGTGATCGTGAACGCCACCTGGGACGCCTCGGCCTCGGCGTTGCCGGAGTACTTGGCGACGAGCGCCTTGTTGCCCGAGGTCGTGAACGGCACGAGCCGGACGGTGACCTTGCCGTTGACGACGGTGCCGGTCCCGACCTGCGTGCTGCCGCGGAAGACCTTCACCGTGCCGCCGTTGACCGTGAAGCCGGAGGCCGAGACGGTGAACGGCACCTGAGCCTTGGTCACGTTCTTGACGACCTTGGTGGTGAACGTGCCCTTCTTGGTCGTCGTCGCGGCCTTGGCGATCGTCAGGCTCGCTGTCGCCGTGTCCGACTTGTACGACTCGCTGCCGCCGTAGGCGACCGTCAGGTCGTACGTGCCGGGCTTGAACGCGGTCTTGCCCAGCGTTACCTTGCCGGCCCCGTCGACCAGGAAGCCCAGGCCGGCGAACTCGCCGTCGTGCGTCACGGTGACGAGCCCGGAGACCCCGGCATCGGCCGTGACGTTGACGACCGGCGCCTTGCCGTACTGCGTCGTCGGCACCGTCGCCGCCAGGCCCGGATCGGCCTTCACGACCTCGACCTTGACCGTCGTGGACGACGCCTCGTGCCCGGCGTCACCCGCGTAGGCCACGGTCAGCGTGTGATCATCGACTGACAGGTCACCGGCATCGACCGGCAGCGTGACCGCACCGTCGGTGAGCTGGCCGGTCGCGAGGACCGTCGCGCCCTCCTTGACCGTCACGGCACCGGTGGGCTTGGCATCGTCAGCGGCCTCGACCTTGGCCTCGACGTTGAACGTCGACCCGTACTCCACCTTGGCGGGTGCGGTCGCGGTCGTCGTCGATGCCACCGGACCCGGTGCCTCGGCCGAGTCGAACCCGACGATCTCCGGATCGTGATCGCTCGCGCGATAGGGGCCCGGCTTGTAGAAGTCGGTGAGGTTGTAGTTGTAGCGGCTGTACTCGCGGGCCACCGACTCGTACGAGTTGATGTTCCAGATGTCGGCACCCGTCACGTTCTCGTACGCTGCCGGCGAGGCGAACACGTGGTCGAGCGAACCGACCGCACCGTCGAACTGATAGGTCTCCTTGTTGGTCAGCTCACGCGGCACGTTGACGAATCCGGCGCCCTCGATGATGCCGACCGGATCCTCCTCGTTGTACGCGTTGAAGTCGCCGGTCAGGAAGACCTTGTCGGTGCCGGCAGCGGTCTCGCGCGCCGCGGCGAAGTCGATCAGCGCCTGCGCCTGCAGCGTGCGCGCGTGGTTGGACGCGCCCTGCCCGTCGCCCTGGTCGGCATCCACGCCGGAGCCGGAGCCCTTGGACTTGAAGTGGTTGACGATGACCAGGAAGTCCTCGTACGCCGCACCGCCAGCCGGGCGGAACTCCTGCGCCAGCGGCGCACGAGCGTTCGAGAACGCTGGGTTGTCGAGCGCCACCGAGGTGCCGACGGTCTCGACCTTGGCCGGCTTGTAGATCAGTGCCGTACGGATGACGTCCTCACCGTTGGCCGGGATCGTCGCCGGCGACGGCACCGCTGCCCATGTGCCCGCGCCCGCTGCGGTGTTGAGCGCAGCGACGAGGTTGTGCAGTGCGTCGTCGCGGTCGAGGCCGAACGTCGCCGAGTTCTCGATCTCCTCGAGCGACACGACGTCGGCGCCCAGCGTGTTGATCGCCGAGACGATCTTGGCCTGCTGCCGGGCGAGGTTGGCATCGTCGGCCGCACCGCGCGGACCGTCGGGCGCACACGTGTTGGCCGTGATGTGGTTGCCCGCGCGGTCGTTGTAGTACGTGCACGTGCGACCGCCACCGAGAGCCACGAAGTCCTCCGCCGTGGTGGTGAAGTAGTTGAGCACGTTGAACGTGCCGAGCTTCAGCTCACCGCCGACGGGCTCGGGCGCCGCCTTGCGGGTGTTGCCGATCGCGACGGGCTCGTTGCCGCCGGCCAGGAGCTGCTGCGTGGGCTGGAGCTTCCACAGGCTGTTGCGGTAGTCGAGCACGACCGGGTCGTCGAACGTGACCGGCGCTCCCGCGCGTACCTCGTTGTCAGCCGTCAGCCACGGCAGCGCCGTGCCCTGGTTGGCCGCCGAGAAGAAGTTGGTCGACGCGCCGTCGTCGAGCGTCACCAGCCTGCTCGGCGTTCTGCGCCTGCAGAGCCAGCGCCGGAGCGCCGGGCGCGACGACGTTGGTCGGGGTGTCGAACGGCTTGGTCCCCGGAGCCAGGCCGATCTCGGCGTACTGGTTGGTCGCGTAGTTGTTGGTGATCGTGAAGTCACCCTGGGGCGCCAGCAGCATGCCCTCCAGCGACTCCTTCTGCGCCGTGGTCAGCGGGAACGACACGGTCGCCGGGTCGACGCCCTCGGCAGGCCCGGCCAGCTTCTCGAAGCTGCCGGTCGACGTGGACAGCTCGGTGAGGTCGTTGAACTCGCTCACGGTTCCGGTGACCTCGACCAGGTCACCCTTGTCGACGGCCGCGGCGAAAGCCGAGGAGAACACGAAGACGCCGTCCGACGCCGTGTGGGTCGCCAGGTCGATGGCACCACCGGTGCCGTCGGTCTGGATGTACGCGCCGGAGAAGCCGCCGGTCTTGTAGACCGCGGTCACGACGCCCTGTGTCGTCACGGCCTTGCCCGCCAGCGGGCTCGCGGGTCCGGTCCCCTGGATCTCGGCGATCGTCTTCTCGACCGGCGGGTCGACAGGCGCTCCTCCGCCGTCACACGCGTCACCACACGCCATTGGTGTCGGCGTCACCAGCGACGAAGTCGGCTGCGTTGTCGTTGGTGTCGGCGCCAGTCGCGTCCGGTTCAACGATGCGGGCCACGGTGTAGCCCGTCGCCTTGGCCGCACCCTCGTACGGTCGCGGAGGTGCCGTAGCCGACGAGATCCACGAGGTTGGCGTCGGCCAGGACAGCGGCCCGGTCTCCGGTCAGCGGTGCGGTCGACTTCGCTGAGCGCGAATCGTGCCGCCGCACTGCCGCGGCAGCGGCCGAGGTGCCGCCGACATCGGGTGTCGGCAGCGGTGCCCCCGCCCTTCGGCGGGTTGGTGCTGCCGCCGCTGATCAGAAGAGATCCGCCGGGCTCGATGTGGTGATCACCGAGTGCGGTGACGCCGCTGAAGGCGCCTGTCGCGGAGTGCGGCCGGTACTGGACCGACCAGCCGCTGACGTCGATGGCGTGGCGGTCGGGTTGTACAGCTCGATGAACTTGTTGAGATAGGTGGCGCCGGAGCTGCCACCGTTGACGTACACCTCATTGATCACGACGTTGTCGCCGGCCGGGGTGCTGCATCCGCGGTGCTGGGCATGGCGAGGGTCGAGGCGGCAAGTGCCAGGCCGACACCCAACCGGGCGACGAAGGACTTCTTCATGAGAACTTCTTTCGGAGATGGAGCCGGGGTCGTCCGGGGACGGCGCGAAGCCGTCCCCGGACGATCACTGGGTGGTGGCTACTTGACGACCTTGATCGTGAACGACCCGTTGGACGGCAGGGCGACGGAGTTGCCGGCGTACTTCGCCGTCATCGCCTTGTTGCCCGACGTGGGGAACGTCTTGAGCGTGACCGTCGCGAGACCGTCCTTGACCGACGCGTACCCGTAGAGGGTGCTGCCCTGGTAGATCCGCACGGTGCCCGACGTGACCGTGAAGCCGGTGCCGGTCACCTTGACCTTCGCGATGGCCTTGGTCTTGTTGCGGACGACGGTGCCGGTCACGGACGACTTGACCGTCTTGGTCACGCCCTTCGTGACGGTGAGGCTCGCCGACGTGCTCGTCGGGTCGAACTTCTCGTCGCCGCCGTAGAAGACCTTCAGGTCGTACGTGCCGGGCTTGAACGCAGTGCCGCCGAGCTTGACGGTGCCTGCACCATCGGTCAGGAAGCCCATGCCGACCAGCTCGCCGCCACTCGTCACGTAGACCAGGCCGGATGCCTCCGGGTCAGCCGTCACCTGGACGAGTGCCTGCGTGCCGTACGGCGTCGTCCCGACGACCGCGCCGAAGCCCGAGCCGCCCTTGACGATCTCGATCGGCTCCGTCGAGCCCGACGACGCCTGGTGCAGGCTGTCACCGGAGTAGGACACCGTGAGCTCGTGGTCGTCGGCGCTGAGCTTGCTCGCGTTGACCTCCACGGAGGCCGAGCCGTTGACGAGCGGACCCGTCGCCAGCTCGGTGGTGCCGTCCTTGACAGTGACGGTGCCGGTCGGCGTGACGCCCGACTCCGACGCGACCGTGGCCTCGACCGTGAAGGTCGTGCCGGTCTTGGCCTTGGCCGGAGCCGTGGCCGTCGTGGTCGACGTCGCCTTGTCGATTGCCAGCGGGATGCTGGCCTTGGTGCCGGTCGGTGCCGCCTCGACCTCGAGGGTCGCGGGGCCGATCAGTCCGGCCGGCAGGTCGAACGCCACGGTCGCCGAGCCGGCCGTGACCGGGAAGCTGCCAAGGTCGGTGGTGTCGTTGCCCGCCTTGAGCTTCGCGGTCACCGAGGTGTTGGCCGGGCTGCCGAGTGACGTCAGGTCGAGCTTCGGCAGCGTCACCGAAACCGAGCTCCCCGCCTCGTACGAGCTCTTGACACCCGTGACCGCCAGCGAGCGACGCGCGAAGTCCGGGGACACCGGTGAGCTGGCGCCGAGGTAGTCGATGAACGCCTGGTAGTCGACCAGGCCGCTGTCGACGGAGGTCCCGAGCGTGAAGGCGCGGAAGTTGTCGCCACCCGTGGTGAGGAACGCCGGAAGTGCGATCCGGTAGTTCTTTGCCGGGTCGATCGGCGCCCCGTCGATCTGGATCGAGGTGATCCGATCGCCCTCGTCACGAGTCGGGTCGTAGGTGTACCTGACGTTCTTGGACAGGCCCAGCTGCAGGTAGGAACGGGTCGGGACGTTGCCGTCAACGTCACGCTGCCACTGCTGCTCCAGCACCTTCTTGAAGTTCGAGCCCGACAGGGTCGTGGTGCTGAGGTTGTTGACGAACGGCAGGACGCCATTGGCCTCGGCGAACGTGATCTCGCCGTTCGCTCCGGTCGCCGGCGTGGACCCGGGGTACAGCAGCTCTGCGCGCAGGCCGCCGGAGTTGGTGACGGCGATGTCGGCACCTGCCGGGGTCTTGCCGACCGCGGACAGCAGCGCGTCCGCCACCAGGTTGCCCAGGGTGGACTCGCTCGCCCGGTCGTCGCGCTTGCCGGCCAGGTAGGCCGTCGTGATGTCAGCGGTCTGCGTGGCGACGACCTGGTTGCCGCGCTCGGCAGCCACGGCGAGTGCGGCGTCGGTGATGTTCTTGACCGTCGCCACGTCGGGGTAGGTCTGGACGAGCGTCGCGTCGTCGGTCGTGACGCGCGCGACGTTGGACTGCGTGTACGACTTGACGTCACCGGTGTCGCCGTCGACCGTCAGCTTGATGTTGCCGACATTGGACCCGTAGTTCCCGGTCTGGATCAGTGGGCGGGTCTTGCCCGGCTGGCCCGGGATCGGCGCGTCGTATGTGTAGGCCTGGTGCGTGTGGCCCATGAAGATGGCGTCGACATCGGAGGAGGTCTGCTCGGCGATCTTCTTGAACACGTCGCTGTGGGCGGCCTCGTACTCGTAGGTCTGCGTGCCGTCGGGCGCACCCTCGTGGATCGAGGCGACGATGACGTCCGGCGGTGTCGCGGAGCCCTCGAGCTCTTCGACGGTGTCGTTGATCGCGTCGGTGGGATCGGTGATCGTCACGCCCTGCATCCCTCCGGGGCTGACCAGCGAGAGCGTCTCCTTGGTGACTGCGCCGACAACAGCGACCGAGACTCCGTCGACCTCGAACGTGGCGGACTTCGCAAGCAGCGGCGCGCCGTTGCGGAAGACGTTGGCAGCAAGGAACGGGAAGTCTGCGGCGTCCGAGAGCCGGCCGACCAGGTCGTCGGCGCCCTTGTCGAACTCGTGGTTGCCTGCGGCGGAGGCGTCGAGGTGCAACGCATTGAGGACATCGATCGTCGGGATGTCGCCCTGCGTCGCCGAGGCGAACAGCGAGGCGCTCACGTTGTCGCCTGCGGAGATCAGCAGCGAGTTGTCGGAGCCGCCATCCTGGCGAATCTTCTCGACTGTGCCGGCGAACTTGACGGTGTTGGCGTCGATGCGGCCGTGGAAGTCGTTGATGCCGATCAGGTTGAGCGTCACGTCGTCTGCCGCATCGGCGGGGGTGACCGCCAGCATGGGGGCAGCAAGCAGCACCGCGGTGGCGGCGACGAGCGAGCGTGGGGTGAACTTCACGAAGGTTCCTCTCGGGACGGCGAGGAACGCTACGCGATGTACATCGTCCCCCGATGCGGTCGACGGCCCTGAGAAACTCTCAGGAAACCGTCGATGGTCTAGGAGACATCGGCACCGAAACCCTGTCAACAGAGTTTCTGGGCTGGTTTGGTGACAACTCGGTGAACCTCGGGCCAACCGACGCCCGGCCATTTCGTGGTGCTCGCCTGAGGGCCTAATCTTGATCGATGCGGCCCCGACGACGTGGCCGCGCCGATTCAGGAGGTCATTCGTGACTGGCGCCACCGCGTCCCTGCGCAAGACCCTCGGCGGACTGCCGGGCGTCGACCAGGTCGGGCTCGAGGCTCGAGCCGCCGGACTGGGAACCCGTTCGATCAAGACCACGGCCAAGGCCTGGGCGATCGACCTGGCCATCTCGATGGTCGACCTCACGACGCTCGAGGGCGCCGACACCCCCGGCAAGGTCCGGGCCCTGGCCAACAAGGCCATGCGTCCCGACCCGACCGATCCGAGCTGCCCGTCTGCTGCGGCGGTCTGCGTCTATCCCGACATGGTCAAGATCGCCAAGGACACCCTCGGCGACTCCGGTCTCAACGTGGCCAGCGTCGCCACCGCGTTCCCGTCCGGCCGTGCCGCGCTCGACATCAAGCTCGCCGACACCCGCGACGCGGTCGAGGCCGGTGCCGACGAGATCGACATGGTCATCGACCGCGGCGCATTCCTCACCGGCAACTACGAGCTGGTCTTCGACGAGATCGTCGCGACCAAGGAGGCGTGCGCCCGTCCCGACGGCTCGCACGCGCACCTCAAGGTCATCTTCGAGACCGGTGAGCTCCAGACGTACGACAACGTGCGCAAGGCGTCGTGGCTCGCCATGATGGCCGGCGCCGACTTCATCAAGACCAGCACCGGCAAGGTCCAGCCCGCTGCGACCCTGCCGGTCACGCTCGTGATGCTCGAGGCCGTACGCGACTTCCGCGCCGAGACCGGACGCCAGGTGGGGGTCAAGCCCGCCGGCGGCATCCGTACGTCGAAGGACGCGATCAAGTACCTCGTGATGGTCAACGAGATCGCCGGCGAGGACTGGCTCGACCCCGACTGGTTCCGCTTCGGCGCATCGAGCCTGCTCAACGACCTGCTGCTGCAGCGCCAGAAGATTGCCACCGGCCACTACTCCGGCCCCGACTACGTGACGTTGGACTGATTGCCATGACCAAGTTTGAGTACGCACCGGCGCCCGAGTCGCGCGCGATCGTCGACATCAAGAGCTCGTACGGGCTGTTCATCGGCGGCGAGTTCGTCGACGGCAAGGGCGGGTCGTTCAAGTCGATCAGCCCGTCCTCCGAGGAGGTGCTCGCCGAGGTCACCGAGGCGACCGCCGACGACGTCGACCAGGCGGTCAAGGCCGCGCGCCAGGCATACGACAAGGTCTGGTCCAAGCTGCCCGGCAGCGAGCGGGCCAAGTACCTCTACCGCATCGCGCGCATCATGGCCGAGCGCAGCCGCGAGTTCGCCGTGCTGGAGTCGCTCGACAACGGCAAGCCCATCAAGGAGTCGCGCGACGTCGACCTGCCGCTGGTCTCGCAGTGGTTCTTCTACTACGCCGGCTGGGCCGACAAGCTGGGCCACGCCGGCCTGGGCCCGGACCCCAAGGCGCTCGGCGTCGCGGGCCAGGTCATCCCGTGGAACTTCCCCATCATGATGCTGGCCTGGAAGATCGCTCCGGCGCTCGCCGCCGGCAACACTGTCGTGCTCAAGCCCGCCGAGACCACACCCCTCACGGCGCTGCTGTTCGCCGAGGTGTGCCAGCAGGCCGAGCTCCCGCCGGGCGTCGTCAACATCATCACCGGTGCCGGCGCGACCGGACAGGCCCTCGTCGAGCACCCTGACGTCGACAAGGTCGCGTTCACCGGCTCGACCGCGGTCGGCAAGGCCATCGCGCGCTCGGTCGCCGGCACGTCCAAGAAGGTCACCCTCGAGCTCGGCGGCAAGGCCGCCAACATCGTGTTCGACGACGCGCCGCTCGACCAGGCGGTCGAGGGCATCGTCGGCGGCATCTTCTTCAACCAGGGCCACGTGTGCTGCGCCGGCTCCCGCCTCCTCGTCCAGGAGAGCGTCTACGACGAGGTCATCGACAAGCTCAAGCGCCGCATGTCGACGCTGCGCCTCGGCGACCCGCTCGACAAGAACACCGACATCGGCGCGATCAACTCCGCCGAGCAGCTCGCCCGCATCAAGGAGCTGTCCGACGTCGGCGACGCCGAGGGCGCCGAGCGCTGGTCGGCACCGTGCGACATACCCGACAGCGGCTTCTGGTTCGCGCCGACGATCTTCACCGGCGTCACGCAGGCCCACCGCATCGCCCGCGAGGAGATCTTCGGCCCCGTGCTGTCGATCCTGACGTTCCGCACGCCTGCCGAGGCGATCGAGAAGGCCAACAACACGCCTTACGGCCTGTCGGCCGGCGTCTGGACCGAGAAGGGCTCGCGGATCCTGTCGATGGCCAACCAGCTGCGCGCCGGCGTCGTCTGGGCCAACACGTTCAACAAGTTCGACCCCGCGTCGCCGTTCGGCGGCTACAAGGAGTCGGGCTACGGCCGCGAGGGCGGGCGCCACGGCCTCGCCGCCTACCTGCAGGGAGCATCGGCATGACCCGCCTCGACGTGCGCAAGACGCACAAGCTCTACATCGGCGGGGCGTTCCCGCGCTCGGAGTCCGGCCGTACGTTCGAGGCCGTCGACGCCAAGGGCGGTTTCCTCGGCAACATGGCGCTGGCCTCCCGCAAGGACGCCCGCGACGCGGTGCTCGCCGCCCGCAAGGCGTTCGGCGGCTGGTCGACGCGTACGCCCTACAACCGCGGCCAGGTCATCTATCGCCTCGCCGAGGTCATGGAGGGCCGCCGCGACCAGTTCATCGAGCAGCTGCGCGCCGCCGAAGGACTCAACGACAAGAAGGCCACGACCTACGTGGACGCCGCGATCGACCGCGTCGTCTGGTACGCCGGCTGGGCCGACAAGTTCGTCCAGGCGCTCGGCAACGGCAACCCCGTGTCCGGTCCGTTCTTCAACCTGTCGACACCCGAGCCGACCGGTGTCGTCGCGACCGTCGCACCCAGTGGCCCGCTGCTCGGCCTCGTCTCGGTCATCGCTCCGGCGATCGTCACGGGCAACACCGTCGTCGTCGTCGCCAGCGAGAAGTACCCCGTGCCTGCCGTGACGCTCTCGGAGTGCATGGCGACCTCGGACCTGCCCGGCGGCGTCGTCAACATCCTCACCGGCAAGCCCGCCGAGATCGCCCCGTGGCTGGCGTCGCACATGGACGTCAACGCGCTCGACCTGGCCGGCGTCGACGACCCGGACCTCGCCTCCTCGCTCGAGGTCGCGGCAGCCGAGAACCTCAAGCGCGTCCTCCGGGCCCCCACGGCGCCGGTCGACTGGCTCGCGGAGCCGTCGCTGGGTCGCCTCGAGGCGTTCGTCGAGACCAAGACGGTCTGGCACCCGATAGGCGTCTGACCAGCACGTGGGCGTCGTCATCCTCGCCGGGCCTTCGGGGTCCGGCAAGTCTCATCTGGCTGAACGGCTCGGCTGGCCCGTCCTGCGGCTCGACGACTTCTACCGCGACATCGACGAGCCCGACATGCCCCG
Organism: uncultured Actinomycetota bacterium; assembly: GCA_963806345.1. Classification (GTDB taxonomy): domain Bacteria; phylum Actinomycetota; class Actinomycetes; order Propionibacteriales; family Nocardioidaceae; genus Aeromicrobium. The sequence goes on along the minus strand of CAWDXV010000021.1, from coordinate 177,684 downwards.
CTCGAGCCTCGGCATCATCGACTGGGACGATCCGGCGTCGTGGAGCTCGGTCGACGCGGTCGGCACGATCGCCGAGCTGTGCGCGGCCGGCACGGTCGAGGTCCCGGTCTACGACATCGCGGCCAGCCGGCGTACCGGCACCCAGACACTGTCGGCTCCCGACGGCCGGTTCATCGCCGAAGGACTGTTCGCCCCGGTCATCGTCGACGCGTGTCGCGAGGCCGGCATCCTCGACGCAGCGATCTGCCTGCGACGCCACCGGTTCATCACGTTCCTGCTCCGGCTGACCCGCGACCTGCGCGAGGGCCGCAAGTCGCCATGGGTGCTCGTACGCCGGGGTTGGCGACTCCTGAAGGATGAGCCCCGCATCGTCGCCGAGGCAGTCGCCCACGGCTGCGAGCCGATGACGCCCGGCGAGGCGCGCAAGCTTCTCGACGGCCGCTAGGTCGATCCAGCGCGAGTCTTGACCGGCACGCCCCCTGGTGCGTCAATGCAGGCATGAGCTTCGACGCCAGCCGGAGTGCGTACGACCGATACATGGGGCGCTACTCCAACCAGCTCGCGGTCGCGTTCTTGTCGTTCGTCGGCGGCGAACCCGGCCAGCGGGCGCTCGACGTCGGCTGCGGGCCGGGCGCACTCACCGAGGTGCTCGCCACCGGCCTTGGCGGAGCACACGTCGCCGCCGCCGACCCGTCGGAGTCGTTCGTCGAGGCCTGCTCAGCACGTGTGCCGGACGCCGACGTACGCCGGGCCGGCGCCGCCGACCTGCCGTGGGACGACGCAGCATTTGACCTCGTGGTGTCGCAGCTCGTGCTCAACTTCCTGCCCGATGCCGAGGCCGGCGTCGCCGAGATGCTGCGCGTCACCCGGCCCGGCGGCACGATCGCCGCGTGCACGTGGGACTACGCCGATGGCATGACGATGCTGCGTACGTTCTGGGATGCCGCCCGCGACGTCGATGCGGGCGCGCCGGACGAGGCCAGGACCATGCGGTTCACGACGGAACGCGAGCTGGCCGAGCTGTGGGAGAACGCCGGGCTGACCGACGTACGGACCAGGTCGCTCGAGGTGAGCACCACGTACGTGGACTTCGACGACTACTGGCAGCCGTTCCTGCTCGGCATCGGGCCCGGCGGCGCATACGCCACGTCGCTCGACGCCGGGCGGCTGGCGCAGCTGCGCGCCCGCTGCTTCGAACGCCTCGGAAGTCCCGGGGACTCCTTCACGCTGTCGGCCCGCGCGGTCGCCGTGAGTGGCAGCGTCCCGACTAGCCGACGATCCGGCGTACGGCCTCGGCGATCTCGTCCTCCGAGAGCAGCACGTGATCGGCGGCCGGGCCCAGCGGGATGAAGCTGTCGGCACTCGCGACCCGGCTGATGCGTCCGGCATACCCGCCGTCGACGAGCGCGGTGACGACCGACTCCGAGACACCGCCGCTTCGTCTCGTCTCGTCGACGACCACCACACGGTCGAAGCCGGCCGCAGCGCGCAGCAGCTCCTCGTGCGGCAGCGGTGAGAGCCACTGCAGGTCGAGCACCGTGCAGCCGATGCCGTCCAGTCCGGCGGCTGCACGCAGGCTCATCCGGACGCCGTTGCCGAACGTGACGAGCAGGACGTCCCGACCGTCGCCGTACGTGCGCACGCGGCCGAGCTCGGCGCCGGACTCCGCCGGCCATGCTGCGGGTGCGCGATAGCTTGCGGTCCACGCCGCATCGCCGTCGAGCAGGTCACGCTGGTGGTAGAGCGCGATCGGCTCGAGGTAGACGCAGACCCGGCCCTCGCGCGCCAACGCCAGGCACTCCCGGAGCAGCTGCGGTGCGTTGACGGGATGGCTCGGCACGGCGAGCACGAGGCCGGGTATGTCGCGCAGCACCGCGACCGAGTTGTCGTTGTGGAAGTGGCCGCCGAAGCCCTTCTGGTAGGCGAGTCCGGCGACCCGGACGACCATCCCGTTCTGGTACTGCCCGCCGGAGAAGAAGCGCAGCGTCGCAGCTTCACCACGCAGCTGGTCCTCGGCATTGTGCAGGTAGGCGAGGTACTGGATCTCGGGGATCGGCAGGAAACCGGCCAGCGCCGAGCCGAGGGCCGTGCCGAGGATCGTCTGCTCGTCGAGCAGCGTGTCGAAGACGCGGCCCGCCCCGTACGCCTTGCGGAGCCCGCGCGTGACGCCGTAGACCCCGCCCTTGCGGCCGATGTCCTCGCCGAACACCCATGCCTCCGGATGGGCGGCGAGCGCGTCCTTGAGCGCGGCGTTGATGCTCTGCGCCAGCGTCAGCGGGCCCTCGTCCTCCGGCAGGCGACCGCCGAATCCGGCCACCCGTTGGGCCGGTGTCGCCAGCATCTCCTCGCGACGCACGCGCGCGGTGATCGGCTCGATGATCGCGTCGGCCGAGTCGAGTCGCTGCGCACCGGCCAGCTCCTTGGCGCGCTGCATGACCCTCGCCCGGGCGTCCTCGTACCTCGACAGCGCGGACTCCGGTGTCAGCACGCCGGCATCGATCAGCGCTCCAGCGGTGGCCAGCAGCGGGTCGCGGGCGTAGTCGTCCTCGATCTCTCGGCGGGAGCGATAGGCGATCTCGGCGTCCGAGCCGGCGTGACCCATGAACCGCACGGTTCGCAGGTGCAGGATCGCCGGCCGCCGCTCGGCTCTCACCCGGTCGGCCAGGCGCGCGGCCGTCGCGAGCAGCTCGGCCGGACGGGTGCCGTCAGCAGTGGCGTACTCGATGCTCGGCCACGACGTCAGCGAGCGCTCGACCCAGCCGGCCGGCGACTTGGTGCTGATGCCGATGCCGTTGTCCTCACAGACGTACAGGATCGGCAGGGCCGCGCCCTGGTGTGCGCAGTAGGCCGACGCGTTGAGCGCGCCGATCGCCGTCGAGTGGTTGGCCGAGGCGTCGCCGAAGCTGCACACGACGACCGAGTCCAGCGGCCACGCCGGCGTGACCCCGGACCGGGGCGCCCGGCCGAGAGCGAAGGCGAGGCCGAAGGCCCGCGGCAGGTGCGAGCCGATCGTCGAGGTCTGCGGGTATGACGCTGAGCCCGGCGTGCCCGAACACCTTGTGCCGACCGCCGGAGATCGGGTCGCTCGTCGACGCGATCGCCCCGTTGAGGACGTCGTCGATCCCGGTCGAGCCAGGCACCTGAGCCGCGCGGGCCGCGTAGAACCCGCCTGAGCGGTAGTGCAGGAGGGCCGGGTCGGTCGGTCGCAGCGCCATCGCCACTGCCGCGTTGCTCTCGTGTCCCGCGGAGCCGATCGTGTAGAACGCCTCACCCTGGGTCTGCAACCAGCGGATCGCCAGGTCGAGGTGGCGGCTCTGCAGCTGGGCGTCGAAGTACGCGAGCAGGCGTTCGGGGTCGTCAGCGCTTCCTGCGCCCCCAGGCTGCCACGACCACTCACGCAGCCGCCGTACGACGTGATCGTCGATCGACTCCGACATCAACACCTCTCAGGTATGCAGTTCATGCCACAACGTATCGCGCACCCGGGTCGCCGATCCCTGCTGTCTGGGTCAGGTGTGACGCTGATGCTGAACGCCAGCGTCCACAGTGCGCCCATGCCCGAGTCCGCCCTCAGCGAACACGGGCGTTCCACCGGAACAAGCACGCCACGTCGCAGGTTGAGCCCATCAGACTCAACTCTGAGGAGAGACCCGTGAGCACACTGAAAGCCTTCCCCGTGCTGGCACTCGAGGACGTCGTCGTCCTCCCCGGCATGGTCGTTCCCATCGAGCTCGACGATGCCGCCCGAGCCGCCGTCGATGCCGCCCGCACCAGCAATGACGACCAGCTCCTGGTCGCCCCTCGACTCGAGGACCGCTACGCCACCCACGGCGTGATCGCCTCCATCCAGCAGGTCGGTCGCCTCCCCGGCGGTGGCCCCGGCGCCGTGATCCAGGCCGAGCAGCGCGCCCACATCCAGGGCGGCGTGACCGGCCCGGGCGCCGCGCTCTGGGTCGAGGCCGAGCTGATCGACGACGAGCCGGTCACCGAGCAGGTACGCGAGCTGGCCGGCGACTACAAGGGCCTGCTCGTGACGATCCTGCAGAAGCGCAACGCGTGGCAGGTCATCGACTCCGTGCAACGCCTGACCGACCCGAGCGCACTCGCGGACACCGCGGGCTATGCGTCGTACCTCGACCTCGAGCAGAAGCGCGAGCTCCTCGAGACCCCTGAGGTCGAGCTGCGGCTGACCCTGCTGATCGAGTGGGCGCGCTCCTACCTCGCCGAGAGCGAGGTCAACGAGAAGATCTCGGAGTCGGTGCAGGAGAGCATCGACAAGAACCAGCGCGAGTTCGTGCTGCGCCAGCAGCTCGCCGCGATCCGCAAGGAGCTCGGCGACGACGAGCCCGAAGGCACCCAGGACTACCGCGCCCGGGTCGAGGAGGCGGACCTCCCCGAGGACGTCCGCAAGGCGGCCCTGCGCGAGGTCGGCAAGCTCGAGCGCGGCAGCGACCAGAACCCGGAGTCGGGCTACATCCGCACGTGGCTCGACACCGTGCTGGAGCTCCCATGGGGCGTCAAGACCGAGGACAACGCCGACATCTCCGCCGCGCGCGAGGTGCTCGACGCCGACCACCACGGCCTCGACGACGTCAAGGACCGCATCGTGGAGTACCTCGCCGTACGCGCCCGCCGCAGCGAACGCGGTCTCGAGGTCGTCGGCGGACGCGGGTCCGGCGCCGTCATGGCGCTCGTCGGCCCTCCCGGCGTCGGCAAGACGTCGCTGGGCGAGAGCGTCGCCCGTGCGCTGGGCCGCAACTTCGTCCGCGTCGCACTCGGCGGCGTACGTGACGAGGCCGAGATCCGCGGCCACCGTCGTACGTACGTCGGTGCGCTGCCCGGCCGCCTGGTCCGTGCGATCGGCGAGGCCGGATCGATGAACCCCGTCGTCCTGCTCGACGAGATCGACAAGGTCGGCGCCGACTACCGCGGCGATCCCGCGGCGGCGTTGCTCGAGGTGCTCGACCCGGCGCAGAACCACACGTTCCGCGACCACTACCTCGACCTCGACCTGGACCTGTCGGACGTGCTGTTCCTGGCGACCGCCAACGTCATCGAGCAGATCCCGCAGCCGTTGCTCGACCGCATGGAGCTCGTGCAGCTCGACGGCTACACCGAGGACGACAAGGTCGCGATCGCCCGTACGTACCTCGCTCCGCGTCAGCTCGAGCGTGCTGCGCTGACCACCGACGAGGTCGAGGTCACCGACGAGGCCCTGCGCGAGATCGCGGCGTCCTACACGCGTGAGGCCGGCGTGCGCCAGATGGAGCGGCTGCTCGCCAAGGTCTTCCGCAAGGTCACGACCAAGCTCACCGACCCGCGACGTCGAGAAGCCCGTCGTCGTCGACGAGAAGACCCTCGTCGACTACATCGGCCGGCCCCGCTTCACCCCGGAGTCCGAGGAGCGCACGGCGGTGCCTGGTGTGTCGACCGGCCTCGCGGTGACTGGCCTGGGCGGCGACGTGCTGTTCATCGAGGCCAGCGCGTACGACGGCGATCGCAGCCTCGCGATCACCGGGCAGCTGGGCGACGTCATGAAGGAGTCGGCGCAGATCGCGCTGTCGTACGTACGCTCGCACGCCGACGCGATCGGCATCGACCCGGCGACGCTCGAGCGGGCGATCCACCTGCACGTGCCGGCCGGTGCGGTGCCCAAGGACGGTCCGTCCGCGGGCGTCACGATGGTCACGGCGCTGACGTCTCTGGCGCTCGGCCGCAACGTGCGCGCCGATGTCGGCATGACCGGCGAGGTCACCCTCAACGGCCGCGTGCTGCCGATCGGCGGCGTCAAGCAGAAGCTCATGGCGGCGCAGCGGGCCGGTCTCAAGACCGTCTTCATCCCGGCGCGCAACGAGGTCGACCTCGTGGACGTCCCCGAGGACGTGCTGGCCGAGCTCGACGTACGCCCGGTGGCCGACGTCGCCGAGATCCTGGCGCTGGCGCTCGAGCCGGTTGCCGAGGTCGGCGCGACCGTCGCCGCGTAGGCCCGGGCCGTTGGGCCGACTGAAACGAGTTCTCGTTTCGGTTGGCCCAACGGCCAATTCTTTTCTGCCGGATGGGTACGGTGTGTTGTAGAGCACACAAAGGCAGGTGGCGATGACGGCGTCCAGGTCGACGGAAGAGCTCACCCGTGTCGTCATACGTTTTGCCGGTGACTCCGGCGATGGCATGCAGCTGACCGGTGACCGGTTCACGCAGGAGACCGCAGACTTCGGCAACGACCTCTCGACGCTGCCCAACTTCCCTGCCGAGATCCGCGCGCCGGCCGGCACCCTGCCGGGCGTCTCGTCGTTCCAGATCCACTTCGCCGACTACGACATCCTCACGCCGGGAGACCACCCCGATGTCCTCGTCGCCATGAACCCTGCTGCGCTCAAGGCCAACATCGGCGACCTCCAGGCCGGCGGCACGGCGATCGTCGACGCGCACGAGTTCACCACCCGCAACCTCAAACGCGTCGGCTACGACTCCAACCCGCTCGAGGACGGATCGCTCAGCGACTACCAGCTGCACGCGATCGACCTGACGGGCCTGACGGTCGGCGCCGTCGAGGAGTTCGGCCTCTCGCGCAAGGACGCCTCGCGAGCCAAGAACATGTTCGCCTTGGGCCTGGTCAGCTGGATGTTCGGCCGGCCCATCGACGGCAGCATCGCGTTCCTCGACAAGAAGTTCGCCGGCGCGCCCGACATCCGCGACGCCAACGTGGCCGCGCTGCGCACGGGCTACAACTACGGCGAGACGACCGAGTCGTTCGCCGTCAGATATGTCGTCAAGCCCGCCGTGATCCCCTCAGGGCGCTATCGCAACATCACCGGCAACACCGCACTGTCGTACGGCGTCGTCGCCGCCGGTCAGCTGTCCGGCTTGCAGGTGTTCCTCGGCGCCTACCCCATCACCCCCGCGTCCGACATCCTCCACGAGCTGTCGAAGCACAAGGCATTCGGCGTCACCACGTTCCAGGCCGAGGACGAGATCGCCGGCATCGGCGCCGCGCTCGGTGCGAGCTTCGGCGGCGCGCTCGGAGTCACCACGACGTCGGGGCCGGGGCTCGCGCTCAAGGGCGAGACGATCGGCCTCGCGGTGATGCTGGAGCTGCCGCTGGTCATCATCGACGTGCAACGCGGCGGCCCGTCGACCGGCCTGCCGACCAAGACCGAGCAGTCCGACCTGCTGCAGGCCATGAACGGCCGCAACGGCGAGGCGCCCGTGCCGGTCATCGCCGCACAGTCCCCCGCCGACTGCTTCGACGCAGCCCTCGAGGCCGCGCGGATCGCGATCACGTACCGGACCCCGGTCATCCTGCTGTCCGACGGCTACCTCGCCAACGGCTCCGAGCCGTGGAGCCTGCCAGATGTCGCGTCGCTGCCACGGATCGAGCCCGACTTCGCGACGGCCGACCCCGATGCCGCGTTCATGCCGTACGACCGCGACCCGCAGACCCTGGCCCGGCCGTGGGCCCCGCCGGGCGTCGCCGGCCTCGAGCACCGCATCGGCGGGTTGGAGAAGGCTGACGGCACGGGCGACATCTCGTACGACCCGGCCAACCACGACCACATGGTCCGGTTGCGCCAGGCCAAGATCGACGGCGTCGCCAACACGATCCCCGAGGTCGAGGTCGACGACCCTGACGGCCACGCGAAGATCCTCGTGATCGGCTGGGGCTCGACCTACGGCCCGATCGGCGCGGGCTGCCGGCGGGCGCGGGTCGCCGGGCACCGCATCGCGCAGGCACACTTGCGGCACCTCAACCCGTTCCCCGCCAATCTCGGCGAGGTGCTCGCGGCGTACGACCGGGTCATCGTGCCGGAGATGAACCTCGGCCAGCTCCGCGGCCTGCTGCGCGCCAAGTACCTCGTCGACGCCGAGGGCTACAACGCCGTGCGCGGCATGCCGTTCGGCGCCGCCGAGCTCGGCCAGCACTTCATCGAGCTGTGCATCAAGGAGGGCGAATGAGTGAGCGTCAGCGAGCGAATCATCGGGCACTCATGCAGGCATCTGCCTATCGTGGGCTTCTTTGGCAGGTGACTGAATGACGACCGACCTGGGCATGCCGGGGCATGGCCTCGAGGGCGTACCCACCACCGACGAGCCACTGACCCGCAAGGAGTTCTCGTCGGACCAGGAGGTCCGCTGGTGCCCCGGGTGCGGCGACTACGCGATCCTCGCCGCCGTCCAGGGCTTCATGCCCGAGCTCGGGCTGCGCCGCGAGAACATCGTGTTCATCTCCGGCATCGGTTGCGCCGCCCGCTTCCCCTACTACCTCGACACCTACGGCATGCACTCGATCCACGGCCGTGCACCGGCGATCGCGACCGGGATCGCCACGACCCGCGGCGACCTCAGCGTGTGGGTCGTGACCGGCGACGGCGATGCGCTGTCGATCGGCGGCAACCACCTGATCCACGCGCTGCGGCGCAACGTCAACATGACGATCCTGCTGTTCAACAACCGCATCTACGGGCTGACCAAGGGCCAGTACTCCCCCACCTCCGAGCCCGGCAAGGTCACCAAGTCCACTCCGTACGGCTCGATCGACGCGCCCCTCAACCCGCTGTCGCTCGCGCTCGGTGCCGAGGCGACGTTCGTGGCGCGCACGATCGACTCCGACCGCAAGCACCTCACGGCGGTGCTGTCCGCTGCAGCACGGCACCGCGGCACGTCGCTGGTCGAGATCTACCAGAACTGCCCGATCTTCAACGACGGCGCGTTCGATGCCGTGAAGGATCCGGAGACCCGGGACGACGCGATCATCCCGCTCGTGCACGGTGAGCCGATCCGGTTCGGTGCCGACGGCCACCTCGGCGTCGTGCGTACGGCCGGCGGCGGTGTCGAGGTGGTCGAGGTCGACGACTCCAACGCCGCCGACGTGCTGGTCCACGATGCCCACGCGCCGGATGCCACCATGGCGTTCGCGCTCTCCCGGATCACCGACGCGGGCGTCGTCCACCGGGCGCCGATCGGCATCTTCCGCCAGGTCGACCGGCCGGCGTACGACGATCTCAGCCGCGAGCAGGCCACCCTCGCGGGCGACACCCCGTCATTGCAGGACCTGCTCGACGGCCCCGACGCCTGGACCGTCGCCTGACCCTCCGCGATGTGTGAAGTTTGAGGCGCTAACGCGGCTTGGAAGCGCCTCCAAGTCCACACATCGCGGGGTCAGAGAGCGGCGTACTGGGGCTTGATGACGTCGTTGATGATCGCGAGGCGCTGGTCGAACGGCAGGAACGCGCTCTTCATCGCGTTGATCGTGAACCAGCGCAGGTCGCCGAGCTCGTAGCCGAACGCGTCGACCAGGAGCTGGAACTCCCGGCTCATCGACGTACCGCTCATGAGCCGGTTGTCGCAGTTGACCGTGACGCGGAAGCCGAGATCCTTGAGCTTGCCGATCGGGTGATCTGCGATCGAGCTCATGTTGGGCACGGCATTGGTCTGCAGGTTGGACGACGGGCACATCTCGAGCGGGATGCGACGATCGCGGATGTAGGCCGCGAGCCGGCCGAGGACGGGGCCGCCCGGGGCATCGAAGTCGATGTCGTCGACGATGCGCACCCCGTGACCGAGGCGCTCGGCGCCGCATCGCTGGATGGCTTGCCAGATCGAGGGCAGGCCGAACGCCTCGCCGGCGTGGATCGTGAAATGGGCGTTCTCGCGGCGGAGGTACTCGAACGCCTCGAGGTGCAGGATCGGCGGGAAGCCGTCCTCGGCGCCGGCGATGTCGAAGCCCGCGACGCCGCGGTCGCGATACTGGACCGCCACCTCGGCGATCTCGAGCCCGCGCTTGGCATGCCGCATCGCGGTGAGCAGCTGACCCACGACGATCGGGTGACCCAGTCCGGCAGCCTCCTCCTGGCCCTTGACGATGCCCTCCTGCACGGCCTCGACGGTCTCGGTGAGCGTGAGCCCGGCCGACAGGTGCTGCTCGGGCGCCCACCGCAGCTCGGCGTAGACGACGCCGTCGGTGGCGAGGTCGACGACTGCTTCGCGGGCGACGCGGGCCAGGTCCTCGGGCCGCTGCATCACCGCGACGGTATGGATGAAGGTCTCGAGGTAGCGCTCGAGCGAACCCGAGCTCGACGCCTCCTCGAACCACGTGCCGAGGGACTCCGCGTCACCGGCCGGCAGGTCGTGACCGATCTCGTCGGCGATCTCGACGATCGTGGCCGGGCGTACACCCCCGTCGAGGTGCTCGTGGAGGGCGACCTTGGGGGCCTTGGCGATCTGTTCTGAAGTGGCGCTCACAGGGTCATCGTGTCATGACGCCATGAGCAGCACGACGGTCTCCGCCACGCAGGCCGGCTTGTCCTTGCCCTTGATCTCGACGGTGTGCTGCAACGTCGCCCGCTGGCCCTTCTCGATCTCCTCGACCTCGAGCAGCTCGACCCGGTTGCGCACCTTGGAGCCGACGACGACCGGCGAGACGAAACGCACCTTGTTGAGGCCGTAGTTGACGCGCGCGACGTCACCGGCGAACGCATACACCTGCGCACCGAGGAACGGCAGCATCGACAGCGTGAGATAGCCATGCGCGACCGTGGCGCCGAACGGTCCGTCGGCGGCCCGCTCGGGGTCGACGTGGATCCACTGCCGGTCGCCCGTCGCATCCGCGAACAGGTCGATCCGCTCCTGGGTGATCGACACCCACTCGCTGACTCCGAGCTCTTCTCCGGCGGCCGCCGCGATCTCTTTGCTGTTGTTCAAGATGCGCATACCTCAACCTAACGAATGCGGTCGATCACGACGGACGGCACGTCCGCAGACCCCGCACCGATGTCATACCCCCCGTCGAGCGCTGCAACCGCGCGCTCGAACCGCTCCGGGGTGTCGGTCTGCAGGGTCAGCAGGGGCTGACCTTCGGTGACCTGGTCACCGGGCTTGGCGTGCATCACGACGCCCGCTGCCGCCTGCACCTGCTCGCCGGGGCGGGACCGGCCCGCACCGAGTCGCCAGGCCGCCACGCCGACGCTGAGGGCGTCCAGGCGGGTCAGGGTGCCCGAGGCGGACGCGTTGATGACGTGCGTCTCCTTGGGTGTGGGAAGGGCCGCATCAGGGTCGCCACCTTGAGCGGAGATCATGCGCTTCCACACGTCCATCGCGGCGCCTGAGGCGAGTACGTCCGCAGGGTCGACATCGTCCTTGCCGGCGGCGGCGAGCATCTCGCGGGCCAGCTCGACGGTCAGCTCGACGACGTCGGCCGGGCCACCGCCGGCGAGCACCTCGACGGACTCGGCGACCTCGCAGGCGTTGCCGGCGGTCAGGCCCAGCGGCGTCGACATGTCGGTGAGCAGCGCGACGGTCGTGACGCCCGCGTCGTTGCCGAGGCTCACCATGGTCTCAGCCAATTCCTGAGCCTGATCTTTGCTCTTCATGAACGCGCCCGGAGCCGACCTTGACGTCGAGCACGAGGGCGCCGGTGCCCTCGGCGATCTTCTTGCTCATGATCGAGCTCGCGATCAGCGGGATCGCCTCGACCGTGCCGGTGACGTCCCGCAGCGCGTACAGCTTCTTGTCTGCCGGTGCCAGGCCCGGGCCCGCCGCACAGATCACGGCGCCGACGTCCTCCAGCTGCGCCATCATCTCGTCGTTGGTCAGCGCGGCCCGCCAGCCGGGGATCGCCTCGAGCTTGTCGAGCGTTCCGCCGGTGTGGCCCAGGCCTCGACCCGACAGCTGCGGCACCGCGACGCCGCAGGCCGCGACCAGCGGCGCGAGCGGAAGCGTGATCTTGTCGCCGACGCCCCCCGTCGAGTGCTTGTCGGCGGTCTTCCACGACAGCGACGAGAAGTCCATGCGCTCACCGCTGGCGATCATCGCGCCGGTCCACCTGCTGATCTCGCGACGGTTCATCCCGTTGAGCAAGATGGCCATCGCGAGCGCCGACATCTGCTCGTCGGCGACGACCCCGCGGGTGTAGGCGTCGACGACCCAGTCGATCTGGGCGTCGTCGAGCTCGTGCTTGTCGCGCTTGGCCGCGATGACTTCAACGGCGTCGAACTGTTCACTCATGCTCCTCTCTTGGTTGAAGGCCGAGCGGAGCGAGGCTCAGCGCCCGGCGAGCCCGGCAGCGACGGAGTCGCTGGCGCGAGGGACGAGCCGCGCACCTTAGTGACGTCGATGCGCTCGAAGCCGCGCAGCACCCAGGTCGGGCGGCGCGGCGCCTCCCCCGCCAGTGCGAGGCGAGGGAACCGGTCGAGCAGGGTCTTGAGGCTGATCTGCAGCTCGAGCCGCGCGAGCGGGGCGCCGAGGCAGAAGTGCAGGCCCATGCCGAAGCCGACATGGGGGTTGGGGTCGCGCCCGACGTCGAACGTGTCCGGCGTCGTCGAACGCCTCGGCGTCACGGTTGGCCGAGCCCATCAGGCAGGCGATCTTCTGGCCGGCCCTGATCGTCTCGCCGCACACCTTGACGTCCTTGGTGGCCGTACGCTCGAACAGCTGCAGCGGCGCGTCGAACCGGATGAGCTCCTCGAGCGCGACGTCGATCGGCACCTCGCCCGACGTCACGCGGGCCAGCTGCTCGGGGTGGCTCAGCAGCGCGTGGATGCCGTTGCCGAACACGTTGACCGACGCCTCGTGCCCGGCGTTGAGCAGCAGCACGACGGACGCGACGAGCTCGTCGTCGCTGAGCTTGGCTCCGCGGCCGCGCTCGGTGATCAGGTCGCTGATCAGGTCCTCGCCGAGGTTGGTACGCCGCTCGGCGACGACCGCGCGTACGTAGTCGGAGAACGCCGTGCTCGCCTCGATCGCCGTGGCCCTGGTGGCGGCGTCGACGTTGGGCTCGTACATGTGCACGATGGCCTGCGACCACGCGCGCAGGCGTACGTGGTCCTCACGGGGTACGCCCAGCAGGTCGGCGATGACGTAGACCGGCATCGGCTCGGCGTAGTCACCGAGCACGTCGAAGCTGTCGCCGAGCTGGTCGACCATCGATGCCGCGAGCTCCTCGATGCGAGGCCGCATGCGCTCGACGTGACCGCGTCCGAAGGCGCCGGCGACGAGCCTGCGGAGCCGCGTGTGCTCGGGCGGCTCGTTTTCCATCATCTGGTTGCGGTGCAGCGCGTTGAACGGCTCCATCTCCGAAGCCGGCTCCCAGTCGGTCCAGATCCGGCCGAATCCCCGGTTGCGCAGGACCTGGCTGACCGAGTCGTGCGTCGTCGCCAGCCACACGCCCATCGGCTCGTGCCACAGCACAGGGCCGTTCGCCCGCAGTGCCGCGAGGACCGGGTAGGGATCGCGCAGGAAGTCAGGATTGCCGGGATCGAGCTGGACCGCGTAACGGGTCAACGCTGGTCCAGGTCTTCGGCCCCGAAGGCGTCAGGCAGCACCTCGGTCATGGTCTTGACCCCGCTCGGCGTCATGAGCTGCATGTCGGGCCCGCCGTTCTCCCACAGCAGCTGGCGGCACCGGCCGCACGGCATCAGCGGAGCACCCTTGGCGTCGACGCAGGCGACTGCGATCAGGCGGCCGCCGCCGGTCGCGTGCAGCGCCGAGACCATGCCGCACTCGGCGCACAGCCCGACACCGTAGGCGGCGTTCTCGACGTTGCAGCCCAGCACGACGCGACCGTCGTCGACGAGTCCCGCGACACCGACCTTGAACTCGGAATAGGGCGCGTACGCCCGACCCATGACCTCGGTCGCATACTTCGCGAGCGACTCCCAGTCGATCGGGTCGTCCGGACCTGAGATTCCCAGTGCCATGGCTAACCCGCGCTGCCTTTTCGATACTGCTGGCCGTCGGCCGCGGGCATTCGCAGGCGTTGGGCGCCGAGCGCCAGGACGAACAGCGTCGTGACGTACGGCGTCATGACCGTGAACTCGCGCGGGACCGAGTCGGTCAGCAGGAACCACGCCAGCACCGCAGCGCCGACGACGCCCATCACGATCGCGCCGTTGATCTGCCCGCGGACCGCCCGAAGGGCAGCGATCAGGAGCAGGGCCAGCGCCACGAGCAGCAGCAGGGCGTGGACGGCATCAGTGTCGCGCAGGCGGAGCGAGTCGGTGTAGCCGAACGTCAGCGCGCCCATCAGCAGGCCGCCGGGCCGCCAGTTGCCGAAGATCATCGCGGCGAGGCCGATGTAGCCGCGGCCACCGGTCTGGCTCGCGCTGTAGCCGCTGGAGGACACCAGGGCGAGGAAGCCACCGCCGATGCCGGCGAGCGCGCCCGAGACCAGGACCGCGATGTACTTGTAGAGGTAGACGTTGACGCCCAGCGTCTCCGCTGCCTGCGGGTTCTCGCCGCACGAGCGGAGGCGGAGGCCGAACGACGTACGCCACAGGACCAGCGCGGAGACCACGACGAGGGCGAAGACCACCAGGCTGAGCGACGAGATGTTGGTGGTCAGCGCCTCGACGACCGAGGCGACGTCCGAGACGAAGAACCAGTGGTGGTCGGCGAGGTTGCCGGCCGCATCGGAGATGCCGGGGATCGTGATGTTGGTCGGCGCGTCCAGCCCGACGAGCTGGCGCGGTCCGCCGCCCTCGTAGTCGGGGAAGATCGCCTCGGCCAGATAGGTCGCCGCGCCGGCGCCGATCAGGTTGATCGCGACACCCGAGACGATGTGGTCGACGCCGAACGTCACCGTCGCGACGGCGTGCAACAGCCCGCCGATCAGGCCCAGGAGGGCCGCGCCGAGGACTCCGGCCCACGGCCCACCGTGGTAGGCGAAGAACGCCGCACCCCACGTGCCGAGGATCATCTGGCCCTCGAGGCCGATGTTGACGACGCCGGCGCGCTCGGCCCAGAGGCCGCCGAGGGCCGCCATCAGGATCGGGCAGGTCGCGATGATCGCGGCGCGGATCGTGCCGGTCGGAGTCGAGGTCGTTGGTGTCGGTGACGATGCGCACGATCGACACCACGGCGATGCCCACGAGCGACAGGTAGAACCAGTTCTTGGTGAGCCGGGCGACGAGGCCGGGCTGCGACGAGGTCTTGGTGACAGTGCTCATGCCGTCGCCTCCGCCACTGCGGGGACCTCGCTGGCCACGACCCGGCGCTCGAGCCTGGTCCGCCATCGGCGTACGACCTCATAGGCCACGACGACCGCCAGCACGGCCACGCCCTGCGTGATCTGCACGATGCTCGGCGAGACGTCGGTGCCGAACGTCAGCGTGTTGGACTGCGCCGACAAGGAAGGCGAACAGCACGGCGCCGAACAGCATGCCGAGCGGCCGGTTGCGGCCCAGCAGTGCGACCGCGATGCCGGTGAACCCGAGCTGGGACTGGTAGGACGTGCCGTACGATCCGGCGGCGCCGAACAGCGCGGGCAGCCAGACCAGACCGGCGACGGCGCCGGACAGCATCATCGCGATCACGATCATGCGCTTGGGGTTGACGCCTGACGCCAGCGCGGCCGTCTGGGACTGGCCGCTCGCTCGCAGGTCGAAGCCGAAGCGGGTCTTGTTGAGCAGGACCCAGAAGCCGACGCCGACGAGCACGGCGATGATCGACAGGGCCCAGATCTGCCCGTCCCTGGGCTCGTACGGCGTGAAGCCCTTGACCATGCTTGCCGCTCTTGATCGTCTTGGTGTGCACCGAGTTGCCCTCGTGCACGCCGTGGCGGTCGACCAGGTAGCCGACCAGCGTGACGGCGATCGCGTTGAGCATGATCGTGGAGATGACCTCGCTGACGCCTCGCGTCGTGCGCAGGATGCCGGCGATGCCGGCCCATGCCGCGCCGACCGCGATGGCGATGATGATCGACACCGCGACGTTGAGGAAGCCGCCGAGGTAGGCCGCTCCGGCGAACGACGCGGCCGCGAACGACGCCATGAGGTACTGGCCCTCGATGCCGATGTTGAACAGCCCCATGCGGAAGCCGATCGCGGCGGCCACGGCAGCGGTGTAGATCATCGCGGTCTGGTTGATGATGTTGACCCGCAGCCGCGGCGACGGGTCGCTGAACATCGCGGACCAGAAGTCGCCCGGCGAGCTGCCGACGGCGGCGATGACGATCGTCGTGACCAGCACCGAGACGACGATCGCGATGGCGGGGGCGAGCAGCGCCATCCCGACCCTGCGCAAGCGCACGCTGTTCATGCCGCCGCACCTCCGGTCATCGCAGCGCCGAGATCCTGCGGCGTGACGGTGGACGGCTCGAACGTGCCGACGAAGCGGCCGCGCAGGATCACCTGGATCGTGTCGGACAAGCCGATCAGCTCGTCGAGGTCGGCCGAGATCAGCAGGACGGCAAGGCCGGCCTTGCGGGCGCGCTTGATGTGCCCCCAGATCGCGGCCTGGGCACCCACGTCGACGCCGCGCGTCGGGTGCGAGGCGATCAGCAGCTTCGGGTCGCCGCTCATCTCGCGGCCCACGATGAGCTTCTGCTGGTTGCCGCCGGACAGGGCGCGGGCGAGCGTGTCGATGCCGGGCGCGCGTACGTCGTAGTCCGCCATGATGCGCGTCGTGTCCTTGCGGGCACCGGAGCGGTTGATCCATGGACCCTTGACGTTGGGCGCCTCGGTCTGGTGGCCGAGGATGCGGTTCTCCCACAGCGGCGAGTCGAGCAGCAGGCCGTGCCGGTGGCGGTCCTCGGGGATGTAGCCGATGCCCGCCTCGCGGAGCTTGCGGGTGTGCCAGCGCGTGACGTCCTCGCCGCTCAGCGTGATCCGCCCACTGGTCGGGATGCGCATGCCCATGATGGCCTCGACGAGCTCGGACTGGCCGTTGCCCTCGACGCCGGCGATGCCGAGAATCTCGCCGCGATGGATCGCGAGCGAGATGTCGCTCAGCAGGTTGCGGCCGAACTCGTCGGTCAGCGTGACGTCGTGCAGCTCGAGCTCGACGACGTCGGTGACGGTCGACTCGCCGGTCTCCGGCGACGGCAGCTCGGAGCCGACCATCAGCTCGGCGAGCTCGTGCTTGGTGGCGGTCTTGGGGTCGGCGGTGCCGACGGTCGTGCCGCGTCGCATGACGGTGATGTCATCCGCGATCGCGAGGACCTCGTCGAGCTTGTGCGAGATGAACAGCACGGAGTTGCCGGCGTTGCGGAGCTCGCGCAGGTTGTCGAACAACGCGTCGACCTCCTGCGGCACGAGGACCGCGGTCGGCTCGTCGAGGATGATGATCTTGGCGCCGCGATAGAGCACCTTGGCGATCTCGAGCCGCTGCCGGGCCGCGACGCCGAGGCGCTCGACCAGCACGTCGGGCTCCAGCTCGAAGCCGAACCGGTCGGAGATGCGGCGGATCTCGGCGCGGGCGTTGTCGCCGATGCCGTGCAGCTTCTCGGCGCCGAGCACCATGTTCTCGAGGACCGTGAGGTTGTCGGCCAGCATGAAGTGCTGGAACACCATGCCCACGCCGTTGTCGATCGCGTCGGTCGGTGACTTGAGACTGACCTCGTTGCCGTTGATCTCGATCGTGCCCTCGTCGGGCTTCTGCACGCCGTAGAGGATCTTCATCAGCGTCGACTTGCCGGCGCCGTTCTCGCCGATCAAGGCATGCACCGTGCCTGAGCGGATCGTCAGGTCGACGTCATGGTTGGCGATCACGCCGGGGAACCGTTTGCCGATCCCTCGCAGCCTCGACCGCATCCACTTCTGATGGCACGGACACTCCTCCCGCAACAAGTCACAAACGCTGGTTCGTGACACAAAAGGTACGAACCTGGGCCGAACGCTACTGCGCCCAGCCCAGGTTCGTCTGTACTGGTCTGTACCGCTACTTACGGCTTGGTCGGGACCTTGATCTCGCCGCTGATGATCTTGGCCTTGTAGCCGTCGATGTCAGACTCGATGTCGTCCACGAAGCCACCCGACGTCGCGTAGCCGACGCCGTCATCCTTGAGGTCGTAGACCTGGTAGCTGGTCAGCGGCTTGTCGTCGTTGACCGACTTGATGAAGTCGTACGTCGCGGTGTCGACGCGCTTGAGCATCGACGTCAGGATGTGCGGCTTCTGGGCGGCGGTCGCCGTGAGGTACTGGTCGGAGTCGACACCGATCGCCCACTTGCCGTCGCCGGCATCGACCGCGGCGTCGAAGACACCCGAGCCCGAGCCGCCAGCAGCGTGGTAGACGACGTCAGCACCCTTGTCGAACTCGCCCGTCGCGGCAGCCTTGCCACCGGCCGGATCGCCGAAGCCCTTGAGGTCCGACTCCTGGATGTAGGCGACCTCGACCTTGATGTCGGGCTTGGCGGCCTTGGCACCAGCGGTGTAGCCGGCCTCGAACTTCTTGATGAGGTCGTTGTGGACGCCACCGACGAAGCCGATCGTGCCGGACTTGCTCTTCTCGGCAGCGGCGACGCCGACGAGGAAGGAGCCCTGCTCCTCGGCGAAGCCGAGGTAGGCGACGTTCTTGTTGACGGCCTTGTCGGGATCGAAGCCGTCGATCACGCCGAAGTTGACGTCCGGGAAGTCGGGCGCGACCTTGTTGACCGAGTCGCTGTAGGCGAAGCCGACACCGATGACGGTCGTGGCGCCGTTCTCGGCGAAGTTGCGCAGACGGTCCTCGCGAGCGGACTCGGCCTCACCATCGGTCGCCTCGCCCTCGACACAGGTTGCGTCGAACTCTTCGACGGCCTTCTTGAGGCCGACGTATGCCGAGTCGTTGAACGACTGGTCGCCGCGTCCGCCGACGTCGTAGGCGAGACCGATCTTCGGTCCATCGCCCTTCGCGGTCTTGCAGACATCCTTGCTGGCGGCGGGCTTGTTGCCGCCGTCACTACCGCCACTGTCGCTGCTCCCACAGCCCGCAAGAGCGAGCGCGGCAACGGCAGCGACGGCGGAAAGCTTGGTCAATCGACGCAAAATTCCTCCTCGGTAGAGCCGGGGAGCCCGGCACGTCCTCAGACCCTAGTTGTCACACGGGCCATGCGGGAGCGGCTCAGGGACATTCAACGCAGTCGATACCGATTTGTAACCTGCCGAGGACGAGGTCGCTCTGCTCGCTAGGAGACCGCGGCGCAAGCGAGCACCTTGGCGCCGATCGCGATGGCGCGCTCGTCGATCCGCAGGTTGCCCTGGTGCAGGTCGTACGTCGGACCGTCGGGCGTACGCGTGCCGAGCCGGCCCATCGCGCCGGGCACCGCCTCGACGTACCAGGCGAAGTCCTCGCCGCCGAGGCTCTGCGCGGTCGATGCGACGCCGCTGGGGCCGATCGCCTGGGTCACTGCGCGGCGCATGATCTCGGTCGCGCCGAAGTCGTTGACGACGGGCGGGACGCCGCGGGTGTAGGTCACGTCGGCACTGACGCCGAACGGCTCGATGATGTCGCTGATCAGGCCGCGTACGAGGTGCTCGGCCTGGTGCCACGCCGCGGCATCGAGCATGCGGAGCGTGCCGCTGAGCTCACCGGTCGACGGGATGACGTTGGCCGCGTTGCCGGAGTGGATCTGGCCCCACACCATGCTGGCGCCGGCGCGAGGGTCGAACCGCCGGGACAGCACGGCCGGCAGCTGGGTCAGGAGGCTGCCGAGGGCGTACGTGAGGTCCTCGGTGAGGTGCGGGCGCGAGGTGTGGCCGCCGCGGCCGCTGAGCTGCACGTGGATGTGGTCGGAGGCGCCGGTGATCGGGCCCTCGCGCAGGCCGACATGGCCGACGTCGAGCGACGGGTCGCAGTGCAGCGCGAAGATGCGCGAGACGCCGCGCAGCGCGCCGGCGGCCAGCAGCTTGAGCGCGCCGCCGGGCATGACCTCCTCGGCGGGCTGGAAGATCAGGCGTACGCGCACCGGCAGCTTCTCGTCGGCGTCGGCCTGGGCCAGCGCGACCGCTGCGCCGAGCAGGGCGGCGACGTGGACGTCGTGGCCGCACGAGTGCGAGACGCCGGGGACGCTCGACTTCCACGGGTCCTGCGACGTGTCGACGACCGGCAGGCCGTCGAGGTCGGCGCGCAGTGCGACGATCGGCCCGCCGTCGGGTCCGATCTCGGCCATCAGCCCGGTGCCCTCGAAGCGTTCGTAGGAGATGCCGCTCTTGTCCATCCACGTCGCGACGACGTCGGTCGTACGCTCCTCGTGCCACGAGAGCTCGGGATAGGCGTGCAGCTCGCGGCGGACCTCGATGAGGTCGGGAGTGACCACGTCGATGGATCGCGCGAGGGCATCGGACAAGGCATCTGCTCAGGATATCGCTGATTCGCCGCCCCTCCGGCACTACTGTCTGGGCATGGACGTCTGGGACGTGCTCGACCACCCGGTGCTGGTCACCGTGGCGTTCTTCGTGCTCGCCGTCGTCCTCTCACTCGCGTGGGCGGTCCTCCGGCTGTTGCTCGTACGCGCGAAGGGCGGGCCCGCGTCGGGTGTCGACCTCCGCGCGGTCGTGGCGGCCTGGCGTCAACGGCCGAAGGCGTCGGACGTCGTCGACGTCGGCGAGCTGCAGGCGCTGATCCAGCGGGCCCTCGTCTCGGCCCCGGGCACCGAACCCACGGGCGACACGAAGGAGTCGCGCATCGCGACCCTCGAGGCCCTGCACGCCGAGGGCCGGATCACCGCGGAGAAGCTCGCCGAGCTCAAGGCCGCGATCGCCGCCGAGGGCTGAGTCACCTCGAGAGTGACGTCGTCCTGACCGGTCGACCGGGCCAGCGCATGTCGCGGGCGACGGTCTGCAGCTCGGGGCGGTGGATGTCCTGCTTGTGCAGGTACCACAGCGTCCCGGCCGTGATGCCGAGCAGCGAGACCGCCCCGCCGCCGATCAGCATCCAGCGCGCGCCGAACTCCTCGCCGACCCAGCCGATCAGCGGCGCGCCGAACGGAGTGCCGCCCATGAAGATCATCAGGTAGAGCGCCGCGACCCGGCCGCGCATCATGGGGCTCGTCGTCATCTGGATCATGGCGTTGGCCGACGTGACCATCGTCAGCGCACACAGGCCCAGCAACGGCAGGATGGCGGCGAAGGACGCATAGCCGGGCATCAGGCCCGAGATGATCTCGACGACTGCGAAGGCCGCGCCGGCGAGCACGACGAACATGAGCCGGGGACGGGCCCGCCGCGCCGCGAGCAGGGCGCCGGCCAGCGAGCCGACGGCCATGATCGAGGCGAGGATGCCGTACTCCCCCGCACCCTTGTGGAACACCTCGGTGGCCATCAGGGCGCTCGTCATCTGGAAGTTCATGCCGAACGTGCCGACGAAGAACACGCAGGTCAGGATCAGGATGAGGTCGGGCCGTGAGCGTACGTACGCGGACGCCGTCGCGCACGGCGCCCTTGCGGGTGCCGGTGACCGGCGACGGACGCAGACGGCTGCCGTCGAGGAGCTGGAGCGAGACGAACACCGCGACGTAGCTGATCGCGTTGGCCAGGATGACCCAGCCGGTGGCGCGGACGCCCGAGCCGAGTGCCGCGATCAGGACGCCGGCGACCGCCGGGCCGATCATGCGGGCGGAGTTGAACGAGGCGGAGTTGAGGCCGACCGCGTTGGCGAGGTCGTCCCTGCCGACCATCTCGACGACGAACGACTGCCGCGCCGGGGCGTCGAATGCCGTGCCGATGCCGAACACGAACGCCAAGGCGTAGACCTGCCACGCCTGGACGACACCCGTGATGGCGAGGATGCCGAGGAGCGCAGCGGGGATCGCCATGGCGGCCTGCGTGAACCGCAGGACCGTGCGCTTGGGCACCCGGTCGGCGACGACGCCGGCGATCGGCGAGAACAGCAGGACCGGCAGCAGCTGGAGGCCCGTGGTGATGCCGAGCGCCGTGCCGCTGTGGGTCAGCTGCAGGATCAGCCAGTCCTGCGCGACGCGCTGCATCCACGTGCCGATGTTGGAGACGAAGGCGCCCATCGCGTAGATGCGGTAGTTGCGGATCGACAGCGCCCGGAACGTGGGGCTCAACTTGCAGCCAACCGTTCCAGCAGTGCGGTCGCCTCCCTCAGGGTCTTGCGCTCGGCGGTCGTGAGCTCGGCGAGGCGCTGCGCGAGCCACTCGTCGCGGCGTACGCGCTCCTCGGCCAGCACGGCGTCGCCCTTGTCGGACACCGAGATGAGCACCTGGCGGCCGTCGTCGGGGTGCGGCTCGCGGATCGCGAGCCCCTCGTCGACGAGGCACGTGAGGGTGCGGGTGATGGAGGGCGGCTGGACCCTCTCGTGTGCGGCGATCGCGCTCGGCGTGGACGGGCCGAGCTTGAGGATCGAACCGAGGACGGAGAGCTGCGTCGGGGTCAGGTCCGTCTGGCGCTCCTGCCGGAGGCGACGGTTGAGACGGGCCACCGACCGAGCGAGCTGGTGCGAGTCAGTGGGCATATCCTTAGCATACCTCATTACCTATGCTAATCAAATCTGTTCGCGAGGCTCGATCTCCCCCGCGCAGGGGATCTGCCGCCGCCGCGATCGTGGCAACATCGAGATGTGAATCCGGGACATGCCCTGCTCCAGGTGCTGGCGCCCGCCACGTGGCGGCGGTGGGTCTACCTCGTGCTGGGTGGCGCGGTGTTCACGCCGTACCTCCTGGTCGGCGTCTACCCCGTCGTCGCGGCGTGGGGCGGGCGCACCGCTGCCGTCACGGCAGCCGTCGCCGGTGGCGTCGTCCTCGTGCTCGCGGCGATCGCGCTGACGGCGATGCTCGAGGCCGTGCGACAGCTGGAGGTCGTGGCCGCGAAGCAGCTGCTGCGTGGACCGCTGGTCTCCGAGCTGATCCCGTCGTCCGTCAGCGGGGCCGACCGGGTCCGCGCCGGGGCGTTCTTCGCCCTGCACCTGCTGTGCGGCGCGCTGGTCGGGCTTCGCGACGATCATCGTCCTGCCCTCGGGCATCACGTTCCTGCTCGCCGCTGTCGGCGTGGT
This sequence comes from uncultured Actinomycetota bacterium, assembly GCA_963806345.1. GTDB lineage: Bacteria > Actinomycetota > Actinomycetes > Propionibacteriales > Nocardioidaceae > Aeromicrobium. Next base: position 154,981 of record CAWDXV010000021.1, on the reverse strand, counting down.
CGACCTGAGCGGCGACAACGCCTGGCAGGGCCGGTCGCAACCCGTCATGGCGCTCGTCGGCGTCGGCTGCCTGGTCGTGTTCGCGTACGGCACGCGTGCTCCTCGGCGCGCTGATGTCGTGGGCGGCGCCTCGACTCCTCGGCCGCTCGTCGACGACGCGGCTCGCCGAGATGGAGCGGGTCACAGGCGAGCTGTCGGAGCGCAACCGGCTGGCTCGCGAGCTGCACGACTCCGTCGGCCATGCGCTCAGCATCGTCACGGTCCAGGCCGGCGCCGCCCGCAAGCTGCTCGACGCCGATCCGGAGTTCGCCCGGGAGTCGCTCGCGGCTGTCGAGGAAGCCGCGAGCCAGGCGCTGGCCGACCTCGACGGCGCACTGGCCACGTTGCGTGACGACGGCCCGCCCGGCCATCGGCGGACGCTCGACGACATCGACGCGCTGATCGGCCAGAGCCAGGCGGCCGGCCTGGTGATCGAGGCCGAGCTCGCCGGGCCGATCGCCTCGTTGCCCGAGCCCGTCTCGCGCGACGCGTTCCTCGCGATCCAGGAAGGCCTCAGCAACGTGCTGCGGCATGCCGGACCGGTCCCGGTCGCGCTGCGGCTCGCGGCCGACGACGACACCGTACGCATCCACGTGTCGAACCCGATGCCGGCTCGTCCGCTCCCGGCGCGGCCATCGGGCGGACGAGGACTCCGGTGGATGAGCGAGCGCATCCAGAGCCGCGGCGGCACGGTCGCCGCCCGCGAGATCGACGGCCGCTGGCGCCTCGACGTGACGATCCCGGTCGAGCCATGACGAGGGTCCTGATCGTCGACGACGAGCCGTTGATCCGACGAGGCCTCAGGGCCGTCCTCGACGCCGAGGACGACCTCGAGGTCGTCGGCGAGGCGGTCGACGGCACCGAGGTCGTGCCCCTCGTCCGGCGGGATCGACCCGACGTCGTGCTGATGGACGTACGCATGCCCCGCATCGACGGCATCCGGGCCACGGAGCTGCTGCTCGCGGCGTTCGACGAGCCGCCGCACGTCATCGTCGTGACGACGTTCGAGAACGACGAGTACGTCTATGACGCCCTGCGTGCCGGCGCGAGCGGATTCCTGCTCAAGCGCGCCGGACCCGAGCAGGTCGTCGACGCGATCCGCATCGTCGCCCGCGGCGAGTCGCTCCTGTTCCCTGCGGCGATCCGCTCGATGGCCGGCAACCACCTCGGCACGCCGCCTCGGGTCCGGCGCTGGTCGCTGACCGAGCGCGAGGAGCAGGTGCTCCGCCTCGTCGCGCAGGGAGCGAGCAACGCCGAGATCGCCCAGGAGCTGTACGTCACGGTGGAGACCGTCAAGACCCATGTCAGCAACGTGCTGGCCAAGCTCGGTGTCCGGGACCGGCTGCAGGCGGTCATCGAGGCGTACGAGACCGGCTTCATCACGACCCGCTGAGTCTCCCCCGGGTGCGCCAGCCCACTCCCCCGCACGAGCGATGCCAGGCGAGCGCGTGCTCGACGACGGTGGAGGCATGTCACCCTCCGAACAGCACCACGTCCTGGCCCGCACCGCACTGGTGTGGGCGCTGACCTACGGCGCCATGCGTACGTACTGGCAGCTCCACGGCTCGCCCGCCGACCTCTCCGCGATCGGGACCGACCTGGTCGTGTTCACCGGCTGGTGGGGCATCGCACTGTGCGGCGCGGCCGCCTTGCTGGCGGCGGCCATGCTGCGGCCGCGCCGCCGTGCCGCGCTGCCCGTCCTGGTCGGCGCCACGGCAGTCGCCCTCGCGCTGGTCGCCGCGTCCGTGATGCTCGTGCTCGACCTGATCGGCAACGTGTTCCCCGGCATGGGCATCGACCGCTACCCGCTGGGGGCGGCCAGCCGCGTCGCCTGCGCGGCCGGCGGGGTGCTGCTCGCGCTCGCCGCGCGGTCGTTCCGGCAGCAGTCGGGCATCCGGCTCCCCGCCCTCGACCGCCTGCTGACCGCTCCTGACGCCGCTGGATCGCACGCCGCGCTGGGCATACGTCGCGGCGTACGTCTCGATGGCCGGCTGCCTCACCCGGATCACCGCTCAGGCGGTCGTGGGGTTCGACGAGTCGCCGCTGTCGGGCATCGCGTTCGAGGCGTGCTTCGTCCTCGCCGGCACGCTGCTGCCGCTCGCGCTCGTGCACTCCTGGGGCATGGTGTGGCCGCGTTGGGTCGTGGGTCTCGCCGGCCGGCGGGTGCCTCGCCGGCTCGTGCTCTGGCCGGGCGTCGGCGTCTCCGTCATGATCGTCAGCTACTTCGGCGTCATGCTCGGCCAGATGGTCGTCGAGCGGCTCCATGGCCGCAACCCGTTCCCGCCGGACGCCCGGATGGACCTGCCGGAGACGTTCTTCTGGGTCGCCGTGCCGGCGTACGTCGTGTGGGGCGCCGCCCTGGGCGTCGCCGCACTCTCGTACCACCGCCGGACCCGCTCCCGCGAGGGACACGAATCGCTCTCCGGAGGGATGGGCGGGCGCCCGTGACCAGGCTGGACGCATGACAACCCTCGACACCAGGCGCCTTGAAGCCTCTCCACAGATCCGCCGAATCGCCCACATCGTCCCGCTGCTGACCCTCCCGTCCGGCCTGTGGCGCATCGCCCTGGTGATCGGGCTGCCGCTCACGACGTCGACCCCGGTCCGTTCTGGGAGCGGGTCTACATCGTCTCGCCTGTCGCTGGTCTCCGAGGGAGCCGCCCTCATGACGCTCGGCCTCGTGCAGCCGTGGGGCGAGGTCGCACCGCGGTGGATCCCGTTCTTCGGCGGGCGGCGGTCGTCCCGCTGGCCGCGTTCGTCCGCTGCGCTGACCGGCGCCACGATCCTGACCGCGCTGTGGACCTGGGTGTTCTGGCTGCTGCCACGCGGCGACTTCTACGACTACTTCAACGGGGTCCAGTCCGTGATCGTGACGGCCTGCTACCTGCCGCTGCTCCTCTGGGGGCCGCTGCTGGCCGTCGTCGCCGTTGCGTACCTGCGCCGCCGGCGCTCCTGACTCCGCAACGTCATAGGAACCGTGGCCCAGGGGCCACGGTTCCTATGACGCAAAGCGTGCTGCAGCTCAGGCCTTGCCGTGCGCCAGGGCGCCGAGCAGGTCGCGGTTGAGCTGCGCGATCGTGTCGAGCGGGATGCCCTTGGGGCACGCCGACGTGCACTCGCCGATGTTGGTGCAACCGCCGAAGCCCTCGTGGTCGTGCTGCTCGACCATGCCGATGACCCGCGACTCGCGCTCGGGCTGGCCCTGCGGGAGCAGGCCGAGGTGCGTGATCTTGGCAGCCGTGAACAGCATGCCCGAGCCGTTGGGGCACGCCGCGACGCAGGCGCCACAACCGATGCAGGTCGCGGCGTCGAACGCGTGGTCGGCGTCGTCCTTGGGGACCGGCACGGCGTGCGCGTCCGGAGCCGATCCGGTCGGCGCGCTGATGTAGCCGCCGGCCTGGATGATGCGGTCGAACGACGAGCGGTCGACGACGAGGTCCTTGACGACCGGGAAGGCTCCCGCGCGCCACGGCTCGACGTCGATGACGGCGCCGTCCTCGAAGCTGCGCATGTGCAGCTGGCAGGTCGTGGTGACCTCCGGGCCGTGCGCGATGCCGTTGATCACGACGCCGCACATGCCGCAGATGCCCTCGCGGCAGTCGTGGTCGAACGCGATGGGGTCGTCGCCGGACAGCGTGAGCTGCTCGTTGAGGACGTCCAGCATCTCGAGGAACGACATGTGCTCGCTGACGTTCTCGACGCCGTACGTGACCATCCGGCCCTTGTCGTCGGCGTTCTTCTGACGCCACACCCTGACGGTGATGTTCACTTGTAGCTCCTGGACTTCATCTCGACGTACTCGTACTCCAGCGGTTCCTTGCGAAGCGTCGGCTGCTCGTCGCCGAACTCCCACGCCGAGACGTAGGCGAACTCGTCGTCGTGGCGCAGCGCCTCGCCGTCCTCGGTCTGGCTCTCGGCGCGGAAGTGGCCGCCGCACGACTCGCGACGGTTGAGCGCGTCGATGCACATGAGCTCGCCGAGCTCGAAGAAGTCGGCGACGCGGCCGGCCCGCTCGAGGGTCTGGTTGAGCTCCTCGTTGACACCGGTGACCTTGACGTTGGCCCAGAAGTCCGCCTTGAGGTCGCGGATCATGCTGATGGCCTTGATCAGGCCCTCCTCGGTGCGCTCCATGCCGCAGTAGTCCCACATGATCTGGCCCAGCTCCTTGTGGAACGAGTCCACGGTGCGGGTGCCGTTGATCGACAGGAACTTCTCGATCCGCTCCTCGACCGCCGTACGAGCGGCGACGACCTCGGGGTGCGAGTCGTCGATCTTCTCGTACGGTCCGTCGGCCAGGTAGTTGGCGATCGTGTAGGGCAGGACGAAGTAGCCGTCGGCCAGACCCTGCATCAGCGCCGAGGCGCCGAGGCGGTTGGCGCCGTGCTCGGAGAAGTTGGCCTCGCCCGCGACGAACAGCCCCTCGAGGTTGCTCTGCAGGTCGTAGTCGACCCACAGGCCGCCCATCGTGTAGTGCACGGCGGGGTAGATGCGCATGGGCTGCTCGTACGGGTTCTCGCCCGTGATCTGCGCGTACATGTCGAAGAGGTTGCCGTACTTGGCCTCGACCTCGTGACGGCCGAGGCGCGCGATCGCGTCGGCGAAGTCGAGGTAGACGCCGAGCCCGCCCGGTCCGACGCCCTTGCCGGCGTCGCACTGATACTTGGCGGCACGCGAGGCGATGTCGCGGGGCACCAGGTTGCCGAACGCCGGGTAGATGCGCTCGAGGTAGTAGTCGCGCTCGTCCTCGGGGATGTCGCTGGGGGCGCGGTCGTCGCCGGCCTTCTTGGGCACCCAGATGCGGCCGTCGTTGCGCAGCGACTCCGACATCAGGGTCAGCTTGGACTGGTAGTCGCCGCTCACCGGGATGCAGGTCGGGTGGATCTGCGTGTAGCAGGGGTTGGCGAAGAATGCGCCCTTGCGGTGCGCGCGCCACGTCGCGGTGACGTTGCAGCCCATCGCGTTGGTCGACAGGAAGAAGACGTTGCCGTATCCACCCGTGGCCAGCACGACGGCGTCGGCGGTGTGCGTCTCGATCTCGCCGGAGACCATGTCGCGGACGATGATGCCGCGGGCCTTGCCGTCGATCATGATGAGCTCGAGCATCTCGTGCCGCGTGTTCATCTCGACCGTGCCGGCGGCGATCTGGCGCTCCAGGGCCTGGTAGGCGCCGATCAGGAGCTGCTGGCCGGTCTGGCCGCGGGCGTAGAACGTACGGGAGACCTGCACGCCACCGAACGACCGGTTGTCGAGCAGTCCGCCGTACTCACGGGCGAAGGGGACGCCCTGCGCGACGCACTGGTCGATGATGTTCACCGACACCTGTGCGAGGCGGTAGACGTTGGACTCGCGGGCGCGGAAGTCGCCGCCCTTGACCGTGTCGTAGAACAGCCGGTAGATGCTGTCGCCGTCGTTGCGGTAGTTCTTGGCGGCGTTGATGCCGCCCTGTGCGGCGATCGAGTGGGCGCGACGCGGGCTGTCCTGGTAGCAGAAGCTCTTGACCTGGTAGCCGGCCTCACCGAGCGTCGCGGCCGCGGAGGCGCCGGCGAGGCCGGTGCCGACGACGATGACGCTGAGCTTGCGGCGGTTGGCCGGGTTGACGAGCTTGGTGCTGAACTTGCGCTCGTCCCAACGGCGCTCGATCGGGCCCGACGGCGCCTTGGTGTCGTGGATGTCCTCGCCGACCGCGTGGAACTGTTCGGAGACGTTCGTGGTCATGTCAGCCTCCCAAGCCGAAGAAGTAGATGGCGAACGGCGGCGCGAGGAAGCCGGCGGTGATGACCACCGCGACGACGATCGCAGCGGAGTTCCAGAACGAGTCGCGGCGCTTGGCGCTGTAGTTCTGGCCCAGCGTCGTGAACGCGCTCCAGAAGCCGTGCCAGAGGTGGAAGCCGACCGCGATCAACGCGACGGTGTAGGCCAGCAGCACCCAGAAGTGCTCGAAGCTGTTGTGCAGCTTGCCGTAGGCCGTGTCGGACGCACCGCCCGGATGGATGTCGTTGGTCGTCAGGTTGAGGATGTGGAAGACGATGAACAGCGCGATCGTCACCCCGCCCCACCGCATCGTGAACGACGCATAGCTGCGCTGGATGCCGGTGCGGTTCTGCTTGGTCTGGTAGCGCTTGCCACCGACGTAGCCGGCCGCCTTCTTGTTGCGCCGCCAGAGCGTGATCGCCGCGTACGCGTGCAGGAGCACCGCACCCAGCAGCACGACCCGGACGAACCAGAGCAGTCCCTCGTGGGGCAGCATCGGCTCGCCGAACGTGCGCAGGTGGTGCGCGTACTCGTTGAAGGCATCGGGGCCGGAGAAGGCCCGCAGGTTGCCGTACATGTGCAGGATCAGGTAGCCCACCATGATGAGCCCCGACACCGCCATCGCATATTTCAGCGCAACGGTCGACGTGCGCGCCGACGGTCGCTTGCTCAGTTGGGTAGTCGCCACAACTCGCCAGCCTAGGACTGGTCGGGCACTTCCGCAAAGGCATTGTGAGGTAAGGGTTCATAGCCTTTGGCTATGAACCCTCGGTCCACGATGCCCTGCAGGTCAGGAGCGTGCGGCGCGCTTCTTCCGCCGGATCATCGGGTCGAACTTGAGGTCGACGACGCGCTCCTTGAGCGGGATCAGCGCGTTGTCGGTGATCTTGATGTGCTCGGGGCACACCTCGGTGCAGCACTTCGTGATGTTGCAGAAGCCCAGACCGTGCTCGTCCTGCGCCGCCTCCTTGCGGTTGACGCCCTGCTCCTCAGCGGCGTCGAGCGGGTGCATGTCGAGCTCGGCGACCCGCATCAGGAAGCGCGGCCCGGCGAACGCCGGCTTGTTCTCCTCGTGGTCGCGCAGCACGTGGCAGGTGTCCTGGCACAGGAAGCACTCGATGCACTTGCGGAACTCCTGCGACCGCTCGACGTCGACCTGCTGCATGCGGTAGTCGCCGGGTTCGACGCCCTCGGGTGGCACGAACGCCCGCACCTCGCGCGCCTTGTCGTAGTTGAACGACACGTCCGTCACGAGGTCGCGGATCACCGGGAACGTACGCATGGGGGTCACGACGATCGGCTCCCCCGGCGGCAGGGTCGACATCCGCGTCATGCACAGCAGCCGCGGGCGGCCGTTGATCTCGGCGCTGCACGAGCCGCACTTGCCGGCCTTGCAGTTCCAGCGGACCGCGAGGTCCGGGGCCTGCGTCGCCTGGATGCGGTGGATGATGTCGAGCACGACCTCACCCTCGTTGACCTCGACGTCGTAGTCGGCGAAGTCGCCGCCCTCGTCGTCGCCGCGCCAGACACGGAAGTGCTCCTGGTTGCCCATCTCAGATCCTTCCGCCGAGTTCTGCCGTGGTGAAGTACTTGCCGAGCTCGTCGCTCTCGAACAGGTCGAGCAGGTCCTCGCGTACGGGGATCTGCTCCTTGCGCTCGACGTCGACCGTGCCGTCGCCGGCCAAGCGTGCAGACCAGCAGGACGTGGCGCCACTCGGCGTCCATCGTGGGGTAGTCGTCGCGGGTGTGGCCGCCACGGCTCTCGGTGCGCAGGATCGCCGCCTTGGCGACGCACTCGCTGACCAGCAGCATGTTGCGGAGGTCCAGCGCGAGGTGCCAGCCGGGGTTGAACTGCCGGTGCCCCTCGACCACGACCTGCTCGCCGCGCGCCTTGAGGCCCTCGAGCTTGTCGAGCGCCTCCTGGATCTCCTCCTCCTTGCGGATGATGCCGACCAGGTCGTTCATGGTCTGCTGCGAGCTCCTGGTGCAACGTGTAGGGGTTCTCCGACCCCTCCTGCCCGCCGTCACCGAACGCCGCGACCGAACGCCGAGCGGCGATCTGGACGTCGTCGTCGCTGATCGCGGGCCGCTGGTCGCCGAGGGAGTCGATGTAGGCCGCAGCGCCCGCGCCGGCCCTGCGGCCGAACACCAGCAGGTCCGACAGCGAGTTGCCGCCGAGCCGGTTGGAGCCGTGCATGCCGCCGGAGCACTCGCCTGCGGCGAACAGCCCCGCGACCGAGGCGGCACCGGTGTCGGGCTCCACCTCGACGCCACCCATGACGTAGTGGCACGTCGGGCCGACCTCCATCGGCTCCTTGGTGATGTCGACGTCGGCCAGCTCCTTGAACTGGTGGTGCATCGACGGCAGCTTCTTGATGATGACCTCGGGCTTGAGCCGGCTCGAGACGTCGAGGTAGACGCCGCCGTGCGGAGTGCCGCGGCCGGCCTTGACCTCGGAGTTGATCGCACGGGCGACCTCGTCGCGCGGCAGCAGCTCGGGTGGACGCCGGTTGTTGTCCGCATCGGCGTACCAGCGGTCGGCCTCCTCCTCGGTCGTCGCGTACTGCGCCTTGAAGACGTCCGGGATGTAGTCGAACATGAAGCGCTTGCCCTCGGAGTTGGTCAGCACGCCACCGTCACCGCGTACGGACTCGGTGACGAGGATGCCCTTGACCGACGGGGGCCAGACCATGCCGGTGGGGTGGAACTGGATGAACTCCATGTTGATCAGCGACGCGCCGGCTCGCAGCGCAAGCGCGTGGCCGTCGCCGGTGTACTCCCAGGAGTTGCTGGTGACCTTGAACGACTTGCCGATGCCGCCGGTCGCGAGGATGATCGCCGGCGCCTCGAAGACGAGGTGGCGGCCGGACTCGCGCCAGTAGGCCAGCGCACCGGAGATGCGGTCGCCGTCCTTGGTCAGGTCGGTGACGGTGCACTCGGCGAAGACCTTGATCCTCGCGTCGAGGTCCCCGGTCTCGGCCAGGTCCTCCTGCTGCAGCGACACGATCTTCTGCTGCAGCGTGCGGATCAGCTCGAGGCCTGTGCGGTCGCCGACGTGCGCGAGCCGGGGATAGGTGTGGCCGCCGAAGTTGCGCTGGCTGATCTTGCCGTCGGGCGTACGGTCGAACAGCGCGCCGTAGGTCTCGAGCTCCCAGACCCGGTCCGGCGCCTCCTTGGCGTGCAGCTCGGCCATGCGCCAGTTGTTGAGGAACTTGCCGCCCCGCATGGTGTCACCGAAGTGCACCATCCAGTTGTCCTTGTCGTTGACGTTGCCCATCGACGCGGCGCAGCCACCCTCGGCCATCACGGTGTGGGCCTTGCCGAACAGCGACTTGCTGATGATCGCGGTCTTCTTGCCCTGCTCGCGCGCCTCGATCGCCGCTCTCAGGCCGGCGCCGCCGGCTCCGATGACGATGACGTCATACGACAGTCGCTCGATCTCCGTCATTCACAATCCTTGTCAGTTGATGATGCGGGGGTCGGAGAACCAACCGGCCGAGACGGCCATGATGTAGAAGTCGGTCAGCGCCAACGTGCCGAGCGTCAGCCACGCGAGCTGCATGTGCTTGCCGTTGAGTCGCGTCACCCAGCCCCAGAGCTTGTAGCGCACGGGGTGCTTGGAGAAGTGGTTGAGCCGGCCGCCGATGATGCTGCGGCACGAGTGGCACGAGGCGGTGTAGGCCCACAGCGCGACGACGTTGCCCAGCAGCACGAGGTTGCCCAGGCCGATGCCGAACTCGCCGTCACCGGTCTCGAACGCCTTGATCGCGTCGTACGTGTTGATCAGCGAGATCAGCACCGCGGCGTAGAAGAAGTAGCGGTGCAGGTTCTGGCCGATCAGCGGGAAGCGGGTCTCGCCGGAGTAGGTCGCGTGCGGCTCGGCGACTGCGCAGGCCGGCGGCGAGAACCAGAACGCCCGGTAGTACGCCTTGCGGTAGTAGTAGCAGGTCATCCGGAACAGCAGCAGGAACGGCAGGGTCAGCGCGGCGTACGGCAGCCACCACACGTCAGGCAGGAACGAGCCGAAGTGCGACGACTCGGGGACGCAGCCGTTGGAGATGCACGGCGAGTAGAACGGCGTCAGGTAGTTGAAGTCGCCGACGAAGTAGTCCTTCTGCATGAACACGCGCACGGTCGCGTACGTGATCCACGCGATCAGGCCCACCGCGGTGGTCAGCGGCGGGATCCACCAGCGGTCGGTTCGCAGGGTGCGGGCGGCGATCGCGGCACGGCCGTCGCCGGCTTCAGGTGACGAGGTGGAGGTGCGGAGTGTGGCCACCGTCACACACTAAGGCGGAGCCACCCATCCGCCAAGTCATTGTGAGGTCGCCTTTCATAGCCGTCGACTATCGTGGCTGTCGTGCAGATCCAGCAGCTCACGTACTTCGTCGCGGTCGCCCGGACCCGGCACTTCACCCGCGCCGCCGAGCTGACGGGCGTCTCGCAGCCCAGCCTCTCCAAGCAGATCCGGGTGCTCGAGAACTCGCTCGGCACACCGCTGTTCGTCCGCAACCGCGGTGCCATCGAGCTGACCAGCGCCGGTGAGGCGCTGCTGCCGCACGCGCAGCGCATCCTGATCGACACCGAGAGCGCAGAGCGCACGGTGCGCGAGGTCGCGACGCTTCGCCGCGGTCGCGTACGCATGGGCGCCACGCCTTCGCTGTGCGAGGGTCTGCTGCCCGAGGCGCTCAAGGAGTTCCACGCCTCGTACCCCGACATCGAGCTCGAGGTGCAGGAGGCCGGGTCCCGCGTGCTGACCCGCGAGCTGGCCGACGGCCGGCTCGACGTCGCGCTGCTGATCGTCCCGCTGCACAACGCCGACCCCGACATCCAGACGACGCCGATCCTGCGGGAGCGCCTCGTGCTGGCGAGCCCTGCGGACGCGGACCTGCCTGACCGCCTGGAGATCCGCGACCTCGAGGAGCTCCCGCTCGTGATGTTCCGCGAGGGGTACGACCTGCGCGAGGTCACCCTCGGCGCCTGCGCCGATGCGGGCTTCGAGCCGAAGCTCTCGGTCGAGGGCGGCGAGATGAGCGCCGTCCTCCGCTTCGTGCAGGCCGGCCTCGGCCACGCCGTGGTCCCGAGCATGGTGCTGACGACACGTCCACAGCTTCGAGCGACCCAGCTCGACAGCCCTTCGCTGGAGCGCGTGATCGCGCTCGCGCACCGCAGCACCGAGGCGTTGCCGCTGGCCGCCCGCGCGTTCAAGTCCGAGCTGCTCAAGCACCTGACGACGATGGTGTCGGACGACCTCGGAATCGTCTGACGCACACCGCCTCACGGCACTACGCTCCCGGGATGCGCACACGCCAGCTCGTCTGCATCGGCATCCTGCTCGTCCTGCCCGCGTGCGGCAGCGGCGACGGAGGGTCGGACGAGGCGCCGGCGGCTCCGTTGACCAAGGCACAAGCACAGAAGGCCCTGCTCACGATCGACGACTTCGAGTCGGACTGGAAGGCCGAACCGGTCGACGACTCGGAGGCCGGCATCACGATCACCAGGGGCGACGAGTCGTGCACGGCACTGGCGAACGGGCCTGACGACGAAGCACCGACCACGGTCGAGTCGTCGTTCACCCGGGCCGACGAGGCCTCGATGAACGACACCGTCGAGTCGTACGACGACAGCTCCCAGGCGAAGAAGAAGTGGCGCGCCCGCCTCGATGCCGCACGCGCCTGCCACGGTTTCACACTGGGCAGCCCCGACGGCGCGAGCGTGGAGGTCGAGGTCGAGCCGACCGCGGTCAGTGACCTGGGAGACGAGGCCGCCGCGTTCCACGCGACCGGCACGGTTCAAGGCGTCACGATGAACCTCGACCTGGTGACCGTCAGAACCGGTCGCAACGTCGTCGCGATCACGACGTTGGCGTTCAACGACCGGCCGCCGAGGGACAAGCTCGAGGACAAGGTCAAGACGATGCTCGACCGGCTCGACCACCTCGAGGGTGCGACCTGACGGCGACGGGTCAGAGGCCCCGCAGGCGAAGCACGACGCCGCCGTGGTCGGACGGCCACAGCCCGGTCGCGGGGTCGCGATCGGCGACATCCGTGCCGGTGACCTCGCCGCGGTCCACGCCCAGCGGGCCGCCCGCTGCGGTCCGGCCGAGCACCATGTCGATGCGATGGTCGAAGTCATCGGCGGTCGGGTCGTCGACCAGCTCGGAGAGTCCCGAGGTCCAACCTCGTTCGGCCGGTGCCCACCTGAGCCACTCGTCGGTGAAGCCACCCGGACCGGTGATCAGCTCGTAGGGCGCCTTGTGCGGCACGTGGTCATTGGGCTTGACCGAACCGTTCAGCGGATCGGAGTTGCAGTCGCACACCAGCACCGTGGTGCGGTCGCTCGCCGTGGCAGTCAGCAGCTCGGACGCCTGCGCGAGGGCAAGGTCGGAGCTGAACGCCTCGAGGTGGGTGTTGACGAAGCGGAACCTCGTGGCCCCGGAGCGTACGTCGACCCACTGGTAGCCGCGGTCGAAGCGGAACGAGGCGCCCGCCGCCGTGACCACCAGGTTGTGCGCATAGACCTGGTCCCCAGTAGCTCCGGCGGTCAGGCCCCCCTTGTCGCGCATCAGCACGACGTCACGCATCGTCAGGCGGATGTCCTTGGCGTCGGCGCTGATCGTGCCGTTGAACGGACTGCCGGTGAAGCTCGGCGCCTCCACGTCGGCTCGGTCGCCGACCGACACGGCGCGATAGTGCTCGCCCTGGGCGTCGAGCGCGTCCAGCAGGATCTGGAGGAAGTCGTAGTCAACGGTCGTGGCGTTGGGGACGCCGACCTGGTTGAGCTGCAGCCCGCCGGAGCGCCACAGTGCGACCTCCTGGAGCCCGATCAGGTCAGGCTTCGTGCGGGTGATCTCGTCGGCGAGGAGGTCTGCTCGCACGGGGAAGTTCGTCCGGTCGACGATGTCCCTGGTCACGTGCGTCGCATTGGCGAGCGCCACGAGGATCTCCGGACCAGTCTTGCCCTGAGCCTGTGCCGTCAACGCCGCGGTGACGGGGCGGTTGATGTCGGCCCCGAGGTAGATGTTGCGCGACATCACCGTGACCGGCTTTCCCGGCGGGGTCTTGGCCTGGGCCGGTCCCGCCGCGACCGCGGCGACGACCAGCCCCATCGTGGCTGCGACTGCGAACGTACGGACTTGCCGTGACCTCATGTGTCCCCCCGGGCTCGACTGCCCTGATCCTGCACCCGCCGCTGCCGGATGTCCATGGCGCAGCCGCGGCTACGAGGGACCGAGAGCGAACGTGTGCTGCGGGACCCAGCCTGCGGCGTCGTCGTGGTGGTAGAGCGCGAACTCGTCGACCGAGAACTGACACTCGAACGAGCTGAGCTCGTCGTACGCCCGGTCGAGGCTCGCGTCATCGAGGTTGTGCGCGATCGTGACGTGCGGGTGGAACGGGAAGTCGGGCTCGGGGGCGTCGAGCGCCCGGCGCACCGTCTTGGCCAGCATCTCGGTGTAGGAGATGCCCTGGCTGACCGCGATGAACACGACCGGCGACACGGGCCGGAACGTGCCGGTCCCCCGCAGTCGCATGGGGAACGGGGGAACCGTCACCGAGGCCCGCTCGAGCGCCGCGTAGACCCCGTCGAGCTCCTGGCGCTCGTACTGGATCGGCGGGATCAGCGTGACGTGGCTCGGCACGGTCTCGGCCATCGGATCGCCGAACGCGGCCCGCATCTTGCGCAGGTCACCGCCGTAGGGCTCCGGCACCGGGATCGCGATCCCGACGGTCACGACGCTGCGCTCGCTCATACCGGACGCACGAACCCGGAGCGGTCGTAGACCAGGTCGAGCGTCACCGAGGCGACCTCGCGGGCACGCTCGGCGCCCTTGGCGAGGATGCGGTCCAGCTCGGCGCGGTCACTGAGCAGCTCTCGCGTACGCGCCCCGAACGGCTCGACGAAGTCGGCGACGATCTCCGAGAGCGCTACCTTGAAGGCGCCGTACTGCTGGCCTTCGTACTGGGCGACGATCTCGTCGATCGACTGGCCGGTGAGCGCGGAGTAGATCGTCAGCAGGTTGGAGATGCCCGGCTTCTCGGCGACGTCGAAGCGGATCTCGCTGCCGGAGTCGGTGATCGCCGACCGGATCTTCTTGGCGGCCTTCTTGGGATCGTCGAGCAGGTCGATCACGCCGTTGGGCGATGACTGCGACTTGCTCATCTTGTTGGTGGGCTCCTGCAGGTCGAAGATCTTCGAGACGCCCTTGACGATGTGCGGCTTGGGGACCTTGAACGTCTCGCCGAAGCGGTGGTTGAACCGCTGCGCGAGGTCGCGGGTCAGCTCGACGTGCTGGCGCTGGTCCTCACCGACCGGGACGCTGTCGGCCTGGTAGACGAGGATGTCGGCGGCCATGAGGATCGGATAGGTGAACAGGCCGACGCTCGCGGACTCGGAGCCGCCCTTGACGGTCTTGTCCTTGAACTGCGTCATCCGGCTGGCCTCGCCGAAGCCCGTGATGCCGCTGAGCACCCACGCGAGCTGGGCGTGCTCCGGCACGTGACTCTGCGCGAACAGGGCGCTGCGCTGCGGATCGACGCCGGCGGCGAGCAGCTGGGCCGCGGCGATGTAGGTGCGCTCGCGCAGCGCTGCCGGGTCGTACTCGATCGTGATCGCGTGCAGGTCGGGGATGAAGTAGAACGCCTCGAAGTCGTCCTGGAGGGCGACCCACTGCTTGAACGCACCGAAATAGTTGCCGAGATGGTACGAGTCGGCGGTCGGCTGGGCGCCGGACAGGACTCGGGGGCGACGGTCAGCGGGCATGGACGGCATTCTGCCAGCCACCGGTCACGTCGTAGGGTCGGGGCGTGACAGATGTGCGCCGGTGGGATGTGCCCGGACGAGTGAACCTGATTGGTGAGCACCTCGACTACAACGGCGGCCCCGTGCTGCCCATGGCGATCGACCGCTCCCTGACGATCAAGGTACGACCTCGCGACGACGAGACCGTCAACCTCTGGTCCGACCTTCCCGGCTCGGCGAAGGTCACGTTCGGCACCGGCGTCCAGCCCGGCGGCGTGGACGGCTGGGCGGTGTACGCCGCGGGCATCGTGTGGAGCCTCATGACCGCCGGCCACCGCTTCGAGGGCGCCGACATCGTCGTCGAGTCACGCATCCCGTCTGGTGCCGGCATGTCGTCGTCGGCGGCCCTGACCTGCGGCATCGCGTCGGCTCTCAACGAGCTGTCGACCTTCGGCCTCGACCGCACCGAGCTGGCGCTCCTCGCGCAGCGTGCCGAGCACGACTTCGTGGGCGCGCCGGTCGGCCTGATGGACCAGCTCGCGGTGCTCTACGGCGAGGCCGGGCACGCCGTGCTGATGGACACCGCCCAGTCGCCCCCGACGACCGAGGCCGTGCCGGTCACGTGGGAGGACGACGGGCTCGCGCTGGTCGCGATCAACACCCGGGCCCACCACTCCCTCGCCGATGGCGAGTACGCCGCCCGGCGCACCGAGTGCGAGCAGGCCGCTGCGGAGCTCGGCCTCACCTGGCTGGCCGAGGCGACGCTCGACGCCACGATCGCCCTGACCGACGAGACCCTCAAGGCGCGCACGCGGCACGTGCTGACCGAGACCGCCCGCGTACGCGGCGCCGTCAACGCGATCAGCCGCCGCGCATGGACCCAGCTGGGCACGATCTTCACGGCGTCGCACGCATCGCTCCGTGACGACTTCCAGGTCAGCTGCCCCGAGCTCGACGTCGCCGTCGAGGCGGCGCTCGAAGGTGGCGCCCTCGGTGCCCGTATGACCGGCGGCGGCTTCGGCGGCAGCGCGATCGCCCTGGTGCCGGTCGACCGGGTGGCAGCCGTCCGCGAGCGGGTCGAGGCCCGCTACGCGGCCCAGCAGTGGCGCGAGCCGGAGACCTTCGTCGTACGACCGGCAGCCGGCGCCCACCTGGTGGAGTGAGGCCTCGCTTGAGCTTGTCAACCGCTCCTTGAGCTTGTCGAAAGGAGACGCGACGCGTGGAAGTCCTTTCGACAGGCTCAAGGAGCGAATGGGAGACTTGCCGAGTGAATGCCAAGAACCGGATCGCGTACCAGGGAGAGCCGGGCGCGAACTCCCACATCGTCGCCAAGGAGCACTACCCCGACTGGGAGGCCGTGCCCTGCGCGTCGTTCGAGGACGTCTTCGCGGCCGTGACGGGCGGCGACGCCGAGCTCGCGATGATCCCGATCGACAACTCGATCGCCGGCCGGGTCGCCGACATCCACCACTTCCTGCCCACCTCGGGCCTGCACATCATCGCCGAGCACTTCCTGCGCATCCAGTTCAGCCTGCTCGGCGTCCCGGGCTCGAGCCTCGAGACGATCAAGACCGTGCACAGCCACGTCCACGCGCTCGGGCAGTGCCGCAAGATCATCAAGAAGTACGGGCTGACGCCGATCATGTCCGGTGACACCGCCGGCGCGGCCCGCGAGATCGCCGACGCCGCCGACCTCAGCCAGGCGGCGATCTCCCCGCCCATGGCCGCCGAGATCTACGGCCTCGACGTCCTGGCCACCGACATCGAGGACGAGGACCACAACACGACCCGGTTCGTGGTGCTCTCCCCCGAGCCCCGGCGCGCGCCCGCCGGCAACGGGCCGACCGTCACGAGCTTCATCTTCAACGTCCGCAACCTGCCGGCCGCGCTCTACAAGGCGCTGGGCGGGTTCGCGACGAACGGCGTCAACATGACCAAGCTCGAGAGCTACATGGTCGACGGCTGGTTCACGGCGACCCAGTTCCTCGCCGAGGTCGACGGGCACCCCGACGACGTACCCCTCGCGAGGGCGCTCGAGGAGCTGGCGTTCTTCACGACCGACGTCAAGATTCTCGGGGTGTACCCGGCCGACCCGTTCCGCTCGCTGGCCCCGTGAGCGGCGCCGTATGAAGTGGCCGCTCAACGTCCCCGTGCTCAGCGACGGGGTCGTGACGCTCAGGGCCCACGTCTCGGCGGACACCGACGGGCTCGTCGAGATGGCGAACGACCCCGAGATGCAGCGCTGGACCGCGATCCCGATCCCCAACTCCCGCGAGATGAGCGAGCAGTACGCGTTCACGGTGCTCCCGCGCGGCTGGGACGACGGGAAGCACCGCGGCTGGGCGATCGAGGTCGACGGTCGGTTCGCCGGCAACATCGACATCCGGCAGTCGCCCATCGCGGACATCGGGTTCGCCCTGCACCCGTGGGCCCGTGGCCGCGGCGTCATGGCGCGAGCCGTACGCCTCGCCGTCGACTGGGCGCTCAACGAGGGTGGCGTCGAGATCGTGCACTGGCGGTCGCACGTCGGCAACGAGGCCTCGCTGCGGGTCGCTCACCAGACCGGCTTCACCCTGCACGGGCTCATGCCGGGCATGCTGCACGAACGCGGCCAGGTCCTCGACGCGTGGACCGGCTCGTTCCGCTTCGGCGACAGCCCTGTGCCTCGTACGCCGTGGGCCGAGTCGGCGGTGCTCGAGTCCGAGCGCCTGCGCCTCCGGCCCTTCACCGAGGCCGATGTGCCGCGAGTCGTCGAAGCCTGCAGCGACCCGGTGTCCCGGCGCTTCCTGGTGGGACTGCCCCATCCCTACACGCCGGCGATCGCTCGCAGCTATCTCGCCGACTGCGTGTGGCAGGCGGCGACCGGGGCCAAGGCGACCTGGGCGATCGCCGACCGCGAGACCGACGAGCTGCTCGGCAACATCGCGGTCATGGACATGCTCGGCATCAACCCGACATCGGGCGAGATCGGCTACTGGATGCATCCGGCGGCGAGGGGACACGGCGTCATGACCGAGGCCGTGCGGATGGTCGTTCGCCACGCGCTCGATCCCGACGGTCTCGACCGGCGCCGTCTCGTGCTCTACGCCGCGGCCGACAACCCGGCCAGCAACGCCGTCGCCGTGGCCGCCGGCTACCGGCACTACGGCACGCAGCGCGCGGCCGAGCGACTCGGCGACGGATCGTTCGACGACCTGCACGGCTACGAGATCCTCCGCTAGGGCGTTGCTCGTCGTCCCTTGACCTCAACTGGGATTGAGGTCCTAGTGTGAGTTGTCCCCGACAAGCTGACACGAAGGACGACGACGCATGACGATCGATCACATCGCGATCCGACCAGGCGATGCCGACTACGACACTGCCCGGGCCACGGTCACCCGCACGGCGGAGCCGACGGTCGTCCTGCGCCCGACGACTCCTGCCGAGGTCGCCGCGTCGATCCGTCACGCCCGCGACGAAGGCCTCCCGCTGGCCGTGCGGAGCGGCGGCCACAACGCCTTGGGCTTCGGCACGATCGACGACGGCGTCGTGATCGACGTGTCACGGCTCGACCAGGTCGAGCTCCTCGGCGACGGCCGGGTGCGCATCGGTGCCGGCGCCACGTGGGGTCCCGCAGCGGCGGCGCTCGCCCAGCACGGACTCGCCATCACGGCCGGCGACACGATCTCGGTCGGCGTCGGCGGCCTGACCCAGTCCGGCGGCATCGGCTGGATGGTGCGCAAGCACGGCATGACGATCGACAGCCTGCTGGCCGCCGAGGTCGTCACGGCCGCGGGCGACGTCGTACGCGCGTCGGCCACCGAGAACGCCGACCTGTTCTGGGCGCTGCGCGGTGGCGCCGGCAACTTCGGGGTGGTCACGGCGTTCGAGTTCCAGGCGCAACCGGTCACCACCGTGCAGTTCGGGACGATCTCGTTCGCCCTCGACGACGTCGCGCAGCTGGTCAACAGGTGGGCGGAGGTCATGCGCAGCGCACCCGACGAGCTGAGCGCGACCTTGGCGCTGACGCCGGCACTCGGCGACTTCCCGGCCGGCGCCACCCTGTTCGTCTGCGTGGCCGCCGACGACACGGCTGCGCTCGAGCCGCTCCGCGCGATCGGCACTGTCGATCGCCGAGTCGGTCAGCGAGCGGGCGTACGCCGAGATCCTCGAGGAGGCACCGCACGCACCCGACGGCATCCTGCCCGTCATCGGCAACACGCTGGTGACCTCGCTCGACGAGCCACTGGCCGAGGCGATCGCCGAGGCATACGCCGGCGGCGGACGCGTGGTGTTCCTGCGCAGCCTGGGCGGCGCGTTCGGCCGCGTCGACCCCGCAGACACGGCGTTCGCGCACCGCGCCGCTGAGGCGCTGGTGGTCTCGGCTGCGTTCGTGCCGGTCGATGCGCCGCAGGAGCAGCTCGACGCGGCCCGCGCGGTGTGGCGCACGATCGCCGACCGGGGCATCGGCTCGTACTCCGGATTCCTCGGCACCAACAGCGACGAGGACATCGCGGCGCTCTGGCCGGCGGACACGCTCGAGCGGTTGCGGGAGGTCAAGCGCGCCTGGGATCCCGACAACCTCTTCCGGCGGAACTTCAACATCGCTCCCTGAGCCGGCGCTTCTGTCACACCCTCTCGCCAGACTTGGTTGCGCGTCGCACCTGCGGTGCTATATATTCCACGTGGAATAATTCGCACGGAATGAACCGGGAGGAGCATCGATGACGCTGACACCGCTGGCCATCGCGGCACTCGCGCTGGCGAACGAGCGGCCGATGCATCCCTACGAGATGTATCAGCTGCTCCTGGAGCGCCGGGAGGACCGCATGATCAAGGTCCGCCCCGGGTCGCTCTACCACACGGTCGAGCGCCTTCACGCGGCCAAGTTCCTCGAGGTCACCGGCACGGCGCGCGAGGGCAACCGGCCCGAGCGCACGACGTACGCCATGACGGACGCGGGTCGCGAAGCGCTCTCGGCACGGATCCGCGAGCTGCTCAGCCACCCGGTCCGCGAGTACCCGCACTTCCCCGTCGCGCTCGACGAGGCACACAACCTCCCCGTCGACGAAGCCGCGGCCGACCTCACGACGTACGCCGACGCCCTGGACGAGGAGATCCTCGAGATCTCAGCGGTCCTCGACGCCGTGCGCGCCCGCGACCTGCCCGAGGCGTACTGGATCGGCGGCGCCTACCTCCTGCACATCACCATCGCCCAACGCGACTGGATCCGCACACTCATCAACCGCATCGAGACCAAGGAACTCACATGGCAACCTCCCCAGGCATGAACACGGACCTGCCCGACGACTACCGACCCTGGCCGGCCCTCTGGGCCATGGTCATCGGCTTCTTCATGATCCTCGTCGACAACACGATCGTCTCGGTCGCGACCCCCGCGATCTCGACCGACCTCGACGCCGACGTCAACAGCGTCATCTGGGTCACCAGCGCCTATCTCCTGGCCTACGCCGTCCCGCTCCTGGTGACGGGGCGACTGGGTGACCGCTTCGGGCCCAAGAACGTCTATCTGCTCGGGCTGGTCATCTTCACCCTCGCCTCGTTGTGGTGCGGACTGACCGGCAGCATCGAGATGCTGATCCTGGCCCGAGTCGTGCAGGGCATCGGCGCCTCGCTCATCACGCCGCAGACCATGGCGGTCATCACCCGTACGTTCCCCGCGGCCAAGCGCGGCAGCGCGATGGCGCTGTGGGGCGCGACCGCCGGTGTCGCCACCCTCGTCGGCCCGATCCTCGGCGGCGTCCTGGTCGACAGCCTCGGCTGGGAGTGGATCTTCTTCATCAACGTCCCGGTCGGCATCGTCGGCTTCGTGCTGGCCTGGCGCCTCGTCCCGATCCTGCCGACCCACACGCACAGCTTCGACTGGCTCGGCGTCGCCCTGAGCGGCATCGGCGTCTTCCTCGTCGTGTTCGGCATCCAGGAGGGTGAGAAGTACGACTGGGGCCAGATCTCCGGCATCATCAGCGTCCCGCTGCTGATCGTCCTGGGCGTCCTGGTGTTCGCGGCATTCATCTGGTGGCAGGGCCGCATCCGCAAGGAGCCGCTGGTCCCGCTCGGCCTGTTCCGCGACCGCAACTTCTCGCTGGGCAACGGCGGCATCGCGATGGTGTCACTGGCCATCACCGCCATGGCGCTGCCGTTCCAGTTCTACGCGCAGGGCGCCCGCGGCTGGAGCCCGACGGAGTCGGCGCTGCTGATGGCGCCCATGGCGGTCGTGCTGATGGTGCTGTCGCCGGTCGTCGGCAAGCTCGTCGACCGGGTCCACCCGCGCAACATCACGATGGTGGGCTTCGGCACCGCCGTGATCTCGATGGCGTGGCTCGCGTTGATCATCGCTCCCGACACACCGGTCTGGCAGCTGCTGCTGCCCATGGCACTGTTCGGCGTCTCCAACGCCTGCATGTGGGCGCCGCTCGGGGCGACCGCGACCCGCAACCTGCCGATGAGCTCAGCGGGCTCCGGCGCCGGCGTCTACAACACGACGCGCCAGATCGGAGCCGTCCTCGGCAGCGCGGCGGTCGCAGCGCTGATCCAGGCGCGGCTCACCGCCAACGGCCTCGGCGGCTCGTCCGACTCCTTCCAGGCGTCGGGCAAGAGCATGCCGGAGCAGATCCAGGGTCCGTTCTCGGACGCGATGGCGCAGTCGATCGTGCTGCCCGTCATCGCGTTCGCGGTCGGCTTCGTGCTGATGATCTTCTTCGCCAAGCCGTCTCACGCCGGGCACGGCGGAGCCCCGGCCGTCGCAGAACCGGTGCCCGTCGCCGAGTGACGTGAGTCGAAGGCACCCGTCCAGACCTACAGTGGGCGGGTGCCTTCGACGTACGTCCTGACGCTCTCGTGCCCTGACGGGCCGGGACTGGTCTACGCCGTCACCCGGTGGATCGCCGAGGCCGGCGGCAACATCCTCGACAGCCAGCAGTTCTCCGACACGAGCGACGCGGAGTTCTTCCTGCGGGTGCACTTCACGCTGCTCGACGGCTCCGAGCCCGAGGTGGGCGCGCTCAGCGACCGGTTCGCCGGCCTCGCGGGCGAGCACCGGATGGCATACCGGCTGGTGGTGGCCGAGACACCGATGCGGGCGCTCGTGCTGGTGTCCAGGGAGGGGCACTGCCTCAACGACCTGCTCTACCGGCAGAGCACCGGGGCGCTCAACATCGAGATCCCGGCGATCGTCTCCAACCACCGCGACCTCGAACGGCTCGCCGCCGCGTACGACGTGCCGTTCCACCACGTGCCTGTGGACGACAAGCCCGCGGCCGAGGCGCGCATGCTCGGCCTCGTCGACGAGCTCGCCATCGACCTCGTGGTGCTGGCTCGCTACATGCAGATCCTGTCCGACGAGACCTGTCGCCGGCTCGAGGGCCGGGCCATCAACATCCATCACAGCTTCCTGCCGAGCTTCAAGGGCGCGCGGCCCTATCAGCAGGCCCACGATCGCGGGGTGAAGCTGATCGGCGCGACAGCTCACTACGTCACCGCAGCCCTCGACGAGGGGCCCATCATCGACCAGGGCGTGCTGCGGGTCGATCACCGGATGACCGCGGCCGACCTGGCGCGCGTCGGCCGTGACGTCGAGTCCCAGACCTTGTCGCGGGCCGTCCAGCTGCACGCGGAGTCACGTGTCCTGATGAACGGCCCCCGCACCGTCGTGTTTGCCTGAACGGTTCTCCGCGATTTGTTGACTTGAAGGCGCTACGTCTCAGGGTTGGCGCCTCCAACCTCACAAATCGCGGACCGTGTGACCTGCGCCATCTCGACATGCAGGCACACGTCTCGCATCCTGAGATCTGCTCAAACGGCTCGCCGGTCCCCCTAGTTTGAAGCCCGGAGCACGCACAGTGGCGTGCCGGACCACGAGGCAGGACGATGAAGATCACCCGCAGGAACCTGATGGCCGGAGTCGCGATCGCGACGAGCGCAGCGGTGCTGACGGCCTGTGCGCCCTCCTCGGGCTCCGACGACTCCACGTCGGCCGGCACCGGCAAGAAGACGACGCTCTCGCTCGTCGCCTACTCCGTGCCCAAGGCGGCTGACGGCGCGATCGAGGATGCCTTCGCCAAGACCGACCCCGGCACCGGCGTCACGTGGAAGCAGTCCTACGGCGCGTCCGGCGACCAGAGCCGCGCCGTCGTCGGGGGCCTCAAGGCCGACGTCGTGCACTTCTCCCTCGCCCCCGACGTCACCCGCCTCGTCGACGAGGGACTCGTCGACAAGTCCTGGGACCAGAACGCCAACAAGGGCATCCTGTCGACCTCGGTCGTGGCGATCGTCGTCCGCAAGGGCAACCCCAAGCACATCGAGTCGTTCGCCGACCTGGCCAAGCCGGGCGTCGGCATCGTGACCCCCAACCCGGGCTCCTCGGGCTCGGCCCGCTGGAACATCCTCGCGGCGTACCAGTCGGTCATCGCGAACGGTGGCAGCGAGGCGGACGCCAAGGCATACCTCAAGAAGCTGTTCGCCAACGTCAAGGCGCTGCCCGGCAGCGGCCGCGACGCGACCACCGCGTTCCAGGGCGGCACGGGCGACGTGCTGCTGTCGTACGAGAACGAGGCGATCTTCGCCCGCCAGAGCGGTGAGGACGTCGACTACATCGTGCCCAAGCAGAACCTGCTGATCGAGAACCCGGCTGCGGTCACGACCAAGGCCGCTCCGGCAGCCAAGAAGTTCCTCGACTTCGCCATCAGCCCCGAAGGCCAGGGCATCTACGCGCAGTACGGCTTCCGGCCGGTCGAGTCCGTCCAGGGCGTCGACGTCGGTACGGTCAAGGGTGCCAACGACCCGGCCAACCCGTTCCCGAAGATCGACGAGCTGTTCACGATCGACAAGACCTTCGGTGGCTGGGATGCCGTCAACGCCAAGTTCTTCGACGAGAAGAAGGGCATCATCACCAAGATCATCGCGGACTCCGGCAAGTCGTGACGACTGAGATCCCGCTTGCTCCGGGTGCGGCGCGCAGGCGCCGCACCCGGAGCGCCACGTCGCTGACGCGATCCTCAGGCCTCGGCCTGGGGATCGCGTTGACGTGGTTCAGCCTGCTCGTCCTGATCCCGCTCGCCCTGGTCGTGATCCAGTCGGCGGACGACGGCTGGGGAACGTTCCGCGACACGCTCACCAACTCGCAGACCGCCGCCGCCCTGCGGCTGACCGTCGAGCAGGCGCTGATCGTGACGGTCGTCAACGTCGTCTTCGGCACGTTGATCGCGTGGGTCCTGGTGCGCGACTCGTTCCGCGGCAAGCGCCTCCTCGAGGTCATCATCGACATCCCGTTCGCGCTCCCGACGATCGTCGCCGGGCTCGTGCTGCTGAGCCTCTACGGCCCGGACAGTCCCATCGGCATCAACGTCGCCAACACCGAGCGCTCGGTGTTCCTCGCCCTGCTGTTCGTCACGCTGCCGTTCGTCGTCCGCACGGTCGAACCCGTCCTGCTCGAGCTCGACCCGGAGGTCGAGGAGGCTGCCGCGTCGCTCGGCGCCAGCCGGTTCACCACGCTTCGCCGGATCCTGCTGCCGGCGCTGGCGCCGGCCATCACCGCCGGTGCCGCGCTCTCGTTCGCCCGCGGCATCAGTGAGTACGGCTCACTGGTCCTGCTGTCGGGCAACCTGCCCAACAAGACCGAGGTCGCCTCGGTTCGCATCCTGACCTACATCGAGAACGGCAACGAGGCCGCCGCCGCGTCGGTCGCCGTGCTGCTGCTCGCCGTCGCGCTGGTCGCGATCATCCTGCTGCAGGTCCTGACCAAGGTGGTGTCCAAGCGTGGCTAGGACTTCGATTCTCAAGGACACCGTTCACGTCGTGTCGTCACGCGAGCCCGAATCGGGCGTCAGCATTGGGTCACGGCGTGGCTAGCCGGATGAGGCCCGTCAAGACCACAGGGACGTACGTACGCCGGGGCCTGGTCATCGCGTACCTGTTCCTGCTCGTCGTGTGGCCCGTCTCGCTCGTCGTCCAGCACACCTTCGCCGGCGGCCTCGACAACCTGCAGACCGCCCTGTCCGATCCCGATGTCGTGTTCGCGCTGCAGCTCACGGTCTACGTCGCGGTGTGGGCCGTCATCATCAACACGATCTTCGGCGTCGGCGTCTCCCTGCTGCTCGTGCGCTACGACTTCCCCGGCCGCGGCATCCTGTCCGCGTTGATCGACCTCCCGCTGTCGGTGTCCCCGATCGTCGTGGGTCTCGCGCTGCTGCTGGCGTACGGCGGCAACAACGGCCTCCTCGGCCCGACCCTGCAGGACGCGGGCCTGCAGGTCGCGTTCGCGCCGCTCGGCATCATCATGGCGACGGCGTTCGTGAGCCTGCCGCTCGTGATCCGCGAGCTCGTGCCGGTGCTGCAGGAGATCGGCACCGACCAGGAGCAGGCCGCACGCAGCCTCGGCGCCGGACCCTGGCAGACCTTCCGGCGCATCACGTTGCCGTCGGTCAAGTGGGCGCTGCTCTACGGCGTGGTCCTGAGCCTGGCCCGCTCGCTCGGCGAGTTCGGCGCCGTCAAGATCATGTCCGGCAACATCGCCGGCCAGACCCAGACCGCCACGCTGAGCGTGGAGGAGAAGTACCAGGACTTCCAGCAGGGCACGGCGTACGCCACGAGCTTCCTGCTGGCACTGATCGCGGTCGCGGCCCTCGTCGTCGTCTCCGTGCTCCGACCGAAGGAGAACCCCGATGGGGATTGAGATCCGCGGCATCAACAAGTTCTTCGGCGACTTCGTCGCCCTCGAGGACATCAACCTCAGCATCCCCAGCGGTCAGCTGACGGCGCTGCTCGGACCCAGTGGCGGCGGCAAGTCGACGCTGCTGCGCATCATCGCGGGACTCGAGTCGTCCGACAGCGGCACGGTCGAGATCGAGGGCGTCGACACGACGAACGTACCGGCGCAGAAGCGCAACGTCGGCTTCGTGTTCCAGCACTACGCCGCGTTCAAGCACATGACGGTCGCCAAGAACATCGCGTTCGGGCTCGAGATCCGCAAGCGCCCCAAGGACGAGGTCAAGGATCGCGTCCAGGAGCTGCTCAAGCTCGTGCACCTCGAGCAATGGTCCGACCGGTTGCCGTCGCAGCTGTCCGGCGGGCAGCGCCAGCGCATGGCGCTCGCACGTGCCCTCGCGATCGAGCCCAACGTGCTGCTGCTCGACGAGCCGTTCGGCGCGCTCGACGCCAAGGTCCGCAAGGAGCTGCGCGACTGGCTGCGCCGCCTCCACGACGAGATGCACGTGACGACGGTGTTCGTGACGCACGACCAGGAGGAGGCCCTCGAGGTCTCCGACAGCCTCGTCGTGATCAACGAAGGGCGCATCGAGCAGATCGGCTCCCCCGACGACCTGTACGACCGGCCGGCCAGTGATTTCGTGCTGTCATTCCTCGGTCCGGTCACCCGGCTGGGCGATCACCTCATCCGCCCTCACGACATCGAGATCTCGCGCTACGAGCAGGCCGCGACGGCGACCGGCCGGATCACGCGGTGGACGCGGGTGGGCTTCGAGATCCGTCTCGAGGTGACCCCCGACGACAAGCTGCACCCGGACCCGGTCCAGGTCGTCGTGACGCGGGCCGAGGCAACCGCGCTCGGACTGCACGAGGGCGACCAGGTCTGGCTGCGCCCGCAGGCCGGCGTCGAGCCCGTCAGGGCCTGACGGGGCGGCGCTGCGCGGCGAGGCCCAGTGCGAAGATGACCAACCCGGCGACCGCGAGGCCGGCGCCGACGAGGCTCGACGCGCGGTAGCCGTAGCCGGCTGAGATGGCGACCGAGCCGAGCCAGGCGCCCAGGCCGTTCGCGGTGTTGAGGGCCGAGTGGTTGAGGGCCGCGCCCAGCATCTGCGCGTCACCGGCCGCGTGCATCAGCCGCATTTGCAGGTTGATCGCGACGACCGAGCTGATGATCGCGACGGCGAAGACGAGGATCATGGCCGGCACGACGTGCGGAGCGGCGAAGAAGAACGCGACGAGGGCGATGACCGTGCCCGCGAAGCCCAGCAGGACCGAGCGCTCGGCGTTCCAGTCGGCGAGGACCCCCGCAAGCCACGACCCGATGACCGAGCCGATGCCGAACGCCAGCAGGAACCACGGGATCCACGACTCCGACTTGTCCGCGACCTTGGTGACGAGCGGCGCGATGTAGCTGTACATCGCGAACAGCCCGCCGAAGCCGATCATCCCGGCCGACACCGCATACAGGACCTGCGGACGCTTCAGCGCGGAGAGCTCGCTCCGCACCGAGGCGTCCCCGTTGGCCGGTGAGTGCGGCACGAACGCGAAGATCATCAGCGCGGTCGCGATCGTGATGGCCAGGACGACCCAGTACGCGCTGCGCCAACCGAGGTGCTGGCCCAGCACCGTGCTGGCCGGCACGCCCACGACGGTCGCAACGGACAGGCCCAGCATGACCGAGCTGACCGCCCGGCCCTTGAACTCCGGGCGTACGAGCGACGCCGCCAGCAGCGAGGCGACGCCGAAGTAGGCACCGTGCGGAAGCCCGGCGACGAAGCGCGCGAGCATGACCGGGACGTATCCGCTCGCCATGGCGGTGATCGCGTTGCCGATGCCCAGCGCCAGGATCAGGCCGATCGCCAGCTCGCGCTTGGGCAGCCGAGCGCCGAGCGACACGATGACCGGTGCACCGACGACGACGCCCAAGGCATACGCCGTGATGATGTGGCCGGTCGTCGCGTTGGACCTGTGGATGCCGTCGGCGATCTCCTCGAGCAGGCCCATCGTCATGAACTCGGTCGTCCCGATCGCGAACCCGCCGAGGGCGAGCGCCAGCAGGGCGAGGGTCAGATGACGGGTGCTCACTGTCGTCTGGGGAGAGCTTTCGACTGTGGTCACCACACGTACAAGTGTCCCAGCGGTCCGGTTTGTTCCACGAATCGCGGCGGTGTGCGTCGCCTCACGCCACGGTTTTGTAGGCAGTCGATGCCACGCTGTCCGGTATGCACGCGATCTCCGACGCCGAGCGGCGAGCCCGACTCGGCCGGCGTCACGCACTGGCGACCGGCCACCGCGCGGACACCGTCGTCGAAGCGGCCCGAGCGGTCGTCGCCCTGCACGGCACCGACCCGGCCACGACCGTGCTGTCGGCGCTGGCCCGCACCCGCGACGCGGCGCCGGCCGATGTCGAGCAGGCCCTCTACGACGACCGCAGCCTCGTCCGCATCCTGTCGATGCGAAGGACCGTCTTCGCGGTCCCCCGCGACGTCGCCGGCACCTGCCTCGCCGCGGCGTCCGATGTCGTCGCAGCCGAGCAGCGCAGGCTCCTGCTCAAGTCGCTCGCCGATGCAGGCATCTCGGGTGACCTCGACGCCTGGGTCACGCGTGCCGAGCAGGTGGCGCTGGCCGCGATCGAGGAAGCCGGCGAGGTCACCAGCACCGAGCTCTCACAGGCCGACCCGGTCCTCGCCACGCGCGTGCAGCTCGGCAGCGGCCGCTTCGTCGCCACGCCGACCGTCGCCAGCCGTCTCCTGACCCTGCTGTCCGCAGAGGGCAGCGTCGTGCGTACGCGACCGCGCGGCACGTGGACGTCGACCCAGTTCCGCTGGGCCAGCATGTCGTCCTGGTGCGACCTCGGCGAACGACCCGACCCCGTCGCCGCCGCCACGGAGCTGGCCCGCCTGTGGTTCGGGGCGTACGGCCCGGCGACGCTCGACGACCTGCAGTGGTGGACCGGCTGGACCAAGACCCGGACCCGCGCTGCTGCGGCGCCGCTGGACACCGTCGAGGTCGATCTCGACGGCCGACCCGGGCTGGTCCTCGCCGACGACACCGAACCCGTCGAGCCGCCCGATCCGTGGGTCGCCCTGCTGCCCGCCCTCGATCCCTCGTCCATGGGGTGGAAGCACCGCGACTTCCTGCTGGGACCACATCGCGAACGCGTCTTCGACGTCAACGGCAACGCCGGGCCGACCGTGTGGGTCGACGGCCGCATCGTGGGCGGTTGGGCGCAACGCGACCACGGCGAGGTCGCGTTCACCCTGCTGCAGGACGTCGGCGCAGAGGCGACCGCGGCTGTCGAGCGGCGCGCCGCCGAGCTCACGACGATGCTCGGCGACGTACGCCTCAAGGCCCGTGCCCGCGGCTGGACCGCGGTCGAGAAGGAGCTCAGGAGCTGATGGCGTCCCGGATGAGGACGCGGAGCTCCGCCGCCACAGCCTCGAGCGGCTCCGGGCTGCGCTGGCTCCGCGCCATCACGACCGCGCCCTCGAGGCTGCCGACGATGAGCCATGCGAGTCGCTCCGCTCGTTGAGGCGCGACCCCGTCGCTCCGCAGCACCGGGACGAGCAGGCCCTGCCAGGTCTTGAACACCTCGTTGGCCGGACCCGCAGTCGTCGTCGACTCGGTCGCGACGGCAAGCACCGGACAGCTGGCCTCGTAGTCACTCTTGGCCAGGAACTCACGCCAGTTGGCGATGAAGGCGTCGAGCGCAGCCAGCGCGCCGCCCTCTCCTGCATGGGCCAGCACCTTCTCGACGCGGCCCGAGACCCACGCGACAGCCTCTTCGACCAGCTGGTCCTTGCCACCCGGGAAGTAGTGATAGGTCGAGCCGAGCGGTGCGCCGGTGAACTTCGCGAGCTCCCGGACGCTCGTCGCTCCGACGCCGCGCTCGCCGATGAGCTGCGCCGCGCCGGCGACCATCTTGGTGCGGGGATCGAGAGGCATGCGCCCAGCATACTCCTTGACTATGACAGTCGTCATAGCCTAGCGTCGATCCTATGACGAACGTTATAGAGCACCAGTTGTGGGACGCCTTCACGTTCCCTGCGGACGACGGCTACGAGCTGCACGGGCGCTGGTTCGAACCGAATGGCCCGGCCCGAGGAGTCGTCCTGGTCGTGCCGGCCATGGCGACCCCGGCGTCGTACTACGCGACGTTCGCGTCCTGGCTGCGCGACCGCGGCTTCGCGGTGATGACCTTCGACTACCGCGGGCACGGCGAGTCGCTCGACGGACCGATGCGGCAGGTCAGGAGCGACCTCCTTCGCTGGGCGCTCGACGCCCGCGACGCCCTCGACCACGCACACGTACGAGCCGGCGGCCGCCCAGTCACGTGGCTCGGTCACAGTCTCGGCGGCCAGGTTTTGGCGTTCGCGGACCACACCAAGGCTGACCGGGCGATCAGCGTCGCAGCGGGCACGGGCTACTGGCGGCACAACACCCCGCGAGCCCGCCGCCTGGCTCCGCTGCTGTGGAAGGTCATCGCGCCGTCGGCGATGGCTGTCGCCGGCTACTTCCCGGGCAACCGGCTGCGCATCCTCGGCGACCTCCCCGCCAACGTCATGCGTCAGTGGTCACGATGGTGCATGCACCCCGACTACCTGCTCGGCGAGCTGCCCGAGATGCGCGAACGCTTCGACGAGGTCGAGACGCCCATGGCGTCGATCTCGTTCACCGACGACGAGCTGATGTCTGCCACCAGCATCAGCACGCTCGACGGGCTCTACACCTCGGTCGACACGACGCGCATGCGCTACACACCGCAACAGCTCGGCGTCGATCGCATCGGGCACTTCGGGTTCTTCCGGCACAACCAGGTCGACCTGTGGGACGAGCTGGTCCTGCCACATCTGGCTGAGCAGCGCAGCTCCTGAGGCAGAAGGGGGGCTAACCCCCACCTGGGGCGGAGGCCACCCCCGGCCGAGCCACCGGGAAACCCGGCGCTCGTCCCCTGCGGGCGGACGGACAACGCACTGCCGCGGCACCCTCTGATCTTCATAACGTCGAAGAGTCAGAGCACCAGCCGCCCGGTTTGGAGCTCACCGTTCAACGAAAGGCTCCATCATGTCCCGCATTCTCTACCGAATCGGCCACTTCTCCGGACGCCACCCGTGGCGTGTCCTGGCGGCGTGGGTCGTCATCGGCATCTCGGTGTTCATGCTCAGCTCCTCGCACGGCGGATCGCCGGACGAGAGCTTCAACATTCCCGGTGCGGAGTCGCAGCGCGCTGCCGACGCCGTGTCCGACCGGTTCCCCCACGAGACCGTGTACTCGTCCAATGTGGTCTTCCACTCCGAGAAGGGCTTGACCGACCCGGCCACCAAGGCCGCGATCGAGAAGACCGTGACCGAGCTCGCCGACGGCGACCATGTCGTCACGGTGAGCAACCCTTACGAGGCGCGCGGTCCAACACTGAGTGACGACGGCAAGACGGCGTACACCACTGTCGCGTATGACCAGGAGGAGATCACCGCCGCTGAGTTCAAGCAGGCTGACGCATCCACCAAGGTCGCCCGCGACGCCGGCGTCCAGGTCGAGTACGACAGCAGCCTCGGCCAGTACAAGTCCGAAGAAGCTGCGCCCAGCAGCGAGAAGATCGGCATCCTCGTGGCCATCGTGGTCCTCGCGGTCGCCTTCGGCTCACTCGTCGCGCTCAGCATCCCGATCATCACGGCCCTGTTCGGCCTCCTGATCGGCGTCAGCTCGCTCAGCATCATGTCCGGCATGATCGCCGTTCCGGAGATCGCCAACATCGTCGGCATGATGCTCGGACTCGGTGTCGGCATCGACTACGCGCTGTTCATCTTGTCCAGGCATCGCCAGAACCTCGATGACGGCATGACCGTCCCCGAGGCGATCGGCCAGGCCAACTCGACAGCTGGACTCTCGGTGCTGTTCGCCGGTGTCACGGTCATCGTCGCCATTGCTGGCCTCCAGGTCTCCGGTGTCCCGATGATGACGGTCATGGGCTGGGCCTCGGCCTTGATGGTCCTGATCACGATGCTGGCAGCGATCACCCTGCTGCCCGCGATCCTCGGAATCGTCAAGACGAAGGTCAACGCCGCCAAGATCCCGTTCATCAAGCAGCGTCCTGCTCAATGACCCCAGCTCCGGCTCGGCCCGTTGGGCCGCCAGGGTCGTGAAGCACCCGGTTCGCTACGGGATCGTCGCGACGGTCATCCTCGGTGTGCTCGCTGCACCGGTGTTCTCGATGCGCATGGGCTTCACGGATTCCGGCAACGACCCTTCGGGGACAACGACCCGCAAGGCGTACGACATCATGGCGGACTCCTACGGTGAGGGCACCAACGGCCCGCTCCTGGTCGTCCTCGAGACGCACGGCGCGCCTGACACCGACGCAACTGTCGCGAAGGTCGCCAAGGCACTCGCCTCGGCCAAGGGTGTCGAGTCGATCGAGGAGCCCTCGTTCAACAAGGGCAAGGACCTTGCGCTCATCACCGTCACGCCGACGAGCGCACCTCAGGACGCCGAGACGTCGGACACGCTGCACCGTCTGCGTGACACCGTGCTGCCCGACGCGATCGGTGACAGCAAGGTCGAGCCGATGGTCACGGGTGGAACGGCGATGTCGGAAGACGTCTCCAACCGCCTGCAGGATCGCATGCCGTGGTTCCTCGGAGCCGTCATCGGACTGTCGTTCCTGGTCCTGATGCTCGTGTTCCGCTCGGTGCTCGTGCCGCTCAAGGCAGCCGTGCTCAACCTGTTGAGCGTCGGAGCCGCATACGGTGTCGTCGTCGCGGTGTTCCAGTGGGGCTGGGCCGCGAACCTGATCGGTGTCGAAGGATCTGTCCCGATCATGCCGCTCGCACCGATGCTGATGTTCGCCATCTTGTTCGGCCTCTCGATGGACTACGAGGTCTTCCTGCTGAGCCGGGTGCGTGAGCAGTTCAAGCGCCATGGCGACTCCGAAGAAGGCCATCGTGGAAGGTGTCGCCAGCACGGGTCGCGTCATCACCAGTGCCGCGCTCATCATGATCAGCGTCTTCGCGTCGTTCATCCTGATGGCCGATGTCACGGCCAAGATGTTCGGTGTCGGCCTGGCCGTCGCGGTCCTGCTCGACGTGACGCTGGTCCGGATGGTCCTCGTGCCGTCGGCGATGAGCCTGCTGGGCGACCGCGCCTGGTGGCTGCCGAAGTGGCTGGATCGCCTCCTTCCCAACATCGACCTGGAAGGTGGGCACGTCGAGACCAAGCTCACCGACGAGGACGAGAAGTTCCTCGAGGAAGGCGAGAAGGTCCTCGTCTGAGGATCGACAACTTCATAGCTGCCGCGGCCGGTCCCCATGGGGCCGGCCGCGTCGGCGCGTTCACGCAATCCGGTCACGCCGACACCGCGCTGCGATAGTCTCCGGAAATGGTGCTGCGAGTGGTGTTTGCAGACGACAACTATCTCGTCCGCGAGGGTGTCTCGGCGTTGCTCGGCCAGGTCGACGACATCGAGCTGGTCGAGATCGTCGACGATCCGGCAGCGCTGCTCAAGGCCGTCGCGATCCACAAGCCCGACGCGGTGCTGACCGACATCCGCATGCCCCCCACCCACACGACCGAGGGCATCGTCGCGGCCAAGCAGATCCGCACCCAGTTCCCCGCGACCGGCGTGGTCGTCCTGTCGCAGTATGTCGAGGAGGACTACGCGTTCGAGCTCCTCGCGGACGGCGTGGCGGGCCTTGGTTACCTGCTCAAGGAGCGGATCACCCAGCTCGACGAGCTGGTCCGGGCGCTGCACGAGGTCTCCCGTGGCGGGTCGGCACTCGACCCCAAGGTCGTCGAGGGCCTCATGGCGCGCAAGGCCAGCGAGCAGGAGTCACCACTGCTGGGCCTGACCGAGAAGGAACGCGCCGTGCTCGAGTGCATGGCGACGGGCCGCAACAACGCCACGATCGCCAAGACGCTCTACATGAGCGAGCGAGCCGTCGAGAAGCACATCAGCTCGGTGTTCCAGAAGCTGCGCCTCGTCGAGGAGGGTGAGCTCAATCGCCGGGTGATGGCGGTGCTGGCGTATGTCGAAGCCACCTCCTGACGTCTGTTCGCCACGCGATCGTGCGGCTGACCCCACCCCCTTGGGCGGTCAACGCCCTGGTGTGACCGGCACGAACGGGAGCAGACTCGCGCCATGACAGCGCTGGTGGCCCAACGACGCCTGCATCCCGATCGGATCGGGAGCGCGCTGGTCGTCATGGGCCTGCTGGTGTTCGTCGCGGTCGTCTACGTCGTCATCGTGCTCGGTGGCGGCGCACTCATCGGGCACACGTCGTCGCCCGACACCCGGCTGTCGATCCTCGCCACACTGGTCGTCGCCCTCGGTCTCGGCCCCGTGCAGTCCGTGCTGCAGAAGCGGGCCCGCCGGCTGGTGGCCGGTGAGCGCGAGCTTCCCTACGACGTCCTGAGCGGGTTCTCGGCCTCCGTGACCCGGTCGCACGACGAGGAGGTGCCCGCCACCATGGCCCGGGTGCTCGCCGAGGGCACCGGTGCCGCCTGGGCCCAGGTCTGGCTGCTCGTCGGTGACGCGCCCGTCCTCGCAGCGACGTGGCCCGAGGGCGCCGCCGAAGGACCGTACGTCGCTGGCGGCACCGATCAGACCCCGGACGGACAGCGCACGCTCCTCGTACGCCTCGCCGGCGAGACGCTCGGCGCGCTCCGCATCCAGGAGCGCCCGCACCAGCCGCTGACGCCGGTCGAGCGACGCCTGTTCGACGGACTCGCCACCCAAGCCGGCCATGTGCTGCAAGGAGCCCGCCTCCGGGCGGAGCTTGCGGCCCGCGTCGAGGAGCTCTCGGTCCGATCGGAGGAGCTGCGATCGTCGCGCGGCCGCATCGTCGAGGCCCAGGACGCCGAGCGACGCCGGCTCGAACGGGACATCCACGACGGTGCCCAACAGCACCTCGTCGCGCTGGCGGTCAACCTACGCCTGGCGCAGAGCCTCAGCGAGACCTCGCCCGAGGCCGCCGCGAAAGTCCTCGCGGACCAGATCGACGCCACGGACCTGGCCATCG
Organism: uncultured Actinomycetota bacterium; assembly: GCA_963806345.1. Taxonomy (GTDB): domain Bacteria; phylum Actinomycetota; class Actinomycetes; order Propionibacteriales; family Nocardioidaceae; genus Aeromicrobium. The sequence goes on along the minus strand of CAWDXV010000021.1, from coordinate 120,737 downwards.
AGACCTTGGTCGACCTGTCCCGCGGCATCTACCCCGGCGCGCTCAGCGACGGTGGCATCGGTCCTGCGCTCGCCACGGCGACTGCCGCAGCGACGACTCCGGTCGAGGTGCGTGACGAGACGCACGAGCGCTACGACCCTGAGGTCGAGCTCGCGGTCTACTTCTGCTGCCTCGAGGCGATCCAGAACGCGCTCAAGCACGCGGGAGCGTCGCACATACGCGTGACGCTCCGTGATGACGACGGCCACCTCATGGCCGCGGTCGCCGACGACGGCGCCGGCTTCGACATCGAAGGCACTCCCGGAGGCTCCGGCCTGGTCAACATGCAGGACCGCCTCGACGCGGTCGGCGGCTCCGTCACGATCGAGACCTCGAGCGGCGGCACGCAAGTCACGGCGCGCGTCGGCCGGACCGCCACATGAGCCGCGCAGTCGTGTGGACGCTGGCCCTGGTCTCGGCCCTGGCCGTCATCGCCGACACGCTGATCGTCTCGGCGTACGGCTCACTCTGGTCGACCGACACGTTGGGACTCCATGGCTGGCCGTTCGTCGACCTTGCCGGCCTCGGCTGCTCGATCCTCGGCGGAGTCATCGTGATGACCTACCCTCGCCACCTGATCGGCTGGCTCCTGTCGATCGTCGGGATCAGCACCTCACTCTCGTTGGCCTTCGAGTCCTACAGCCGTTGGGTCACCGACTTCGAGGGTCCCGGCTCGGCGTCTGCCGGCCAGCTCGGCGCATCCGTCGCATTAGGCCTCGGAGGGCCGTTCGCGCTCAGCGTCCTCGGCGTGATCTTCCTGACGGTTCCCGACGGCGAGCTCGTCTCGCCGCGATGGCGTCCGGTGGCCTGGGCCTCGTGCCTCGGCTACGCCTTCTCGTTGACCGGTCTGATCCTCACGCCCCCGTCCGAGGTCATCAGCCAGGCCGACGCGACGTCAGGCATGTCGGCGGGGGAACTGTTCAGCTCGATCGGCATCATCGTCACGGCGCTGGCCCTGGTCGCCGCAGTGGTGAGCATGGTCGTCCGGCTGCGCCGCGCCCATGGTGAACGCCGGCAGCAGCTTCGCTGGGTCGTCACCGCCGCGATCTGTGTGGCCATCGCCCTCGTCTCGGTCCTCCTCGACCAGTCACTCTCGTCGAACGGCCACCAATCGCCCGTCACGAGCATCCCGCTCTACCTCTCGTACGTCGCCCTGATCGCCAGCATCGCCATCTCGGTGCTCCGCTTCCGGCTCTACGACCTCGACATCATCATCAGCCGGGCGGTGGCGCTGGCCTGCGCGACCGCGTTCGTGACGGCGGCGTACGTCGTCGTGGTGGTGGCGGTCGGCGATCGCCTCGACGGCGAGGCCGAGAGCTTCGGCCTCTCGCTGGTCATCACGACGATCGTGTCCCTGGCGTTCCAGCCTCTGCGGCGCTGGGTCGTGCGGCTGGCCGATCGGCTGGCGTACGGTCCGCGCGCCCAGCCGTACGACGCACTGGCCGAGTTCAGTCGTCGTGCCGGCGAGAGCCCAGCCCCTCATGAGCTGCTGCCGGCCGTCGCGGAGGCAGCAGGGCTGGCTACCTCGGCGATGGAATCGGACGTCCGGCTCCACCTGCCCGACGGCGTCCAGCGATCCGCGTCGTGGACCCCGCGGGCCTCTGCGCGCGGGACCGCAGGCGACTGGGTCGAGATCCCGGTCGCCGACCGGGCCGGCGAGGTCGGCACCATCCGTTTGCGGCTGCCCGCGACCCGCAACCTCCGCCGACAGGAAGAGCGACTGCTGAGCGACATCGCCGACCAGGCAGCTGTGGCGTTCCGCAACGTACGCCTCGAGGTCGCCCTTGGCGCGCACGTCCAGCAGCTTCACCAGCAGACCGCGGAGCTCACGTCCTCCCGCGGCCGTCTCATCCGCGCCAGCGACTCCGAGCGCCACCGCCTCGAGGTCGCCATCGCCGACGACGTGTTGTCGCGGCTCCGGGACCTGCGCTCGGCCCTGGCGGCAGTGCCTGACAGCGGTCCGACCCCGGAGCAGGCCGGTGCCTTCGTCACGGATGCGACGACCGCACTCGAGTCGCTCCGCGAGCTGACCAAGGGCCTGCACCCGACTCTGCTCACCCGGAGCGGGCTCGCGTCGGCACTCGGCTCGTACGTCGGGCGGAGCGAAGGCGCCGCGGCACTGGTCGTGGAGCCGGCCGTGTCCGAGGCGCGGTGGCCCGACCGGGTGGAGGCCGCGGCGTACTTCTGCTGCACCCACGCGATCGCCGACGGCGGCGCAACCTCGGTGACCCTGCGGGTCGAGCCGGTTGCCGACAGCCTCGAGATCGAGCTCACGGGGGCGGAGCTGGACGCCGAAGTTCTTCAGTCGATGGTCGACCGGGTCGATGCGCTCCGCGGCAGCCTCGAGGAAGGCGCCGGGGGCATCGTCATCCGTCTGCCGCGGGAGGCCGAGCGGTCAGCCGTCCCGGCGAGCTGAGTCCCAGGCCTCGATGAGCCGGTCGGGCCCGAACGCGCCCTTGGGCACGTACTCGGCCGCTCCCGATCCATCGAGGTCGAAGTCGTCGCGGTCGTACGTCGAGAGCAGCACGACGACCGGTCCGTCGCCCGCTGCCAGGATGCGACGAGTCGCCTCGACACCGTCGATGCCGGGCAGGTTGACGTCCATCAGCACGAGCTCCGGGAGCAGGTCGCGCGCCGCCTCGACGGACTCTTCGCCCGTCGCGGCGGTGCCCACGACGGCGAAGCCGTCGGTGGCATCGACGACCGCCTGCATCGCCCTGCGGTACGGCTCCTGATCGTCCACCACGAGCACTCGTACGTCTGGCTCATGGGAGACCGCTGCAATCTCCATACCACCAGTGTGCCGGGCGACGATCACGCACAGGAGGGGGCTAGCCGCACACTTGTCGCGGCTGGCCCCCTTCCGGTGCGTCAGGCCAGGATTGCGAGTACGTCTGAGAACGTGCTCGACGGGCGCATGACCCGCGTGACCTTGGCGTCGTCGGGGCGGAAGTAGCCGCCGATGTCGGCCGGCGAGCCCTGCACGGCGAGCAGCTCGTCGTTGATCTGCTGCTCGTTGGCAGCGAGCGCGCCGGCGACCTCGGCGAATGCCGCGGCCAGGTCCGCGTCGTCGGTCTGCGCCGCGAGCTCCTGAGCCCAGTAGAGCGCGAGGTAGAAGTGGCTGCCCCGGTTGTCGATCTCGCCGACCTTGCGGCTGGGCGACTTGTTCTCGTTGAGGAACGTGCCCGTCGCCCGGTCGAGCGTGTCGGCGAGGATCTGCGCGCGGGCGTTGCCCGTCGTCGTCGCCATGTGCTCGAAGCTCGAGGCGAGGGCGAGGAACTCACCGAGGCTGTCCCAGCGCAGGTGGTTCTCCTTGATGAGCTGCTGCACGTGCTTGGGCGCCGAGCCGCCGGCACCGGTCTCGAACAGGCCGCCGCCGTTGATCAGCGGGACGATCGAGAGCATCTTGGCGCTCGTGCCCAGCTCGAGGATCGGGAACAGGTCGGTGTTGTAGTCGCGCAGCACGTTGCCGGTGACCGAGATCGTGTCCTCACCCTTGCGGATGCGGTCGATCGAGAACTGCGTGGCCTCGGCCGGCGCCATGATCTCGATCTGCAGGCCGTCGGTGTCGTGCTCGGGCAGGTAGGCCTCGACCTTGGCGATCAGGTTGGTGTCGTGTGCGCGGGTCGGGTCGAGCCAGAACACCGCAGGCGTCTGCGACGCGCGGGCGCGGGTGACCGCGAGCTTGACCCAGTCGCGGATCGGCACGTCCTTGGTCTGGCAGGCGCGCCAGACGTCGCCCGGCTGGACCGCGTGCTCGATCAGCACGTTGCCGTCCTGGTCGACGACCTGCATCGTGCCGGCCGTGGCGACCTCGAAGGTCTTGTCGTGGCTGCCGTACTCCTCGGCCGCCTGCGCCATGAGGCCGACGTTGGGCACCGAGCCCATCGTCGTCGGGTCGTAAGCGCCGTTGGCACGGCAGTCGTCGATCACGGTCTGGTAGACGCCGGCGTACGAGCTGTCGGGGATCACGGCGAGCGTGTCGGCCTCGTTGCCGTCGGGGCCCCACATGTGGCCCGACGTACGGATCATGGCCGGCATCGACGCATCCACGATGACGTCGCTCGGCACGTGCAGGTTGGTGATGCCCTTGTCGGAGTCGACCATCGCGAGCGCGGGGCCCTCGGCGATGCCCTGCTCGAACGCGGCCTTGATCTCCGCACCGTTGGGCAGCTTGTCGAGGCCCGCGAGGATCCCGCCGAGACCGTTGCTCGGGCTGAGGCCGGCGGCCTCGAGGTCGGCGCCGTACTGCTCGAACACGGCGGGGAAGAACGCCTTGACGACGTGGCCGAAGATGATCGGGTCGGAGACCTTCATCATCGTGGCCTTGAGGTGCACCGAGAACAGCACGCCTTCGTCCTTGGCACGCGCGATCTGGGCCGTGAGGAAGTCGTCGAGGGCTGCCGCGCGCATGACCGTGCCGTCGACGATCTCGCCGGCGAGCACGGGGAACGCGTCCTTGAGCACCGTCGTGGTGCCGTCATCGCCGACGAGCTGGATGCTGATCGTGCCGTCGGACTCGATGACGACCGACTTCTCGTTGGAGCGGAAGTCGTCGGCGCCCATCGTCGCGACATTGGTCTTGGAGTCGCTGCTCCACGCACCCATCGAGTGCGGGTGCGCCTTGGCGAAGTTCTTGACCGACGCCGGCGCGCGGCGGTCGGAGTTGCCCTCACGGAGAACGGGGTTGACCGCGCTGCCCTTGACCTTGTCGTAGCGGGCCCGGACGTCCTTGTCCTCATCGCTCTGCGGGTTGTCGGGATAGTCAGGCAGGGCATATCCCTGGCTCTGCAGCTCGGCGATCGCAGCCTTGAGCTGCGGGATCGAGGCGCTGATGTTGGGCAGCTTGATGATGTTGGCCTCCGGCGTCTTCGCCAGGGCGCCGAGCTCGGCGAGCGCGTCGCCGATCTGCTGCTCAGGAGTCAGGCGGTCGCCGAACAGGGCGATGATGCGGCCCGCGAGCGAGATGTCGCGGGTCTCGACCTCGACGCCGGCGGTCGAGGCATACGCCTCGATGACGGGGAGGAACGAGTAGGTGGCCAGCAACGGCGCCTCGTCGGTGTGGGTGTAGATGATCTTGGCCATGAGTGCGACGACTCCTACGTGTGGATCAAAGATTGTTTGACATCAAGATATCTCACCGACATCAACGGTCCCAGCGTCCCCCAGTGACGCCCGGTGGAGCCCTACCCTGTGAGGCAGGTCACACACGCTCTGCAGGAGGCTCACCATGGCAACACCCACCACGTCCCACAAGCTCGGCGCCGAGGCGCTCGGCACGTTCTGGCTCGTCCTCGGCGGCGTCGGCACGGCCGTCCTGGCCGGCGGCGAGGGCGGCGTCGGCACGCTGGGCATCGCCCTGGCGTTCGGCCTCACGGTCCTGACCGGCGCATACGCCTTCGGACCCATCTCGGGCGGGCACTTCAACCCCGCCGTCACAGTCGGGCTCGCCACCGCGAAGCGATTCGACTGGAAGGACGCACCCGGCTACTTCGCTGCGCAGCTCGTCGGAGCCACCGTCGCCGGCGGCGTCCTGTACGTCATCGCCGACGGCGCTGACGGCTTCGATGCATCGGCCAGCGGCTTCGGCACCAACGGCTACGGCGACCACTCCCCCGGCGGCTACAGCCTGCTGGCGGTCATCATCACCGAGATCGTGCTGACGGCGTTCTTCCTCTACGTGATCTTCGGCGTCACCGCCAAGCGCGCGGCAGTCGGCTTCGCCGGCATCGCGATCGGCCTGGCGTTGACGCTGATCCACCTGATCTCGATCCCGGTCGACGGCACGTCGGTCAACCCGGCACGCTCGCTCGGCGTTGCATGGTTCGCCGGTGGCGACCACCTCGCGCAGGTCTGGGTCTTCATCCTCGCGCCGGTCATCGGCGCGGCGATCGCCGGGATCACGCACGCCATGATCGTCGGCGAGGACTCCGACTGATCGCTTTCATCGTGACGGGTTGTCTGCGACGATGGCTCCTGACCCTCGACCCGCGGGTTCGGAACCACCGGCACCAGGAGGCACCATGACCATCGCGATCTTCGCCGTCCTGGGAGTCATCATCGTCGGGCTGGTCGTCATCCTCAGGCGCCGGTCCTCGGGATCGGAGCCGTTGCCGCGAGACGTGGTGCACCTTCCTCCATCCGCGGAGGGCGGCCACCAAGGCCGTTCTCCCGGGGCCGATGGCGGCGGCATGTCCTACTACAACGGCGGTTGACGCAACTCTTCCCTTGAGACGGATTGTCTGAGACGATCCATCTCCCACGCCCGTCAACGGCGACGGACTCCGGAACACATCACCGGGAGGTCCTCATGATTGCCTTCGTCATCATCCTCGTCGCGGTCACGGTCGTGGTCGTCTTCCTCTACTCGACCAGCTACTCGCGAAGCTCTCGCGGCCCGCGTCGCGCCGGACGATACGGCGCATCGGGCGCGGGCGGCTATTTCCTCGGGACCGGTGGCTCCGACGGCGGATCCTCCGGCCATGGCGGTGGCCACTCCTGCGGCGGAGGCGGGCACTCCTGCGGAGGCAGCAGCGGGTGCGGCGGAGGCGGCGGTTGTGGAGGGGGTGGCGGCTGATGCCCCGCTCTCCCGTCGCCGGTCTCGGTGTCGGGGCGGGCTGGCGTCCCGCCATCGCCGACGAGATCCTCGAGCAGTCCCGGACCGGCATGCGGTTCAGCGAAGTCGTTGCCGAGAACGTCTCGCCGGCCCGACTGCCGGCGGCCCTGGTGGCAGCTCGTGAGTCGGGGCTCACGGTCGTACCTCACGGAGTGACCCTCGGCCTGGCAGGCGCCCAGCATCCGGATCCCGCGCGGATCGACCACCTCGGCGACCTCGCGGTCGCGCTCGGCTCACCGTTGGTCAGTGAGCACGTCGCGTTCGTCCGCAGCGGCGAGGCTCCCGCGGGCACGGATCTGCTGCACGCCGACGTCATGGAGGCGGGCCACCTGGTTCCTGCCGCTCGGACCGCGGACTCGCTGGCCGTCCTCGTCGACAACGTACGTGCGACCCAGGCCCGGCTGCCGGTCCCCCTGGCGTTGGAGAACATCGCCGCGACCTTGGCGTGGCCCGAGACGTCGATGGACGAGCCCGAGTTCCTGACGGCCCTGACGGAAGCGACCGGCTGCTTCTTCCTGCTGGACGTGGCCAACCTGCACGCCACCTGCTCGGCGCTCGGAGGCGACCCGCGCGAGCAGCTCGAGCGCATGCCGCTGGACCACGTGGCCTACATCCACGTCGCGGGCGGATTCACCGACACCGAGGGCGTCTACTGGGACACGCACGCGCATGACATGACCGACGACGTCCTCGACCTGCTGACCCACGTCGTGGAGCTGCTCGGCCCCGACGGTCCGCCGGTCCTGCTCGAGCGCGACTCCGACGTCGACACCGATGTCGTGCGCGCCGAGCTGACGCGCGTACGTCATGCGGTCCACAGCGCTCGGGTGCCGTCGTGAGCCGCCCGGAGCTCGCCCGCCGACAGCAGCACGTGCTGCGGGCGTTGCTCGCCGGCGAGGTGCCCGACGGGTTCGATGCCAGGTCTGCCTCGATGACGACCCGGGTCCTGCTGACCAAGCGCCGCAGCGAGGCCGTCGACGCGGTCCCCGCTCTGGCGACGATCCCGGACTTCGCCGCGCGATTCGACGCCTGGGCCGGGCAGCACCCGCGTCGGGGTTGTGCCCACGACGATGTCGTCGACTTCCTCGCGGACGACGCCGACGTGCTTCCCGAGCCGCTCGCGTCGATCCGTGCCATCGAGCACGTCTATCGCGGCCACCGTCGGTGGGCCCGGGATCGCCGGCCACAGCAGCGGCCATGGGTCGTCGCCATCGGCGGCCGCGTCTGGCACCTGGGCCCGCACTCGTAGACAGGCGAAGGGCCCGGGACTGGTGAGTCCCGGGCCCTTCGACGTACGTGTCAGACGTCGTAGCGGTCGAGATCCATGACCTTCGACCACGCAGCGACGAAGTCGTGCACGAACTTGCCCTTGGCGTCGTCGCTCGCGTAGACCTCGGCGATCGCCCGCAGCTCGGAGTTCGAGCCGAAGACCAGGTCGGCTCGGCTGCCGGTCCACCTGACCGCGCCCGATGCGTCACGGGCCTCGTACGTCGACGAGTCGGCCGCTGCGGCGGTCCACGTCGTACCGAGGTCGAGCAGGTTGACGAAGAAGTCGTTCGTCAGCGTTCCCGGCTTGTCGGTGAGGACGCCCGTCGAGGAGTTGTCGTAGTTGGTGTCGAGGACCCGGAGGCCACCCACCAGCACCGTCAGCTCCGGCGCGCTCAGGTCGAGCAGGTTCGCCCGGTCGATCAGCAGGAACTCCGCCGGCAGGCGGTTGCCCTTGCCGTAGTAGTTGCGGAACCCGTCCGCGACCGGCTCGAGCGCAGCGAACGACTCGACATCGGTCTGCTCCTGAGTCGCATCCGTACGTCCCGGGGTGAACGGGACCTCGACGTCGTGGCCTGCGGCCTTGGCGGCCTGCTCGATCGCAGCCGCGCCGCCCAGCACGATGACGTCGGCCAGCGAGACACCCTTGCCGAACGCCTGCTGGACGCCCTCGAGCGTACGCAGCACCGTTGCCAGCTGGTCGGGGTTGTTGACCTCCCAGCCGTTCTGCGGCTCGAGCCGGATGCGCGCACCGTTGGCGCCGCCGCGCTTGTCGCTGATGCGGAACGAGGAGGCCGAGGCCCAGGCCGTTGCCACGAGCTGCGAGACCGTCAGGCCCGAAGCCAGGATCTGCGCTCTTGAGCTCGGCGATGTCAGCAGCTGAGAGCGGTTCGCCCGTTGCGGCGGGGAGCGGGTCCTGCCACAGCAGCTCCTCCTGCGGCACCAGCGGGCCGAGGTAGCGCTGGATCGGGCCCATGTCGCGGTGCGTCAGCTTGTACCAGGCGCGCGCGAACGCATCGGCGAGCTGGTCCGGGTTCTCGAGGAAGCGACGGGAGATCGGCTCATAGATCGGGTCGAACCGCAGTGCGAGGTCGGACGTCAGCATCGTGGGCGGACGCGACAGCGTGCCGTCCTGCGGGTCGGGCACGGTGTTGGCCGCTGCGCCGTCCTTGGGCTGCCACTGGTGCGCGCCCGCGGGGCTCTTGGTCAGCTCCCACTCGTGGGCGAACAGCGTCTCGAAGAACGAGTTGTCCCACGTCGTCGGGGTCGCCGTCCAGGTGACCTCGAGTCCGCTGGTGATCACGTCGCGGCCCTTGCCACTGCCCAGCGACTGCTTCCAGCCGAGTCCCTGCTCCTCGATCGACGCACCCTCGGGCTCGGGTCCGACGTACTGGTCGGGGTCACCGGCTCCGTGCGCCTTGCCGAACGTGTGGCCGCCGGCGATCAGGGCGACGGTCTCCTCGTCGTTCATCGCCATGCGACCGAACGTCTCGCGGATGTCCCGAGCCGAGCCGAGCGGGTCGGGCACACCTTCGGGGCCCTCGGGGTTGACGTAGATGAGGCCCATCTGGACCGCGGCGAGAGGACTCTCGAGCTCGCGGTCACCGGTGTAGCGCTGCTCGCCACCCTTGTCGCCACCGAGCCATTCGTCCTCGGGGCCCCAGTAGACGTCCTCGTCGGGCTCCCAGACGTCGGGACGACCGCCGGCGAAGCCGAAGGTCTTGAAGCCCATCGTCTCGAGCGCGACGTTGCCGGTCAGGATCATCAGGTCGGCCCACGAGATCGCGGCGCCGTACTTCTTCTTGATCGGCCACAGCAGGCGGCGCGCCTTGTCGAGGTTGCCGTTGTCGGGCCAGCTGTTGAGCGGCGCGAAGCGCTGCATGCCGGCGCCGGCGCCGCCGCGACCGTCCCTGATGCGGTAGGTGCCCGCGCTGTGCCACGCCATCCGGATGAAGAACGGTCCGTAGTGACCGAAGTCGGCCGGCCACCAGTCCTGCGAGTCGGTCATCAGCGCCGCGAGGTCGCTGCGTACGGCGTCGAGGTCGAGCGCGTTGAACGCCTCGGCGTAGTCGAAGTCGGCGTCCATCGGGTTGGCGACGTCGGTGTGCTTGCGCAGGATCTTGAGGTTGAGCTGGTTGGGCCACCACTCCTGGTTGGCCGATCCCTCAGTCGGGTGGACCCGTCCGCCGTGGGAGACGGGGCACTTTCCCTGGCCCTCGTTCTCCTCATCGTTCATGTCGCCGACGACGGCGTTGTGGTCGTTGCTTTCAGGCATGGGGTTCCTCCCGGATCAAGATGGATGATTCATGAGCAGGTGTGGCGGCGCAGGCAGGGCAGATGCCCCAGTACGTCACCTCGGCCTCGTCGATCGAGAAGCCGTGGTCATTGGATGCGGTCAGGCATGGCGCGCTGCCGTGCGCGCAGTCGACGTCGGCGATCGCACCGCACGAGCGGCAGACGACGTGGTGATGGTTGTCGCCGACGCGCAGCTCGAACCTCGCGGGCGAGCCGGCCGGCTCGATGCGGCGCACCAGGCCGGCCGTGGCGAAGGCCTTGAGGACGTCGTAGATCGCCTGGGTCGAGACGGTGCCGAGCTCGGCGCGGGCCGCATCGGCGATCGAGTCGACATCAGCGTGGGGCTGCCGGCCCAGCGCGTCGATGACGGCGAGCCGCGGACGCGTCACGCGCAGACCCGCGTCGCGCAGCAGTGCGACGGGGTCCGTGAGCGTGGGCATGCCGCCATGCAATCACCTTTTCTGGAATCATTCAAGAATAGGATGATGAACGTGTCGTGAACGCAGGGTCGGGTGGGTCGGCCTCCGCCAGCGTGCGCTACTTTCGAAAGGAACCCCAGCCTCAAGGAGCACCTCTCGTGAGCACTACCCCCGTCAAGGTCGCCGTCACCGGCGCCGCCGGCCAGATCGGCTACAGCCTTCTCTTCCGCCTCGCCAGCGGATCCCTGCTCGGACCCGACACCCCGATCCAGCTCCAGCTGCTCGAGATCACCCCGGCGCTCAAGGCGCTCGAGGGCGTCGTCATGGAGCTCGACGACTGCGCATTCCCGACGCTCGCCGGCGTCGAGATCGGCGACGACGCCGAGAAGATCTTCGACGGCGTCAACCTCGCCCTGCTCGTCGGCGCCCGCCCGCGCGGCCCGGGCATGGAGCGTGGCGACCTGCTCGAGGCCAACGGCGCGATCTTCACCGCCCAGGGCAAGGCCCTCAACTCCGTCGCCGCCGACGACGTACGCATCGGCGTCACCGGCAACCCGGCCAACACCAACGCGCTGATCGCGATGTCCAACGCGCCCGACATCCCCAAGGAGCGCTTCAGCGCCCTGACGCGCCTCGACCACAACCGCGCGATCTCGCAGCTCGCGGCCAAGACCGGCGCCCCGGTCACCGACATCAAGAAGATGACGATCTGGGGCAACCACTCCGCGACGCAGTACCCCGACATCTTCCACGCCGAGATCGCCGGCAAGAACGCCGCCGAGACGGTCAACGACCAGGCGTGGATCGAGAACGACTTCATCCCGACCGTCGCCAAGCGCGGCGCCGCGATCATCGACGCGCGTGGCTCGTCGTCCGCTGCGTCAGCCGCATCGGCGACGATCGATGCCGCCCGCGACTGGCTGCACGGCACGCCCGAGGGTGACTGGGCGTCGATGGCGGTCGTCTCCGACGGGTCGTACGACGTCCCCGAGGGCCTGATCTACTCGTTCCCCGTCACGACCAAGGGCGGCGACTGGGAGATCGTCCAGGGCCTCGAGATCGACGAGTTCTCGCGCGGTCGCATGGACGCCACCGCCGCCGAGCTCATCGAGGAGCGCGACGCGGTCAAGGAGCTCGGCCTCATCTGACCGATGCCCACAAGATTTGGATCGAGCTGCACCACTCTCACGTACGAGACGGGCGGTGCACTTCGTCCATTTCTGCGGTGCGTCAGGTGGGTTGGCCGGGGATGACGACGGCCAGCACGACGAGGGCGACGCCCAGCGTGCTCATCCAGAAGACGTCGAACGCCTTGCCGCGCACCCGCAGCATGCCGGTGTGGTCGATCGGCACGACGACACGGGCCAGCGCACCGACCACGAACGCCGCCCCGATCACGATGACGCCCGTGCGCCACGGACCTGCGACGACGATCACCAGACCGGCGAGCACCGCCAGGAGGTGCAGCAGGTAGAGCTGGGAGCCGCGGCTCCGGGGACCCATCACGGGTTGAGCCGCTCGGCAGTCTCCACGACGTTGGCCAGCAGCATCGCGCGCGTCATCGGCCCGACGCCACCGGGGTTGGGCGAGATCCAGCCCGCCACCTCGTACGCCGCGGGGTCGACGTCACCGACGATGCCGTTGTCGTCGCGGCTCACCCCGACGTCGAGCAGCGCGGCGCCGGGCTTGACCATGTCGGCGGAGACGATGCCGGGCACGCCTGCTGCGGCGATCACGATGTCGGCACGGCGTACCTCTGCGGCGAGGTCGCGGGTGCCGGTGTGGCACAGCGTCACGGTCGCGTTCTCGCTGCGACGGGTCAGCAGCAGTCCCATCGGCCGGCCGACCGTGATGCCGCGCCCGACGACGACGACGTGCTGGCCGGCGATCGGCACGTCGTGGCGGCGCAGCAGCTCGATGATGCCGCGCGGCGTGCACGGCAGAGGTGCTTCCTTGCCGAGCACCAGCCACCCGAGGTTGGTCGGGTGGAGGCCATCGGCGTCCTTGGCCGGGTCGATGCGACCGATCACCGCGTTCTCGTCGAGGCCCTTGGGCAGCGGCAGCTGCACGATGTAGCCGGTGCACGCCGGATCGGCGTTGAGCTCGTCGACCGCGGCCTCGACCTCGGCCTGCGTCGCGGTCTCGGGCAGGTCGATGCGCAGCGACTCGATGCCCACCTGGGCGCAGTCGCGGTGCTTGCCCGCGACGTACCACTGGCTGCCCGGGTCGTTGCCGACGAGGATCGTGCCGAGTCCGGCCGTGACGCCCCGCTCGCGGAGGGCGTCCACGCGTACGCGGAGCTCGTCCTTGATCGCGGCTGCAACCGCCTTGCCATCGAGAATCTGCGCTGTCACGGCACGAGTCTTTCATGGTGGCGTACGTCCGGAGCCGACCGGGCGTCCGCCTAGACTCGCTGCATGGCCATCCGCGCACAGCTGTCACAGGAGCGCAGCCGGCTTCGGCGCGACGAGCTGCTGGCCGCCGCGATCGAGCTGTTCGCCGAGGGTGGCTCACGTGCCATCACGCATCGCGCTGTCGCCGCGCGGGCCGGCCTCCCGTCGGCCACCACGACGTACTACTTCGAGTCGATCGACGACCTCATCCGCGAGGCGCTCGGCGCACACGTCGAGAAGTGGATCCGCGACCTCGAGGCGTTGACCACGATCGACACCGGCACCGCCGTGTCCCTCGACGACGCCCCTGCGTTCATCTCGCACCTGCTCGCGGTGCGCCGGCCGGAGCTCGCCGCCCTCGAGCTGGCGATCTTCCTCTCCGCGGCCCGAGTCCCCGAGCTGCGCGACGACACGGCCCGCGCCATGCAGGTCATCGAGGACCTGTCGACCAAGCTCCTGACCAGGGTCGGGGCGCCCGAGCCGGAAGCCCTGGCCGGATCGATCGTGGCCCTCATGCTCGGCACGGCGCTGCGTCGCCAGTCGGGCCGTCATGCCGACGACGTCGAGGCCGGCCTCCTCGTCTCGGCGATCCGCAGCCTCGTCGCCGCCCAGGCACTGGGCCCGGACGCGGTCGACCGTGCGATCGCCGACCTCCCTCGCGGGCAGCAGTGACCGTCCGCTTCGGCTCGCTCGAGCTCGAGCCGGTCCGGGACGAGCTGCTCGCCGCGCCCGTCGCCGCGGCCCTCAAGGCCATGCCCGGCGTCGCCGCCGAGGCTCACACGGTGGCGATCGATCCCGACCTCGCCGAGACCGCGACCCTGACCGAGCAGTTCGGCCTGGATCCGGAGATGTCGGCCAACTGCGTCATCGTGCTGGGCAAGCGCGGCGGCGAGCTCCGGCCGGCGGCCTGCGTCGTGCTGGCGAGCACGCGTGCCGATGTCAACGGCCTCGTACGCCGCACGCTCGACGCCCGCAAGTGCTCGTTCGCGCCGCAGGACTGGGCCGTCGCCGAGACCGGCATGGAGTACGGCGGCATCACCCCGGTCGGCGTGCCTGACGGCTGGCCGATCCTCGTCGACCGCGCCGTGACGGAGCAGCCATGGGTGCTGCTCGGCAGCGGCCTGCGCCGCTCCAAGCTGGCGCTCCCGGGCGCGTCGCTCGCCGAGCTGCCCGGCGCCCAGGTGCTGGACGGCCTCGGCCTGCGCTGAGTCGCGTCAGCCGTGCTCGAGGAGGCCGATCAGGTAGTCGCCGTAGCCACTCTTGGCGTACGCCTCGGCCTGCCGCCGCAGCCCGTCGTCGCTCAGCAGCCCCTTGCGCCAAGCGGCCTCCTCAGGACAGCCGATCGACAGGCCCTGTCGCTTCTGGACCGTACGGATGAACTCGCCGGCCTCGCCGAGTGAGTCGAACGTACCGGTGTCGAGCCACGCCACGCCGCGTTCCAGCACCTCGACCCTCAGGCGGCCGGCCTCGAGGTAGCCGCGGTTGAGGTCGGTGATCTCGAGCTCGCCGCGTGCGGACGGCACGAGGTCGGCGGCCATCTCGACGACGTCGTTGCTGTAGAAGTACAGGCCGGGCACGGCGAAATGACTCTTGGGGACGGCCGGCTTCTCCTCCAGCGAGACCGCGACGCCGCGCTCGTCGAACTCGACGACGCCGAAGGCCGACGGCTCGGCGACGCGGTAGCCGAAGATGACCGACCCGTCGACGTCGGTGAACTTGGCGAGCTGGGTGCCGAGGCCCGCGCCGTAGAAGATGTTGTCGCCGAGGATCAGGGCGGCGGGCTCGGTGCCGATGTGGTCCTTGCCGATCAGGAACGCCTGCGCGAGCCCGTCGGGGCTGGGCTGCACGGCGTACGTGATCGAGATGCCGAGCTGCGAGCCGTCGCCCAGCAGGTGCTCGAACTGGGCGGCGTCGTGCGGCGTCGTGATGACCAGCACGTCGGTGATCCCGGCAAGGATCAACGTCGACAGCGGGTAGTAGATCATCGGCTTGTCGTAGACCGGGAGGAGCTGCTTGCTCACGGCTCGGGTGACGGGGTGCAGCCGTGAGCCCGTGCCACCGGCCAAGATGATTCCCCGCATGCGGACCATCCTAGGTCGCACCCGCGGACCCCTACTACGCTCGGCGCATGCGCAACCTCCTGGTGACCGGAGGGGCCGGGTTCATCGGCTCCAACTTCGTACGGCACCTGGTCGCGACGACCGACGTCGAGGTGACGGTGCTCGACAAGCTGACGTACGCCGCGAGCCGCGAGAGCCTTGCCGACCTGCCGCCGGAGCGCTGCCGCCTGGTCGTCGGCGACGTCGCCGACGCAGAGCTCGTCGGTGACCTGGTCGGCACGCATGACGCCGTGGTGCACTTCGCCGCCGAGTCCCACAACGACAACTCGCTCAACGATCCGAGCCCGTTCGTCCAGACCAACCTGGTCGGCACCTTCACCCTGCTGGAGGCCGCGCGCCAGCACGACGTCCGCTTCCACCACATCTCGACCGACGAGGTCTACGGCGACCTCGACCTCGACGACGCCGCCCGCTTCACCGAGGCGACGCCCTACAACCCCTCGAGCCCCTACTCGGCGACCAAGGCCGGCTCCGACCTGCTGGTCAGGGCCTGGGTGCGCTCGTTCGGCGTACGCGCCACGATCAGCAACTGCTCCAACAACTACGGTCCCTGGCAGCACGTCGAGAAGTTCATCCCCCGGCAGATCACCCAGCTCATCGACGGCCTCAAGCCCCGCGTCTACGGCGACGGCCTGAACGTCCGCGACTGGATCCACGTCGACGACCACAGCAGCGCCGTCCTCACGATCCTCGAGCAGCGGGACGATCGGCGAGACCTACCTCATCGGAGCCGATGGCGAGCACAGCAACCGCGACGTCGTGACCCAGCTGCTGGCGATCTTCGGCCGGGAGCCCGACGAGTTCGAGCACGTCACCGACCGGCCGGGGCATGACCGGCGCTACGCGATCGACCCGAGCAAGCTGCGCGACGAGCTCGGCTGGCAGCCCCGTCACGCCGACTTCGCCAGCGGGCTCGCCGGCACGGTCGAGTGGTATCGCGCCAACGAGCACTGGTGGCGGCCGAGCAAGGCAGCGACCGAGTCGATGTACTCCCGGCAGGGGCAGTGAGCATGTCGCCCGAGGCCGGCACGACGCCGATTCCCGGACTGCTGGTCGTACGTCTGGCAGTGCACGAGGACTCGCGCGGGTGGTTCAAGGAGAACTGGCAGCGCAGCAAGATGGTCGACGCGGGACTGCCCGACTTCGGCCCGGTGCAGCACAACATCGCGTTCAACACCTCCGCCGGCACGACCCGCGGGATCCACGCCGAGCCCTGGGACAAGCTCGTGTCGGTCGCGACCGGACGGGTGTTCGGCGCGTGGGTCGACCTCCGCGCGGGCGAGTCGTTCGGGGCAGTCCACACGGCGGAGCTCGATCCGGCCACCGCGGTGTACGTGCCGCGGGGCGTCGCCAACAGCTACCAGACGCTGGAGGACGGCACGGCGTACTCCTATCTCGTCAACGCACACTGGAGCCCTGACGCGGAGTACGCCAACCTCAACCTGGCCGACGAGACCGTCAACATCGCCTGGCCCCTGCCACTGGTCGAGATCTCCGACAAGGATCGCGACCACCCTCGCCTTGCCGACGTGGTGCCGGTGCCGCCCAGGCGCACCGTGATCCTCGGCGCCGACGGCCAGCTGGGCCGTGCCCTGCGCGAGGCCCTCCCCGACGCGCTGGCCCTGACTCGTGCCGAGCTCGACCTCGCGGACCCCACGACGTACGACCGCGTGCGCTGGGACGATGTCGACACGATCATCAATGCAGCGGCGTTCACGGCGGTCGATGCCGCTGAGACGCCCGACGGGCGACGCGAGGCGTGGGCGGTCAACGTGACCGGCGTCGCGGCCCTCGCCCGCATCGCGATCCAGCACCGGCTGACCCTCGTGACGGTCTCGTCGGACTACGTGTTCGACGGCACGCGGGCCGAGCACGACGTCGACGAGCCGGTCTCGCCACTCGGCGTTTACGGGCAGACCAAGGCCGCTGGCGAGGCGGTCACATCGACCGTCCCGCAGCACTACATCGTGCGTACGAGCTGGGTCGTCGGCGACGGCGGCAACTTCGTCGCGACGATGCAGCGGCTGGCTCGCGACGGCGTCCGCCCGCAGGTCGTCGACGACCAGCTCGGCCGGCTCACCACGGCACAGGAGCTGGCCGAGGGCATCCTCGGACTGCTGTCGTCGGGAGCGCCGTACGGCATCCACCACATCACCGGAGGCGGCGAGCCCAGGTCCTGGGCCGACATCGCCCGCGAGGTCTTCGTCGCCGAGGGTCGCAGCCCCGACGACGTCATCGGCGTGTCGACCGAGTCGTACGGCGCCGACAAGCAGCTCGCCCCTCGCCCGCAGCACAGCACCCTCGCGCCGCGCGGGACCTAGGCGAGGGTCTCGATCAGCGCGTCCCGGTGCTCATCGAGGTCGAAGGTCCACGCCGACTTGTAGGCCTCGACGGAGAAGCCGCTGGCCGGCTGGTCGACCTCGGCCGGCGCCCAGAAGTAGTGGATCTCGTGACCCATGGCCGAGGCGAAGAGGTACTCGTTGGCGGCCACATAGCTGCGACTCGACAAGATGACGACCTTGGCCTGCGGGTTGAGCATCATGTTGAACAGGGCACTGCCCGCGAACCCGGCAATGACCTTGGCCGCCCGGAACGCGCGGGCCTGCTCGGCGTACGGCATCGTCTCCGGATGCATGATCGCGAAGCCCTGGTCCGCCATGAACACCTCGATCTCAGGGGTGTTGACGCACCAGCGCTGCGCCTTGGAGCGCCGTGACAGGAAGATCTTCTCCGGCCGGCCCTCGGGGTGCGGGTCCGGGCCGAGCCCTTCGTAGAGCGTCTCCCACGCCTCGCCGAGTGCCGGATCGGCGTAGAAGGGGTTCTCGAGCTGGGGCATCGCCGCGACCAGCGACTCCACCTGGACCGACTCGTCCTGCGTGACCCACACGATGTCGTCGACCGGAACGCCGAGCGCCGCCAGGATCTGCGCCTTCCATGTCGGCAGGCGGTCGCGCTGAGGCTGGTGCGTCATGATGACGCGGAGATCGGGGTTGTCGGCGCGGGCGATCTGCCAGCCCCAGTGCTTGGAGATCGTCTCGGTCATGAGGTGCCCGAAGTGGGTGGGGAACGCCGAGTCGAAGCTGAAGAACTCACCGGGCTCGTACCGCACCGCAGCCCGCTGGATCCGGTCCTCGAGGCGCCCGAACCACGCCGTCGCCGGGACGATCTTCTTGTGGAACAGCCGCGAGGCGTTGCCGTGCCGGAACGAGTCGGGCAGCACGAGGTTGCCCCGGGTCACGATCTCGCGGACGTGGCACGTCGCGTCGGCATAGCGGCGTACCGCGAGGGACGGCACGGCGATCGTGCGCTGCTTCTCGCGCGGCGCCGGCTCACCGTGCATCACGAGGGTCGCGCGCGACTCGTACTCGTACGCTTCGCGGCGCGCGATCACCTCACCCCACTCGGGTCCGAACTGCTCGACCAGCACGTCCTCGACCACGCGGTGCCTCAGCGTGAAGTGGTGGTTGCCGCGCTTGCGCACGACGGCGAGCCGCCGGTCGCTTGGCAGGATCTCGACCGAAGCATCCAGCTCCTGCCGCCTGCGTGCCGCAGCGGCAGACTCGCCGTCGCGCGCCTCGCCGGCCACCGCCAGGTCGCGGGCCACGGTGCGACCGGTCGCGACGTACGCTCCACCGTCGCGCACGGCCCAGACCGTCGCCCGCAGCAGGGCGAGCTTGTCGCCACGCGTCGTCGCATCGACGATCGCCGCCGGGCGCGGCATCGATCGCAGCCAGACGATCGCGTCGTCCCGTGAGCCGACGACGTACGAGCGCACGTCCGCGGCCGGCAGGCGAGTCGACAGGGCCTGGACGAACCCGTTGTCCGGGTCAGTGAGGAACACCGCGACGAGCTCGCCGGCACCCGCCTGAGCTGTCACGGCGTCGCCCACCTGAGCCACGACCGTCATCGGCCTGACGCGGCTCACACGCCTGAGGACGCGGGCCCTGACTGCTCGCAGGCTCATCACCGTACGAGTCTAGGGAAGCCCCTCGCGCGGGTGCGCGACCCGGGATGCATCGCCGCCGATCAGTGGAAGAAGTGCCGGGTGCCGGTCACGTACATCGTCACTCCGGCTGCCTGAGCAGCCTCGATGACGGCGTCGTCGCGGATCGATCCGCCGGGCTGCACGATCGCGCGCACACCGGCGGCGATCAGGATCTCCGGTCCGTCCGGGAACGGGAAGAACGCATCGGAAGCGGCGACCGAACCGGTGGCGCGCTCGGCACCCGCACGCTCGACGGCGAGCTTGCACGAGTCGACCCGGTTGACCTGGCCCATGCCGACGCCGACCGAGGCGCCGTCCTTGGCCAGCAGGATCGCGTTGGACTTGACGGCTCGCACCGCGGTCCAGGCGAAGTCGAGATCGGCGAGCGTACGCTCATCGGCCGGCTCGCCCGCGACGAGCGTCCAGGTCGACGGGTCGTCGCCCGGCGCATCGACGTGGTCGACGACCTGCACGAGCACACCGCCACTGATGCCACGGAACTCGATCGGGTCGGGGTGCTCGTCGGCGGGGACTCGCAGGATGCGGATGTTCTTCTTGGCCTGCAGCACCTCGAGGGCGCCGTCCTCGTAGTCGGGCGCGACGATGACCTCGGTGAACACCTCGGCCACCTGCTCGGCCATCGCCACGCTGACAGGCCGGTTGACCGCGATCACTCCGCCGTAGGCCGAGACCGGGTCGCAGGCGTGCGCCCGGGCGTGCGCCTCGGCAACGTCGGCACCGACCGCGATGCCGCACGGGTTGGCGTGCTTGATGATCGCCACGGCCGGCAGCTCGAAGTCGTACGCCGCCCGGCGGGCCGCATCGGTGTCGACGTAGTTGTTGTAGGACATCTCCTTGCCGTGCAGCTGCTCGGCGGCAGCCAGGCCACCACGCCAGTGCTGGTAGAGCGCGGCGGGCTGGTGCGGGTTCTCGCCGTAGCGCAGCACCGCCGACTTGTCCCACGTCGCGCCGGTGAACTCCGGCCAGCCGTCCTCGGACGGGGCGTACGTACTGGCGAACCATGAGGCGACTGCCACGTCGTACGCCGCGGTGTGGGCGAACGCCTGGGCGGCGAGCTGCTTGCGCTGGTCGAACGTGAACCCACCGGCAGCGATCGCCGCACGCACGCCGTCGTACGCGGAAGGGCTGACGACGACCGCGACGCTGGGGTGGTTCTTGGCCGCAGCCCGGACCATCGACGGTCCGCCGATGTCGATCTGCTCGACGCACTCGTCGGGGGTCGCGCCGGACTGGACGGTCTCGCGGAACGGGTAGAGGTTGACGATCACCAGGTCGAACGGCTCGATCTCGAGCTCGGCGAGCTGCTGCACGTGATCGTCGAGCCGCAGGTCGGCCAGGATGCCGGCGTGGACCCGCGGGTGCAGGGTCTTGACCCGGCCGTCGAGGCACTCGGGGAATCCCGTGAGCTCCTCGACCGGGGTCACCGGCACGCCCGCCGACTCGATCGTCTTGGCGGTCGAACCGGTCGAGACGATCGCGATGCCGGCGGCGTGCAGGTCGCGGGCGAGCTCCTCGAGGCCGGTCTTGTCGTAGACCGAGACGAGGGCGCGCTTGAGGGGACGGAGGTCAGTCATCTGCCATCTTTCGTGGAGTCGAGCGGCCGAGCACGACGGCCCGGTCATCGAGGTGGAAGTCTTCGCGCGCGAGCGTGCCGACCCATTCGACGAGCATCGCGCGCTCACTGGTCTTGATGCGTTCGTGGAGCGTGGCCTCGTCGTCGCCGTCGAGCACCGGCACCGCGACCTGAGCGACGATCGGCCCCGTGTCGACACCTTCGTCGACGACGAACAGCGTCGCGCCGGTGACCTTGACGCCGTACGCCAGCGCGTCCCGCGGACCGTGCATGCCCGGGAACGCCGGCGAGAGCGCCGGGTGGGTGTTGAGCGTGCGTCCGCCGAACCGGGCCAGGAACGCCGGCCCGGTGAGCTTCATGAACCCGGCCAGCACCACGAGGTCGGGGTCGTGGGCAGCGACAGTCTCGGCGAGCGCCTCGTCCCACGCGGCCCGATCGGCGTACGCGGACGTCTTGAGCACGAACGTCGGTATGCCGTGCCGCTCGGCCCGGGCGAGCCCCTCGATGCCGTCGCGGTCGGCGCCGACGGCAACGATCTGGGCGCCGTAGTCAGGACTCGTCGACGAGTCGATCAGGGCTTGGAGATTGGTGCCGCTTCCAGAGACGAGGACGACCAGTCGAGCTGGCGTCCGAGGGCTGCGGGGCACGGCCTCCACGATAGTGCTTGAGCACCGCGCCGAGCGCGCCGCCCACCGCCATGACGGGCACCGCGAGCAGCAACGGCGTGAAGGCCGGCGGCCCGGCGTCGGCCATGCGCCCCGGACCGATTCCTCCGCCGGAGAGCCCGATGAGGATGCCGAGCAGGAATCCGGCGACCCCGCCCGCCGCGGCGCCGAGCGCCACGCGGGCCAGCAGTCCCTCCCGTGACCCGAGCTCGACCCGCCAGCCCGACACCATGCCGGCCAGCAGCGGCACGAGACCGAGCACGAAGACCCACCCGGGGAACTCCCCCGGCGTCGGCAGGGCAGCCAGCAGCGGGAAGCCCGGCACGTTGCCCAGCTGCGAGCCGGTGAGGTCGACCGACGTGTCGGTGCCGAGCATGAAGCCCGGGCCGATCAGCGCCGATGCGGTCCAGAGAACCAGCGTCGGCGCGGCCAGGACGCACGCCAGCGCGAGCGCGATGCCGCCGCCGCGGCCGGGATCGAGCTGGGCCCAGATGTCACCGGCTCGGGACAGGTTGCGCCAGAACTGCACGATCACGACGACCCCGGCGGCCGCGAGCACCACGAGCAGGCCCGGGACGGCGGCCCGCGTGGCGAGCCGGATGTCGTCCGACGCCGTGAACCACAGGCGTTCCCCCTGGCCGTGACGTCGGATGACACCCCACGCCGCACCCATGCCGCCGACGACGAAAGCGCCGAACGCGGCCCGGATGACCGAGGTGTGCACACCGTCCGCGGCCGACGCAGCCGACGCGATGCCGGCGATGACGCCGTACGCGCCGGCTGCGGTCGCCACGAAGGCGGGCAGCTCGTCGACCGGCTCGGCCACGACCCATGACGCCGTGAGCGCCACGAGGGCGACGCACACCAGCGTCGCGCCCACGGGGATCAGCCCGAACGTCACGGAGCCGGTGTCGATGCCCGACCCGAGCGACACGAGCCACGTGCGTACCGCCGCGCGTAGGAAGGCAGCGAACGGCGGGTCGGCCGACCCCTGGGCGACCAGCACCAGGCCCGCCGACACGGCGAGCGACAAGATCGCGGCCAGCACGGCGGTGAGGAATGCCGGCCTGAGGTAGGGGGTCTCGACGGGGGCGGGCACCAGTTCATCCTCCCTGTAAAGTTGCGGCGTTGCACACAGGCACGCCGGACGTCAGAGGAGGCTGGACATGACTCGCGTCGACGAGTTCAACAGCTTCTACTCCTCGACCTTCGCCGATGCCGTGCAGGTCACCTATGCCGTCTGCGGCGACCGCCAGGTGGCATTCGAGGCCACGGTCGACGCCTACCGCCGGGCCTGGCGCGACTGGACCAAGATCCGCAACCACCATCCCCTCGGCTGGGTTCGCAACGAGGCGTGGAAGCTGACGGCACTGAGCCGCAGCACCCACCCGCTGCGCCGCAAGCACGAGGAGGACAGCGACACCCAGCTGCTCGAGGCCCTCGCGGAGCTCAGCGTCGACGACCGCCGCCTGATCGTGCTCATGACGCTGGGCAACACCGACCTCGAGGAGGCGTCCCGCGAGGTCGGCGTCCCGGCCGAGGAAGGCATCGAGAACGTCACGACTGCCCTGGCGAGCCTCGAAGGCGGCCTGCGCCAGAGCATCGACACGATCGAGCGGCGCATGCACGGCCTCGCGGCCGCCACGGACTCGCTCACGGTCCCACCGGCCGCATCGGTGCGCACCGCCGCCAAGCGCGGCCGCCAGCGCAACACCGTCCTGCTCGTCGCCGCCGCGGTCGTCGTGATCCTCGGCGGCGGCTTCGTGGCGACCGAGGGCGATGCGCTGGCGACCAGCAGCGCGCTGCCCCACCGCCAGAAGATCGGCGCCGAGCGCCCTGACGTCCTGCTGGATGCCGAGAAGATCGACACCGGCAACCTGCTCTCGTCGGCACAGGTCAGCCAGCTCGACCCCGAGAGCACCTGGAAGATCGACGGCACCGACGAGAACGTCGACAACACGACGCCCTACGCGACGTGCCCGACCAAGCGCTATGCCGACAAGGATCCGCTCAAGGTCTTCGTCCGCACGTTCAACGCCAATGGCGTCACGGACGAGCGCGTGGCGCAGGCCATCGAGGTCTCCCGCAGCGAGGACACGGCCTCCAAGACGTACGAGCGGCTGGTCCAGTGGTACTCCGACTGCGAGCACCCCCGGGTGCAGCTCGTCGCGGCCTACACCGTGCAGCGCCCGTTCGGTGACTTCCAGATCCTCAGGCTGCGCTCGCACCGGTCCCCCGAACGTACGTTCACGGTCGGCTTCAGCCACTCCGGCACCGTCACCAGCACCCTGGTGCACGAGGCAGACGGGGCCAGCGGGCCCAGCATCCAGGCCTTCGCCCGTACGCTCAACGACTCGGTCGCCAAGGTCTGCAAGGACAGCGGCGGCGAGTGCACCGACGCGATCACGGTGCGGCGCACTGACCCGCCGCCGACCTCGGACGCCCCGTCGTTCCTGGGCATCGTCGACCTGCCGCCGATCCGCAACGTCGACAAGGTGTGGGCCGGCGCGTCCGTGTCGGCGAAGACCAACCCCGCTGCGACGCAGTGCGACAACGCGGTCTTCACGGGCAAGAACGTGACCCGCGCCCAGGCCCGCATCTATGTGCTCTACCAGGCGAGCCCGCCGCTGCCCGAGCAGTTCGGCGTCGCCGAGACCGTCGGCCGGTTCTCCTCACCCGCCAAGGCCAAGGCGTTCGTGGCGAGCGTCACCAAGCGCCTCGAAGGGTGCAGCGACCGCAATCTCTCGGCCAAGATCGACCAGCACGAGGAGTTCAAGGGCGCCGGCTACACCGGTGACGTGTGGCGGATCGGTGTCGAGGTCACCAAGGGCAACCGGGCCTACTACCGCATGTCCTTGATCCGCCGCGGCGCCGATGTGGCGCAGGTGACCTTCACCCCGGCCGGCAAGTACGACATCACCCAGAAGGCCTTCGAAGCCATGGCGACAAGAGCCGCCACGCGCCTCAAGTACGCAAAGTAGCGCACGCACCGCTCGGTCGAGCGCTCGTGACGCGACGCAACGCGCCAGCCGACAACGCATATGCGGTAGCCACTGAAAAACATAAAAAAAAGAACCCCCTCCCGCCACAGGCGAGAGGGGGCTCCTTCGAAGAGACTCAGAGACCCTTGAGGATCTCCCGCATGAGCTCGGCGGTCTCGGACGGCGTCTTGCCGACCTTGACGCCCGCAGCCTCGAGGGCTTCCTTCTTGCCCTGCGCGGTGCCCGCACCGTCGGCGACGATGGCGCCGGCGTGGCCCATCGTCTTGCCCTCAGGAGCGGTGAACCCGGCGACATACCCGACGACGGGCTTGGTGACGTGCGCCTGGATGTAGGCCGCGGCCTTCTCCTCCGCGTCGCCGCCGATCTCGCCGATCATGACGATCGCCTTGGTGTCGGGGTCGGCCTCGAACGCCTCGAGCGCGTCGATGTGCGTCGTCCCGATGATGGGGTCGCCGCCGATGCCGATCGCGGTCGTGAAGCCGTAGTCGCGCAGCTCGAACATCATCTGGTAGGTCAGCGTGCCCGACTTCGAGACGAGGCCGATCGGGCCGGAGCCGGAGATCGTCGCCGGCGTGATGCCCGCGAGCGCCTCGCCCGGCGTGATGATGCCGGGGCAGTTGGGGCCGATGATGCGCGTCTTCTTGCCCTGGGCGTACGCCCAGAACTCGGCGCTGTCCTGGACCGGCACGCCCTCGGTGATGATGACCAGCAGGCCGATCTCGGCGTCGATGGCCTCGATGACGGCGTCCTTGGTGAACGCCGGCGGGACGAAGGCGACCGACACGTCGGCGCCGGTCTTCTCGATGGCCTCGGCGACCGTGCCGAACACCGGGAGCTCGACGGTGTTGCCGTCGGCGTCGGTGTGCTCGACGGTCGTGCCGGCCTTGCGGGCGTTGACGCCGCCGACCACGTTGGTGCCGGCCTTGAGCATCAGGGCGGTGTGCTTGGTGCCTTCACCGCCGGTGATGCCCTGGACGATGACCTTGGAGTCCTTGTTGAGGAAGATCGACATGTCAGGCTCCTTCGTTTGCGAGCTCGGCGGCGCGGTCAGCCGCACCGTCCATCGTGTCGACGAGCGTCACCAGTGGGTGATTCTTCTCGTTGAGGATCCGGCGACCCTCTTCGACGTTGTTGCCGTCGAGGCGTACGACGAGCGGCTTGGAGGCCTCGTCGCCGAGGATGTCCAGAGCGCCGACGATGCCGTTGGCGACCGCGTCGCACGACGTGATGCCGCCGAAGACGTTGACGAACACGCTCTTGACCTGCGCGTCGTTGAGGATCACGTCGAGGCCGTCGGCCATGACCTGCGCCGAGGCGCCGCCACCGATGTCGAGGAAGTTGGCCGGCTTGACGTTGCCGTGCTTCTCACCGGCGTACGCGACGACGTCGAGGGTGCTCATGACGAGTCCCGCGCCGTTGCCGATGATGCCGACCTCGCCGTCGAGCTTGACGTAGTTGAGGCCCTTCTCCTTGGCCTTGGCCTCGAGGGGGTCGGCCGCGGCCTTGTCCTCGAATGCGGCGTGGTCCTCGTGACGGAACTCGGCGTTCTCGTCGAGCGAGACCTTGCCGTCGAGCGCCTCGAGGATGTCGCCCTCGAGGCGGGCGAGCGGGTTGACCTCGACCAGCGTCGCGTCCTCCTCGACGAAGACCTTCCAGAGCGTCAGGACCGTCGTGACGGCCTGCTCGACCAGGGCTTCGGGGAAGCCGGCCTCGGCAACGATCTCGCGCGCCTTGGCCTCGTCGACACCCGTGCCGGCGTCGATCGGGATCTGCTTGACGGCGTCGGGGTTGGTCTTGGCGACCTCTTCGATCTCGACACCACCCTCGACGCTGGCGATGCACAGGTAGCTGCGGTTGGCGCGGTCGAGCAGGAACGAGAAGTAGTACTCCTCCTCGATGCTGGCCGCCGGGGCGATGAGCACCCGGTTGACCGTCAGGCCCTTGATCTCCATGCCCAGGATGTTCGACGCGTGCTCATACGCCTCGTCGGGGGTCTTGGCGAGCTTGACGCCGCCGGCCTTGCCGCGACCGCCGGCCTTGACCTGCGCCTTGACGACGACGACGCCGAGCTGCTCAGCAGCGACCTTCGCCTCGTCCGGTGTGTTGGCAACGATGCCCAGGGTGACCGGTACATCGTGCTTGGCGAAGAGCTCCTTCGCCTGGTATTCCATCAAATCCACGGTGGAGTCCGTCCTCTGTTGACGTCCGATACGCTCAGCAGCCGGCCGGAGGCCGACACCAATTGAGCCTTTGCGACTCTAGCCCTTAACCATGCGTTAACGCGCGTTGGCTTCGTCACACACCTGCCTTGGGGGATCCGATGAGCACTCACACCATCACGTCGTCCGACGTCCAGCTGCGCGTACGCGTCACGGGCAACGTCGAAGGCCCGGTCGTCGTGCTGGTCCACGGCTTCCCCGACAACCAGCAGGTGTGGGACCACGTCGTCCCGCTGCTCACGCCCGATCACCGCGTCGTGACCTACGACGTACGCGGTGCCGGTGACTCGACCGCGCCGGCGGCCCGCTCGGGCTATCGCATGAGCAAGCTCGTGGGCGATCTCGCGGCAGTGATCGAGCACGTACGTCCCGACGGCGGGCCGGTGCACCTGGTCGGCCACGACTGGGGCTCGATCCAGTCCTGGAGCGCGGTGCTGCGTGAGGCGTCCGACGCGCGCCTCACCGGCCGGATCGCGTCCTTCACGTCGATCAGCGGTCCCGGACTCGACATCGTCGGCAACTTCCTGCGGGACGGCCTCGCCCGTCGGCGGTTCGCGGCGGTCGGGCGACAGCTCGCCCAGTCCTGGTACGTCGTCGCGTTCCAGACCCCTGCGCTGCCCGAGCTGGTCGCCCGCCGGTTCACGCACCAGCTCCGTGCGGCCATGGCCCGGGCGCAGCGCCTCGACGACCACCACTGGGGCGACACGTTCGCGGACGACTTCCGCAACGGCCTCAACCTCTACCGGGCGAACGGCCTGAGCTTCCGGCGCGGCACCACCGAGGTGCCCGTGCAGCTCGTCGTGCCGACCAAGGACTCGTTCGTGTCTCCCGCGATCTACACCGACATCGCGGCGTTCGCTCCCGACGTGCGGCGGGTCGACGTGGTCGCCGGCCACTGGGTCGTGCAGTCGCAGCCCGGCGTCGTCGCCGATGCCGTACGCGCGTTCGTCACCGAGATCGAGGCGCGGGACGCGCTTCGTCGAGAGGCGTGACGACCACACCGTCAGCGCCCAGCTCGGCGCAGAGGCCGGCGATGCGGGCCAGCGCATCGGGGTCGCCGTCGACCACGATCTCGCCCGCGTCCTCCGCGATTGACGTGCGTACGAGCTGCTCGGGGGTCTGCTCCCCGCCGACGTAGATGACCTCCTGACCGGCGTCGCGGAGCTGCCGCGCCGCCTGGGCAGCCCGCTGGGCATCACCGATCGCGCCCAGAACGACACGCTGTCTTACCATGCAAACGATGCTCCCACAACCGTGAAGGTCGTCACATATTGTCGACTTTTGAGGCGGGATTCCCCGTATTTGTTGTTCAGTCCGCGAATTCGGTTTCGCTCGGGCTATGCCTTCGGCTAGGCTTCCGGAGTCCTGTCGTCACTTCTCCGGAGGTTTTTTGCGTGTCTTCGTCTGCGCCTAAACGCCGACTGGATGTACGCCAGGAGTCCCCGACGCGAACACCGGGCAAGCGGACCGCGCAGCGGCGCAAGACCCGCAGGCGCAGCTTCACTCCTACCCCAGCCATGGCCGGTGCATTCATCCTGGTCCTGGCTGCTTTTGGTTCCACGATCCTCGGCAATGCGTCCGACGGTGACTCGCTGGCCAATGACAAGTACCAGACGATCTCGCAGAGCTACATCGGTCCCGACGACGCAGCCGCCAACGGGCAGGTCGACGTCAGCCGCAGCTTCGACCGGGCGCTGACGACCAAGCAGGTCAAGGAACAGGCGCGCCAGAAGCAGGCTGCGGATGAAGAGACCAAGGCGATCGTCTCCAAGCTCGCCAAGGAGACGGCCGCCAACCAGTGGGTCGTCCCGGTCACGGGCTATCACCTGACCGCACGCTTCGGCCAGCGCAGCGGCCTCTGGTCGACGGTCCACACGGGCCTCGACTTCGCCGGCCCGTCCGGCTCGACGATCGTCTCGGTCGCCGCCGGTGTCGTGAAGTCGACCGGCTACGAGGGCGCCTACGGCAACCGCACCGTCATCACCCTCCGCGACGGCACCGACATCTGGTACTGCCACCAGAGCCGCATCGCGGTCAAGGTCGGCCAGACCGTCGACGCCGGTGAGACGATCGGCTACACCGGGTCGACCGGCAACGTGACCGGCCCGCACCTGCACCTCGAGGTGCACCCCGGCGGCGGCGCAGCCGTCGACCCCGAGCCGGTCCTGCGCGAGCACCACGTCAACTACTGACCTCCCGCGCCCTCGCTCCCCGCGATTTGTGAGGTTGAAGGCCCTACCGGCTCGACGTAGCGCCCACAAGTCGACGAATCGCGTAGGTCTGTCCACAGGTCGTCGCCAGTCCTCTCCCTCGTACGTTCGATCGTCGCCATCGTGGGGCTCATGCCCCGCCGACCACAGATCCCAGATGAGCTTCGAGGTGCCGTCTTCACGACGAAGCAAGCTGCCAAGATTGGCGTTTCGGCGTCGATGCTCCGTGGACCACATTTCGTCAGCGTGCACCGCGGGGTCTGGCGCCTGACCGACACCGATCTCACCTTCGATCTGTCCGTACGGGCGGCATCGCTCGCGCTTCCTCCCGGCTCGGCAGTGAGTCACGTGACCGCCCTGCAATGGATGGGCATAGGAGTGGGCCGACGGACGCCGCTTCACTTCTCGATCTGTTCGACCGCCCAAGTGATGCACGACATCGTCCTGCACCGCCGACTCGGGCGGCTGGCGCCACGCGAACTGCACGGTCTGTCCGTGCTCGGCCCGGACCGCTCGTTTGTCGACAGCGCGACGTTGCTCAGTGTGCGCGACCTCGTACGGGCCGGCGATGCACTGGTGCGCGCGGGCCTGACCTCGACCGAGCAGTTGCTGGACTACACGATGTCCAGCCATCTCGACGGAGTCGTCCGAGCCAGGGAGGCAGCGCTGCTCGTGCGGGGGCGCGTGGATTCTCCACGGGAGACCGACGTCCGGCTACTTCTGGTGCTTGCCGGCTTGCCAGAGCCGCTGATCAACGTCAATGTCTTCGACGACGCAGGGAGCTGGCTCGCACGAGGTGACCTGGTGATCCCCGAGCTTCGGCTGATCATCGAGCATGATGGCTGGCACCACGAACGCGATGCGGAGCAGCGGCAGAAGGACCACCTCCGGCGGGAACGCATCGAGGCAGCCGGCTGGACGCTCATCGTCATCACAGCAGCCGATTTCCAGCACCCCACTGCGATCGTGGCCCGCGTGTACGAGGCGATGGTTCGACACGGCTACGCCGGACCTCCCCCTTTCCTCAGCGGCCAGTGGCACCGCATCGCCCGCAATTTGTGAGGTTGTAGGCGCTACGCGCGACTTTTAGCGCCTCCAAGCCAACAAATCGCGGGGACTCAGCGCCCAGTCAGAGCTTTTCGACGGGGGCGTAGCGCAGGAGCAGGCGTTTGACGCCTTGCGAGCCGAAGTCGACCGAGGCGACGGACTTGTCGCCCTGTCCCTCGACCGCCACGACGGTGCCGAGGCCGAAGCTGTCGTGGCTGACCCGGTCGCCCGGCGACAGGGACACGACCTCGCGGGTCGCCCGCTTGGACCTGGCCGCGACGTTGGAGGAGCGGAACGACGACTGGGTCGCCGACGGAGAGCTGGGCGTCCACTGCGTGGGCGGTGAGGCGAGGCGTCGCCAGTCGAGCAGGGCCTCTGGCAGCTCGTCGAGAAACCGTGACGGCGGGTTGTAGGACGGCGCGCCCCACGCGGAGCGGGTCGCGGCGCGCGTGACGTAGAGGCGGGTACGTGCGCGGGTGATGCCGACGTAGGCCAGCCGGCGCTCCTCCTCGAGCTCCTTGCTGTCGGCGAGCGACCGCATGTGCGGGAAGACGCCGTCCTCGAGCCCGGTGAGGAACACGACCGGGAACTCCAGGCCCTTGGCCGTGTGCAGCGTCATCAGCGTGACGACGCCGTCGCCCTCGTCGGGGATCTGGTCGGCGTCGGCCACCAGGGCGACCTGCTCGAGGAAGGCGCCCAGCGATCCGGCAGCCAGGTCGGGATCGTCCGAGATCGCGTCGACGGCCTCGGACGGCTCCTCGTCGACGACCTCGACACCCTGCTCCTGCAGGAGGCCGTCGGCCACGGTGCTCGCGCCGACCACGAACTCGCGGGCGACCGCGACGAGCTCGGCGAGGTTCTCGACCCGCGTCTCGTCCTGGGGGTCGGTGCTCTGCTCGAGGGTCGACAGGTAGCCGCTGCGGGTCAGCGCCGCCTCGAGGACGGCATCGGCCGGGGCACCCGACTCGGCCATCGCCATGAGCTCGGACATCACCGCGGTGAACGACTGGATCGCGTTGAGCGAGCGGGTCGCGAGATCGGTCGCCTCCTCAGCCCTCGTCAAGGCCTCCCAGAAGCTGATGTCCTCGGCGGTCGCCAGCCGCTGGATCGCCGCCTCGGCACGCTCGCCGATGCCGCGCTTGGGCTCGTTGATGATGCGGCGCAACGAGACGGCGTCGCGCGGGTTGATCAGCACCCGGACGTACGCCAGCGCGTCCTTGATCTCCTTGCGCTCGTAGAAGCGGACACCCCCGACGACGCGGTAGGGCAGGCCGACGCGGATGAACACCTCCTCGAAGACGCGGCTCTGTGCGTTGGTGCGGTAGAAGATCGCGACGTCCTTGGCGGCCGCGACTCCGGCGTCGCCGAGCTTGTCGATCTCGTCGGCGATGAACTGGGCCTCGTCGCGCTCGTCGTCGCCGACGTAGCCGACGATCTTCTCGCCGTCGCCCTCGGCCGACCACAGCTGCTTGTCCTTGCGGCCCTCGTTGCGGCTGATGACCGCGTTGGCGGCGGACAGGATCGTCTGGGTCGACCGATAGTTCTGCTCCAGCAGGATCGTCGCGGCGTTGGGGAAGTCGTCCTCGAACTCCAGGATGTTGCGGATGTTGGCGCCCCGGAACGCGTAGATCGACTGGTCGGAGTCACCGACGACCAGCAGGTCCGACTCCTCGTCGGTCAGCTCCTTGATGAGCTGGTACTGCGCGTGGTTGGTGTCTTGGTATTCGTCCACCAGGATGTGCCGGAACCGCCGCCGGTATGTCTCACGGACGTCGGGCCAGGCCTGGAACAGGTGGACGGTGTTCATGATGAGGTCGTCGAAGTCCATCGCGTTGGCCGCCTGGAGGCGCGCCTGATAGGTCTTGTAGGCCTCGGCGTAGATCTCCTCGGTCGGGTTGTCTGCCTTGCCGGCCGCCGACTCGTGGTCGACCAGCTCGTTCTTGAGGTTGGAGATCCAGTTGAGCACCGCGCGCGGGTTGATGCGCTTGGGGTCCAGGTCCATGTCGCGGCACACCAACGTCATGAGCCGGCGCTGGTCGGCCGCGTCGTAGATCGTGAACGACGAGGTGAACCCGAACTTGCTCGCCTCGCGGCGCAGGATGCGTACGCATGCGGAGTGGAACGTCGAGACCCACATCATGCGGGCCCGAGGCCCGACCAGGTCCGCGACGCGTTCGCGCATCTCGGCGGCCGCCTTGTTGGTGAACGTGATGGCCAGGATCGAGCCCGGATGCGCGCCCCGAGCGGCGATCAACCAGGCGATGCGACGCGTCAGCACCCGGGTCTTGCCCGATCCGGCACCGGCCACGACGAGCAGCGGCCCGCCCGGGTGGGACACGGCGGCCTGCTGGGCCTCGTTGAGTCCCTCGAGCAGGGTCTCCGAGCGGGGGCGCCGCTTGTCGGCGGACTTCTCGGGCGCAGCGGCAGGCACTGGGAACGGCAACGTCATCGTGCCTCCCAGCCTAGTTGCCGGAGCCGACATCGCCGCGGCCGGAGGTGGTGGCGGGTCAGGCGTCGGAGAAGTCCGGTGCAGCCGCGTCGGGCGAGCACAACGAGTCCGGCGCCTCCACCTTGAAGGAGTCCGTCATGTCACCCAGGTCGAGATGCCCGCGGGGCTTGCCCTCACGGATCTCTGCGAGGTCGGGCAGGTCGGCGGCGTCACCGAGTCCGACGTCGTCGAGGGCGTCCAGCACCGGCACGAGATCGAAGTCGATCGCGGTCACCTCACTGCCGGACAGGTAGAGGTCGACGTCCATCTGGTCCTTGATGCCCTTGACGTCGTACGCGAACTGGCCGGTCACGGCGGGCATCGCGACGCGCATGACGTCCAGGACGGACGACCGGATCCGCACGATCCGCAGGCTGGGGTAGTCCGGATCGGGGCGGATCGACACCGCCCGGCCCTTCGCCATCAGCTTCGCGAACGCCGAGCCCTTCTCGAGGTCGTACGCGAACGGTATGCCCGGCAGTGACTTGAACTCCTTGACCGACGTGCGATACCAGCACGGGGCGGGCCCGCCGTCGGTCGCGACCTTGATGTAGACGCCGTCCGACTCCAGGATCCGCACCTTGACCGTGCCACCCGAGACGTCGATCGTGGATGCGACCATCCCACGCGACAGGTCGTACTGCGTCTTGGTCCGCGTGAAGTACGTACGCTTGGACGAGCCGGACTCCTTGGCCGTGAGCCACAACGTGTAGCTGCCCTCGTTGATCACCGTGAGCCGCTTGACGGCTGCGGCGAGCGCGACCCGCGCCGTCGCGACGTCAGGCGAGCGGGGTGTCGCGGTCTTCGCCGGTGACGTCGACGAGTCGTCGGAGGAGGGGACGAGTGCCGGGACGAACACGCAGCCGGCCAGCGAGGTGGCGGCAATCGCCAGCGCGGCGAAGCGCAGAGCCCGAGTCATCACCCCGGAAGCCTAGATGGTGGCAGGCGCCATCGTGACGGGAACCGTAGACTCGCGTGGCATGGACGGCACGGTCGGCATCCGGACGGCGCACGAAGCCGACTTCGACGACCTGACCGACCTCTGGGAGCGATCCGCCAGGTCGAGCCACGCATTCATGGCCGACGACGAGTTCGTCGAGCTCAAGCCGCACATCCGCGACCTGCTGCTCCCGTCGATGGACGTATGGGTCGCCGAGTCGGCCGGCACGATGCTCGGCTTCGTCGGCGCCCGCGGTGAGCACGTCGAGCTGCTCTACGTCGCGCCGGAGGCTCAGGGGCGCGGCGTCGGCCCGCGGCTTCTCGCGCACCTCGCCGAAGGCGGCCCGCGGAGCGTCGAGGTGTACGCCCGCAACGCCGTGGGCCTCGGGTTCTACCTCTCGCAAGGATTCCGCGAGACCCGCCGCGACCCCACGGACGCCGCCGGCCGCAGCTTCGAGATCGTCCACCTGGAGCGCGCATGAACCTCGTCACGGTCGACACGGCCGGCACCGAGCCGCCGTACGAGCAGGTCCGCCGGCAGATCGCCGACGGCGCGGCGTCGGGGACACTCGCCGCCGGGCACAAGCTGCCGACCGTGCGCCAGCTGGCGACCGACCTCGGGCTGGCCGCCAACACCGTCGCCAAGGCCTACCGCGCGCTCGAGGTCGACGGCGTGATCGAGACGCACGGAAGGCGCGGGACGTTCATCGCGAGCCGCAGGCTCACCGACGCCGAGGCCGAGGCGGGCGCCCAGACCTACGCCCGGCTGGCCCGCACCCAGGGCCTCTCGCTGGACGAGGCGATCCGGCTGGTCGAGAAGAGCTGGACTCCCTGAGAGTCGTCTCAGTCTCCGGGGATACCGTGGCGTCGTGCACCCGCTGTCCCATGGCCATTTCACGCTTCTCGTCGGCCTGCTGTTCATCGCCGGCATCACCCTGATGGGCCTCGCCCTCAGCGGCTACGGCAGCAGCGACCGCTCGCGTCAGCACCCGCCGCGCCTGCCGGGCCACGACACCCAGGACAGGCTCGACAACTCCGAGTAGGCGTCACTCCGCCATCGTGTTGGGCCGGCGCCACGTACGTTCGAACGGCAGCCGCCAGGCGCGCGGCGCGATGAGCTGGTGCACCGCGTTGGGGCCCCACGTGCCACCCGAGTAGGGCCGCACCGGCGGCTGGTCGTTGAGCAGCGGCTCGGAGATCTCCCACAGCCGCTCGATGCCCTCAGCGGTCGTGAACAGCGTCCGCTCACCCCGCATCGCGTC
This sequence comes from uncultured Actinomycetota bacterium, assembly GCA_963806345.1. GTDB lineage: Bacteria > Actinomycetota > Actinomycetes > Propionibacteriales > Nocardioidaceae > Aeromicrobium. The sequence continues at coordinate 86,178 of CAWDXV010000021.1, read as the reverse complement.
GTAGATCAGCCGCTCGTACGCCTCGAGGACCTCGCCGGCGCGCTCGGTCTCCTGCATCGCGAACTGCATGCTGAGCTTGTCGAGCCGCATGCCCGGACCGGGGCGCTTGCCGTAGAACGACAGCGACATCTTCGAGGAGTCGGCGAGGTCGAACGTCAGGTGGTCCGGCCCGGCGAGCCCGACGCCGGAGCCGGCCGGGAACATGCTCTTGGGCGGCTCGCGGAACGCGATCGAGATGATGCGGGCGCCCTCGGCGAGCTTCTTGCCCGTACGCAGGTAGAACGGCACGCCGGCCCAGCGCCAGTTGTCGATCTCGGCCTTGAGCGCGACGAACGTGTCGGTCTCGGAGTCGGCCGCCACGCCCTCCTCCTCGCGGTAGCCCTGGTACTGCCCGCGTACGACGTGGTGCGGGTCGAGCGGCAGCATCTGGCGGAAGACCTTGTTCTTCTCCTCGCTGATCGAGTCCGAGTCGAGCGACGTCGGCGGCTCCATCGCCATGAAGGCCAGGACCTGGAACAGGTGCGTGACGACCATGTCCTTGAACGCGCCAGTGCCCTCGTAGAACGCCGACCGTCCCTCGACGGACAAGGTCTCGGGCACGTCGATCTGGACGTGATCGATGAAGTTGCGGTTCCAGATCGGCTCGAACAAGCCGTTCGCGAAGCGGAACGCCAGGATGTTGAGCGCCGCCTCCTTGCCGAGGAAGTGGTCGATGCGGAAGATCTGCTCCTCGGCGAAGACCTCGTGCAGCTGCGAGTTGAGCGACTTCGCGCTGGCGAGGTCGGTGCCGAACGGCTTCTCCATGATGATCCTCGAGCGCTCCACCAGGTTCGCCGCGTCGAGGGTGTGCACGACGTCGAGCGCGGCCTTGGGCGGGACGCTGAGGTAGTGCAGGCGCTGCGGTGTCCCGCCGAGCTCGGCCTCCAGCATCGCCGCGGCCTCGGCCAGCGCCTCGGGGCCGGCCTTGACGTTGACGTACGACAGCTTGGCCGCGAAGGCGGTCCACTGCTCGTCGTTGAGCGGGCGGGTGGTGAACTCGCGGCAGGCCTTCTCGGCGAACGCACGGAAGCCCTCGTCGTCGAAGTCGTCGAGCGAGACGCCGATGATCCGGGACTCCGGCACGAGGTCCGACTCGAGCAGGTGCATGATGCCGGGCAGCAGCTTGCGACGGGCGAGATCGCCGGTGGCACCGAAGAGCACGATCAGGTGTGGCTCGTTCATTCCCACAGGCTAGACCTGTGAGGTTGCCGGTGCATGAACTCGGACTGTCAGCCGCTGTCAGGGCCGCCAGCGCGATGACAGCGACCTGCAAGCGGGGCCCTCCAGCATGGTTGACATGACCAACTACGCCATCAAAGCCGAAGGGCTCACGAAGCACTACGGCGACACCATCGCTCTCGACGGCATCGACCTTGCCGTTCCCGAAGGCTCCGTCCTCGGAGTCCTCGGGCCCAATGGTGCGGGCAAGACCACTGCCGTCCGCATCCTCGCGACGCTGCTGCAGCCCGATGCCGGTCACGCGACCGTCGCCGGCCACAACGTCCTCACCGACCCCACAGCCGTACGCCGCTCGATCGGCCTCACGGGGCAGTACGCCTCGGTCGACGAGCAGCTGACCGGCCGGGAGAACCTCGAGCTGTTCGCCCGCCTGCTGGACTTCAGCCGGCCCGACGCCCGAGCACGGGCGACCGAGCTGCTGGGTCAGTTCGGGCTCACCGAGGCCGCCGACCGCCGCATCAAGACGTACTCCGGCGGCATGCGCCGGCGTCTCGACCTGGCCGCGAGCCTGGTCGGCCGGCCCGAGGTGATCTTCCTCGACGAGCCCACCACCGGGCTCGACCCCAGCAAGCGGGACGACGTCTGGAACCTGGTCCGCATGCTGACCGCCGAAGGCACCAGCGTCCTGCTCACCACGCAGTACCTCGAGGAGGCCGATGCCCTCGCCGACGCGATCACCGTGATCGATCTCGGCAAGGTCATCGCCCACGGCACCGCCGCCGAGCTCAAGCAGATCGTCGGCGGCCGCTCCCTCCAGGTGCGCCCGACCAACCCCCGCGACACCGCGGACATCCGAGCCGTCCTGAGCCGTATCACCGGCCGACCGGTCGAGGAGCCCACCCGTGGGCTGCTCACGACACCGATCGAGGACGAGAAGGACTTCACCGACGTCGTCGTCGACCTGGCCGCCCGCGGCATCCCCGTCACGGAGATCGCCCTCAAGCTGCCGAGCCTCGACGAGGTCTTCTTCACCCTCACCGGCAAGGGCGTCCCTGATGACGCACCAGCCGATCTCGACAAGGAGCCCGTCTCATGAGCACGAACACCATCACCCTTCCCGACGCGATCGAGCAGCGCCCGGCGTCCTCGATGCCCTGGGCGCGGCACTCCCTGACGCTCGCCGGCCGCTCGGTCAAGAAGATGATGCGCCACCCCGAGCAGTTCTTCGACGTGACGCTGCAGCCCGTGCTGTTCCTGATGATCTTCGTGTACGTCCTGGGCGGCGCGATCGCCGGATCGACGCACGACTACCTGCAGTTCGTGCTGCCCGGCATCTTGATCCAGACCGTGCTGTTCAGCACGGTGTCGATCGGGGTCAACCTCAACACCGACATCAAGGAGGGCGTCTTCGACCGGTTCAAGTCGCTGCCGATCGCCCGGTCGGCACCCCTGGTCGGCGCCACGATCGCGGAGTGCCTCCGCTACAGCATCACGATCGGCATCAGCCTGATCGCCGGCTTCGTGATGGGCTACCGGACCAGCACCTCGATCCTCGACGTGCTCGCCGCGTGCCTGCTCGTCCTCGTTTTCGCCTGGTGCCTCTGCTGGATCGCGATCTGGCTCGGCATGATCTCCCGCGAGGCGGGTTCCGTCCAGGGCATCGGGTTCATGGCCCTCTTCCCGCTGACCTTCGGCTCGAGCATGTTCGCCTCGGCGGACACCATGCCCGGCTGGCTGCGGGCCTGGGTCAACGTCAACCCGGTCACCCACCTGACGGACGCGGTGCGCGGCCTGCTCACGGGCGGTCCGGTCGCCGAGGACGCGTTCATCGCACTCGGCACCGCCGGGCTGATCCTCGCGGTGTTCGCACCGCTGGCCGTCAGGGCGTACCGCACCAAGGCCTGACCCCTCCCCCGGGCGGTGACCTGGGGCCCACGTGCACGTACGCACTGGGCCCTGGGTCACCGCTCAGTTCTGGGGGCGGTGACTGGGCCCACGCGCTGCTCGGCCTGGGCCCTAGGTCACCGCTGTGTCAGGTGGCGGGCAGGGCGAGGGCGATGGCGTCATCGCGTACGAGCGATCGTCCGGCAGCGTGCAGCTCCTCGTATCGCCCGTCGCCCAACGACGCGCGCAGGCCCTCACGAAGCAGGCGGACATCGCGATTCATGTGATCTGCCATGCCGCGGATCGCCTCCGCCGCACCCAGGACCTCCGCAGCCCGCTCGTCGTCGCCGTCGAGATGCGTGACGATCGCCACCGCCGTCGCGACCTGGGCGATGATCGGCATGTCCCGGGTGCGAACGCCGACCGTCGCCGCCTCGGCCAGCACTGCCTGCGCAGCTTCGAGGTCGCCCGCCGACGCCGTGTAGACCGCGAGGCTCGATCGAAGCGCTGCCTCCATCTGGCCGCTGCCGAAGGACGACGACGTGTCGGCATGGCGAAGGACGTAGTCGATGTCATCGATCGCCGCTTCGTCGTCACCCATGCAGTGCTCCAGGTGCGCCAGGTTCATGCGGGCCATCAGCTCGGCGCGCCGGTTGCCGTCGCGCGCCGCGTCAGCAATCGCCGCTCGCAGGTCCTGCTCGAGATCGCCCAGCTGGTCGTCATCGGCCAGGGCCACGCGCAGGCCCTCGATCTGCATGGTCGTGATGTCCGCGTCCTCCAGCGCCCCGAGCTCGCTGAGCAGCGGAACGGCCTCCTGCCACGACGCGAGTGCCTCCTCGAACCTGCCTTCGAGAGACCTGACCACCCCGAGCTGGGACAGTGACATCGCCAGGCCCCAGCGGTCCCCCAGCTCACGGAAGTCCTGCACGATCGGCTCCAGGCGGTGGACGGTCTCGCCGATCCGGCCCTCGTTGTCGAGCAGCACGAGCCGCATGAAGCCGATCATCGACCGCGTCCAGCGGTCCTCGACCTCGCGCAGCTCGCGGTCGCCGATCACGTCGAAGAAGGCCATGGTCGCCAGGACGAGGTCGACGACCTGGTGCTCCGGACGATGGGCGTCCCAAAGGGCGAGGATGCGATCCACCGGTCCGTGCCAGGCCGGCGTGGTGTCGCGATCCTGGTTGGCCAGCACCAGGATGCCGGTCAGCGACAACGCCTCGATGCAGATCTCGCTCGCGGGGTCGGCCTCTCCCGGCAGCGCGAGGACGGCGTCGGCCCACGTGCAGGCCTCGACGTGCTGGCTGCGGATCGACCAGTACCAGGCCAGTGCCGAGACCAGACCTGCCGCGCGGGGACGGTCCTCGCGGTCGATCGCGAAGCGCAGCGCGGCCATGATGTTGGCGCGTTCGAGGTCCAACGCCTTGACCGCGGCGACCTGGTCGCCACCGCGTAGCCGCGCACCCTGCCGCTCGGCGACGCCGAGGAAGTAGTGCAGGTGCGCCTCCCTGACCGCCTCGGCGGTCCCGCGCTCGACCAGCCGCTCGACGCCGTACTCGCGAAGCGTCTCCAGCATCCTGAATCGCGGGGTGTCGCCACGCACCGCCACCAGCAGCGACTTGTCGGCGAGCGACTCCAGCAGCTCCTCGGTGCGATCGCCGGCCACCGAGACGGCCGTCGCGCTCTCGACAGTCACCCCACCGGGGAACACCGCGAGCCGCTCGGCGAGGTCGCGCTCCGCATCGTCGAGCAGGTCCCAGCTCCACTCGACGACGGCGCGCAGCGTCCGATGCCGCGGCAACGCCGTACGACTGCCGCCCGTGAGCAGGCGGAACCGGTCGGACAGCCGGGCCGCGACCTGCGAAGCCGTCAACGTGCGAAGGCGCGCGGCGGCGAGCTCGATCGCGAGGGGTTGCCCGTCGAGGCGCTGGCAGATCTCCAGCACCGCCGGCAGGGTCTCGGCGGTGAGCGTGAACGACTGGTCGACGGCTTGGGCCCGGAGCACGAACAGCTGGATCGCGCTGTGCTCCATCGCCTCGTCGATCGTGCTGCCCGCGTGCGGCATCGTCAACGGGCTCAGCTGATAGCCGAACTCGCCGATGATGCGCAGCGGTTCGCGGCTCGTCGCGAGGATCCGCAGCTTCGGCGCGTGCGCGAGGATGTCCTCGGCGATCTCTGCGACCGCACCGATCAGGTGCTCGCAGTTGTCGAGCAGGAGCAGGCCCTCGACGTCGTGGACCGCGTCGATGAGTCTCGTACGTTCGTCGGGCCGCGGCGCCGATGAGGGCCGGTCGAGGACCGACACCTCGAGCAGGCCCATCGCCGAGAGGATCGCCTGCAGGATGCCGTCGGAGCCGGTCACCGGTGCCAGCTCGGTCAGCCAGACCTCCTCGAACCGGCCGAGCGCGGCGCGCGCCGTCTCGACCGCCAGGCGGGTCTTGCCGGCTCCCCCGGGCCCGAGGATCGTCACGAGGCGATGATCGACGAGCGCCGCCTGCAGGTCGTCGATCGCGCCTTCACGCCCCACGAACGTCGTCAGGGCCGACGGCAGGGCCGGGTGGCTGCGGCGCACACTGTGCTCGCCGCGAAGGATCGAGAGGTGCAGGTCCTGCAGCTCCGGCGAGGGGTCGGCGCCCAGCTCGTCGGCAAGCTGCTTGCGCAGCCGCTCGTACGCCGTCAGCGCCTCGTTGGCCCGGCCGTGTGCCGCGAGCGCCGACAGGTAGAGGACCCAGAAGCCGTCGCGGTAGGGATGAGCCGTCGTGAGGTCGGCGAGCTCGGCGACGACGGCGAGGTCGTCGCCCGAACGGACCCGGTCGCGCAGGCTCGACTCGACGGCGGCGAGCCGCAGCTCGCCGAGCCGGTGTGCCGCCGCGGGAGCGAACGGGAACTCGGCGACATCGGCCAGCGCGTCACCGCGCCAGCGTGCCAGTGCCTCGTCGACGCGACTCGCCGCCACAAGGCGCTCGAACTCCACGGCGTCGACCGATGCGCACTGCAGGACGTACCCGGCCGGGGTCGACTCGAGGGCGCCGGCCGGCAGCCGCCGCCGGGTGCGGGACACGATCGACTGCAGGGCGTTGGTCGCATCGGCCGGCACGTCGAGGCCCCAGAGGTCGTCGATCAGGGTCGTCGCAGCGACCGGGCGCCCGGCGTCGAGGGCCAGCCGAGCCACGAGGGCGCGGTTGCGCGGCCCGCCGAGATCGATCTCCTGATCGTCGGCGCGCACCCGCAACGGACCGAGGACGTCAACCTGCACATCCATCATTCTGCCGCACTGTCTCGTATGCCCGGGTGTCTCGACAGCCTCGCGTTCCTCAGGCCTCGTGGGTCGAGCCCCGCAGCACGGCGGCCATGACCCGCGCGGTCGCGTGCTCGTCGCCGCCGACCCACCGCGCCGCAGCAGTCGCCTCGTAGACCGCCAGCAGGTCGGCCGTCAGCTGCCTGGGGTCTTCGTCAGGCGTACGACCGATGGCCGCCAGGCTCGACTCCACGACCGGCGTCAGCGCCTCGACGATCGCGACGCGGTCGGCGTTGCGGGCCTGGGCCAGCTCCGGGCTGCGCATCGCGGCGAGGGTCAGCTCGCTCATGATGACGTGCCATGGGCGATCGTCAGGCAGGTGCGCCAGCAGCCGCTCGATGACGCCCTCGAGGTCCTCGGCGACATCGCCCTGGATGTCCGCGACGCCGGCCGAGAGCTCGGCGATGGACTCCTGCGACCGGCTGGCATAGATCGCCGCGAACAGCTCGTCGAGCGACGCGAAGTTGGAGTAGAACGCACCGCGGGTGAAGCCCGCCCGCTCACAGATCAGCTCGATCGTCGTGCCGTGCATCCCGCGCTCGACGAACAGGTCGAGCGCTGCCTCGATCAACCGCGCCCGGGTCTGGGCACGGCGCCTCGTGGGCCCCGGACTTGTCTCACTCATGCCCACACGATACATTACGTATTGAGATACAAAACGTATTGAAACGAGGAAGCCGTGAGGCAGAGCCGCTTGACCCGGACGTCGATCAGCGAGGTCGTCACGACCCGCGCCATCGTGATGCTGCTGGGGGTGTTCGTCCTGCAGCTCGGATTCATCGCGAGCTACATCGGCGCGTTCCACTCACCCGCGCCGCGCGACATCCCCGTGGCCGTGGTGGCTCCGGCGGGCGCATCCCCGACGACGGCCAAGCAGGTTGCCGAGCAGCTCGACTCGCTCAAGGGGCACCCACTCGACGCGAGCGTCGCCACGTCGGAGTCGGCCGGCCGCCACCAGCTCGAGGACCGCGACGTCGCGGGCGTCCTCCTGCTCGGCGCCGACACCAAGGACCGGTTGCTTGTCGCGAGCGCGGGAGGCGGAGCGCTGGCGGACTCCCTGACGAAGATCGCCGACTCGGTCGAGGAGCAGCAGGGCCGCACCGTCACGGTCACCGACGCGATCGCCGCCGACGCCAAGGACGCACGCGGCCTGAGCGCGTTCTACCTCGCGGTCGGCTGGGTCGTCGGGGGCTACCTCGCATCCGCGATCCTCGGCATCAGCGGCGGCGCGAAGCCCGGCAACCGGACCCGCGCCTCGGCGCGACTGATCGGCCTGGCGGCGTACGCCGTGCTGTCCGGGCTCGGCGGCGCACTGATCGCCGAGACGATGTTCGCGGCGTTCAGCGGCAGCTTCTGGACGCTCGCCGGCCTCGGCGCGCTCACGGTCTTCGCGGTCGGCGCGTTCTCGATGGCGTTGCAGGTCTGGCTGGGCCTGATCGGCATCGGCGTCGCGATCCTGCTGTTCGTCGTCCTCGGCAACCCCAGTGCCGGCGGCGCCTATCCCGCACCCCTGCTGCCACCGTTCTGGGCCGCCATCGGGTCGTGGCTGCCGCCGGGCGCCGCCACCAGCGCAGTCCGCGGCATCATCTACTTCGGCAACGCCGGCCTCGCGCCGGCGGCGGGAGTCCTCGCGGCGTACGCCGCCGTGGGCGTCGGCCTGACGTACGCCGGGACGCCACGCCGGTTGCCCGAGGTGCTCGAGGTCGGCGCGCAGGATGACGACTGAGCTCCACCCGACCCTGCGGCGGCACCCACGTGTCGCCGCGTCGGCGCTCGCGCTCGTCCTGGCCGCGGGCCTCCTCGTCTGGTCCCCCTGGTCGCACGAGACGGTGCGGTCCACGCCGCCGGACCTCGCGAGCACCCGCTGTCTGCCGTTCGACGAACCACGCAGCGTCGCCGACCTCAACCGGATCGTCGCCGGCTATCGCACGACCGAGGAGTTCCAGGGCGGCGACGTCGGCGCCGACGTGACGCTCCAGGACGGGCGTCAGCTGTATGTCTTCGGGGACACACTGCGGGCACCGCAGTACGGCGGGAAGCGCTTCGTCCGCAACTCGATGCTGGTGTTCGGGCCACACTGCGCCGGCATCGTGTCGCGGGCCGACCACGGCGCGATGATCCCCGATCGCTCCGACGGCGTCGGCTACTGGCCGATGTCGATCGCCAAGGTGAGCCGCGGCTCGTACGACCTCGTCGGCGTCATGGCCCAGCGCGTACGCACGACCGGACCGCAGCACTTCGAGAACCTCGGCTCGTCCCTCGCCGTGTTCCGGGTCGACCGCGGGGCGTCGCCGCAGCTCGTGAAGGTCACGGACCTCGGCCCGGACGACGCCCACCGCACGCGTACGACGTGGGGTGCTGCGGCCGTCGTCAAGGGTGACTGGGTCTACCTCTACGGCACAGCGAACCCCGAGAAGCGGCTCGTCTTCGGCTGGTCGTTGAGCGTCGCCCGTACGCGCATCGGCGACCTCGCCGAGCCGAGCCGGTGGCAGTACTTCGACGGCACGCGCTGGCAGTCCGACCCCGCCAAGGCGTCCACCCTGATCCCCGCCGAGGGCGGCGTGTCCCAGACCTTGAGCGTCTTCGAGTCGGGCGACCGCTGGTACGCCCTCAGCAAGCGTGACGACTTCGTCGGCAAGGATCTCGTGGTGTGGAGCGCGCCCGGACCCGCCGGCCCGTTCACCCCCAGCCGCCCGCTCGCCTCGATCCCCTCGCACGGCGCCAGGCTCCAGTACATGCCGCTCGCGCATCCCGACGTGCTCGCCGAGCGCGGCACGGTCGTCGTCTCGGTCAGCCACAACACGACGGACGCCGGCCTCCTCGACCAGGACCCCTACCTCTACCGCCCGACGTTCCTGCGGATCCGACTCCCCCGCTAGGCGGCGTGCCGGGCGTACGCACCGGGGGTCACGCCGAGCGTCGCACGGAAGTGCCGCGTCAGGTGCGCCTGGTCGTAGAACCCGACCTCTGCCGCGACCTCCGCCGGCGGCACCCGGTCGAGCAGCAACGCCCGGGCCCGGTCGACCCGCCGGCCCGTGACGTAGCGGTGCGGCGGCAGGCCGTACTCGCGGCCGAACGCCCGGATGAGCTGCGTCGGATGCGCCTCGAGCTCGGCCGCCAGCGACTCCAGCGTGGGTACGTTCGTGAGATCGCGGTCGAGCACCTCGCGAACGCGGCGAGCCAGCTTCGGCTCGGCACGACCCGTGCGCGGCTCGACCGAGCTGTCGAGGTGCTGAGCCATCCGTTCGCTGATCACCGCGAGCTGCGACTCGGCCTCGAGCTCGTCCCCCGGCGACGCCAGCGAGCGATGCAGGTGTCCCACGGCCGCGACCAGCTCGTCGTCGACCAGCGTCGGCTCGCGCACTGCCGCGCCGGTGAGATCGAGCGGCAGCCACCGCTCGTCGAGGTAGACGACCCGCTTGTCGAACCCACCGGCCACCGCGGCCTTGCCGTCGTGCGGCACGTGCGGCGGCAACAGCGTCAGCGAGCGCGGCGACGCGTCGTGCGGAGTGCGCTCCAGCTCGTACGACACACCGCCGGTGTCGATCAGGAGCACGGTCCAGTACGCATGGGTGTGCGCCGGGTAGGCGTGCTCGGTGAAGTGCGCGTGGAGCACCTCGCCGACGCCCGGCACAGCGGGTCGCCAGGCGCGGACGCGCTCCTCGGCACTCATGTCAGGAACGTACAAGACCTGCACCAACCCAACGTACGACTCTGGGCACATGGACGACACTCTCGAACCGATCAGATTCGACACCAAGGTCGCAGTGCTGCTGCACGAGGACCTCGCGAGCTGGCAGGCGCTCAACGTCACGGCGTTCCTCATCAGTGGCATCGCGACCGACAAGGAGCTCATCGGCGACCCCTACGAGGACGGCGACGGGACGGAGTACCTGCCGATGATCCGACAGCCGATCGTCGTGTTCGCCGGCGACTCGGCGCAGCTCATGGCGGTGCACGCCAAGGCGGTGTCCCGCGAGCTCGCGATGACGGTCTACACCCGCGAGATGTTCGCCACCGGCAACGACCGCGACAACCGGGCCGCCGTGCGCGCCGTACGTCGCGACGACCTCGACCTCGTCGGCATCGCCGTGCACGGGCCCAAGAACGGCGTCGACAAGACGTTCAAGGGCGCCAAGCTCCACCCCTGACGCCGGCCACCGGTCAGATCAGGCGGCGGTCGTTGGCCCAGCGGGTCAGTTCGTGGCGGCTCGAGAGCTGCAGCTTGCGGAGCACGCTGGAGACGTGCGTCTCGACGGTCTTGATCGAGATGAACAGCTCCTTGGCGACTTCCTTGTAGGCATAGCCGCGGGCGATCAGCCGCATGACCTCGCGCTCGCGCTCGGTCAGCCGGTCGATCTCCTCGTCGACCTGCGCGACCTCGATCGTGCCGGCGAACGCATCGAGGACGAACCCTGCGAGCCGCGGTGAGAACACCGCGTCGCCCTGCGCGACCCGGTTGATCGCGTCGAGCAGCTCGGGGCCCGAGATGTTCTTGGTGACGTAGCCGCGGGCGCCCGCCCGGATGATGCCGATGACGTCCTCGGCCGCGTCGCTGACCGACAGGGCCAGGAACTTGGTGTCGGGATGCCGCAGGTGCAGGCGGCGAATCACCTCGAGGCCGCCTCCGCCGGGCATGTGGACGTCGAGCAGCACCACGTCGGGCCGGGTCTCGGCGATCACCTTGACCGCGCTGTCGACGTCCTCGGCCTCGGCGACGATGTCGACCGGCCCGTCGATCTCGGCCCGGACGCCGGTGCGGAACATCGCATGGTCGTCGACGATCGCGACGCGCAGTGTGGTCATGGGCTCACTTCTTCTGTCGGTACAGGTGCGGTGGGAGGTTCGGCCTGGTTGGTGTCGCCGCGGACGGGCACGCTCAGCGCGACCTCGGTGCCCTCGCCCGGCTTGCTGCGGATCGTGGCGGTGCCACCGTGACGCTCGACGCGACCGATGATCGAGCCTCGCACACCCATCCGGTCCTCGGCGATCGTGTCGGTGTCGAACCCGACGCCCCGGTCGCGGACGAACACCTCGACGGTACGTCCGTCGGTCTCGGCGTAGACGTCGACGCGGTCGACCCTCGCATGCTTGGCAGCGTTGATCATGGCCTCACGGGCGGCCTTGGCGATCGCCGCGACGTCGGGGTCGAGCGCCGCGTCGCCGACCGCGATGACCTCGACCGGTACGCGGTGCGCGTCCTCGACGTCGGCGGCTGAGGCCCGCAGCGCCGCGACGAGCGAGTCGCCGGGCTTCTCGTCGTTGCCGTACAGCCAGGCCCGCAGCTCGCGCTCCTGCCGACGGGCCAGCGTCGCGACGACCGCCGAGTCGCCGGCGTTCTTCTGCAGCAGGGCGAGGGTCTGCAGCACCGAGTCGTGCAGGTGCGCAGCGACGTCGGCGCGTTCCTGCGAACGTACGCGCTCGCGTCGTTCGTCCGACAGGTCGCCGAGCAGCTTGGTGATCCACGGCCCGAGGATCAGCAGCAGGCCGAGGCCGGCGACCGCGACCGCGGAGCCGAGGTCGACGATGGCGCTCCAGCCACGCTCCTGGCTCAGGAAGTAGATGCCGGCGGAGACGACCAGCGCGGCCCCGGCGCCGACCCGCAGCGCGAACCCGAGACCGCGGGTCTGGCGCATCCAGCGCCCCCACGCAGCGTCGTCGAACTGGCGCCAGATCACGGCCAGGCCGATCACGCCGATCAGCAGCGGTGCGAACAGTCCCCCGGCGATGCCACGCCCGCTGGCCTGGATCATGAACATCACGCCGATGCCGACGGCGCCGAGGGCGATCGTCTGGAACACCTCGAACGCGCCGGGCCGGCCACTCGTACGCAGCCCGCGGCGGGTGGCCGACTCGAGACCGGGTGAGAGGTCCGGCTGGCGCAGCGGGAGGAACCGCCAGAGCAACAGGTAGGCGATGACGCCCATGCCGTGGAACCACGTCGCGACGATGAAGGCCAGCCGGACATAGAGTACGGGGACGCCGAAGTGCTCGGCGACACCCGTCGCCACGCCGCCGACGAGCCGGCGATCGGCTGGTCGGTAGGCACGGCGGTATTCGGTCACCCCATGATCGTCACACGTACGCGTGCACGCGCGCCATCAGGAACGTCCCTCCCGCACCCTGACTGGTCCCGGGTGGGATTCAGGGTCGTACCCGATGTGCCACAGGCCCACCCTCGGACACGATGGGGGCATGAATGCAGAAGACACCCGCACCGTGCCGCCCGAAGGCGACTTCGAGCCGCACCGGCTGCGCACCATCACCGACATGAAGCGGTCGAAGGACGACCGCCTGCTGGGTGGTGTGTGCGCCGGCGCCGCGAAGCACCTCGACATCGACCCCGTCATCGTGCGCGTCGTGATCGCGGTGCTGACGGTCGCCGGTTTCGCGGGCGTCATCATCTACGCCGCCGCGTGGTTCCTGCTGCCGGCCGAGGGCGAGGACAAGAGCGTCGCTGCCGACTGGTTCCACCTCGACAAGAACGAGGAGCAGGTACGCGTGGCGGGCCTCGTCGGTGCCGTCGTCCTGTCCGTGCTGGCGATCATCGGCGACGGCGGCTGGTTCTGGGACGGGGCGCCGTGGATCCTCGTGCCGTTCGCGTTCGTCTACTACCTGTTCGTGGTCCGCCCCCGACGTCGCCGCCAGGCCGAGACCATGCTCGCCGCGCAATACGCCCCGCCGGGGGTCGACCCCGCCGACGAGGCGGCGCGCGGACCCGAGTTCACCGCCGCCAAGGCCGGCCTCGTGGCTCGCGGCAAGCAGGACAAGGCGCGCCGCGACCGGTCGTGGACCCTCACCTGGCTGACCCTGTCGGTCGCCGCCATCGCCACCGCGGCGACGGGCATCTACGACGCGTACAACGACGGGCCCCACTGGACGGCATACGTCGCGGTGGCACTGGGCGTCGTGGCGGTGGGCCTGCTGGTCAGCACGCTGATCGGCAACGGCGGGCCGTTGATCGGCTTCGGAGTCCTCCTCGCGATCACCCTCGCGATCGGCTCGCTGCTGCCTGGCGGCGAGATCGGAGAACAGACCCCGAGGCCGGCGAACGCCACACAGGTCGAGTCGCACTACCGGCACGGCATCGGCCGGATCGAGCTCGACCTCACCGGGGTCAGCAACCCGCAGGCGCTGCTGGGCCGGACGATCAAGATCGAGACCGGCATCGGCGAGACCAAGGTCATCGTGCCCACCGGAGTCAACGTCCGGGTCCTGTCCGACATCGACGCCGGCGAGATCCGCGTGTTCGACCGCAAGACGGACGGCACCGACACCGACCTCACGTATCCCGCCGCAGAAGCGGGCGCCGCCCTGACGATCGACATCAATCAACGAATCGGAGACATCGAGGTGATCCGCAGATGACCAGACACTCGTTCCGCTGGGAAGGCCTGGCCTTCGGGCTGTTCTTCCTCTCCGCGGTCGGCAACTGGGCCGTGTGGAAGCAGGACATCCTGACGCCCCGCCAGCTCGGGCTCACCGCCTCGGGGGTGCTGATCGTGCTCGGACTGCTCGGCGTCGCCGCGACCGTGTGGCAGACCCGGCCGGCCCATCGCGCCCGCACGATCCCCGCTCAGGACACCACGACAGACACCCCCACCCCGGAAGGACCAGAAGATGAAGAAGCTCACCCGCAGCCGTGACGACAAATGGGTCGGAGGCGTGTGCGGAGGCATCGCGACCTATACCGGCCTCGACGCCAACCTGATCCGCATCGTCGTCGCCGTCGGCACCGTGCTCGGTTTCGGCTCGCTGATCGTGGCGTACGTCGTCGCGTGGATCCTGATGCCCGCCGCACCGCCGGCCGGTCAGCAGACCGTGTGGGCGCAGGCTACTGACGTGCCGACCACTGAGAGCGCGCCAGCACCGCCGTCTGCGTGAAGTCGGAGAAGACGCCGTCCACCCCGGCGTCGAAGAACGCAAGGTACTCGCCCACGGCATCGCCGTGGGCGGCCTTGTCGTTGCTGGTCCGCAGGTTCGTCGGCAGGAAGTTGTTCTCGTTGCGCATCGTCCAGATGTGGACCATCAGCCCGGCGTCGTGAGCGTCGCGGACGAGGGCCGTCTGGCCCGCCAACCGGTACTTCTTGTCGCGGGCGATGACCTGGCTCTTGTTGGGCCCGATCCCGTCGGCGTACGTCGCGATGGCGGCCAGCTCCCTCGGTGCCACCAGGTCGGCGTACGTTCGCCGGTCGCGCGCCTCGATCAGGTCGTAGGGCGCACCCTGCCGGTCCATCAGCTGGATCAGGGGCAGCGGCGTACGGTCTCGCAGCCTGCGCAGGTTGCCGGTCTCCATCGACTGGATGATGATCTTGGCGCCCTCGTGGTTGACCCGCCGGCGCTCCAGGTTGGCGATCAGCAGGTCGTTGAGGTCGTGCCCGATGCCGGCGAAGTATGTCGGGTGCTTGGTCTCGACATAGACGCCGATCGGCTCGTCACGGCCCGCGCTCGCGTCCTCGGCGATGTTGAGCACCTCGTCGAACGTCAGGATCTTCTCGACGCCCTCCAGCGGGATGTTCTGCGGTCGCAGGGCCGGCAGGCGCTCGCGCACCCTGAGCGTCTTGATCTCCTCGAGCGTGAAGTCCTCGGTGAACCAGCCCGTGTGAGGGACGCCGTCGATGAACTTCGAGACCTTGCGGTCACGGAACTCGGGGCGATCCGCGACATCGGTCGTGCCGCCGATCTCGTTCTCGTGCCGCACGACCAGCACGCCGTCCTTGGTGCTGACGACGTCGGGCTCGATGTAGTCGGCGCCCTGCTCTATCGCCAGGAGGTACGAGGGGCGCGTGTGCTCGAGTCGCTCGCCGGGTACGCCGCGGTGGGCGATGACGATGGGTGCCGGGGACACCTGTCAATCAAACCGCATGCGTGCCCGGTCGCGGGTCGGCGCGCACGAGACGTACGGCACCATCGCGGCGGGGATCGGCGGCTGCGACGAGGTGTCCGTCGTGCCGTCGGAGCGTGGCGGCGACACCGCCGTAGTACATCGTCAGGTCGGTCTCGGTCTTGACGACCTCTTCTGGACGGCCGGCCCGGTGCACGTGGACGCGCGGATGGTTGATGGCCTGCTGGAGGCCGAGGCGGCCGTTGACGAACCCGGCGAGCGCCTGCACGATCGCCGTCGTGATGCGGTCGGCCCCCGGCGAGCCGATGGCGATCGCGGAGCCGTCGACGTGGTGGCCGACCGTCGGCGCCATGTTGGACAGCAGGCGGGTGCCCGGCGGGAGCCCGTGCAGGCCGCGGGCGTTGAGCTCCTGCTCGCCGAGGCAGTTGTTGAGCCAGATGCCGGTGCCCTTCGCGATCATCCCCGAGCTGTAGCCCGACGACACCGTCACCGAGCACGCGCCGCCGTCGCTGTCGGTCGCCGACACGTGCGCCGTCGACCCGGACTCGAGCACCGCGAGATGGTCGTGGTCGACGAGGGCGAGGAACTCCGCGGCGTCCCGTTCGAGGTCGTCGGTGTGGTCCAGCACCCTGAGCCGGTGCCCCAGCACGGCGCGCTGCACGCGGATCAGGTGCTCGACGTCGTCGCTGTCCCACTCGGCGTACGGCCGGCCGTCGAGCATGCGCAGCATCGCCGTCACGCACACCCCGCCGACGGACGGTGGCGGGTTGGTGCCGAACGTCCAGTCGCCGACGGTGCTCAGCAGCGACGGGCGTACGACTGGCCGGTATGCCGCGAGGTCGTCGGGTCCCAGCACGCCGCCGCGGGCGATCACGTCCGTGCTGATCAGCCGGGCCAGGTCGCCGGTGTGCAGGGCGCTCGGGCCCTCGTCGGCGATCAGCTCGAGCGAGCCGACGAGATCGGGCAGCACGATCAGGTCGGTCGTGACCTGGCCGTCCTCGTCGTGCACCGCGGCGTCGCTCTCGTCGTCCCAGCCGAAGATCAGGTCGTGCACGTGGTCGAGGTAGTAGCGCGACGCCGAGCCCAGCCGGAAGCCGCCGCGGGCCACGTCGATGGACGGTGCGACGATCTCGCGCCACGGCAGGTGCCCCCAGCGCGCGTGGGCGGCACCGAAGGCCGCGACCGAGCCGTGCGCGGCGACCGAGCCGGGGCCGATCGTCGCGGTCACTCCGTCGCCGTAGTCGGTGTGGATGTCCCACGTGCCGCCGCCGAGGTCACGGCCACGGCCCGGCATCTCCATCCAGCCGTCGACGGTCTGCGGCGCGCTGCCGTTCTGCGGCTGGACCGTGATGAAGCCACCCGAGCTCAACGACACGATCCCGATCTCGTTGACCATCGTCACGAGCACGGCGGCGAGGGCCGCGTCGACGGCATTGCCCCCGCTGCGGGCGATCTGCTCGCCGGCATCGGCTGCGGCCTCGTTGGGCGCGGCGATCGCGACGTCCGGCATTCCCGCAGGCTACCCGCACCACGGGGTCCCCGCTGAGCGTGACGTTTGCGTCGCCCTCTCGCGGCGAGTCGCGACCGAAACGTCACTGCCAGCGGCGATTCCGGACGTCGATAGGGTGGCGGCGTGGCCCAGTCCAGGTTGTTCCGGCGCGGATCGTGGCCCGAGGCCTCACGCATCGCCGACATCCTGCGGCAGGAGACGCTCGGCGGAGCGCTGCTGCTGGTCGCCACCCTCGCCGCGCATCATCGCCGCCAACGTCGGTGACGACTACGCCTCGCTGCGCGACACCGCCTTCGGCCCCGACGCGCTGCACCTGCACCTCACGTTCGGCCAGTGGGCGTCCGACGGCCTGCTGGCGATCTTCTTCTTCGTCGCCGGTCTCGAGCTCAAGCGCGAGTTCGTCGCCGGAGACCTCCGCGAACCCAGTCGCGCGGTGCTGCCGGTCGTCGCGGCCGTCGGCGGCATGGCGGTCCCCGCGCTCGTCTTCGTGCTCGTCAACCTCGGTGGCTCGCTCGACGGCTGGGCCATTCCCGACGGCGACCGACATCGCGTTCGCGCTCGCCGTGCTGGCCGTCATCGGGAGTCACCTCCCGTCGGGGCTGCGGACGTTCCTGTTGACGCTCGCCGTGGTCGACGACCTCCTGGCGATCATCATCATCGCGGTCGTCTACACCAAGACCCTGCACATCGAGTACCTCCTGCTGGCGGCCATTCCGCTCGCGATCTTCACAGTCCTGGTGCAGCGCCGCGTACGTTCGTGGTGGCTCCTGCTCCCTCTCGCGGGTCTCGTCTGGGGCCTCGTCCATGCGTCGGGGGTGCACGCCACGGTTGCCGGCGTGCTGCTCGGCTTCGCCGTGCCGGTGATCCGGCGCGACGGCAGCAGCGGCACCGGCCTCGCCGAGCACTTCGAGCACCGGTTCCGGCCGCTGTCGGCCGCGGTCGCGGTGCCGGTGTTCGCGTTCTTCAGCGCCGGCGTCGCGATCGACGGGTGGTCGGGATTCACCGATGCGCTGACCGAGCCGCATCACGCTCGGGATCGTCGCCGGCCTGTTCATCGGCAAGACCATCGGCGTCTTCGGGGCGACCTGGCTCGTCGCCAGGTTCACCCGCGCCGAGCTCGACGACGACCTGGAGTGGCTCGACGTCCTCGGCCTCGCGATGCTCGCCGGGGTGGGATTCACGGTCTCGCTGCTGATCGGCGAGCTCGCGTACGGCGTGGGCAGCTCGACCGACGAGCACGTCAAGACCGGGGTGCTGGTGGGCTCCCTCGTCTCGGCCTCGGCGCCGCGGTGATCCTTCGCGGCGCGCAATCGCCGCTACCGCGAGATCGTCCTGACCGCGAGGCCGTCGACGACGACAACGACGGGATTCCTGACGCCTTCCAGTGAGTCGCGCGTCACGATCCGGACCGCCGTCTCAACCTGTGACCCAGGTCACAAGTGACTACCTGTCTAGTCCTAAAGAACTATATGCACACTCTGTGGGTAACTCTGTGAACATCGACACGCCTGCAATTGCAGCAGATCCGTCGAAATCGCTCTCCACGACGTCACAGAGCCGACGACCAACGGGTGTAGCCAGGACGCACCCGGACCACGTCGTCGATCGACTCGATGTCCTCCCACAGCACCAGGAACGACCCTCGCTGGCGCCGCTCGAACCACCACGCGAGCGGTGCCGGCGACCTGACGGACGTACGTTCGTAGCCGAGGAATCCGTGCCGGTGCTTGCCGGCGACGATCAGCCCGACCAGCTGCGCATCCGCCAGCAGCGGGCCGGGCGAGCCGTCGATCGCGAACCGGCAGTCCGCGACGTAGCCGAGGCGTCCTTCGGGTCCCACGACCGGCAGGCTCAAGATGTCATTCAGGAGCATGGCGGCCTCCCGGTATGCGGGCGACCACGTGGTCACGGACCCAGCGCTCGGACCAGGTCACGTCGAACGAGGCTCCCGGTTCGCCGAGCTCGATCGCGGTGCCGACGTTGCGAACGGCTGACCACGGGACGCGGTGCAACCGCGGCGCCGGAGGCCGGCCGCCGAACATACGAGGCAGGATCCCGGAGTTGAGCACCAGGTTCGTCACCACGGGCGGCGACGCCGGGTCGAGCTCGCGGCCGGGCTCGATGCCGTCGACCTCGATGTTGTCGACGTGACCGATGGGCACGTCGTCACGGTCGAGGACCTGCCGGTCGAGGATGTGCAGCTCGACGTCCAGCACCTGGCCGGGCGACTCGTGCTGGGGAAGATCGGGCATCAGGCACCGGCTTTCGTCAGGATCATCAGCGGGATCGCCGCGATCGCGGCCACCAGGATCAGCACGAGGTAGACCGTCGACACCGCGTTCATCAGCCGGCCGTTGACGTGCTCGCCGACATACTGCGGATCGTTCGCGACGACCAGGATCGGCAGGTATGTCAGGGGCAGGGCGATGGCGGAGAAGACGACGGAGTACTCCGTCACGAGGATCGGGTCGACACCGGTCAGCAGCACGAGCACCGCGACGACCAGGCAGATGATGATCGTCAGGTGGAAGCGCGCAGCCTCCGCGGGCCGGCGGAACTTGCCCCACGACCAGCCGTTGAACTGGGCCAGCGCGTAGCCCGCTGAGAGGCCGGTCTCGAGCGCGGCACCGAACGTGGCGGCGACGACGCCGAGGATCACGACCGCCAGGCCGAGCTGGCCGGCACCCATCGCCACCGGGAGGACGGTCTGCGAGAGCGCGTCGACGTCGATGCCACGAGGCAGCAGGACGGTTGCCGCGCAGCCGGCGATGCACAACGACAGCACGCCACCCAGAGGGAAGCCGACCAGGACGTTGGCCCGCGAGGTCACCAGGTCCTTCGCGGTCCACTTCTCCTCGACCCCGCCAGAGGAGAAGAAGAACACCTCGTACGGCGTCATGGCGGCGCCGAACAGCGCGATCGCGTAGTACCAGTACGTCAGGGGTGTCTCCCGCGGGTGCGACGTGTGCTGCAAGGCCTGCTGCTTGAGGTCGCCCCAGTCGGGACCGAGCAGGAACAGGGCGACCCCGAACACGACGAGGGTCAGCCCGAGCAGCCCGGCGACGTTCTCCATGATCGAGAACTTGACCCGCCAGATCACGAGCCACACCGCGAACGCCGCCAGCGGGATCCACAGCAGTGGTTGGACGCCACTCGCGAGCTGGAGGGCCAGCGCGACACCGCCGACCTCGGCCGTGAGGGTCATGACCGTGATCAACACCGACGCGCCCAGGTTGGCGGCGCCAGCCCGCGGACCGAGCCGCTCGCGGATGATCTCGAACGTGGCCCGGCCACTGATCGCGGCGACCCGGCCGGACATCTGCGCGAACAGGCAGATCCCGACGACTCCGACCACCACGACCCACGCCAGGGACATCCCGAAGCGTGAGCCGACGACGGCGTTGGTGACCAGGTCGCCGATGTCGACGAACCCGCCGATCGCGGTGAGGATGCCGAGTGCGACGGCGAAATACTTCTTCATCGCGGGGCCTCGAGCTTTCCGGCGAGATCCTCGAGGTCCGCCGCGACCGTCTCCAGCTCGTCGAGCGCATCGCGGACGCTCGGAGCGCCGGGAAAGCCGGCGAGCGCCTCGCTGGCGTGCCGGACTGCGGTGTCGGCATCGCCCAGGGTCTTGGTGACGGCCTCCAGCTGCGTGGCGGTGCGCCGGTCGGTGGGCTTGAACGCCGAGGCCGTGCTCGACGCGGACGACAGCCGGGTGCCCGCCTCGTCGACCATCACCTCGGCAACGCTGCTGGTCGTGTCGCCATCCTCCGACGAGGTGAGGGCGAGCTCGGCCGTGCCGACGGCCGACTGCGCCTCACGCACGCCCATCGACATGTCCCGGGGGCTGCTGGAGCAACCCGACACGAGCAGTGCGATCGCCCCGATCGTGGCAACCACCACCCGCAAGCGCATCGCGATCCTTCCGCCCGTGCGCAACTTCGCGCCACTGATCCGCATACCCACTGGTCAGAGCGTCCAAACCCGGGTTTGTCACAGCCCGTCAGGGGTATGTGGGCCGCGACATGAATCCACAGGTCCTCACCCCACACCCGCACGACCCGCGGGCCGATCCAACGGAGCCGCCGCGGCCACCCCGCGGGTTCCTGGACTGCCGCGGCGAGTGGCAGGACCTCGACGACACCAAGGATGACGATGCTGCTCCCTAAGGCACGCGGAGAGCTGAGCGAAGCGCTGTTCGACGCCCTCCGCTCGGAGACCGGCGAGGTCGGGAGCCTGCACCTGCAGCCGACGGACGGCGATGACGCACAGATCGCCCTCTGGGCGATGTACGAGCTCCACTACGCCGGCTTCGAGGACGTCGACGACGAGATGGAGTGGCACCCGGATGTGCTGCGGCTCCGGCGCAGCCTCGAACGGGACTTCGAGGTCGAGCTCCGAGCTCGCCACACCGCCACCACCCTCGACGAGCCGTTCGCCGAGTCCCTCTTCGCGTACATCGCCGACCACGACGGCCCGTCCCTCGCGGCCTACGTCCAGCGCAAGGCCGACCGCGAGCAGGTGCTCGAGCTGCTGAGGCACCGCTCGATCTACCACCTCAAGGAGTCGGACCCGGTTGCATGGGTCGTGCCCCGCCTTCCGACGGCACCCAAGGCGGCCCTGATGGAGCTGCAGTTCGACGAGTACGGCGACGGCGACCCCAACCGGCTGCACGCCCACCTGTTCGCCCTGGGCCTCGAGGCCGCCGGCCTGCGCCCGGACCTCTATGCGTACATCGACGACGTGCCGGTCGAGATCCTCGAGCTCAACAACGCGATGTCGTTGTTCGGCCTGCACCGCCGGCTGCGTGCGGCGGCGCTGGGCCACCTCGCGGCCTTCGAGGCGACCAGCTCGCTGCCGTCCCGGCGGATGGCGCAGGGTCTCGCCCGGCTGGAGCTCCCGCCCGAGATGATCGCCTACTACGACGAGCACGTCGAGGCCGACGCGGTGCACGAGCAGCTGGCCGTCCGTACGATCTGCGGATCTCTCGTCGCCCAGGAGCCACAGCTTGTCGACGACGTCGTGTTCGGGGCGTTCACCTGCCTCGACCTCGAGGACCGCTACGCGCAGCGGATGCTGGACGAGTGGGCGGCATGACGGATCACGGCTTCGAGCATCCCGACGTCATCGTGTGCCCGGGTGGGCCGTTGCTCCTGCGCGGTGACCACGTCGTCGAGGATGCCGACGGCAACACCCACGCGACCCAGCGACCGGTCAGTGCCGTGTGCCGCTGCGGCAAGTCCGCCGACCAGCCCTGGTGCGACGGCACGCACAAGGTGCTTCCGGCCCGGGATCGGCCCTAGCTCTCGGGACGGTGCAGGGCGCGGGTCGCCGGGCCTTCCAGCACCTCGCCCTCGGGCGTGAACCTCGAACCGTGCAGCGGGCAGTCCCAGCTCTTCTCCTGGTCGTTCCACGACAGGATCCCGCCGAGGTGGGTGCAGACGGCGCGGACGGCACACGTACGCCCGTCGACCGTCGAGACGCCGGTCGGCAGGATGCCGTCCCGACCGACCTCGCCGCTGCCCTCCGCCGGTGCCTCCGGCACGGTCTGCAGCTCGGCCTGCACGAGCCCCTTGGCCAGCTCCACGCCGACGCCAAGGTTGAGCTCCGCGATCTTCGCCGCTCCTTGGGGCCGGGTGATCCGGCGCGCCATCGGCTTCGACCAGGACACCGGCTCGCCGAGCAGGCCCGAGGTCAGGTTACGAGCGGCCGAGACGGCGTTCGTCATCCCCCACTTGTCGAAGCCTGTCGCGACGTGGATGTGCCCGCCGCCTCTCGGCAGCTTGCCGACATACGGGATGCCGTCGTGCGACTGATAGTCCTGGGCCGACCACACGTGTGTCTCGACCGCTCCGGGGAAGTACTTCGCCGTCCAGTCCCGCAGCTCGTCGACGTGGCGGGCCTCTGAGTCCGTACGTCCGACGGTGTGCCCGTTGCCGCCGATCATGAGCTTGGTCGTCCCGTCGCCACGTGGCACGTCGCGGATCGAGCGCGAGGGCTGGCCGGCCGACAGGCTCATCGGCATCGGCGTGGTCGCGAAGTCGAGCGCCAACGCGTACGAACGCAGCGGCTCGAGCTTGGCGAAGTAGAGGCCGCGATCGAGGATCGGGGTGCCGGTCGCCAGGACGATGTCGTCGGCGGCCAGCTCGGTGCCGTCGTCGAGCCGGACGGTCGGGCGGCCGGTCTTGGCTGCGCTGACGACCCGGTGACCCTCATGGATCGTGCCGCCGTGCTCGCGCACCTGACGTGCGAGCGCCGTGAGCACGTCGAGCGGGTCGAACTGGTACTGGCCGGAGAGCACCGTGCCACCGTGGTTGGGGAACGGCAGGTCGAGATCGTCGTGCCACTGCACGTCGAGTCCCAGGGACCCGGCGGCGGCGTGCTCGGCCCGTGCCGCGTCGACCTGGTGGATCTCGGCTGCGTACGTGATCGCGTCGCGCGCCTGCACGGGCACGTCGTGGTCCTCGCAGAAGCGCACCAGCCACTGCTGGCCCTCGAGGTTGCCGTCGACATATGCCTGCGCGACCTGGTGCGACTGCTTCTGCAGGATCGAGGAGAGCTTGGTGCCCTGCAGCAACGAGAGCTTCGCGGTGGTGTTGCCCGTCGTGACCGCGCCGACGCGCCGAGCCTCGATGACCGCCACCCTGCGACCCGCGCGGGCCAGGAGCAGCGCCGTCGTCAGGCCGGTCAGACCGGCCCCGATCACCAGGGCATCGAGCTCTCGGTCCACCGGGAGGGGATCGGTCTCGGGCAGGTCGGGTCGGTCGAGCCACAGCGAGGTCATGTGTCGGACATACCCGTCGCGTTCGCGCGACAAACCCGCGACAGTTCTAGTCTGGGCGCATGGCCGACCTGCGTTCGATCGCCCAGGAGCTCTACGGGCTCCCGCTGTCGGAGTTCATCGCGGCCCGCAAGGCGGCGGCCGACGGGGCCGGCAGCAAGGACCTGACGAAGCAGGTCAAGGAGCTGCGCAAGCCGAGCGCCGCTGCGTGGGCGGTCAATGCGCTGGCGCGGGAGCGGGCTGAGCTGGTCGAGGAGGTCGTCGAGCTCGGTGAGCAGCTGCGCGACGCGCAGGCGGACTCCGACGGCTCACGCACCCGCCTCCTGGACCGTGCCCGCCGCGACCTCACGAGGCAGGCGATCGACGAGGCCTCCGCTCTCGCCAAGGCCTCCGGCGGGACGCTGAGTGCTCAGGCCGCCGCCGGCGTCGAGGAGACCCTTCGTGCCGCGATGACGGACCCCGATGCCGCCAACGCCGTGCAGGACGGGCTGCTGGTCACCACGTTCGCCGCCAGCCCGTTCGAACCGGTCGACCTGACCGATGTCGTCGCGATCCCGCCGGAGGGCGCCCGGCCGCGCACCAAGAAGGTCAAGCAGGGCCCCACCCAGCTGGAGCGCAAGCGGCTCGAGGTGGCCGAGGCCAAGGTCGAGAAGGCCCGCCGCAAGGCCAAGACGGCGGCCGACGAGCTGGAGTCACTGGTCGAGGAACGCGATGAGATCCAGGCGGACCTTGCGGAGCTGCGCAAGAAGGCCAAGGAGATCGAGCGGGAGATCGCCGACACCGAGCGCGCCCTCGATCGTGCCGACGCGGCCGCGGACAAGGCCGAAGAGGCCGAACGCAGCGCCCAGGAGGCGCTGGAGGATGCCGAGGCCGAGCTGGAGCGCCTCAACGCCTGAGTGCCGCCGGCAGCAGCTCTCGTACGCGGGTGTGGGCGATCGCCGCGCGCGCTGCGTTCATGCCGCAGGCACCGTGCACCCCGCCGCCGGGATGCGCCGAGGCAGACGCCAGGTAGAGACCGCGGATGGGGGTCTCGGCACGCCCCATGCCGGGCACGGGCCGGAAGATCAGCTCTTGGTGGAGCTGCGCCGTGCCGCCGTTGATGGCCCCACCGATCAGGTTGGCGTCGCGCTGCTCCATCTCGCGCGGTCCCAGCACGCGGCGGGCCAGGATCCGCGACCCGAAACCGGGCGCCACCTCCTCGATGCGGGCCTGCATGCGGTCGGCGAAACGCTCACAGTCGTCCCGGTCCCAGACTCCGCGGATGCCGTCCTCCCCCGCGTCACGGGTCGCGTCCTGCGGAACGTGCGTGTACGCCCACAGCGCCTCGGTGCCGGCCGGCGAGCGGGTCGGGTCGGTCGTCGACATCTGGCCGGCGAGCATGAACGGCGCCGCCGGGATGGCTCGCGCCGACACCTGTCCCAGCGCCTCGGTCATCTGCTCGACCGAGTCGGCGATGTGGAAGGTGCCCGGATCATGTGGCGGCGGCTTGGCCCACGGCACTCCGCCGTCGAGGGCCCAGTCGACCTTGACCGTGCCCGGGTCCAGCTCGAACGACGTCATCGCGCGGACGACCCGCTCGGGCAGGTCCTCGGCAGGCACGAGCCGGCCGTAGAGGTTGGGGGCCGCGACATCGGCGAGGACGGCGCGCCGAGCGCCGAAGTGCTCGCCGTCCGTCGTGCGTACGCCGACCGCCCGGCGGTCCGCGATCTTGATCCGGGAGACCTCGGACGAGCAGTGGATCTCCCCGCCGAGTGACTCGAACCGGCGCGCCAGCGCCTTGGTCAGCTGGCCGGCGCCACCCTGCGGAACGGGAAACCCGACGGTCTGGCCCAGCATGACGAGCAGGACGCCCATCAGGCCGGATCCCGGCGCGTGCAGGGGGATGTCCGCGTGGCCGGCGTTGCCGGCGATCAGCAGACGAGGTGACGCGCCGCCGAACCGGGCGAGCCCCAGCTCTGCCGCGGGGGTCAGCATCATGCGGACGAACTCGAGACCGCCAACGCTGCGGAGGCGGGCGAGGGCGCCGAGACCGTTCTTGACCGGCGGGAACGGCGACAGCAAAGCCTTGACCAGCTGGTCACCGATCCGGTCCCACTGCTCACAGAGCTCGAGCCACGACGCCCCGTCGCCCGGGTGCTGCTCGTCCATCAGCGCGGCGGTGAGGTCGCGGTCGCGGTGCAGCATCGCCCACTGCCCGTCCTTGGTCGGATGACCCAGGACCGCGGGCGCGTGCTGCCACACCAGGCCGTGCTCCTCGAGGTGGAACGACCGGATCGTCGGCGACGCCTCGGCCAACGGATAGAACGCGCTGAACGTGTCGTGCACGAACCCGGGATGGACGTCCTCGGCGCTGCGGACCGCTCCCCCGACCTCCAACTGCGCCTCGAGCACCAGGACCGACCAGCCGGCGTCGGCGAGGTGGTTGGCGGCGACGAGTCCGTTGGGCCCGGCGCCGACGACGACAGCGTCGTACGCCCGGCTCATGCCGGCTTGTCCTTGCCGGTCACCCGAGCGATGACGTTGCGACCGATTCCCACCAGCGCATTGCCCTGCGCTCCGTGGAGCTGGTTGCCGGTGAAGTTGGAATCCAGCACGTTGCCCTCGGTCGGTTCCACCCGCGTCGTGCGATCCGTCGCCATGACCCGGAACAACGGTCCGACGAAGAAGTCGAACGCCCACGGCACGGCGTTGAAGCCGAACCGCATGAGGTCGTTGGCCACACCAATCTGCGTACGGGCACGGTGCCGGTCCAAGCGCCGTAGCGCGATCCGCGCGACCCGCTCGGGCGACAGCACGGGAGGTGGCGGCCGGCCGGCGAAGCCGTCGTAGTTGGCCGCCTGCTCGTAGATCGGGGTGTCGACCCCACCCGGTGCGACATAGGCGATCGTCACGTCGGAGAGGTCGCGGTTCTCGAGCTGCAGCTGGCGCGCGAGCGACCGGACGCCCCACTTGCTCAGCACGTATGCGCTCATGCCCGGCACGCTGATGTGGCCGATCACCGAGCCGAACAGCACGAGTGAGCCCCGGCGTTGGCGGCGAAGGACCGGGATCGTGTGGCGCGCCACGTTGACCGACCCGATCAGGTTGGTGTGGAGCACGCCGTCGAACACCTCGGCGGGCACCTCCTCGGTCCGCCCGTAAGCGACGACGCCGGCGCAGTGGATGACCGCGTCGATGCGGCCGTGCTGCGACGTCACGGCGGTGACCATCTTCTCGACCTCGGCGTCATCCCCGACGTCGGTCGTCAGGACGAGGGTCGAGGCAGCACCGGCGGCCTCGCACTCGCGTGCGACCTGCTGCAGGGGCGGCTCACCACGGGCGACGAGGACGACATGGTCGCCGGCAGCCGCCGACTGGAGCGCGGCGGCCCGGCCGATGCCGCTCGACGCCCCCGTGATGACGAGGACCCGAGGGTCCGACGTCACGGCTTGAGCACCACCTTGATGCAGCCGTCCTGCTTCTTCTGGAACATCTCGTACGCGCCGGCGGCCTCCTCGAGGGGCAGTCGGTGCGTCGCCAGCGACTCGACACCGAGGACGTCGTCATCCTGGTCCAGGAGCTTCTGGATCTCGTCGGTCCATCGCTTGACGTGGCACTGGCCCAGTCGCATCGTGATGCCGCGGTCGAACATCTCCATCATCGGAAGCGGGTCAATCTCCCCGCCGTACACACCGCTGACCGAGACCGTGCCGCCGCGGCGGACGGACTTGATCGAGTCGACGAGCGCTGCCACGCGGTCGATCGCCGCCCTGTCGGCCAGCGGCTTCGCCAACGCGTCCGGGAGCAGGCCGACCGCGCTGATGGCGACCTTGGCGAACGGCGAGCCGTGCGCCTCCATGCCCACGGCGTCGACCGTGCCATCGGCCCCGCGGCCATCTGTCAGGTCCAGGATCGCCTCAGGCACGCTGTCGACGGAGCCCATGTCGATGACCTCGACCCCGTACGAGCGGGCGAGGTCGAGCCGCTCGGCAACCCGATCGACACCGATGACCCGTCGGCCGGCGTTCAACGCAATGCGGGCGGTCAGCTGGCCGACCGGGCCGAGGCCGAACACGGCACAGGTCCCGCCCTCAGGAACATCCGCGAACTCGTACGCCTGCCAGGCGGTGGGGAGGATGTCGGACAGGTAGAGGTAACGCTCGTCGGGCACGCCTTCCGGCACCTTGATGGGCCCGAACTGGGCCTCCGGGACCCGGAGGTACTCAGCCTGACCACCGGGCACCGAGCCGTAGAGCTCGGTGTAGCCGAACAGCGAGGCACCCTTGCCGGTCTTCTCGTTCTGCGTCGTCTCGCACTGCGCGAACAGTCCTCGTGAGCACATCCAGCAATGGCCGCACGAGATGTTGAAGGGGACGACGACCCGGTCGCCGATCTTGAGGTCTCCAGCCTCCGGGCCCACCTCCTGGACGATGCCCATCGTCTCGTGGCCGAGCACGTCGCCGGGGTCGAGGAACGGCCCGAGCACCTCGTAGAGGTGCAGGTCGGAGCCGCAGATCGCGGTCGAGGTGACCTTGATGATCGCGTCGTTGGGCTTTTCGATGACGGGATCGGGAACCGTCTCGACCGAGACCTTGCGACGTCCTTGGAAGGTCAGTGCACGCATCAGTTCTCCTTGGTGGATCGAACGGTCGGCTGGTCGGTGGTGTGGCGACCCTCGGCGATGAAGGCCAACCGGCGCAGCGTCTCGACGTTGCGCCACTTGAGGGTGATGCCCTTGAGCGGTTCGGGCACGAGGACACCGGGGCCGGCGGTGGCGTCCTCCTCGATGACGACCTCGGTCTGTGCGCCGACGTCGCTGAGCCTGATGTCGACCTTGGCCTCACCCACCGGCCACGCGCGGGCGCGCAGCGAGATGGAGCGACCGGGCACGACGTCGAGCACCTCGGTGTTGTCGTTGATCAGCAGCGGCCAGACACCGACCGAGTGGTGGATGCGGCTGCCCTTCTCGGGCCAGTTGGGGTCGACATCGCGCATACGGGTCGCGCCGACCACCCACAGGGGGTAGAGCCAGCCGTCAGCGAGCACGTTCCAGACCTCGTCCGGGGTCGCGGCGACGATGCGGGTGTTGACGCTCACTGCGTGGCCTGCTCGGGTGTGGGGTTCATCTGTCAGTCCTACCCATGCCCCGCAGCGACAAACGGCGCGACACCGCGCGCGGGCCGTTTTGTGCGAGGTGGGGGCGGGTAGGCATACCGACAAACCCGAACGAAGGACAACCATGCCCGCCCCACCACTCACGGCACTCGCCCTCAACTGCTCGCTCAAGCCGAGTCCGGAGCCATCCAGCGGTGACCTCATGGCGCACCAGTACCTCGACGCCTTCGCCGGGCACGGCGTGACCGGCACCGTCGTACGCGCCGTCGACCATCAGGTCCATCCCGGTGTCGAGGCCGACATGGGCGACGGCGACGAGTGGCCGGCCCTGCGTCACCAGGTACTCGACGCGGACATCTTGGTGCTGCTCTCCCCGACGTGGCTCGGGCACATGTCGAGCGTCGCCCAGCGGGTGCTCGAACGGCTCGACGCCGAGCTCTCGAGCCAGGGCGACGACGGCAACCCGATCCTCTACGGCAAGGTCGCCGTGGTCGGCGTCGTCGGCAACGAGGACGGCGCCCATAAGGTGACGGCCGACCTCTACCAGGCGCTCAACGACGTCGGCTTCACGATTCCGGCACAGGGCGGCACGTACTGGAACGGCGAGGCCATGCAGACCACGGACTACCTCGAGCTGGAGCAGACCCCGGAGCCGGTGGCCTCCGCCATGTCTGCGGCGGCGGCGAACGCGGCCCACCTCGCTCGTGCGCTCAAGGCCTCGGCGTACCCGGCGCAGTGAGGCGGGATTGGCTCCGCGCCGCCGGGGTAGGTGGATCGCATGACGATGATTGACCTGGGCCGGCCCGAGTCGGGCGACGTGATCGACCTCATCATCGAGGACCATCGACGATTCGAGGCGCTGCTCCGCGACCTGCGCAACTCCGAGAGCGACCGTGAACGTGTACGGGCGGCGTTCTCGGCCCTGCACGTGGCGCACGCCGAGGCTGAGGAGAGGTACGTCTACCCGGCGCTGCGGCGCAAGACCTCGGCCGACGCCGAGGAGGTCGACCACGGCGAGGAGGAGCATGCCGAGGGCAACGAGGCATTGCTGGCCCTGCTGGAGTGCTCGGGCACCGACACGCAGAAGTTCGACGACGCCCTGGAGAAGCTCGCCGAGCTCGTCAACCACCACCTCACCGAGGAGGAGCTGACGATCCTCAACCCCGCCCGCGAGGACGTCGGGGAGGCGACCCGGATGGATCTCGGCGAGAAGTTCGCCACCGAGCGCAATCGGCAGATCGACGCGGACTGCGGCAACATCTCCAACGTGCGCCGGATCGTTCAGCAGGCTCGCAAGGAAGGACTCCTGGACGACTCAGAAGAGGAGTGACCGTGCGTGAGGTGGGCGTCGAGGAGGAGATGTTCCTGGTCGATCCCCGGACCAGGCGGCTCATGCCCGTCTCGGACCGGGTGATCCACTCGACCCGCACGGCCGAGGACGACCTGGACCAGGAGCTGTTCCTCCAGCAGATCGAGATACACACGCAGCCCCGCGCTGACGTCACCACGCTGCGAGAGGACCTGGTCGTGGAGCGCCGTCTGGCGTCGGAGTCCGCGGAGTCGGTGGGCGCCCGGCTGGTGTCGGTGGCGACGCCAGTCCTGCCGCACACCATCGGTCGCACCACGCCCAAGCATCGTTACGTGACCATGCTCGAGACGTACGGCAAGGTGCTGGGTCAGGCCGGACTCGTGTGCGGGACCCATGTCCACGTGCACGTCGAGCAGGCCGAGGCCGTTGGCATCGTCGACGAGATCCAGCCCTGGCTGCCACTTCTCGCCGCGATGTCGGTGAACTCGCCGTACTACCTCGGGGAGGACACCGGCTACGCGAGCTGGCGTCGTCAGCTGTACGACGGCTGGCCGAGCGCCGGTCCGGTCGAGCCGTTCGTCGACACGGCTGGATACGAGGAAGCGGTCCGCGAGCTGATCGCCTCAGGCGCTGCGCTGGACGAGGGAATGATCTACTTCGACGCGCGGCTGTCCCGCAACTTCCCGACGATCGAGATCAGGGTCGCGGACGCGTGCACGGACCTCGACACCACGGTGCTCATCGCCGAGGTGGCTCGCGCCCTGGTGGAGACCGCGGCCCGGTCCCGTGCGGCCGGCCAGAGCTCGCCGCCATGGCGGATCGACCTGCTGCGAGCCGCCCGCTGGCGGGCTCGCCGCAACGGCCTGACGGAGTCGCTGATGGACCCTGTCACCCGCGCGGTCGTGCCGGCCGAGAAGGCGCTGGCCGGCTTGTTCGATCACCTGCGACCGGTGCTGGAGGAGCACGGGACGACGGCGCTGGTCGAGGACGGCGTACGACGCCTCCTCGCCGGCGGCACCGGAGCCGAGGCTCAGCGTGCCGCTGCGGCCCGCTCGTCAGACCTGACCGCGGTGGTCGACGACCTCATCGAGCGCACCGGCGCGTCGTTCGCTCAGTCGTAGTCGGACTCGTTGTCGAGCGAGATCCAGTCACTCGACTTCTGCTCGCTCGCGGAGCCATCCTTCTTGACGATCAGCGTGCCGTTGTAGCCCAGCACGGCGTACGACGTGCCGTCCTTCTTGGCGACGAACGCGTCGCGCTGCGGGTCATAGCTGCCGGGCAGGTCGACGACCTCACCGCCGCTCGGCTTGGTGACGAAGCGGAACGACTCACCGGAGGCGTCCTTGCCGCAGATCGAGGTCTTGGCGCTGGTCGTCGTGGTCTTGTAGAGGATCACGGGGTAGGAACCGCCGCACGCCAGTCCGAGGCCCTTCTTCTTCTGCTCGGTGTGTGTCACCGGGGTCGTGCCGCAGTCGGGCAGCAGGCTCTCCTGCTCGGTGCCCTCGACGTTGAACTGGGTGTCAGGCCCTTCGCACGACGCCTTGGGAGTCGGCTTGGTCTTGGTCGGCTCGGTCGTGGGGGCGGTCGTCGTCGCGGTCTCCGACGTCGAGTCCGCGCCGGTCGCCAGCGGCTTGGTGGGGTCGTCGTCACCCATGAGGCGCCATCCGGCGAAGGCGACGACGGCAAGCACCGCGATCGCGAACAGGATCACGAACACCCTCTTGGGCCGC
This sequence comes from uncultured Actinomycetota bacterium, assembly GCA_963806345.1. Lineage (GTDB taxonomy): Bacteria > Actinomycetota > Actinomycetes > Propionibacteriales > Nocardioidaceae > Aeromicrobium. Next base: position 54,512 of record CAWDXV010000021.1, on the reverse strand, counting down.
TGGGAGGCGGTCTGACTCACAGGTGTTCCCTTCGATCGACTCCGGAGAGCCTAACAAGACAGGGCGACTACTCCCATTCGATCGTGCCGGGCGGCTTGCTCGTGATGTCGAGCACCACGCGGTTGACCTCGTCGACCTCGTTGGTGATGCGGGTCGAGATGCGCTCCAGCACGTCGTACGGGAGGCGGCTCCAGTCGGCCGTCATGGCGTCCTCGCTGGACACCGGTCGCAGCACGATCGGGTGCCCGTACGTACGACCGTCGCCCTGCACGCCGACCGAGCGTACGTCGGCCAGCAGTACGACCGGGAACTGCCAGATCTCGCCGTCGAGGCCGGCTGCCGTGGTCTCCTCGCGGACGATCGCATCGGCCCGGCGCAGGACGCGGAGGCGCTCGGCGTCGACCGCACCGACGATGCGGATCGCGAGGCCGGGCCCCGGGAAGGGGTGGCGCCCGACGATCGCCTCGGGGATGCCGAGCTGGCGGCCGACGTCGCGTACCTCGTCCTTGAAGAGGGTGCGCAGCGGCTCGATCAGGCTGAACACGAGGTCGTCGGGGAGCCCGCCGACGTTGTGGTGGCTCTTGATGTTGGCCGCACCCTCGCCACCGCCGGACTCGACGACGTCGGGATAGAGCGTGCCCTGCACGAGGAACTTGACCGGCGGGCCCGGGGTGGCGAGCACCTCACGCTCGGCGGCCTCGAAGACCCGGATGAACTCGCGGCCGATGATCTTTCGCTTCTCCTCGGGGTCGGAGACGCCTGCGAGGAAGCCGAGGAACTGGTCGCGCGCGTCGACGACCTTGAGGTCGACGCCGGTGGCCTCGACATAGTCCTTCTCGACCTGCTCGGCCTCGCCTTCACGGAGCAGGCCGTGGTCGACGAACACCGCCGTCAGCTGGTCGCCGATGGCCCGGTGCACCAGCGCCGTGGACACGGCCGAGTCGACACCACCGGACAGGGCCGAGATGACGCGGGCGTCGCCGACCTGCGCACGGATCAGCTCGACCTGCTCCTCGACGATGTTGCTGCTGGTCCAGGTCTGCCGGCAGCCGGCGATGTTGACGAGGAACGCCTCGAGGATGCGCTGGCCGTGCTCGCTGTGCAGCACCTCGGGGTGCCACTGCACACCGGCGAGCTTGCGCTCGGCGTGCTCGAACGCGGCAACCGTGGCGCGCGGCGAGTTGGCGTTGACGAGGAATCCGTCGGGTGCGGCGACGACCTCGTCGCCGTGCGACATCCAGGACGTGAGGGTCGCGGGCAGTCCGGCGAGCAGCGTGCCGGGCTCGGCGATGCTCACCGACGTACGCCCGTACTCCCGCTGACCCGTGTGGGCGACGTCGCCGCCCAGCACCTTGGCCATGGCCTGGAAGCCGTAGCAGATGCCGAAGACCGGCAGATCGGCCTCGAACAGTGCCGCATCGAGCTGCGGGGCGCCTGCTTCGTACACCGAAGAAGGCCCGCCAGAGAGGATGATCGCGGCCGGCTGCTTGGCCAGCATCTCCTCGATCGGCATGGTGTGCGGCACGATCTCGGAGTAGACCCTCGCCTCGCGCACGCGGCGGGCTATGAGCTGGGCGTATTGCGCCCCGAAATCGACGACGAGAACAAGGTCATGATCAGGGGTCACGCGCCCATCCTATCGGCCAAAAAATATCTTCAGGAACGTGCGTAACCCCTTGTGACCGCGGTCGTTTTACAGGGTGGATCTAACAACACTCCCTCCCGTTAGATCATGTGCTGCTCCTCGTGGCACAACAGGGCCCGACCCGTGAGCTCCCTCCCGGTCGGGCTCTGTGCATTCCGGGACCTTTTTGGTGCGGCAACGTCTTCACCCGCCCCATGGCCGCAAGGATGAAGACCGCTGCGGCAGGGCGCCGAGCTGACGGGTCCGTTCGCGCTCGCGCCCAGCAAGGAAATGGCCGGGGTGAGAAGTAAAAAAAACCCACAACACCAGCGAAAAGTGTCGGTGGCGGCGCCTAGATTGAAGGTATGGCAACAGTCGTCGATCCCGGCAAGGTGATCCTCGATGAGATCACCGCGTTGGAGGTCGAGCGCGCTCGCGTCGAGGCCCGGATCGCGTCGAAGATGCTGGAGTTCGACGACCTGCGCCGCCGCCAGGCCGAGTCCAACCCCAACCCGACCGCAGCCCACCTCGAGGCATCGTTCGCCGCTGATGAGCTCGGTGTCGCGTTGCACCAGCCGACCCGCACCGTGCAGTGCCGGTTGGCTGCGGCACGTCGGGTCCGTGGCCGGGCGCTGCTGACCTGGCAGGCGTTCGGTGCCGGCCGGATCGACGCCCACCGGGTCGCGCTGATCGCCTCAGCGGTCGACAAGCTCCGTGGTGACAACCACGCCATCATCGAGCTCGACCACCGCGTCTCGACCTACGCACCGTCCACACCGCCGCCCAGCTCAAGGGCTGGCTCAACGGTTCGTTGCCAGGAACGCTCCCGACCAGGCTGCGGTCAAGACCGAGAAGGCGAAGCGGTCCGTGTGGATCGACCACCAGGACGACGGCATGAGCTTCCTTCACGCCTACATTCCCACCGCCGAAGCAGTTCTGATCGACGCCCTGCTGACCGACAAGGCCAAGAAGCTCCCCACCGACGACCGGACGTTCGACCAGAAACGTGCCGACGTGTTCACCGCCCAGTTCCGAGGCACCATCGACGGTCGGACCACGTGCAGCCGGGCAGTCATCGGGATCACCGTCCCCGTCACCACCCTTGCCGGCCTGACCGACGAACCCGGAGTCTCGTTCGACGAATCGTTCGCCCTGCCGGCCGACATGGTCCGCGACCTCGCCCAACAGCCAGGGACTCTGTTCTACCGAGTCTTCACCGACCCCGCCGGCCACATCCTCGACATCGCCGAGCTCGGCCGGTTTCCCTCCGACAAGCTCAAGACCGCCATCGACATCCGCGACGGCACCTGCCGGTTCAGCACCTGCACCAGACCCGCCATCGAGTGCGACAAGGACCACGAAGTCCCTCATCCACGCGGCCCAACCAACGGCGCCAACCTGCGCGGCCTCTGCCGACGGCACCACCGCATCAAGACCTACGGAATCACCGAACCCACCGTCCACGTGATGCGGGACCACGCGCCCTCACGGCTCGAGCGCGACTTGGCCGAGTTCAGCGCGGCCATCGAGTACGCAGCCTGACGGCGCCTTGCAGGGGATCAACCGCGACGCGACACCCCACCCAGATGACGCCTAGGAGACGCCGACGATCGGGAGGCGCAGGGCTGCCGGGGCGTCCGCCGGGACGACAGGGTTCTTAGGCGCCACGGGCTGCAGCTTGACGTACGCCTCGCCGACCGCCGGGCGTACGTCGTCCTCGCCCTTGTTGGGCCAGTAGGAGATCGCGCGCTCGGCCTGCGCCGTGATGGTCAGCGAGGGATTCACGCCGAGGTTGGCGCTGATCGCCGATCCGTCGACGACGTGCAGGCCCTCGTGGCCGAACAGCCGCTGGTAAGGGTCGATGACGCCGGTCTCGGGCGAGTCGCCGATCGCGCAGCCGCCCATGAAGTGAGCCGTGAGCGGCACGTTGAACGGCTCGCCGATCGTGCCGCCGGGCGTACCGTCCATGTGCTCGGCCATCCGCTGCACGGCCTCGTGCGCCGGCGGGATGAACGAGGGGTTGGGCGCACCGTGGCCCTGCTTCGACGTCAGCTTGCGGCGGCCGGTGATGCCGCGCTTGGTGTACGTCGTGATCGAGTTGTCGTGGGTCTGCATGACCAGCGCGATGACCGTGCGCTCCGACCAGTGCCGCAGGTCGTACAGCTTGAAGATGCTGAACTTCTGCCGCCACATCTCCTTGAGCCACACCCGCCAGCGCGGCTTGCCGGTGCTGCCGTCGGTCAGCACGGTCTGCATCAGCGACATCGCGTTGGAGCCCTTGCCGTAGCGCACCGGCTCGACGTGGGTGTGCTCGTCGGGGTGGAACGACGACGTGATCGCGGCGCCGTGGCTGTAGTCGACCTCGCGGCCGTCGGCGATCGCACCCAGCAGGGCCTCGGAGTTGGTACGCGTGAGCAGTCCGAGCCGGTCGGAGACTCCCGGCAGCGCGCCGCGGTCCTTCATCTTGTGCAGCAGCTTCTGGGTGCCCATCGTGCTGGCCGAGAAGATGACCTGCTCGGCGGTGATCTTCTTGTGCGGGCGGAAGCGCCGGTTGGTGCGGCGGGTCTCGATCTCGTAGCCGCCACCCGCGAGCGGCGTGACGGAGGTGACGGTCGTGAGCGGGTGGACCTCGGCGCCACCCTTCTCGGCGAGGTAGAGGTAGTTCTTGACCAGCGTGTTCTTGGCGTTGTGGCGGCAGCCGGTCATGCACTCGCCGCAGTGCAGGCAGCCGGCACGGTCGGGCCCGGCGCCACCGAAGTAGGGATCCGCGACCGTCTCGCCGGGATCGGCGCCGAAGAAGACCCCGACCGGCGTGTGGTGGAACGTGCCACCGACGCCCATGTCCTCGGCGACCTGCTTGATGATCTTGTCGGCCGCGGTCTCGATCGGGTAGACCTCGACGCCCAGCATCCGCTTGGCCTGGTCGTAGTAGGGCGCGAGCTCGGCCCGCCAGTCGGTGATGTGGCCCCACGCCGGGTCCTTGTAGAACGGGTCGAGCGGCTCGTAGAGCGTGTTGGCGTACACGAGCGAGCCGCCGCCGACGCCCGCACCCGACAGGATCAGGACGTCCTTGAGCTTGTCGATGCGCTGGATCCCGTAGCAACCGAGCTGCGGCATCCACAGGAACTTGCGCAGGCGCCAGGAGCTCTTGGCGAAGTCCTTGTCCTCGTAGCGCTTGCCGGCCTCGAGCACCGCGACCTTGTAGCCCTTCTCGGTCAGCCGCAGCGCCGAGACGCTCCCGCCGAATCCCGATCCGATGACGATGACGTCGTAGTCGAAGTCAGGCACGCGGGGTCCTCCTCAGGATCCTCAGTCCGGCGGTGAGCACCTTGGCGTACGTCCGAGGCTGCAGGAACGACGGCCCGGCGACCGGGAAGCCGCGCTGCACGCCGACTGCCTGGGGCTCGGTGTAACGCAGGATGCCCTCGGCACCCTGCCTGCGGCCGAGGCCCGACTGGCGCATGCCGCCCATCGGGGCGTCGACGCTGCCGAACGTCGCCGAGAAGCCCTCGTTGATGTTGATCGTGCCGGCCTTGATGCGTGAGGCGATGGCTCGCGCCTCGCGCGGCTTGCCCCAGATGCTGGCGTTGAGTCCGTACTCCCCCTGGTTGGCGAGCGCGATGGCGTCGTCGACCGTCTTGTACGGATACAGCGACACCAGGGGCCCGAACGTCTCCCCCGCGAAGCACTCAGCGGCCTCGGTCACGCCCTCGAGGACCGTGGGCTCGTAGAAGTACGGCCCGATGTCGGGCCGGGGCTTGCCGCCGACCAGCACCGTTGCGCCGTGCGACACGGCGTCCTTGACGTGGTCCGTGACGGTGTCGAGCTGCGCCTGCGAGACGAGCGAGCCGATGTCGGCGTCCCAGTCGAGCGCGGCGCCGAGTGCGAGGTGCTCGACCCGCGAGACGAACGCGGCCTTGAACTCCTCGTAGCGCGACTCCGGGACGTACAGGCGCTCGATCGAGACACAGAGCTGGCCGGCTGACGAGAAGCATGCCTGCACGGCACCGGCAGCTGCCTTGTCGATGTCGGCGCTCGGCAGCACGATCATGGGGTTCTTGCCGCCGAGCTCGAGCGAGCAGCTGATGAGTCGGGCGGCGGCCTGCTGGGCGATGAGCTTGCCCGTCGCGGTCGAGCCGGTGAAGCAGACGTAGTCGGCGCGCTCGATGATCGCGGTGCCGACGACCGAGCCGGCGCCGCTGACGACCTGCCACACGTCGGCGGGGATGCCGGCCTTGCGCATCAGCTCGACACCGGCGAGGGCGATCAGCGGGCTCTGGCTGTCGGGCTTGTGCACGACGGCGTTGCCGGCCGCGATCGCCGGGATGCCGTCGGAGATCGCCATCGTGAGCGGATAGTTCCAGGGACTGATGATGCCGACGACACCCTTGGGCACCTGGTTGACCGTGATCGAGGTCAGTCCCGGCAGGGCACCGTTGCGGCGGCGCGTGCCGATCTGCTTCTTGAGGCGTCGGGCGTAGAAGCGCGCCGTGAGGGCCAGGTGCGCGACCTCGTCGAACGCGTGAGCACGACTCTTGCCGGACTCGACCTGGATCAGGTCGAGCAGCTCGTCCTGGTGCTCGAGGACCAGGTCGTGCAGACGCAGCAGGGCCTTCTTGCGGGCCCGCAGCGAGGTCTTCGACCATGCCTCCTGCGCGACGCGCGCGGTCGCGAACGCCTCGTCGACGTCGGCGATGCTCGACACCGGGATGTCGGCGACCGGGTCGCCGGTCAGCGGCGAGTGGGTCGTCCGGTGCTCACCCGACGTCGTACGGATGAGGCTCGTGAGCTCGGCAGCGCGTGCCGGGGACACGGACGACGAGGTCTGGGCGGGTGAGTCGAGCGCGGTCATACCCTGAGTATGACATTGCTCGTGTCACATGACTACCGGCGAGTAACGAGACTCACGTCGCGAGCGTGCTACCGCCGCGTGTCAGGGCGATTTCTGAGCCCTCACCCCGGAACGCCAGTCCTCATGAGGGAAAAGATCCCTGCATTTCACGCGACCGACACCCATCTGCGGATCCCTGCTCGCCAGCATGGATGGCACGCCAGGCCACTCCCAATCCATGCCGGGCGCAAAGGGGAACACAGTGAGCTCATCTCGGGCAGGATTCGTCGACCGTCGCGATGCCGCCATGGCATCGGTGCTGGCAGGTGGCGTGGTCGTGATCCTCGGCTATGCGTCGGGCATCGGGATCACCCCGACGGACGCCGCGACGGCAGCCGCTCCGGCAGCCCAGCCGCCGGCCTCGGCCGCACCGGCAGCCCCGGCGACGACTCCCCCTCCGGCCGCTGCCATCGCCCCGCCCGTCATGCCGTCGATGCCGGGGACCAGCACGCTGCCGGACATGTCGATGCCCGAGCCGACGCATCAGGCGACGACAGATCCCGAGCCGACCCCGACGCCGGCCGACCCCGAGCCCATCGACCCGGCTGACACCTGCCCGCCCTCAGTCCTCGGCAGCCTCCCCGCGGTGGGTGAGCTGACCTCGTCGCTGCTGTCGTCGGTGCTGTCGACGACCCCCATCGTCAGCGATCTGGCCGGGCCGCCCGTCAAGGGCAAGACAGCCGGGCCGCTGAGCTGCCTCGTGGGAACGCTCGTCGGTCCCACCTGCTGCACCACGACGGCGACCACCGCCGCCGAGGACGCGAAGTGATCGGCCGGCGCCGCGCCGCGCGACTCGGCGCCCTGGCCGCCGCGACCACGGCACTCCTGACGTTGGGCATCGCGTCCCCGACGCAGGCTCACGACGAGCTGGAGTCCTCGACACCGGCGACCGGCGCGCACCTCGACAAGCTCCCGACGCACGCGACGCTGGTGTTCAGCGAGGCGCTCGGTCCCGACGACCTCACGATCAAGGCAGCGGGCTCGCGCCTGAAGGTCGACGCCGTCGCCGGCAAGCCCTCGACGCTCCGCGTCGACCTGCGGTCGGTCAAGCCGGCGAAGACCGTCCTGCTGACCTGGCAGGCCGAGGATCCCCACGACGGGCACGAGAGCTCCGGCGTGATCACGCTCCATGTCAAGGAGAGCAGCAAAGCGGCAGCCGCCTCGTCGGACGCCAACGCCAATGCGCCACCCGACGACACGCGCCTCATGACCTGGGTGACGGTCTCGGCGCGCATCCTCGGCTACCTCGCGATGGCAGTGTTCGTCGGTGGCCTGTTGTTCCTCTCACTGCTCTGGCCCGCCGGCGCCGGGAGCGCCGGCCGCGCCGCCTGCTCGGTCTCTCGGTCGCCGCAGGCATCCTGGCCGCCGCGGCATCAGAGGCCGTCGTCGTCTGGCGGTCGTCTGGCGGCATGACCCTGCGCGAGGCGCTCAACGAGGACTTCGGCCGGGTCACCACCGCGATGGCCCTGCTGTGGCTGCTGGCCGCTGTCGTCGTCGCGGCGGTCTTCCAGCGCGGCGCAGACGTCGTACGCGAGCTGCCTTGGCGAGTCGCGGCCCTCATCGTCGGTGCCGGCCTCATCCGTACGACCGGGATGAACGCTCACGCCACGCAGGGTCCCGAACCGACCTGGGGCGCGGCCGCCGAGTTCCTCCACCTCGTCGGCATCAGCGCCTGGGTCGGCGGCCTCACTGTCATGACGGTGTGCCTGCTGCCGCGCCGCAGCATCGCCGAGCTGGAGCGCATCGTGCCGAAGTTCTCGACCATCGCGCTCGTCTCGGTCCTCGTCATCGTGTCCTCGGGGCTCATCCTGAGCTGGCAGATCATCAGCTCCGTCGACGGCTTCTGGCACACGCACTACGCCCGCGTCCTGCTCATCAAGCTGTCCCTGTTCGCCACCGTGATGCTGGCGGCCATGAAGAGCAAGAGCTGGGTCGGGCGCCACCTGACCGGCTCCTCCCACCGAGACACGGCCGTCGGCTCCTTCGTGGCGTCCGTCGCAACCGAGACCGTGCTCGTCATCGCCGTCCTCGGCGCCGCAAGTGTCCTGGTCACCTCGAGTCCAGGCGTGTGAAGCACCACTCCGAAGGAACCGTCCCTCTCAGGAAGGCACGTCAGATGAATCCCTCACCGTCCACCAGTCCATTCCGGTCCGCGGAGCTACGTCGTCGCAGCCTCGTGACGATCGCGCTGCTCGCAGCCTTGGCGGCCGCCTTGTCGGTGTTCGCACTGCGGACGTCGCCGGCGACCACCGATGCCCTGGCTCCGGCCGCCTCGGTCTCGAGCACGACAGCTCAGGCGGCCTCCTCGGCAGCCTGCTTGTGCCGAGCACGAGCCTCGTCACGACCCCGGTGGTGACGACCGCGCCGGCCGCGCCGCCGGCACGCCGCTCCCGTCGCCAAGACCACCACTCCGGCGACGACGACACCCGCCGCCACAGCCGACCCGATGGCGATGCCTGCCCCGTCCGACACCTGCACCGGGCTCAGCTCGACGATCGACGCGTTCCTGCAGCACGTCTACGCCGCGCACCTCGAGACCAGCGTCGGCCAGCAGGTCACCGACGCGCTCAACCTGGACCAGTACCTCAAGACGCACCTCGTCCTGGTCGAGAACATGCTCAAGCCGCTGCTCGGCGGGACCCAGTCGACGTTGGACGCGTTCCTGCAGCACGTCTACGCCGCCCACCTCGAGACCAGCGTCGGCCAGCAGGTCACCGACGCTCTCGCGATCGACCAGTACGTCAAGACGCACACCGTGCTCGTCGAGAACATGATCAAGCCGCTCGTCGGCGCAGATCTCAGCGCGTGCTGAAGCAATCCACCACCCAGGCAACCGGGGATCTGGCCGAGTCGCAATCTGCCAGCCACCCGGGTGAACCACAACCCACAGAAGGAGTGGCTCGATGAGTCCACGTTTGAACAGTCCGATGCCCGACACCGACTCCCGCTTGGCTCCCAGGCGCTGGGGACTCATGACGCTCGTGATCGGCGGCGTTCTCGCCGCGATCGTGTCCGTCGTGGGGCTCTCAGCCGGAGCCGCCTCAACCTCCGACACGCTCACGGCAAGCGCCGCGACCACCAAGGCCAAGGCGGCTGCTGCGACAACGACGTCGCACAGCACCAAGGCCGCCAAGGCGGCGGCTGCACCGGCCACGAAGGAGGTGATGATCCAGAACTACAAGTTCACGCCCGGCGACGCTGAGCGTCTCGGTGGGCGACACCGTGAAGTGGACCAACATGGACACGGCACCGCACACCGTGACCGTGACGAGCGGACCCGTGAAGTTCAACTCCGGCAACCTCGCCAAGGGTCAGAGCTTCTCCTACACGTTCACCAAGGCCGGGAAGTACTCGTACTACTGCGCGGTGCACCCGGACATGACCGCGAGCGTCACGGTCACCGGTTCCACGACCACGCCGACCCCGACCCCGACCACGCCGACCCCGACGACGCCGGCGCCCACCACGCCGACGCCGACGACACCCACGCCGACGATGCCCCCCATGGGTGGAGACGACGTGTGCACCGGTCTGGAGTCGACGATCGACGCGTTCATGCAGCACGTCTACGCAGCGCACCTCGAGACGAGCCTCGGCCAGCAGGTGACCGACGCGCTCAACCTGGACCAGTACCTCAAGACGCACCTGATCCTGGTCGAGAACATGCTCAAGCCGTTGCTCGGCGGGGTGCAGTCAACACTCGACACCTTCCTGCAGCACGTCTACGCAGCGCACCTCGAGACGAGCCTCGGCCAGCAGGTGACCGACGCCCTGGCCATCGACCAGTACGTCAAGACCCACACCGTGCTCGTCGAGAACATGCTCAAGCCGCTTGATCGGTGAAGACCTGAGCTCCTGCTAGGAGCCCGCACAGATGTGGTGGTCCGGCCGAGTCGCAACCGGCCGGACCACCACGCCACCCAGTATGACCGGACCGCCAGCCACGGAAGGACATTCCATGTCATCTCCCCGTTCCACCGTCTCCCGGAAGGGTCCTCGAGTCCTGCTCGCCAGCCTCCTCGCTGCCCTCACCGTCCTGGTGTGGCCGGCCTCTCAGGCAACGGCTGCGTCCCACCAGATCACGATCAAGAACTACGCGTACGGGTCGGGGTCGATGACCATCTCGCAGGGCGACACCGTCACGTGGACCAACAAGGACAGCGTCCCGCACGACGTGGTCGTGACGAGCCGGACCCGTCAGGTTCCGCTCGCCGATGCTCACCCAGGGCAAGAGCTGGAGCTACACGTTCGCCACGGCCGGCGCCTATTCCTACACCTGCAGCGTGCACCCCGACATGCACGCGTCGATCACCGCCAAGCCCAAGGCCGCAGCGCCCGCACCCGCCGCCACCACGCCCGCACCGGCCGCCGTGGCGCCCGCGCCCGCTCACACGGAGACCTCGCCGTCCGCTCACGCCACCCCGACCGCCAGTCCCACGACGACCGCCCCGGCGGCACCGGGCGCGGCGTACGTCGCGACCACCGCGGACCAGGCCAACCCGTCGCTCGACCCGCTGCTCCTGCTCCTCGGGCTCTCCACGGCGATCGTCGTGTTCTGCCTGCTCATGATGGCCTCCCGACCCCACGCTCCGACGACCGAAGGAGCCTCCGATGGCGACTGACACCCTCGCCCCGGTCCGCCGCAGCGACCCCGAGCGCAAGGCCGGCGGAGGCCTGTTCCGAGCGTTCTGGCGGTGGCACTTCTACGCGGCGTTCATCGTGGCCCCGATCCTGCTGGTGCTGGCCACCACCGGACTGATCTACCTGCTGAGGTTCCAGCTCGAGCCGCTGATGCACGCCGACGTCATGAAGGTCGAGCAGCCGGCCGGAGACACGCAGCGGGTGCCGTACGAGGACCAGCGGAAGGCGGTGGCCAAGGCGTTCCCGAAGGCCACGATCGCGTCGATGACCGAGCCCAAGGGCAATGATCGCTCGACCGACTTCTACCTGAGCATGCCCGACGGCTCGAGCCGCGATGCGTACGTCGACCCGTGGACCGGGGAGGTGCTCGGCAGCCTCAACCCCGACACGACCCTGAGCGGCCTCGCGGTCCGGCTCCACACGAACATGATGCTGGGATCGACGGGCGACATCGTGATGGAGCTCGGCGCCTGCTGGGCGATCGTCATGGCGCTGACCGGCTACTACCTGTTCATCCGCGGTCGACCCGCGCGACTGCGGCGCAAGATCTCCGGTGCGGCCGGAGCGGCCATGCGCAGTCGGCATGCCGTGATCGGCTCGGTGGTCGGCGTGAGCCTCCTGGTGCTGCTGGTCTCGGGGCTGCCGTGGACTGCGTTCTGGGGCAAGCACGCCCAGACCATGGCGACCGACAACAGCACCTCGATGTGGGGCGCGGACCCCGGCGGGTGTCGAAGAAGGGGTCCACCCTCGACGAGTCCCTGCCGCACAGCCACGTCCACGAGATCCCGTGGGCCCAGGGCGACTCCAAGGTGCCCGAGTCCTCCAAGGCGGGCGAGGAGATCTCGGTCGCGAACATCGACACCGCGGTCGCCGTGGCCGACAAGGCCGGGCTGCACCACCCGCTCACGATCGCGCTGCCCACCGACGACAAAGGCGTCTTCTCGGCGATCAGCTACGCGTTCCACGACCCCTCGCGCGAGAAGACCGTCCACATCGACCAGTACGGCGGGCAGGTCGTCGGCACGTACGGCTTCGCCGACTACCCCGTGCTGGCCAAGGTCGTGTCGCAGGGCATCGGCCTGCACGAGGGCCGCAGCTTCGGGCCGGTCAGCTTCTGGGCAGCGGCGTTGTCGTGCCTCATGGTGATCTTCATGTGCGTGTCAGGACCGATGATGTGGTGGCGCAGGCGGCCGAAGCGGGCCGGATCCGATCGCTGCCCCTCGGGGTCGATGCCGTTGCGTGGCACCCCGCTGCTCGCGGTGGCAATCGTCGCCCTCGGCGTGTTCCTGCCGTTCTTCGGCATCACGCTGCTGGTCGCGCTGCTGGTCGACCAGCTCATCCTGCGCCGCATCCCCCGCCTGCAGACCTGGTTCAACGTGGTGTGAGGGTTGCGTTCGTTGTCGGCTCAGGGTTTCGTCATCGGGCGGCTTCGCCGCGATCGCTCAACCTGCCTTCGGGCGCGCTCGCTGCGCTCGCTTGCCTCAGGCAAACAGCCCTTCGCCCCAGTAGCCCTTGGTGCCCACGCCGGGCGGGCAGGCGAACAGGCCGGAGCTCACGTGCACGATGTACTCGTTGAGCAGGTCGTTCTGCGAACCGGCGAGGGAACGCTGGACCTGGACGAACTGCTTCTCCGGATCGCGCTGGTACGCGATGAAGAACAGTCCGGCCGAGAGCTGGCCGAGGCCGTCCGAGCCGTCGACGAAGTTGTAGCCACGCCGCAGCAGCTTCGCGCCATGGTTGAAGTCGGGGTGCGCCAGGCGTACGTGCGACTTCATGTCGATGACCGGTGCGCCGCGGTCGTTCTTCTGGGTGAAGTCGAGCTTGGCGAACTCGTCGCCGCCCGACAGCGGCCCGCCGGAGCCCTTGGCGCGGCCGATGATGTTCTCCTGGCCCTCGAGCGGCTCGCGGTCCCAGATCTCGATGCGCATGTTGATCTTGCGGCTGACGAGGTAGGAACCGCCGACCAGCCAGTCGGGGCCGTCCTCCTTGGGCACCCAGACGAAGTCCTGGACGTCCTTCTTGTCCTCGACCTTGATGTTGGCCGTGCCGTCCTTGAAGCCCAGCATGTTGCGGGCCGTGACCTGCGCGGACGACGTCGAGGACGTACGCCCGAAGCCCATCTGCGAGTAGCGGACCGACGCCCGGCCGAAGGCGATGCGTACGAGGTTGCGCACCGCGTGGACCGCGACCTGCGGGTCGTTGGCGCAGGCCTGGATCGCCAGATCGCCGTCGCTGATCGCCGGATCGAGCTGGTCACCCGAGAACGCCGGCAGCTCCTTGAGCTTGTCGGGCAGCTTGCCGTCGAGACCGAACCGGGCCTTGCCCTTGGCATCGACGAACAGGCCGCGACCGAAGCCCACCGTGATGGTGAGCCCCGAGGGCGGCAGGCCCAGCGCCTCGCCGGTGTCCTCCGGCGGCGCGAACGGCGAGCCGGACACCGCGCCGAACTTGCCGACGTCGTTGCCCTGCGTCATCTGCCGCGCTGCCTCGGTCCAGTCCTTGAGCAGCGAGATCAGGTCGGCACGCTCCTCGCTCGTCATGTCCAGCGCGACGAAGTAGAGGCGGTCCTGCGCCGGCGTGACGATGCCGGCCTGGTGCACACCCTCGAACGGGATCGGCTTGGCGTCGGGATCGGCGACCCCCGCGGGGCTCTCGTCACCCTGGCGGCCGACGGCGTAGCCGCCACCTGCGCCGACCGCGAGCGCGCCGATCCCGGCCGCGCCGATCAGCTTGCGGCGGGAGAGGCCCGACGTGGACTCGTTCTGCTCAGACATCAGTTCAGGCTACGCAGACTCGGCAACCACGGCGGCGACGCGGCTGATCGGTTCGCTGACGGCGGCCACCAGGTCGGACAGGCGCTTGACCTGGGCCTTGGTGAGCTTGTCGTAGAACGTCCAGTCGCCGTTGTCGTCCTGGTACTGGTCGAGGTCGTCGTCGAGCGCCTTGAACTTGGCGTCGAGCTCCTTGACGAGGGCCGGGTCCTGCTTCTCCAGCACCGGGCGGAGCGCCGCGATGGCAGCCTGCGAGCCCTCGATGTTGGCCTTGAAGTCCCAGAGGTCGGTGTGGCTGAACTCGTCCTCCTCGCCGGTGATCTTGCTGGTCGCGACCTCGTCGAGCAGGCCCTTGGAGCCCTGCGCGAGCTCGAGCGCCGTCAGCGGGGCGTCCTTGCCGAGCGCGACGATCTTCTTGACGTTGACGAGCAGGTCGTCGGCGTACGTGCCCATGCCCTCGGTGTTGTTGTCGACCCAGAGCTGCTTCTCGATGCGGTGCCAGCCGGTGAAGTCGCGCTTCTCGGCCTTCGCGTCGGCCTCGCGGCCGTCGGTCAGCGGGTCGAGGTCGCCGAACTTCTCGGCGACGGGCTCGATGCGCTCCCAGTACGTACGGGCGATCGGGTAGAGCTTCTTGGCCTCGGTGACGTCGCCGTCCTTGACCGCGGTGACGAACTCCTTGGTCTTGGCGATCAGCGCGACGGTCTGGGAGTTGACGTAGCGCTCGTACGACGTCGCGGCGGCCTTGAGCTCCTGGGAGTCGGACAGCTTCTTGGCGGCCTCGCCCGTGACCGTGAGCTTCTGGCGGATGCCGTCGCCGACCATGCCGGGCTTGCAGGCGCCTTCGTACGAGCCCTTGGGCAGGTCGACGACCAGGTTGCGGGTCAGGCCGGGACCGACGTTCTCGACCTCGCCCATGATGCGGTCGCCGTCGGCGTAGACGTAGAACTCGGTGACCTTGCTGCCCTTGTTGGTGACCTTGAACGTCGACGGGCCGGCCTTGAGGTCGGTCTGCGAGACGCTGCACTTGGAGTCCGTCGCTTCGACCGTGAGGCCGCCCGAGGCCGACTTCGGGTCGTCGGCACAGGCGGTCAGGCTCAAGGCGGCGATCGTCAGCACGCCGAGCGTGGCAAGAGGCTTCATTGCAGGAGATTCCTTCGGGGGGATCGGGGCTCCGCCTCGATATAAGGCTAGCCTCACCATGCTAAGGCACCCCTGACCCACCGGGCCAGTGGCCCCGGGTGTGATGTGTTCGACGCCCCTACGCGACCGTGACCTCGTCGCCGACCGACACCTTGCCGGTCGCGAGCGGGACGATGCGGATGCCGAACCACGTCTTGCCGGCCCACTTGCGGTGGCGCGCGAGCGTACGGATCGGCTCCTTGCCGTGCGCCAGCGTCACGGGGTCGATCGTCGTGACGACGCACCGGTCGCAGTGCTCGGCGAATCGGTAGGGCACGTCACCGATGTGGAGGCCGCGCCAGTCGTCCTCGGCGAACGGGATGTCGGAGCCCTCGACGACCACGTTGGGACGGAAGCGGCGCATCACCATGGGTTGCGGCTCATGCTCCGCCGCGATCCAGGCGTCGAGCTGCGCCAGCGACGACGTGGTCGTGAGCAGCAGCGGTCCGGTGTCGGCCAGGCTGAGCGGCTCGGCGCCCAGGCCACCGTGCTTGTCCGAGATCGGTCGCCGCGCCGGATCGTCCTGCCACACCAGTCGCACCGGCTCACCCAGGACCTGGCTGAACCACGCGGCTGCCCCGTCACCGGCGTCGGTCATCGTCGCGAGCCTCGTGACGTTGACCGGCACGCTCGGTCCGCCGACGGGCACGGCCACCTCGAGGGGCTGCAGGTCCGGCGCCGTGAGGGTCAGCGCACCCGACTCGTCAGGCGTCGCCGTGACGGTCAGCAGCCGACCGTGTGTCGTCGCGTTGAGCCTGGCGCCCTGCGGGTCGACGACGGCCCAGCGCCGGTCGTCGCGCAGCCCGGCCAGCTCGACATGGGCTGACGTCAGGTCGACCGGTGCCGTCGCCTTGACCGGGTAGACGTGGAGGGACTCGACCCGCATCACAGCAGCTTCTCGAAGCACAGCGAGTAGGTGACCGCCTCGTACGGCGGGTAGACCGGGATCGGGGTGTAGCCGTGCCGGTCGTAGAACTTCAAGGCGGCGTGCTGACGGTCGCCGGTGTGGATGATGACCCGACGCGCACCCTCGTCACGCGCTGCCTGCTCCATGGCGGCCAGCAGCTCGTCAGCGATGCCTGAGCCGCGACGGGTCGGTACGACGTACATGCGCTTGATCTCGAGCTCGCCGTCCAGCTGCCGCAGGCAGGCGTGGCCCACCGGGCCGTCATCGTCGTACGCCACGACGGTGGCGACGACCGATGATGGTTCGATGCCCTCTGAGCCGGACCGGTGCAGCGACGCCGGGTCGGACGCGTAGAGCTGGTTGCCGTAGGCCACGTGCTCGTCACGCAGCGCCACGGCGTCGGGATGCCCGAAGGGCACGCGCTCCAAGGTCGTCATTTTTCAGCCGACGACGACCTCGACCCGCTGGAACTCCTTGAGGTCGGTGTAGCCAGTGGTCGCCATCGCTCGGCGCAGGGCACCGATGAGGTTCATGGTGCCGTCGGGGACGGACGAGGGGCCGAACAGCACCGACTCGAGGTCGCCGACGGTGCCCATCTCGACGCGAGCGCCGCGCGGGAGGTCGGGGTGCCAGGCCTCGGCACCCCAGTGGAAGCCGCGACCCGGCGCCTCGACGGCGCGGGCGAAGGGGGAACCGATCATGACGGCATCGGCGCCGCAGGCGATCGCCTTGGCGATGTCGCCGCTGCGACCGATCGAGCCGTCGGCGATGACGTGGACGTAGCGGCCACCGGACTCGTCGAGGTAGTCGCGCCGCGCGGCCGCGACGTCGGCGACCGCCGAGGCCATCGGCACCGCGACGCCCAGCACGCTGCGCGTCGTGTGCGCCGCGCCGCCACCGAAACCGACGAGCACGCCGGCGGCGCCGGTGCGCATCAGGTGCAGCGCCGCCTGATAGGTCGCGCAGCCACCGACGATGACCGGGACGTCGAGCTCGTAGATGAACTCCTTGAGGTTGAGCGGCTCGGTCTGCCCCGAGACGTGCTCGGCCGACACCGTGGTGCCGCGGATGACGAACAGGTCGACGCCCGCATCGACGACGGCGTCGGCGAACTGCTTGGTGCGCTGCGGCGAGAGGGCGCCAGCCACGGTGACGCCCGACTCCCGCATCTGGACCAGACGCGCCGTGATCAGCTCGGCCTTGATGGGCTCGGCGTAGATCTCCTGCAGTCGCTTGGTGGCCAGCGGCCCATCGATGCCGGCGACCTCCTCGAGCAGCTTCTCGGGATCCTCGTAGCGGGTCCACAGTCCTTCGAGGTCGAGCACACCGAGGCCGCCGTGCTTGCCGAGGGCGATGGCCGTCTCGGGACTCATGACCGAGTCCATCGGTGCGGCGATGACCGGCAGCTCGAACCGGTAGGCGTCGATCTGCCACGCGGTCGAGACCTCTTCGGGGTCTCGCGTACGCCGGCTCGGGACGATCGCGATGTCGTCGAAGGAGTACGCACGTCGGCCGCGCTTTGCCGTGCCGATCTCGATGTCTGCCATGCGTACAGCCTAGTGCGAGAGGCGGACCGGGTGACCTACTGGACGCCTCGCTGGATGTCGTCGAGCGACAGGTCGGGGAGCATCCCGGCCGGCTTGGTCGAACGCCGCACGAGCACGGGCTGGACGTCGTCGCTCTGACGCGCCAGGGCGTACGGCGTTCCGGCGAGCGCGAAGCGGAGCGCACGCGACAGGGTGCTGACCTTGGCGTCCGAGGGGCTGACCTGCGGCGCCGCAGCCTTGATCGCCATCGCGAGGATCGGCAGCGTGCCGCCGTGGTTGGCGAGCTGGTCGAGATAGCTGCGGACCTTGGGCTCGGTCAGCACCTTCTTCATGATCGCCTTGTAGTCGTCTGGCGACGATGCGCGACCCTCGTGGACGACCGGGATCTGCGAGGCGATCTTGTGCCACTCGGGCTTGCCGCCGGCCCGCGGCTGGTTCCTGTCCGGCGCCGGTTCCTGCTTCTTGGCCGCCTTCTTCGCAGTCTTCTTGGCGGGCGCTCTCCTTCTTGGCCGGTGCCTCCTTCTTGGCAGGCGCCTCCTTCACCGGCGGGGGCTCCACGACCTTCTTCGCAGCGGCCTTGCGCGGCGCGGCCGACTTCTTGGCCGGCTCCCCGGCGGAGAACACCGGCTGAAGCGCTGCCGCAGGCGGGACCGGGGTGACCTTGAGGCCGACGTACTGGTCGACCTCCTTCTCCAGCACCGAGTTGACCGGGTGGTTGGACAAGGTGGCACCCACGACGTACTTGTCGAGCTCGTGGAGTCGGCGCACCAGCGGCACGAAGTCGCCGTCGGCCGACACCAGGACGAACACCTCGATGTGGTCGAGGTCGGCGGCGACCCGCAGGCAGTCGACCACGAGGACGATGTCGGCCGCGTTCTTCTCGGCCTTGCCCACCGAGAAGACCTGGACGGTCTCGACCCGGCTGCGCTCGACGTCGCGGCGGTAGTCCTCGAGGCCCAGAGCATTCCAGTCCGCGTACGCCCGGGCGACCGCGATGCCGTTGGCGCCGGCCTCCTGCGAGGCGGCCTTGTCGATCTGGTTGAGGATGTCCTCCATCGACACATCGGGGATGTCGAGCTTGCCGTAACCCTTGAACAGGTTCTCGGCGTCGATGAAGACGGCGACGTTCTTGCGGATGCTCACCCCACGAGGCTAACGGTGGTCAGCGGGTCGAGTAATTGGGCGCCTCGGCGGTCATCTGGATGTCGTGCGGGTGGCTCTCCTTGAGCGACGCCGACGTGATGCGGACGAAGCGGCCCTTGTCCTGCAGCTCGGGGATCGTGCGCGCCCCGACGTAGAACATCGACTGGTTGAGGCCGCCGATCAGCTGGTGCGCGACCGCCGACAACGGACCGCGATAGGCGACCTGGCCCTCGACGCCCTCGGGCACGATCTGGTCGTCGCTGGTGATCTCGGCCTGGAAGTAGCGGTCCTTGGAGTAGGACTTCTTGCCGCGGCTGCTCATCGCACCGAGCGAGCCCATGCCGCGGTATGCCTTGAACTGCTTGCCGTTGACGAAGACGACCTCGCCCGGCGACTCCTCGACACCGGCCAGCATCGAGCCGATCATGACCGTCTCGGCGCCGGCGACCAGCGCCTTGGCGATGTCGCCCGACTGCTGCAGGCCGCCGTCGGCGATGACCGGCACGCCGGCCGGCTTGGCCGCCAGGGACGCTTCGTAGACCGCGGTGATCTGGGGCACGCCACACCCGGTGACGACGCGGGTCGTGCAGATCGAGCCGGGTCCGAAGCCGACCTTGACCGCGTCCGAGCCGGCATCCACGAACGCCTGTGCGCCTTCGCGGGTCGCGACGTTGCCGCCGATGACCTGCACGTGCCGGGTGGCCGGGTCGGTCTTGAGCCGCTTGACGATGTCGAGGAGCATCCGCACGTGGCCGTGGGCGGTGTCGGCCACGAGCACGTCGACGCCGGCGTCGATCAGGGTGGTCGCGCGCTGCCACGCGTCACCGAAGTAGCCGATCGCCGCGCCGACCATCAAGCGACCGTCGGCGTCCTTGGTGGCGTGGGGGAACTGCTCGGACTTGACGAAGTCCTTGACCGTGATGAGGCCTCCGAGGCGGCCGTCGTCGTCGACCAGCGGGAGCCGCTCGCGCTTGTGCTTGCGCAGCAGCAGCGTGGCGTCCTCGCGGGCGATCCCGACGTGCCCCGTGATCAACGGCATCGGGGTCATGACCTCGTCGACCTTGGTCGTGGCCCACTCGGCAACCGGCGTGAACCTCAGGTCGCGGTTGGTGATGATGCCGAGCAGCCGGTTGTCGGTGTCGACGACGGGGAGCCCGGACACGCGGTACTCGCCACAGATGCGGTCGAGCTCCTCGAGCGTCGCATCGGGACCGATCGTCACGGGGTTGGAGATGATGCCGGTCTGGGTGCGCTTGACGAGGTCGACCTGGTAGGCCTGGTCCTCGAGCGACAGGTTGCGGTGCAGGACGCCGATGCCGCCCTGACGCGCCATCGCGATCGCCATGCGTGACTCGGTGACGGTGTCCATCGCGGCGCTGATCAGCGGGATCCGGAGGTTGATCTCGCGCGTCAGCCGCGACGTCGTGTCGATCTCACTGGGATTGAGGTCGGAGAATCCGGGGAGCAGAAGGACGTCGTCGTACGTGAGGCCGAGGGGCGCAAACTTGTCAGGAATGCCGGTGTTCTCCATGGCGTCATCCTATCGTCCCGGTGGAAGGCGACCCGTCCCTGCGGCGGCTGCGTGCGACCCGCATCACAGAAGATCGGACATTGCACCCGTACCCGCAGTATGATGCCCCAATGGACCGCAAGCCAGGGCGCCCAAGGGCACTCACTGTCGACGTCATCGCGCAGGCTGCGCTTGACGACGGAATCGCCACATTCAGCATGCCGTCGGTTGCCCGACGGCTCGGGGTAGCTCATTCCGGTCTGTACCGCTACGTCGAGGATCGCGATGACCTGCTCCTCCGCGCGCTCGACAAGGCCATCGTCGCCGCCAGCTGGCCCGACGCCGACCTGCCCTGGCAGGAGCTGCTCAAGGGCATCGGCGAGACGATCTGGCAGATGTGCGAGGACCACCCGGGTCTCGACACCGCTGCCCTCGGCGCACCGAAGTCTCCGCGCGCCGTCGAGGACCGCATCGAGAAGTACATCGAGTCGCTTCAGCGCCAGGGCTTCAAGCTGGAGGACGCCACGGTCGCCGTGGAGTTCGTCGTCACGCTCGCCCTGACGGCCTCCGCCGAGATGCGCCGACTCAAGGCGATCGAGAAGGCGCACGTCGACGGGCCCCGCATGCCGGTGCTCAAGGCGTACGACACCGAAGAGGTCTGGCGCGGCCACGGCTGGTACGACCGCAAGCTCGACATCGTGCTGGCCGGGCTCGAGCAGCGCCGCTCGTCCTAGGACGCATACTTCTCGAGGTCGCCGGCCAGGCGGTTCATGATGTCCGCGTACGCCCGATAGCTGGGCGGCGCGACTGACGTCCACGGGATGTACGCCTTGTCCTTCGCGGCCTGCAGCGTCTGGAACACCGGCTGGTCGTCGAGGATCGCGAGCCCGGCCTTGCCGACCCGGTCGTCGTACAGGAGCACATCGGCGGGATAGAGGTCGGACTTCTCCCAGCTCAGTGTCTGGAAGTAGCCGCCCTTGTCGGGCTTCGTGGGCACCACGATCGGCAGCTTGAGCTTGTCGCGCCAATACATGAGGTCGGGACTGACCTTGGGGTTGGAGACGTAGAAGACGTCCTGTGCGGGTGAGCCGACCAGGATCTTCTTGGTCCCGAGGTCCCGGCCGGCCTGCTCCACCCGCTTCGCTGCAGCGGCGAAGTCGGCGTGCGCCTTCGTGACGGTCGCGGAGTCGAGGTCGGCGCCCAGGGCGTTCGCCGCCCGCTCGGTGGAGTCCAGCATGCCGGGCAGGGTCTTGCCGTCGAAGCTCACGACCATGATGGGCGCGAGCTGCTTGAGCTTCTTGGCCGTCGCGTCGTTGACGTACCAAAGATCGCTCTTGAGGTACGCACTCGTGACGACGAGGTCGGGCTTGAGGCCCGCGGCCTTCTCGAGGTCGATCGAGCCGTACTCACCACCGCCGGTCACGTCGGGCACCTTGCCGATGTCGAGGCCGGCGACCTGCGAGTCCGGTCCGCCGTCAGCGTTCTTGAGCGGACCGAACGTGCCGACGATCTCGTCGCCGAGGCCGAGGTCGGTCAGTGCCGCTGCGACCGACGACTGCACGAGCAGCCGCTGCGGCTTCGCGTCCAGGCTGATCGTCGTGCCGAGATCATCCTTGTACGTCCATGGGCCGGCACCGGCGTCGTCGGATGCGGAGGTGCCGCAGGCAGTCAGGGTCGTGAGGGCGATAGCGGCGAAGGCTGCGAGAAGTCTACGTTTCATAAGGGCAGCCTAACCTAATGAATTGGGCTTAGCCCGAGGTACCCCCGTACGTGAACTCCACCTCGCGCCGGGACTCGTCGATCCGGGCCAGGACCACGCTGACCTGCGTACCTTCGCGCAGACCGGCGCCTTTGCAACGCGCGATGGCCGGCGGATCGTGCAGCACGATGTCGCCGCCCTCGCGATCGGCATGCACCACGATCGCGTCGAACGACTCACCGACGCGGCCGGTGAGCGCCCAGACCTCGGCCTGGTCGATGCACGTGCGGTCGGCCTTGGCGGCTCGCTGGTCCGACGACTTCATGATCTCCGGAAGCGACGGAAGGGCCTCCCGAACCCAGTCGGGCACGTCCCGCTTCTCACAGATCGCGAGGCACACCTCGGTGCCGAACCGGTCGGCCAGTCGCCTCAGCGGCGCGGTGACGTGAGCGTAGGGCCCGCCGACCCCGGCGTGGTCGGCCTGAGCCGGCGCGGCCCCGTCGAACGCCTCGTAGCCGGCGCCACGGAGCAACCGCGTCGCCTCGGTCATGAGTGCGAGGGACGCCGGTCGCTCCGGGTCGAGCGACAACAGCACGAGCGCGGGAGTCGCCCCGTCGGGCACCGGTATCTGCAGCGTCCGGGCCGTGCGGAGGAACTCGGCGTTGGCCCGCTCGTCCGCCGGAGGGAGCGTACGCAGGAGGCCGACCTTCGCCTCGAGCATCAGCTGCGCGGCCGCCATGCCGGTCAGCAGCGAGACCTCGGCGTTCCAGCCGTCGACGTCCGTCCGGATGCGCATCACGACGCGCCACTCGTCGCCGTCGCGCTCGACCTCCTGCTCGGGCAGGGCCAGCTCGATCGCGCCGCGGTCGACGCGTACCTTCTGGCGAAGCCGGCCGAGGTCGGCGAGAGGCTCGAGCGACGGATGCGGCGAGCCCGCGTCGAACGACTTCTGCACGCCCTCGTAGTCGAGCTGGGCCACGGATCTCACGAGCGCACGGCGCACCGACGCGTTGCTCAGGCTGCCGTCAGCGGCCACGTCGACGGTCCACAACGCGGCGCCGCGGACCTGGTCGGCAAGCAGGCTCAGGGCGTCCTCTGACAGGACTGGCGGGTGCAGCGGCACGCGTCCGTCCGGCAGGTAGATCGTCTGCCCTCGGAGTCGCGCCTCGGTGTCGACCGCGCCGCCCGGTGGGATCGCAGCGCCGAGGTCCGCGATCGCGTAGTGGACCTTGAACCCGTCGGCGTCTCGCTCGAGGAACATCGCCTGGTCGAGGTCCCTGGCGCCGGGCGGGTCGATCGTGACGAACGGGATCGCGGTCGCATCCTCGAGGTCACCCCGCTCAGCGGCAGCGATCGTCTCCGCCTCGGCGAGCACATCGGGCGGGAAGCGGTCGGTCTCGTCGGCGGGCGGAAGATCCAGATCGGCGCGTACGCCCGCGAAGTCGTGCCGTGGAGTGCTCACGCGAGAGAATCTAGCCCGGAACGCGAAAGCGGGCCCCACCCGAAGGTGGAGCCCGCCTCACATGGTGCGTATCAGTGGTTGTGACCCGCGTGTGCGTCGTCGGCCTCTTCGGCCGGCTTCTCGACGATCAGCGTCTCGGTCGTGAGGAGCATCGCGGTGATCGACGCGGCGTTGGCGAGCGCGGAGCGCGTCACCTTGACCGGGTCGAGGACACCCTGGGCGACCAGGTCGCCGTACTCCTCGGTGGCCGCGTTGTAGCCCTCGCCGCTCTCGCGGACCTTGTTGACGACGACCTCACCGGAGACGCCGCCGTTGCGGGCGATCCACTCCAGCGGGGCGTCGGCGCCGATGCGGACGATGCGTACGCCGACCGCCTCGTCGCCCGTGAGGCCGAGGTTGCCCTCGAGCACCGAGACGGCGTGGACGAGAGCCGAGCCGCCACCGGCGACGATGCCCTCCTCGATCGCCGCGCGGGTCGCCGAGACGGCGTCCTCGATGCGGTGCTTCTTCTCCTTGAGCTCGACCTCGGTGGCCGCGCCGACCTTGATGACGCAGACGCCGCCGGCGAGCTTGGCGAGGCGCTCCTGGAGCTTCTCGCGGTCCCAGTCGGAGTCGGTGCTGTCGATCTCGGCCTTGATCTGGCTGACACGTCCGTCGACCTCGGCCTTGTCGCCGCCGCCGTCGATGATCGTCGTGTTGTCCTTGGTGATGACGACGCGGCGAGCCGTGCCGAGCACCTCGAGGCCGATCTGGTCGAGCTTGAGGCCGACGTCGGGCGTGACGACCTGCGCGCCGGTGAGGGTCGCGATGTCCTGCAGCATGGCCTTGCGACGGTCACCGAACGCGGGCGCCTTGACGGCCGCCGAGGTGAACGTGCCACGGATCTTGTTGACGACGATCGTCGACAGCGCCTCGCCGTCGACGTCCTCGGCGATGATGAACAGCGGCTTGCCGGCCTGGACGACCTTCTCGAGGATCGGCAGCAGGTCGCTGACCGACGAGATCTTGCCCTGGTTGACGAGGATGTAGGGATCGTCGAGGACGGTCTCCATGCGCTCGGTGTCGGTGACGAAGTAGGGCGACAGGTAGCCCTTGTCGAACTGCATGCCCTCGGTGAACTCGAGCTCGGTGCCCATGGTGTTGGACTCCTCGACCGTGATCACGCCGTCCTTGCCGACCTTGTCGAACGCCTCGGCAATGAGCTGGCCGATGACGCCGTCACGCGACGAGACGGTCGCGACGTCGGTCATGTCCTTGATGTCGTCGACGTCGCGGGCGACCTCGTGCAGGCGCTTGACGACAGCCTCGACGGCGGCCTCGATGCCCTTCTTGAGGCCGACCGGGTTGGCGCCGGCCGCGACGGCGCGGAGGCCCTCGTGGACCATGGCCTGGGCCAGGACGGTCGCGGTCGTCGTGCCGTCGCCGGCCACGTCGTTGGTCTTGGTGGCGACTTCCTTGGCCAGCTGGGCGCCGAGGTTCTCGAACGGGTCGTCGAGCTCGACCTCACGGGCGACGGTCACGCCGTCGTTGGTGATCGTGGGGGCGCCCCACTTCTTGTCGAGGACGACGTAGCGACCCTTGGGGCCGAGGGTGACCTTGACGGTGTTGGCGAGCTTGTCGACGCCGCGCTCGAGCGAGCGGCGGGCGTTCTCGTCGAATTCGAGGATCTTGGGCATGTCAGCTTCTTTCGAAAAATTTTGGGGTGCGACTGAGGGCTGCGTGGTGCAGAACGTGAGAGGCCCCGGCGCCCCCGGAGGGGCGCCAGGGCGTCAAATCACGAAACGACAGCGAGGACGTCGCGAGCGGACAGGATGAGGTACTCCTGGCCGTCGTACTTGACCTCGGTGCCGCCGTACTTGCTGAAGATGACCTTGTCGCCGACGGCGACGTCAAGAGGAACGCGGTTGCCGTTGTCGTCGACCCGACCGGGTCCAACAGCGATGACGTTGCCCTCCTGGGGCTTCTCCTTGGCAGTGTCCGGGATGACCAGACCTGATGCAGTGGTCTGCTCGGCTTCGACAGCCTGGATGACCAGGCGATCCTCGAGCGGCTTGATGGTGACCGACACGTGTCGACCTCCCCTTTCAGGCGGTGGAACGTTGGACGCTGGTGGGCACGCCGTCGCGGGGGTCGTACTCACCGATGCTTGGCACTCTCATGGCGAGAGTGCCAATACGAAATCTAGCACGCGGTTAGCACTCACCCCAAGAGACTGCTAACCGGGCGCCCTCGCTCCGCTTCGGGCTCACTCCTGGCTCCGCAGAGCTCCGCCAGGCCGGTTCTCGGGCTTCGCCCTCGCTATGGCTGGGATCCTTGCCCGCTTTTCGCCGCACGCGGCGGTTTCAGCATCGTGGGGAGGGTCATGGCTCGCGAGGCGCTCCGGGTCGCGGAGGGAGAGCATCTCGACGATCCGGCCATCGATCACGGCGCAGGCCGCGACAGCGATCGGCTCGCCGCTCGGGGTGCGGGCGACGATCCCCGGCTCGCCGTTGACCAGCACCGGCTGTGTCACGACAGTGCTGCCGACCCCCTGCATCGCCTGGTGCGCGATGTCGGCGGCGCCGATCAACGTGGCCGGGCCCTCCGGCGAGAAGTGCCGCCAAGAGACCTGGGGGTCGAGGAGCCGGAGCAGGGCGGCGAAGTTCCCGTCCCGCGCTGCGGCGAGGAATGCGTCGACGACGGCGCTGCGCGGCCGGCGATCCTGCGGCGGGGACGCGCCCTGCACCTTGCGGCGCGCACGGCTCGCCAGCATTCGGCTGGCCTCGACGGACCGGCCGAGGATGAGCGCGATGTCGTCGAAGGGCACGGCGAACATGTCGTGCAGCACGAACGCGAGGCGTTCGGCCGGCCGCAGCGTGTCCAGCACCACCAGCATCGCCAGCCCGACCGAGTCCGTCAGCAGCGCGTCACTCTCGGGACCGGCGTCAGGGTCGGTGACGACCAGCTCTGGCAACCGGTCGTCGAAGGAGATCACCGGCCTGGACGTGCGTGATCGCAGGGCGTCGATGCACACCCGGCTCACCACGGTCGTCAGCCACCCGGCGAGGTTGTCGATCGCGTCCGAGTCGTGCCGCGCCAGACGGAGCCAGGCTTCCTGGACCGCGTCCTCGGCGTCCGACTGCGAGCCCAGCATTCGGTATGCCACGGCCGTCAGGCGCGCGCGCTGATCCTCGAACGCTGCCACCAGCGCGTCTTCGCGGGTCGCTCTGCTCATGTCGTCGCCTTCCATCTGGTCATCTCGTCTCAGTGATGACGAACGGCGCACCGTCCATGTAACCAATCCAGGGAAAGAATTTGAATCCGCGAGGCACACGGCAGACTGCTCCTCATGGATCTGGCGACGTTCGAGCAGCTGCAGTCCCCTGCGGGGCAGCTGTTGCTCGCCGAGGTCGCCGAGCGAGCCGGCGTCGAGTCGGACCTGGCGCTGGGCACCCGGCTGCGCAAGACGTACGCCCCGGCTCTCGTCGCCGCCGCCGTCACGCAGAACCACCTCCGTGGCAAGGCGGTGCCCAAGTTCGGCGCCGACGCAGCGCGGATGTACTTCACCCACGACGCCCTCGAGCAGTCGACACGTATGCCCGTCGCCACGCATCGCGCCGCCCGGCTGGCATCGACGGGCGCTGACGGCGTCATCGATCTCGGCTGCGGCATCGGCGGTGACCTGGTGGCGCTCGCGCGGGCCGGCCTGCGCGTGCGGGGCGTCGAGCTCGATCCCGTGCGGGCCGCGATCGCCTCGGCCAACCTGCGCGCGCTCGAGCTCGACGGTGAGGTCATCTGCGCCGATGCCCGTACGGTCGAGATCGGCGCCGACGAGGTCGCCTTCATCGACCCGGCCCGCCGGGACGGCCGCGGGCGTACGTTCTCGACCGCCGACCTGCAGCCGCCGTGGGACTGGGTACGCCAGCTGCTCGCGGGACGCGCGGTCGCCAAGCTCATGCCGGGGCTGGCCCACGATGCGGTGCCGCACGGCGTCGAGGCCGAGTGGGTCAGCGATGGCGGCAACCTGGTTGAGGCGTGCCTGTGGGGTGCACCGTTCGCGACGGCGACCCGGCGGGCCACGGTGCTGCCGTCCGGCGGCGAGCTCGTGTCGACGGGTGAGCCGGTGGCGGTCGCCGACGTCGGGGCATACCTCTACGAGCCCGACGACGCGGTCATCCGCGCGGGCCTCGTCAGCGAGCTCGCGGCAACGATCGGCGGCTGGCTGCCGGATCCGCACATCGCGTACGTCAGCTCCGATGGCGCGCATGCGACGCCGCTCGCCCGCGGGTTCCGCATCGTCGACGAGCTGCCGTTCCGCGAGAAGCCGCTCAAGGCTGCCCTCCAGGTCCGGCGGGTCGGCACGCTGACGGTCAAGAAGCGGGGCGTCGACATCGTCCCGGAGGAGCTGATCCGCCGGCTCAAGCTCAAGGGGCCCAACACCGCGACGGTCATCATGACGCGGGTGCTGGGCGACGGCCGGGCCTACCTCGTCGAACGCCTCTGACCTCCGAGATTCGGGGCATAGGCTGGCGGTATGCGGATCGACCTCAACGCCGATCTCGGTGAGTCGTGGCCACGGTGGGAGTCCGGCGAGGACCTCGCACTGCTCGACGTCGTGACGAGTGCCAATGTGTGCTGCGGGGCGTACGCCGGCGACGCGGACCTGATGCGGGCCACGTGCGATGCGGCTGTCGCCCGGGGCGTGGCCATCGGTGCGCAGGTCGGCTATCCGGACCGGGAGAACTTCGGCCGCCTGTGGCTCGACCTGCCCGCCGACGAGCTCACCGGCGAGCTGTTGAGCCAGATCCTGCTGCTCGACGAGATCGCCCGAGCCGCCGGCGGCACCGGTCGCGTACGTCAAGCCGCACGGTGCGCTCTACAACCGGATCGTCGACGACGACGAGCAGGCGCAGGCCGTGATCGACGCACTCCAAGGTCTCGCCACGCCGTTGCCCCTGCTCGGGCTGCCGGGCTCGGTGTCGCTGTCGATCGCCGAGGCGTGCGGCATCCCGATCGTCCGCGAGGGATTCGCCGACCGGGCCTACACCTCGGACGGTCGGCTCGTCCCGCGCGGTGAGCCCGGCGCGGTGCTCGACGACGCGGACGCCGTGGCGGCGCAGGCCGTACGCCTGATGGACAGCGTCTCGTCGGTCTGCGTGCACAGCGACAGCCCTGGAGCGGTCGCCCTGGCACGTGCCGTGCGCGGCGCTCTCGAGGCGTCCGGGGCCGAGCTGACGAGCTTCGCGACGTGATCCTCAAGCCGTACGGCGACACGGCCCTCCTGCTCGACTGTGAGTCGCTCGACGATGCGCAACGCTGGTTCGCGGCGCTGCACGACGACGCCGAGGCCGTGCTGGGGGCTCGGAGCGTGCTGCTGCGTGGGGAGCCGGCGGGCCTGCGGTCGCTCGTCGAGCGGACCACGCCTGCGGACTCGGCCAGAGTCGGCGGCGGGTCCGAGATCGAGATCCCGGTGGTCTACGACGGCGCTGACCTCGACGACGTCGCGCGACTGACGAGCCTGACGACGGCGGAGATCGTCGAGGCACACACCGGCACGCCGTGGACCGTGGCGTTCGGCGGCTTCGCCCCGGGCTTCTGCTATCTCGTCGACGGAGACCCGCGGCTCGCGGTGCCACGCCGCGACTCCCCTCGGCCGCGGGTGCCGGCCGGCGCCGTGGGGTTGGCCGGCGAGTTCAGCGGGGTCTACCCGAGGGAGTCACCTGGGGGATGGCAGCTCATCGGTCGTACCGAGCTGACGATGTGGGACACCTCCCGCGAGGACCCTGCGCTGCTCGTCACGGGCATGACCGTCAGGTTCGTCGTCTCATGACGCTGGTCGTGGAGTCGCCCGGGCTCCGAAGCCTCGTGCAGGACCTTGGCCGGCCGGGTCTGGGACATCTCGGGGTCAGCACGTCCGGCGCGTTCGACCGGTCGGCGCTGCGCCAGGTCAACCTCGTGCTCGGCAACGAGACGGGCGCCGCAGCACTGGAGGTGCTCGGCGGCGGGCTCGTGCTGCTGGCCGAGACGTCGACGTTCGTCGCGGTCACTGGCGGAGCGGGCGCCATCACGGTCGACGGCGACCCTGCGGCGTACGGGCGGGCGATTCCCCTGCGCGCGGGGCAGCGCCTCGCGCTGGGTGCTCCGACGGCGGGCTTGAGGGCGTACGTGGGGGTGGCGGGCGGATTCGCGATCCCGGAGGAGCTCGGCTCCCGGTCGACCGACACGCTGGCCGGGCTCGGCCCGAAGCCGCTGCAGGCGGGCGACCGGCTGGAGACCGGATCCCCGGGCCATCCGCCGGACCTCGAGGACATACCGCCCCTCGGACGAGCCGGCGAGCTGACGCTCGACGTGACGCTGGGCCCGCGCGACGACTGGTTCACCGCCGCGGCGATACGACGGCTGCTGGAGTCCGCGTGGCAGGTCAGTCCCGCATCCGACCGGGTCGGCTTACGCCTGACCGGGCCCGCGCTGGAGCGGGCCCGCGGCGACGAGCTGCCGAGCGAGCCGTGCATCCGAGGCAGCATCCAGGTGTCTGCCGACGGCCAGCCGATCGTGTTCGGGCCGGACCACCCGGTGACGGGCGGCTACCCCGTCATCGCGGTCGTCCTCGACCGGCACACCGACCGGCTCGCCCAGGCAGCGCCCGGACACGTCGTCCGGTTCCGCCGGGTTTCGCTGCCCTGACCTGCTGAGTCCGACAGGATGCACCACATGAAGAACCTGCGCGGTCTGGTCACGAAGCTCGTCATCGGCTCTTTCTCGACAGCTGCCCTGCTGGGGATCGCCGCACTCCTCCTCGGGGACGACATCGGAGGGACCGAAGTCAAGATCCTCCTGACCACCGTGACGGTCGGCATCGAGTCCGTGGCGATGCTCTGCTATCTCTCCTTGGCCGGCCGTCCGACCGCGTGGGTCGGCGCGGTCGGCGCAGGCATCTCGATCGTGCCGTTCACCATGGCGCTGTGGCTCACGTGGACCGACCTGTTCGACGGCGACCTGTGGCCGATGCTGGGAACGGGCATCACCGTCGCGGCGTCGCTCGCGCAGGTGTGCTTGTTGCTGGCGTACGTCGCGCGCCCCCGCGTCGGGCCGGCCCTCCTGGCGACGTTCGCAGCAATCGCAGTCGTGGGGGTCACGATCGTCGTTGCGATCTGGGGCGGGGACGGCCTCGACGACACCTACTGGCGGATCTTCGGAACTGTCGCAATCCTCGACGTGCTCGGCACCGTGGTGCTGTCAGCACTGGCGGCGTTCGGTCGAGAACGAGGACACGATGAGGCGAACCTGCTGACCGCCGCGGTCGAGTCCCGGGTCGTCGAGGCGGCCGCTGAGCGAGGGATCAGCCCGAGCGATCTCGTCGGCCAAGCGCTGGACGACTACCTGCGCTAAGCAGCCACGACGTGGGTCACCGGCATGCTGGAGTCGGCCGGCAGGTTGAGCGACGACGGCGGCAGCCCTCGGCGTACGACCTCGGCTCCCAGCGCCGCGACCATCGCGCCGTTGTCGGTGCACAGGCCCATGCGCGGGACGCGGATCTGGATGCCGGCCTTGGCGGCGCGCTCCTCGGCGAACTGGCGCAGGCGGCCGTTGGCGGCCACTCCCCCGCCGATGATCAGGGTCTTGACGTCGTGGTCGAGGCACGCGTCGATGGCCTTCTTGGTCAGCACGTCGCAGACCGAGTCCTGGAACGACGCCGCGATGTCGGCGACCTCGAACGTACGACCCATGCGGTCCTCGTGCTGCACGTGACGCGCGACGGCGCTCTTGAGGCCGGAGAACGAGAAGTCGTAGCGGTGCTTGTCGAGATCGCGCCCACCGGTGAGGCCGCGCGGGAACGCGATGGTGGTGGGATCGCCGTCGCGGGCGACGCGGTCGATGTGTGGACCGCCGGGGTAGGGCAGGCCGAGCAGCCGGGCGACCTTGTCGAACGCCTCACCCGCGGCGTCGTCGATCGTCTGCCCCAGCAGCGTGATGCCGGTGACGATGTCGTCGACGAGCAGGATCTCGGTGTGGCCGCCGCTGACCAGCAGCGCGACCACCCGCTCGTCGAACCGCCCGTGCTCGAGCTGGTCGACCGCGACGTGGGCCGCGAGGTGGTTGACGCCGTAGAGCGGCTTGTCATGCGCAAGTGCCAGCGCCTTGGCCGCCGCGACGCCGACGAGCAGCGCTCCGGTGAGGCCGGGTCCGCTGGTCACGGCGATCGCGTCGACGTCCTGCACGCGTACGCCGGACTCGGCGTAGGCCTGCTCGAGCGTCGGGACCATCGCCTCGAGGTGAGCACGGCTGGCGACCTCGGGGACGACGCCGCCGAAGCGTACGTGCTGCTCCATGCTCGACGAGAGCGCGTGGGCCAGCAGCTCCGTGCCACGCACGATGCCGACGCCCGTCTCGTCGCACGACGACTCGATGCCCATCACCAGCGGTTCGCTCACGCCGGCTCATTGTGTCAGGCTGGGGCATGGCGCCCACGGACACACCGGACTCGTACGACGAGCGCAGCATCCTGCTGCAGATGCTGCGCTACTCGCAGGAGACGGCGATCGGCAAGGTACGCGGCCTCAGCGAGGACCAGGCCCGCATCGCGCCCCTGCCGACATCGCCGAGCATGTCGCCGGCCAACGTGCTCAACCACCTGCGCTGGGTCGAGTGGTCGTGGATCAACGAGGACCTGTTCGGCGGCCCGGAGGTGAGTCCGATGCTCGCCGACCGGCCGTACTCGTCGTTCGACGAGGGCTCGGTGCTCCCGCTCGACGAGGTGCTCAGGCTGTACGAGGAGCAGGCCGCGGCGTCGCTCGCGGTGTTCGGCGAGGTCGACCTCGACATGCGCATGGTCGGCACCTACAGCAAGGACCCGCTGACCGCCCGGTGGATCCTGCAGCACCTGATCGAGGAGACCGCGCGCCACAACGGTCATCTCGACATCCTGCGCGAGCTGATCGACGGCTCGGTCGGCTAGCCGCCGTCGAGCCTGTGTCAGGGTGGGGCCATGGTCCGTACAGACACACCCCCTGCCGGCGACGAGCGCTCCGTCCAGATGCAGATGCTGGAGTACGTCCAGCAGACCGCACTGTTCAAGGTGCGCGGCCTGAGCCAGGAGCTCGCGCGCACGGCGCCGGTGGCGACCTCCCCGCTGACCAATCCCGCATCGCTGCTCAACCACCTGCGGTGGAACGAGCACTACTGGATCGAGGTCGTGACACTCGGTGGCGACGACCGGGCGCCGTGGAGCGAGGAGCACCCCGACGGCGAGCTCGAGGCGGGCCTCACCGTGCCGATCGAGGAGATCATCGACGGCTACAGCGAGCAGGTGCAGCTGACCCGCACGCTGCTCGCCGACCTCGACTTCGACGCCGAGACGGAGAAGCCGCTCAAGGACTTCCACCCGAACGTGCGCTGGGTCGTCGCCCACCTGATCGAGGAGACCGCCCGCCACAACGGCCACCTCGACCTGCTGCGCGAGATGGCCGACGGCTCAGTCGGCGACTGAGTCTCCCGCCGGGAATCCTCGCTGAGCGTGACGTTCCGGTCGGCCATCCTCGGCGTTTCGCGACCCGAACGTCACTCCCAGCGGGGTTACTCCGCGTTCTTGGCTGCCCGGCGCGCGGCGCGGGCGATCAGCTCTTCCTCGTCGAGCTTCTTGGCCTGCTCCGGCGTGGGGGCGGTGCCGCCGTGCCGTGCGGGCGCCCACCACTGCCCCTCGGGGCTGAGCGGGTAGTCGGCGATCGCCTTGTCGAGCAACGCCGTCATGGCCTCGCGGAGGCGCGCGGTCTCGGCGATCGGGTCCTCACCCGTGACCTCGAGCGGCTCGCCGACGTGCAGCCCGATGGTCTTGCCCCGGCCCTTGAGGTCGGACGGGTGGTCCTTGGTCTTGAGCAGCTGCGTGCCCCACGTGACCATCGGGATCAGCGGGACGCCGGCCTCGGCCGCCATGCGTACGGCGCCGGTCTTGAGCTCCTTGATCTCGAACGAGCGGCTGATCGTGGCCTCGGGGAAGATGCCGACGATCTCGCCGTTGCGGGCGTACTCGACGGCCTGCTCGTACGACGCCTGGCCGTTGTCGCGATCGACCGAGATGTGGTGCAGGGAGCGCATGATCGGTCCGGAGATCTTGTGGTCGAACGCATCCTTCTTGGCCATGAAGCGCACGAGCCGGCCGCTGGGGTGCGCCGCGAAGCCGTCGAAGATGAAGTCGACATAGCCGATGTGGTTGGCGGCGAGGATCGCGCCACCGGTGCGCGGGATGTGCTCGGTGCCCGACATCTGGAACTTCATCCCCAGTGCCTTGAACAGCGTCTTGGCGGTCAGGATCACCGGGGGGTACGTGATGTCGCGCATCACGTCACCTTAGTGGACACGTGTGCACCGGGGCGATCTTCGAGAGCAGGCTCACGCACTGCCCCGCTCAGTCCTCTTCGACCACGTGGACAGCGGCCTCTTCGGCGCTGGCCGCGGCTCCGTCGATGCCGACGTCCTCGCCGACGAGGTCCTTCTCGGTGTCCTCGCCGATGCCTTCGTCGGGGTCGACGAGGCGTCCGGCGCGCTCCGTGCCGACCTCGCCGTCGTCGATGTCCTCGGCCGGCTCGGCGTACGGATCGGCCTCCGGCTCCTCCTGGCGCAGGCGCTCATCGAGCGACTCGCCCTGCAAGGCCTCGTCCGCCGTCGTGCCGAAGCCCTCGCCGCGGTAGCTCTCCGGCGGCGAGTAGCCGGAGTCGAGGGTCTCGTCAGGATTGTCGAAGATCGCGTCCTGGTCGGGGCCGTCTCCGTCGTCGTCGAACGTGTCAGGGGTCTCGGTCATGAGCCCAGCCTTCCACGCCAGCCTGAGGATGCAACGTGTGCGTCGATCTCGATCTCCACGAGATGCTCGGGCCGCGCCAAGGCGACGACCTGCACCATCGACGCGACCGGGCGTACGACGTCGAAGATCTCCTTGTGCGCGCGGCCCACTTCCTCGAAGTCGGCGATGTCGGTGACGTACATCCGCGTGCGGACGACGTGCTGCGTGTCCATGCCCGCCGTGCGGAGTGCCGCCAGTGCGATCTCGAACGCGACCCGCGTCTGCTCGTACGCATCGCCGACGCCGACCACCTCACCCTTGACCGTCGCGGTCGTGCCGGCGACCCATGCGCTGTTGCCGACCCGGACGGCGCGGGAGTAGCCCACGACATCCTCGAACGGTGACGGTGAGCTGACGTTCTTCCTCATTGGGGCTCCTCGAGCTCGAGCTGCATGACGAGCGCGTCGACGCCGCCACGGTAGTAGCCGGCACGCCGGCTGATCGTCGTGAATCCGTACGCCTCGTAGAACGCGAGCGCGGCCTGGTTGTCGGCGGCGACCTCCAGCAGCATGCGGGTCGCACCCTGGGCCACGCCGGCGGCGCACAGGGCGTCGAGCAGCTGGCGAGCGATCCCCCGCCGGCGTCGAGACGGCATCACGGCGATGCGTTCCAGATCGGCAACGTCGCCAGCCACCGAGGCCACGGCGTATGCCTCGAGGTCGTCGATCAGGACCGTGCGGCGCTCGTCCTCGATCGCAGCGCGGACCAGCGTCTCGGTCCAGGCGTCTCGGCCGAAGCACCCGAGGTCGATCGCCGTGACAGCGGTGACCTCCGTGCGCAGGGCCACCCGGATCATGCGCGTTTGGTCGTCGCTGAAGGCACGGCGTCCGGGCGCCGGAGGTAGAGCGGCTCGAGTGGCAGCGCCTGCGCGGTGCCGGCGACGACGATCCTGGCGAGGGCAGCGGCGCGCGGGTCGTGCGACTCGCCCGCGGCACGGAGGACACCGTCGTACAGCTGGCCGCCTCGTCCGTACGTCGGGAGGTCGGGGTGGCGCGCGGCGACCTCGGCCGGAAAGTCGACATGTGGACCGTCGAGGCGTACATGGTCCGCGCCGTAGCGAGCCCAGTAGACCTCCTTGCGGCGCGCATCCGTGGCGACCAGGAACTCGCCCTCGACCTGGCAGTCGGCGGCGATGATGTCGAGCGTGCAGACGCCGTGCGTCGTCAGGCCGAGCGTGGAGCCGAGGGTCAACGCCGTGACGACGCCGACTCGCAGTCCGGTGAACGGCCCGGGCCCGACACCGACAGCGACGTCGGTGAGGTCAGCCATCGTGGCGCCGGCCTGTGCCAGCGCGTCGCGGATCGCCGGCGCGAGCAGCTCACCGTGCGCCATGGCTCCCTCGCCTGCGGCCTCACCGACGACGCGCTCGCCGTCGTGAACAGCGACCGTGATGGCCGGGGTGGCGGTGTCGAACGCAAGCAGCAGCACGCATGAACCCTAACGCTGACGGAGTCACTCCCCGTGCGCTGAGGAGTCAGAATCCGTCTCCGTCAGCGGGGGTCAGGAGAGGAGGGTTGAGCGGAGGGGGGTGCCGACCCAGCGGGGGCCGTGGGGCTTGACCGTCACGACGCGCGGCTCGGCCTCGTCGACGAGGTCGCCCTCGTGCGGGGTGCCGAGCGGGTCGATCGGACGGGCGCCGCGGACCTCGATGCGTACGTGCAACCAGCTGTCCGCGAGCTGCTCGGCCATGCCGTCGCCCCACTCGACGACCGTGACGGCTTCCTCGGTCGTGGCGTCGAGGTCGATGTCGTCGAGCTCGGCCGCACTGCCGAGACGATAGGCGTCGACGTGCACCAGCGGCGGACCGTCCGCGAGCGACGGGTGCGTGCGGGCGATGACGAACGTGGGCGACGTGATCGGCCCGCGTACGCTCAGCGCCTCGCCGAGACCCTGGGTGAATGTCGTCTTGCCTGCACCCAGGTCACCGGACAGGACGAGCAGATCACCGGGCCGCAACAGGGTCGACAGCTTGGCCGCCAGGTCGTGCATCTCGTCGGGCGTCGGCACCTCGCGAGCGAGCCACAGCGTCTTGCCGAACTCGATGAACTGCCGGTCGCGGCCGACGGGGTAGTAGAGCCGTCGCGACCAGAACTGCACCGTCTCGGGCAGCTCCTCGCGGACGTCGAGCCAGATGCCGTCCTTGCCACGCTCCTCGGCGGTGTCCTCCGCGACGCCGACCATGGCCGACGCGACACCGCGGGCCTGTATGTCGGGATCGACGCAGACCCGCTTGAGGCCCAGCTGCCCGGGCCGGGACTCGTCGAACAGCATCGCGCCCATGGGCAGGCCGCGACGCTCGACCAGCAGGCCGCCGGCGGTGCTGAGCACCTCGGCGACGGACTCGACGGTCTCCTCGGACGCCGTCGACGGCGGATCGAGCACGGGGCGAGCCCCGAACGACCGGTGGATGATGTCGACGATCTGCGGGGCGTGCTCCGGCCCGGCGTGTATGACATTGAGCGCGGTCATGCCGCCACCTCCAACAAAAGCCCACGATACGGAGGCGGCGGCATGACTGCTGCCACATGATTCCCTCGCTGGCGCTCGGTCATGCGATCTCCTCCAGGACGTCCTCGATGACCTTGGTGACCTTGGCGTGCTCCTCGAACATGACCATGTGACCGACGTCCTCGAGGGCCACCAGCTTGGCGCCGGGGATCGCCTCGGCGAGCCGCCGGCTGTGCTTGATCGGCGTGACGAGATCGGCCGTCCCGCCGATGACCACGGTTTTGGCCTTGCCGATCACCTTGAGGCCCGCGGTCAGGTCGAGCGTGACGAAGTTGGGGTAGAAGTCCATCAGCACGTGGGTCGGCGTCTTGAGGATCATCTCGTTGGTCATGTCCGCGTGGCGCTCCTGGGCATTCGGCCCGAGCCCCCAGCGCCGGACGATCGAGTAGCTGTTGAACGTACGACCCCAGTCCAGCACGGGTGAGGTGACGCGCAGCAGCGGGACCAGATAGCGGAGGGCGGGACTGCTGCGCATGAGCTTGCCGGAGCTCGTGCTGATCAGCACGACGCCCTTGACCCGGCGACCGAACTGCTGGGGCTCTGCCGCCGCCAGCTCCATGATCGCCATGCCACCCATCGAGTGGCCGACCAGGACGATCGGCCCGCGCGGCACCAGGGCGCTGATGACGGTGCGGAGATCGTCCGCGAGGTGCGGGATCGACGAGTTGTCGTGGTACGAACGGCCGGACTCGCCGTGGGACCGCAGGTCGACGAACACCATGCGGACCTTGCCGCGCAGCGCGAGCCGCTGGTAGTGCCAGACGTCGATCGACTCCACCCAGCCGTGCACGAACACGACGGTCGGGGTCTTGCGCTCGGCCTCGTCGACCTCGCAGTTGAGCAGCACCCCGTCGGTCGCGGTGACCTGCACCGGATCGCTGTGGACGGAGCCGAACTCGACGTCCTCGCCCCGGCGCAGCCGCCGCTGCTGGCGCTGCCGGCCGTTCAGCACCGAGGCGACGACACCAGCAGCCACGAAGGCCCCCGCGGTCGTGGCCACCTTCGCCGTGCGGCTCATGACTGCTCCCCCACGTACGTACGCTCGATGCGGCCGCCCAGCCGGGTGACCACCTCGTACGCGATGGTGCCCGCAGCCTCGGCCCAGTCCTCGGCGCTCGGCTCGCCGTCGCTCCCGGGACCGAACAGCGTGACGAGGTCGCCGCGAGAAGCCTCGGCATCGCCGAGATCGACGACGAACTGGTCCATGCACACCACGCCCACCTGCCGCACGCGCCCGCCGGCGAAGCCGACCTCGGCACGGTTGGAGGCGGTCCGCAGGATGCCCTCGCCGTAGCCGAGCGGCACCAGCCCGAGCGTCGTGTCGCGCTCGGCGGTCCAGGTGTGGCCGTACGACACGCTGGCTCCCGCCGGCACGCGCTTGACCGCAGCGAGGCGGCCACGCAGCGTCATGACGGGGGTCAGCTCGGTCGAGTACGTCAGCTGGGGATCGGGCCGGATCCCGTACGCCGCGATGCCGACCCGCACGAGGTCGAAGTGCGCAGACGGCCTGGTCAGGGTCGCTGCGGAGTTGCTGAGGTGACGCAGCCGAGGCTCGATGCCGGCCGCCGTCAGCTCGTCGACCGCCTCGACGAACGCCGCCTCCTGCGCGTCGTTGGCGGGGTGATCCGGCTGGTCGGCGCACGCGAAGTGCGACCAGACTCCGGTGATCTCGACGGAACCGGCGGACTGGGCGGCAGCCGCCGCGGCGACGAGCTCAGTCCACTGCTCCCCGAACGCGCCGTTGCGCGACAGCCCGGTGTCGACCTTGAGGTGGACCCTGGGCCGTACGGACGCCGGCGCCGCCAGGATCTCGGCGAGCTGCTCGGCCGACGAGGCGGTGACCTCGACGCCCGCGTCGATCGGCGCCGCGAAGTCGGCGCCGGGTGCCGCCAGCCAGCACAGCAGGTCGCCACGGTCCCCGGCCTGTCGCAGGGCCAGCGCTTCGTCGAGTGTCGCGACACCGAGCCACTCCGACCCGGCCTGGCGCGCGGCACGGGCCATCTGCGCGCCACCGTGGCCATAGCCGTCGGCCTTGACGACGGTCATGAACGCCGACTGCGGCGCACACGCCTTGAGCGCGGTGATGTTGGCGCGGAAGGCGTCGAGATCGACGACTGCCTCAGCCTGGGGTTCTGTCACGCCAGGCTCCCCTGCACGAACGCCGCCACCGTCGCCGGCAGCTCGTACGCCACGTCGGTGGCCACGACCGGCCCATCAGGATTGGCCCTGACCGAGGCCACCCCGTGGAGGTAGGCCGCGATCGAGCCGGCGTCGCGCGGGTCGAGACCAGCGGCCAGCAGCGATCCGGCGAAACCGGCGAGGACGTCGCCCGCACCCGCGGTGCCGAGCCACGACGAGCCGCTGCGGTTGACGCGTGTGGGCGCGCCCGCCTGCGCGACGAGGGTGCGGCGGCCCTTGAGCAGCACGGTGGCGTTCCAGCGCTCGGCCGCGGCGGTGGCGTGGCCCAGCGGATCGCCCTCGACCGCCTCGCGGGTCGTGTCGAGCATGCTCGCGAGCTCGCCGGCGTGGGGTGTCAGCAGAGCGGGTACGTCGAACGTCGCCGGTATGTGTTGCAGTGCGCTCGCGTCGACCACGACCGGCACACCGTCCTCCAACGCCATCGCCAGCTGCGACTCGGCGTCGTCACCGCTGCCCGGGCCGACGACCCAGGCCTGGACGCGCCCGCGACCTGCGACGACCTCCGGGGCGCGATCGACGACCCGCTGGCTGAGCGCCTGGCTGCCGACGAACCGGATCATCCCGGCCAGGCCGGCCTGGGCGCCGGCGACGCACAGATGAGCCGCCCCGGCGTACTGCTCCGATCCGGCGGCGATGCCCAGAACACCACGGGCGTACTTGTGCGAGGTCTCTCCGGGCAGCACGGCGTCGAGCAGGTGCCCGTCCGTCGCCTCGATAGCCTCGATCGACGGCGCCGGCAGGTGCGGAGTGAGCCCGATGTCGACCAGCGCCACCGGTCCGGCCGCCCGGGCGGCCGGGTCGGCCAGCAGCGCCGCCTTGTGGGTCCCGAAGGTCACCGTCGAGTCGGCCCGCACATACGCGCCCGGCAGGGTCGCACCGTCGACGTCGACGCCGGACGGCACGTCGACGGCGACGACGTACGGCCTGTGCTCATCGATCCAGTCGGCCCACTCCGCGGCCCTGCCGCTGAGACCGGGACGCGCCCCGATGCCGAAGATCGCGTCGAGGCACCAGCGCTGCCCGGTCGGGGCGACCGCGACCTGCGCCCCTGCCGAGGTCGCGGCGGAGAGCCCTTCGGCGTGGACCTTGGCCGCGTCCAGCACGCACAGGTCGACCCGGACCCCGCGATCCAGCAGGTGCGTCGCGGCATACAGCGCATCACCGCCGTTGTTGCCGGGACCGATGAGGCACACGACGACGTCGCCCGCGGGGATCAGCCCCAGGCCGTCGGCGAGACCGCGCGCGGCCCTCTGCATGAGCTCACCGTCGGGAAGCGTCGCCGCGAGGGCCTCCTCGGCGGCACGGATGTCGCCGACGGTGTGCGCACTCAGCATTCAGCCACCACGAAGGCCGTCGCCACGCTGGTGTCGTGGGAGATCGACAGATGGACCGTCACGATGCCCAGCGCGCTCAATCGCTCGGGAGCGGCGCCATGCAGCGCGAACGTCGGTGCCCCGCGCGCATCGTTGACGACTTCGAAGTCCTGCCACGACAACCCCGACGGCGCGCCCATCGCCTTGGCGAGCGCCTCCTTGGCGGCGAACCGGCCGGCCAGCGACTCGACCGGCAGCCCGCGCTCGGCCTCGGTGAACAGCCGGCTGCGCATCATGGGCGTACGTTCGAGCGTCTCGGCGAACCGCGCGAGATCCACCACGTCCACCCCGATGCCCAGAATGGTCATGTCAGGCCCGCACCTTGAGCTTGTCGAAAGGTCCTTTCGACAAGCTCAAGGACCGTGGAGATCGTCATTCACTCGACCGTGACGGACTTGGCGAGGTTGCGGGGCTGGTCGACGTCGTGGCCGAGCACCGAGGCGAACTCGCACGCGAAGATCTGCAGCGGCACGACCGCGACGAGCGGCTGCAACAGCGTCGGGACCCTGGGCAGCCGGACCAAGGTGTCTGCGTACGGCACGACGTCCTCGTCGCCGTCCTCGGCCAGCACGATCGTGCGAGCGCCGCGGGCACGGATCTCCTGGATCGAGCTGACGGTCTTCTCCTGCAGCTGGTCGCGGCCCTTGGGCGGCACGACGATGAACACCGGCAGGCCCTCCTCGATCAACGCGATCGGGCCGTGCTTGAGCTCGCCGGCGGCAAAGCCCTCGGCGTGGATGTAGGCCAGCTCCTTGAGCTTGAGCGCACCCTCGAGCGCGACCGGGAACCCGGCATGGCGGCCGAGGAACAGGATCGACCGCGACTCCGCGAGGTCGGCGGCGAGCTTGCGCATCTGGTCGCCCTCGTCGAGCAGCCGCTGGATCGCGGCCGGGATCTGCTCGATGTCGGCGATGATGTCGCTGATCTCGTCGCCGTACTTGGTGCCCTTGACCTGGGCGAGGTAGAGCGCGAGGAGATAGCACGCGACGATCTGCGCCAGGAAGCCCTTGGTCGAGGCGACCGCGATCTCGGGACCCGCGTGGGTGTAGATCACGGCGTCGGACTCGCGCGGGATCGTCGAGCCGTTGGTGTTGCAGATCGACAGCACGCGCGCCTTCTGCTGGCGGGCGTACCGGACCGCCATCAAGGTGTCCATGGTCTCGCCGGACTGGCTGATCGACACGACCAGCGTCGAGCGGTCGATGATCGGGTCGCGGTAGCGGAACTCCGACGCGAGCTCGACCTCACAAGGGATGCGGGTCCAGTGCTCGATCGCGTACTTGGCCACCAGGCCCGCGTACGCCGCGGTGCCACACGCCACGATGATGATGCGGTCGACGTCGCGCAGCTCGCTGTCGGACAATCGCATCTCGTCGAGCTGCAGCCGGCCGTCGGCCGAGTGCCGGCCCAGCAGGGTGTCGGCGACGGCCTGGGGCTGCTCGGCGATCTCCTTGAGCATGAACCAGTCGTAGCCACCCTTCTCGGCGGCCGACACGTCCCAGTCGACGTGGTACTCCTTGGTCTCGGCGGGGTTGCCGTCGAAGTCCGTCACGACGATGTCGTCGGGCGTGATCGTGACGACCTGGTCCTGGCCCAGCTCGATCGCGTCGCGCGTGAACTCGATGAACGCCGCGACGTCGGAGCCGAGGAAGTTCTCGCCATCGCCACGACCCACGACGAGCGGGGAGTTGCGGCGGGCACCGACGACGACGTCCGGGTGGGCCGCGTCGCAGATCACCAGCGTGAACGCGCCTTCGAGCTGCCGGCACACCGCGCGTACGGCCTCCGGCAGGTCGTCCGTGTGCTCGAGCTCGTCGTGCAGGAGGTGCGCGACGGTCTCGGTGTCGGTCTCGGAGATCAGCTCGTGGCCCGTCGCCTCGAGCTTGGCGCGGAGCGCGGCGAAGTTCTCGATGATGCCGTTGTGGACCACGGCGATGCGTCCGGTCTGGTCCAGGTGCGGGTGCGCGTTGCGGTCGTTGGGCGCTCCGTGCGTGGCCCAACGGGTGTGGCCGATGCCGGTGTGGGCGACGGGCAGCGGATTGGCCTCGAGCTCAGCGTCGAGGTTGACGAGCTTGCCGGCCTTCTTGGCCGACACCATCGTCCCCTCGTGGACCAGCGCGACTCCGCCGGAGTCGTATCCGCGGTACTCAAGACGCCTCAGACCACCCATGACGACGTCGAGCGCAGAGCGCTGTCCGACATATCCGACGATTCCACACATAGCGTCAAGGGTACCGGCGCTGCGGGCGGCGGCTGCCGTCGCGTAAGCCCGTCGAGGGGACCGAGTGCGCCCGTCATACGAGGGGGACGAGAGAATGGCAGCATGACGCGCGACCAGTCACCGTATGTCGAGCTCGAACGCGCTGCGTGGGCCAAGCTCGCCGGCGACGCTCCGCAACCGCTCCAGCCGGCCGAGATCGAGCGCGTACGAGGCCTGGGTGACGAGCTCGACCTCGAGGAGGTCCGGCAGGTCTACCTGCCGATGACGCAGCTCATCAGCATGCGCGTACGCCTCGCCGGTGCGCTCTACCAGGCGACCGAGGCGTTCCTCCACGCCCCGCAGACGCAGCGCACGCCGTTCGTGATCGGCATCGCCGGATCGGTGGCGGTCGGCAAGTCGACGACGGCCCGCCTGCTCAAGGAGCTGCTCTCCCACTCCCCCGACCACCCCGTCGTGGAGCTCGTGACCACCGACGGATTCCTGTTCCCCAACGCCGAGCTCGAGCGCCGCGGCCTGCTCGAGCGCAAGGGCTTCCCCGAGTCGTACGACCGCAAGGCACTGCTCCGGTTCGTCATGGAGGTCAAGTCCGGCGTCGAGGTCGTGACGGCCCCGGTCTACTCGCACCTGACGTACGACCGCACCGACGAGCTCGTGACGGTCAAGGCGCCGGACATCGTGATCGTCGAGGGCCTCAACGTCCTCGCACCGGCCCGCCCCCGCGGCGACGGCAGCCCCGGCCTGGCGGTCAGCGACTTCTTCGACTTCTCGATCTACGTCGACGCCTCCAGCCGGGACCTCCGCCGTTGGTACGTCGACCGGTTCCTCACGTTGCGCAAGACCGCGTTCGCGGACCCCGCGTCGTACTTCCACCGCTACAGCGCACTCACCGACGACGAGGCCGAGGCCCGCGCAGGCGAGCTGTGGGACACGATCAACCTGCCCAACCTGCGCGAGAACATCCAGACCACCCGCGGGAGGGCCTCACTCGTCCTGCGGAAGGGACCCGATCACTCCGTCGACTGGGTCCGCCTCCGCAAGATCTGAGGCTCACCTAGTAGTTGCACAGCTCTTCGAGGTTGCGGTACGCAATCGCAACGCTCTTGGCGGCAGAACCGTTGTATCCCTCGGCTCGCGCGACTGTCTGCTTGTCGCTGTATGAGGTGTCGGCGATCGGGACCGTCACGATCACCCGTCCCTTGGTGTCAGTGACCCCCGTCCCGACCGGGTGCACGGGGTGAGTCCCCTCTTGGCGCTGGGTGAAGGTGACGGTGCGGCCCGCCCGCGCCGGCAGGAACTGGGCCGCGAAGGTGATCGTCGGGTCGATCTCCAGTGAGGGACAGCCTTCATAGGGGACCGCGAATCCGGTCGCCGTCTGGGGAAACACCCGCAAGGTCTTCGCGCTGCTCGAGAACGAGGGATACGTGCGCCCGCTGCGGACGGCCCGCGGGACGTACACCCGGTAGTCCCGAGTCTTCGAGCTGTGGACGGAGAAGGTGGTGATGCCGCCACCGTTGGCCGCGCCCGTGGTGATGGTCTTCCAGGAGTCACCGCTGCGCGTCTGGAGCCGGGTCTCCCGCGCAAATGTGGTCGACAGGTTCCAGGTGGCATAGAACCGTTCGCCCGGCATGGGATTTCCCGGGAAGACTTCTTGGTAGACCGCGGTCGGGGTCGTGGCCTCGGCCGCGGTCACCGAGCCGACGGCGGCGAGCCCGGAAAGTGCGAGCAGGGCGGCAATCAGCGTACGCAAGCGTTTCATGGTGCTCCATCCGTAGACCCACAGAGTACGCCTGGAATGGCCGGATAAACAGGTTGTCACGAAATTGCCCAAGCTGCGCGAGCTTGCGGAGCGGACCCGGTCACTCGGTTGACCGGGTCCGCCTCCGCAAGCTCTGAGCCCTCAGATCACAAGATGATCAGGCACTGGGTGATGGAGTAGTGGACCAGCGGAGTCGAGATCGAGCTGGCTCCCTGAAAACCCACCGCCGTTGCTGCGGCATCGAACGTGCCGTTGGTCGTGCCGGGATTGAAGCGGAACGACACCTTGC
The DNA here is from genome assembly GCA_963806345.1 of uncultured Actinomycetota bacterium. Taxonomy (GTDB): domain Bacteria; phylum Actinomycetota; class Actinomycetes; order Propionibacteriales; family Nocardioidaceae; genus Aeromicrobium. Next base: position 9,979 of record CAWDXV010000021.1, on the reverse strand, counting down.
CGGAGCTGTCCTCGTAGTCGGTCGCGTCAACGGCGCTCGAGGCGAAGTTGACCTGACGACCCACCCGGTTGGGATAGAAGTCGACCAGCACGGTCACGTCACTGGTGGGACCGGAGCCGAAGTGGCACTGCGTCTTGCGGACCACCGAGATCGACTCGATCTTCTGGGCGACCACCGTGACCTTGCGCGAGTTGCCCTTGATCGACGCGAGCGAGTCCGTCGCCGGCGCGTAGTAGCGCCAGTAGCGGGTCTTCGTCGTGCTGAGCGTGAACCCGAAGTTGCCGTTCGACGCGCTTGACGTGGTGGTCTTGGTCGTCCACGGGCCGTAGTCATGGTTGCGGTACTGCAGCTTGACGGTGCGCGCCACGTGGGTCGACATGTTGCCGTAGGCGTAGAAGCTCTCGGACTTCATGACCTTGGTGTAGGTGACGTTGAGGTCCTTGGAGCTGGCGGCGTTGGCCGCCTCGGTCGTCAGGCCCACCGCGACCAGGCCGGTCAGGGCCAGGATGGCAGCGCAAAGCAGACGTACAGGTTTCATGGGGTTCTCCCTCTAGAAGTGTCCCGAGAGGCGTTCGAAAACTACTGCACTTTCAGGTGAGGCATACCCGGAATCGGGAAATTGTCTGGACCTATTGAGTCCGTACGTACTCCCCCAGCCAGCCGACCTGGCGGAATCCCATCGCCTCGTTCACGGCGATCATCGGACCGTTGCTCGCTGCGTTGAAGGTGTGGACGTAGCGCCGCGACTCGAGCAGGTCCGCCGACTCCTCCATCGCGCGCACCTTGAGCGACAGGCCGAGACCGTGTCCCCGGTGGTCGGGCAGCACGAGGGTGTCCCACTGATAGGCGTCCTGTGGGTCGGTGTCCGAGAACACGAGCTGCGTGTGCCCCGCCAGGACCCCGTCGGGTGACATCGCCGCGACGATCTGCATGACACGGCCCTGTGCCACCAGCAGCTCCTCGTCGGAGCGTATGCGCGCCCGGTCGAAGAACTCGTTCTCGAGGGGATAGTCGCCCGACGGCGCCTCCTGGACGATCAGCGTGAGCAGGTGCGCGTACTGGTCGATCCACTTCTCCGGGCACGGCCCGCGACGGCTTCCTGGGTTATGGTGCAGCACACGTCCACTCATAGGGGCGTTACGCTGAACCAACCGTCGGCAAAGAGGCGCTGATGGGCGAAGACCTGCGCTTTGGGTGCAGCTTAGCGGTTCAGCAGATAAACCGCGTACTCGGCGCGCCAGTTGGCGCCCGCCGCCCCGATCTCGCGGTTGCCGCTGAAGAACCAGCTTCGCTCGATCGCCACGCCCTTGTCGGCGAGGAGCTGAAGGACCGGTCCCGCCTGACGTGGTGGATGTTCTGGGTCTCGTACCAGCTCACCGGCAAGTGGCGCTCACCGGCATGCGGCCGTTCCACAACAGCGAGGCGCGCATCCGCCAGTGCGCGAAGTTGGGGAAGCTGACGAACGCCTTGCGGCCGATCCTGAGCAATTGCTCGAGCATCAGGTCGGGTCGCTCGGCGGTCTGCAGCGTCTGGCTGAGGATCGCGTAATCGAACGCGTTGTCGGGATAGTCGGCGAGGTCGCGGTCGGCGTCGCCCTGGACGGCCGAAAGCCCGCGCGCGACGCACTTTTCGATTTCCTCGGGATCGATCTCCATCCCGCGCGCGTCGACCTGCTTTTCGTCGCGCAGCACCGCCATCAGCTCGCCGTCGCCGCAGCCGACGTCGAGCACCCGGCTGCCGGGCGCGACATGGCGCGCGATCACCGCGAGGTCGGGGCGCAACTGGCTCATGCGTAAACGTCCGGGAACATCCGCTCCATCCCGCGTTCGGGATGGGCGAGCGGGTTCAGCCGAGCGTCTCGTAGAGCGATGGGCATCGACGGAGCCATCAGCAGCCAGCGGCGCAGGCCCGCAGCTCGGGATGATCGTGCAGCCAGCCGACCATCGCTCGCGCGAGGCCCCGCCCGCGGTGCTCCTCGAGCACGTAGACGTCGGCGAGATAGGCAAAAGTTGCCCGGTCGCTCACCACGCGGGCAAAGCCGACTTGCTCATCGCCATGGCGGACCGCGACGCACAGGCTGTTGGCGATCGCTGTCGCCACCGTCGCAAGCGGGATGTTCGGCGACCAGTAGCTGCGCGCGAGGTAGGCGTGGGTAGCCGCCACGTCGATCTCCTCGGTCAGCGCGTAGCCGGGGGCAGCTCAGCCATGCAGGAACCCCCGCACCACGCGGTCGAGCGCCGGGACCTCGAGCAGGAAGCTGTCGTGGCCGTCGGCGCCGACAGCTCGACGAAGCTGGCCGGCGCGCCGGCGGCGTTGAGCGCGTGGACGATCGCGCGCGTTCGGCGGTCGGGTAGAGCCAGTCGGTGTCGAAGGAGAGCACGCAGAACCGCGCGCTTGTGCCCGCGAAGGCCTCGGCGAGCCGCCCGCCATGCTCCTCGGCGAGGTCGAAATAGTCCATCGCGCGGGTGATGTAGAGGTAGGAATTGGCGTCGAACCGGTCGACGAAGCTGGTGCCCTGGTGGCGCAGATAGCTTTCGACCTGGAAGTCGGCGTCGAAGCCGAAGCGACTTGGCGTCGCGGTCCTGCAGCCCGCGGCCGAATTTCCGCTGCAGCGCCGTCTCGGACAGATAGGTGATGTGCGCCGCCATGCGCGCCACCGCCAGGCCCTTCGTCGGGCGCGTTGCCGGCGCCGTAATAATCGCCGTCCCGCCAGTTCGGGATCGGCCATGATCGCCTGGCGGCCGACTTCGTGGAAGGCGATGTTCTGCGCCGAGTGGCGCGCGGCGGTGGCGATCGGCATCGCCGAGAACACGCGTCCGGATAGTCGGCCGCCCATTGCAGCACCTGCATCCCGCCCATCGAGCCGCCGACCACCGCGAGCAGCTGCTCGATGCCCGAGCGCATCGATCAGCACGCCTGGGCGCGGACCATGTCGCGGATCGTGATCACCGGAAAGCGCATGCCGTAGGGCTCGCCGTCGCCGGATCGAGGCTCGGCCGGGCCGGTCGAGCCCATGCAGCCGCCGATGACGTTGGCGCAGATGACGAAGAAGCGGTCGGTGTCGATCGGCTTGCCGGGGCCGACGATGCGGTCCCACCAGCCGGGCTTGCCGGTGATCGGGTGCGGCGCGGCGACGTACTGGTCGCCGGTCAGCGCATGGCAGACCAGGACCGCGTTCGACTTGTCGCGCCGCCAGCTCGCCGTAAGTCTCGTAGGCGATCGTACGCCGCCGAGCGCCTGCCCGCTGTCTAGCGCAAGCGGGCCCCGCCAGCGCGAGCGGGCGGGAGGTCGAGGCGAGCACGGTGGCCATGCTGCGCGGGCTTGAAGGTCCACCGAGCTGGCAATGCTCCCGCTAGCAGCTATGCGCGCGCCGGTGACGGATGGGACCCCCAGCTCGAAGCCCGAAGAAGCCGTGGATCGCGGGGATCCACGCCTACGTGCCCGGCAAGGCAGCCGGCGCCGACGGGCGCGAGCTGGTCAAGCTTCGGCCAACGAGAACCCGCTCGGCACCAGCCGAGCGCGCGCTCGCCGCGCGTCGCCGCGGCTTCGGCTCCTGTCGCGCTATCCCGATCCCGACCACCGAGCTGCGCGCGGCGATCGGCGCGCTGCACGGCATCGATCCGGTGCGGATCGTGTGCGGCACCGGCTCGGACGAGCTGCTCAATCTCGCCGCGCAGGCCTTCGCGGGCCCGGCGACGAGGTGATCTACGTCGCGCTATGGCTTCGCGGTCTACGACATCGCCGCGCGGCGCTGCGGCGCGACTCCGGTGGTGGCGCCCGATGCGCGACTACGGCACCGATGTCGACGCGCTGCTCGGCTGCGTGACCGAGCGCACGCGCGTGGTGTTCCTTGCCAACCCGAACAATCCGACCGGCAGCTTCCTCCGCGCGCCGAGCTTGGCGCGGCTCCACGCCGGCCTCCCGCCGACGTGCTGCTGGTGCTCGACCAGGCTTATGCCGAATACGTCGCCCGGCGGACGACGACGGCGGGCTGGCGCTGGCGGCCGCGCACGACAACGTCCTCGTCACCCGAACTTTCTCCAAGATCTATGGCCTCGCCGGCGAGCGGGTCGGCTGGGGCACCGGCGCGCCGGGGCTCATCGACGCGCTCAACCGCATCCGTGGGCCGTTCAACGTCACGCTCGGCGCGCAGGCGGCCGCGCTCGCCGCGCTCGCCGACCAGGACTTCGTGCGCGCCTCGCACGAGCACAACCGGGCGGAGCGGGCGCGGCTTCGCCGCAAGCCATCGGCGCGCTCGGCAACCACGGCCTGCGCGCGGTGCCGAGCGAGGCGCAACTTCGTGCTGGTGCTGTTCGAGGGCGCGCTGAGCGCCGAGGCGGCCCTCGCCGGCCTTGCCGAGCGCGGTTATCGCCGTGCGGCACTTGCCCGGCCAGGGCCTGCCGCAAGGGCTGCGCATTACCATCGGCACTCGCGAGCAGATGGACGAAGTCGCCGCCACCCTGCGCGAGATGGCGGAAGCCGCCGGTGAGCTTTGAGCGCGTCGCGGTGATCGGGCTCGGCCTGATCGGCGGCTCGATCGGGCTGGCGGTGCGCGAGCACCTGCCCGGCGTCACCACGCGTGGCTACGACAGCGATCCCGCGGTCCGCGAGCGCGCCCGCGAGCGCGGGCTGGCCGACGAGATCTGCGACAGCCCGCCGAAGCCGCGCCGCCGATGCCGACCTGGTCGTGCTGTGCGTCCCCGTCGGCGCGATGGGCGAGGCCGCGCGCGCGATCGCCCCGGCGCTGCGCGCCCGGCGCGGTGGTCAGCGATGTCGGCTCGTCCAAGCAGAGCATCAGCCAGGCGCTCGCCGCGGCGCTTGCCCGGCCGCACGATCATCCCCGCGCACCCCGTCGCCGGCACCGAGCACAGCGGGCCCGACGCCGGCTTCGCCGACGCTGTTCCACCACCGCTGGTGCATCGTCACTCCGCCCGAGGGCGACCGACCCGGCCATCGTCGCGGCGCTGGTCGAGTTCTGGGAAGCGCTCGGCGCGACCGTCGACACGATGGACGCCGAGCACCACGACCTCGTGCTCGCGGTCACCAGCCACATCCCGCACCTCATCGCCTATACGATCGTCGGCACCGCCTCCGACCTCGAGGACGTCACCCGCGGCGAGGTGATCAAGTATTCGGCCGGCGGCTTCCGCGACTTCACCCGCATCGCCGCGAGCGACCCGACGATGTGGCGCGACGTGTTCCTCCACAACCGCGACGCGGTGCTCGAGATGCTCGACCGCTTCCTCACCGACCTCGCCATGATGCGCGAGGCGATCCGCGCCAGCGACGGCGAGACGATGTTCGACCTGTTCACCCGCACCCGCGAGATCCGCCGCTCGATCGTCGCGATCGGCCAGGACGACGCGCGGCCCGACTTCGGCCGCAAGCACAACGGCGACTAGGCTGTATCGGCGTTCGGGCTGCAGCTCGCGCGAAATCGTTTTCCTACACTGCATGTTCGCTTTATGTTCCAGGGCATGCAGTCTCCAGGTTTGCCCTCGTTCGATATTCCTGCCTGGTGGCGGCGCGGGGGCGCTCGCCGAACGCCCATGGCCACTGCGAACATTGGGAACATTCGCGGCTGGAAGTGTCGCCTTAGTCGAAGTGCCATGGTCACTGCGACCATTCGGACCATTCGCGCCAGAAGTGTCGCCTTGCGCGGCCGATCACGGCCCAGGCTTAGCTGTTCAGCAGGTTGATCGCGGCGTGGACGCGGGCCTCGATCTCCTCGCGCGGCAGGCCCGGCTCGATCGGCTCGCCGAAATGCAGCGTGATCGTGCCCGGCCGCTTCAACCAGCGGTGATAGAGCGGGCCGCTGTCCACAGCGACCGGGACGACCTGGAGGCCGAGCAGCTTGTAGATGCCCGCGAACCCCGACTGGAGCGGCGGGCGGGTGCCGTGCGCGACGCGGGTGCCCTCGGGAAAGATCGCCAGCGGGCGCCCGGTGCCGATGAAGGTGCGCGCTTCGGCGAGCATCGAGCGCAGCGCCTTGGCGCCAGCCTGGCGGTACACCGTGACCGAGCCGTAAGCCTTGGCCGCGCGCCCGAAGCCAGGCAGCCGGTACAGCTCCTCCTTGCCGAACGGGACCGGGTAATCGAGCGTGTTGGGCAGGTCGATCGCCTCGAAGAAGCTCTCGTGCTTGAACGCATAAAGCGCGGAGCCCTGCGGCCTCGCGCCGGTCTCCTTCACCGTGATCCCGACGAACAGGCGCAGGCAGCTGCGGTGGAAGCGCGACCAGGCATCGGGGAACCGCCGGATGTGCCGCGGCGCGAACCAGGCCATCAGCACCGCGGCGCTCACGTAGAACACCGTGCGCGGCGTAGAACACGGCGTAGAACAGGAAGTTGCGCAGCACGATCATGCCCGCTCAACCCGGATGGCACGGGCGATCCAGATCGCGAGCAGCTTGTGGTACTCGAGCAGCAGGATCCACAGCGAGGGCTGGGTGGGCACCGCATCGCGCAGCACCGGGGTGCCTTCGGGCAGGATCGCATCGAGCTCGCCGCGCCGCGCGGCGCATGTGCCAGTCCGAAGTAACCAGGCGGATCGAGCGGACGTCGTTCTCGGCCATCCATACGGCGGTCTCGCGCGCGTTGCCGCGGGTATCGAGCGCGGCGAAGCCGAGCGTGACGCAGCACTCCATCAGCCGCGCCGAGACATCGTATTCGGCGGCGAACTCGCGCGGCCTGACCTCGGCGTCGACTCCGGTCACCAGCATCCGCTCGGACGTGCCCTGGCGCAGCAGCGCCAGCCCGCGCGGGATCCGGCCGCCGCTGCCGGTCGGGACGACGATCGCATCGGTCTTCTCGGCCCCGGCCGGCTGCGGCAGCGCGATCGCGAACCACAGGAACCCGAACACCCAGGCGACCACCACGAGAGCGAATGATGCGGCGGATCACAGCATTCGCCTCAGCGCGGCAAGCACGGTCAGCCGCGCGGTCAGCATCGCCAGGACCACGGCCGGCGACCGGGATCGCCGCGAGCAGACCCCAATCGACCGGGCCGAGCGCGCCGCCCGCGACCATGCCCGAGCCGAGCCCGGCGAACTGGCGCCCGAGCAGCACCATCGCCGCCAGCCCGAGCGCCAGGCCGACGAGCCCGCCGAGCACCGCGTCGAGCCCGATCGAGCGCTGGAAGATCCGCGCGATCTGGGCGTCGGTGCCGCCGAGCAGATGGATGATCTCGATCGTCTCGCGGTTGGAGCCGAGCGCGCTGCTCGCCGCCAGCCACACCGCCGCCGCGCTGGTCGCCGCGAGCAGCACGATCAGCCCCGCCGCAAGCCATTGCAGCGAGGCGACCGCGTCGAACACCGGCTCGAGCCAGCGCGCCTGCGCATCGAGCCGCGCCGCCGGCGCCGAAGCGGTCAGCGAGGCGCGCAGCTCCTCGAGCCGCCGCGCGGTGACCGGGCCGGACAGCCGCACGTCGATCAGCGCCGGGCACCGGGATCGCGTCCTCCTCGGCCACGCCCTGCTGGCCGAGCCACGGCTCGAGCAGCGCGTCGAGCTCGGCCTCGGGCACGCGGCGCACGTCGGCCACGTCCTCGCGGTTGCCGAGCAGCGGCACCGCCACTTCGGCCTGCCGCTCGCGTTCGGCGGGCGCGCCTTCGACGATCTGCACGGTCAGCCCGCCGGCGATCTCCGCCTCGGGCGTTGTCGGACAGCTTGCGCAGCGCCAGGCCCGGCGCCGGCGGCGATCACCGTCAGCGCGATCATGATCGCGATGACCCACGGCATCGGCCCGGCGAGCCGCGCGTGCGGCACCAGCCGGTCGCCGGTGCCGAAGCGCGGCGCGTTGCGGCGGATCGGCCCGCTCTTGCCTGACAGCGCGCGGTCATTGCCCGACCGCCTCGCGCCGCGGCGGATAGCGCAGCGCCCCGGTCGGATCGGACAGCCGCCCGCGGTCGAGCCGCATGATCAGCGAGTCGGGCACCTTCTTGAGCAGGTGGACGTCGTGGGTCGCGACCACCACCGTCGTGCCGAGCCGGTTGAGCGCCTCGAACAGGCGCAGCAGCTTGAGCGCCATGTCGGGATCGACGTTGCCGGTCGGCTCGTCGGCGACGAGGATCTCGGGCCGCGCGATCACCGCGCGGGCGATCGCCACGCGCTGCTGCTCGCCGCCCGACAGCGTCGCCGGGCGGGCCTCCGAGCGCTGGTCGAGCCCGACCCATTCGAGCATGTCGGCGACCGGCTTCCGGATCTCGCTTTCGGGCACGCCCGAGACGCGCAGCGGCAGCGCGACGTTGTCGAAGGCCGAGAGGTGCGAGACCAGCCGGAAGTCCTGGAACACCACCCCGATCCGCCGCCGGAACGCCGGCAGGCGGCCGCGCGGCACGGTGATCACGTCGGTGCCGAACATGCGGATGATCCCGCGCGAGGGCCGCTGGGCGAGATAGAGCAGCCGCAGCAGCGAGGTCTTGCCCGCGCCGCTCGCGCCGGTGAGGAAGTAGAAGCTGCCGGGATAGAGCGTGAACGAGATGTCGCTCAGCACCTCGCGGTCGGTGCCGTAGCGCAGGCCGACGTTGTCGAACTGGACGATGGACCCCTCCCCTCCGCTCACGGTCGGCCCCGGGCGCGGTGGGCGGGGATGGTCGGAATTTGGGCATCTGCGGGCGCTATAGCCGCTGATCGATGTGGAAAAAAGCCGCAGGGGCGCGCAACTCACGGGCAACGCGCCTTGTTGCCCAGCTTGCGCACGGCCTAGGAATCGCGGTGGAATGATCATCGCCTGCCCCGCCTGCACGACGCGCTACGTCGTGCCCGACAGCGCGATCGGCCCGGAAGGTCGTACGGTGCGCTGCGCCAAGTGCCGGCACAGCTGGTTCCAGGACCCGGCCGAGCCGGCCACGGCCGCTCCTCCGCCGCTGCTCCAGCTGCCCTCGAGACCGTGCCCGGCGCCGCAACCCGCGAGCCGAGCCTGCCAGCGAGCCCGACGCCCCGCTTCGTCAGAACGGCGCCGGCCCGCGAGCCCGAGGCGCGCCCCGCCGCTGGCCGAGGATCGTCGCCCCGCCCCCGTTCGAGGAGCCGCCTTACGCCGCGCCCGAGCCCGCGGGCGCCTCGCAGTTCGAACCCGCGCCGCCGTTCCGCCGCCGCCGCAACCCGCTCGCCTGTGGACCTGGGCGGCGGCGATCTTCGCGGCGCTCGCCACCGGCACGATCGCGGCGGTCTCGTATGGGGCCTGCCCGACTGGGTCCCGGTCAGCCGCCCGACCTTCGCGGTCGGGCCAGCCCGACCTCCAGCTCGACTTCCCCGCCGACCAGCAGGAGCGCCGCCAGCTCCCCAACGGCACCGAGTTTTTCGGCGCCAGCGGCACGATCACCAACATCGGCGGCGCGGCGCAGGACGTGCCGCCGATCCTGATCGTGCTGCGCGATGCGCGCGACCGGATCGTCTACAGCTGGGAAGTGCAACCGCCCAAGCGCAGCCTCGCCCCGGGCGAAACCGTGACCGTCAACGAGGCGGTGACCGACGTGCCGCGTCGGCCGAGTTCGCGGAGATCGGCTGGAAGCCCGACTAGGCCTGCTACTCGAATTCGACGAGCACGGTCCGCCCGCGGCGGCTGATCTGCGGCCCGGGCGCATCGCCGTCCTGCTGCCAGCCCGAGGCCTGCCGCACGACCGCCGCCCTGACGATCGTCGCGCGCGCCTCGCGCTCGCCAGCTGCACGCCCGGCGCCCCGCCCCGCGCCGCGGAGGCCGGGGCGGACGCCGTCGCGGCGGCGAGGATCAAGGCGGCGGCAACGCTCATGGCGCCATGGTTGACGCCTCGTTCACCTTGCCCGCAAGCCCCCCGTTAGGGCGTTCCACAGCTGGACAGACGAGACGTGCCGAAGCTTACGCGGCCGCGCTTGCGGGGGTCTTGCCGCTTTGCTAAGGGCGCGCACCTACCCCGGGGGGCCGTTCCTGGCCCCTGGCGATTATGCGGTCGTGGCGGAACTGGTAGACGCGCAACGTTGAGGTCGTTGTGGGCGAAAGCCCGTGGAAG
>CAWDXV010000020.1:0-15615 GCA_963806345.1 uncultured Actinomycetota bacterium | reverse complement strand
AACCTGTGGCCTACCGCTTAGGAGGCGGTCGCTCTATCCGACTGAGCTACGAGGGCGTGAGGACTCAGGTTATCCAGTCTTGGTCCCAACCCATACGATCGCCTCTATGTGCCACCACCTCCGACGCCTGTGCGCTGCAGGTTCCGGTCAGTGAGGCGGCTGCTGGCCCTCGCAGCGATCTTCGCTCTCCTGGCGCTGGGGATGGCCTCGTGCGGCAAGGCCGAGACGATCCGCGAACCCGGCGACGAGTGCAGCCCGGGGCGGTCGCTGCCGGCCGGGACCACCGAGCGCACGATGGACTCTGGCGGGCAGCTACGGCGCTACCTGATCCACGTCCCGCCGGGATACGACGGCTCCACCAAGACCCCGGTCGTGGTCCTGTTCCACGGCTACGGCGGCACGCCCCAAGGAGTCATCGACACGACGAGCATGGCCCAGCTCGCCGACAAACATCACGCGATCCTCGTGGCCCCGCTGGCCCGCGGGCGAGTCACCGAGTGGGACTTCCGTACGCCGATCAGTCATCCGACCTCGGATCTGGCGTTCGTGCACAACCTCGTCAAGGAGGTCAAGACCGAGGCCTGCGTCGACGCGTCGCGGGTCTACGCGACCGGCTTCTCGAACGGCTCGGTCCTGGCGCTCGCGCTGGCCTGTGACGGGTCGACGAGGTTCGCTGCGTACGGCGCGGTGTCCGGGCCCTACTGGAACGACACCTGCCGGAGCGCTCCGCCGGCATCGATCATCTACTTCCACGGCTTGCGCGACACGGTGGTCCCGTACGCCGGAGCCAAGACCGTCATCGGCCCGTTGCCGCCCGTCAACGACGTCATGGCGAGCTGGGCCGCGCACGACAGCTGCCCCGCCGCCAGCGCGACGACCACGGTGTCCCGGCACGTCCGCCACTTCACCTGGAAGACCTGCCGGGCCGGCTCGGACGTCAATGTGTATGTCGTGGACAACGGCGGTCACCGCTGGCCGGGAGGCAAGCCGTACCCCTCGGGGCGCGTATCCGGTGTCATGACGCAGGAGATCGATGCCAGCACGTTGATCTGGCGATTCTTCGAACAGCACGCGGCTGGTGGACAATAGCGGCATGACGACGAAGCCGATCGAGACGTGGCTGACCGACATGGATGGCGTTCTCGTGCACGAGGAGAAGGCGATCCCCGGCGCGGCGGAGTTCATCGCGCGCCTCACCGAGACCGGACGCAAGTTCCTCGTCCTGACCAACAACTCGATCTTCACGCCACGGGACCTGTGCGCCCGGCTGCGCGTGGCCGGTATCGACCTGCCCGAGTCGGCGATCTGGACCTCGGCCCTGGCCACCGCGAAGTTCCTCAGTGAGCAGCGGCCCGAGGGCACTGCGTACGTGATCGGCGAGGCCGGCATGACGACGGCCCTTCACAATGTCGGCTACATCATGACGAGCCGCGAGCCCGACTACGTCGTCCTGGGCGAGACCCGGACCTATTCGTTCGAGGCCATCACCCGCGCGATCCAGCTGATCGAGAACGGGGCGCGGTTCATCGCGACCAACCCGGACCCGACCGGCCCGTCGCCCGGTGGCTCGCTGCCCGCCACCGGCTCCGTCGCCGCGCTGATCACCAAGGCGACCAACGTCGAGCCCTATTTCGTCGGCAAGCCCAACCCGCTCATGATGCGCAGCGCGCTCAACCAGATCGAGGGCCACTCCGAGACCACCGTCATGATCGGCGACCGCATGGACACCGACGTGCTGTCGGGTCTCGAGGCCGGCTTGCGCACGTTCCTGGTGCTCACGGGCTCGACGGCGCCGGGGCAGATCGAGCGCTTCCCGTTCCGGCCGACGCAGATCTTCGACTCGATCGCCGACATCGTCCCGCTCGTTCAGAAACCGTAAAGTTACCAAGAGGTAACACGCGGCTCGGGAGAATTGTTATCCTTTCGTAATCTCCGGGCGGCCCACCGGCCAACACCCGGGGATTCCCCGGCAGATGGTGCCCGGGATCCTCCACCAGGGAGAGTTCGTGAAGGTTTTTCTCACGGGTGCGAGCGGAGTCATGGGCCGATCGTCCATTGCCGCACTGCACCTCGCGGGTCATGAGGTGGTCGGGCTCGCCCGTACGCCCAGGAGTGCCGAGCTGATCGCTGCGACCGGCGCCGAGACCTGCCTCGGTGACCTGTACGACCTCGACACCTTATCCGCGGGCATGGCCGGCTGCGACGCCGTCGCCAACCTCGCCACGAGGGTGCCGGTCGGCACGCGCGCCCTCCGCCCGGGATCGCTCAAGGCGATCGACCGGATCCGGCTCCACGGCTCGAAGGTCGTGACCGAAGCGGCCCAACGGGCAGGTGTCGGGCGGATCATCCAGCAGAGCCTGAGCTTCATGTACGCCGACCAGGACGACGACTGGATCGACGAGCACAGCCCGGTCGACGTGACCCATGCGACCGAGCCCGTCGTGGTTGCTGAGGACAACGTCAAGGCGATCGAGGCGGCCGGCGGCACTGCCGTGAGCCTCCGATTCGGCCTCATCACCGGCAACGACCGCAACACGGCCTGGCTGTTCCGGCGCGCGGCGGCGGGCCGGTCGATCGGCCTCGGTGCCGAGAGCTCCTGGATGCATGTCATCCACCCGGACGACGTCGGCTCCGCGGTCGTGCACGCCCTGACGGTCCCAGGCGGCGTCTACAACGTCGGCGCAGAGCCGGTGCAGCGCCGCGACTACGTCGACACGATCGCGATGGCGGCCGGGCGCCGCGGTGGTCACTTCCTGCCGGGCTGGATCCTGCGGCTGGGCGGCGAGAAGCTCGAGATCCTGACCCGCTCGCAGCGAGTCAGCTCGCAGCTGTTCAGCGACCGTACGGGCTGGCATCCCGACCACCCCAAGCTCACGCCGGACTGGTTCGATGACCTCGTCTGAGCGACCCGCCAGGCTCAGCAAGGACGAGGTCGAGCGTCGGCGGAGGGCCGCCGAGCTGCTCGGCGACCTGCTCCCCGACGCGACGAGCGACGAGACCGCGGAGGGCTGGGGCGAGAAGGAGTCGTCGTCACGCGACGACGACTACCTCCGCGACGTCCCCCCGCACCACGGTTAGACCGGCGGGCGCTGCTGACGGGCGAGCGAGTCGCGGATCTCACGCAGCAGCGCGATGTCTTCAGGCACTGCCTCGGGCTCGTCGACGCCGGGTCCGGGCTTGCGCATTGCCTGGAGCTTCTGCACCGGGACCACGATCGCGAAGTAGATGACGGCCATCGTCACGACGAACACGATGAGTGCGTTGATGATGCCGCCGATGTTCACGAACGTGGCTTCACTGTCGGTGATGTGGAAGCCGAGGCCGCGCGAGTCGGCATCGCCGCCGCCGACGCTGGCGATGATGGGGTCGACGAAGTTGGCGCCGAAGGCAGCGACGAGCGTCGTGAAGGCGACGCCGATCGCGATGCCGACGGCGAGGTCGACGACGTTGCCGCGCATCAAGAAGTCCTTGAAGCCCTTGATCATGTTTCCCCCTACTGGTCGGGTACGAACCCCTTGACCATAGCGAGAGCCGAAGGCAGCCGACTAGGACGAGGTGATGACGCTGAACCGCGCCTCGAGTGCCGCCGTCGCCAGGGCGAGGGCGATCTTCTCGGTCGTGACGATGCCGACGGGCACCACCTCGGAGTCGCCGCCTGAAGGCAGCGTCACGACCTCGACGGCGCGGGCGACGACCTTGGCCTTGCTCTCGCCGTCAGGATCCACCGCGATGACGTCGACGCGGTCTCCGACGTGCAGGCCGGTGAGGCCGTCGGCCCGGTCCACCCGGATCGTGGTGAGCACGGCGTCGTCGGCATACCCGGACAACGCATCGTCCTGCAGGACCCGGTAGTCGGTGATCGCCTCGCCGGCGCGCATCGGGCCGGCGACCCGGCGACCGATTGCGGCCCCGCGGCCGAGGGCGTGTGACGGTCGTGAGCTCGGCGGCACCGTCGTCGTGCGTACGTCCGAAGCCGCGAGCACATGGCCGCTACGGAGGTCATGTCGGGCGACGAGCACCGAGGTGCCGTCGGACTCCTGCCTCATTGCGGAGAGCGCGGTCAGGACGGCGAGGCCGGCGAAGACGGCGGCAAGCGTGCGTCGGTGCTCGAAGACGAAGCGATGGATCCGGTCCATGCCGGGACTCTAGGAAGTTCCGGCAGACAGCGCTCAGCGCTGTCCACAGCCGCGCCGGATCAGGCTGCGGATTCCTTGCCGGACTTCTTGGCCGGGGCTGAGCTCGTGGACGAGGAGTCGGACGAGCTCGAGCTCGACGGCGTCGAGCTCTCCTTGGCGGCCGGCTTGGCGGCGTCGCTCGACGTCGAGCCCGATCGACTGTCGTTGCGGTAGAAGCCGGAGCCCTTGAAGACGACACCGACCGCGTTGAAGACCTTGCGGAGATCGCCGCCGCAGTTGGGGCAGACGGTCAGGGCATCGTCGGTGAAGCTCTGCTGGACTTCCAGCGCTTCTCCGCAGTCCTTGCACTGGTACTGGTACTTCGGCACGTCTTGCTCCCGCTCGATCGATGAGGCACCCCAAGGGTACAGTTGCCCGCACCGTGACCGATCACTTCCCTCGTTGGGCTAGTCCTCGTCGACACAGTCCTCTCGGAGCCCAGCGATGACCGAATGGCTGCTGCTGGCCTTGTCCTTGCTCCTCATGCTGAGCTGCGGGGTGTTCGGGGCCGCTGAGTACTCCCTGGTGACGGTCGACCGGGCGACGGTCGAACGTGCGGCCGAGTCCGGCGACAAGCGCGCCCAAGGCACCCTGGCGGCGCTGCGTACGCTCTCCACGCAGCTCAGCGGCGCCCAGCTCGGCATCACGATCACCAACCTGGCCATCGGATTCCTCGCCGAACCTGCGATCGGCAAGCTGCTGCACGACCCGCTCGAGTCCCTGGGGCTGACGGGCGGAGCGCTGAAGGCCATCGGGTACGGCGTCGCGCTGGTGCTGAGCACGATCGTCACGATGCTGGTCGGCGAGCTGGTGCCCAAGAAGCTCGCCCTGGCGCTTCCGCTGCAAACCGCCAGGCGAACGCAGTGGATTCAGCGGTCGTTCACGAAGCTGATGGCCTGGCCGATCAGGCTGCTGAACGGCATCGCGAACGCGATCCTGCGATCGCTCGGCGTCGAGCCGCAGGAGGAGCTTCGCTCGGCCCGCTCGCCGGTCGAGCTGCGCTCGCTGGTGCTGCGTTCGGCCAAGCAAGGCGCGATCGACGACGAGACCGCCGACCTCGTGGCCCGCAGCATCGCGTTCGGCGACCGCACCGCCGCCGACGTCCGTACGCCGCGCGTACGGGTGCACTTCCTCGAGAGCCGCGAGACGGCGTTCGACGTGATCGAGGCGGCGCGCCAGACCGGCCACTCCCGGTTCCCCGTGATCGGCAAGAGCCCTGACGACGTCATCGGCATCGTGCACATCAAGCGTGCCGTCGGCATCGAGCCGGACCGCCGACGCAACGTCCGCATCGCCGACATCATCGATCCGGCGACGACCGTGCCTGACAGCATCGAGCTCGACCCGTTGCTCTCGCTGCTCCGCGAACAGGGCATGCAGATGGCAGTGGTCGTCGACGAGTACGGCGGCACGGATGGTGTCGTGACGCTCGAGGACCTGGTCGAGGAGATCGTCGGTGACATCGCGGACGAGCACGATCGGCTCTCGTCGCGCAGCCGGCACCGGCGCGACGGCACGTGGTCGCTCTCGGGTCTGCTGCGCCCCGACGAGGTCGAGGAGCAGACGGGCGTCGCGCTGCCCGAAGGTGAGGACTACGAGACGATCGCCGGCCTGATCCACGAGAAGCTCGGCCGCATCGCAGTGCGCGACGACACCGTCACGCTGCACCTCGATCGCACCCCCGATGACGACGAGGACGATCCGGAGCCGCTGGTGGTGACGCTGCGGGTCGAGCGCATGGAGGGCCGGCGCATCGATCGGGTGTCCCTCACGGTCGACGACGACGGTCCGGACGGTGACGAGTCATGAGTCCTGTCATCGCGATCCTCCTCACGGTGCTCCTGCTGGCCCTCAACGCGCTGTTCGTTGCTGCTGAGTTCGCACTGATCTCGGCACGGCGTACGCAGCTGGAGCCCCGGGTGCAGGCCGGCTCACGCACGGCCCGCATGGCGTTGCGGGCGATCGAGAGCCTGACGTTGGTGATTGCTGCCGCCCAGCTCGGCATCACGATCTGCTCCTTGGGTCTCGGTGCCGTCGGCGAGCCCGCGATCGCACACCTTCTCGAGCCGGTGTTCGAAGCGGTGTCACTGCCGGAGGGCTTGGTGCACCCGGCGTCGTTCGTGATCGCCATGACGATCGTCGTCTTCTCCCACGTCGTCCTCGGCGAGATGGTCCCGAAGAACCTGGCCCTGGTCGGCCCGGATCGCGCGGCCCTGTTCCTCGGCCCGTTCATGCTGGCGGTCGTGGCGATCCTGCGCCCGTTCGTCGTTCTGCTCAACGGCACGGCCAACCTCATGGTGCGACTGTTCCGCATCGAGCCCACGGCCGAGGTCGCGTCGACCTACTCCCACGATGAGGTCGCGGGTCTCGTCGAGGAGTCCCGCCGCGAGGGTTTGCTCGACGAGGACGAGTACGGCCTGGTGTCGGGTGCGCTCGACTTCCACGAGGGCACGGTCGACGAGGTGCTGCTGCCGAGCGCCGGGCTGGTGACGATCCCGCCGAGTGCGACACCGGTCGACGTCGAGCGGGCGTGCGCCGAGACCGGATTCTCCCGCTTCCCGGTGCTCGACGCCAACGGTGAGATCGCCGGCTATCTCCACATCAAGGACGTCCTGGAGACAGACGACGAGTCCCGGCTCGAGACGATCGCCGACAAGTGGCTGCGTCCTCTGGCGACGGTGGTCACCGGCTCGGGGCTCTACGAGGCCCTTCGCACGATGCAGGCACGTGGCTCCCACATGGCGCGGGTCGCCGACGAGACCGGTGCCGTGCTGGGCGTCATCATGCTGGAGGACGTGCTCGAAGAGCTGGTAGGAGAGATCCGCAGCGCCGAGCGCGCGTAAGCCCTACCTCCGAGGGTCCACGTCGTGGGCGTCGACGACGCGCTGCAGGCCCTTGGCGATGGCGTCCTGCTGTGCCCCTGTGAGGTGGCGGCTGAAGTGCTGCTCGATGCCGGCCAGGTAGACCGGCGCGGCCTGGCGGCGAGCGGTGCGGCCCTCGGGCGTGATGCGTGCCAGGGTCGCGCGACCGTCGTCGGGGTCGGGAACCCGCTCGATGTAGCCGACGCGCTCGAGCTCTGAGACCAGTCGGCTCACGCGGGTGCGGGACAGCACGACCCGCGCTGCGAGGTCCTGCATCCGCAGCTGGCGGTCCGGCGCGGCGTTGAGCTCGAGCAGGACGTCGTACCAGGACAGGGGGATGAGTCCCTGGTCGTGCAGGTCCTGCTCGATCGCCCGGAGGGCGCGGTTCTGGGCACGCAGGACGGCCTGCCACGCAGCAACGGGATCCCGGTCTTCAGCCATGCGGCGAATCTACTACTTGCGTGCATCCGCACGCAAATGTATAGTGTGTGCACACGCACATAACTACTCGTAAAGGAATGATCATCATGAGCACAGCACCCGTCATCGAACAGACCCAGCTGCCGGCCGTCGGCACCTGGACGATCGATCCCGGCCACGCCGAGGTCGGCTTCATTGGCCGCCACTTCGGCCTCACCAAGGTCCGCGGCCGCTTCACCGGCGTCGAGGGCACCGTCACGATCCGCGAGCCGCTCGACATGTCCGAGGTCGAGGTCGTCATCGACATGGGATCGGTCAGCTCGGGCAACCAGACCCGCGACGACCACCTGAGGTCGGACGACTTCTTCGACGCGGCGAACCACCCGCAGGCCACCTTCCGCTCCACGGGCGTCGCGACGAGCGGCGCCGAGGCGCAGATGACCGGCGAGCTGACGATCAAGGGCGTCACGCGTCCGGTCACGCTCGCCGCGGAGTACGTCGGACAGGCGACGGATCCCTGGGGCGCCGAGCGCGCGATCTTCAGTGCCTCCGGCACGATCAACCGCGAGGACTGGGGCCTCACCTGGAACATGGCGCTCGAGGCCGGTGGACTCCTCGTCTCCAAGGAGATCCGCCTCGAGATCGAGGTCGAGCTCGTCCGCGCGGACCAGTCCTGAGTCCGCGGCTCAGGGCACGCGGAACACGCCGCCCGGGGTGACCGCCAGCTGCACGGGTACGTCGTGCGGTTCGTGCGGCACCTCGGGCAGCAGCTCGTGGCTGAACACGAGCGCACACAACGGCGCTCGTACGCCGGCCAGTGCGCGGTCGTAGTAGCCCGCACCCCGGCCCAGTCGGTAGCCCGCATGGTCGACCGCGAGGGCGGGGACGATGACGACATCGCACGAGTCCAATGCCCCCGGCCCCAGTCGCTCGCCAGCCGGCTCAGGGATGCCGAGCGGCGTCGTCACGAGTGCCGACTCCGGCTCGTACGCGACCCAGTCGAGCGTCCGGTTGTCGAGGCTGAGCGGCACGATGACCTCGATGCCGCGAGCCAACAGGCCCGTGATCAGCGGACTCGTGCCGGGCTCGGACGGCATCGAGAGGTAGCAGGCGACCCGCTTGGCTCGCGCCACGACCGGCGCTGCGAGGACGTGGAGCGCGATGGCCTCGGCTGCTTCGAAGCGCGCCTCGGAGCTCATGGCACGCCGTCTGGCGAGGAGGTCCAAACGTGCCTGTGCCTTCGTCACGCGCTGACGCTAGCGTATGTGGAATGTCGGGTCTCGAGATGGCGCAGCAGCGCATGCAGGACGCGGGCGTGCCCCAGCGTGCGATCGATGTCTTTTCCTCCTTCTACGCCAAGCTCGAGCAGGGCGAGAGCGGGATGATCCGCGAGGCTGACGTCGATCCGCTCGATGGCATCGACCATGCCGGCTCGCTCCAGCTCAGCGATGAGGAATGCCGGGCCGCGGCGGCGGTGACCGCCGTCATCAAGCTCAACGGTGGCCTCGGCACGTCGATGGGCCTCGATCGCGCCAAGACGCTGCTTTCCGTGCGCCCCGATCTGACGTTCCTCGACGTCATCGTCGGCCAGGTGCGCCACGTGCGCCAGACCCTCGACGTACGCCTGCCGCTGCTGTTCATGAACAGCTTCCGCACGCGCGACGACACCCTCGCAGCGCTGGCGAAGTACGACGACCTCGAGGTCGAGGGCCTGCCGATCGACTTCCTGCAGAACCGCGAGCCCAAGCTGCGCGCCGACGACCTGACGCCGGTCGACTGGCCGGCCGACCCGTCGCTCGAGTGGTGCCCGCCGGGCCACGGCGACCTCTACACGGCGCTCGAGGTGTCGGGCATCCTCGACGCCCTGCTCGACGCCGGCTACCACTACGCGACGGTGTCCAACGCCGACAACCTCGGCTCGGCGCCGGACCCGGCGATGATGGGCTGGTTCGCCGCATCGGGTGCCCCGTACGCCGCGGAGGTCTGCCGGCGTACGCCCGCCGACGTCAAGGGCGGCCACATCGTCGTACGCAAGAGCGACGGCCGGCTCGTGCTGCGCGAGACCGCCCAGGTCGACCCGGATGACGCGGCGCTGGCCGACGACCCGCAGCGGCACAAGTACTTCCACTGCAACAACCTGTGGTTCGACCTGCGGGTCATGAAGGCGACGCTGGAGGCCCGCGACGGCATCCTCGGCCTGCCACTGATCCGCAACGCCAAGACCGTCGATCCCACGGACCCGTCCTCGACCAAGGTCGTGCAGATCGAGTCGGCGATGGGCGCAGCCGTCGAGGTGTTCGAGGGCGCCACCGCGATCGAGGTCGATCGTTCGCGCTTCCTGCCGGTCAAGACCACCAACGACCTCCTGCTGCTGCGGTCCGACGTCTACGGCGTCGGCGAGGACTTCCGCCTCCGGGCGCAGGTCAGCTCGGCGCCGCTGGTCGACCTCGACCGCCGGTTCTACACGACGATCGCCGACTTCGATGCGCGCATCCCGGAGGCGCCGTCGCTGGTCGACGCCACCTCGCTGAAGGTCAAGGGTGACTGGCGGTTCGGGCGTGGTGTCACGGTGCGTGGCGATGTGGCGCTCGACGACTCCGGCGCGGCCCAGAGCGTCCCGGCGGGCGCCCAGTTAGGCTGACTCGCATGTCACCAGGAGAAACCGACGACGGGCCGGAGCAGAACATGCTGCCGCTCGGCTCGGACACTCCGCCCGATCCGATCCCCGGATTCCCCTCGAGCCCCGCCTCCGAGGACGAGCAGACCCAGCCCGTACGCCTGCCTGACCCGCCTTCGGCCGAGCCGACTGCGCCTGCACCGGTCGATCCGAGCCCGCCCGCTGAGCCCGCCGAAACCCCGTCCGTCGCTTCGACAAGCTCAACGACCGAAGAGGCGCCCACCCCGCCTACGTCCCCCGAGCCGGCGCCCGCTGCTGCGCCAGCCGCGCGACCGCGGCCGGCCAGCGTCCGTGAAGGCATGCTGACCGTCGAGGACCACCTCGAGAAGATCCTCCGCGGCATCGGGCCGCTCGGTGCGTACGACCAACCGCTCGTCGAGTCGCTCGGCCTGCCGCTGCACGAGGCATTCGTCAGCCCGTCCGACCTGCCCCTGTTCGACAACTCCGCGATGGACGGCTACGCGATCCGCGCCGAGGACCTTGCCGGGGCGAGTCGTGCGCAGCCGGTCGTGCTGCCGGTCGTCGGCGAGATCGCGGCAGGTTCCGGCCGGCCGTTCGCGATCAGCGCCGGCACCGCGGTCAAGATCATGACGGGTGCGCCGATCCCGCGTGGCGCCGACGCGGTCATCCCGTTCGAGAAGACCGACCACGGCAACGCTCGCGTCGAGATCTACGAGTCCACGACACCCGGCGCGTGCATCCGGCCCAAGGGCGACGACATCAAGGCCGGCGACACGGTGCTGGCCGAGGGCACGGTGCTGGGACCCCGCGAGATCGGCCTGTTGGCCTCGCTCGGAGCACCACGCGCCAAGGCCCGTCCCCGGCCGCGCGTCGTCGTGATCTCCACCGGCGACGAGCTGCGCGAGCCCGGCACCCACCTCGACTTCGACTCGATCCACGACGGCAACAGCTACATGCTCGCCGCGGCCGTCCGCGACGCCGGTGCGATCTGCTACCGCGTCGGCGCCGTCGAGGACAGTCCGCGAACCTTCCGCAAGGTGCTCTCGGAGCAGCTCGTCCGCGCGGACCTCGTCGTGACGAGCGGCGGCATCAGCAAGGGTGACCACGACGTCGTCAAGGAGACGCTCTCGGCGCTCGGCACGGTCGACTTCGTCGAGGTCGCGATGCAGCCGGGCAAGCCGCAGGGCTTCGGCCGCGTCTATGACGAGCAGACCCCGATCATCACGCTGCCCGGCAATGCCGTGTCGGCCTACGTCTCGTTCGAGGTGTTCGTGCTGCCGGCGATCCGCCGCATGATGGGCCGCACGCCCTACCGCCGTCCCATGGTGCACGCCGTCCTGGCCTCGGACCTGCGGTCCACGCCGGGCATCCGCCAGTACGTCCGCGGCGTCTTCGAGGTCACCCACCGCGGAGCCAAGGTCACCCCGATCCTCGGCAACGGCTCGCACCTCATCGGCTCGTTGGCCAAGGCCAACGCGCTGATCATCGTCGGCGAGGACCAGACCGCGCTCAACATGGGCGACACGGTCCGCACCCTCGTGCTCGATCGGCCGTTCTGACCATGCCCGACCGGCTCACCCATGTCGACGACTCCGGCGCTGCCCGCATGGTCGACGTCACCGCCAAGGACGTCACGGCCCGCACCGCCACGGCGCGCGGCCGCGTCGAGGTCAGCCCCGAGGTCATCGGCCTGCTGCGCGGCGAGGGGGTGCCCAAGGGCGACGCCATCGCGACCGCGCGCATCGCCGGCATCATGGCGACCAAGCGGACCCCTGACCTGATCCCGTTGTGCCACCCGCTGGCGATCGGTGGCGTGGAGGTCGACCTCGTCGTCGAGGACGACGCCGTCGCGATCACCGCGACGGTGCGGACCGCCGATCGTACGGGCGTCGAGATGGAGGCCCTCACCGCCGTGAGCGTCGCCGCACTCACCGTCGTCGACATGGTCAAGGCCGTCGACAAGCTCGCCCGCATCACCGACATCGAGGTCGTCGCCAAGTCCGGCGGCAAGAGCGGCGACTGGACGCGAGCATGAAGGCAGCCGTCGTGGTCGCGTCCAACCGGGCGTCGACCGGGGTCTACGAGGACACGACCGGACCCCTGATCGTCGACGCACTGCGGGCGTGGGGCTTCGAGGTCGGCGAGCCGGCCGTCGTGGGTGACGGCGAGCCCGTCGCCGAGGCGATGCGGGCGGCGCTCGCCGACGGTGTCTCGGTCGTGCTGTCGACCGGTGGCACCGGCATCAACCCGACCGACCGCACCCCCGAGGCGACCCGCCCGCTGCTCGACCGGGAGCTGCCCGGTGTCGCCGAGGCGATCCGCGCCCATGGCGTTGCCAAGGGCGTGCCGACCGCGATGCTGTCCCGAGGGCTGGCCGGCGTCTCGGGCAAGGCCGTCGTGGTCAACCTGCCCGGCTCGCGCGGTGGGGTCAAGGACGGCCTCGAGGTCCTCGCCGACGTACTGCCGCACGCGGTCGACCAGCTGCTGGGCGGCGACCACCCCGGCGCAGGGAGCGGGTCCTGAGTCCCGGCTGGCCGGTCGTCCTCACGCACGGGCGCATCGGCGTACGTCCGCTGCGTCGTCGCGACGCCCGTACGTGGTCGCGGTTGCGCTCCGAGAACGCCGACTGGCTCGGACCGTGGGAGGCGACGCTGCCGCGTGAGGCCGGGCCGCCGGCCACGTCGTACGTCGGCATGGTCGGGACGCTGCGCCGTCGGGCGCGCATGGGCCAGGCGATGCCGTTCGTGCTGACGTGGGACGGCGAGATGGTCGGCATGCTCACGGTCAACGGCATCACGTGGGGCTCGGCGCGGTGGGCCAGCCTTGGCTACTGGGTCGCCAAGAGCCATGCCGGCAGGTCGATCACGCCGACCGCGGTGGCCCTGGTGACGGACCACCTGCTCCTGACGGTGGGCCTGCACCGCGTCGAGATCGCCATCCGGCCGGAGAACGCGGCGAGCCTGCGCGTCGTCGAGAAGCTGGGCTTCGCCGAGATCGGGCTGGCCCGGCGCTTCCTGCACATCGCGGGGGAGTGGCGGGACCACCGGATCTTCCAGGTCCTCGTCGAGGACGTCCCCGGCGGTCTCATGAAGCGCCTCGGCCCGCCGTCGTCTCGGACCGACGATGAGCGTTCCGGGTAGCTCCAGCAGCCGCAAATCCTCACCCTTCGTCCGCCACCGGACGCGCCGAGTCACACCCGTCCCACAAGTTCTCAGGCGACACACGGCCATGGCTGCCGGGCAAGTGGACCCGCACCGCCTACCGTTTTGCACGTGGGTGCCAGCAGTGGGTTGATCATCGCGTTTGTCGTGGCCGTCTGGGCCGCGTACTTCGTGCCCCTTGCCCTGCGCCGATACGACGAGGCCAGCAAGAACGCCTCGGTCGAGACCTCCGGCTCGCAGTCCCGCGTCATCGCCCGCCCCGTCGCGAAGCCGACACCATCGGTCGTCGAGCCTGTCGCCTCGGTCGTTGAGCCTGTCGCAGCGACCCCTGTCGCCGAGAAGGTGGCGACACCCGCAGCCCGTACGCTCGACCGTCCCGCAGCGCGGCTTGCCGCCCGGCGCCGTCGTCGTACGCTCCTGACCCTCCTCGCCTCCGCCGCGGTCGTCGGCGGCCTGGCCGGCGCCTCGGTGATCGCACCGTTCTGGGTCGCCGCTCCGGTCGCCCTGATCGTCGCGTGGCTCATCGCCTGCCGCATCCAGGTGCGCAGCGAGCTCGGCATCGCCCGGGTCAAGACGCCGAAGCAGCCCAAGGCCGAGAAGAAGAAGGCCGCGTCGACCGCCGACGACGAGGAACAGACGATCATCGTCTCGGGCCAGTTCGAGGACATCAACCCGGGCCGCAAGCACCAGATGGAAGACCTGCCGCTCGAGGCCAACGCGCTCGACGACCAGATCGTGATCGCCGTGCCGTCCGTCTCGACGACCGGCGAAGCCCTCTGGGACCCGCTCCCGGTGACCCTGCCGACGTACGTCACGAAGCCCCGCGCGGGCCGCACGGTCCGCACGATCGACTTCGGCCAGGCCGGTGCCTGGACCTCGGGACACATCGAGGGCGAGGACGTCGAGCTGCCCAAGCGCAGCGACGACACCGGCGACGAACGCCGCGCAGTGGGTCACTGAACCGCCTGATAAAGTTGCCGGGCAGCACGAGGGGCATTGGCGCAGTTGGTAGCGCGCTTCGTTCGCATCGAAGAGGTCAGGAGTTCGAATCTCCTATGCTCCACCAATCAGAAGACCCGGGCGCTCTTTGACCGGGTCTTTCTGATTGGTATCTGGCACAGCGATTCGAGGAGGAGCGCGCGTCGCGTCTCCCGGGTTTGCTGAGTACGTGGGTCAACGTTCGTGCGAGCGCGCGCGACGGAGTCTCCTATGCTCCACAAAGGATAAAGACCCGGTTGTTCCTTGACCGGGTCTTTTCATGTCGCGGCCTGGTTGGCTCCCCGCCGGGAAGCAACAGCGCCCGCGTGAGTTGAACCAGGTGTGAAGCTCTCGCTCCTGGACCGGTCGCGTACGCGTGCAGGTCGCCCCGAGGCCGAGGGGCTGACCGGCTCGATCGATCGGGCGATCAACGCCGAGCGGCTCGGGTATGACCGGTTCTGGGTCGCCGAGCACCATGCGGTCCCCGGCATCGCGAGCGGCTCGCCGCCGGTGCTGCTGGCCGCGATCGGCGCCCGCACCGAGCGCATCCGCCTGGGCTCGGGCGGCGTCATGCTGCCGCACCACCAGCCGCTCGTCGTCGCCGAGCAGTTCCTGATGCTCGAGGCGTTGTACCCCGGCCGGATCGACCTCGGTCTCGGCCGTTCGCTCGGGTTCACCGCGCCCGTACGTGAGGCACTGCGTGACCACGGGCCCGACACGTTCGAGGACGACCTGCGCGACCTGCGGGCGTACCTCGAGGGCGAGGCGGCGTGACCGCCCGACCGCAGGCACCGGCCGCGTGCCGATGTACGTCCTCGCGACCGGCCGTGGCACGGTCATCGCGGCGCGCCTCGGGCTGCCGGTCGTCATCGGCGGGCCGATCCTGGCCGAGCAGCGGCTCGACGAGGTCCTCGAGTCGTACCGGCGTGACTTCCGGCCGAGTCCTGGCGTCGAGCGTCCGTACGTCGTGGTGTCCCTCGACGTCACGGTCGCCGACGACGACCTGACGGCGCGCGAGCTGGCGTTGCCGGAGGCGTGGGCGATGGCACGGTCGCGGCAGACCGGTGAGTTCCCGCCGTTGGAGCCGGCCGCGGAGATCCGCCGGCAGCCGTGGACCGCGCAGCTGACCGACCGGGTCGAGGAGTCCCTCGACCGCGCCGTGGCCGGAGCCCCGAGACCGTCGCCGCGCGCTCGAGCAGCTCGCCGAGAGGACCGGCGCCGACGAGCTGCTGGCTCGACCTCGACGTACGACCGGGAGGCCCTGTTCGCCTCCGACGCAGCGTTGCGGGAGCTCGTCGCCTAGCTGTCGAAGCCCGAGGCCGAGCCGGTCGAGCAGGCGCAGCCACAGATTGCGCTTGCCCGTGCGGTCCGCGCGCTTGAGT
>CAWDXV010000019.1:0-38308 GCA_963806345.1 uncultured Actinomycetota bacterium | reverse complement strand
TCGTGAGCAGTTCGAGTACGCCAACGTGATGCAGGTTCCCGGCCTCACCAAGATCGTCGTCAACATGGGCGTCGGCGAGGCTGCCCGCGACGGCAAGCTGATCGAGGGCGCGCTTCGCGACCTCACGGCCATCACGGGACAGAAGCCGCAGGTCACCAAGGCCCGCAAGTCCATCGCGCAGTTCAAGCTGCGTGAGGGCATGCCGATCGGCGCGCACGTCACACTGCGTGGCGACCGCATGTGGGAGTTCCTCGACCGTCTGCTGACGCTCGCGCTGCCCCGCATCCGCGACTTCCGTGGGCTCTCGCCCAAGCAGTTCGACGGCCGCGGCAACTACACGTTCGGTCTGACCGAGCAGGTCATGTTCCACGAGATCGACCAGGACAAGATCGACCGGTCGCGCGGAATGGACATCACGATCGTCACCACGGCCACCAACGACGACGAGGGTCGCGCGCTGCTCAAGCTGCTCGGCTTCCCGTACAAGGAGAACTGACATGGCGAAGACTGGACTCAAGGTCAAGGCCGCCCGCAAGCCCAAGTTCGCGGTACGCGGCTACACCCGTTGCCAGCGCTGTGGCCGACCCCGCTCGGTCTACAAGAAGTTCGGCCTCTGCCGCATCTGCCTTCGCGAGATGGCACACCGCGGCGAGCTGCCGGGCATCACGAAGAGCTCCTGGTAATCACCTACCTCTGAAAGCCGCAGGTCCGTCGCACGACGGAAACCGCGGCAGGAATGGAACACACGAACTATGACAATGACCGATCCGATCGCCGACATGCTGACGCGTGTCCGCAACGGCAATCAGGCGTACCACGACAGCGTGTCGATGCCGTACTCCAAGCTCAAGGCCGGCGTAGCCGAGATCCTGAAGCAGGAGGGCTACATCACCGCCATCGAGGTCGCCGAGCCCAAGGAGGGCGAGGTGAGCAAGACGCTCACGATCACCCTCAAGTACGGGCCGCACCGCGAGCGTTCCATCGCCGGCATCCGCCGCATCAGCAAGCCGGGTCTTCGCGTCTACGCGAAGTCGACCGGCCTGCCCAAGGTGCTCGGTGGACTCGGCGTGGCGATCATCTCGACGAGCCAGGGTCTGCTCACGGACCGCCAGGCCAACCAGAAGGGCGTAGGCGGAGAAGTCCTCGCCTACGTCTGGTGAGAGGGGTCTGAACACATGTCACGCATTGGCAAGATTCCCGTCACGATCCCGTCCGGGGTCGAGGTCACGATCGAGGGCCAGGACGTACGCGTCAAGGGCCCCAAGGGCGAGCTGTCGCACACCGTCGCGGAGCCCATCACGGTCTCCAAGGCGGACGACGGCAGCCTCGCTGTCGAGCGTCCCAACGACGAGCGTCGCAGCAAGGCTCTCCACGGTCTCTCGCGCACCTTGATCGCCAACATGGTCACCGGTGTCACCGAGGGCTACGAGAAGAAGCTCGAGATCGTCGGCGTCGGTTACCGCGTCCAGGCCAAGGGCCCGGCTGCACTCGAGTTCGCGCTCGGCTTCAGCCACCCGGTCCCGGTCCAGGCTCCCGAGGGCATCACGTTCTCGGTCGAGTCGCCCACCAAGTTCGCCGTGCACGGCATCGACAAGCAGGCCGTCGGTGAGGTCGCAGCGAACATCCGCAAGATCCGCAAGCCCGAGCCCTACAAGGGCAAGGGCGTCCGCTACGCCGGCGAGCACGTCCGCCGCAAGGTCGGAAAGGCTGGTAAGTAGTCATGGCTATCTCGATCAAGCACGCCAAGCACACGTCGCCCCGTACGGCTTCGCGTCTGCGCCGTCAGGTGCGAGGACGCAAGAAGATCGAGGGTTCGGCGGAGCGTCCGCGTCTCGTCATCACTCGCTCGAGCAAGCACATCGTCGCTCAGGTCGTCAACGATCTCGAGGGCCGCACGCTGGCCTCCGCGTCGACGATGGAAGCCGATCTGCGCTCGTCCGACGGTGACAAGACCGCCAAGGCCCGCAAGGTCGGCGAGCTCGTCGCCGACCGCGCCAAGGCCGCCGGTGTCGCCACCGTCGTCTTCGACCGCGCGGGCAACAAGTACGCCGGCCGTGTCGCAGCCTTGGCTGACGGCGCGCGCGAGGGCGGACTGGAGTTCTGATGAAGACTAACAACCAGAGGAGTGCCGCATGAGCGGGCAGCAGCGCCGCGGAGGCGGAGGCGGACGCGGTCGTGGAAACGACCGCGGAGCCGAGAAGTCCAACTACATCGAGAAGGTCGTCACGATCAACCGTGTCGCCAAGGTCGTCAAGGGTGGTCGTCGCTTCAGCTTCACCGCTCTCGTGATCGTCGGCGACGGCGACGGTCAGGTCGGCATCGGCTACGGCAAGGCCAAGGAAGTCCCGACCGCGATCGCGAAGGGCGTCGAAGAGGCCAAGAAGTCCTTCTTCCGCGTTCCCCGCATCCAGGGCACGATCCCGCACCCGGTGCAGGGCGAGAAGGCGGCTGGCGTCGTCTTCCTGCGTCCCGCATCGCCCGGTACCGGCGTCATCGCCGGTGGCCCGGTGCGCGCCGTGCTCGAGGCGGCAGGCGTCCACGACGTCCTGTCCAAGTCGCTCGGTTCGTCCAACGCGATCAACATCGTCCACGCGACCGTGGCGGCCCTCAAGCTGCTCGAGTCGCCGGAGATGGTGGCGGCGCGTCGCGGCCTGACGGTCGAGGAGGTCGCTCCGGCGGCGCTCCTGCGGGCCGGCAAGGAAGGCATCGCCGAGGCCAAGGCCAAGGCAGAGGCCGGAGTGGGTGCGTGATGGCGAAGATCCAGGTCACTCAGGTCAAGTCCGGCATCGGCCGCAAGCCCAATCACCGTCAGACCCTGCGCACGCTCGGTCTGAAGCGCATCGGCGACGTCGTCGTCAAGGAAGATCGTCCCGAGATTCGCGGTATGGCTGCGTCCATCTCGCACCTCGTGGACGTCAAGGAGGTTGACTGACATGGCGCTCAAGCTGCACCACCTGCGTCCCGCACCGGGAGCCAAGACCGCCAAGACCCGCGTGGGTCGTGGTGAGGGCTCGAAGGGCAAGACTGCCGGTCGAGGCACCAAGGGCACCCAGGCTCGCTATCAGGTCCCCGCGGGCTTCGAGGGCGGCCAGGTTCCGATCCACATGCGACTGCCCAAGCTGAAGGGGTTCAAGAACCCGTTCCGCGAGGAGTACCAGGTCGTCAACCTCGATCGTCTCGAGGAGCTCTACCCCAAGGGTGGTGACGTCGACGTCGCGTCGCTCGTCGCCAACGGCGCGGTCCGCAAGGGTCGTCCGGTCAAGGTCCTCGGGCAGGGCGAGATCACGGTCAAGCTCCAGATCACGGCGAACAAGTTCTCCGGGTCTGCCAAGACCAAGATCGAAGCAGCCGGCGGCAGCGTCACCGTTCTCGGTTGATGCTGTCCGGGGCAGGACGCCACGTCCTGCCCCGGCTGCTTGGGTGACTGTTAGAGTCACCTTGCGGGCGAAAGCCCGCTTTTGTCCGTCATACCGAAGCACTCCGGTGCACGAGGAGGATCTCGGTGCTCAGCGCCTTCGTCCATGCA
Source organism: uncultured Actinomycetota bacterium (assembly GCA_963806345.1). Taxonomy (GTDB): domain Bacteria; phylum Actinomycetota; class Actinomycetes; order Propionibacteriales; family Nocardioidaceae; genus Aeromicrobium. Next base: position 34,782 of record CAWDXV010000019.1, on the reverse strand, counting down.
TTCAGGACGCCCGACCTGCGGAAGAAGATCCTCTTCGTCCTGTTCATCATCGTGCTGTTCCGCCTGGGCTCGACCATGCCGGCGCCGGGCATCAACGTCGGCAACGTCAAGGACTCGGTCGACGCGGCAACCAACGGTGACAACAGCAGCCTGTTCGCGCTGATCAACGTCTTCTCCGGCGGTGCACTGCTGCAGCTGACGGTCTTCGCGCTGGGCATCATGCCCTACATCACCGCCAGCATCATCCTGCAGCTCCTCGTCGTCGTGATCCCCCGCCTCGAAGCCCTCAAGAAGGAGGGCCAGGCCGGTCAGACCAAGATCACGCAGTACACCCGCTACCTGACGCTGGGTCTTGCGATCCTCCAGGCGACGGGCATCGTGGCACTCGCGCGCTCGGGCAACCTGTTCGGCGGCCAGACCACCGGCGACCTGCTCTACAACAACGACAGCATCTTGTCGTTCCTCCTGATCGTCCTCACGATGGTCGCCGGCACGGCCGTCATCATGTGGCTCGGCGAGCTCATCACCGACCGCGGCATCGGCAACGGCATGTCGATCCTGATCTTCACGCAGGTCGTCGCCACGTTCCCCGGTGCGATGTGGCAGATCAAGCAGACCAAGGGCTGGACCACGTTCGTCCTGGTCGTGCTGATCGGCCTCGTGATCGTTGCGGCCGTGATCTTCATCGAGCAGGCCCAGCGCCGCATCCCGGTGCAGTACGCCAAGCGCATGGTCGGCCGGCGGATGTTCGGCGGCTCCTCGACGTACATCCCGCTCAAGGTCAACCAGGCCGGCATCATCCCGGTGATCTTCGCCTCGAGCCTGATGTACCTACCGGCTCTGATGGCGCAGTTCAACCAGAACGCCCCGTGGGCCCAGTGGGTCAACAACAACTTCGTCAAGGGCGACCACCCCTACTACATGATCACGTTCTTCCTGCTGATCGTGTTCTTCACGTACTTCTACGTGTCGATCACGTTCAACCCCGAAGAGGTCGCCGACAACATGAAGAAGTACGGCGGCTTCATCCCCGGCATCCGCGCCGGCCGGCCGACCCAGGACTACCTCGCGTACGTCCTGAGCCGCATCACGGCACCCGGCGCGCTCTACCTCGGCCTGATCGCGCTGATCCCGATGATCGCGATCGCGATCCTCAACGCCAGCCAGAACTTCCCGTTCGGCGGCACGACGATCCTGATCATCGTCGGCGTGGGACTCGACACGGTCAAGCAGATCGAGAGCCAGCTCCAGCAGCGGAACTACGAAGGGTTCCTCAAGTAATGCGCCTGCTCATCATGGGTCCCCCCGGCGCCGGCAAGGGAACCCAGGCCGTGGCGCTGGCACAGCGCATCGGTGGGGCGCACATCTCGACCGGCGACATCTTCCGTGCCAACGTGCAGCAGCAGACCGAGCTCGGCAAGACCGCGCAGCGGTTCATGGATGCCGGTGAGTACGTGCCCGACGAGGTCACCAACGCGATGGTCGAGGACCGGCTGGCGCAGGACGACGCGCGCGAGGCGTTCATCCTCGACGGCTATCCCCGCACGGTCGACCAGGTCGACACCCTCGACCGCATCCTCAACGGTCTCGGCACCAAGCTCGACGGTGTGCTCGAGCTCGTGGTCGATCCCGAGGAGCTGATCCAGCGGCTGCTCAAGCGCGCCGAGACCAGCGGCCGGGCCGACGACACCGAAGAGGTCATCCGTCACCGCCAAGAGGTCTACACCGCTGAGACGGCCCCGCTGCTCGAGGTCTACGGCACCCGCGGGCTCGTCATCGAGGTCGACGGCATGGGCGATGTCGACGAGGTCACCCGAAGGATCGACGCCGCCCTGCCCTCCTGAGGGAGCGACCGCAGCCATGTTCGAACGCGGCATCGAGATCAAGACCCCGGCCCAGATCGAGTCGATGAGGGCCGCGGGCCTGGTCGTCGGCTCCGCGCTGGCGCTCCTGCGCTCGGTCGTCGCGCCGGGCATGACGACCGCAGAGCTCGACACGATCGCCCACGACCACATCCGCTCGCAGGGCGCCACGTCCAACTTCCTCGGCTACCACGGGTTCACCGGGGTCATCTGCACCTCGGTCAACGACCAGGTCGTGCACGGCATCCCGGGCACGCGCGTGCTGCGTGACGGCGACATCATCTCGATCGACTGCGGCGCGATCGTCGACGGCTGGCACGGTGATGCCGCGACGACCGTGGCGATCGGCGAGGTGCCCGACGAGGTCACCGAGCTCATGCGGGTCACCGAGGATGCGCTGTGGCGCGGCATCGCGGCGGCCCGACTTGGCGGCCGGGTCTCCGACATCAGCCACGCGGTCGAGGAGACGGTCGACGCCGCCGGCGACTACGGGATCGTCGAGGGCTACACGGGACACGGCATCGGGTCGGCGATGCACCAGCCACCCAACGTGCCCAACTACGGGCGCCCTGGCCGCGGCCCCAAGCTCGTCAAGGGGTTGGCCCTCGCCGTCGAGCCCATGGTGACCCTCGGATCGCCCGAGACCCGCACACTCGCGGACGACTGGACCGTCGTCACGACCGACCGGTCCTGGGCGGCGCACTACGAGCACACCTTCACCCTGACCGACACGGGAGCCTGGGTGCTGACCGAGCTCGACGGCGGCAAGGCCAGGCTGGCCGAGCTCGGTGTGCCCTACGGAGGACACTGAAGGGATGAGGCGCCTGGTCGCGGTGGGAGCGATGTTGCTCGTTGCGGCCTGCGGCACGTCCGATCCGCCCGACCCGGCGAAGCCCTCCTCTGCTCCGACGACCACCACCACGCCGTACCGGCCGTGGTGCTCTCACCCGCCGAGGCGGCGGTCGATGGTCTGATGCGTGCACTCGACGCGGGCGACTGCAAGGCGGCACGGAAGCTCGTGGTCACCCCGTCAGAGCTGGGGTGCGATGTCGTCGAGCAGGCCACGGACTCGTTCGCAGCCGAGGGCATCGACCTCGACGAGGTCATCTACCGTGCCGGCAAGGTCCATGACGCCAGCGCCACGGTGCGCATCACGTGGGGCAACGGCTATCCGACCGAGTCGTACGACGTGCAGAAGATCGGCCGCCAGTGGAAGGTCGTCTTCGACTCCGCAGCGTGAGCTAGCAGGCCGGGTCCAGACACGTCTCGCCTGGGCCTATGGCACCCGCGTAGTCGTCACGCTCGCTGGCCTGTGCCGAGTCGTTCCCGGTGTTGCCGTCTGCGTTGTTCGTCGCCGCGACCGAGACCGTGACCCCCGGGTTGCAGCCGTGCACGCGAGAGTCCGAGCGGCGGGACGTCGGCCCGTCCTGGGTACGGGTGCAGGTCACGGTGGTCAGCGGTTGGTTGTCGGAGAAGCTGACCGCATGCCCAGTCGGCGATCAGCCCGTCGCCGCGGAAGTACGATCCCGTCGGGCCGGACGACGCCATCCACCTTCGGCGGAGAACGCCAGGGTGAGCGTCACTGTGTTGCCGCGTGGAGCCTCGCCGATCGGCCGACACCGTCGATCTGTGTGACGCGCTGGTGCTCCGCGGCCGCGTCCTCGGACGAACGATGCCCGCGACGCCGTAGTCGGTCGAGGTGGGGCCGGGCGGAGTCGGCGGGGGAGGCGTGGTGGGAGTCGGGGGAGGCGTCGTCGGGGGAGTGTTGGGCGTGGCCGGCGTGTCACGCGGCGTGGGCGCGTCCGTGGGCAGTGGGACGTAGGGCGGCAGCTGTCGCGGTGGGCGAGGGGGTCGGGGTCGGCTTGCTCGGCACGTCGGACTCAGGCGCTGGCGTCGATGGGGTCGTCGCGGTCGATCGGGTCGGGACGCTGAGCGGTGCAGCTGCGTCGCGCTCGTCGTTGGACAGCATCTGGGAGACCGCCACCGCGCTGACTGCTGCCACCGTGACTGCCGCGACGACCGTCCCGGCGACCGGGCTGACCTTGCCGGCCGCGCGCAGCGGCTTGGTCAGCCAGTCGATCAGCTGACCGAGCGTGCCGGCCGCGGCCGCACCAGTGGACGAGAGGTAGCCCGCAGCGGCCGTGCCGATCACGACAGGTGCCAGCAGGCCCGGCAGGCCGGAGTTGACCTCCGTCAGCTCCAGGCAGAGCGCCGCGCACCGGCTGCACGTGTCCAGGTGCTGGTCGACCCTTGCCGTGTCGCGCTTGGAGAGCGCCTTGCGGACGTACTGCCCCAGATGGGAGGTGGTCCAGCGGCAGGTGTCGTCGAGCGGTGGTGCGAGGTGGCCCTGCAGGTAGGCCAGGCGCAGGCCTTCACGCGCGCGATAGGCGAGCGCCGAGACGCTGTTGGGGCTCAGGCCCAGCAGGGGCGCGATCTGCGCCGGCTTCTGGCCCTCGACGTCCAGGTGCCAGAGCACGAGCTGCCAGCGTTCTGGGAGCGAGGAGAAGGCATCGGCGGCGGCCTTCTGCTCGAACGTCATCTCGACGGGGTCCACGAACCGGACCACGCGATCGAGCTCGGCCTCGTCGTCCGTGCTGCGTACGCGTCTGGTGGCCCGGATGCGATCGATGTGCAGGCGACGGATCGTGCTCAGCAGGTAGGCGCGGAAGAACTCATCGGGCCCCTTGCCGGCTCGTACGACGGACATGACGCGGAGAAACGCCTCGGCGACCAGGTCGTCCGCATCCGGACCGGGCACGAGCTGGCTGGCCATGCGCATCGCGGCGCCCTGGTGACGGCCGTAGAGCTCCGCGTAGGCATCGTTGTCACCGGAGCGGACGGCCGAGATGAGCTCGGCGTCGCTCCGTCCCGTCGAGGTGCCGGCCATCTCTGACACGATTGCGTGCGTCTCCCGCGGTGCGTGTGGGGCGAATGATACGTAAGTGACTGTCTCTCACAACGATCCGGGGACACCGAAAGTTATCCGATGCGCTCCACGCTCCGTGCCGTCGCGTTGGCGAACTCGAGCTCGCGCAGGACCGCGCGGCAGTCCGCGCAGCCGGCCAGGTGCTCGCGAGCCGCTTGCGCACGCCGTTTCGGCAGGCGCCCCCCGATCATGGCGGGCAGCCGTCCTTGGACCTCGCCGCACTTGCGGCCTGACGCTGCAGCGGAGCGCAGGTGCTGCTTGAGGTAGGCCTCGCGCAACGCGGCACGGGCGCGGTAGGCAAGGGCCGAGACTCCGTTCGGCGACAGTCCCAGCACGGGTGCGAGGTCCTGGGGCTTGCGGCGCTCGACCTCGACCTGCCACAGCACGGTTCGCCAGCGCGCCGGCAGCGACGTGTATGCGGCGCGAATCGCGGAGGCCTCGAAGGCATCCAGCTGTCCGGCGTCGATTCCGACCAAGGTGTCGATCGCCGAGTCGTCATCCGTGGGGATGAGCTTCTGCCGTGCCTTGGCGCGGCGGGCCGCATCGTGGCGGATCGTCGTGAAGAGATAGGCCCGGAATGACGTCTCGGGTCCCTTGCCGCGTCGCATGAGCTCGAGCACCTGGGCGAATGACTCCGAGACCACGTCCTCGGCCTCGTCGCGCATGCCGAGGTGACGCGCGAGGCGCTGCGCGGGGAAGGCATGTCGGCTGTAGAGCGCGGCGTACGCGTCGTGCACTCCGTCTCGTGCGAGCTGGACGAGTGCGCCGTCGTCGAGCTCGGACAGGTCCGGTCTCTCGATCTCGGATGGTTCAGTCGTTGCCATGTCGGTCCCCTGGGAGTGAGCAGACAGGAGATCTCGGTAGAGATCGTCCACCCCCCGGTGTAACCGCTTGTTACGGCTCAGTAGTAAGACGAGCGCCGATCCACTTCATGACGCGCATCTGTGACGAACTGTTCTTCCGAGCCGTACGATCGGCCGCCGAGTCAGCCGATCGTGACGGTTTTGCGATACGTCGATGACGTGACGGTCGACGTACCCGCGAACGTGAAAACGTAAGCATGTGCTCCGGAGGCCTGCCCGGTCAAGGACAGCGAGGCCCGGCCGTCGACGATCTTGACGGTCCGGTAGTGGTCGCCGGCGAAGCGCACCTGGAGGGTGCCGTCCGGGGCCGGGACGCCGGCTGCGGCGACGCGGATCGTGAACGTGACCTTGTGGGTGCCGGGCGTGGCGGAGGCCCGTACGGACGACGTCGCCTTGGCCCAGCCGGTCTGTGCCGTCGTGACGGTCCGGGTCGTGTAGCCCGCGGCCGAGAGCGTGACTCGCGCCGTGAGTCGGTGGCCGAGATCGCCGATGCTGACGCGGTGACTGCGGCTGGTCGCACCCGTGATGACCTTGCCGTCACGCAGCCACTGATAGCGCATCGTGGCACCCGACGGCGTGTGCTCGCCCGGCGCCACGGTCACGGACTTGCCGAGACGGACCGATCCGGTGATCACGGGCGGCTTGGCGACGCCGATGTGCCCGTAGCCGATCTCGGGGGTGTTGGCGGAGAGCGCCCATGTGGTGGCGTAGCCGTCCCGGCGCGCCGTCACCCGGACGCGGAGGCGGTCGCCGCGCTCGTGCTTCGTGGGGGTGAACGTACGCTCGGTGGCGCCGGCGATGGCCTCTCCGTCGGCGTACCACTGATAGGCGTAGGTGCCTGCGGGCGACCACGTGCCCGGCGTTGCGGTGAGCCGGGCGCCGACGCGCATCCGGGAGCCCGTGATGGTCGGCGGTGAGCTGACGGTGAAGGTGCCGCGGGCGACCTTGCCGGTCTGTCCCGAGATCGCGGTGGTCGTGGCATAGCCGTGGCGGCTGGCCGTGACGTGGACCGTCACCTGGAGGTCGACGTCCTCGGGCCGGGGCACGAAGGTCGCGCGGTCGGCACCGCTGACGGCCTTCCCGTCGACGAACCACTGATAGGCGTACGTGAGATCGGGCTTCGACCACGTGCCGGGACGCGCCGTGAGGGTCGAGCCGACCTTGGGACTGCCGGAGATGGCCGGCTTGCTGGTGGCGCTCAGGAGCCCGGGGGCCAGCTCGGCGGTGGGGGCGGAGACCGAGGTGACGGTGTCGTAGCCGGCCTTGCTGGCGGTGACCTTGACGGTGACGCGGCGGTCGACGTCTGAGGGTCCCGGCGTGAACGTCCGGCCGGTGGCGCCGGGCACGGGAGTGCCGTCGACCAGCCACTGGAACGCGTACGTCGCACCGGTGGGTGACCACGTGCCGGTCGACGCCGTGAGGGTCGAGTCGACCCGGGCCGTGCCGGTGATCGCCGGTGGCTCGCTGGCCTTGAGCGTGCCGGGTGCCACCTTGGCCGAGACCGAGGTCGCCTTGACCGTCGGGTAGCTGGTGCGGGTCGCCGTCACCTGGACCGACAGCTTCTTGCCGAGCTGCGCGGCGGTGGGTGTGAAGGTCTTGCCGGTCGCGCCGGAGATCGCCGAGCCGTTCGCGAGCCACCGGTAGACGTACGTGTTGCCCTTGGGGGTCCAGTCGCCGCCCCAGGCGGTCAGGGCGGCGCCGACCTTGACGGTGCCGCGGATGGTCGGCTTCTCGTTGTTGACGATCTTGAGGTCGCTGAAGTGGATGAAGCCGTCGGGCCAGCCCGAGCCGGACTTCGTGATCTTGCGCCAGTCGAAGGCGCCGCTCCAGTTGGACTCCGACACCCAGATCTCGCTGGAGGAGACGATCTTCTCGACGTACGCCACGTGGTGTCCGGTCTTGCCCCACCACGCGACCGAGCCCTGCGACGGAGTCGAGTTGGTGATCGAGGCCATCGCGAAGCCCCAGTCCTCGGCATTGCCGACGCCCGACTTGGGCCGGACGTTCGGCATGCCGTTGGTCGTGACGAGCCGGTAGGCGACGTAGTTGGTGCAGTTGGTGCCGGTGTACATCCGCCAGTAGCTCGTCGACTTGTGGGTCGCGTAGCCGGAGTGCGAATAGCCCTTGTCGCTGCACGACGTGTAGCCCGTGCAGAGCAGTGAGGAGCTGGCCTGTGCCGACGACGTCGGGACCAAGATGGCAGCGAAAAACAGCACCACCAGAAGGACCCGAGCACGCGACACCCGGTCACCCTACGTGACTGGTGTGACTGGTGGGAATGAATTGAACTGAATTACAACAGTGGTACTTACTGCTGGAATCCCGCCCGGCTGGGCGCCCTCCGCCCTCGGAGCTGACTAGCGGTGGAGCTCCATCGTGCAGCACTTCACGCTGCCGCCGGACTTCATGTATTCGCTCAGGTCGACCGGCACGGGGGTGTAGCCACGCTCCTTGAGCGAGGCGGCGAGCCCCTTCGCGGCAGCCGGGAGCACGACATGGTGGCCGTCGCTGACCGCGTTGAGCCCGAGCACCCGGGCATCGGCCTCGGAGCAGATGACCGCGTCGGGGAACAGGTCGCGCAGGGTGCGCTGGCTGTGCTTGCTGAAGGCGCCGGGGTAGTACGCGATCTCGGCCGGCGCGTCACCGTTGCCGTCGTCGAGGACCGCGATGGCGACATCGAGGTGATAGAACCGCGGGTCGACGAGCTCGAGCGACACGACGGGTCGGTCCACCGCTTCCGCGGCTTCGATGTGGGCCGCGAGCGACGTCCGGAATCCCGTGCCGGCGAGGACCATCGAGCCGAGCGCGAGGAAGTCACCCTCGCCCTCGTTGGTGTGGTTGGGCTCGGCGACGGTGACGCCCGAGAGCCGGAGCCAGGTCGCGTACGCCTGCCCTTCGGCGGCGCGCTCGGCGAAGCGGAACTTCGCGCCGTACGCCCGACCGCCCACGACGAGGCCGCCGTTGGCCGCGAACACCATGTCGGGCTGGCCCGGCATCGGGTCGATCACGTCGACTCGGTGGCCGAGGCTCAGGTAGGTGTTGCGAAGCACCTCCCACTGCAGCAGCGCGCGCTCGACGTTGACCGGGTTGGTCGGGTCCATCCACGGGTTGATCGCGTAGGTGACCTCGAAGTGCGTCGGTGCGCACATCAGGTAGTGCCGGGTTCTCGACGTGCGCGTGGTGGGGGCCGCGGTGCGGGTGACGGTGCGGGTGTCGAGAACGGTCAACGTCGTGCCTCCAGAAGTGAGTCCAGCGCAATGAATCAATGCTAGAGCCGCGACGAGCGGGGCAACGAATCGGAAAGTCGCGCTGACCCCGGCGATTTCTTGCGTGATCGGCGAGATGCGCGACGGATTCTTGCAATACTGGGCGGATGGACGATCTGGATCGCAAGCTCATCGGCTGCCTGCTCGAGGACGGGCGAGCCAGCTATGCCACGATCGGCGACCGCATCGGCCTGTCGGCGCCGGCGGTCAAGCGCCGCATGGACCGCCTCCTGATCGACGGCGTCATCAGCGGATTCACCGCCGTGCTCGACCCGGACCTCGTCGGCTGGAGCACCGAGGCGTACGTCGAGGTGCACTGCAAGGGCACGATCTCCCCGGATGAGCTGCGGGCTGCCTTCAGTCGCGTGCCGGAGGTGCACGCGGCGGCGACGGTGTCGGGCGCCGCCGACGCGATCCTGCACATCGTGGCCAAGGACGTACGCGACCTCGAGCGGGCGCTCGAGCGGGTCCGGGTCGAGACGGACAACATCGACCACACCGAGACCGCGATCGTGCTGTCGCGCCTGATCGAGCGCTACGGCCCCGGCCAGACGGAGTTCAACCCACCGGCCTGAGGCACTCCGGCCCCTAAGGAGGCCGCCCGCGGCCGGGGGTCCCCCGAGCGCAGCGAGTGGGGGCCGTGAGCGAAGGGGCGTCACGGTCACGGGCCCACCCGAGCCTCTCTCGGCTCACCACGCTTCGCTGCTGGCGCTTCGGCGCGAACGCTCACGGTCGCTTCGCTCCTGAGCGCGCCTCGACGCTCGCTCGCAGAGCTCGCTCGGTCTCGGCGGATTTGAGTCTGCCGCCCCTGTGAGCGTAGAATCGGGAGTCGGCCTTTTTAGGTCTGCATTCCCATGTCGTGGCCACCGCTCAGGCGGCTTCGCTGGGGTGCGCCAGGACGGCCGGACCAGACAAGCGACACAAAGAAGAGGTTATGGCGAAAAAAGAAGGCGTCATCGAGATGGAAGGCGCCGTAGTAGAGGCACTTCCGAACGCGATGTTCCGCGTGGAGCTGGCCAACGGCCACAAGGTTCTCGCGCACATCAGCGGCAAGATGCGCCAGCACTACATCCGCATCCTCCCCGAGGACCGCGTTGTGGTGGAGCTCTCGCCGTACGACCTCTCCCGCGGCCGCATCGTCTACCGCTACAAGTAAATCCAACACGTTCAGATCCCAAAGAGAGAATCTCGATGAAGGTCAACCCGAGCGTGAAGAAGATCTGTGACAAGTGCAAGGTGATTCGTCGCCACGGCAACGTCATGGTGATCTGCGAAAACCCGCGTCACAAGCAGCGCCAGGGCTGAGCAGAAGTTCTTCACACCGCAACACGAAACATCTGATCGCTCCCGTCACAGCACCACCGTGGCGGGTCACCTCCGGAAGCGTAGGCCGGAGCCCGACTCAGGATCGACCAAAGATCCTGGAGGCAGTCGGGATGCATCAGGTGGCCATACCTCGCCGAATGGAAGGAAATGCCTAGATGGCACGCCTCGTAGGAGTCGACCTCCCGCGCGAAAAGCGCATTGAGATCGCACTCACGTATGTATTCGGGATCGGCCGCACACGCGCCACCGAGACCCTCGCAGCAACCGGCATCAGCCCGGACAAGCGCGTCCACGAGCTCGACGACAACGACCTCGTCGCTCTGCGCGATCACATCGAAGCGAACTACCAGACCGAGGGCGACCTGCGTCGTACGGTCACCGGTGACATTCGCCGCAAGATGGAGATCGGCAGCTACCAGGGCCGTCGCCACCGTGCGCACCTGCCCGTTCGTGGCCAGCGCACCAAGACCAACGCGCGTACCCGCAAGGGCCCCAAGCGCACCGTCGCCGGAAAGAAGAAGTGATAGCGCATGCCTCCTAAGACAGCTGGCAAGAAGGTTCGCCGCAAGGAGAAGAAGAACGTCGCTCAGGGCGAGGCCCACATCAAGAGCACGTTCAACAACACCCACGTCACCATCACGGATCCTTCGGGCGCCGTGATCGCATGGGCCTCCGGCGGAACCGTCGGATTCAAGGGCTCGCGCAAGTCGACGCCGTTCGCTGCCGGTATGGCTGCCGAGTCGGCCGGTCGTCAGGCGATGGAGCACGGGATGAAGAAGGTCGACGTCTTCGTGAAGGGCCCCGGTTCGGGCCGCGAGACCGCGATCCGGTCGCTGAGCGGAGTCGGCCTCGAGGTCGGCACCATCTCCGACGTGACCCCCAGCCCCCACAACGGCTGCCGTCCTCCCAAGCACCGTCGTCTCTGACGCGCTGCCCACGACTTACACAGTTTTCTAGGAGCTATCAACCATGGCCCGTTACACCGGACCTCTCACCAAGAAGTCGCGCCGCCTCGGCATCGACCTCGTCGGTGGTGACGCTGCATTCGAAAAGCGTCCTTACCCTCCCGGCCAGCACGGCCGCGCGCGCGTCAAGGAGTCGGAGTACCGCAACCAGCTGCTCGAGAAGCAGAAGGCGCGTTACACCTACGGAGTGCTCGAGAAGCAGTTCCGCAAGTACTACGAGCTCGCCTCGCGTCGTCCCGGCAAGACCGGCGACAACCTGCTGCAGATCCTCGAGTCGCGCCTCGACAACGTCGTCTACCGTGCCGGCTTCGCCCGTACGCGTCGTCACGCCCGCCAGCTCGTCAACCACGGTCACTTCGTGGTCAACGGCGTCAAGACCGACATCCCGTCGTTCCAGGTGAGCAAGCACGACATCATCGACGTCAAGACCAAGTCGCTGGAGACCACGCCGTTCATCGTCGCGCGTGAGACCCACGACCGCGACACGGTTCCGGCATGGCTCGACGTTGCGCCCGAGCGCGGTCGCATCCTCGTGCACAGCCAGCCCGTACGCGAGCAGATCACGGTCCCGATCAACGAACAGCTGATCGTGGAGTTCTACTCCAAGATCTGATCGGCCCACTCTCACCAGAGAAAAACAACCCGGACCTTCAAATAGAGGTTGGTCCGGAAAGGAAGAAACAATGCTCATCGCCCAGCGCCCCGCCCTGTCCGAAGAGGTCGTCGACGAGTTCCGTTCGCGGTTCGTCATCGAGCCCCTGGAGCCCGGCTTCGGCTACACCCTCGGCAACTCCCTTCGTCGTACGCTCCTGTCGTCGATCCCGGGTGCTGCCGTCACGTCGATCAAGATCGACGGCGTCCTGCACGAGTTCTCGACCGTCCCCGGCGTGACCGAGGACGTCACCGAGATCATCCTCAACCTCAAGGAGCTCGTGGTCTCCTCGGAGAACGACGAGCCCGTCGTCATGTACCTCCGCAAGGACGGTGCCGGCGCGGTGACCGCCGCTGACATCCAGCCCCCGGCTGGTGTCGAGGTCCACAACCCCGACCTGCACATCGCGACGCTCAACGCCAAGGGCAAGATCGAGATCGAGCTCGTCGTCGAGCGTGGCCGTGGCTACGTGTCGGCCGTGCAGAACAAGTCCGGTGACGAAGAGATCGGCCGCATGCCGGTCGACTCGATCTACTCGCCGGTCCTCAAGGTGACCTACAAGGTCGAGGCGACCCGAGTCGAGCAGCGTACGGACTTCGACAAGCTCGTCATCGACGTCGAGACCAAGAAGTCGATCCTGCCGCGTGACGCGATCGCGTCGGCCGGTTCCACCCTGGTGGAGCTGTTCGGCCTGGCTCGTGAGCTCAACGTCGAGGCCGAGGGCATCGACATCGGACCGTCGCCGGTCGACGAGCAGCTCGCTGCCGACCTGGCACTGCCGATCGAGGACCTCAACTTCACGGTGCGCTCCTACAACTGCCTCAAGCGCGAGGGCATCCACACCGTGGGTGAGCTCATCACGCGCTCGGAGCAGGACCTGCTCGACATCCGCAACTTCGGTTCGAAGTCGATCGACGAGGTCAAGGCCAAGCTCGCCGAGATGGGCCTCGCGCTCAAGGACAGCCCGGCTGGTTTCGACCCGTCGGCCGTCATCGACGCATACGACGACGACGCCAGCTTCGCCGAGGACGAGCAGTACTGACGTACTGCCCGATCACGGCAATCAGCCCGATTGATTCTGGAGACACAACATGCCCACCCCCACCAAGGGACCTCGCCTCGGCGGTAGCCCGGCCCACCAGCGTCTGATCCTGGCCAACCTCGCGCAGAACCTGTTCGAGCACGGCAAGATCACGACGACCGAGGCCAAGGCCCGTCGTCTGCGTCCCTACGCAGAGTCGCTCATCACCAAGGCCAAGACCGACACGGTGGCCAACCGCCGCCAGGTCGTCAAGGTCATCCGTGACAAGAGCATCCTGCACACGCTGTTCACCGAGATCGGTCCCGCCATGGCGACCCGTCCCGGCGGCTACACGCGCATCACGAAGGTCGCGCCGCGCAAGGGCGACAACGCCCCCATGGCCGTCATCGAGATCGTCGAGGCCAAGCAGTTCGGCGCGCAGAACCAGTCGCCCAAGAAGGCCAAGGCTGCTCCCAAGGCTGCCGCTCCCGTCGAGGAGCCGGCTGCTGAGGACGAGGTCGTCGTGACCGAGGACCTCGGCACCGACGTGCCGGTCGACGCCACCGACGACGCTGCCGAGGCAGCTGAGACGGTTGCCGAGGCCACCGACGAGGCTCCGGCCGCCGAGGAGGCTCCTGCAGAGGAGACCACCGAGGACGACGCCAAGTAGGCATCAGCTCATCAGGAAGCCCGTCACCGCAAGGTGGCGGGCTTCCTGCTTTGCTGCGGCGCGTACTCGATGGCCTGTGTCTCGATGAAACCCAGCAATGCTAGATTTTCTCGGCCGGTGCCGCCTCAGAGCTCCGTCCACCACCTCTTGGGGAGCTTCATGCACACGTTGGCCGTTCGCCGCTCCTTTCGCTGTCCTCGCCGTCGGCGCCTTGACCGCCACGGGTCTCACCCTGTCGCCGGTCTCCGCCGCGCCGGCGGCGCCTCCGGTCTCGCAGCCCGAGCGCGGCACCGGCGCCCGCGATGGCGGCGGGAGTGATCGTCAAGACGACCACCTCGACACCAGGCACCGCCGTGATCCGAGACGCGGAGCGCGCACTTCCGCAGGGAGTCGACGTGGCTCGCGTCCGCAAGAGCGCGGCCGGCGCGCGCACCTCGGTGCTGCCCACGAGCCGGCGGGTCACCGCGGCCGAGGCCGAAGCAGTCGCGGCTGAGCTGCGCGAGCGGTCTGACGTGGTGTGGGCGGCGCCCAACTACATCCTGACGGCCGATGCGAGTCCGCCGGAGCCGGCCACCGACACGTACTTCGTGCAGGACAAGAACCGTGCCGTGTGGGACTGGCGCTCGAAGAACGACTCGAAGGTCAGGTCCGTGCTCGGCACGTCCAACACCTTCGGCAGCGGCGGATTCAGCTCCCGCGCCCCGTACGCGTGGCGCGCGACGAAGGGCGCCGGTGCGGTCGTGGCGGTGCTCGACACCGGCATCACGGCGCACCCCGACCTGCCCTCTTGGAACGGCACCACGGCGAGCCAACGCATCCTCCAGGGCCGCGACTTCGTGAGCCAGTACGCGTTCGAAGACGGCACGTTCGAGGACACCGGCCGGGACGGCGACGGCTGGGATCCCAACCCGCAGGATCAAGGCGACTGGGAACCATACGTCGGCAATTGCTATCGAGGCAGTCCCAGGGTGCCCAGCTCGTGGCATGGCACGCACGTGGCCGGCATTCTCGCGGCCTCCAAGGACAACGGTGGAGTCGTGGGGGTCGCGCCCGAGGCGAAGATCCTCCCGGTCCGGGTGCTCGGCCGGTGCGGTGGCACCACCGATGACATCGCGGCGGCAATCAAGTGGTCGGTGGGGCTCACCGTGGTCGATCCACTCACCGGGCTGCCGTTGCCGACGAACCCCAACCCTGCCGATGTCATCAACATGTCGCTGGGCGAGTCCGGCTCCTGCAGGGCAGCAACAGGACGAGAAGCCGATGCACGACGCCATTGTCGCTGCGCGAGCGACCGGCGCCGTGGTGGTCGCTTCCGCGGGCAACGACGGCGCCGACCTCTCGAGGCACCCTGTAGTTCCCGCCACGTGCGCAGGCGTTCTCGCCGTTGGTGCGACGAGCGAGTACGGCGACCGGGCCGGGTACATGAACGACAGCGGCCGCAAGAGCGTCTACTCCAACTACGGCTCCCCGGTCGACCTGGTCGCCCCCGGCGGCGACGTCTACTGGAGCGATGGTGGCATCCTGTCGTCGATCAACACCGGGAAGAAGAAGCCGGGAGGTGCCGGATACACCCGCTACAGCGGAACGAGCATGGCTGCTCCCGTCGTGTCGGCTGCTGCGGCACTGTTGAAGTCGATCGATCCGGACCTCACCGCAGGGCAGACAGACGCTGCCGTCAAGGCGTCAGTGCAAGGGTTTCCGCGCGGCCGGTCGTCGCAGTTCAAGCGGTGCACCACGTCGATCTGCGGCAAGGGCATCATCGACCTGAGCAAGTTCCAGGTCCCGCGCACAGCGAGCACCATCAGCGGCGACCCGATCATCGGTGAACCTCTGACAGCGGTCCGCGGTGGCTGGGTGCGGATCCCCAGCGAGCGTTCACCTACCAGTGGTTCGCGCGACGGTGCCCCGATCGCCGGTGCGACCGGTGCGACCTACTACCCGACGCAGCAGGACGTCGGCAAGGCACTGACAGTCACGGATCAGTCCGGGCACCGCTGCGTTACTCGATGTTCGGCTCGACCTCCGCGCCGACCGGCCCCGTGCCGGCCGGGCCGGAGGTCACCCTGACGGGTCTGCCGAGCACGGTGAAGTACGGCGTCGGTGCGACGGCGACAGTGACGGTTGCGGGAGGTGGCGCCGGCGTCATCGAGCTGCGCCGGGGCAGCACCGTGCTGGCGAGCCAGGCGACCGACGACGGCACGGCGGAGCTGACGATCGACGGGACGAAGTGGGCTGCCGGCAGCAACCGCATCCGCGCCGCGTTCGTCCCCTCCGGTGCGGCTCCCGCTGCGTCCTCGGTGGGCGTCCCGGTCACCGTGACCAAGGCCAGCTCGGCAGTCACCACGTCGCTGCGGTCGAGCATCCGCTACACGTCGCGGGCCACGATCGGGATCACCGTGACGGTGCCGAACGTTCCCAAGCCGACCGGCCAGCTGCGGATCTACGACGGGTCGAAGAAGATCGTCTACGCCACGCTGTCGTCGGCCGCCAACGGGAAGCGGTCGATCCTCCTGCCGCGGCTGTCGAAGGGCTATCACAACATCAAGGTCGTCTACTCCGGCACCGATGTGATCTCGGGGAAGACCTCGATCATCGAACGCATCAAGTCGTACTAGCCGGGACGCCGGACCTCGAGGATCCGGAAACCCTTCTCGCTGGCGGTGCGCTCGGTCGGCCAACCCTGGTCGCCGAGCCACCGCTGGAGGGAGTCGGCGCCGAGGTTCTTGCCGACGACGAGACGCGCGACGCCGTCGGGCGTGAGGCGGGGCAGCCAGCGCAGGAGCAGGTCGTGGAGGGCCTGCTTGCCGATGCGGATCGGCGGGTTGGACCAGATCTCGTCGAACACGAGGTCGGCCGGTACGTCGTCGGGCAGCGCCGTGTGGACCGTGACGCCGAGGCGGGAGGCGTTGAGCGCCGTCAGCTCGAGCGCGCGCTGGTTGGTGTCGGTCGCCCACACGGTGGCGCCGGTGCCGGCCAGGGCGCAGGCGATCGGGCCCCAGCCGCAACCCAGGTCGAGGATCGTGCCACCGGCCGGCGGCGCTGAGGCCTGCAGGAACACCGCAGTCGCCTTGTCGAGCCCGTCGTGCGAGAAGACCCCGGCCGAGGTCGTGAACGTCAGCTCCTTGCCCCAGATGCGAGCGGTGACGTCCTGCCGCTTGTCGGGGATCGACGGGCTCGCGTCGAAGTAGTGGTCCGGCACGGCGCCCATTGTCTCAGCAGGTGCGGTGGACGTAGCCTTCAGCGCCACGCGGGACGACGTCCCGGTCTCGCAGCATGATGGAGATGCTGCCCGAACGCGCGGCGCACGCGCGGCGATAGGCACTGAGGCCGTTGTCGGTGTACTCGATCTCGATGACCCGCCGCCCGTACGTCTTGGTGTACGCGCCGCACTCCCGGTAGACCTCGCACTCCTCGGCCACGGCGAAGTCGAAGCCGATGCCCTTGCCGGACAGCTCCGGCGTGTTCTTCTGCGCGATGGCGAGACCCGCCCGGTGGGCGTCGCGGACCAGCAGCCTGGCGAACGCCACCGCGTGCTGCTGGCGGAGCAGCCCGCGCGAACGGGTCCAGGAGTCGAGGTTGTCGGGCTCGATGGCCTGGAAGCCGTCGGCGGCGCACCGGTCGAACCAGCCCTTGACCACCTTGGCCAGCGCCGACCGCTTCGCGGACGTACGAAGGTCCAGCAGGATCTCGTCGGGCCAGCCCGGATCGCGCACGACCCGGCCTGCCGCGGTCCGCAGCAGGAGCTTGGGGTGATGCTTCTTCCACCACGAGTACGTGCCGGGCTGAGTCTGGAACGCGTTGACGTAGCAGATCGAGTACGTCCCCTCGGCCGGCTTCTCGGTGCGGTCGCGGGTGACGATCTGCACGTTGGCGTCCGGCGGGTAGGCACCGCCGAGCTGGTAGTCGGCGACGCCGGCATCGGGTGGCGCGGCCGGGGCCGCCAGACCGATCAGCGCCACGAGAGCCGCCAGGAAGGCGCTCATGGGCTGTGCTCCTTGCGGAGCGTCGCCGGGGCCGCGATGTGCCACGCGTCGGCGATGAGCTCGAAGACCTCGTCGCCTCGCGCCAGGTCGAGACGTACGAGGACGTAGTTGTAGCCGTCGTAGTGCGGCGTCGTGTAGAACGCCGGGTCGTCGCCGCCGGCGAGCGCCATCTTGTCCGAGGCCGAGCACTTGATCGCCAGGCCGCCGTCGTCCTCCGTGCGGAGCCGGGCCATGAGCTTGCCCGCGACCTTGAGGCACGGGGTCCCGTACGACGTCGAGGTCGCAACCTCAGGGAGTGTCGTCGCGTACGCCACGACCTCGTCCCAGGTGACCGCCATGCCGATCAGTCTCTCATCGCGGGGCTCGGTCGATCGGGTGCGCGAACTGGAGCTGGAGGCCTGAGTTCGGGCTGAGGTACTCACCGTCGCGTACGAAGCCGGCCTTGGCGATGACTCCGAGGGAGGCCGCGTTGTCGGGGTTGATCCGTGCGATGACCCGATCGACGCGCGGGTCGCGGGCGGCGCGTTCGAGCAGCAGGCCCACCACGGTGGACGCATGCCCGCGTCGACGGAGCTCGGGCGCGATGCTGTAGCCGAGCTCGACCTGACCGTCGAGCGGGGCGCCCTTGAAGCCCGCGTTGCCGACGGCAGCGTCCCCCAGCGCCACGGCCTGCATGAGCCAGTCGGCGTTCTCGGGCCGGCCGTCGAGCAGGCTGATCATGTAGCGCCAGATCTCGAGCCGCTCGGCGAACCAGTCGCTCATGGTCAGCCCGGTGAGCCGCTCGGCCTCGTCGACCTGCTCTGCCGCCAGCGCCTCGAACGCGGGCAACGAGAGGGGCACCAGGCGCAGGCTCATTCGTCCCTCCTGCGGCGAGACTCGGCGGCCCGTTCTGCGAGGCCTGCGTCGTCGGGATAGACGACCTCCTCGAGCACCAGGCCGTGTGGCGGCATGACCATCACCCGGGCGTCGCGCGTCGCCTTGGCGAGGACGTCGTCGGCCCACTCCGGCTCGTAGCGGTGCTCGCCGACCGCGACCAGCAGGCCCATCAGCGATCGCACCATCGAGTGGCAGAACGCGTCCGCGCGCACGGTCGTGGCCAGCGTGTCGCCGGAACGCTCGGTGCTGAGCTGTCGGAGCGTACGTGTCGTGGTCGCGCCGTCGCGCTTCTTGCAGAACGAAGCGAAGTCGTGCAGACCGAGCAGGCGTTCGCCGGCGGCGTTCATGGCGTCGACGTCGAGGCGGCGCTGCCACCGTACGACCGAGGTGCGGGTCAGGGGGTCGGGGCCGGAGGGGCCGTCGGACATCCGGTACGTGTAGCGGCGCTCCAGGGCTGCGAAGCGGGCATCGAAGCCGTCAGGTGCGAGGCTCAGCGACCGCAGGACGATGTCGTCGGGCAGGAGCCGGCGCAGTCGGCGTTCGAGGTGGGCCGGATCCACGTCGTCGAGGTCGACGTGCGCCACCTGTCCACGGGCGTGCACGCCGGCGTCGGTGCGGCCCGCGCAGGTGAGCTGGGCTGACCGGGGGAGCCGCAGGATCATCGCGATGGCGGCCTCGACCTCGCCCTGGACCGTACGCAGACCCGGCTGGATGGCCCATCCCCGGAAGCCGGTCCCGTCATAGGAGAGGTCGAGTCGCAGTCGCACCCCGTCACGCTACCGGGCAGGTCAGCGCCACGAGTAGAAGGACCAGGCACCCAGTGCAGCGCCGACCGTGCCGACGGCGAGATAGATGCCCCACCACAGGACGGAGTCCGTGGGTCTCCCCTCGGCGCCCTTGCCCGTCGTCCACATCGAGCCACCGGACATGATGATCACGATCAGGCCGGGCAGCGCCATGAGCTCGAACACGACGCCGCAGACGATCCAGCCCGCCACAGAGCCGCTCGGGTCGGTGAAGCCGTACTCGAGGAAGTTCCAGCCGAGCGAGCCGAACAGGATCGTCCACATCGGCACGAGGAGGTTGGGCGCCTTGAGGCTGATCGCCACGAACGATCCGGCGAACGTCACCAGGATCATCACCGGGATCGCGATCCCGATGAATCCCGCGCCGCCGGGGCACGGCTGCGCGCTGACGTACGGCCCGCCGTCAGCGCAGGAGCCGCCGACGTCCATCACGGTGCGCATGCTCAGGAACGCCCAGGTGAGGGTGAGCCCCAGCAGCAGGACACTGGCGAGCAGCACGGCGAGCCTGCCGGCGGGCACCGTCGTCTGCGCGTCTCGCTCATGCGGACACTGTGCCGCATCTTGAGCTTGCCGAAAGTCCTTTCGCCTACGAGCTCGAGGGGACCAGGTTCATGGAGCCTGATGCGCGGGCTAGGCTTTCCAGCGCTCCTCGGCGGGGACGAAGTCGAGCTGCCGGTCGCCGGTGTAGATCTGCTTGGGGCGCGCGATCTTCTGCTCCTTGTCGTCCACCAGCTCGAGCCACTGCGCGAGCCAGCCGGGCGTACGTCCGATGGCGAACAGCACCGTGAACATCTCGGGCGGGAACTGCAGCGCCTCGTAGATCAGGCCGGAGTAGAAGTCGACGTTGGGGTAGAGCTTGCGCGAGATGAAGTAGTCGTCCTCCAGCGCGATCCGCTCGAGCTCCTGGGCGATCTCCAGCAACGGGTTGACGCCGGTGACCTCGAAGACGTCGTCGCAGGCCTTCTTGATGATCGTGGCGCGCGGGTCGAAGTTCTTGTAGACGCGGTGACCGAAGCCCATGAGCTTCTCGTCGCCGTTCTTGACGCCCTCGATGAACGCCGGGATCTTGTCCTTGGTGCCGATGCGGCGGAGCATCTTGAGGACCGCCTCGTTGGCGCCACCGTGCAGCGGTCCGTAGAGGGCCGCGATGCCGGCGCTGACGGCCGAGTAGGGGTCGACCTGGCTCGACCCGACGGAGCGGACGGCGTTGGTCGAACAGTTCTGCTCGTGATCGGCGTGCAGGATCAGCAGCACGTCGAGAGCCTTGGCCAGCCGCGGGTCGGGGTCGTACTTCGGCTCGCTCATCTTGAACAGCATCGAGAGGAAGTTCTCGGTGTAGTTGAGGTCGTTGTCGGGATAGACGTACGGCTTGCCCTGCGCGTGCCGGAACGACCACGCGCCCAGGGTCGGCATCTTGGCGATCAGGCGTACGACCTGCTCGTGGCGGACCTCGGGGTCGCTGATGTTGCGCGCCTCGGGATAGAACGTCGACAGCGCGCCGACGCTCGACAGCAGCATGCCCATGGGGTGCGCGTCGTAGCGGAAGCCCTGCATCAGCGACTTGACGTTCTCGTGCACGAACGTGTGGAACGTGATCTCGTGCACCCAGCGCTCGTGCTGCTCCTTGGTGGGCAGCTCGCCGTGGATCAGGAGGTAGGCGACCTCGAGGAACGTGGACTTCTCCGCGAGCTGCTCGATGGGGTAGCCGCGGTACTCCAGGATGCCCTTCTCGCCGTCGATGTAGGTGACGGCGCTGCGGGTCGAGGCGGTGTTGGTGAAGCCCGGGTCGTAGACCGCGAGGCCTGGTTCGTCGTCGGTCTTGCCGATCTTGCCGAAGTCGCCGGCGCGGACGGTGCCGTCGGTGATCGGGAGCTCGTACTCCTCGCCCGTGCGGTTGTCGCGGACGGTCAAAGTCTGGTTTTCGGTCACGATGGGTCTCCTGTGACGGCGGGGAAATGCCCTGCTGCGAGGTGATGCAGCCATCAACCAACTTAGTGCGGGCCTGCAATTCACACGATGCGGGGTCTCAAGTGTGAGACGAGTCGCCGCCTCGTTTTGACCCGAGTGGCTGCCGCCGGTTAACCTTGTGTGTCGTGTCTCCGTCGGCTTGACCCGCGGAAACGACCACCGACACCACACCACCAAGAACGAGAAGGTCACGCCGTGCGCACGTTCAGCCCCAAGCCGTCTGACATCACCCGTCAGTGGCACGTCATCGACGCCGAGGACATCGTCCTGGGCCGTCTCGCCGTCCAGGCTGCGACGCTGCTCCGCGGCAAGCACAAGCCGACCTACGCACCTCACGTCGACGGTGGTGACTTCGTCATCATCATCAACGCCGAGAAGGTCGCACTGTCGGGCAACAAGCGCACCGACAAGCTGGCCTACCGCCACAGCGGTTACCCGGGTGGACTCAAGTCCATCGCCTACGGTGACCTGCTCAACAAGGATGCCCGCAAGGCGATCGAGAAGTCGGTACGCGGCATGCTCCCCAAGAACCGTCTGGGTGATCAGCTGATCACGAAGCTCAAGGTCTACTCCGGCCCCGAGCACCCGCACCACGCCCAGAAGCCCCAGCCGTTCGAGATCACGCAGATCTCCCAGTAAAGAAGAGAAGCAGGCGCATCGTGGCTGAGACCACCACCGAAGAGACCGAGTTCGAGACCAACGCCGAAGGTGTGGCATACACCTCCGAGACGACTGGCTCCGCTGTCACCTCCGACAAGCCCGCGACGATCGCTCCGGGTGCTGCGACGGGTCGTCGCAAGGAAGCCATCGCGCGCGTCCGCATCGTTCCGGGCACCGGCGTGTGGACCGTCAACGGCAAGCCGCTCGAGGAGTACCTCCCCAACAAGCTGCACCAGCAGATTGCCAAGGAAGCCTTCGCCGAGACCGGTCTGCAGGACCGCTTCGACGTCATCGCCCGTGTCACGGGTGGCGGCATGACCGGCCAGGCCGGCGCGCTGCGCCTCGGTGTGGCCCGCTCGCTCAACCAGATCGACGAAGAGGCCAACCGCCCGGTGCTCAAGAAGGCCGGACTCCTGACGCGCGACTCGCGCATCAAGGAGCGCAAGAAGGCCGGCCTCAAGAAGGCCCGTAAGGCTCCCCAGTACAGCAAGCGCTAATCACGCTGTGGGCCGGATCTTTGGCACAGATGGCGTTCGCGGACTCGCGAACCGTGATCTGACCGCAGAGCTGGCCGTCGACCTCGCGGTCGCGGCAGCCCACATCCTCGGCGAGGTCGGTGCCTTCGCCGATCAGCGTCCGACCGCAGTCGTAGCCCGCGATCCCCGCGCCTCAGGAGAATTCCTCGAGGCCGCGGTGGTCGCGGGTCTTGCGTCTGCCGGTGTCGACGTGCACCGGCTCGGCGTCGTGCCGACCCCGGGTGCGGCGTTCCTGACGTCCTACCTCGAGGCCGACATGGGCGTCATGATCTCGGCGAGCCACAACCCGATGCCCGACAACGGCATCAAGTTCCTGGCGCGCGGCGGGCTCAAGCTCGACGACGAGCTCGAGCTGCAGATCGAGAACCGCCTCGAGGAGCCGTGGGACCGGCCGACCGGCTCCGACGTGGGGCGCATCGGCGACAGCCACGCGGGCGTGAGTGCGTACGTCAAGCACCTCGTCGCCTCGTCGCCCGGCCCGCTCGACGGGCTGACGATCGTGCTCGACTGCGCCAACGGCGCGGCGTACGAGGTCGGGCCCCAGGTGTTCGAGCAGCTCGGTGCCACGGTCATCGCGATCCACGCCGAGCCCGACGGCCTCAACATCAACCTCGACTGCGGCTCGACCCACCTCGACGACCTGCAGAAGGCCGTGATCCACCACAAGGCGCGACGCCGGATTCGCGTTCGACGGCGACGCGGATCGCTGCCTGGCGGTCGACCACTCGGGAGCCGTCGTCGACGGCGACCAGATCCTCGCGATCCTCGGCATCGCCGCACGCGATGCCGGCCGGCTCAAGGACGACACCGTCGTGGCCACCGTGATGAGCAACCTCGGCTTCGTCCAGGCGCTCCAGGCCGCGGGCATCACCGTGATCCAGACCGCCGTGGGTGACCGCTACGTCCTCGAGGCCATGCGGTCGGGCGGATACAGCCTCGGCGGCGAGCAGTCCGGGCACGTCATCATGGCCGACTTCGCGACGACCGGCGACGGCGTCCTGACCGCGGTGCACCTGGCGTCCCGCATCCGCGAGACCGGCCAGACGCTCGAGGAGCTCGCGTCGGTCATGACCCGGCTGCCGCAGGTGCTCATCAACGTCCCCGATGTCGACAAGGCGCGCGCCGACACCGACCCCGTGCTGCAGGGCGAGGTCGCGATCGCGGCGGCCAAGCTCGGCGACAGCGGCCGGGTGCTGCTGCGTCAGTCCGGCACGGAGCCCCTCGTACGCGTCATGGTCGAGGCCGCGACGCACGACGAGGCGACCGAGGTCGCCCAGCGCCTCGCCGGCGTCGTCCGTTCGACCCTCGCGCTCTGAGCTACTGCTGCTCGGACCAGACGCCGAGCTCGTTGCCGCTGGGGTCGACGAAGTGGAGCCTGCGACCGCCCGGGAATCCGTAGGGGCCGTCGACGATCTCGCCGCCGGCCGACGTGATGGCCTCAGCGGTCGCGTCGAGGTCGTCCGAGTAGAGCTGCACGAAGACGCCTCCCCGGCTGGGCTTGGACTCGGGATTGAGGCCCCCGACCTCGGGCTCCTCGGGCGTGCGGCCCTGGATGCCGGCGTAGTCGGGTCCGTAGTCGTTGAACGCCCAGCCGAAGGCGTCGGCGTAGAACTGCTTGAGCCGCGCCAGGTCGGTGGCGGCGAGCTCGACGTAGTCGATGCGATGGTGTCGTGATGAGGTCATGGCCCTCATGCTGCCGTCATGCACCGACAGAAGGCTGGCCCGCTTTCGTAGACTCCCCGGATGACGAACGTTGAGCTGCTCGACCCGCGCGACGACGAGCAGTTCGCGGCGTACCACGCTGCTTATGCCGCTGGGCACGCCGAGGAGTGGGACCGGCCCTACACGGCTCGCGAGCAGCGCGCCGAGCTCCTCCAGGACGCGGCGCACCTCGCGATCCAGGGCGTCGTCGCCCGGGACGAGTCGGGCGAGGTGGTCGGCATGGGCTACATCGAGATGCCGCAGAAGGACAACGTCGACCTCGGCTACATCGACGTCGTCGTCAGCCCGGCGCACCGACGCCGCGGCCATGGATCGGCCATCCTGGCGCGGCTCGACGAGATCGCCGCCGCAGCGGGCCGCCGGACGTTGTATGCCGAGGTGCGCTGGGCCATCGGCGAGGAAGGGTCGGGCCACACGGCGTTCGCCGAGGCGATGGGCTTTCGCCGTGATCTGGTCGACGCGCACCGCGTACTGACACTTCCCGGCCGAGCTCCCGCCGGCGCCACCGCGCGACGGCTATGTGCTGCACGCGTGGCGCGGAGCCGTGCCCGGAGGAATGGATCGACCAGTACGCGCACCTGCTCACGCTGATCGTCCAGGAGGCGCCGTCGGGCGACTATCCCCTCGAGAACGAGTTCTTCGACCGGGCGCGCATACGCTCCGACGAGGAGCTGCTGGTGGCCCAGGGCCGCGTCATGCAGATCGTCGCTGCGATGTCGCCCGACGGGGTCCTGGCCGGGCACACGCAGCTCGTGTTCTCGGACACCGACCCGCAGGACGCCTACCAGTGGGACACGCTCGTGCTGCCCGATCACCGGGGACACGGTCTCGGCCTGTCGCTCAAGGTGCGCGCGATGCAGGAGGCGGCCGACCTGCTCGAGTCGCGGCGGTACGTCCACACCTTCAACGCCGCGAGCAACGGCCCGATGATCGCGGTCAACGAGGCGATGGGATTCCGCCAGGTCGGCTGGCTGGGAGAGTATGTGCGGGCGATTTCGTGACAGTCTGTTTATCCTGCCATTTCAGGCGTACTCTGCAGGTCTAGGGATGGAGCACCATGAAACGACTACGCCTGCCTCTCGCCGCCTTGCTCGCGATCTCGAGCCTCGCTGTGATCGGCTCGGCGACGACCGCCGAGGCCGCGACGCCCTCTGCGGTCTACAGCTCCGTGGTTCCCAGTCGCCCGATGGCGAACGAGCAGTTCACGGCCTCGTGGCACCTGTCGACGCACCTCAATCGCTACGTGCGGCTACAGACCATCAGCGGCGGCACGTGGAAGACCATCTCGGAGCGCGTGAGCAACGGCGCCGAGGTCGGGTTCGCCGTGCACAGCAGCAAGACCCGCGACTATCGGGTCTACGTGCCGAAGACGAGCAGGAGCGGGAAGGCGTACCCGTCGTTCTCGAGCGCGGCCAAGACGCTGCACATCTTCCCGCAGACCGTTGACGCCTTTGCCTCACCCCTCGAGCAGTGCGGCACGGAAGGCGAGAGGGTGCCGGTGATCCTGGTGGCGCAGTTCGAGCCTCCGGCGAGAGGCCCGGACTGTCACGTTCGAGGCTGTGGGGCCCGAATACGAGTATCCGACGGTGACTGCCAAGACGGATGCAGCAGGCAACATCGCGGTCTCGATCCCAGCGCAAGGGGGAGCGCTCAGCGAGTTCCAGAGCAAGATCACCGCGGCACCGTACGAGGGTTCGGCCGCGAAGTCCGTCATTGTCTCCTACCGCAACTGGGAGAACCTCTGCTCCTGGTTCCAGTGAGCCTCAGATCTTGCGGAGGCGGACCCAGTCGACGGAGTGATCGGGTCCCTTCCGCAGGACCAGTGATGCCCGGCCGCGGGTGGTCTGGATGTTCTCGCGCAGATTGGGCAGGTTGATCGTGTCCCACAGCTCGCCTGCGCGGGCCTCGGCCTCGTCGTCGGTGAGTGCGCTGTAGCGGTGGAAGTACGACGCGGGGTCCGCGAACGCGGTCTTGCGCAGCGTCAGGAACCGGTCGACGTACCAGCGGCGGAGGTCCCGGCTGGAGGCGTCGACGTAGATCGAGAAGTCGAAGAAGTCGCTGACCGCCAGGCCGGGGCTGCCGTCGCCGCGAGGGCGGGCCGGCGCGAGGACGTTGAGGCCCTCGACGATCACGATGTCCGGTGCCTTGACCGTCACGAGCTCGTCGGTGCGGTCGTACGTCAGGTGCGAGTAGACCGGGGCCGTCACGACCTCGACGCCGGACTTGACCTCCATGACGAACCGCAGCAGTGCCTTGCGGTCGTACGACTCGGGGAAGCCCTTGCGCTCGAGCAGGCCGCGGCGCTCGAGCTCGGCGTTGGGGAACAGGAATCCATCCGTGGTCACCAGCTCCACGACGGGATGGTCGGGGGAGTGGGAGAGCAGCTCCTTGAGCAGACGGGCCGTCGTCGACTTGCCGACTGCCACCGACCCGGCGATGCCGATCACGAACGGCGTGCGCTGCGTCTGCGGGGCGTGGAGGAACGCCTCGGTCGCCTGGTAGAGCGCACCGGCGAGGCGTACGCGCATGCTGATGAGCTGCGTCATCGGCAGGTAGACCTGCCGGACCTCCTCGAGGTCGAGCTCGTCACCCAGCCCTCGTACGCGCTCGATCTCGGCCGGTTGGAGCGGTTGCGGAGTGTCGCCGGCGAGCTTGGCCCACGCAGCGCGTTCGAGCTCGACATACGGTGACTGGTCGCGCGTCATGCTGCCATTCTCTCGTCCCCCTCGTATGACGGGCGCACTCGGTCCCCTCGTCGGGCTCTACGCGACGGCAGCCGCCGCCCGCAGCGCCGGTACTCTGGACGCTATGTGTGGAATCGTCGGATATGTCGGACAGCGCTCTGCGCTCGACGTCGTCATGGGTGGTCTGAGGCGTCTTGAGTACCGCGGATACGACTCCGGCGGAGTCGCGCTGGTCCACGAGGGGACGATGGTGTCGGCCAAGAAGGCCGGCAAGCTCGTCAACCTCGATGCTGAGCTCGAGGCCAATCCGCTGCCCGTCGCCCACACCGGCATCGGCCACACCCGTTGGGCCACGCACGGAGCGCCCAACGACCGCAACGCGCACCCGCACCTGGACCAGACCGGACGCATCGCCGTGGTCCACAACGGCATCATCGAGAACTTCGCCGCGCTCCGCGCCAAGCTCGAGGCGACGGGCCACGAGCTGATCTCCGAGACCGACACCGAGACCGTCGCGCACCTCCTGCACGACGAGCTCGAGCACACGGACGACCTGCCGGAGGCCGTACGCGCGGTGTGCCGGCAGCTCGAAGGCGCGTTCACGCTGGTGATCTGCGACGCGGCCCACCCGGACGTCGTCGTCGGTGCCCGCCGCAACTCCCCGCTGGTCGTGGGTCGTGGTGAGGGCGAGAACTTCCTCGGCTCCGACGTCGCGGCGTTCATCGAGTTCACGCGCGACGCGATCGAGCTGGGCCAGGACCAGGTCGTCACGATCACGCCCGACGACATCGTCGTGACGGACTTCGACGGCAACCCCGCCGAGACCAAGGAGTACCACGTCGACTGGGACGTGTCGGCCGCCGAGAAGGGTGGCTACGACTGGTTCATGCTCAAGGAGATCGCCGAGCAGCCCCAGGCCGTCGCCGACACCCTGCTGGGCCGGCACTCGGCCGACGGGCGGCTGCAGCTCGACGAGATGCGATTGTCCGACAGTGAGCTGCGCGACGTCGACCGCATCATCATCGTGGCGTGTGGCACCGCGGCGTACGCGGGCCTGGTGGCCAAGTACGCGATCGAGCACTGGACCCGCATCCCTTGTGAGGTCGAGCTCGCGTCGGAGTTCCGCTACCGCGACCCGATCATCGACCGCTCGACGCTGGTCGTGTCGATCAGCCAGTCCGGCGAGACGATGGACACCTTGATGGCGGTCCGGTACGCCCGCCAGCAGAAGGCGCGCGTGCTGTCGATCTGCAACACCAACGGCTCGACGATCCCGCGTGAGTCCGACGCCGTGATCTACACCCACGCGGGTCCCGAGATCGCGGTCGCCTCGACCAAGGGCTTCCTGGCGCAGATCGTCGCGTGCTATCTCCTCGCGCTCTACCTCGCCCAGGTCAAGGGCACCAAGTACGGCGACGAGATCAGCGACATCATCGCCGACATCGAGCAGATCCCGGCCGCGATCCAGCGGCTGCTCGACGAGGGCGACCAGATGCGCAAGCTTGCCGCCGACCTCGCGGAGTCGCGGTCGATCCTGTTCCTCGGCCGGCATGCCGGGTTCCCGGTCGCGCTCGAGGGTGCGCTCAAGCTCAAGGAGCTGGCCTACATCCACGCCGAGGGCTTTGCCGCCGGCGAGCTCAAGCACGGCCCGATCGCGTTGATCGAGGAGGGCCTGCCGGTGTTCATCGTCGTGCCCCCCAAGGGCCGCGACCAGCTGCAGGAGAAGACCGTCAGCTCGATCCAGGAGATCCGTGCCCGCGGCGCCCGCACGATCGTGCTGGCCGAGGACGGCGACGAGGACGTCGTGCCCTACGCAGACACCTTGGTCCGGCTGCCCAAGGTCCCGACGCTGTTGCAGCCGCTCGTCGCGGTCGTGCCGCTGCAGATCTTCGCGTGCGAGTTCGCCTCGGTGCTCGGCCACGACGTCGACCAGCCCCGCAACCTCGCCAAGTCCGTCACGGTCGAGTGAATGACGATCTCCACGGTCTTTGAGCCTGTCGAAAGGACCTTTCGACAAGCTCAAGGTACGGGCCTGACATGACCATT
Organism: uncultured Actinomycetota bacterium; assembly: GCA_963806345.1. Lineage (GTDB taxonomy): Bacteria > Actinomycetota > Actinomycetes > Propionibacteriales > Nocardioidaceae > Aeromicrobium. The sequence continues at coordinate 5,950 of CAWDXV010000019.1, read as the reverse complement.
CTGGGCATCGGGGTGGACGTGGTGGATCTCGCACGGTTCGCCCAGACGCTCGAACGTACGCCCATGATGCGCAGCCGGCTGTTCACCGAGGCCGAGCGTGGGCTGCCGGTCGAGTCGCTGGCCGGCCGGTTCGCCGCCAAGGAAGCCCTCGCCAAGGCGATGGGCGCGCCGTCCGGGTTGTCATGGCAGGACTTCGAGGTCGTCAACGACGCACGCGGGGCACCGTCGTTCGCGTTGCACGGCGCCGCTCCGGAACGGTTGAGCGCGCTGGGCATCGTGACGGTCCATCTGTCGATCTCGCACGACACCAGCGTCGCGACGGCCTTCGTGGTGGCTGAATGCTGAGTGCGCACACCGTCGGCGACATCCGTGCCGCCGAGGAGGCCCTCGCGGCGACGCTTCCCGACGGTGAGCTCATGCAGAGGGCCGCGCGCGGTCTCGCCGACGGCCTGAGGCTGATCCCCGCGGGCGACGTCGTCGTGTGCCTCATCGGTCCCGGCAACAACGGCGGTGATGCGCTGTATGCCGCGACGCACCTGCTGGATCGTGGTGTCCGGGTCGACCTGTGCGTGCTGGACGGGGCCAAGGTCCACGCCGCAGGGCTCTCCGCCGCGACCTCGGCCGGGGCGCAGGTCGTGGTCGCCCCGACCGGGCAGCGCTGGTGCCTCGACGCGATCTTCGGCATCGGGGCGCGGCCCGGTCTCAGCGGCAGGGCCGCGGAGTGGGCCGACTGGATCGATGAGCGCAGGCCGTACGTCGTCGCCGTCGACGTGCCGTCCGGCGTCGATGTCGACGGGGCGACGCTGCCGGGTGCATACGTGCGGGCCGACTCGACGGTGACGTTCGGGACCCACAAGGCGGCGCTGCTGGCCGACCCGGCTGCCCGGGCGGCCGGACCGGTGGCGCTGGTCGACATCGGGCTGGCGCCGCACCTGCCGGCGCCGTCGATCGAGGCTGTCGAGGCGACGGACGGGCACCTGCTCGACGCCGTGCTGCCCGGAGAGACCTCGCACAAGTACGCCCGTGGTGTTCTGGGCGTCGCCGCCGGATCGGAGCAGTACGCGGGGCGGCTCATCTGTGCGTCGCCGGCGCCCAGGCCGGCCTGGCCGGGATGATCCGGTTCGTCGGCAGCCAGGCGCTCAGCCAGCGGGTCGTCGATCGCGCCCCGGAGGTCGTCGCAGGTCGGGGGCGCGTCCAGGCCTGGGTCGTCGGCCCTGGGAGCGGTGACGACGCCGAGTCGCAGTTGGCGATGGCCATGGAGGACGGCGTGCCGGTCGTCGTCGACGCGAGCGCACTGCGGCACATACCGGCGACCTTCGACGTACCCGCTCTGCTGACCCCCCACGCCGGCGAGCTCGCGAGCATGCTCGACACGACCCGCGAGGCGGTCAAGGGCGATCCGCTGGGCCACGCCACCGCCGCGGCCGAGCGCTGGAACGCCACCGTGCTGCTCAAGGGCGGCCGCACCCTCGTCGCGCAGGCGGGCGCGCCAAGCGCGTCAACCGCAGCGGTTCGTCGTGGCTCGGCACCGCGGGTGCGGGCGACGTCCTTGCCGGTTTCGCCGGATCGCTGCTGGCCGCTGGTCTCGACCCGCGCGACGCCGGCTCGATCGCGGCCTACCTCCACGGGGTGGCCTCGGTCAGGGCCAATCCTGATGGGCCGGTCGTGGCCACCGACGTGGCGTACGAGCTGCCGGCGACGGTGGCGGCGTTCGTACAGGGGAGCCTGGCGTGACAGAACCACAGGCTGAGGCAGTCGTCGATCTCGACGCCTTCCGCGCCAACATCACCGCGCTCAAGGCGTGTGCGCCGCAGTCGGCGTTCATGACCGTCGTCAAGGCCGACGGCTATGGCCACGGTGGCGCGCAGATGGCCCGTGCCGCGCGCCAGGCCGGGTCCGAGTGGCTCGGTGTCGCGACACTCGACGAAGCGCTGGCCCTGCGACAGGCCGGGGACCGTGGCGACCTGCTGTGCTGGCTGGCGGCACCCGGCGCGACTTCGCGGCGCCGATCGACGCGGGCGTCGAGGTCACCGCGTCGTCGGCCGAGCAGCTCGCCGAGATCCTGGCTGCGCCGGCGTCCATACGGCCCAGGGTCCACCTCAAGGTCGACACCGGGCTGTCGCGCAACGGCGCCTTCGGGGAGCAGTGGACCGAGCTTGTCGCCGCGGCGGCTGCCGCCCAGTCCACCGGTTCCGTCGAGATCACCGGAGTCTGGTCGCACTTCGCGTGCGCCGACCAGCCGGATCACCCGGCCAACGACGCACAGGAGGCGGTGTTCGTCGAGGCGGTCGACGAGCTGACGGCGGCCGGCATCGAGCCTTCCTTGCGTCACCTCAGCAACTCCGCAGCGACCCTGACCAGACCGTCTGCGCACTTCGACCTCGTGCGGGTCGGCATCGCGTCGTACGGGATCCGGCCGGATCCCCGGCTGACGTACTCGACCGAGCTGACCCCAGTCATGACGCTGCGGGGGCGTCTCGCTGCGGTCAAGCGCGTCCGGGCGGGAGCCAGCGTGTCGTACGGCCACACCTGGACCGCCGAGCGCGACACGACGCTCGGGCTGGTGCCGCTCGGCTACGGCGAGGGCATCCTGCGGACCGCCTCCAACCGTGCTGAGGTCGGCTTCGCCGGCGGCCGCGCGCGGCAGGTTGGGCGTGGTGTGCATGGACCAGTTCGTCGTCGATCTCGGCGATGCCGAGGCTTCTCGACGCGTTCTCGTTCACGCTGTTCGGTCCCGGGAGCGACGGCGAGCCGAGCGCCGAGGACTGGGCCGAGGCCGCGGGCACCATCGCGTACGAAGTGGTCACCCGGCTGGGCGGCCGCATCGAGCGTACGTACGTGGGGGAGCGGTTCATGAGCCGGACGGCCAAGGTCGCCACGACGGCTGGGGCGTTCGTGGCTGCGGGTGTCGTCGCCTCGGTGCTGAACGGTCGGCAGCGTCAGCAGCGACGGTTGCGCCGCGGCGAGGACGTCGAGTTCGGCTCCGTCCACAGCGATCCGGTGCAGGTCACGGCGACCGACGGGGTGCTGCTCAACTGCGAGGTCGACGAGGCCGAGCGCAAGACCCCGACCGTCGTGTTCGTGCACGGCTGGGTGGAGTCGATCGACGTCTGGCACTACCAGCGGCTCGCGCTGCGCGGCAAGGTCCGCATGGTCTTCGTCGACCTCCGGTCCCACGGCGAGTCCGGCCGTTCATACCACGACAACTCGTCGATCCCGCACCTCGCGGACGATCTCCGCACCGTCATCAGCACCCTGGTGCCGCGCGGGCCCATCGTCCTGGTCGGCCACTCGATGGGTGGCATGGCGATCATGGAGCTGGCCGCGGCAGAGCCCCCAGCAGTTCGGTCGCCGGGTCAAGGGCGTCGTGCTGATCAGCACGAGCTCCGGCAAGCTCATGCGCAGCAGCCCCGCCCTCCGCTATCTGGTGCCGCTGCTGCGGGTCACCTCACCCGTGCTGGACTGGGGTCGTACGTTCAACAGCTACTCGATCGTCCGGCGCTGGGGGCTCGGGCCGAATGCCCAGGAGCGCCACGCGGACTGACCAACGAGATGATCCTCAAGACGCCGACCCACGTGCTGATGGACTTCTACCCCAACTTCGTCACGCTCGACCTGACCGCGGGCCTCAAGGTGATCGGCAAGGCCAGGACCGTCGTCATCGGCGGGACAGCCGATCTCGTCACGCCGATCAAGCACAGCCGGCGGCTCGCCGAGGCGATTCCCGGGGGCGAAGCTGGTGGCCCTCGAGGACGTCGGTCACATGGTCATGTTCGAGGAGCACGCCAAGGTCACGAAGGTCATCGAGGACGTCCTGGAGGAGATCGCATGACCGAGCGCGGAGTCGGGGCACCCCCACGAGCCCTGCGAGTAGGGGGCGGGAATCATGTGGCAGCAGTCATGCCGCTGCCTCCGTATCGTGGGTTCTTCTTGGAGGTGGCGGCATGACCGCCCTGAATGTCATACATGCCGGGCCCGGAGCACGCTCCGCAGATCGTCGACATCATCCATCGGTCGTTCGGGGCTGGCCCCATGCTCGACCCGCCGTCGACGGCGTCCGAGGAGACCGTCGAGTCGGTCGCCGAGGTGCTTCGCACGGCCGGCGGCCTGCTGGTCGAGCGGCGCGGACTCCCCATGGGCGCGATGCTGTTCGACGAGTCGCGGCCGGGCCGGCTGGGCCTCAAGCGAGTGTGCGTCGACCCGGACATCCAGGCCCGCGGCGTTGCGTCAGCCATGGTCGGCGTCGCCGAGGACACCGCCGAGGAGCGTGGCAAGGACGGCATCTGGCTCGACGTCCGCGAGGAGCTGCCCGAGACAGTGGAGTTCTGGTCGCGGCGGCTCTACTACCCCCGTCGGTCGTGACCGGCAGTTCATCGAGTTCGGCAAGACGCTGTGGCTCGCTCGCGAGGTGCCGACGCCCGACGAGATGCACGACCTGGCGGCCAAGCTGTCGACCCTGTTGCGGCCCGGTGACCTGCTCGTCCTGTCGGGCGACCTGGGTGCAGGCAAGACGACATTCACGCAGGGTCTCGGCGAGGCGCTGAGCGTACGTGGGCCGATCACGTCGCCCACGTTCGTCATCGCCCGCACGCACCCGTCGCTCGCGGACGGTCCGCCGTTGGTGCACGTCGACGCCTATCGTCTCGGCAGTGCGGCCGAGCTCGACGACATCGACCTCGACGCCACCACCGAGGAAGCCGTCACGGTCGTCGAGTGGGGCGACGGGATGGCCGAGCAGCGCGCGGACAGCTGGCTCCACGTACGCATCGAGGTGCGCGGTGCGCGTCCGATCGACCCGCTCGGCACCCCGCACGAGGGGGACCTCGTCGACGAGGCCGAGCCGCGCGTCGTGACGGTCAAGCCCCACGGCCCCCGCTGGGTCGGCACCCCCCTCCGCTCAACCCTCCTCTCCTAACCCCCGCTGACGGGGTCAGTTTTTGACCCGGTGACGGGTCAGTTTTGACCCGGTGACGGGTCAGTTGTGGTCTGACTTGGTGCCGGGAAGTGACCCGTCACGGGGCAGTAAGTGACCCGTCGCGGGGCGGTAACTGGCCCCCTGCTCGCAGGGCTCGCGGGGGTGCCCCCACCGTCAGCGTTAGGGTTCATGCGTGCTGCTGCTTGCGTTCGACACCGCCACCCCGGCCATCACGGTCGCTGTTCACGACGGGGAGCGCGTCGTGGGTGAGGCCGCCGGCGAGGGAGCCATGGCGCACGGTGAGCTGCTCGCGCCAGCCATCCGCGACGCGCTGGCACAGGCCGGCGCCACGATGGCTGACCTCACCGACGTCGCCGTCGGCGTGGGACCCGGACCGTTCACCGGACTGCGAGTCGGCGTCGTCACGGCGTTGACCCTCGGCTCCACGCTCGGCCTGACGACGCACGGCGTCTGCACGCTCGACATCATCGCCGCCGACTGCCAGGTCGAGGGCGAGTTCCTGGTCGCCACGGATGCGCGCCGCAAGGAGGTCTACTGGGCTCGCTACGGCGCGGACCATGTACGCCTCGACGGTCCGCATGTCGACTTTCCGGCCGAGGTCGCGGCGCGCCACCCCGACCTCCCGGCGTACGGACGAGGCGGCCAGCTGTACGACGGTGTCCTCCGTGCCGCGGGCGAGTCGCACGACCCGCGCGCCGCTGCCCTTGCCAGGATCGTCGTCGCCGGCACCGCACAGGCGCTACCACTTCGAGCCGCTCTATCTTCGGCGACCGGACGCCGTGCCTTCAGCGACGACCAAACGCGCATGATCCGGGTGGCCCTGCGCACGGAGGTCACCGCTGTCACGGCAATCGACCTCGCGTGCTTCGGCCGCGACGCCTGGACCGAGACACTGGTCCGCGCTGCGATCGAGGACGAGCGCCGCACGGTCCTGATCGACGACCTCGAGGCATACGCCGTGGCGTCGGTGGCCGGCGACGTCGCCGATCTGGAACGCATCGCCGTGATGCCGTC
>CAWDXV010000018.1:0-205989 GCA_963806345.1 uncultured Actinomycetota bacterium | reverse complement strand
ACGAGTTCGGACGGGCCGCCCTCGAATGGGCCGCCGCGCAAGCGCGCGCCACGGATGACTCCCTCATCATCATCAACGTCCACCGAGTGGAGCCGCGCCTCGACACCGGCCATGCCAAGGGACGTCACCTGCAGGACGTCACCGAGTCGCTCGCCAAGGACAACGTGACCTTCGAGCTGCGACAGGTCGAGGGGGAGAACATCGCCGGCACCGTCCTGTTCGAGGCCGAGCAGGCTGCGGCCTCGCTCGTCGTGATCGGCGTACGCCCGCGCAGTCCGGTCGGCAAGATCCTGATGGGCAGCGTCGCGCAGCAGATCCTGCTCGACTCCGCGGTGCCCGTCGTCGCCGTCAAGCCTTAGAAGAGGCGGGGGAGTGCCGCGCTAAAGTCGCGGTGCATCCCTCGATCCTAAGGACTGGCCCGTGACCCACGTACTCGACGACCTCGACGCGCGAGGACTCATCGCGCACTCGACGGACCGCGACGCCTTGCGCGCGGAGCTGTCAGCGGGGCCGATCACCTACTACGTGGGGTTCGACCCGACAGCCCCGAGCCTGCACATCGGCAATCTCCTGCAGATCCTCACGGCTCGCCGGCTGCAGCTTGCCGGCCACAAGCCTCTGATGCTCGTCGGCGGGTCCACCGGCCTGATCGGTGACCCGAAGGAGGCCGGCGAGCGGGTCATGAACACCAAGGAGACCGTCGGCGAGTGGGTCGACAACATCCGTGAGCAGGTATCGCGCTTCGTCGAGTTCGGTGGTGACAACGGCGCGACGGTCGTCAACAACCTCGACTGGACCGCGGGCCTCAGCACGATCGACTACCTCCGCGACATCGGCAAGCACTTCCCGGTCAACCGCATGCTGGCGCGCGACGTCGTCAGCAGCCGGCTCGAGTCCGGCATCAGCTACACCGAGTTCAGCTACGTCCTGCTGCAGTCCCTCGACTACCTCGAGCTGCATCGCCGCCACGGCTGCGTCCTGCAGACCGGCGGCAGCGACCAGTGGGGCAACATCACCGCAGGCGTCGAGCTGATCAGGCGGGCAGACGGCGACAAGGTCCACGCCATGGCGACGCCATTGATCACCAAGGCGGACGGCACGAAGTTCGGCAAGACCGAGTCCGGCACGGTGTGGCTCGACCCTGGGCTCACGAGCCCGTACGCCTTCTACCAGTCCTGGATCCAGGCCGAGGACTCCAAGGTCATCGAGTACCTCAAGCAGTTCACGTTCCTCGACCTCGACGAGATCAGCGCCATCGAGGCCGAGCACGTCGAGAAGCCCGGGCTGCGTGCCGCGCAACGCCGACTTGCTGCCGAGGTCACCACGATCGTGCACGGCCCGGAGGAGACCGCGGCCGCGGAGCTGGCCTCGCGCGCGCTTGTTCGGGCGGGGTGAGCTCGCCGAGCTGTCGGAGTCGACGCTCGCGGCGGCCCTACGGGAAGCCGGCGCGGTCGACCTGCTGTCGGCGGATCGGCCCAATGTCGTCGACGCCTTCGTGGCCGCCGGCCTCGCCGACAGCAAGTCCGCAGCACGTCGGGCGGTCGCCGACGGGGGAGCGTACGTCAACAACGAACGCGTCTCCGACCCCGATCTCGAGCTCACCTCTGAGCGCCTCCTGCACGGCAAGTGGGCGGTCCTGCGCAAAGGAAAGCGGTCGATCTCGGGCGTGTCGGTGTCCTGAACCCCGTCATTTCAGGGGCTCGGAACCATGTGACGTGGACCATACGGAGCCGATTTGACGAAGCGGGAAACGCCCCCGTAATGTTCTTCTTGTTGGACAGCACGGCGGAGCGAAAGGCCGAAAGGCCGGTCACTCGGAGCTTCCAACCAGCTCAACCGAAACGGTCGACGGCACGGCGCCTCAGGCGCCCGGAGACGGACCGCGGACAACGAAGCTGAACATGGTGACCGACCCGGTTTGACCGGTGAAAACGAGCCGTGTAAGTTAGACGAGTTGCCCCAAGGCAGAGACCGCGAGGTCGAAGTCGAGGTGAGCGTCTGATCCTTGAGAACTCAACAGTGTGCCAAAAGTCGACGAGATTAATTAGTAATACCCCGTCGAGACCCGTCGGTGAGCTTCGGCTCGCCGATCTCGATGGAATCAATTCCGACAATTTATTTGTCAGCAAATAGTTTGTCAGAGTCGAACTGAAGTTTGGCAGCGCTTTAGCTGCTTCAACGGAGAGTTTGATCCTGGCTCAGGACGAACGCTGGCGGCGTGCTTAACACATGCAAGTCGAGCGGTAAGGCTCCTTCGGGAGTACACGAGCGGCGAACGGGTGAGTAACACGTGAGCAATCTGCCCTTCTCATCGGAATAACCATTGGAAACGATGGCTAATGCCGAATATGACCTCGGATCACATGTTCTGAGGTGGAAAGCTCCGGCGGAGAAGGATGAGCTCGCGGCCTATCAGCTTGTTGGTGAGGTAATGGCTCACCAAGGCATTGACGGGTAGCCGGCCTGAGAGGGTGACCGGCCACACTGGGACTGAGACACGGCCCAGACTCCTACGGGAGGCAGCAGTGGGGAATATTGGACAATGGGCGAAAGCCTGATCCAGCAACGCCGCGTGAGGGATGACGGCCTTCGGGTTGTAAACCTCTTTCAGCAGGGACGAAGCGAAAGTGACGGTACCTGCAGAAGAAGGACCGGCCAACTACGTGCCAGCAGCCGCGGTAATACGTAGGGTCCGAGCGTTGTCCGGAATTATTGGGCGTAAAGGGCTCGTAGGCGGTTTGTCGCGTCGGGAGTGAAAACTCAGGGCTCAACCCTGAGCGTGCTTCCGATACGGGCAGACTAGAGGTATGCAGGGGAGAACGGAATTCCTGGTGTAGCGGTGGAATGCGCAGATATCAGGAGGAACACCGGTGGCGAAGGCGGTTCTCTGGGCATTACCTGACGCTGAGGAGCGAAAGCATGGGGAGCGAACAGGATTAGATACCCTGGTAGTCCATGCCGTAAACGTTGGGCGCTAGGTGTGGGGACCTTCCACGGTCTCCGTGCCGCAGCTAACGCATTAAGCGCCCCGCCTGGGGAGTACGGCCGCAAGGCTAAAACTCAAAGGAATTGACGGGGGCCCGCACAAGCGGCGGAGCATGCTGATTAATTCGATGCAACGCGAAGAACCTTACCTGGGTTTGACATATACCGGAAAGCTGCAGAGATGTAGCCCCCTTTTGGTCGGTATACAGGTGGTGCATGGCTGTCGTCAGCTCGTGTCGTGAGATGTTGGGTTAAGTCCCGCAACGAGCGCAACCCTCGTCCTATGTTGCCAGCACGTAATGGTGGGGACTCATAGGAGACTGCCGGGGTCAACTCGGAGGAAGGTGGGGATGACGTCAAGTCTTCATGCCCCTTATGTCCAGGGCTTCAAGCATGCTACAATGGCCGGTACAAAGGGCTGCGAAACCGCAAGGTGGAGCGAATCCCAAAAAGCCGGTCTCAGTTCGGATTGGGGTCTGCAACTCGACCCCATGAAGTCGGAGTCGCTAGTAATCGCAGATCAGCAACGCTGCGGTGAATACGTTCCCGGGCCTTGTACACACCGCCCGTCACGTCATGAAAGTCGGCAACACCCGAAGCCAGTGGCCCAACCGTTTACGGAGGGAGCTGTCGAAGGTGGGGCTGGCGATTGGGACGAAGTCGTAACAAGGTAGCCGTACCGGAAGGTGCGGCTGGATCACCTCCTTTCTAAGGAGCACTTGGCAGCCGGCGCAAGCCTGGTTGTCCATTGAGTTGTTTGTACGGCGAATGTCTGTACGCAACTCAGCTCACTAGTGGATCGTCGATTATTTGGCTTGGTAACGGCCAACAGCGTCAGTACTTCCCCTCGGGGAGTGGAACCTCGCTGGAACGTAGTTACCAACTCAGGCACACTGTTGGGTCCTGAGGGATCAGCTCGTAAGAGTTGAGACCTCGGACCACATACCCCCACGAACCACCAGGTTCACCCGTAAGGGACATCTGGCAGGCGCGGGATCTTTATGTGGGACCGAACGTATTTTGAGAACTTCACAGTGGACGCGAGCATCTTTGTAGTAACAACAAGCTACTAAGTGCACATGGTGGATGCCTTGGCATCGAGAGCCGATGAAGGACGTTGGAGTCTGCGAAAAGCCCCGGGAAGGTGACAACCGACCTGTGATCCGGGGATGTCCGAATGGGGAAACCCACCTGGAGTAAAGTCCAGGTACCTCTGTCTGAACACATAGGGCAGCAGGAGGGAACGTGGGGAAGTGAAACATCTCAGTACCCACAGGAAGAGAAAACAAAAGTGATTCCGGTAGTAGTGGCGAGCGAAACCGGATCAGGCTAAACCTCAGTGATGTGATAGCCGGCAGGCGTTGTCACTGGGGTGTTGTGGGACCACATGGTCTGTTCTGCCGAGCAGACAAAGAGTCATAAACCATGAGTGAAGTGAAAGCCAACTGGAAAGTTGCGCCATAGAGGGTGATAGCCCCGTACACGTAAGCTCATGGCTCTTTTGTGTCATCCCAAGTAACACCGAACCCCTGAAATTCGGTGTGAATCTAGCGGGACCACCCGTTAAGCCTAAATACTCCTCGATGACCGATAGCGGACTAGTACCGTGAGGGAAAGGTGAAAAGTACCCCGGGAGGGGAGTGAAATAGTACCTGAAACCATGTGCATACAATCCGTTGGAGCTCTTCCTTGTGAAGGGTGACAGCGTGCCTTTTGAAGAATGAGCCTGCGAGTTAGCGTTCTGTAGCGAGGTTAAGGCGTTGAGCCGTAGCCGTAGCGAAAGCGAGTCCGAATAGGGCGACCATAGTTGCAGGATCTAGACCCGAAGCGGAGTGATCTATCCATGGGCAGGTTGAAGCGCGGGTAAGACCGCGTGGAGGACCGAACCCACCTAGGTTAAAAACTGGGGGGATGACCTGTGGATAGGGGTGAAAGGCCAATCAAACTCCGTGATAGCTGGTTCTCCCCGAAATGCATTTAGGTGCAGCGTTGCGTGTTTCTTGCCGGAGGTAGAGCACTGGATGGGCTAGGGGGCCTACAAGCTTACTGAACTCAGCCAAACTCCGAATGCCGGTAAGTGAGAGCGCAGCAGTGAGACAGTGGGGGATAAGCTCCATTGTCGAGAGGGAAACAGCCCAGACCATCAGCTAAGGTCCCAAAGCGATAACTAAGTGGAAAAGGATGTGGAGTCGCAGAGACAACCAGGAGGTTGGCTTAGAAGCAGCCACCCTTGAAAGAGTGCGTAATAGCTCACTGGTCAAGTAATTCCGCGCCGACAATTTAGCGGGGCTCAAGTTATCCACCGAAGCTATGGGATTCATGCAATAGCCAGGCCTTCGTGGTCCAGGCGCATGGATCGGTAGGGGAGCGTCGTGTGGCGAGAGAAGCGGCGGAGTGATCCAGCCGTGGACGCCACACGAGTGAGAATGCAGGCATGAGTAGCGAATGAGGAGTGAGAAACTCCTCCACCGAATGACCAAGGGTTCCAGGGTCAAGCTAATCTTCCCTGGGTAAGTCGGGACCTAAGGCGAGGCCGACAGGCGTAGTCGATGGACAACGGGCTGATATTCCCGTACCGGCATTAGATCGCCCATGCCGAACCCAGAAATGCTAAGTGCCCAAAACTGGCGGGACTCTTCGGAGCGAAGCCGGCGCTGCGCACGACCCGATCTGGTAGTAGGCAAGCAATGGTGTGACGCAGGAAGGTAGCTCATCCCGGGCGATGGTTGTCCCGGGCTAAGGACGTAGGGCGAATGGTAGGCAAATCCGCCATTCACATGCCTGAGATCTGATGGGGAGACGTTTTAGTCGAAGTGAGTGATCCTATGCTGCCGAGAAAAGCATCTAGCGAGATCTAGAGCCGCCCGTACCCCAAACCGACTCAGGTGGTCAGGTAGAGAATACTAAGGTGATCGAGTGAACCATGGTTAAGGAACTCGGCAAAATGCCCCCGTAACTTCGGGAGAAGGGGGGCCGGATGCGTTATCGGACTTGCTCCGAGAAGCGTTGAAGGCCGCAGAGACCAGGCCCAAGCGACTGTTTACTAAAAACACAGGTCCGTGCTAAGTCGAAAGACGCCGTATACGGACTGACTCCTGCCCGGTGCTGGAAGGTTAAGGGGACGTGTCAGCGCAAGCGAAGCACAGAACTTAAGCCCCAGTAAACGGCGGTGGTAACTATAACCATCCTAAGGTAGCGAAATTCCTTGTCGGGTAAGTTCCGACCTGCACGAATGGAGTAACGACTTGGGCGCTGTCTCAACCATGGACTCGGCGAAATTGCACTACGAGTAAAGATGCTCGTTACGCGCGGCAGGACGGAAAGACCCCGGGACCTTTACTATAGTTTGGTATTGGTGTTTGGTTCAGTTTGTGTAGGATAGGTGGGAGACTGTGAAGCTTGGACGCCAGTTCAGGTGGAGTCATCGTTGAAATACCACTCTGGCTGTACTAGATATCTAACCTAGGTCCATTATCTGGATCAGGGACAGTGCCTGATGGGTAGTTTAACTGGGGCGGTTGCCTCCTAAAATGTAACGGAGGCGCTCAAAGGTTCCCTCAGCCTGGTTGGCAATCAGGTTTCGAGTGTAAGTGCACAAGGGAGCTTGACTGTGAGAGTGACAGCTCGAGCAGGGACGAAAGTCGGAACTAGTGATCCGGCGCTGGCAAGTGGAAGCGGCGTCGCTCAACGGATAAAAGGTACCCCGGGGATAACAGGCTGATCTTCCCCAAGAGTCCATATCGACGGGATGGTTTGGCACCTCGATGTCGGCTCGTCGCATCCTGGGGCCGTAGCAGGTCCCAAGGGTTGGGCTGTTCGCCCATTAAAGCGGCACGCGAGCTGGGTTTAGAACGTCGTGAGACAGTTCGGTCCCTATCCGCCGCGCGCGTAGGAAACTTGAGAAAATCTGTCCCTAGTACGAGAGGACCGGGATGGACGAACCTCTGGTGTGCCAGTTGTTCCGCCAGGAGCACTGCTGGTTAGCTACGTTCGGAAGCGATAACCGCTGAAAGCATCTAAGCGGGAAGCGTGTTTCAAGATGAGGTTTCCCACTGGTTTACCAGGTAAGGCCCCCAGCAGACCACTGGGTTGATAGGCCGGAGGTGGAAGTGCAGCAATGCATGGAGCCGACCGGTACTAATAGGCCGAGGGCTTGTTTCTTACAAAGATCTACCGCGTCCACTGTGAGGTTCCCGAGATATGTTCGGGAACCGGAAAAGCTCTCTTCGTGAGAGCTCCAAGGTTTTGATTGATATCTCAATAGAGTTTCGGCGACCATGGCGAAAGGGAAACACCCGGTTACATTCCGAACCCGGAAGTTAAGCCTTTCAGCGCCGATGGTACTGCACGGGAGACTGTGTGGGAGAGTAGGACGTCGCCGGACAATCTTTAGCGCGAGGCCGCTCCTTCGGGAGCGGCCTTGCTGCATTTCTGCAACATTTTGATGGAAGGAACGACTCATGGCAGAGTCGAGAAATCCCCGCCGTGACGGCGGGAAGCCTGCTGGCCGTGGCGCCGGCAGTGGTGGCGCCCGAGGCGGCAAACCTGCAGGTCAGGGGCGTGATCGGCGCGGAAGCGGAGATCCCGTACGCCGCGACGGGAAACCGACTGACCGCCGCGACGGAAAGCCCACGGCGCGCCGGGACGGCAAGCCGACGACCCCGCGCCGCGACGGCAAGCCCTACGAGGCTCGTCGTGATCGCCGCCAGGAAGAGGGCGACCGCACCGCCGCCCAGAAGATCTATGACGGACCGCCGATCCCGGACGACGTCAGCGCGAAGGATCTCGACAAGCATGCGCGTCAGGCGCTGCAGAGCCTTCCCGGAGAAGCTCGCGGACAAGGTCGCTCGTCACCTCGTGATGGCCGGCCTGCTGATCGCCGAGGATCCCGAGACGGCACACCTGCACGCACTCGCCGCCAAGGCACGTGCCACGCGCACCGGCCTGGTTCGCGAGGCGTGTGGAGAGACGGCCTACGCTGCCGGCAAGTTCGCCGAGGCGTTGTCGGAGTTCCGAGCTGCTCGCCGGATGACCGGTGGCTACTTGTATGCGCCGATGATGGCCGACTGCGAACGCGCTCTGAAGCGTCCTGACAAGGCCATCGCGTACGACACGCCTGAGATCCGGAGCCAGCTCGACGATGCCGGCCAGATCGAGCTGTCGATCGTCGTCGCGGGCGCGCGCCGGGACCAGAAGCAGTACGACGCCGCGGTGCGGCTGCTCGAGACCGAGCCTCTGCACACCAAGGGGCGTTCGGACTGGGTGCCGCGCCTTCGTTACGCATACGCCGACGCGCTGTTGGACGCCGGTCGCCGCGACGAGGCGATCGAGTGGTTCCACCGCACGGTGGCTGTCGATGGCAACGGACAGACCGACGCCGAGGAGCGACTGGCCGAGCTGGACAAGCGTCCACAGGCCTGAGCCTCGTGAGTGCGTCGTCCACAACGCACGATCTGATCAATGCCCTCTGCCCTAGGCGGAGGGCATTGTCATGTCATGACTGATGACAACAATCGAGTACATCTTGCAGGCCGGGTGTCGGCGGATCCTGAGACACGCGTCCTTCCCAGCGGCGACGAGGTTGTCTCGTTCCGCCTGATCGTCCGACGCAGTGCGGCCGCACGGCGACGCTCAAAACAGGTCGTCGACACGATCGAGTGCTCCGCGTGGAGCGCCTCGATGCGACGGACGGTGGGTCGTCTCGAGGCAGGCAGCGAGGTCGAGGTGACCGGCGAGCTGCGACGACGATTCACGCGCGGCGCGATCAGCTTCGTGTCCGTGGACGTCGACTCCTGCCGGAAGGTCACGGCGCCGGCGGTAGCCTCGGGGACATGACACTGAGCGCAACCGGTTTGGGCTCGACGACGCAGTCGCTCAGCGAACACTACGACCTGGCGATGCTCGATCTCGACGGCGTCGTCTACGTCGGCCCGGACGCCGTGCCCGGAGCTGCCGATGCGCTCAAGGTGGCGCAGGCCAACGGGATGCGGCTGGCATACATCACGAACAATGCCGCCAGGACAGCACACGAGGTCGCTGACCACCTCCGCGAGCTCGCGATGCCCGACGTGAGCGACGGCGACGTGGTGACGTCGGCACAAGCGGTGGCCCATCTGGTCGCCGACGCCGTGCCTGCTGGCTCGGCGGTGCTCCTCGTGGGCGGTGAAGGTCTGCGTTCACCTCTCGAGGAGCGCGGACTGCGGTGTGTGGCGAGCTTGGACGACGGGCCGGTCGCGGTCGTGCAGGGGTTTCATCCGGACGTGGGCTGGCGTCAGCTGTCCGAGGCTTCGTTCGCCATCCAGGCAGGGCTCCCGTGGTTCGCCAGCAACACCGATCTCACGATCCCGACAGCGCGCGGCATCGCGCCGGGCAACGGCTCGCTTGGTGCAGGCCATCCGCAACGCGACCGGAGCGTCGCCGACCGTTGCGGGCAAGCCAGAGAGGGCGCTGTTCGACGAGACCATGGAGCGCGTCGGTGGCACGAACCCGCTCATGGTGGGCGACCGCCTCGACACCGACATCGACGGTGCGATCAACGCCGGCACCGACAGCCTGGCGGTGCTGACGGGGGTCAGCACACTGCAGGAGATCCTCGACGCAGCGCCCAAGCACCGGCCGACCTTCGTGTCGGCCGATCTCGCTGGGCTCAACGAGATCCACGCCGAGGTCGAGTACGACGCGGACCGGGCTCGGTGCGGGTCCGCGACGGCGCTGGTGCGTGACGGCGTCGCCAGTGTGGAGGGCGGTGACCCGCGAAGCACAGACGCCCTGCGCGCCGTCGTCGGACTCGCGTGGTCGGTGCGTGATCGCTCCGACGAGTCGGTGACGCTTGATGGGACACTGAAGGCATGAGCGACCCTTCGACAAGCTCAGGGACCGACGTCCCTGACCAGACCTACGACGAGCCGGTCGACGAGGTGGCGGCCGAGCCGGTGCAGTCGACGGGCCATGCTGACATCGACGAGGCGCTGGAACGTCTGGACCGACTCGACGACCTCGAGATCACCTCGCATCCCGAGGAGTTCGACGCGATCCACCGGGTGCTGCGCGAGTCGCTTGCCAACGCCGGCCGCGACGGGGACATCCCCGAGAGCGCGTGAGCATCGCATGACTCGTCGGCTTCGGCTCGATGCCGAGCTCGTGCGCCGGGGCCTGGCCCGTTCGCGGGAGCACGCTGGGACGCTGATCGAGGAAGGTCAGGTCAAGGTCGCGGGCTCGGTCGCCACCAAGGCCGCGACCGGAGTCACGACCGACCAGGCGATCGTCGTCAGGACGAGCACCGAGCCGACGTACGCGTCTCGGGGCGCGCACAAGCTCCTCGGAGCCCTCGCGGTGTTCGAGCCGATGGGCCTGTCGGTCGAGGGCAAGCGCTGCCTCGACGCGGGCGCCTCGACCGGCGGATTCACCGACGTCCTGCTGCGCAGGGGAGCGCGGCAGGTGTGTGCGGTCGACGTGGGATACGGCCAGCTGGTCTGGGCGCTGCAGTCCGACGAGCGGGTGGTGGTCTTCGATCGTACGAACGTGCGGCACCTGCAGGCCGACGACATCGGGGGACCGGTCGAGCTGATCGTCTCGGATCTGTCGTTCATCTCGCTTACGGTGGTCATGCCTGCCCTGACGAGGGTGTGCGAGCCGAGCAGCCCAGAAGGCGGAGGTGACATCGTGCTGATGATCAAGCCGCAGTTCGAGGTGGGCAAGAGCAACCTCGGCAAGAACGGCGTGGTGCGCGATCCGGCGCTGCACGCAGACGCCGTGCAGCGCGTGTGCCTGTCGGCGTACGAGCTGGGCTGGGGCACCAAGGCCCTGGCGCCGAGCCCGCTGCCCGGCCCCGCCGGCAACGTCGAATACTTCTGCTGGCTGCGCAGCGACGCCGACCCGCCCCATCCGGACGCAGCACGTGCCGTTGTCGCTGCTGGTCCACTCGACACGACAGGCGAGGGCGCATGACTCGACGGGTTCTGCTGATCGTCCACGTCGCCCGCGAGGAGGCGAGCAAGGTCGCCATCGCGTTCGCTGCCGACCTGAGGGCCGAGGGGGTCGACGTCTGCGTCCTTGACGCCGAGGTCGAGACGCTTCGAGCGGCCGGGCTCGAGGATCCTGGCGTGGTCGAGGCCGGTCCCGGGGCGGCGGACGGTTGTGAGCTCGCGGTCGTGTTCGGGGGCGACGGCACGATCCTGCGAGCCGCCGAGATGTGCCGTGGCACCGACACCCCCGTCCTGGGCGTCAACCTGGGTCACGTCGGGTTCCTCGCCGAGGCCGACGTCGAGGACCTCCACGACGTGGTGCGCGGAGTCGTCGACGGCACCTACACCGTCGAGGAACGCCTGACCGTCGATGTCTCGGTCTCGGTGGGCGGCGAGGTCGTCGCGACCAACTGGGCGCTCAACGAGGCCTCGGTCGAGAAGGCAGCACGCGAGCGCATGCTCGAGATCGTCGTCGAGATCGATGGCCGCCCGGTGTCCCGTTGGGGGTGCGACGGCGTGGTGTGCGCGACGCCGACCGGTTCGACGGCCTACAACTTCAGTGCCGGTGGTCCCATCGTGTGGCCCGAGGTGTCGGCGCTGCTGATGGTGCCGATCAGTGCGCACGCCCTTTTCGCGCGTCCCCTCGTGGTGTCGCCGGACTCGACGCTGGCGATCGAGGTCGTCGGTGAGGTGTCGACCGGTGTCCTGTGGTGCGATGGCCGGCGCGCAGCCGACCTCCCTGTCGGTGCGCGTGTCGAGGTGGTCAGGGGCAAGACACCCGTACGGCTGGCTCGCCTGCAGATCGCCTCGTTCGCCGATCGGCTCGTCCGCAAGTTCGACCTGCCTGTCGCCGGGTGGCGCGGGTCCGCCGAGCGCCGGCTGAGGGGTGACGCCTGATGTGGCAGCACCTGCGGCTCTCGTCGCTCGGCGTCATCGACTCTGCTGAGCTCGAGCTGTCCGACGGATTCACCGTCATCACCGGCGAGACCGGTGCCGGCAAGACCATGGTGGTGACCGCGCTGGGGCTCCTGCGAGGCGATCGCGCCGACCTCGGCCTCGTACGCCGTGGGGCTGACCAGGCCAGGGTCGAGGCCAGCATCGGTGTCCCGGCGGGTGCTGCCGCCACCGCTGCCGTCGAGGACGCCGGCGGTCGGATCGACGACGACGTCGTGATCCTGGGTCGGGTGCTGTCCGCGCAAGGCCGGTCGCGGGCCATCGCCGGGGGAGCGACGGTGCCTGCCGCGCTGCTGGCCGACGTGACGGATGAGCTCGTGGCCGTGCACGGCCAGTCGGACCAGCACCGCCTCCTGCGCTCGGCCGAGCAGCGCGCCGCCCTCGACCGGTTCGCCGGCGAGGCGTTCGCGGCCGCAGCAGACGCATACGCGCCGGCATTCGCCAGGTGGCGCACGGTGGAACGTACGCTCGAGGAGCTGCGCACCCATGCCCAGGAGCGCGCCCGCGAGCTCGATGTCCTGCAGTTCGGGCTCGACGAGATCAACGAGGTCGAGCCACAGGCGGGCGAGGACGAGCACCTCAAGGTCGAGGAGAGCCGGCTCGCCCACTCAGAGTCCCTGGCCCGGGCGGCAGACCAGGCCCACCGCTCGCTCGTCGGCGAGGGTGACCTCGATGCGGCCCGCACACAGGTGGCTGAAGCCTCGACGGCGCTGCGCGAGGCCGCCGGCCACGACCCGGCGCTCGACGCCCTGGCCGAACGGGTCCTCGAGCTCGGCATCCTGCTCGACGACGTCGGCGCTGAGCTGGGCGCCTACTCCGCAGGCGTCGAGCTGGATCCCGAGCGGCTGGCCGAGCTGCAGGAGCGCCGGGCGGCGCTGTCCGGCCTCCAGCGCAAGTACGGCCCCACGCTCGACGACGTCCTGGCCTGGGCCGACAAGAGCGCTGCGCGGCTGAATGAGCTGGGCAACGACGACGAGTCCGTCGCGGCGCTCGAGGCCGAGCAGGCCGAGCTCGATCCCTGAGGTGACGCGGTTGGCGCAGGAGATGTCGGCGATCCGCACGGAGGCGGCCGCCCGACTGTCCGGGCTGGTCGACGCGGAGATCGCGCAGCTGTCGATGCCGTCGGCGCGACTCGAGGTCCAGGTGACCGCTCATGCTGACGCCGTGCCAGGGCCGCACGGCATCGACGACGTCGAGTTCCTGTTCGCCGCCAACAGCGGCACCGGGCTGCGCCCGCTCCACAAGGGCGCCAGCGGAGGCGAGCTGTCCCGGTTGATGCTGGCCCTCGAGGTCGTGCTGGCAGACCGCACGACCGTGCCGACCCTGGTGTTCGACGAGGTCGACGCCGGCATCGGCGGCAAGGCGGCGGTCGAGGTCGGTCGCCGGTTGTCCCGGTTGGCCGAGCACGCGCAGGTCATCGCCGTGACGCACCTGCCGCAGGTCGCGGCGTTCGCGGATCACCACTTCGTCGTCTCCAAGGACGACGACGGCACCGTCACGAGCAGCTCGGTCCTCGAGCTCGACGAGCACAGCCGGGTCGACGAGCTGGCTCGCATGCTGGCCGGTCAGGAGGACTCGGCGACCGCCCAGGCCCACGCCCGAGAGCTGCTGGAGCTGGCACGCGGATGACCTGAGTTTCCACTGAGAGTATGTCTTCTGCGCGACACGCCGGGGGAGCGCGCAAATCGATCCGCCTCAGCGGGAAACATGGGCGGCGATGGCCATCAGGAAGCACAAGAGACCCAGTTCACCCGAGGTGACGGGGGTCGTCGGCACGGTGAGGTTCGCCCGACGCGACAGCGAGGTCGCATCGCTGCGTGAGGGCGACATCGCTGTCGTCGACCACCCCGAGCTCGACTCCCGTCAAGCCCAGGAACTCATCGACCGCCGCGTCCGAGCCGTCCTCAACGCGGCCCGCTCCAGCAGCGGCCGCGTGCCCAACGTCGGACCGCAGATGTTGTCGCACGCCGGCATCCTGCTCATCGACATCGCCAGCGACACAGTCTGGTCGAAGCTCAAGAACGGCGAGCGGGTACGGATCGAGGACGGCAAGGTCCTCCGCGACGAGATCCTCGTGGTGACCGGCACCGAGCTCGACGAATCCCGCACGGCAACCGCGTTGGCCGACGCCGAGTCGGGACTGGCGACCAGGCTGGACTCGCTGGCCGCCAACGCCACGGACCACATCCAGCGTGAGCAGACCATGCTGCTGGACGGCGCCAGGGTGCCGCGGATCCGCACCAAGCTGCGCGGCCGGGCGGTCGTCGTGGTCTCCAAGGCGTACGACGACGAGGCGGACCTGCGGGGCCTGCGTCGCTACATCCGTGACGACGACCCGGTGCTGATCGGCGCCGGTGCCGGCGCCGACGTGCTGCTGAAGGCCGGGTACGTCCCGGCGATCGTGGTCGGCGCCCTCGACAACCTCTCGGACGCGGCCATCCGGGCGGCCGGGGAGGTCGTGGTGACGACGTCGTCCGGCACGGTCGACACCCCTGAGCGGCTGGAGCGCCACGGCAAGGAAGTCGTGACGTTCGTGTCGACGGGAGCCGACGACGACCTCGCGATCGTGCTCGCCGACACCAACGAGGCCGCTGTCATCGTGCACGTCGGCGCACCGGCAACGCTCTCGCAGTTCCTCGAGCGCCCGCCGTCGGAGGTGGCGCGGATGTTCGTCGCCCGGCTGCGGGCCGGCTCCAAGATCGTCGACGCCAAGGCGGTCAACCACTTCACCTCGCAGCGCTTCGCCATGTGGCCGGTGCTGCTGCTCCTCGCCGCAGGTGTGGCAGCCGTCGCGGTCGCGATCGCTGTGACCCCCGTCGGCAACGACTGGTTCGACTCTCTCGGGGATCGCCTTGCCGATCTCGGAACCTGGATCAAAGGACTCTTCTCGTGATCAACTTCCGCTTCCACCTCGTCTCGCTCGCCGCGACACTGATCGCGCTGGCGGCGGGGGTCGCGCTGGGCTCGGGCCCGCTCGACGACACCGGCGACTCGCTGCGCGGCGACGACACCACCAACCAGCAGGCCGCCGATCCGGGCGTGGCCGCCTTCGAGTCGGGCTATGCCGGACGTACGTCGGGCGCACTGCTCAAGGACAAGCTCAAGGGTCAGACGATCGTCGTCCTCACGGTTCCCGGCACCAGCGCCGCCGAGACGAAGGGCGTGACCAGCAATCTCGAGGCGGCCGGCGCGGATGTCACCGGCGAGGTCGGCCTGACGAGCAAGCTGCTGGACGCGTCGGGGCGCCAGTTCGCCGAAGGCGTGGCCCAGCAGTCCGCTGAGGACGTGCCAGGGGTCAGTGCGGCCGGCGACAGCTATGGGCGCATCGGCTCGGCGCTCGGTCGCGCGTTGCTGGCCGACAAGGCTGCGGCTCCGGACCAGACCGCCGGCACGATCCGCTCGGCCTTCTCCGAGGGCAAGCTCATCACGTTGACCAAGGCGCCGGCCAAGGTTGCGACGCTCGCGGTGCTGGTCACCGGGCCCGAGCGCGCCAGCGGGTCCGACCAGAGCGGCGTGATCGCTGCCCTCGCCGGAGCGCTCAACGGCAACGGCAAGGGCGTCGTCGTCGCGGGACCGTCCTCGTCGAGCACCGACGGCGGCGCGGTCAAGGCCGTACGTGACAGCGACTTCGCCACCGAGGTGTCGACGGTCGACGTGACCGACACGGCGGCCGGCCGGGTCGTGACCGCACTGGTCGCGGCGGCGCAGGCGGACGGACAGCCCGGAGCGTGGGGCACCTCCCGCAGCGGCAGCGGGGCCGTGCCGGCCAGCTAGCACCTCGTGTGGGGCAGCCGACAGGTGTGTCGTTGGGCTCAACCCGGTTTGTGTTGGTAGGCTGGAATCCCGTGGAGGCCTGATGCCATTCGGCATCCGAGCGCTCGACATCGGTATTCGACCACGGGAGTCACCTTGGCAGGTAACGCGGTTACCAAGCATGTTTTCGTCACCGGCGGGGTTGCCTCCTCGCTCGGCAAGGGTCTGACCGCATCGTCCCTCGGGCGACTGCTCAAGTCGCGGGGTCTGCGCGTCACGATGCAGAAGCTCGACCCCTACCTCAACGTCGACCCCGGGACGATGAATCCGTTCCAGCACGGCGAGGTCTTCGTGACCGACGACGGTGCCGAGACCGACCTCGACGTCGGCCACTACGAGCGGTTCCTCGACGTCGACCTGTCCGGCAGCCGCGAACGTCACGACGGGTCAGGTCTACTCCGAGGTCATCGCCAAGGAGCGCCGCGGCGACTACCTCGGCGACACCGTCCAGGTCATCCCGCACATCACCAACGAGATCAAGTCGCGCATCCGCGCCATGGCCGGGCCTGACGTCGACGTCGTCATCACCGAGATCGGTGGCACGGTGGGTGACATCGAGTCCCTGCCGTTCCTCGAGGCAGCGCGCCAGGTGCGCCACGACGTCGGCCGCGGCAACGTGTTCTTCCTGCACGTGTCGCTCGTGCCCTACATCGGGCCCTCGGCGGAGCTCAAGACCAAGCCCACGCAGCACTCCGTCGCCGCGCTGCGGTCGATCGGCATCCAGCCGGACGCGATCGTGTGCCGCGCCGACCGCGACATCCCGACCAGCATGAAGCGCAAGATCTCGCTGATGTGCGACGTCGACGAGGAAGCCGTCGTCACCGCGAGCGACGCTCCGTCGATCTACGACATCCCCAAGGTCCTGCACGGCCAGGGCCTCGACGCGTACGTCGTGCGCCGCCTCGACCTGCCGTTCCGCGACGTCGACTGGACGCAGTGGGACGACCTGCTCCGCCGCGTGCACCAGCCCGCGGAGGAGATCACGATCGCGCTGGTCGGCAAGTACGTCGACCTGCCCGACGCGTATCTCTCGGTCGGTGAGGCGCTGCGCGCCGGCGGGTTCGCGCACGACGCGCGCATCCACCTGCGGTGGGTCCCGTCGGACGAGTGCGAGTCGCCCGCCGGCGCCGCCCAGAACCTGCACGACGTCGACGGCATCTGCGTGCCCGGTGGCTTCGGCATCCGTGGCATCGAGGGCAAGCTCGGCGCGCTGACGTACGCCCGTGAGCGGGGCATCCCGGTCCTGGGCCTGTGCCTCGGCCTGCAGTGCATGGTCATCGAGTACGCCCGCAACGTCGCCGGCATCGAGGGCGCGAGCTCGTCGGAGTTCGACCCGCAGACGCCCAACCCGGTCATCGCCACGATGGCCGAGCAGCTCGAGATCGTCGACGGGGCGGGTGACCTCGGCGGCACGATGCGCCTCGGCCTCTACCCGGCGCAGCTGCAGGCCGGCAGCATCGTTGCCGAGCTCTACGGCGCCGACAAGATCGAGGAGCGCCACCGCCACCGCTACGAGGTCAACAACTCGTACCGGGCGAAGCTCGAGGCGGCCGGCCTGGTGTTCAGCGGAACGTCGCCGGACGCCAACCTGGTGGAGTTCGTCGAGCTGCCGCGCGACGTGCACCCCTACTACGTCGCGACGCAGGCCCACCCCGAGCTGCGTTCGCGTCCCACCCGGCCGCACCCGTTGTTCTCCGGGCTTGATCGGCGCCGCCCTGGCCCGCCAGCTCGAGATGCGACTGCCGGTCGACGAGCAGGCGAAAGCGGACGCATGACGGAGCATCCGCGACTGCCGGGTGAGCTGGCCGACCGAGGCTCGTTGGGGGACTCCGACCAGTCCTGGCCGGTGAGCTCGTCCGACGTCAAGTACGAGAGCCCGTACGTCAGCCTGCGTGTCGACACGATCGTCGACCCGGCTGGCGGCGAGCACTCGCGAGCAGTCGTGCAGCCCAACGGCGCGATCGGCGTGCTGGCGATCGACGAGGACGACCGCATCCTGCTGGTCGAGCAGTATCGCCATCCGGTGGGCCGTCGCCTGTTCGAGCTGCCGGCCGGCACGCTGGACGTGGCGGGGGAGTCGTCGCTCGACGCCGCCGCCCGTGAGCTCGCTGAGGAAGCCGACGTCGTGGCCGGGAAGTGGGAGTCGATCCTGCACCTGCTGGCCACCCCGGGCTACTCGACCGAGGCGTGGGAGGTGTTCCAGGCGACCGACCTGTCGGCCGTGCCGCACGCCGACCGTACGCAGCGCGAGGCCGAGGAGGCCGACATGGCCCAGTGGTGGCTGCCGTTCGAGGACGCCGTCGACGCGGTGCTCTCGGGCCGGATCACGGATTCGCTCACGGTCGCGGGGATCCTCGCCGCACAGGTGTTGCGCACCAGATGACGACCGACGTGGAGCGGGCGGTCCAGGACTACCTGAGCCATCTCAGCGTCGAACGCGGGCTTGCCGACAACACGCTCCACTCCTACCGCCGCGACCTGAGGCGCTACCTCGAGTTCCTGCACGCACGTGAGCTCACGGAGCCGGCGGCGATCACCGAGAACGACATCGCCGCGTTCCTCGGCTCGCTCCGCACGGGGGACCCGGATCACGTCTCGCTGGGCACGGCGAGCGCGGCTCGTACGATCGTCGCGGTCCGCGGTCTGCACCGGTTCCTGCTGCGCGAGCAGATCGTCTCGACCGACGTCACCGCCGCGATCAAGCCGCCACGCCCCGCGTCGCGGTTGCCCAAGGCCCTGCCGCTGTCGGACATCGAGTCGATCCTCGACGCAGCCGGTGCGCCGGGCACGACACTGTCGTCACGCGACCGGGCGCTGCTCGAGGTGCTCTACGGCACGGGAGCCCGCATCTCCGAGGCCGTCGGCCTGGACCTGGACGATCTCGACCTCGAGGAGTCCACGGTGCTCCTGCGAGGCAAGGGCGGCAAGCAGCGCATCGTGCCACTCGGCTCGTACGCCCGGCAGTCCCTGCTGGACTACCTGGCTGCATCGCGTCCGGCGCTCGTGTCCGCCAAGGCCAGCACGCCCGCGGTGTTCCTCAACGCTCGCGGCGGGCGGCTCTCGCGGCAGAGTGCCTGGACGGTGCTCACGCGGGCCGCGCAGCGGGCCGGCATCGCCGTCGACGTGTCCCCGCACACCCTGCGGCACTCGTTCGCGACGCACCTGCTGGACGGCGGGGCCGACGTCCGCGTCGTGCAGGAGCTGCTCGGCCACGCCTCGGTGACGACGACCCAGATCTACACCTTGGTGACGGTCGAGAAGCTCCGCGAGATCTATGCGACGGCCCATCCGAGGGCGTCACGATAGGTTCTGGCTGCGATCTCGGCAGCCGCGTCGAGACTTCGTTCCCGCGCGGTCGTCAAGTCGACTTTTCGCGGTAGAGTGACGCTCGTCCGCCGGTCGAGTTCGAGTGCAGGGGTAGCTGATGAGCAAGGAACTGGGACCGACCGGAAGGCCACTGCCGAACTTCCCGAAGCCTCAGCCACGCAAGGCCGGACAGCCCGCGACGATCATCGCGATGTGCAACCAGAAGGGTGGCGTCGGCAAGACCACGACGACCATCAACCTGGGCGCAGCACTCGTCGAGACCGGCCGCAAGGTGCTGCTCGTCGACTTCGACCCGCAGGGCTCCATGACCGTGGGTCTCGGTATCAGTGCGCACGAGCTCGACCAGAGCATCTACCACGTCCTGATGGATCGCGAGATCTCGATCAAGGACCTGATCATGCCGACCGCGGTCGACGGGCTCGACCTCGTACCGTCCAACATCGACCTGTCCGCCGCCGAGATGCGGCTCGTGACCGAGGTCGGCCGCGAGCAGGTGCTCGCGCGGGTGCTGAAGTCGATCCGCCAGGACTACGACGTCATCCTGATCGACTGCCAGCCGTCGCTCGGTCTGCTGACCGTCAACGCCTTGACCGCTGCCGACGGCGTCCTCGTGCCGCTGGAGTGCGAGTACTTCGCACTGCGCGGCGTGGCGCTGCTCAAGGACACGATCGAGAAGGTGCGCGACCGCACCAACGACGACCTGCAGATCATCGGGCTGCTCGGCACGATGTACGACAGCCGCACGCTGCACGGCAAGGAGGTCCTCGCGACCCTCGTCGAGGGCTGGGGCGACCTGGTCTTCCACACCGTCATCCGTCGCACCGTGAAGTTCTCCGACTCGACCGTGGCAGGGGAGCCCATCACCGAGTACGCCACGACGTCTCCCGGGGCTGAGTCCTACCGCCAGCTCGCGAGGGAGGTTCTCGTTCGATGCCCCGACGCGTGACAGCCTCGTCGGGAGGCCCCGGCAAGCGGCCGACCATGCCGGGCGCGGATGAGCTCTTCCGGGCCACCGCACCTGCGCCGGCCGCCGAGGAGGGCGATGCCAACGCCTCTGTCCCTGCGAGCGGGCGGGTCAAGCACGACGAGAAGATGACGGTCTACGTCACGGCCGCCGAGCTGCTCGCCGTCGAGCAGGCCAGGCTCAAGCTCCGCAGCGAGCTCGGTCGCAGCGTCGACCGCGGACGGTTCGTACGAGCGGCGCTGGCAGTGGCGCTGGCCGACCTGGAGTCCCGCGGCACCGACAGCGATGTCGCCCGGCGATTGAGCGAGTCGTGACCATCGCGGACGTCGAGGAGTCCGCGCCGTCCGGCTTCTCCGTGGGCCTGACCAACTTCGAGGGCCCGTTCGACCTGCTGCTGCAGCTCATCTCCAAGCATCAGCTCGACATCACCGAGGTCGCCCTGTCCAAGGTGACCAGCGACTTCATCGCGTACATCAAGGAGCTCGGCGACGACCTCGAGCAGACCACGAGCTTCCTGCTGGTCGCCTCGACGCTGCTCGACCTCAAGACCGCGCGGCTGCTGCCGCAGGCCGAGGTCGAGGACGAGGAGGACCTCGCCCTGCTCGAGGCGCGCGACCTGTTGTTCGCCCGGCTCATGCAGTACCGCGCGTTCAAGCAGGTCGCCGGGGTCATCGCCGCCCGCCTCGCGGAGGAGCAGAAGCGGTTCCCGCGGATCGTGTCGCTCGAGCCGCGCTTCGCCGACCTGTTGCCCGAGGTGCTGATCTCGATCGGTCCCGAGGAGCTGGCGCAGCTCGCGGCCGCGGCGTTCGAGGCCAAGCCCGTGCCGATCCTGTCGCTCGCGCACCTGCACGCACCGCAGGTCAGCGTGCGCGAGCAGGCCCACCTCGTGGTCGATCAGCTGCGTCGCAAGGGCGAGATGACGTTCCGCGCCCTGACCGCCGACGCGCCGGACCTCATGACCAAGGTGGCCCGCTTCCTCGCCGTCCTCGAGCTGTTCCGCGAGGGCGTCCTCGCGTTCGAGCAGGCGACCCCGCTGGGTGACCTGCACGTACGCTGGACCGGCACGGATGACGGCGACATCGACGTCGGCGACGAGTTCGACGAACCGGTGGTGGACCCCGACGACGTACCCATGGTCGAGGACACGGATGAGCCGCCGGTCGATGACGAGCTGACCGACGAACAGACCCCTGAGACACGCGAGAGCAGTGATGACTGACCAGCACGTACCCACCGGCCCCCACGAGCTCGAGCTGGAGATGCTCGACCTGAGGCCGGCCCTCGAGGCCGTGCTGATGGTCGCCGACCAGCCGCTCGACCACCTGACCCTTGCGCAGGCCGTGGGGCATCCGCCGGTCGACGTCGAGCAGGCGCTCGCCGAGCTGGCGGCCGAGTACACCGAGCAGGGGCGCGGCTTCGAGCTGCGCAACATCGCCGGTGGCTGGCGATTCTTCACGCGCGAGGAGTTCGCGGGAGCCGTCGAGCGGTTCATCCTCGACGGTCAGCAGGCCCGGCTGACCCAGGCGGCCCTCGAGACGATGGCTGTCGTGGCATACCGGCAGCCGATCAGCCGCTCGCGCATCTCGGCCATCCGTGGTGTCAACGTCGACGGCGTCGTTCGCACGCTCGTGACGCGTGGCCTGATCGAGGAGGACGGTGTCGACGCCGAGAGCGGCGCGATCCTCTACCGCACGACCAGCTACTTCCTGGAGCGCATGGGTCTGGGCGGCCTCGACGAGCTGCCCGACATCGCCGGCCACCTGCCGGAGCTCGAGGACATGGAGGACGAGGGTCTCGCAGGCGCCGAGGACGCGCTCGGCGAGCTGGCGAGCCAGGATTCGATCGGCGACGAGCCCGAGCCCGACGCCGGAGTCCGAGCCGGAACCGGAGCCCGAGTCAGAGCCCGAAGCACCCGAGGCCGACGCCGAGCAGGGCGACGACACGCGTGGCTGAGATCCGTCTGCAGAAGGTCCTCGCCCAGGCCGGTCTCGGCAGCCGCCGACGCTGCGACGACATGATCGCGAACGGCCGGGTCGAGGTCAACGGCGAGATCATCGACGTGATGGGCGCACGGGTCGACCCGCATGACCGACGTCATCCGGGTCGACGGCCAGCGCATTCCGCCGCCCAACGACCACGCGTACGTCCTGCTCAACAAGCCCCGCGGGATCGTCACCTCGATGGCCGACGAGCGCGGACGGCCCGACCTGTCGACGATCGTGGCGGGCCGCGAAGACCGCCTGTTCCACGTCGGCCGCCTGGACACCGACACCTCCGGCCTGCTGATCCTGACGAATGACGGGGACCTGGCCCACAAGCTGGCGCACCCGTCGTTCGAGATCACCAAGACGTACGTCGCGCTGGTCGACGGCACGGTGCCCGACAGCCTGGGCGCCAAGCTCAAGGCGGGCATCGAGCTGGACGACGGTCCCGCGCAGGTCGACCGGTTCCTCGTCAAGGACACCTCGCGGGGACGTTCGCTGGTCGAGCTCGACATCCACATGGGCCGCAACCGCATCGTCCGGCGGCTGCTGGACGCCGCTGGTCATCCCGTACGTCGAGCTGACCCGCACGGCATTCGGGCCGCTGCACCTCGGCGGGCTCTCGTCCGGTGCGATGCGCGACCTGACCCGCGACGAGCTCGGGGCCCTGTTCGATAGCGTTGACGGGTGAACACTGACGCTGCCCGGACCGGTCCTGGTGATCGGCTGCGGACTCATCGGTACGTCTGCCGCGCTCGCGCTGGTCGAGGCAGGCGTCAAGGTGCACCTCGAGGACATCCGCACGTCCAACCTCGAGCTCGCGGTCTCCCGCGGAGCCGGCACTGCCGACCCGGTCGAGTCGCCCTCGCTCGTCATCGTCGCTGTGCCTCCGGCCGACGTCGTCGACACGGTGCGCCGGGTGCTGAAGGACTGGCCCGCAGCCGCGATCACCGATGTCGCCAGCGTCAAGTCCGACCTCCAGGACCAGATCGCGCAGCTCGACGGCAGCCAGCGCTACGTCGGCAGCCATCCCATGGCGGGCAGTGAGCGCTCCGGTCCCATGGCTGCCTCGGCGCGGTTGTTCGAGGGCCGGCCGTGGGCCGTCACGACCACCGAGGGCACCGACCAGGATGCGATCGACCTCGTGGTCCGGCTGGCCGAGTCCGCCGGGGGAGTGCCGCTCGTCATGGATGCCCCTGATCACGACCGCGCCGTGGCCTTGGTGTCGCACGTGCCGCACATCCTGTCCGTGCTGACCGCGGCGCAGCTCAACGGTGCGCCGGGCGAGCACCTCGCGCTGGCCGGGCCCGGCCTCCGCGACGTCACGCGCATCGCCGGCAGCGACATCGCCCTGTGGCAGGACATCCTCGGCGCCAACGCCGGCCAGGTGCGAGCCGTGCTCCAGCACGTACGCGAAGACCTCGACCGGGTGATCGACTCGATCGGTGCGGACACCGACCGCCTCGGCCAGGTGCTCCAGTCCGGCCAGGACGGCACCCGGCTGATCCCGGGCAAGCACGGCGACAAGATCGCCGATCTGGCCACGGTGTTCGTCTCCGTGCCCGACCGCCCGGGCGAGCTGCCGCGCCTCATGGCGCACACGGGCGAGGCCGGGGTCAACATCGAGGACATCCGCATCGACCACGAGCTCGGCCGTCCGGTCGGTCAGGTCGAGATCGCCGTCGTGGCGGGCTCGGCCGATACGCTCGTCGAGGCACTGACCGCACGCGGCTGGTCCGCGTACCGCTAGGCACAACAGCAATCAAGGAGTGGCACACGTGAGCAAGCCCCTGGTCGTGGCGATCGACGGACCGTCGGGTTCTGGCAAGTCGAGCACCTCGCGAGGCGTCGCCGACCGGCTGTCGTTGGCCTACCTCGACACCGGGGCGATGTATCGCGCCATGACCTGGGCGCTCCTCGAGCGGGGCGTCGACCTGCAGGACCCTGAGGCGATCGCCAAGGCGGCCGAGGACGTACGCCTGACGTCGGGCACCGATCCGCTCGATCCCACGATCCACGTCGACGGCACCGACGTCGCGGACCCGATCCGCAGCGACGAGGTCACCGGTGCGGTCAGCCTCGTCGCGGCCGTGCCGAGCGTCCGCGAGATGCTGGTCGACCTGCAGCGCGAGATCATCGCCGGCAGCGACGGCATCGTCGTGGAGGGTCGCGACATCGGCTCGACGGTGGCCCCCGACGCCCCGATCAAGATCTTCCTGGTCGCCGACCCGGCCGCCCGCGCCGCCCGGCGTGCGGCCGAGACCGGCGCAAGCGACACCGCGGCGACCGAGCTGGCCCTGGCCCGCCGCGACGAGATCGACTCCAACCGCGCCGCGTCGCCGCTGGCCAAGGCCGACGACGCCGTGGTCGTCGACGGCACGCACCTGACGCTTGAAGAGGTCATCGAGACCATCGTCGGGATCGTCGACGCGGCACGATGAGCGCCGCCGACGGGTTGCCTGAGGGCGGGCTGCGGCTCGTCCGGCGCCTGGCCCGCGGACACTTCACGCGGCGCTGGGACATCCATGAGCACGGCCGTGAGCATGTCGCCACCACCGGACCGGTGATCTTCGCCAGCAACCACATCGGTTGGCTCGACGGCCCGCTGCTGTTCGTCACGGCTCCCCGGCCACCGCACGCGCTGGTCAAGGAGGAGGAGTTCCACGGGCGTACGGGGCGGCTGCTGCAGTTCGTCGGGCAGATCAAGGTCAGCAGGACCCGCAACGACACCGGCGCCGTACGCCGTGCGGTCCAGGCGCTCGCCGCCGGGCAGGCCGTCCTGGTCTATCCCGAGGCGACGCGCGGCAACGGTGAGTTCGACCACTTCAAGAACGGCGTGGCGTACCTCGCGCTCGTCTCGGGCGCCCCGGTCGTACCGATTGCGATCTTCGGGACCCGCCTGCCGGGTGAGCCCGCGAGACGCCCGTCCGGCCAAGGGCGCACGCCTGGACGTCGTCTACGGGGAGCCGATCCAGCTGCCGATGCAGGTTTGGCCGCGAGATCGTGGGATGATGGCAGACGCAGGTGATCAGATCCACGATCATCTGCGTGCTCATGTATCCCGGGCCAAGTCAGTGCTCAAGCGCGACCTCCCCGGCCCTCTTCCGACAGGATCCACCGATGGCTGACGTTGTACCCGTTCTCGCTGTGATCGGGCGCCCCAACGTCGGCAAGTCGACCCTGGTCAACCGCATCATCGGTCGCCGGGAGGCTGTCGTCGAGGACGTGCCCGGTGTGACCCGCGACCGGGTGTCGTACGACGCCCACTGGAACGGCCGTGCGTTCACGGTCGTCGACACCGGTGGCTGGGATCCCGACGCCCGAGGACTGGCCGAGCGGATCGCCGCCCAGGCCGAGATCGCGATCCAGGTCGCCGACGCCGTGCTGTTCGTCGTGGATGCCACGGTCGGCATCACCGACGTCGACGAGAAGGTCGTCCGCATCCTGCGCGCCGCCAAGAAGCCCGTCGTGCTGGCCGCCAACAAGGTCGACGACCAGCGCACCGAGGCCGAGGCAGCTGGTCTCTGGAACCTCGGACTCGGCGAGCCGTACCCCGTCTCCGCGCTGCACGGCCGGGGGAGCGGCGACATGCTCGACGCCGTCCTCGAGGCACTGCCCGACCCGCCGCCCGAGGACTTCGACGCCCCGCAGGGACCGCGTCGCGTCGCGATCGTCGGCAAGCCCAACGTCGGCAAGTCCAGCCTGCTCAACCGTCTTGCGGGTGAGGAGCGGGTCGTCGTCGACGACGCGTCCGGCACCACGGTCGACCCGGTCGACGAGATCGTCACGCTCGGTGGCCGCACCTGGAACTTCATCGACACCGCGGGCATCCGCCGTCGCGTACGCGATGCGTCGGGCCACGAGTACTACGCCAGCCTGCGCACCAGCTCGGCGATCGATCGTGCCGAGGTCGCCGTCGTCATCATCGACGGCAGCCAGCCGCTCACCGAGCAGGACACCCGCATCATCAGCTCGGTGGCCGAGGCCGGCCGCGCGCTGATCGTCGCGTTCAACAAGTGGGACCTCGTCGACGAGGAGCGCCGCTACTACCTCGACCGCGAGATCGAGCGCGAGCTCGTGCAGGTCCCGTGGGCGCCGACGATCAACATCACGGCCCGCACCGGCTGGCACGTCGACCGGCTCGTACGCGCCCTGGATGCCGCCCTCGAGGGTTGGGAGACCCGGGTGACGACGGGAGCGCTCAACGCGTTCCTCGGTCGTCTCGTCGCCGAGCACCCGCACCCGGTACGCGGTGGCAAGCAGCCCAAGATCATGTTCGGCACGCAGGCGTCGACGGCTCCGCCCACGTTCGTCCTGTTCACCTCGGGCAAGCTCGAGGCGTCGTACATGCGGTTCATCGAGCGTCGGCTCCGCGAGGAGTTCGGGTTCGTCGGATCGCCGATCCACCTGCAGCAGCGTCCGCGCAAGAAGCGTGAGCGCCGCTGATCGACCGGTGCAGGGACCTCGCCGCGGCTGCGGTAAAGTTCCTCTTCGGTACAACGGGCTGTAGCGCAGCTTGGTAGCGCACCTGACTGGGGGTCAGGGGGTCGCAGGTTCAAATCCTGTCAGCCCGACGTTGTGACCTTGCGAGATCGAGAACTCCCGGACCTGCGAGAGCGGGTCCGGGAGTTCTTTCGTGTCGCGCCCTGCTGCTTACGTCACCTGGGTCATCGAGATCAGCTCGTGCTGGGGCACCGGGTTGTCGCGGGTGGCCTTGCAGGTGAGCTGGAGCAGGTCGGCGCCGGCCACGGTGCGCACTTGCAGGTCCCAGCGAGCGTCTGCCGCGGTGAATGTCGCGTCGGTCAGCTCGTTGCTTCTCTGCCGGGACACGAGGCGCACGGCACCCTCATGCGTCTCACCCAGGTGGCGGCGCAGGGCGAGCTCGGCGAACTGCACCGGCATCGCGTACGAGGAGCGGCCGCGGAGGCGGTCGAGGTCGAGCCGCCCGGCGACATGACCCCCGGCGACTGCCACTGACGACTCGGCATCCAGGCGGCCGTAGTACAGCCCCTCAGGGAGCACCAGCATGTTGCCGGCGAAGCGGTCGCCGCCGATGTGCGAGACCTCCCAGGTTTGCTGCGGGTACGCCTCGGCCAGCGCCGCGGCAACCGGACGCCCACGCTCGGCGCAACAGGCGTCGTGGCGGCCGTGCGTGCACACGCAGAAGAGTGGTTCGTCGTACGGCGTCAGGCCGAGTGAGCGGCCCGCTCCCAGCGCCGCGAGGTCGAGGTCGAGCAGCTGGTGCGCATCGGTCAGGACTGTCGTCTCGATCCACGAGCGCGACGGGTGGGCGAAGGCTGCGAAGACCTGCATGCCGTCCTGGTCCGTACGCCGATCCGGTCGACGTACGAGCAGCGGGCGAACCTTGGCCGCGGCTGCCGCGCGCTTCAGGGCGTCGCCAAGTCCGTCAGGCAGCCGAGCATCACGCAGCGCGTCGACGCCCCACGCACCGGGGTGCTCGACCAGCAGGAACGCCCGGACGGTCGACGCCGTGCCGGTCATCGGCTCGTCCCGCTGGTCGCTGGCGATCGCGCAGCGGAAGGCGGGGTCGCGTGAGGTCACGAGACGACCTCGAGCATCCCTTCCCGCACGAGTCGGCGGCAGAGCACGAGGCGGCTCTGCGGGTCGAGGTGCTCGGCGAGCTCGCGAGGCGCAAGTTGTCGGCGACCGCGCAGGTCTTCGAGAGCGGGTCGCAACCATCCGGGCACGTCGATGGAACGGTCGCCCAGCAGGACGTCGATGCGGTCACCGCGCGCGAGCAGCACGCAGGGGCTCCCGGGCCGGCGCCGCAGCACGGTGTCGTCGTCGATCGCGCCGGCCGCGAGGACGTCGTGCAATCCGCCGGACAGGCGCGGGCTGCGGGTCGTGAGGAACCGGCGCACCTCGGCCTCCACCGCTGCGGTCGTGTCGACGCTGCGAATCTGCGCGGCCAGCGACTCCAGCCGGTGCCCGAGCTCGTCGGAGAGCCCGGCCGGGTCGTCGAGGTAGCCCGCCGGAAGGTGCTCGTCGGAGACGTCGGCCACGACATCGGCCAGGCTGCGCTCGACGAGCCCGCGCCAGGTCAGCTGGTTGATGCCGATCGTGACGTGGAGCGAGACCGTGTCCTGCGCCCGGGCGGCGTGCGGGGTGCCGGTGGGCAGGTACATCGAGAGTCCGGGCTCGAGGAGCACGTCGTCGACGCCGTCGGGGCCGTGGACCTCCCACTGCTTCGACCCGGCAGTCTGGAACACGAACACGTCGTGGGAGTCGCTGTGCACCGCGAAGCCCTGCGCCCCGGGCGGAGTGAGATAGGCGTTGGCCTGGCACGGGTGGCCGAGGTCGAGCTCGAGCTCGGCGACGAGCCGGGTCAGCGGCGGCCAGTAGCGGTGCAGGCCCTGGAAGACGACGGTCGCGCCGCCCTCGAACAGGGCGAGTGCCTTGCGGGCGTCCACCAGGCCGGTGAGCGGCTTGCCGGCGAGGGTGGCGCCGCGGGTGTACGCGGACTCGGGCAGCACGGCGCCGTCCTGGGCCAGCCGGACGGACGGCGTACGTATGGCGGACGAGGTGAGCAGGGTGTCCACGTCGTCCAGGGACAGCAGATCGGCCAGATCGTCAGGGTTGGCGCGGTGAAGGTGCACCTGCGACGCCCAGACCTTCGAGATGAAGGTCTGGGCGTCACCGCTGAGCAGGTCGAGCGCGGATCCGGACACGGTCAGGACGCGTCGCCGTCCGTGGTGTCCGTGGCATCGCCGTCGGTGCCGTCGGAATCCGTGCCGTCGCCGTCGGTGCCGTCGGAATCGGTCGTGTCGCCGTCCGTGGTGTCGGTGGCGTCGCCGTCAGTGCCGTCCGCGTCGCCACCGTCGGTCCCGTCGGCGTCGCCGCCAGAACCTGTGGGGCCGCCGGACTGGCTGGTGATGAGATCGTCGTCGCTGAGCGGCTCTTCAGGGGTGTTGGTCATGTGTCCTCCTGTAGCGAAACGGTTCGCCGCCCGATGAGACGGCTCGTTCACAGTCTGCTGCCACCGCGCAAGGCGGACAACCCGAGCACGCGGAGGTTCATGATTCGGTCGCGCCAGACGACGCGCGCACCAGGCTGGACGGGCCTAGTGTGGGCTCATGAGTGACGAAGCGTCTCCGATCGCGTACACCGCCCTCGAGCCCGGTACGCCCGTGCAGTCCAGCGACGGCCAGCAGTTCGGCACGGTCGTTGCCGTGCTGGTGGTCGAGGAGGTCAGCGTGTTCGACGGCATCGTCGTCGAGACGCCCGCCGGGACCCGATTCGTCGACGCGGACCACGTCGGCACGATCACGACCGCATACGTACGCACGTCGCTGTCGGCTGACGAAGCGGCGCAGCTGCCGGAGCCCGACGACAGTACGCCGGTGTTCCGCGCCGACGCCAGGGACGACACCGGCAGCTCGCTGGCCGACCGTTTCGGCCGCATGTTCGGCCGTGGCAAGTGGAAGCGCGAGGAATAGCGTCTGCCACGATGTGACCATGTCCCTCAGCGCGATCGCCATCTTCTGTGGCTCCAGCTTCGGCAATGACCCGGCATACGCGGAGGCGGCACGCCACACGGGACGAACGCTCGCCGAGCGCGGCATCACGGTCGTCTACGGCGGAGGCCATGTCGGGCTGATGGGCACCGTCGCCGACGCGGCACTCGAGGCCGGCGGCAAGGTCATCGGCGTCATCCCGCGCCAGCTCGATGATCGCGAACTCGCGCACCACCGGCTCACCGAGCTGCACGTCGTCGAGTCGATGCACGAGCGCAAGGCGCTGATGGCTGAGCTGTCGGATGCGTTCATCGCGCTGCCGGGCGGCGCCGGGACGCTGGAGGAGATCGCCGAGCAGTGGACCTGGGCCCAGCTGACGATCCACTCCAAGCCGTCGGGATTCCTCGACGTGGCCGGGTTCTGGTCGCCGATGCGCGACCTGCTCGACGGGATGGTCGGCTCGGGCTTCGTCCGCGAGGAGCAGTCGGGGATCGTGTCGTTCGCGGACGACCTCGACACGCTCCTCACGATGCTGGAGGCGCCGCCGTCGTGGACCGACAAGTGGGGTCGGGCGAGCGACGACGTGCCGCAGCCGTGACGCCTCCGGTCATCCACGTCGCGGCGGCGTTGACGGTCGATGCCGACGGGCGCGCGCTGATGGTGCGCAAGCACGACACCACGGTGTTCATGCAGCCCGGCGGCAAGATCGAGCCGGGTGAGAGCCCGCTGGACTGCCTGCGCCGGGAGCTGCTCGAGGAGCTGGGTCTCGACCTGCCCGCCGATGCGTTCACGTGGCTCGGGACGTTCGAGGAGGACGCCGCCAACGAGCCAGGGCATCGCGTGCTCGCTGAGGTGTTCAGGCTGACGATCGATGCGTCGGCCCCGGTCGTCGCGGCCGAGATCGCCGAGAGCATCTGGGTAGACCCGGCAGCACCGGGCGACATCGACCTGGCCCCGCTCAGCAGCCAGGCGCTGCTGCCGATCCTGGTCGGCTAGCGCCGACGCAGGCGGTCGAGAGCTCGGCGTTCCCGCTTGGTGGGCCGGCCGGCACCTCGGTCGCGCCTGGGCATGATCGCGACCTCCTCCTTGGGTGGTGGCGGGGGAGTGTGGTCCTCGTAGCACTCCACTGCGACGGCCGCTCCGACCCGCTTGACGATGATCTTGGTGACCACGACGATCCGCATGCCGCCCTCGGTCAGCGCCTCGATGCGGTCGCCCACCTTGACCGGCTGAGCAGGCTTGGCCTTGGCGCCGTTGATGCGTACGTGCCCCGCCTTGCACTCCGCCGACGCGATCGAGCGCGTCCGGTAGAGACGCACGGACGAGATCCACACGTCGGCGCGGGCGCTGGTGGCGCCGGTCATGCGGTGTCCAGGGTGATGACGATCTCGCCGGCATCGACCGCGGCCCGAGCTGCGGTGAAGTCCGGTATGCGTGGCAGGCCTTCGGCGCCGGGCCCGTCGTACGAGCCGACGACGACAACCTGGGCGCCGGCCGAGCGAGCCGACTCGATGCCGGCCGGCGCGTCCTCGAACACGACGGTCTGCGAGGGGTCGAGTCCGAGCAGCGAGGCAGCTCGCAGATAGCCCTCGGGATCGGGCTTGCCGTTGGTCACGTCCTCGGCGGGCACGACGACCGGGGGCATCGGCACACCTGCGTCGGCCATCCGGGCCTTGGCGAGCACGAGCGGCGCCGACGTCACCAGGGCCGTGCGCTCGGAGGGGATCGAGGCCACGAACGCCGAGGCGCCGCGGACTTCGACGATGCCGTCAGGCGTCTCGATCTCGGTGCTTGCGAGCTCGACCGCCAACGCGTCGTGGTCGGCGTCCGGCGGCGCGAACTGCCGGACCGTGTCGATCGTCTGCCGGCCGTGCGAGAACGCCAGGACGTCTGCGGTGGAGAGTCCGTGATCCTCGGCGAACCGGGTCCATATGGCTTCCACGACGGCATTGGAGTCGACCAAGGTGCCGTCCATGTCGAAGATCACGGCTCGGGCGCGGACCGTCTGCTCCATGCCGTCGATCCTCGCACGCGTGGGACTGGGTGCCGTGGCAGGCTGGACTCATGGCTCCCGACAACATCGACGTCGTCCCGATCACCGGTGACATGATCCGGCTGGGACAGTTCCTCAAGTTCGCGAACTTCGCGGAGTCCGGTGCTGCGGCGGGTGATCTGATCCAGGGCGGCGACGTCAAGGTCGACGGCGAGGTCGAGACCCGGCGCGGCCGCCAGCTGGGCAAGGGCATGCTCGTCGAGGTACAGCTGCCCGGTACGACGCTCGCGGCGCGCGTCGGTTGAGCCGGTCGAAAGGGCTCGTCTCGGCGCTGGTCGTGGTGGTGACGATCGCCTTGGCGTTCGTGCTGTACACCCGCTCGGACGACGAGAGCGCGGCGGTGTTCAAGGCCACGGTGCCGCCAGTGCCGGTCACGGTGACGCCTCCTGAAGCGGCGACGGTCGTCCCAGGCGGGATGCAGGTGACCGGAGGTGGCCAGAGCCGCCTGGTGCCCAACGCGGTCTTCGCCCGCTGGCTGCCGACCGGCCGGGTATTGCTCTCGATCGAGCGCAAGGAGCCGGGCTACGTCAGCCAGGTCTACCGCTTGTACGACCCGGTGTACGGCACGTTCAGTGGTGCGCCGATCGGTGACCAGCTGGACCTGCCGAAGGACCCCACCACCGACCTGGCATTTCTCGATGGTCGTCGCCTGCTGCGCTGGGACCTCGAGCTCACCGATCGCGAGGTCGTGAGGCTCCCGGGCAAGCCACGGACCAAGGGCAGCGTTGGCGACGTCGAACGGTCGTACGCGGCCGACCCCGTCACGGTCGGCGGTGTGACGTTCCTCCGCTTCAGCGAGGTGGAGAACGAGGAGAAGACCTTGGCGTACGGCGTGACCCGGGCCGTCGCGGACGGCTCCACCTCGGACGTCCTGAAGGGCCAACGGATCACTCGCCTGCGAGTCTCGGCGGACGGTCGCAGCCTGCTCGCGGTCCAGCAGCACAAGGGCGAGCCTTGCGGTGGATGTGTCGTCCGGCAGGACGTCGTCGAGATCGACCCGGCCAACGGGAAGATCGCCGGTACGTACGGCGCCCCGCCCGGACTACACCAAGGCATGGCGCATCACTCGGCTGGACAAGGTCGGCAGCACGGTGGCTGTGCGCTACGAGGGGATCTGCGTGACGGGCGACCTCGAGTGCATACCGAAGCAGTTCGGCACGTGGACCTATCGTGACGGCTCCTGGTCGAAGGTCGCCGGCAGCGAGCGGACCGAGACGTGGTGGCAGGGCCGCGACGACCGGATCGTGCGCCGGGCCGACCGCAACGTCCTGCGAGAGCCGTTGTTCTGGCTGCACGGCGGTCAACGAGCGCCCTTGGCGGGCGTGCTGTCCGACGCGGACGGCAATGCGGGCGACGTCGCCGGTGGGCTCCTGCGCCCCGCGGGATGACGGGGAACACCGCAGCGAGGCGGGGCGTTGCACAGGCGAACCTCAACCCGGGAGATGACATGGCACAGCTCGAGCTCGGTCTCGACACGTTCGGCGACGTGACGTTCGGTGACGACGGCGAACCGCTGCCGTACGACGTGGTCATCCGCAACATCGTCGACCAGGCGGTGCTCGCCGACGAGCTGGGACTCGCGTTCTTCGGCGTGGGGGAGCATCACCGCGAGGACTTCGCGGTCACGGCCCCGGAGGTCGTGCTCGCCGCGATCGCCGCACGGACGACCAACATCCACCTCGGCACGGCCGTGACCGTGCTGAGCTCCGACGACCCGATCCGCGTCTATGAGCGGTTCGCGACGCTCGACGCGCTCTCCAACGGTCGCGCGGAGGTCATCCTCGGTCGTGGCTCGTTCACCGAGTCGTTCCCGCTGTTCGGCTTCGACCTCGGCCAGTACGAAGAGCTGTTCAGCGAGAAGCTCGACCTGTTCGCGGCGCTGCGCGAGGAGGGACCGATC
Source organism: uncultured Actinomycetota bacterium (assembly GCA_963806345.1). Taxonomy (GTDB): domain Bacteria; phylum Actinomycetota; class Actinomycetes; order Propionibacteriales; family Nocardioidaceae; genus Aeromicrobium. Next base: position 172,572 of record CAWDXV010000018.1, on the reverse strand, counting down.
GTCTGGTCGGGCAACCTCCGGCCGCCTCTCGACGGGCAGGAGGTGTTCCCCAAGACCGCCGCCGGCAGCCTCAAGACCTGGATCGGAGTCGGCGGGAGCCCAGAATCGGTCATCCGCGCCGCCCGCTACGGCATCCCGCTGATGCTGGCGATCATCGGCGGCCCTCCCGCGCAGTTCAAGCCGTACGCCGACCTCTACCGGCAGGCCCTCGATCAGCTCGGCAAGCCGCAGCTGCCGATCGGCGTCCACTCGCCCGGCCACGTCGCCGACACCGACGAGCAGGCGCTCGACGAGCTGTGGCCGCACTACGAGGTGCAGCGCACGCGCATCGGTCGCGAGCGTGGCTGGCCGCCGGCGACCCGCGCAGGAGTTCGAGGCATCGGCCGGTCCGGAGGGCGCGTTGTACGTCGGATCGCCGCAGACCGTCGCCGACAAGATCGTCCGCAACGCCAGGATCCTCGGCATGGACCGGTTCGACCTCAAGTTCAGCAACGGCACGCTGCCGCACGACAAGCTCATGCGCAGCATCGAGCTGTACGGCCGGGAGGTCGTGCCGCTCGTGCACGCGGCCCTAGAGTCCTCGTCATGACCCTCGCCTCGTTGCCGACCCCGCGTACGCCGGACCCGATGGACGCGCCGACCTTGCGTTGGGGCGTGATGGGCCCGGGTTGGATCGCGGACCAGTTCACCCAGTCGCTGCAGGCGCACACCCGTCAAGAGGTCGTGGCCGTGGGCTCACGCGCGTTGCCGCGAGCGCAGGAGTTCGCCGCGCGGCACGACATACGTACGGCGGTCGGCAGCTACGAGGAGCTGGCCGCGCTCGACGACGTCGACATCGTCTATGTCGCGACCCCGCACCCTGCCCACCTCGAGCACGCGATCCTGAGCCTCGAGTCGGGCAAGCACGTGATCGTCGAGAAGCCGATCGGTCTCAGCGCGGGCCAGGCCCGCCAGATCGCGGCTGTCGCGCAGCGGACGGGGCTCTACTGCGCCGAGGCGTTGTGGACGATGTTCCTGCCCAAGTGGGACGTGGTGCGCCAGGTCGTCGAGCTCGGCGGGATCGGTGAGGTCACGTCGGTCCATTCGGAGTACGGCGAGTCGTTCCCCGACGGCCATCGGGTGTTCGACCCGGCACTCGCCGGCGGCCCGCTGCTCGATCTCGGCATCTACCCCCTGGCGTTCGTCACCTCGCTGCTCGGACCGCACGAGTCGATCGCCGCGCTCGGACAGCCGGATCCGCACGGGGTCAACGGGCAGCTCGGCGCCACCATGACCCACGCCGGCGGCACGCTGTCGGTCGTCGCGACGACGCTGCACGGCTTCCTGGCCAACCAGGTCACGATCGTCGGCACCGAGGGCGTGCTGACCGTCGAGCCCACGCACCACAGCCCGGGGCCGCTGACCCTGCGCTACGCGGACCGCACCCTGACGTACGACGAGGCGCCCGGCAACCAGGCATCCGGCCTGCACTTCCAGGCTGTCGAGGCTGCCCGGCGCATTGCCGCAGGGGAGACGCAGACACCGCTGTGGACGCTCGACGACTCGATCGTCGCCCTCGAGGCGTCTGACGAGATCCGACGGCAGATCGGCGACGACCTGGCGGCGGCCGGACTGGACGAGTGACCGAGCGCGCGATCGAGATCGTCCAGGACCGCGACCGGCCGTCGGGTCACACGCTCCGGATCGACGGCACGGACCAGTCGCACGTGGACCTCGACGATCCCAGCCGGCTCGAGTTCGACTACATGCAGCGCATCGCTGACGTCGTCGATGCCTTGGGCAGTCCCGGGAAGCCGTTGCGCTTCGTGCACATCGGCGGGGCGGCGATGACGATCCCGCGGTATGTCTCGGTGTCACGGCCGACGTCGGCGCAGATCGTGCTCGAGCCCGACACCCGCGTCACCGAGCTCGTTCGCGAGCAGCTGCCGCTGCCACGGCACAGCGGCATCAAGGTCCGTCCGATCGACGGACGCGCCGGTATCGCGGCCCTGCGACCAGACTTCGCCGATGTCGTGATCCTCGACGCGTACGACGGTGCGCAGGTCCCGGCGGAGCTGTCGACCGCCGAGTTCTTCGCTGATCTCGCCCGGGTCGTCGCGGACGACGGGGTGGTCCTGCTCAACCTCGCGGACCGGGCGCCGTTCCCGTACGTACGTCGGGTGGTCCGTGGTGTGCGCGACAGCTTCGACCAGGTCATGATCAGCGCCGAGCCCGCGACCCTCAAGGGCCGCCGCTTCGGCAATGTCCTGGTGTCGGCGTCGCAGGGACCGTTGCCGTGGGAGGCGTTGGCCCGCCGGGCTGCGAGCTCGCCGTTCCCGTACCGCGTCGTGCCCTATCGCGAGGTCATCGAGAAGTTCGCCGGCAAGACGCCGTTCACCGACGCGGACAGCGAGCGCTCACCGGCGCCGCCCGGGGGAGCGACGTTCTTCAGCTGACCGTTGGGCCCCCGCGACCGGCGCAACATGGTGCGATGTCAGGCGTCTCGGGGGACCACACTGCGCCACTCGCGGGGATCAGGCGTGCAGTGCCTCCGCCAACGCGTCGACTGCGTCGTCGATCTCCTCGCGCGTGATGACCAGCGGGGGAGCGATGCGCAGCGTACGCTCGTGCGTCTCCTTGCACAGCACGCCACGATCGCGCAGCGCCATCGACACCTCGCGCCCCGTCTTGGCCGCCGGGTCGATGTCGATGCCGGCCCACAGACCGCGGCCGCGTACGGCCACGAGGCCCTTGCCGATGAGCTCGTTGAGCCGGCCGTGCAGGTGCTCGCCGAGCTCCTGCGAACGCTGCTGGAACTCACCGCTCTCGAGCAGCTCGACGACGGCCCGCCCCACGGCGCAGGCAACGGGATAGCCGCCGAACGTCGAACCGTGCTGGCCGGGCTTGAGCACGCCGAGCACGTCCGCGCGCCCGACGACCGCGGACACCGGGATGATGCCGCCGCCGAGGGCCTTGCCGAGCGTGTAGAGGTCGGCGCGCACATCCTCGTGGTCGAGCGCGAAGAGCTTGCCGGTGCGAGCCAGGCCCGACTGGATCTCGTCGGCGACGAGCAGCACGTCGTTCTCGTCGCACAATGCGCGTACGCCGGCGAAGAAGCCGGCGGGCGGCACGATGACGCCGGCCTCGCCCTGGATCGGCTCCATCAGCACGGCAGCGGTGTTGGGGGTGATCGCGGCACGCACGGCATCGAGGTCGCCGTAGGGGACCGTGATGAACCCGGGCGTGAACGGGCCGTAGTTGTCGTGGGCGACCGGATCGTCGGAGAACGACACGATGGTCGTCGTACGCCCGTGGAAGTTGCCGGCCGCGACGATGATCTCGGCGCGGTCGAACTCGACGCCCTTGACCTCGTACGCCCACTTGCGGGCGACCTTGATCGCCGACTCGACGGCCTCGGCGCCGGTGTTCATCGTCAGCACCATCTCGGTGCCGGTCAGCGCCGCGAGGTCGCGGCAGAACGCGCCGAACTGGTCGTTGTGGAACGCCCGCGACGTCAGGGTGAGGCGGTCGAGCTGATCGCGTGCCGCGTCGAGCAGCGCGGGGTGCCGGTGCCCGAAGTTGAGCGCCGAGTAGCCCGACAGGAAGTCGAGGTAGCGGTTGCCGTCGACGTCCGTCACCCAGGCGCCCTCGGCTTCGGAGATCACGACCGGAAGGGGGTGATAGTTGTGCGCCCCCCACTGCTCGTCGAGGGTGATGAAGGACGCGGTGTCGTGTGCGGTTGCTGCCATGTGACCCACGGTACATACGTACGAGGCTCACCTCGAACACCGGCATTCCGGAGGCTGATCGCGTCCTCAACCCCCGCCGGTGGAGCCGGCCGCGAACGCGATCGATAGCCTGATCCCGTGCCCGGGACCGCGTTCGACGTTGCGCTGCGACCGGCCGCAGGTCCCATCCGCCTCGTACGCTCGATGGCCGCCGCGCTGGCGTGCGTCGCCGCAGCCGCGACGGGCCACGCGACCGCCGGTGGCACCCTCGGTGCGGTCGCGGTGCTGGCGACGTTCGTCGGTGCGGCCGCCGTGGCCTGGCTGCTCTCCGCGCGCCGCGTCACTCCAGGTCAGACCGTGGGACTCCTGATCCTCTGCCAGGTCTGCGTCCACCTGGGCGGATCGACCGGCGAGATGCAGATGTCCGCCGCGATGATCGCTGCGCACGTCGCCGCGACGGTGGTCAGCGCCCTTGCCCTGGCGCGGGGGGAGGCGTTCGTCTGGCAGCTTGCCGAGCGACTCGGCCTGCGGGTCGCCGCGCACGAGCTCACGATCGCCCCGATCCCCGCGTGGCGGCCGCTCGCGCCCGTCGTCGCGCCGCGATCACTGCAGGACGTACGCCTCGCGCACTCGCGGGCCGAGAGGGGACCGCCGAGCGGGTCCTGACCCCGCTCCGCACTCCTTTCACAGAAAGCACTCTTCATGAATCGCACCATCGCGCGGCTTTCCGCTGCGCTCCTCACGGCTGCCCTCGTGGGCATTGCCGGTCCGGCGTTCGCGCACGTGAACGTCTCCTCGACCGACGCCACCCAGGGCGGGTTCGGCAAGGCGGTCTTCCGCGTGCCGACCGAGTCCGAGACGGCCTCGACGACCAAGCTCGTCGTGACGCTGCCCCAGGACACGCCCTTCGCCTTCCTCACGACCCAGACCAAACCGGGCTGGAAGGTCACGATCAAGGAGGCCAAGCTCGCCAAGCCGACCAAGGTCGGCGACTTCGAGCTGACCAAGGCCGTACGCACGATCACCTGGACGTCGACCGGTGACGGCATCCCGCCGTCGCAGTTCGACGAGTTCGCGATCTCCGGCGGGCCGTTCCCCGAGGCCGACAAGATCGCGTTCACTGCCGAGCAGACCTACAGCGACGGCAAGGTCGTCGCCTGGGACCAGGTGCAGAAGGGCGACACCGAGCCGGAGCACCCGTCTCCGACGCTGACGCTCGCCCAGCCGGTCGAGGACAAGGCCGCAGACGGCAAGACGGCTTCCAGCAAGGTGGAGGTCACGTCCGACTCCGACAAGACCGGTCGCTGGCTCGGTGGCGGCGCCCTCGCGGTGGCGGCCGTCGCCCTGGTTGTGGCCCTGCGGGAGAATCGACGTCGTGCGTAACGTCGTTCTCCGTGTGGCTCTTCTGAGCTTCGCCCTGCTCCTCATGGGGTCGGGCCCGGCGTCGGCGCATGCGTCGCTCGTCGGGTCCGACCCCGCGGACGGGGCCACGCTCGGCTCGGCGCCATCGGCCATCACGTTCACGTTCAACGAGAACGTCGGCAACCCCGCCTACGTTGCCGTCACGGCCCCCAACGGCAGCAAGGTCGATGTCGGTGATGTGCGGGCGGTCGACAACAAGGTCACGGCGAAGCTGCCCGAGGTCGACCAGAAGGGGCGCTACACCGCGTCCTACCGTGTGGTGTCGGCTGACGGGCACCCGGTCGAGGGCACGATCCACTACTCGTCGACGACCGGGCGCACCGTCAAGCAGGTCGACGCACCCGACAAGGAGACCTTCATCCACCGTCACAGTGCCCACCTGTTCTGGGGCATCCTCGCTGCCGCCGTTGCGATCGCCCTGCTGCTGGCTCCGCTGAGGAGGCGAGATGACAAGGACGACGCGTGACGTGGTCCTGGCCTTCCTCGTGGCCGTGGTCACGCTGGTCGCGCTGCTCGAGATCGGGGGAGGGGCGCCCCAGATCGCACTGGCCGGCATCCCGAGCCCGGGCAGCTTCATCGGCTGGGCCGTCCCGTTCACCAAGCTGCTGACCGATGCCTCGGCGCTGCTGGTGATCGGGTTCCTCGCTGCGGCGGTGTTCCTTCTGCCGTCGTCAGGCGACGAGGTCGAGGGCCTCGCAGTCCGGGGCGTACGCATCGCAGCCCGTTGGGCGACCGTGTGGTCGCTCGCCAGCGTCTTCTACTTCTTCATCAAGGTCGGCGAGACGTTCGCCGCCCCGCTGACCGGCCTCAAGTGGCCGTACATCTCAGGCTATGCGCAGGCGTCGGAGGGCCGGGCGATCCTGCTCCAGGCTGTCCTGGCCGCGCTCGTGGCGCTCGGCGCACGGTGGACGCTCGGCACCCGTGCCCTGGCCGGGTTGCTCGGATTCGCGCTGGCCGGGATGGCGCCGATCGCCCTCACCGGTCATGCCGCGTCCTCCGGGTCGCACGACCTGGCCACGACGAGCCTGCTGCTGCACCTGCTCGGCGTCACCCTCTGGGTCGGCGGACTTGCCGCGCTCGGGTGGGTCGCGATGCAGGGCAGCAAGCGGCTGGAGCCCGCCATCGCCCGTTTCTCGCAGCTCGCCACGTGGGCGTTCGTCATCATCGGGGTGTCGGGGGTGGTGAACGCCTCGGTCCGTCTCGGATCGATCAGCGAGGTCTTCGGCTCGGCCTACGGCCGGATGGTCCTGCTCAAGGTCGCGGCGCTCGCGGTCCTCGGGTGGCTCGGTTGGCAGCAGCGCCGCAGGATCCGGAGCCAAGGCGCCGGGTTCCTGCGCCTCGCCGTCTCGGAGCTCTTCATCATGGCAGCGACCATCGGGCTGGCCGTGGCACTGTCACGCACCCCGACTCCGGTGGGCGAGAACGTGTTCAACACTCCGCTCGAAGAGCTGCTGGGCGGTCCGATGCCGGCTGCACCGACCGTGCTGCGGCTGCTGTGGGGCTGGTCCGGCAACGGCGTCGGGCTGGCAGTCGTCTGCCTCGGCACGGCGCTCTACCTCCGCGGCGTCTGGGCGATGCGCCAGCGCGGCGACGCGTGGCCGGTGGGACGTACGATCTCGTGGCTGCTCGGCATGGTCATCATCGCCTGGGCCACGTTCGGCGGGCTCGGCGTCTACTCACACGTGCTGTTCAGCGCACACATGGCGTCGCACATGCTCCTGTCGATGGTCGCGCCGATCTTCCTCGTGCTCGGCGCACCCATGACCTTGGCGCTGCGAACGTTGCCGGGCCCGCGGCAACCCGGCGAGGTCTCGCCCCGCACGATGCTGCTGGGATTCCTGCACTCGCGGTTCTCGCGGTTCTTCACGCACCCATTGGTCGGACCGGTGCTGTTCGTCGGCAGCCTGTACGGCCTCTACTTCAGCGGCGCCTTCGAGAGCCTCATGGGCAACCACTGGGGCCACGCGATCATGGAGCTGCACTTCCTCGCCGTCGGCACGCTGTTCTACTACGTCCTGATCGGCGTCGACCCCGCGCCACGGGCCATCGCTCCGCTCGTACGCTTCGGGATGCTGCTGGTCACGGTGCCGTTCCACGCGTTCTTCGCCGTCGTGGTGATGTCGTCCAACAACGTGTTCGCCGGCGACTACTGGCGGTCCCTCGACCGGCCCTACCGCACCGACCTGCTCGCCGACCAGTATCTCGGTGGCGGCATGGCCTGGGCGATGGGGGAGATCCCGCTGATCCTGGTGATGGGCGCGATTCTCGTGCAGTGGTACCGGTCTGACGCGCGGGAGGCCAAGCGGTTCGACCGGTCCGAGAGCCGCACGGGCGACGAGCAGCTCGAGGCGTACAACGCCCGGCTCCGCGACCTCGCCGAGCATGGAAAACGGCGGGACCCCTAAGGGATCCCGCCGTCGGCCGTGTCGTCGGTCAGAAGATGATCTGGCCGCCGGAGGTTGCCGCCGTGAAGCGTGCCTGGGCGTCGGCCCAGTTGGCGATGTTCCACCACGCCTTGACGTAGTCGCCCTTGACGTTGAGGTAGTCGAGGTAGAACGCGTGCTCCCACATGTCCAGCTGGATGATCGGGATCAGCGTCGCCGGGATGTTGTTCTGCTGGTCGAACAGCTGCACGTTGATCAGCCGCTGGCCCAGCGTGTCCCAGGCGAGGATCGCCCAGCCCGAGCCCTGCAGGCCCAGCGCCGACGCCTCGAACTGCGCGCGGAACGCGTCGAACGAGCCGAAGTTGTCGTCGATCGCGGCGCCCAGCTCACCGTCGGGCTTGTCGCCGCCCTCGGGGGAGAGGTTCTTCCAGAAGATCGAGTGGTTGATATGACCGCCGAGGTTGAACGCGAGGTTCTTCTCCAGCAGGTTGATCGTGTCGTGGGCCTCGGTGCTGCGCGCCTCTTCGAGCTTCTCGAGCGCGGTGTTCAGGCCGTTGACGTAGTTCTGATGATGCTTCGAGTGATGAAGCTCCATGATCTTGCCCGAAATGTGCGGATCCAGTGCGCCATAGTCGTACGGCAGATCCGGAAGTGTGTAGTCAGCCACGATCCTCCTCGGGACGTGGGCACCTCGTGTGCCCGGTGTGTAGTTGTATGCGTTTCAACTGCCAGTCTGTCAGTCCTGTTCCCATACGCAACGGCGGTGCCCAACCCGTGGGCGGCAGGCCCGTGTCCGCGAGCAGTTCACCTGTACGCTATGTCCTAGTCTGTCTGTGGACATTCCGGGGGGTAACCGCCACGACGTACGAGGAGGATCGAGATGGAGGAGCGCGTCCTCACGATCCCCAACGCACTCAGCTTCGTACGCCTGCTGCTGGTCCCGGTGTTCCTGTGGCTCGTGCTCGGGCCCGAGTACGACGAGCTGGCGTTGGCCGTGCTGATGGTCTCGGGCATCACCGACTACCTCGACGGCAAGCTGGCCCGCAGGCTCAACCAGACGTCCAAGATCGGGGCGATCCTCGACCCCGTCGCCGACCGGTTCTTCATCCTCGCCGTCGTGATCGGCCTCGGCTATCGCGACATCATCCCGTGGTGGCTCGCCGTGATCCTGCCGCTGCGGGACGTCTTCTTGTTCAGCCTCGTGCCGTTCCTGCGCACGCGCGGCTACAGCTCGCTGCCCGTGCACTTCCTCGGCAAGGCCGCCACCGCGAGCCTGCTGTATGCCTTCCCGTTGCTGCTGCTGGGTGACGGGAACGGCACGGTCGCCGACCTGGCCAACGTGTTCGGCTGGGCGTTCACGATCTGGGGTGTGGCGCTCTACTGGTGGGGCGGGGTCCTGTACGCGTTCCAGGTGCGGCGGCTCATGACCTCGACGGCACCTGTCGTCCGGAGCTGACATGGCCGAGCAGGAGGCGCCGATGCGGGCCGAGGGCCTGCTCGAGCAGATCGCCGAGACTGCGCTCGACGACGACTACTACGTCGTGCGCGCCGGCAGCTACGCCGACTCGCGCGAGTTCAACACGCCGCTGACGGGCCTCGTGCTGGCGGCATTCGCGCTGCTCGTGGTGATCGCGGCGGTGCAGACCCGCAACGACCGGCCGGCGACCGAGCGTGAGCGCGACACGCTGATCAGCGACGTCGCGGCGCGCAAGAAGGTGCAGGCCAGTCGCGAGGCGACGGCCGAGCGGCTGCGCAAGGAGGTGGCCGACCTGTCGGCGTCGGTCGGCCAGTTCGACCCGGCGTACCAGAACGTCCGCATCGAGACCGGTGACCTCGCCGTCACCGGCTCGGGCATCAGGATCGTGGCCGGCGACAGCACGCAGCGCAACACCGACGGCGTCATCACCGACAACGACCTCCAGATCCTGGTCAACGGGCTCTGGTACGCCGGCGCCGAGGCCGTGGCGATCAACGGACAGCGCGTCGGAACCCTGACCGGCATCCACTTCGCCAACGGTGCGATCAACGTCAACTTCACCGACATCGCGCCGCCCTACACGGTCGTGGCGATCGGCCCGAGTGACACACTGTTGCAACGCTTCGAGAACAACGCGGCCGGTCACTACTGGGCATCCCGGCAAAAGGACGCCTCCGTGCAGTTCGGCATGACACCATCGTCTGACCTCTCCGTCCCTGCCGTGCCCGAGAAGCGCATGACGATCCATCACGCAACAGCCATCAAGGGGGAAGAATGATCCCGGTCATCGGCCTGGCCATCGGCATCGTGGCCGGACTGGTCCTCAAGCCGACCGTCCCCACCGACCTGCAGCCCTACCTGCCGATCGCGATCGTGGCGGCGCTGGACGCCGTCATCGGGGCGCTCCGCGCGCTGGGGGAGCGCCGGTTCAACGATCGAGTGTTCGTCGTCTCGTTCATCTCCAACGTCGTGATCGCGGCGTTCATGGTCTACCTCGGCGACCAGCTCGGTGTCGGCTCGCAGCTCTCGACCGGCGTCGTGGTGGTGCTCGGCATCCGCATCTTCGCCAACGCTGCTGCGATCCGGCGGAGGATCTTCCATGCCTGACAGGTCATGGCGCTCGCTGTTCCGGCCGTCGGTCCCGCTCGTCGTCGCCGCGATCCTGCTGGGTGGCCTGGCGCTGGCGATGATCGCCCAGATCAACGCCAAGGACACCGACGACTACTCCGGCGTTCGTGGGGACGACCTCGTCGAGCTGCTCAAGTCGCTCGATGCCACCAACGAACGGCTCAGCACCCAGATCGACGAGCTGACCACGACCCGCAACGGCTTGCTCGACAGCACCAAGCGCACCGAGAAGGCCGAGAAGCAGGCCAAGCTGCGTGCCGAACAGCTCGCGATCCTTGCCGGCACGGCGGGCGCGAAGGGCCCAGGCGTCGAGGTCGTGATCGACGATCCCAACAAGAACATCGACGCAGCGGGACTGCTCGATGCGGTCGAGAAGCTGCGCGACTCCGGTGCCGAGGCGATCGCCATCAACGGCGTCGCCCGCGTCGTCGCACAGACGTACTTCCTCGACGACGACGACCAGATCCGGGTCGGTGGCCGCGAGATCAAGCGGCCGTACCGGATCGAGGCGATAGGGGACTCGTCGGTCCTTGCCGGAGCGGTACGCTTTCCCGGCGGACTCATGGATGGGATCTCGATCCTGGGCGGCACTGCGAGCGTGACCGAGCAGAAGAAGGTCACGATCACGGCGCTGGCCGACGTCAAGGCCCCTGAGTTCGCACGACCATCTTCCTGATCTGGCTAGGAGCACGCGGTGATCCCTGAGGACCTCTACTACAGCGAAGAGCACGAGTGGGTGCGCCTCGACGACGACATCGCCACGATCGGCATCACTGACTTCGCTCAGGACCAGCTCGGCGACATCGTCTACGTCGAGCTGCCCGCGGTGGGTGACCGGGTCGAGGCCGGCGCCGTCATCGGTGAGCTCGAGTCGACCAAGTCGGTCTCCGACATCTTCTCGCCGCTCACCGGCGAGATCGTGTCCCGCAACGATTCCCTCGAAGGCGGGCCCGAAGTCATCAACTCCGATCCCTATGGCGAGGGCTGGCTCATCAAGGTCCGGACCGCCGATGAGGACCCGACAGCATCGCTGCTCGAGGCCGAGGCGTACTCGGCGCTCGTCTCGGACTGAATCAGCGCGCGATCACGACGTCTCGTGAGCGTACGGAGTGCTAAGTTGGAGATGAAGTCTCAACCCGTACTCAAGACCCCAACCTTCAGGAGTGAACCCGATGTCAACGCCGGACCACGAGCCCGACGAAACCGCCGGACCGGTGCCTCCGAGCGATGACACGACGCACATCCCGATCCTCGATGCCGACACCGAGGAGATGTCCGCGTCAGATGTCTCGGCGGTCGAGAACCTGCCGGCCGGCAGCGCGATGCTGCTGGTGCAGCGCGGCCCGGACTCCGGTGCGCGCTTCCTGCTCGACAGCGATGTCGTGACGGTGGGCCGGCACCCCGACAGCGACATCTTCCTCGACGACATCAGCGTCTCCCGCCGCCACGCGACGTTCACGCGCAGTGAGGCGGGCTACTCGATCGCCGACCTGGGCAGCCTCAACGGCAGCTACGTCAACCGTGACCGCATCGACAGTGACGTGACGTTGTCGGGCGGCGATGAGGTGCAGATCGGCAAGTACCGCCTGATCTACTTCGCCGGAGCCCTGAAGGGTCAGGCGTGACCGAGCGCCAGCTGGGGGTCCCCCCACGAGCCCTGCGAGTAGGGGGCGGTCACCGAGAGGCCCTCACGCCAGCGCCTTCGTATCGTGGGTTTATCTCGGAGGCGGTGGCGTGACGGAGCCCCTGCCGGAGCTTTCGCGCCTCGGCATCGGCAAGGTGCTCGACGAGCTGCTGCCAGAGTTCCCGGATCTCACGATCACCAAGATCCGCTACCTGGAGTCCGAAGGCCTGCTCGAGCCAGAGCGTACGTCGTCGGGCTATCGGAAGTTCTCGTTCGGCGACGTCGAGCGGCTGCGCTTCATCCTGCGTCAGCAGCGCGACAAGTTCTGGCCACTGAGCCACATCCGTCAGGTCCTCGACGACATGGATCGCGGTGTCGTGCCTGACACCCAGCTCGGCAGCACCACACGGGTGCCACAGCTGAGCCTCGCGGTCGATGGCCTGCCGACGGCCGAGACTTTCGCCGAGCCCAGGAGCACCGTACGCCTGTCGCGTGAAGAGCTGCTCGAGTCGGCCGGCATCGACTCCGACACCCTCGACGCGATCGAGGAGTTCGGCCTGATCGTGCGCCGGCCCACCCAGGCGTACTACGACGGTGAGGCACTGCAGGTCGCGGCGCTCGTGGGGGAGTTCGTCGAGCTCGGCATCGAGCCGCGCCACCTGCGCATCTTTCGCGCCGCAGCCGATCGCGAGGTCGCGCTGTTCGAGCAGGTCGTGACGCCGCGGTCCCGCCAGCTCGACAAGGACGCCAGCGAGCAGACCGTGTCGGCACTGGCCGCCCTGTCCGTACGCCTGCAGAGCGTCCTCGTCAGAAGCCGATTGCGCGGATAGTCCGATGCGCGAGGTCGAGGTGGTGGGCGTACGCGTCGAGATGCCGACCAACCAGCCGCTGGTGCTCCTTCGGGAGGTGGACGGCGGGCGCTATCTGCCGATCTGGATCGGCGCGGTCGAGGCGTCCGCCATCGCGTACGCCCAGCAGGGCACGGTCACGCCCCGGCCCGCTGACGCACGAGCTGATGCAGAGCATCGTCGAGGCCCTGGGCGACGAGCTCGACGCGGTCCAGATCACCGATGTCCGCGAAGGCATCTTCTACGCCGCTGCTGATCTTCGCGTCCGGCGCCGAGGTCGAGGCGCGCCCGTCGGACTCGATCGCCCTCGCCCTGCGCTCGGGCGCGCGAATCCTGTGCACCGAGGACGTGCTGGACGAGGCCGGCATCCTCGCGACGACGGACGAGGACGAGGAGATCGAGAAGTTCCGCGAGTTCCTCGACGAGATCAGCCCGGAGGACTTCGACAAGCCCGACCCCGAGGCATAAGTCTCAAGTCTTACTTCAATTGAGGGTTGCGGCGACACGCCCGGGTTTGCGCTCGGTCGTTGCTTTGGCAAAGTCTCACCCCTACCTTGAGAGAACTACTGAGGTACACGGATGTAGTTCCGTGGAGGTAGTCTTCCCCAATACACAGCATTGGAAGGCATTTCGGATGATCGAGTCACGCGACGACGACGTCACAGCCACCACGGAGGCCGTAGCGGAGGCCAACGACCAAGGCTTGCTGTTCACCGACGATGTCTCCCCGCTCCCCGAGGACGCCGGATTCCGCGGCCCGACCGCGTGCAGCGCCGCCGGCATCACCTACCGGCAGCTGGACTACTGGGCCAGGACCAAGCTGGTTGAGCCGACCGTGCGTTCGGCGACCGGCTCCGGCACGCAGCGCCTCTACTCGTTCAAGGACATCCTGCTGCTCAAGATCATCAAGCGTCTGCTCGACGCCGGTGTCTCGCTGCAGCAGATCCGCATCGCGATCGACCACCTCCGCGTTCGTGGCACCGACGACCTGACGCAGGTCACGTTGATGAGTGACGGTGCCAGCGTCTACGAATGCCGCTCCGCCGACGAGGTCATCGACCTCCTGCAGGGTGGCCAGGGCGTCTTCGGCATTGCGATCGGCGGCGTGTGGAAGGAGATCGAGGGCTCGCTCCACGAGCTCCCGAGCGAGCGCGCGGTCGAGATCAGCCTTGCCGACGACGAGCTCGCCGCTCGTCGCCGCGCCCGCCTCAGCTCCTAGGCGGCACACCTCGGCACTCTCTTGGTAGGCTGGGGGTGCTGTCGACCGCGCGTGGGAGAGTTCGCCCAGGCGGCGCCGAAGGGGCAATTCCTCCCCGGAACCTCTCAGGCACCAAGGACCACGCGACCGAGGCAATTCTGGAGCGCTCAGCCTTCGCGGTTGGGAGTGACAGAAGGGGAGGCGTAGATCGACGCCTCTACCTTCGGGAGCCTCCTCGTGCCTTCATCCTTCGCCAGTCGCCACATCGGCCCGACCCCGTCCGACCAGGACGCCATGGTCCGCCGGGTCGGCTACGACTCGCTCGATGACCTGATGGCCGCGGCCGTCCCGTCCGGCATCCGCAGCGCGCAGGCGCTCAACCTGCCGCCGGCGCAGACCGAGTCCGAGGCGCTTGCCACCCTGCGCGAGCTCGCTGGGCGCAACAACCCGGGCGTGGCCATGATCGGTCTCGGCTACCACCCGACCGTCACGCCGCCCGTCATCCGGCGCAACGTGCTGGAGGACCCGTCCTGGTACACCGCCTACACGCCGTACCAGCCGGAGATCTCGCAGGGCCGCCTCGAGGCGCTGATCAACTTCCAGACCGTGATCGCCGATCTGACCGGACTGACGACGGCCAACTCGTCGCTGCTCGACGAAGGCACCGCGGTCGCCGAGGCCATGACGCTCATCCGCCGGGCGACCAAGGGCAAGGACGCGCTGCCGATCATCATCGACGCGGGCCTGCTGCCGCAGACGCTGGCCGTCACGCATACGCGTGCGGAGGCGCTGGGCATCGAGCTCGTCGAGGCCGATCTCGCCGCCGGCGTGCCCGACGTCGAGGCCGCCGGCACGATCATCGCGTACCCGCGCACCGACGGGCAGATCGTCGACCCCCGCCCGGCGATCGACGCCGCGCATGCCTCCGGCGGCCTTGCCGTCGTCGTCGCCGACCCGCTGGCTCTCGTGCTGCTGGCCTCGCCCGGCTCGATGGGTGCCGACGTCGTGGTCGGCTCCAGCCAGCGCTTCGGCGTGCCGATGTTCTACGGCGGACCGCACGCCGGCTTCATGGCTGTGCGCGAAGGCCTCGAGCGGCACCTGCCCGGTCGCCTGGTCGGCGTGTCCGTCGACAGCGCCGGCCGTCCGGCGTACCGGCTGGCCCTGCAGACGCGCGAGCAGCACATCCGCCGCGAGAAGGCCACGTCCAACATCTGCACCGCGCAGGTGCTGCTGGCGGTCGCCGCGTCGATGTACGCGGTCTACCACGGCCCTGACGGGCTGCGCGAGATCGCGCAGGAGGTCAACGAGCAGCGCTGTGGCTCTGGCCGGAGGGCTGACGCGCCGGGGGAGTCGAGGTCGTCTCCGAGTCGTTCTTCGACACGATCGTCGCCCGCGTGCCTGGCCGGGCTGCTGACGTCGTCAAGAACGCTCGCGCCGCGGGCATCCACCTGCGCCTGGTCGACGAGGATCACGTCGGCGTCACGACGAACGAGACGACCACCGAGGCCCACCTGCGCGCCGTCTGGGAGGCGTTCGGGGTCGACGCGCCCGACTGGGGCATGGGCGGCGAGTCGCTGCCAGCGGAGCTGCTGCGTACCGACGAGATCCTGACCCACCCGGTGTTCCACGAGCACCACAGCGAGACGCAGATGCTGCGCTACCTGCGCAAGCTCAGCGACCGCGACTACGCGCTCGACCGCGGCATGATCCCGCTGGGCTCGTGCACCATGAAGCTCAACGCGACCGCCGAGATGGAGCCGATCAGCTGGCCGGGATTCGCCGACCTGCACCCGTTCGTGCCGGCCGAGGACGCCGCCGGGATGATCGAGCTCGTCGAGACGCTCGAGTCCTGGCTCGCCGAGGTCACCGGCTATGCCGCCGTGTCGATCCAGCCCAACGCCGGCTCGCAG
This sequence comes from uncultured Actinomycetota bacterium, assembly GCA_963806345.1. GTDB lineage: Bacteria > Actinomycetota > Actinomycetes > Propionibacteriales > Nocardioidaceae > Aeromicrobium. Next base: position 156,874 of record CAWDXV010000018.1, on the reverse strand, counting down.
GGCGAGTTCGCCGGGCTGCTGGCGATCCGGGCCTACCACCTGAGCCGCGGTGACGACCACCGCAACGTCTGCCTGATCCCCGCGTCGGCGCACGGCACCAACGCAGCGTCGGCGGTCATGGCCGGCATGCGCGTCGTGATCGTGAAGTCGACCGACCAGGGCGAGGTCGACCTCGACGACCTGCGCGCGCAGTGCGAGGCGCACGCCGACGACCTCGCCGCGATCATGGTGACGTACCCGTCGACGCACGGCGTCTACGAGCACGGCATCACCGAGCTCTGCGAGATCGTGCACAGCCACGGCGGCCAGGTGTACGTCGACGGCGCCAACCTCAACGCGCTGCTCGGACACGCCGCACCGGGCCAGTTCGGTGGCGACGTCTCGCACCTCAACCTGCACAAGACGTTCTGCATCCCGCACGGCGGTGGCGGACCCGGCGTCGGTCCGGTTGCGGTTGCCGAGCACCTCGTGCCGTTCCTGCCGACGCACCCGCTGCACCCGGTGGAGAGCAAGCGCGAGGGCGTCGGAGCGATCAGCGCCGCGCCGTACGGATCGGCCGGCATCCTGCCGATCCCGTACGCGTACATCGCGATGATGGGCGCCGAGGGACTGACGGACGCGACCTCGGTCGCCGTGCTGTCGGCCAACTACATCGCGAAGCGCCTTGAGAGCGCGTTCCCGGTGCTCTACACGGGCGACAACGGCCTGGTGGCGCACGAGTGCATCCTCGACGTCCGGCCGCTCTCCAAGGCGTCTGGGCTCAGCATCGACGATGTCGCCAAGCGGCTCATCGACTACGGGTTCCACGCACCGACCATGAGCTTCCCGGTGCCCGGCACGCTGATGGTCGAGCCGACGGAGTCCGAGGACCTCGCCGAGCTCGACCGCTTCTGCGACGCGATGCTGGCGATCCGTGCGGAGATCGACGCGGTGACGGCGGGGGAGTACCCCGACGGCGACAACCCGCTCGTGCACGCACCGCACACGATGCGCGACCTGCTCGACTGGAAGCACGCGTACGAGATCGAGACCGGTGCGTTCCCGGCCGGCTCCGTCGACGACAAGTACTGGCCGCCGGTCGGCCGGATCGACCAGGCATACGGTGACCGCAACCTCGCCTGCTCGTGCCCGCCGATCGAAGCCTTCGCCGAATAACTGACGTCCCTCGGGCCGCGGGGGACTCGTCGTAGGGTGAGCACCCCGCGTGAGGCTCACATGCCCGAGAGGCCCTGAGCGTCGCGAAGCTGTCGCCAGGTGATGATCTGGTCGACCACGGGGGCCGGCGTCTTGACCCACATGACGTGGTGGGTCGTGCCGCCCTCGGGGACGGCGTCCTTGGTGTAGACCCAGCGAGTGGAGTGCTCCGGGTCGAGGAACGTCTCGGCGAACACCTTGTTGGACCGGGAGACCGCGTACGTGTCGCCCTGCAGCTGGATCATCAGCGACGGGGTCGTGATGCGGTGCGGCACGTCGAACGGCGGCTTGCCGGATCGGACGAACCGGGCCCACTCCCGCATCAGCGTCCGGGCGCCGGGCGCACCGAAGAACGGCTTCGGCACGAATCCGCGCACCCGTGCCACGACCGGCACGCTGACACCGAGGAACAGCACCGGCAGGCCGCCCCTGGGGTATGACCTGAAGTGCGGCACGGAGGCGCCGACCGTCACGAACCCGTCGCTGGGCGGATGGTGCAGCTCGTGGCCGGCGGCGATCTGCGCCCCGAGGCTGTGGCCCAGCAGGATCACGGGCCGATCGGGTTGGTCGGCGCGCGCCTTGGCCACCTCGTCGGCGATCACCGCCATCTCGTCGGCATAGCTCCAGTCGTACGACCGCGAGGCGGTGGGCTCACCACGTTCGAAGCCGCGGGTCGACAAGGCCTTGGCGTCCCAGCCGCGTCGTTCGAACTCGGCGACGAGCGGGCGGTAGAACGCGGAGGGCACCGCCATCGCGGCAGAGATCAGGACGATGGGCTCAGGCATGCCGCACATCATGACACGAGCACTGTCAGCGTCGGATCCGGGCGCAAGCCCGTCCCGGCGTGCCCTACGATCATCACCATGTCGGGGGAGGGATGGCGCCACCATGTGGCGTCGTGGTGGCGAGCGCGCAGCATCCGTCAGATGGTCCTCATGGCCGGTGCTGTCCTGCTGCTGATCTCGGGCCTCTTCGGCGGGTTGCGTGACGCGCCGGCCGAGGCCGCCGTGCCGCTCGTCGTCGGCAAGCCCCACGAGGCCGCGCCCTTCACGCTCACGGTCGAACGGGCGCGCTGGACGAGCGACCTGGGTGAGATCGCCAAGACCGATCGCGGTCGCTACCTCATCGTGATCGTCAAGGTCCGCACCGATGCCGACCGATCGGTCGACCTGTCGGTCCTGCAAGAGGCGCTCGCGTTGAGGGGCGCCGGAGGGATCTACGCCTCGATGGGCGGGGACAAGGTCGTGCCGAGCCTGGAGGCGAAGCCGTCGGTGTACGTGCTCGCCGACGGCACGTCGATGTCGGCGCTGCCGCCGGGGCTGACGTACGAGCTCGTCTACATCTGGGAGCAGCGTGGCAGCGAACCGGTGCCCAAGCAGCTCAAGCTGGCGTCGCGCGCGCACACCTGGCGCCAGAGCTCGCTCGACGACCAGATGAACTGGTTCGACGAGACGATCGACGCCGTGGGCACGGTGCCTCTGATCGAGGCGAAGCCATGAAGTGGCCGGTCCCGCGACGTGCCCAGCTCGGCACGGGTGCGCTGGTCCTCGCCGCGCTCTCGCTCGGGCAGGTGCTGGTCGAGCACCTGCCGTCGAGCGATCGCGCCGGGCGCCCGTTCGAGCACGAGGTCGGCGTCGGGCAGACCGTCGCCCTGCGCACCGGCACGCTCACGGTGACCGGCGTCGACGGTGCACGCTCGGTGCAGCCCCAACGCGACGACCGGCTGTTGTCGCCCGGTGTCATCGTCGTGGTCACGTTCGACTTCACGCCGAGGGTGCCGGAGACGACCATCACCTATGGCGAGTTCCGCGATGCCAAGGGCAGGACTACGGCGCTAGCGTGCGGCGCCCGTAGCGCGGTCAGCTGCCCGCAGCCACCCGTGGGCATCACGTCGCACTGCACCGCGATCGTTGAGGCCGCTCCGCGTACGTTGGCCGGCGCACGCCTCACCCTCGGACCGTTGGCGATCGACGCAGCGTTTCGACGACGTGGCGGTCGCGGACCTGGCGATCTCCGATCGGGACGTCGCGATCGTGGAAGCAACGTTCGACGCCGCTCAAGGTGGCGTCCCCGACCGTGGCGGGCATGTCATGAGGTCCTGGCTGAGGAGCAATCGCATCGCCCTGCTCCTGCTCCCGATCGCCGTCACCACCGCCCTGCTGGCGAGCAGCTCACGCGTCGAGGACTACTGGTGGGGCAAGGGCCTGCACCACGCGTTCACGGCCGACTCATCAGGCGTGGCCCATTTCAAGGACGCATACGACGACGGCTACCTGACCTACCCCGATCGCCGCCGACATCTCCCTCGCCTCCGTCGAGCCGGTCACCACGATCGACAACAGCCTGGGGGTGCCGCAATCGGTCACGGTGCCCGAGGGCGCGATGCTCTGGCGTGTGGTCCTGGCGTTCAAGGCCGATCCGGACGTCGTGCTCTGGGGGTGCCACATCGCGATCGTCGACACCAACGGCACCCGGTACGACGCCGAGTCGAGGCAGTTCCACAGCTTCGGCGCGACCCCGATCTACAGACCTGCGTACCGGACGACACGCCTGGACCGAAGCCCGTCATTGGCAGCACCGCCAAGCCGAAGGTCGCCGACGGCGAGTCGCCGCGCCCCCGCGCGTACGAGGCGGAGACCTATGTCGTCACGCCGAAGGGCGTGAAGCCGGACAACGTGCGGGTGTGGTGGGTCCCGCCGAAGTACGCCGAGCTGCCGGTCGACGGGACCTCACGCGGCTGAGCCGGCCGCCTCGGTCGCCAGGTGCTCGTCGCGCCGCTGCACCACCCGGTCGATCGCGGCGCCGAGCAGGCCGACCAGCAGCAGGCTGTAGACCGCGTCGGCGAGGATGTTGACGTAGGGCGCGATGGCCAGCGCGGTGTCGCGGTCGAGCGGCCCGACGACGGTTCGCCACAGCTCGGTCACCAGGACACCTGACTGGCTGGCGACGATGAACACGAGGCAGAACAACAGCATCGGCACCAGCCCGCCGATCACGATCAGCCGAAGACCGTCACCCAGGCCGCGGAACCGCCCGCGCAGGTCGGCGGTCGCCTCCGACCCGATGCGGCGGACCGGCGCGGGGATCCGCGCCACGGGGCGCAGGAGGGGAGACGGGCGTCGAGTCGGACGAGGCACATCGATCTGCCGGCCGAGTGCGACCGCACCGACGGTCAGCCACGCGATCGGGATGACGACGATCCCGTCGGCGTCGCCGATGACGTTGCCGAGCCAGTGTGCGGTCGACCGAAGAGGGTCGCCGATCGGCCCGACGGCGTCGGTCAGGGTGGCCCACCGGTCCTCGACCCACTCGACGGACCGTCGGTCGGTCACCCACGCCCACACGCGGTCCTGGTACTTCGTGACCTGCCGCGCGATGAGGAACAGCCACAGCACCTCGACGTATGCCGCGAGCAGTCCCCAGGTCGTGTGCTTCGACGGCAGGTCGAGCTTGTCGATCGCGAAGCGCAGCACGAGGGCCACCACCACGATGCCCACCAGCAGGGTGCCGTCGGCGATGATCGTGCGACCCGAGTCGGCGGCGTGGCCGTAGAACGAGCCAGCGGTGCCGTAGATCTCGTCGTACGACGCCTCGTTGACGAACAGCCGGATGTCCTCCTTGAGGTAGCCCTGCGCTGCGTACACCGTCAGGAACGGGATGAGGGTGCTCGCGAGGAGACCGAGCCACGGCGTCGTCGGGGTCTCGGGGCCGGTCTCGCCGCCGAACGACGCTGACGAGAGGGACTTCGACACGACCCGCAGCATCAGGATGATCGCGGTGAGGGTGGCCATGGGCGCCAAAGGCAGCATGAACCCGGCGAGGGTCGAGTTGTGCGCGCTGACCTCGACGGACGCCCACAGCACGCCGTTGCGGACCGTCGAGCCGAACAGGTAGATCACCAGCAGGGTCGGCGCGTGCCGGGCCACGAGGCGCAGCCCGTTGATGATGACCGCCAGCGCATCGCCGAGTGCCCCCCGAAGACTTCTCACGGGAAGATCCTAGGGGGTGGCCCGACTCGCTCGGCACCAGCGCGGAGATCGGTAGATTCATCCCGTGACCGCGACCCACATCGACCTGTTGGAGTGCGTGCTGCGTACGACGCAACGTCTTGCGGACCGTCTCGGACCGCTCGACCTCGGACGCCCCACGCCGTGCGAGGAGCTCGACGTGCGTCGGCTGCTGGAGCACCTCATCGGCTGGCAACAGGTGATGGGTGCGTGCGCGGCCGACCTCGAGCCCGCTCTGGCGGACGGCTCGCCGACGTACCGCGCATCCGCCGACATCGCCGGCGACCTGCGTGCCGCGTCGACGGCCCTGGTCGACAGCCTGCGTCGACGCACCGACGACGCCATCGTGCTCCCGTACCGGGGCTCGACCTCGGTGGACGTCATGCACGCGGAACAGCTCGCGGAGCACGTCATCCACACGTGGGACCTCGGCGCGGCTCTTGGCGCACCCGTCTCGTTCGACGACGGAGATCGTGAGCGCATCGCACGAAGGGCTGACGCTGATGCTCGGCGAGTCGTTCGCCGAGACGGGCTTCCGATCGCCCGGGTCTGCCGAGTCGGCGCCGACCGAGCTCGCGCGACTCCTCGTACGCAGTGGGAGGTCACCTGCGGACTGGCCGATGTCCTGAGCTTCGCTGTGCGGGACTTGTCCCCGCATGCCAGCATCGATCTCATGCCAGGTCCACGCCTCGATCGCTACAGCACGCCGAACTCTCCTCGGGCGATCATGCTGCTGCTGCACGGCGGCCAGCAGCAGAATGTCGAGCCGGTCGAGAACAAGCACGCGAGCTGGTGGCGCATGGCGCTGATGGCCCGATCACTGCGGCGCTTCGGCCGCAAGCAGGACATCTCGGTCAGCCTGCTGCAGTACGCCCAACGGGGCTGGAACTCCGAGACCGATCCCGCGCCGGTACGCGATGCGCGCTGGGCGCTTGACGAGCTCACGTCCGAGCACCCAGGTGTGCCGGTCGTGCTCGTCGGTCACTCGATGGGCGGACGCACCGCCTGCCGGGCGGCAGACCACCCGGCAGTGACCGGCGTCGTGGGGCTGGCACCGTGGCTGCCGCCAGGAGAACCCAACCGTACGATCGCCCGTCGGCACCTGCGTGTCCTGCACGGCACGGCGGACCGCTGGACGTCGCCGGCAGCCAGCAAGGCGTACGTCGAGCGCAGCCGGGGCCTGGCAGCGAGCGTCTCGTGGGTGCCGCTCCAGGGCGCCGGCCACTTCATGCTCCGCCGGTCGTCGACGTGGCGACGCTTCGTGGAAGACTCGGTCACGGAGATCCTGACCGCCACCTCGCACGAGGAGGCCCCGAACAAAGGCAATGCGTGACCGACCTCGTGGCGTACGTCGTCGCCCTGGCCGCCGTGCTCGTGGGCGGATTCGCCGCCTGGCACACGTGGCGGCGGCTCCCGTTCAGCAATCCGCTCTTCTATGCCGTCGCGGCCCTCGAGGTCCTGCTGATCGCACTGCTGGTCGGCGGCTCGATCGCCCTCGGCTCCACCAGTCGTGACGTCGACGGCGTGCTGTTCGTGTCGTACCTCATCACGATCGTGGTGATCCCGCCGGCCGCCGTGCTGTGGGGCATCGCCGAGAAGTCGCGCTGGGGCACGGGCGTCGTCGTGGTCGCGATGCTGACCGTCGCGGTGCTGTGCGTCCGCCTGCTCGGCATCTGGAAGAACGCGTATGTCTGAGACGTCCCACGGCTTCGGGCGGGTGCTCGTGGCGATCTACGCCGTCTTCGCCCTCGCCGCGTCGGCTCGGTCGATCTTCCAGCTCGCCACGAAGGCGAGCGATGCGCCATTCGCGTACACGATGTCGGCATTCGCGGGGCTCGTCTACGTCGTCGCCACGATCGCCCTGGCCCGCAGCCGGCGCGGCCTCGCGCTGGTGACCATCACGATCGAGCTGGTCGGTGTGCTCGTCACCGGAGGGCTGTCGCTCGTCGACGACTCGCTGTTCCCGGACCAGACGGTGTGGTCGGGATTCGGCGAGGGCTACGGCTTCGTGCCGCTCGTGCTGCCGCTCGTGGGACTGTGGTGGCTCCGGCGGACGGCGTCGTCAGGGCAGAGTTAAGGCCCTACGCACTCATACCGCGTAGGGCCAGATCCATTCAATCCCGGGAGTCACTGCAGCCCCGGTAGCGACACGGAGAACTGTCAATGAATTCGGAGTACGTGCTGCTCTCGCGGTGGCGGGTCGACCGCAGCCGTGACGCGCTCTGGGACGTGCTCGAAGCGCTGCTCGACACGCCCGACCCGCTGCCGTGGTGGCCATCCGTGCAGGTCACGGCGTACGACGGCGACAATCTCGACCTGCATGCCGCGAGCGGACTCGGGTACGCCGTGGAGTTCCGGCTGGCCAACCTGGAGTCACGCCGCCCGGACCGGCTCAGGTTCACGTCGGAGGGCGATCTGCGGGGGAGGGGCGAGATCACGTTCGTCGAGCTGACGTCCGAGACGTCGGCCATGGACATCGACTGGCGCGTCGCGACCGATCGCCGCTGGATGCGCTGGACGTCGTGGATCCTCCGGCCCGTGTTCGTCGCTGGGCACCACATCGTCATGCGGCAGGGCGAGAAGCACCTCAACGAGTGGCTCCGGGCGCAGGGGCGGTGAGTCAGACCCCGCACTTGGTGTGGAAGTAGGCGTAGAACGCTTCCTGCTGGTCGTGGTCGAGGGGCAGGTAGAACCACGAGTCGTCCGGGAGCCCCGGAGCCATGACGCGCATGCCGAAGAGCCGGCCCACCTTGTCCTCCGCCAGGGCATGCGGGTCACACCTGGCCGGCACGACGGACATGACGAGGTGGGTCTTCTGCGTCGACGAGATGGGTTGATCGACGCCCACCGGGGAGTCGTCGGTCTGGCGGAACAGCGGTGTCGACTCGAAGCCACCAAAACGTACGTCATCGCGCCTGCCCGTCGGGGTCAGCGTGATCGGCAGCCGAAGCACCGAGGCGGAGCCCGAACCGTCGATCTCCGGTGTGCCGACCTCGAGCTTCGCAGCCTTGGCCAGCGTGGTCCGCGCACAGTCGCGGCCGAGCATCAGGCCGATCTGCTGGTACGGATCGTCCGCCTTGCCCACCGACACGCGTTCGGCTGAGTCGCCGACGCGGTACGTCAGCCGTACGGACGCCTTCACGCCGTCGCCGCAGCGTCCCGCGGGCATCGTGAACTCCAGGTCGGCCTGCTGACCCGCGGCCATGGACTCGTCGCCCTTCCAGGTGACCTGCTTGAATCGCGGCGAGGTCAGCACGAACCCGGTGACCTTCAGCGTGCGCTTGGTGTTGTTCTCGACGCGTACGAACACGTGCCGGGTCTTGCGCTCGAGCCGCGTCTGGTCGACGTGCATCACGACGCCGGACGGCAACGGCTTGCGCTCCGGGTCGCCCCCGCACGCTGCGAGCCCGGCGACGAGCGCGGCGCCGCACAGCACGGCGATCGGACGGATCATTCCCACATTCTGGCCTTCGACCGGTCACCGCACCTGTCGACATGCGGCGCTGGGAGTGACGTTTGGGTCGTGACACGCCGTGTCAGCCCGACCCAAACGTCACTGCCAGCGGCGTGCGGCGCGTGCCACACTGGCGCATGCGCATGCGCAGGATGCTGATCGCCGCAGCAGCTGTCGTGCTCGCGGCGTGTGGCGGCTCGCCGATGGTCACCAAGGGCGAACCGGTGCCTTCGCCGTACGACGGACCGATGAGCCTGCCGATGAACGGCACCGACGAAGCGCCAGTTGCCGATCGTGCCGGAGCGGCCGCCCAGGCGTTGGAGTGCGACGGGCAGCCGTACGAAGGCGGAGGCGCCGACTACGGCAGCTGGACTCGCATCGGTCCAGAAGGACGCGACGAAGGCCTTGGAGAACCTGTTCGCCGAGGACGGATTCGGTGCGACCTTGCCTGACGAGGGCTATCGCATCGAGCGCAAGGACCGCGGTCGCGTGCTGTTCTCGTACGACGTGGACAAGCGGACCAAGATCGCATTCATCGCCCACAACCGCATCGAGGACTTCAACCATCACGAGGGCTGGGGCATCGAGGCTTGGGCGCAGTGCGATCCGCCGAGCTGCCCGACGGCGTGACTGATGGGCTCAACATCGGCATCTGGGCCGATGCGTCAGGCAAACGCGTGCCCGAGTCGACCGTGACGTCGTACAAGGGGGCCGAGCACTGCGGCTGGCAGCGCATCACCTTCGTGGTCCACCTCGAGGAGACCCAGTACGTGCGGGACGTCCGAGGGGACCTGCAGGACTCGCTGCTCACGACGTACGACGGCTCCGCCGACCTGCCCGAAGATGCGACCGACACGGGACTGCGCCATGACGGCCGGCAGCTATGGGTCGTGCCGGCGAAGGACGCGGCCTACCTCGTCAGCATCGGCGACGCCGACGACGTGGAGCGCTGGCCCGCGGCCAAGCAACGCATCGGCTGCGACTGACGCAGGTCTCAGGCTTGGGGCCAGGCGGGCGACAGGGTCACCACGTCGCCGATGACCGTGATGGCGGGCGGCTGGGCGCCGATCGCCTCGGCGCGTTCGGCGATCGTCGCCAAGGTTCCTACGGTCACCCGCTGACCTTCGCGATAGCCACTCTCGACGAGCGCGGTCGGCGTCTCGGGGTCGTGCCCCGCGGCGATGAGCTCGCCGGCGGTCTCGGCAAGGCGTTTGACCCCCATCAGCATCACCAGGGTGTGCGCACGGTTGCGCGGCAGGTCCGCCAGCGACTCGTGGCCCGTGACGACCGTGAAGCCGCGCGAGACACCGCGATGCGTGACCGGTATGCCCGCAGCGGCCGCGACAGCGATCGCGCTGGTCACGCCTGGCACGACCTCGACCGGGATGCCGGCCTCCTGGCAGGCGATGAGCTCCTCACCGCCGCGCCCGAAGACGTACGGGTCGCCGCCCTTGAGCCGGACGACGATCTTGCCCTGCTTGGCCCGGTCGACCAGGATCGCGTTGATCTCGTCCTGCGGGATCGGGTGGTGGTCGGGCTTCTTGCCGACGTCGATGACCTCGACGTCGGGCGGCAGCTCGGCGAGCACGCCGTGCGGGGCGAGCCGGTCGACCACGACGACATCGGCCTCGGCCAGCAACCGTCGGCCGCGGGTCGTCAGCAGACCGGGGTCGCCCGGTCCGCCGCCGACGAGGGCGACGAATCCGTCGGGATGGTGCGTGCGGTGTCGCATCGGCAGCTCACCGGACTGCAGCGCGGCGGCCACCCCGTCGCGCAGGGCTGCCGCACGTCCGGCGTCACCACCGCCGCTGATCGCGACAGTGACGTCGTCGACGCGTGCGACGGCGGGGGACCAGGCGGTGGCGTGGTCGGGGTCGCCACCTTTGAGGCACCAGATCTGGCCTGCCTCGGCATCATCGGCGACCTGGCCGTCGACGACGGGATCAGCGGTGGCGGTCTGCACGAGCCAGGCGCCGTCGAGATCGCCGGACTGATAGGCCCGCTGTATCCACTCGACCTCGCCACGGTCGATCGACGAGGCCAGGGAGCCCGAGACGGTCGGCGCGATCACGACGACGCGGGCGCCGGCATCGAGCAGCGAGAGCGTACGCCGGGTGGCGACGTGTCCACCGCCGACCACGACGACCTTGCGACCGGTCACCCGGAGGGTCAGTGGGAAGCTACTCATCTCGTTGCCTCCAAGAAGAACCAACCATACGGAGGCAACGACATGAGTGCTGCCTCATGGTGAGCTCGCTGGCGCTCGCTCATCGAGCTCATACGAGAACTGTAGTGTCGCCGATCGCTTCCACGGCCGCCTTGGTGTCGAGCAGCGCATCGCCCACCATGCCGGCTGCGAGCGTGCCGCCGTCCTGGGCGTCGATCAGCAGGAACGCACCCGTGCCACGGGCGTGGATGTACTCCTCGGCCGGGATCGGCGCCGCGAGCCGGAGAGTCACGTGCCCGATGTCGTTGAGGCCGAGCGACTCGGCCGGCAAGCAGCCTGGCGTTGTCGAGGTCGAGCTTGCCGCCGATCGCCTTGACCATGGCCTGCACCGTGCGGGTGCCGTGCTTGAGCAGGACCTTGGTGCCGGGCAGCAGGGATCCCTCGGCGAGCCAGGCGATCGTGCCGTCGATGTCCTGCGTGACGGGCGGGACGCTGCGCGACGTGACGATGAGGTCGCCGCGCGAGATGTCGATGTCGTCCTCGAGCCGCAGCGTCACCGACTGCGGAGCGTACGCCTCGGTGAGCTCGCGGCCGGCGAAGTCGATGCCGGTGACGGTGCTCGTACGACCGCTGGGCTGCACCGTGACGGCGTCACCCACGCGAACGAGGCCCGACGCGATCTGTCCGGCATAGCCGCGGTAGTCGCGGAACTCCTCGCCGGCTGCGGACTGCGGGCGGATCACGAGCTGCACGGGGAAGCGCAGCGGCTCGGACTGCGGCGAGCCGACGGGTGAGAGCTGCTCGAGGTACGCCAGCAGGCTGGGTCCGTCGTACCAAGGCGTGCGGTCGGATCGATCGACGACGTTGTCGCCGTCGAGCGCCGAGACCGGGATCGTGGCGACGTCGTAGAGGCCCAGGTTGCGGGCCGACTCGAGCACCTCGTCCGACACGCGGTTGTAGGTCGCCTCGTCGAAGTCGACCAGGTCGATCTTGTTGACCACGACGATGACGTGGGGGACCCGCAGCAGCGACGCGACCGCGAGGTGCCGGCGGGTCTGCTCCTGGATGCCGTGGCGTACGTCGACCAGCAGGACGACGACGTCCGCGGTGCTCGCGCCGGTCACGGTGTTGCGGGTGTACTGAACGTGCCCGGGGCAGTCGGCCAGGATGAACGAGCGCTCGGCCGTGGCGAAGTAGCGGTAGGCGACGTCGATCGTGATGCCCTGCTCGCGCTCGGAGCGCAGCCCGTCGGTCAGCAGGGCGAGGTCGGCGGAGGCCAGGCCGCGATCGCGGCTGACCCGCTCGACAGCGTCGAACTGGTCGGCGAGCACGGACTTCGAGTCGTACAGGAGGCGCCCGACGAGGGTGGACTTGCCGTCGTCGACCGATCCTGCGGTCGCGAGGCGGAGCAGCGTCCTCATCAGAAGTAGCCTTCCTTCTTGCGGTCCTCCATGGCGGCCTCGGAGGCACGGTCGTCGGCGCGAGTGGCGCCACGCTCGGTCAGCCGCGTGGCGGCGACCTCGACGATGACGTCGTCGACGGTGACCGCATCGCTCTCGACGGCGCCGGTGCAGGACATGTCGCCGACCGTGCGATAGCGCACCTGGCGCTTCTCGACTGTCTCGCCCTCGCGCGGCTGCGAGACGTCGCTGACGCTGATCAGCATGCCGTCGCGCTCGAACACCTCACGCTGGTGGGCGTAGTAGAGCTCGGGGAGCTGGATGTCCTCGGCGCCGATGTACTGCCAGACGTCGAGCTCGGTCCAGTTGCTGAGGGGGAACACGCGTACGTGCTCGCCGGGGCGGTGCTTGCCGTTGTAGAGGTTCCAGAGCTCGGGCCGCTGGTTGCGCGGGTCCCACTGGCCGAACTCGTCGCGCAGGGAGAACACCCGCTCCTTGGCGCGGGCCTTCTCCTCGTCGCGCCGTCCGCCGCCGAACACCGCGTCGAACTTGTGGCTCGTGATGCCGTCGAGCAGGGGCTGGGTCTGCAGCTGGTTGCGGGTGCCGTCGCTGCGCTCGCGCAGTCGTCCGTCGTCGATGTAGTCCTGCACGCTGGCGACCTCGAGCCGCAGGCCGAGCCGCTCGACGGTGGCGTCGCGGAACGCGAGGACCTCGGGGAAGTTGTGGCCGGTGTCGACGTGCATGACCGGGAACGGCACGGGAGAGGGCCAGAACGCCTTGACGGCCAGGTGCAGCATCACGACCGAGTCCTTGCCGCCGGAGAACAGCAGCACGGGGCGCTCGAACTCGGCAGCCACCTCACGGATGATGTGGATCGCCTCGGACTCCAGCCACTCGAGCTGGGTGAGACGGCGTTCGTCGGTCAGGGTCATCGGTGCCTTTGCGTGTGTCGAGCAGGGATCAGGCGTGCAGGCCGCACTCGGTCTTGTCGAGACCGGCCCAGCGGCCCGCGCGCGGGTCCTCACCCGGAGCGACGCGGCGGGTGCAGGGTGCGCAGCCGATCGAGGGGTAGCCGTCGTTGACCAGCGGGTTGACGATGACGTCGTTGTCGTCGGCGTATGCGAGGAGGTCGTCGAACGACCAGGCGGCGAGCGGGTTGACCTTGACCAGGCCGTTCTTGTCGTCCCAGGTGACGAAGGGGGTGTTGGCGCGGGTCGGCGCCTCGTCACGGCGTACGCCGGTGATCCACACCTCGTAGCCCTGCAGGGTCTCGTGCAGCGGCTCGACCTTGCGCATCTGGCAGCAGAGCGCCGGATCGCGCTCGAAGAGCTTCTCGCCGAACTCGGCGTCCTGCTCGGCGACGTTGCGGCGTGGCTTGACGTCGACGATCGACAGCTTCATCGATGCCTCGACGGCGTCGCGGGTGCCGATGGTCTCGGCGAAGTGGTAGCCGGTCTCGAGGAACAAGGTGTCGACCCACGGAAGGTGCTCAGCCACCACATGTGGCAGGACGGCGTCGGCCATCGAGCACGCGACGGCAGTGCGGTAGCCGAACTCCTCGGCGACCCACGCGAGGATCTCGGCGGTGTCGGATGCCGCGAAGCGTTCCTGGGCCGCGTCGGCGATCGCCTTGAGCTCATCGTTGCTGCGCCGGGGCGCAAGAAGTGCCTCGCGTGACGACAGATGCGCCGTGCGCTCGTTGTCGTGGTCGATCTGCTGCTGCCGCCGTTCGGCGAGGGAGAGGACCGCGGGGGCCATGCTGCTCACCTCTTCCGGAATCTCGATTGCTGCGGGCTCCAGAATAGGTCGGCCCCGAGCGGCGCCCCAGCGCGTGCAGAACTGTCCGGATGACGGAACGCATTCACGTGATCCAGGTCACATCCAGAGCGGTTCAGACGACGCGATTCGGGGTAGACCTCTGTGCGGTGGCCACCGTCACCACTGAAGAGAGGGAGCACCCATGGCGTTCATCTTGTGGATCATCGCAGTCATCATTGCGATCTACGGAATTCTGCGTCTTGTCCGCGGCGACATCTTGATCGGCATTGTCCTGCTCATCGTGGCAGCACTCGTCGGTCCCGGGGGTTACAGCATCTTCAGCTGACTCAGGCGGAGGGCGGCGCACGATGGTGCGCCGCCCTTCGTCATGTCCGGGCCAAAAAGAAGTAGCCTCTGGCCTATGGCCCGCTACATCGAGATCCACCCCGACAATCCCCAGCAACGCTCGGTCGACCAGGCGGCGGCGGTGATCCAGGACGGAGGGTTGATCGCCTATCCGACGGACTCGGGATACGCGCTCGGCGCCCAGCTCGGCAACAAGGACGCGCTCGACCGCATCCGCACGATCCGCCAGCTCGACGACAAGCACCACTTCACGCTGGTCTGCAAGGACTTCGCACAGCTCGGCCAGTTCGTGCACGTCGACAACGCGATCTTCCGCGCGGTCAAGGCCGCGACTCCGGGCCCGTACACGTTCATCCTGCCGGCCACCCGTGAAGTGCCGCGACGGCTGCTCCACGAGAAGAAGAAGACCGTCGGCGTACGCATCCCCAACAGCAAGATCGTCACCGCGCTGCTGACCGCGCTGGGCGAGCCGATGCTCTCCACGACGCTGATCCTGCCCGGCACCTCAGAGCCGATGACGACCGCCTGGGAGATCGCCGAGGCGCTCGACGGCCAGATCGACGCCGTGATCGAGTCCGGTGCCGATGTCATCGCCGAACCGACGACCGTCGTCGACTTCTCCGACGGCTTCGCTGAAGTCGTGCGCGTCGGCGCCGGCGATCCCGCACCGTTCGAGTAGCAGCTCATGGCTGAGCCCACGTATGTCCTGGTCCCCGGCGCTGGGGGACAGGCGGCCTACTGGCACCTCGTGCGCCGCGAGCTGGGTGAGCGCGGGTTGGCCAGCATCGCCGTGGAGCTGCCCGGGGACGACCCGGACAAGGGCCTTCCTGAGTATGTCGACCTGATCGTGGCCGCGGCCGCAGGGCTGGACGACGTCGTGGTCGTCGCCCAGTCGATCGGCGGATTCAGCGGGTCGTGGGCCGCTGACCGGCTGCCGACCTCGCGGATCGTCCTGCTCAACGCCATGATCCCGCTCCCGGGCGAGACCGCAGGGGAGTGGTGGGGCGCGACCGGGTCGGCGGAGGCCCGGCGGGACCACGACATCCGGGAGGGACGCGACCCGGACGCGAACTTCGACCTCGACACGTACTTCCTGCACGACGTACCAGCCGACACGATCGCTGCCCTCGGCGATGAGGAGTACGGCGAGGCCGACGCGGTCTTCACCACGCCGTGGGGGCTCGACGCCTGGCCCGAGATCCCCACGACCGTGCTGGCCGGACGGGATGACCGGTTCTTCCCCTACGGCTTCCAGCAGCGAGTGGCCCGCGAACGGCTGGGCATCGAGGTCACCGAGGTCCCCGGCGGTCATCTGGCTGCGCTGAGCCAACCCGTCGCGGTCGCCGAGGCGATCGTCTCGGCAACCTGAGCTACCGAAAGGACACATCATGGTCACGTACGGCACACCGTTCAGCGGCTTCTCGGTCGCCGACATCCCGGCAGCCAAGGCGTTCTACATCGACCTCGTCGGCCTGGACGTCGAGGAGTCGGAGGGCATGCTCCATCTCGATCTCGGCGACGGACATCGCGTGCTGGTCTATCCCAAGGGCGAGGCCCACTCGCCGGCGTCGTTCACGGTGCTCAACCTGCCGGTGGAGGACGTCTCGGCAGCCGTGCGCGAGCTGGCGGACCGGGGCGTGGTGTTCGAACGCTACGACGGCATGCCGCAGGACGAGGACGGGGTCATGAAGGGCAACGGGCCCGACATCGCCTGGTTCACCGACCCGTCGGGCAACGTCATCTCGGTCATCGGCGCTGCCGGCCCCGGGCGTTGACGGCGGTCCGGGCCTGCGACAGCAGCACCAACGGGAGGGTGATGGAGATCATCAGGACGCCCGCCAGCATGAGCTGCTCGGGCGAGATCGCGTTGAGGGCCAGCGTGCTGAGCAGCGGTGCGGCGAATCCGACATACGTGAGGCTGTAGAACACCGCGTTCAGGGTGCCGAGATCGTCGGGGTGGGCCAGGCTCTCAATCGTCGTGAGCCCGCCGACCAGGATCAGGCCGTACGCCGTCCCGAGCAGGACGGCAGCAGGCAGGACGAGCCACTCGGTGCCTGTCGCGGCGAGCAGCAGCCCGGTGAGCAGGCCCGCCGCTGCCGCTGCGAGTCCGGCTCCGATGATGAGGCGGGGGTCGTGGAGGCGCTTGCCCAGTGGCTGCACCGCGACGCCGGTCCACAGTGTGAGGCCGGTCAGCGCGCCCGTCACGGCGACCGGCGCGACTCCGATGTCGACGAACGTCGGAATCGTCGCGAAGCTCGTCGCTGCGGCACCGAACACCCAAGGCGCTGTCAGCGTGATGCCGAGCAGGAACCGGCGAGAGCGCATCGCCTGCCACACCTCGGACCGGCGCTGGCGTTCGTCCTTGCTCCGCGGCACGAACGGCTCCGGGGCATGCCAGGCAAGCGCGACGACGCCGAGCATCAGCACGAGGTGGGGCACGTACGGCAGGACCGTCGGATCCGGCAGCCATTGACCGCACACTCCGGCGACCAGCGGTCCCGAGCCGAATCCGGCGGAAAGGGCGAGCGTTGCGCGCCGGGCGCCGGTGCCCGGCGGCCCGTCGGCGGACAGCTCCTTGACCCAGGCGCTGCCCGGCGCGAACGCCGCGCCGGAAGCGATGCCTGCGACGAGACGCCCCAGCAGCAGCACCACCAGGTTGTCCCCACCGACCAGGAGGATCACCGTCGCGATGAAGGAGAGCACCAGGACGGGGCGCATGACCCGGCGTCGCCCGATGCGGTCCGAGATCGGAGCGACGATCAGCAGGGCGGGGATGAGGCCGAGGGCGTACGCGCCGAACAGTGCGGTGACGGCTTCGCTCGAGGCGCCGTCGTTGCGATAGACCAGCAGCATCGCGGCGAACTGGTTGGCGCCCCATCCGACGGCGAACAGCGCCGCAGCCACCCGAAGCCACGCAGGAACTCGGGTCGTCAGAGGCACCGCATCACTGTAGGGCCGGGTGCCGGCGGTCAAGCCGTGCGGGCGGCGAGGTCGAGGCCGTAGAGGGCCTTCTCGCCGTCGATGCCGGGCACGAGAACCTGCCAGCCGCGTCCGCCGTAGAGCCGGGCAGCTGCGCCGTCGTCGGGGGTCGTGGCGAGGAGTGCCTTCTGCTGCGGCAGACCGTCGACGAGCTCGTCATGCAGGAGTCCTGCGATGCCTTGGCCGCGGTGAGCCGGGTCGACCACGATGTCGACGAGCTCGAAATGATCGCCGACCCATGCGTCGACGATGTCGGCCGGTGCTGCGCCGGAGAGCCAGTCACTCCAGAACTGTCCGCGCTTTCCGGTGAACCCGTATGCGTACCCGGACGTCTCGCCGTCCGTCGTGGCCAGCACCAGGCGGAACCCCGCACGTCGTGAGTGCCGCCGGATCGTCGAGGTGACGAAGTTGTCGGCGTCGAGCTGGCTCTCGGGGAGGCCTGCGTCGCCGTACGCCGCGAGATAGATGGCGGCGAGTGCCTTGCGGGTGTCGGCGTCGATCTGCTTTCGGGTCACGGCCTGCACAGTCGTCGTCATGACACCTAGCAACCGGTTGCGGCGCGCATTCATTCCGCGAGTCAGATGTGACGGTGGTCGACGCGCGGCATGCGGGGCCCCCGACGCTCCCGCTTGGCGAGCGGGCTGAGCTGCACGAGGCGTACGACGCGGAACCGGTGGGGACGCCACGGTTCGAGCAGCTCGGCGAGTCCGGCGTCGTCGACCGGACGGCCCAGGAGCGCGGCGCCGGTGTCCTTGGCGACGTGATAGTCGCCGAACGGCACCGCGTCGGCATCGCCGAGAGCGCGGCTGCCGACCTCGGCGGCAGTCCACACGCCGACGCCCGGGATGCTCCGCAGGCCCCGATAGACCGCAGCTGGGTCGTCGGGATGTGTCGTTGCCAAGCGATCGACCTGGGCGCCGAGGCGCGCGCACGCCTGGGCCGTTCGCGCACGCTGGGGGTCGACGCCGGCGCGGTGCCATTCCCACGAGGGGATGGCGGCCCATTGTTCGGCGGCCGGGAACACGCGCATGCCGGCCGGCGCCGGACCAGGCGCGGGCTCACCGAACCGCATGTTGAGGCGGCGCCAGGCGGCGAAGGCGTCGAGGCCGACGACCTTCTGCTCGATCACTGCTGCGATCAGGGCCTCGAGGACGCGGCCGGTGCGGGGGACGCGGAGCCCCGGGTGCCGGCGGACCGCGTCGGCGAGGATCGGGTGATCGGGCCGAAACCCCGTCGGGTCGTCCTCGGCCCCGACGAGCCCGGCCAGGCCGTCGAGCAGCTCGGCAGCGCCTGCTCCCCAGGCTTCTGCCTGCACCAACGTGGGCTCGGGCTGTCGCAGGGCGTACGTGACCGGGCCGGTCGGCATGCGGCTCGTGCGCCACAGTCGATCGGGAGCGCGTCTCGTGGTCGGGTCGCCCTGGCCGCGGCGAAGGGTGCTCAGCGTCAAGGAGACGTTGACCGGAGTCTCGAGGCGCAGCTCGCGCAGGAGCGAGTGCGACGTCGTGACCATGCAGCCAGTGTGCCCGGAGCCACCGACGAACGTCAGACGAGACGCCGGAATCGCGGCACCAGGCGTGCGAGCAGTCGCCGCCACCACGCCGGGGGAGCGGCGGCTGCCTCATCGCGCCGGATCTGCTCCATGACGGCCTTCTGTCGTGCCACTCGTGCGCTGCGCCGCTGGCTCCACGCGCGGATCTCGTCGTCGACGTCGCGCAACGCCGTGATGACCGGCGGGCCGCCCTGGAGCTGGCGTCGGGCCTCGACGATGCGCGCATTGAAGTCCTCGACGACGCGGCGAACGCCCTCAGGGGTCGTCTCACGGTCCAGTGTCTCGTCCATGCGCGCATCCTCGGTGCGCAGCGCCAACGCCGGCGGCAGCACCCCGGTGATGTGCTCACGCTCGATCAGCCGCTTGAGCCACCAGTCGGGATCATGCGGGGCGTCGAGGTCGGGGATCGGCTTGCCGGCACCCGGCAGGCTGTCGAACTCGCCGCGTCGCATCGCCTGCTGCACCTGCAGCTCGACCCACTGCGCCTGGTTGGCGATCCGCTTCTCGCGGGCCTCCGCCTCGTCCTGATCGTCCTCGTCCGCCGCGGCTTCGGCCTCCAGGCGCAGCCGATACTCGTGCCTCTTGCGGTCGCGGGCGCTCATCGGGATCACTCCTTCAGGTCGTGAAACCAGCCTAACCGGCACGCTTCATCAGCACGACGCCGTCGACGAGGTCGGTGAGCTCGCCGTGGTGCATCGCAGTGCGTTCGCGGACGTCGGACGTCACGACCTGCCAGCCGTCACCCAGCAACGTGACGATCTCGTCCGTCGTGAAGAGTCGTTCCGGGTGGTCCTTGCCGATGTGCTCCGACGGATAGTGACCGACCACCAGCAGGTGCCCGCCGGGTGCGACGGCCGCCCCGAGACCTCGGTACGCCTGGGCGCGCGGCGGATCGGCAAGGTGGAAGAACTGCGCCGACACCAGGTCGTACGCCTTGGGCGCTGGGGGAGTGGCGACGAGATCCACGCGCTCGAACGAGATCGTCAGCCCTGCCGATGCGGCATGGGCGCGTGCCCGGTCCAGCGCGACCTCGGAGATGTCGACGGCTGTGACGTCCCAGCCCCGGCGGGCGAGCCAGACCGCGTCGGCGCCCTCGCCACAGCCGACGTCGAGCGCAGCCCCGGGTGCCAGGGGACTCGCCTCGGCGACGAGCTGCGCATTCGGCTCGCCGCTCCACACGGAGGAGCGCTCGGCGTACATCGCGTCCCACTCGGCAGCGGGATCCGACTCGGGAGCTGGCATGTTGCCGACGCTATCTCGTCGGCGAGAACCATGCTGGAGGTATCGACCGCGCCTGTGATTGACTCGTTGCAGACACACCGTCACCCCGACTTCACGAGGCCGTTCACTTGTCCGACAGACAGCTCATCGAACACATGGATACGCTCCGGGACCGGCTCGACACCTGGCTGCAGGGGTTGCCTCCCGGTGAGCGGCTCGAGGCGTTGGCCACCGTGCATGACTCGCTGCGGTCGATGAGCCAGATGGTCAGGTCGGTGCGACGCGGCACGCTGGTGCAGCTCATCGACGAACGTGGCATCGAGCGGGTGAGCCGCGCTCTCGGGGTCTCCGAGGAGCGCCTCCTCCACATCATCGCCCAGCCCGTTTCCTGACAGATTCTCGCCAAGGAGGCGGCCGAAAACACGTGGCTGCGGGGGTATTGCGGGCCGGTGTGAGGCGGGTTACAGTACGTGGCAGCAAACCGAACCGAATTCAGGTTCACCGCCATGGCCACGCATCGCGCGGCGTACGAGGAAGCGAGATCCGCGATGACCACACCGGCCGAGGAGCGGACAGAGATCTCCCAACGGGTGCCGTCCGGGTGCCCCGTCATCCATCTCGACGCGTCGGCTCCGTTGGAGGCCGGCGCGCACTGGGACAAGGCGAATGAGCTGAGGGAGACCAGCCCGGCGTACTTCAACACGCACGCACAGGGCTACTGGGTCTTCACCCGGTACGACGAGGTCCGCGAGATGTATCAGCATCCCGAGATCTTCTCCAGCGAGTCGATCACGCCATGGGAGCCGGACCCGGTCTATCGGTTCGTCCCCACGCAGATCGACCCGCCTGACCACGCCAAGTATCGCCAGCTGATCAGTCGCTGGTTCGCGCCCAACGCCGTCAACCGGATCACGCCCCAGGCGCAGGAGATCGGCCGGCGCCTGGTGGCCGATCTCGCGCCCAAGGGGGAGTGCGACTTCGTCGGCGACTTCGCGATGCGGCTGCCGACCGAGATCTTCCTGACGATCATCGGCGTGCCCAACTCCGACGCCGACCTGTTCGTGCCGTGGGTCGAGGACTTCTTCGCCGGCTTCGGCGGCGACCTGGAGCAGCAGGCCGCCATGGGTGCAGCCCTGGGTGGCATCCGCGGCTATTGGGAGGAAGTCCTCGAGGATCGACGCCACGACCCGGCACCGCGGGAGAACGACTTCGCGTCGCTCCTGCTGCACTCCACGGTCGACGACGAGCCCTTGGGCGATGCGCTGATCCTCGACATCCTCACGGTGCTCGTGCTTGCCGGACTCGACACGACGCGCGGCCAGCTGGGATACCTCTTCCGCCATCTCGCCGAGAATCCCGCCGACCGGCACCGCCTCATTGCCGAGCCGGAGCTCATCCCGACCGCGGTCGAGGAGTCCCTGCGGATGTACACGATCATCTTCGGGGACGGTCGCAAGGTCGCGCAGGACACCGAGTTCCACGGCTGCCCGCTGAGCAAGGGCGACATGGTCTACGGACTGGTGTCGGGCGCCAACCGCGACCCTCGTGTGTACGAGAACCCGGATGAGTTCGTCGTCGATCGCAAGGCCAACAACCACCTCGGGTTCGCGGGTGGCCCGCACCGCTGCCTCGGCGCGCACCTGGCCCGTCGGGTCATGCAGGTCGCCGTCGAGGAGTGGCTGAAGGTCATCCCCGACTTCGAGGTCAAGAGCGACGAACCGTTGATGGAGCGGGGCGGCGGCGCCATGATGACGCTGCTCACCCTGCCGCTCGCGTGGGAGGTCCGGTCATGAAGCTGACGGTCGACGTCAACATCTGCCGCGGGCACGGCCGCTGCTACTCGCTCGCCGAGGGGCTGCTCACGTACGACGAGGACGGTTACGTGACGCCGCGCGGTCAGGTGATCGACGTGCCTGCCGACCAGGTCGACTTTGCGCGCAACGCTGCTGACTCGTGCCCTGAGGGAGCGATCGATCTCCTCGAGTGAGCGTCAGGGCGTCGATGACTCGTCGCCCGTGTCGTCAGCGCCGACGTGCCAGATGGCGCACGCCATGGCGAACAGCAACATCCCCAGCTCGATCGAGCCCTCACCCCTGATCTGGCGGGTTCTCTCCTGCGATACGTCGCTCTCCTGTCGACTCCATGTCCTCGCCTCCTGCACGTATGACGGGACTGCCGATACGTCTGTGACATCGTGCGCAACCGATGGTTGCGCAAGGGCGATGAAGCGGCTATCTTGATAGGCAACCGATGGTTGCATATCAGGAGGAAGTCATGGAGTACGCCAGCATCGAGCGCGAGATCCACATCGACGCGCCACCCAACGTCGTGTTCGACGTGGTCAGCAGCCCCGAGCACGTGCGGGAGTGGTGGAGCGTCGACACCGATTTCGAAGCGACGCCAGGCTCGACGGGGGAGCTGGTGTGGGCTGACGGTGACGACCCGCGGGCGCACGTCGAGCAGCTGACGGTCGTCGCCGCCGAGCCACCACGGTTGTTCAGCTTCCGGTGGACGAACCCCGCGGGGGAGAGCGCTCAGGAGGGCAACTCGAACCTCGTGACGTTCGAGCTCGTGCCGTCCGGGGAAGGCACCCTCCTGCGGTTCAGCGAGACCGGCTTCCGCGAACGAGGCTGGGAGGCCGCCGTCCTGGAGCAGCGATACCTCGATCACGGCGTCGGCTGGGACCGCTTCGTGCCGCGCATCCAGGCCTACGCCGAAGAGCTGGCGGCAGCGTCATGACCGTCGCCATCGACGACGAGCTGTGGTCGGCGATCGGGGATCCGACCAGGCGTCGGGTGCTCGATCTCCTGCTGGCCGGAGGGGCCGGCACGGCGACGGCGCTCAGCGACGAGCTGCCGGTCACTCGGCAGGCGGTCGCCAAGCACCTCGGTGTGCTCGACCGCGTGGGTCTCGTGCACGCCACGCCGGCAGGGCGCGAGACGCACTATCGCATCGACGAGGCGCAGTTCGCGCGCGCCGTCGCTCAGCTCAACGCAGTCGGCAGCACCTGGGACGCCCGGCTCCGCCGGATCAAGCAGATCGCCGAGGCCATCAAGGACGCGAGCGAGCCGAAGAACTGACGAACCCGAATGTGCGTCCGCAACCGCGGCCGCGCCACGACAGAGGAGAGAACCATGGTGGACATCCTGCATCGCGTGGGAATCACGACATCGCAGGACGCGGTGTTCCAAGCCCTGACCACGACCGAAGGGTTGGCTGGGTGGTGGACCAAGGACGTACGCGGAGACGGCGACACCGGCGGGGTGCTGCAGTTCCGTTTCGAGGGGGCTCCGGAGCCGAACGGCTTCGACATGAGCGTCCTGGAGGCGAAGCCGGCGGAGCGCGTGGTCTGGGAGGTCGTCGAGGGCCCGGCCGAGTGGATCGGTACGCAGGTCATCTGGGACCTGACGACCGAGGGCGACTACACGATCATCCTGTTCGCCCATCGGGGTTGGCGGGAGCCTGTGGAGTTCATGCATCACTGCAGCACGAAATGGGCCACGTTCCTGATGAGCCTGAAGTCGCTCCTGGAGACGGGAGCAGGCGCGCCGGCACCGGACGACGAGCGGATCAGCGACTGGCACTGAGGTGGGCAGGTGGGCCGGGTCAGGTCGCGGGTTCGGCGAACCAGATCGTGCGGTGCGTCCACTCACCCGGGCCGAGGCGTCTGCCGGAGCACACGATGAGTGCGACCTGGGGACTGCCCTTGCGGTCGTAATACGGCGGATAGCCGTCCTTGGCCAGGACCTCGACCCGCTTGGTCACCGTGTAGCAGAGCTCGGACGTGCCGCCCCGCAGGACGATGCGGTCGCCCTCGTCGAGCTTGTCCAGCATGGCGTTGCCGACGGCCGACCCATCGGGCCAGGTGTGGGCGTTGAGCAGGACGTTTCCACGGGGCGAGCCTGGCTTGATCCCGGGCGGACGGTCCCACGCGAAGGCGTACTTGGCCGACGTCGGCGGGACCTCGGGCACGTTGTTGTCGTCGCGGGGGAGCGCGAGCACCTGCCCGTCGTCGACGACGCCGCGGATCGAGACGCTCGTCGGCGTGAAGGGGCTCGTCGCCGGCTTCGTGCACACCCCGGTCTTGGGGATGGTCAGGAGCTCGAACGCGGGGGAGTTCATCGCGAACGGCCGGCCGGTGTCCTCAGGTCGCAGCAGCCAGGCCGCTGCGCCCGCCGCCACGAGCGCGGCGACCACCAGGACGGCGAGAATCCTCTTGGAGGATGCCTTCCTTGTGCGCCGCCGCCGTCATTCCTCAACGGTAGGGGCTCGACCCGCATGACCGCAGGTCAACGCCGAGCGCTGTGGTCTACCTCGGGCTCAGGACGCAGAACTCGTTGCCGTCAGGGTCGGCCATGACCTCCCAGCTGACGTCACCCTGACCGATGTCGATGCGCTTGGCCCCGAGCTCGACGAGGCGCTCGACCTCCGCCTGCAGGTCGCTGCCGGCAGGGGGAGCGATCTCGAGGTGTATGCGGTTCTTGCCGGTCTTGGGTGCCACGGGTGGCCCGCCCCACGACATCTTCGAACCGCCCTCAGGCGCCTGGATCGCGGTCTCCTCGTCCTGGTCCCACACCAGCGGCCAGTCGAGAGCCTTGCTCCAGAAGTAGCCGACCTCCTGCGAACCGTCGCAGTTGATCGCCCCGATGAACGCGGTGTCCGCGAGGAAGTTGTTGCCCGCCTCGATGACGCAGAACTCGTTGCCATCCGGGTCGGCGAGAACGACGTGGCCGTCGTCGGGGGTCTGGCCGATGTCGATGTGCTGGCCGCCGAGCTCGAGGGCCTTCGCCACGGTCTCCTGCTGCTGCTCCGGCGTGGCGCTGGTCAGGTCGAAGTGCAGCTGGTTCTGGCCTCTCTTCGGCTCGTCGCTCGGGAAGAAGCCGAGTCGGTACGCCGTGCCGTCGGTCGGGACGACCTCGAATCCGTCTTCGTCCTCGGTCAGCTCCCAACCCAGCAGGTCGGCCCAGAACTGCGCAACGCGATGCGGCTCGTGCGCGTCGAAGGTGACTGAGTAGAGCTTGGACGTCATCCCGGGTCCCCGTTTCCGAATCGTGGCTCACGACCGCCTGGCCGGTGAGGTTCGCAACGCTAGGGTCGCCTCGAATCCTTCGTCAAGCGCCGGGTGGCCGGCTGGGTCGTCCGGGGATAGCGTCTCCACCGACGGCGCGCACGTCTACCGATACGTCGACCGACAGGAGAGTGGGCATGCCGATCTGGCTGCAGGCGGGGCTGTGGGGCACCTTCGCCGGTGGCGCCCTGCTGCTCGGCGCTGCCCTGGCATGGACCCTCCGCATCCCGCACCTGGTCGTCGCCAGCACCATGGCGTTCGGCTCAGGGGTCCTGATCTCGGCGCTGGCCTTCGACCTCGTCGACGAAGCGGAGTCGACCGGTGGCCTGACGCCGACGGTGATCGGCTTCATGGGCGGCGCCACGGTGTACGTCCTGGCCAACGTGGCCCTGGCGCGGCGAGGCGCCCGGCATCGCAAGCGTTCGGGGGACCAGCAACCGTCCGAGAGCGACCAGCAGGGGAGCGGGGTCGCGATCGCCATCGGCGCCCTGATGGACGGGATCCCCGAGTCGATCGTGCTCGGCCTGTCGCTGCTGGGTGGCAAGGGAGTGGGCGTACCAGTGCTGGCGGCCATCTTCATCTCGAACCTTCCCGAAGGGCTGTCCAGCGCAGCCGGGATG
This sequence comes from uncultured Actinomycetota bacterium, assembly GCA_963806345.1. Lineage (GTDB taxonomy): Bacteria > Actinomycetota > Actinomycetes > Propionibacteriales > Nocardioidaceae > Aeromicrobium. The sequence goes on along the minus strand of CAWDXV010000018.1, from coordinate 131,091 downwards.
AAGCGGAGTGGCAGGAGCAGCACGTACGTGTTCGGGGTCTGGGGCGCCATCGCACTCGCCAGCGGGATCGCCGGTCTGTTGGGGTGCCTGGTGCTGCAAGGCGCGAGCGCCGACCTGATCGCGCTGATCACGGCCATCGCGGCCGGAGCCATTCTCGCCATGATCGCCGACACGATGATCCCCGAGGCGTTCGAGCGGACGCACCTGTACACGGGGCTCATCGCCACCGCGGGCTTCATGCTCGCGTTCGGCATCGAACGGTTCTGACCGCGGGTCCAGGGCATCAGCGCCAGAACTCGGCGAGTCGCCCGGCCAGGGCCGTGCCTCGGTCATACCCGGCTTGAGCAGCGGCTGGACGCAGCGACAGATCCATCGCGTTGGGCCCGAAGAGGTGCTCGGAGCCGCTGTCAGGGAAGATCGTCTCGACCCTGCTGCCATGCGCTCGCAGCCCGTCGACCTGCGCTGCCAGGTGCATGCCCCACTCGAGCGGTAGGAGGGTTCGCCCGCCGAAGGGAGACAGCACCAGCACCCGTGAGTGCCCGGCTGCCAGGTCAGCGTTCTCGGCGTTGGATCGGTAGCCACCGTCGATGAATCGGCCGTCACCGATCCGGTACGGGAGGCCGCTGGAACAGCTCGCGGCGACCGCGTCCGCAAGATCGACGCCACTGTCGCGGTCGAACACGGCCGGATCACCGGTCTCGGCATCGACCGCCGTGATGAGCACCGAGCGCTCCGGCCATTGCTGACTGGGCAGCCTCGAGGCGACGGTCGTACGCCATTGGTCCTGCCAGGAGCCGTCGGACGCGGCTTCCATCTTGAGTGCAGCCGCGCCCATGCGCCGACGCATGTCAGCCACGTCCTCGGCGGAGTCGATGATCTTCTGGACCCGTTCGAGGTGGTTCGCGACCGGCTTCGTCCGAGGACGTCCGGCAGCGGCGGATGGAACGGTCCGTCGAGGCGGGGCCACCAGGGTCGCGGCGAACAACTCCGGCGGAGTCGCGCCAGCCACCTGGGCCGCGGCCGTCGAGCCGGCTGACGTTCCGACGGTGAGGTCGGCCGTCGTCACGTCCAGGCCGGAGTCGAACAGTCCGGCGATGACGCCGATCAGCCACGCGTTGCCGGTGGATCCGCCGCCGCCGAGGACCAAGGCGCGCTCGCCCTTCGTGGGCGTGAGAAGGTGTTGAAAGAGGTGTGTCGTTCATAGGAGTTGCCCTTCGCGAAATTGCGTCGGGGATGCTCCCGGGGGCGACTAGCTCAGTCGCCGCGATCGTGGACTGCGGGGGAGCACCCACTGTGGATACTGCGTTCACGGGTCTCACCTCCTGTCGTCGATCACGATCGCTCGGACTCTAGCGCGCGTGCGCGGTGACGCACAACCGTCGAGGGGAGCGGCCTGTGCGTCGTTTGCGCTTGCCGGTGGCCAGGGAACGTCGTCAGGTCGAGGTGCTGACGACGATCCGCTGCAGCAGCCGATGGAGAATCTCGCGTTCGTCGGCTTGGAGGACGTGAAGCGTGCGATCCAGCGCCTCGTCGACAAGCGCACGAGCCTCGGCAAAGCGGAGCAGGCCCTTCTCGGTCGCCCAGATGAGCCGGTTTCGTCGATCGGCCGCGTCTGGCCTCCGCTCGACGAGACCATCGCCGACGAGGTCGTCGACCAGGGCGACGACCTGGCTCGGATTCAGCTGAAGTGCGTCCGCGAGTCGGCGCTGGTTGATGCCATCGCCGCGGGCCGCGAGCTCGAGTATCGAGAACGTCCGCACACGTAGCGCGAGGGCTTCGAGAGAGGCATTGACGTTGCGTCCCGCGGCGGCAGCGGCCACCGACAGCAGCAGGCCCGTGTCACCCACCGTGTCATTGAGGGTGGTCTGGGCGGCGTCGCTCATCGCGTCTCCTCTGGTCGGTCGTCACGATTCTAGGATCGCAAACATATGTCACAACCACAATCGTTGACATGTTGAACTATCTGGTTGCATGCTGTGACGCACCACACATCTGGGAGGACGGATCATGACACGACTCTGCACCCCGGCGGGCCATACCCCCGCCATCTTCGACGGCGCCCGTCAGAGCGCCGAGTGAGGACGACGATGACGACAACGAAGAACATCTTGCGGCGGATGCTGGTCGGTGCGACGGCCACGACTGTGGCAGCGGCCCTCGGCCTGAGTGTTTCAGCAGCTCAGGCTGCTCAGGCCGAGCCCGGCCGCGAGCCAGAGGGGCGACCGCATCCCGCACCTCTCTCCGGCGCGGCCCGGGACGCTCCAGGACTGCCACAAGCTGGCCGATTTCGCGTACCCGAACACCCAGATCACTGGCGTCCAGCTCGTCCCTGCCGGCACGCTCACCAACGCCGGGAAGCCCATCGGGGAGCACTGCCTCGTCCAGGGAAAGATGAACCAGCGCGTGAGCCCCGTCGACGGTCAGACGTACGCGATCGGCTTCGAGATGCGGCTCCCGACCCAGTGGGCCGGCCGATTCCTCTACCAGGCCAACGGCGGCCTGGACGGCAGCGTCGCGCCCGCCGTCGGCAACTTCGTCGGCGGCCAGCTGCAGAGTGGACTGCAGATGGGCTTCGCGGTGCTGAGCTCCGACGCCGGTCACAACAGTTCGCAGAACCCGCTCTTCGGTCTCGACCCTCAGGCTCGCCTCGATTACGGCTACCAGGCCGTCGGCACGCTCACCCCGATGGCCAAGCGCCTGGTCAAGGCCGCTTATGGTCGCGGACCGGATCGCTCCTACTTCGCCGGCGGGTCGAACGGCGGCCGCCACACGATGGTCGCCTCGACCCGGTACGCCGACCAGTACGACGGCTTCCTCGCAATCGCGCCCGGGTTCAATCTGCCGAAAGCCGCGGTCGCGCAGATGTGGGGAGCCCAGCAGTACGCGAAAGTGGCGACCTCGACGGACGACCTTGCGACGGCGTTCACCAGCGCGGAGCGGACGCGTGGTGGCCGATGCGATCCTGCGTCGATGCGACGGCCTCGACCGGCTGCGCGACGGCATGGTCCAGGACATCGATCGATGCCAAGACGTCTTCGACATCGGTCGTGACGTCCCCACGTGTAAGTCCGAGCGTGACGGCACCTGCCTGACCCGGCAGCAGAAGAAGGTCGTCGGCGACATCTTCGCTGGTGCGCGCACCAGCGGAGGTCGAGAAGCTCTACAGCTCGTTCCCGTTCGACTCCGGCCTCGCGCAGCCCAGTTGGGCTGACTGGGAGTTCAACGCGTCCGTCTCACGGGACCCGAGTGCTGTCGGCTTCATCTTCTCGACACCGCCGCAGAGCCCCAGCATCCTGTCGAGCCTGCGCAGCTACGCGCTGAACTACGACGTCGACACTCAGGCGTCGAAGATCTTCGCAAGGAACAACCTCTACACCGAGAGTGCGATGTCATTCATGACGCCGCCGAACCCGACGAATCTCAACACCCTGCGCAACAGCGGCGGGAAGCTGATCGTCGTCCACGGCACATCCGACCCCGTGTTCTCCTCCGACGACACCGCACGTTGGTACCAGAAGGTCGATCGCGCTTATCACGGGAAGGCCGACGACTTCGTGCGGTACTTCGAGGTCCCCGGTATGGGCCACGTTCGAGGCGGTCCGGCCACCGACCAGTTCGACGGCCTCGGTGCCCTGATCGATTGGGTCGAGGGCAGCAAGGCGCCGAACCGCATCGTCGCTGCTGCGCGTGGCGCGGGCAATCCTGGAGGCGTCAACCCTGATGTCCCTGCGGCATGGGCGCCCGATCGAACCCGGCCGCTGTGCCCCTACCCGCTCGTTGCTCGCTACACACACGGTGAGCCGGAGGACGCGTCGAGCTTCGCCTGCAAGCCCAGCGGGGGCCACACTCGATAGCCGGCGGTACACCCGGTGCGACCCCCGCGGCCTGCTCCGGCTGCGGGGGTCGCTACGAGGAGGAAGTCGGGCCGATCCCGGGCTTCTGTTCGGCGTCAGTCGTGTTGCGGGTTCAGCGTTTGGTAGAGCGCGTGGTCCTGCCATTGCCCGGCGATCTTGGCATAGGACGTCGCCAGGCCGAATCGAACGAACCCGTTCTTCTCCAGCACACGTTGTGATCGGACGTTGTGCGCGAGGGTGCCCGCTTCGATCCGATGCAGTCCCAGCTCGCCGAACGCCACCTTCTTGATCTCACTCACCGCAGCAGTTGCGACACCACGGCCGTTGGACTGCTCGCCAACCCAGTAGCCGACACCGCACGACTGAAATGGGCCGAGCACCACGTTGCCCAGGTTGATGCGGCCGACGATGTCGCCAGCGTCATCGAGGATGACGTGTGGGTAGGTGAGGCCTTGTTCGTGGCGTTCCAGCGCTTCCTCGATGACTCCGCGCTGCCCGTCGATCGAGAAGTAGTCGATTCCTCGCTCCGGCTCCCACGGCGCCAAGAAGTCGCGATTCCGGCTGAACAGGTCTGCAAGCACGGGGACGTCGTCGAGAGTGACAAGTCGTATGGCGGTCATGGCCCCATGGTTGCGGACCCTGCCAATAGTCGATCTACTCTGCTGCTCCGATCAGCCTGGACCAGACCTTCCGGCTGTCCAGCAGCTGGAAGCGCATGATTCGCTGTCGTATCGACGGCGTGCCGTTCGTGGGGTAGATAGAGGTGGGCCACATGGGCCGCCCGGACGACGAGGAGTCATGTGATGACGAAGTACCTGATCTCATTCCGCGAGGGCGCGATGGTGGACCTGTCGCACCCGGACCTTCCGGCCATCGCCAAGGCCGCTGGGGATGCCACCCAAGAGGCCATGGACGCGGGCGTATGGGTGTTCGGTGGGGGATTGCTGCCCCAAGTCGCGAGCACGGTCACACCGGACGGCGTCGTGACCGATGGGCCCTTCCCGGAGACCAAGGAATTCATCGGCGGGTTCGCCGTGATCGACGTCGAGCTCGCGGGACGAGGCCCACGAGTGGGCGGCCAAGCTTGCCGCGGCCTGCCGCTGCAACCAGGAAGTACGGGTGTTCGACGAGCCGCCCGAGTTCTGAGTCGTACGCGACGCAGGGGAGCGACTCCGCTGGGTGCGGATGCCTACCGATCCCATTCTCAACCCATTAGTTGACATAATGTGCATTATCGGACAAAGGTGCTGAGCGGGACCGTCTGGCAGGGTCTTGTCCGTGAACCCGGCATATCGCGTCCGCCCAGCCCTTTCTGACGACATCGCGAGCGTTCTGCACGTCCTGGCGCAGAATCAGGCGGTCCGGCAGGACGTTTCGCTCGAGATGCCTGTGGCAACCGAGCGACAACTGGCGATGTGGGAACGCATCCAGGTGTCGCCTGACGTCACGGTCTATGTCGCTGAGAGCGCTCCTGGCGAAGCTGTCGGCACGGCATGCCTCTCGATCCTTCCCAACATGACGTACGACTGTCGTCCCACGGCGTTCATCGAGGCTGTCGTCGTCGCGTACGCCCATCGTCGCGAAGGCGTTGCAGAATCGCTCATGCAACGCGTGATCAGCGACGCCAGGTCGGCCGGCTGCTACAAAGTGCAGCTGTTGAGTCACAAACGGCACGCTGACGACGGGGCGCACGACCTCTATGTCGGGCCTGGGGTTCGCCCCTGAGGCCGAAGGCTTCCGGCTTTACTTGACATAACGTTTCGCGCCCTCGCTGCGAGTCGTCGCAGCTAGAGCCGTGACATGTGGGCCGCAAGGACGCTCGCCAGGAACCGGTAGTCCTCCATGAGCGGCCCGGCGAGGTCCGGCTGCTCCTCGAAGCGATCGCGGAGTCCCTTGGCCAGGTCTTCGGTCCTCGCGTCGAGATCACCTGCGCGTTTGGGCTGACGCCGCTCGTATGATCGCCAGCGCCGCGCAGCTATCGGCGAGGATCTCGTCGACGTTCGTCGTCGGCCGACAACGGGTGAGCCGCTCTCGCGAAGCTCGACGAGTGCGGCCTTGGCGGCGACCAGTGCAGCATCGTCCGCTCCCGAAGGATCGTCGAGTGCCGCGCTCTCCTCACCCACTGACGTACGCCGCCAGGTGCTTGCCGGTCAGCGTCGAGACCGAGCTGCCACGAGGTCGGTGGGCGTGCCCTCGAAGACGATCGTGCCGCCGTCATGGCCGGCACCCGGGCCGAGGTCGATGATCCAGTCGGCATGCGCCATGACGGCCTGGTGATGCTCGATGACGATGACCGACTTGCCCGAGTCGACCAGCCGGTCGAGCAGACCCAGCAGCTGCTCGACGTCCGCGAGGTGCAGGCCCGTGGTGGGCTCGTCGAGGATCAGCACGTCGCCCTTCTCCCCCATGTGGGTGGCGAGCTTGAGCCGCTGGCGCTCACCGCCGGACAGCGTCGTCAGCGGTTGGCCGAGGCTGATGTAGCCGAGTCCGACATCGCTCAGGCGGGTCAGGATCTTGTGCGCCGCCGGGAGCTTGGCCTCCCCCTCGTCGAAGAACTCCACCGCTTCGCTGACCGGCATCGCCAGCACCTCGGCGATGTTGCGGCCGCCGAACGTGTACTCCAGCACCGACGCCTGGAACCGCCGCCCTTCGCACTCCTCACAGGTCGACTCGACCGTGGCCATGACACCGAGCTCTGTGTAGATCACGCCGGCGCCGTTGCAGGTGGGGCATGCGCCCTCGGAGTTGGAGCTGAACAGCGCAGGCTTCACGCCGTTGGCCTTGGCGAAGCCCTTGCGGATCGGCTCGAGCAGGCCCGTGTACGTCGCTGGGTTGCTCCTGCGCGAGCCCTTGATGGCTCCCTGGTCGACCAGCACGACGCCGTCGCGTCCGGCGACCGAGCCCTGGATCAGCGAGCTCTTGCCCGAGCCGGCGACACCGGTGAACACGCACAGCACCCCGAGCGGGATGTCGACGTCGACGTCCTGGAGGTTGTGGGTCGATGCGCCGCGCACCTCGAGCGCGCCGGTGGACGTGCGCACCGAGTCCTTGAGGGAGGCCCGGTCGTCGAGATGGCGTCCGGTGACGGTGTCACTCCCCTGCAGGCCCTCGACCGTGCCCTCGAAGCAGATCGTGCCGCCCTCGGTGCCCGCGCCCGGGCCCGAGGTCGACGACGTGGTCGGCGATCGCGATCGTCTCGGGCTTGTGCTCCACGACCAGCACCGTGTTGCCCTTGTCGCGCAGCTGCAGCAGCAGGTTGTTCATCCGCTCGATGTCGTGCGGGTGCAGGCCGATCGTCGGCTCGTCGAAGACGTACGTGACGTCGGTCAGCGATGAGCCGAGGTGACGGATCATCTTGGTGCGCTGCGCCTCTCCCCCGGACAACGTGCCGGACGGCCGATCGAGCGAGAGGTAGCCGAGCCCGATCTCGGCGAACGAGTCGAGCAGGTGCTGCAGGCCCACCAGCAAGGGCGCGACCGACGGTTCGTCGACTGTGCGCACCCACTCGGCAAGGTCGCTGATCTGCATCGTGCAGAGCTCCGCGATGTTCTTGCCGTTGATCTTCGACGACAGCACCTCTTGCGTGAGCCGGGTGCCGCCGCAGTCGGGGCAGGTCTGGAACGTGACGGCGCGCTCCACGAAGGCGCGGATGTGGGGCTGCATCGCGTCGACGTCCTTGGAGAGCATCGATTTCTGGATCTTGGGGATCACGCCCTCGTACGTCAGGTTGATCCCCTCGACCTTGATCTTGGTCGGCTCTCCGTAGAGCAGCTTGTCGAGGTCCTTCTTGGTGAACTTCGCGATGGGCTTGTCCATGTCGAAGCCCGCCCCGGCGAAGATCCGGCCGTACCAGCCGTCCATGCTGTAGCCCGGAACTGTCAGAGCGCCCTCGCTGAGCGACTTGCTCTCGTCATAGATCGCGGTCATGTCGAAGTCGCTGACGGCGCCCATGCCTTCACAGCGCGGGCACATGCCGCCGAGATAGACGGCCTTGCGGACGACGTTCTTCTCCGTGCGCCCGCCCTTGTCGGTGCTCATGACCCCGCTTGCGGTGCGGGTCGGGACGTTGAACGAGTACGCGGTCGGGGGTCCGATGTGCGGCTCACCGAGGCGGCTGAAGAGGATGCGGAGCATCGCGTTGGCGTCGGTGACGGTGCCGACCGTCGAGCGTGGGTTGGCGCCCAGGCGTTCCTGGTCGACGATGATCGCCGTCGTCAGGCCCTCGAGCAGGTCGACCTCGGGACGAGCCAGCGTCGCCATGAATCCCTGCAGGAACGCGCTGTAGGTCTCGTTGATCATGCGCTGCGACTCGGCGGCGATCGTGCTGAACACCAGCGAGCTCTTGCCCGAGCCAGACACCCCGGTGAACACCGTCAGCCGGCGCTTGGGGATCTCGATGCTGACGTCCTTGAGGTTGTTCTCCCGGGCGCCGTGGACGCGGATCAGGTCGTGGCGGTCGGCTGCGTGCAGGTCGCTGGGCTGGGTGGCGCTCATGGACGGGCTAGCTCACTTCCTGGATGCGGATCATGTTGCCTGCAGGGTCGCGGAACGCGCAGTCGCGTACGCCGTAGGGCTGGTCGGTCGGCTCCTGGACGACCTCGGCGTCGGTCGCCTGCACACGGTCGAACACGCTGTTGAGGTCCTTGGTCGCCAGCAGGATCCAGCCGTACGTGCCCTTGGCCATCATCTCGGAGATGACGCGTCGCTCGTCCTCGGTGATGCCGGGGTCGGCGGCCGGAGGTGCCAGCAGGATGGAGGTGCCGGGCTGGTCGGGTGGGCCCACGGTGATCCAGCGCATGTTTCCCTGCCCGACGTCCTGGCGGACCTCGAACCCCAGCGCGTCGCGGAAGAACGCCACGGAGGCGTCGGGATCGCTGTGCGGAAGAACCGTCGTGTGAATCGTGATGTCCATGGCAGTCACGTTAGTGGCGGCCGCCGACGCGGCGCTTCTCGATTCCTGATCCGGTCTGTGAAGCGCTATTCAGCCCGGTCCTGGTTCGCCCGCCGCGCAGCCTCTGCCACCTGCTTCTTGATGTCCGCTTGCGCCTTGAGGGCCTGCTCAGCCTGCTCCTTGACCTGCTGCCTGGCGAGATCGGGGTTGAAGGGGCGGCTGACATCAACCTGCGGGTCGTGGGTGGATGTCGATGGCTCCTGCGTGATTGGGTCCGACTCCCCCGTGTGCGCCCGGGCGACGCTGATCGCGACGACGAGCAACGCCGCACCTGCCACAGCCAGCCCGACACGCTTCATGCGGTCAGTGTGGGCTGCCTGCGACAGCCTGTCAACGGAATTGTCGCCAGTACGTCGACCGTGCGTCACGAAAATGCAACCTGTCTTTTGCCTGCAACGTCCAGAATGCGCCGGGTCGCACCGGCGCCGCACTATCCTTTGCACATGAGCGACACGCCGTATGCGACCCGTCATGTCGCGCCGCCTGTCGTACGCAGCCTCGACCTGACGGCCAAAGCGGGGCTGCTGATCCTCCTCGCGATCGCCCTGCTGTTCCCCGATCTCGGTCACATGCGAGGCAAGGCGGCGGGGCTGCGGGCGGTCACCTATCCCATGCTGGCCTTCTCGGTCCCGGCGCTCTGGTACGTCTTCTGGCGCGACCGCGCGTCGTTCCCCTGGGTGGCCGACCTCCTGGTGACGGTCACGTGCTTCACGGACACGCTCGGCAACCGGATGAACATGTACGACACGATCGTCTGGTTCGACGACTGGATCCACTTCATGAACACGGGCTTCCTCGCGGCCGCCGTGATCCTCCTGACGCTCCACCGCACCTCGACGTTGCGCGCGACGATCGAGCGGGCTCTCGCGTTCGGTGCGACCGTCGCGATCGGCTGGGAGATCGCGGAGTACTACGCGTTCATCAGCACGTCCTCGGAGCGCCGTGGCGCCTACACCGACACCCTCGGCGATCTGTTCCTCGGCACGTCCGGTTCGGTCGTCGCGGCCCTGGTGGTGCACTCGCTGTGGCGCATGGGCCGGTTGGTGTCAGCGGCACCGCAGCTGGAGCCGCTTCGGGCCTGACTCAGCGCTGCTTGCGTTTGGTGAGCAGCAGCTCGACGGCCTGGGCCACCCGACGCTGCCGCGTCTCGTCCTTCTTGGCACCCACGATCCAGTCGACATAGCTGCGCTTGTGGCTGAACGACAGCGACTCGAAGAACGCCGCTGCCTCCGGAGCCGCACGGAGCGCTTCGGCGAGGTCGTCAGGCGCCTTCATCTCGCGGGGCGCCGTGTCCAAGGTGATCTCGACATCGACCTCGTCGCCGGCAGTGAGACCGGCTGCCTCTCGATTCTCGGCGCTGAGCGGGATCATGAAGCGCCCGCCCATCGGAGCCACCGTCGTTCGATAGGTGTGCCCACCGACGGTGACGGTGACGGGTGGACGCTTCCCACCGCCGAGTGTCTCCACGACCCCTGCCGGCACCTCGATGCCGGTTGCGGTCTTGCCGCCGAGCTCGACGATGCTGTGGAACTCCATGAGCAGATCCTGCCACTGACGGGACGTAGGCGTGAGTCGTAGACTCGCGCCATGAGCACAGACCAGGGCATCCATGAGCACATCTCGGCGCTCGTCGCCGAGGAGAAGTCGCTGCGCGAGCAGTTGAGCAAGCATGAGGTCACGCCGGCTGAAGAGCACGCCCGGCTGCAGAAGCTCGAGGTCGAGCTCGACCAGGCATGGGACCTGCTGCGCCAGCGCAATGCCAAGCGGCAGTACGGCGAGTCGCCTGACGATGCCGCCGAGCGCTCGCCCGACGTCGTCGAGAAGTACCTCGGCTGACGATGCAGATCACCCGATTCGGCCATGCCGCAGTCCTGGTCGAGGCCGCTGACACGCGCGTCCTCATCGACCCCGGCGCCTTCAGCCTCGACGCCACGTTCGAGCTCGAGGGGCTCGACGCGATCATCGTGACTCACCAGCACGTCGACCACGTCGACACGACCCGCGGCCCGGGTCTGCTCGAGCGCAACCCCGAGGCCGTGCTGCTGTGCGATCCCGAGAGCGCCTCGGTGCTCGAGTTCGGCTCGTGGAGCGAGCACGTCGACGGCACCGAGACGACGGTCGGAGGCATCACGATCCGCGGGGTCGGCGCCCAGCACGCCGTGATCCTGCCCCAGATCCCCCGCATCACGAACGTCGGCGTGACGCTGACGGCCGACGGCGAGCCGACGGTGTTCCATCCCGGCGACTCGTACGAGACGGCCCCGGACGGTGTGGACGTGCTGGCGCTCCCCCTGTCAGCCCCGTGGGCCAAGGCCAGCGAGACGGTGGACTTCGTCCAGCGGGTCTCCCCCACGACGCTGTTCCCGATCCACGACCGGACGATCTCCGACCTTGCGTACGGGATCTACTGGGGCCAGGTCGCCAACTTCGGCGGCGTCGACGATGTCCGCAAGCTGGGTCAGGGCGACGCCGCCACGGTGTGATTCCGGCTCCTGGCACTCGGCTGAAACTGTGAATTGAGTTATCTCATATCTGAGATATGGTGAATGACATGACCGTTCGCGACGACTACCTTTCCCGCATCGGGGCACTCATCCGTGACGCCCGACAGCACAGCGGCCTGACCCAGGCCGAGCTTGCGACCGAGCTCAAGACCAGTCAGAGTGCGGTGAACCGCATCGAGAAGGGGCAACAGAACTTGACGCTCGACATGCTGGCCCGCATCGGCAGTGCGCTCGATTCCGAGCTCGTCACCGTCGGTACCTCCGGTCCGAGCCACCTGCGCGTTGCCGGCGGGACGACCCTCTCGGGCTCGATCGACGTCAAGTCCAGCAAGAACGCCGGTGTCGCCCTGCTGTGCGCCTCGCTGCTCAACGCCGGCACCACGGTCCTGCGCAAGGTCGCCCGCATCGAGGAGGTCAACCGCCTGCTCGAGGTGCTCACCTCGATCGGCGTGAAGGCGACCTGGCTCAACGAGCAGAACGACCTCGAGCTCATCGTGCCGGAGACGCTCAACCTCGCTGCCATGGATGCCGAGGCCGCCAGGCGTACGCGCAGCATCATCATGTTCCTCGGTCCCCTGATGCACCGCTACGACGACTTCGAGCTGCCCTACGCCGGTGGCTGTGACCTCGGCACCCGCACGGTCGAGCCGCACATGACGGCGCTGCGCCCGTTCGGCCTCAAGGTCGTGGCGACCGAAGGCAGCTATCACGCGACCGCCGCATCGGGTGTCGGCCCGGAACGCCCGCTGGTGCTCACCGAGCGCGGCGACACCGTCACCGAGAACGCGCTGCTCGCCGCCGCCCGCTACGACGGCGTGACCGTGATCCGCAACGCCAGCCCCAACTACATGGTCCAGGACCTGTGCTTCTTCCTGGTCAAGCTCGGCGTCGGCATCGAGGGCATCGGCACGACCACGTTGCGGGTCACCGGCAAGCCGGTCATCAACTGCGACGTCGAGTACGCCCCCAGCGAGGACCCGATCGAGGCCATGAGCCTCATCGCAGCAGCGATCGTCACCAAGTCGAGCATCACGGTGCGGCGCGTTCCGATCGAGTTCATGGAGATCGAGCTGGCGCTGCTCGAGGAGATGGGCTTCCAGTACGACCGCGGCGAGGAGTATCCCGCCGAGAACGGTGAGACCCGCCTCGTCGACATCACGACGTACGCATCGAAGCTGCACGCGCCGATCGACAAGATCCACCCGATGCCGTTCCCCGGGCTCAACATCGACAACCTCCCGTTCTTCGCGGTCATCGCCGCGACGGCGGAGGGCCAGACGATGCTCCACGACTGGGTCTACGAGAACCGGGCGATCTACCTCACCGAGCTCAACAAGCTCGGCGCTTCGGTCAAGCTGCTCGACCCGCACCGCGTGCTGATCGAGGGGCCGACGCACTGGAGCGGCACCGAGCTGGTGTGCCCGCCGGCGCTGCGCCCGGCTGTCGTGATCCTGCTGGCGATGCTCGCCGCCAAGGGCACCTCGGTGCTCCGCAGCGTGTACGTCATCAACCGCGGCTACGAGGACCTCGCCGAGCGGCTCAACGCCCTCGGCGCCCAGATCGAGACCTTCCGCGACATCTAGGCCCAACGCGAGCATTCGTTCGCCAGTGAGGCCGCCCGCGGCGAACGTGAGGGCGAAGCCCGAGGCGAAGCGACGCGAGGGGCTCGCGTTACGCCCCTTCGCTTCGCTCACGTTCGGCCGCGGGCGGCCTCACTAAGGGCCGGTGGCTTGCTCAGCTCCAGGCGCCGGCGACCTGGTGGGTCGAGACGTTGACGCGGTTCCAGACGTTGATCGCCGCGATCGACAGGATCAGCGCGGCGAGCTGCTGCTCGTCGTAGTGCGCTGCGGCCGCCTCGTACACGTCGTCCGGCACCGGGTTCGAGGTGTCGCTCAGACGCGTCACAGCCTCGGTCAGTGCGAGGGCTGCGCGCTCTGCGTCGTCGAAGTACGGAGCATCCGGCCAGCCCGCGACGGTGTCGATCTTCTCGTCGCTCTCCCCCATCTTGCGCAGCGCCTGCGCATGCATCTGCAGGCATACGCTGCACCCGTTGATCTGGCTGGCGCGCAGGTGCACGAGCTCCTGCGTCGTGGCCGAGAGGCCGGTCTTCTCGATCGCCGTGGACAGGGAGTGGAGCGCCTCCAAGGCGCCTGGGACCGCGATCGCCGGGTTGTTCATCCGTGCCTGCATGATGGTTCTCCTCAGTTCGTGTCACATCGTTGGCGGTTCGTTCGTCAGGGCTATGACGCATCTCGAGAGGGGAATGTGACCGATGTCGGATGAGGACTTCCTGGCGGAACGTTTCGAGCAGAACCGTGACCACCTGCGGGCGGTCGCCTACCGCATGCTCGGCTCGCTCCCTGAGGCTGAGGACGCGGTCCAGGAGTCCTGGCTGCGCCTGAGCCGCGTGGATGCCGACGAGATCGACAACCTCGGCGGCTGGCTGACCACCGTCGTCGGCCGGGTGTGCCTCGACATGCTGCGCTCGCGCAGGACGCGCAGCGAGCAACCCCTCGACGTACGTCCGAACGATCCGGCCAGCACGTCGGACGGCATCGACCCGGAGTACGAGGCCGAGCTCGTCGACTCGGTGGGCCTGGCCATGCTCGTGGTGCTGGAGAAGCTGACCCCGGCAGAGCGGCTGGCCTTCGTGCTGCACGACATGTTCGCGGTGCCGTTCGACGACATCGCGCAGCATGATCGGCCGTACACCCGACGCCGCTCGCCAGCTGGCCAGCCGCGCGCGTCGCCGCGTGCAGGGATCGGATCCCGTGCCGGGCACACCGTTGCCCCGCCAGCGCGAGATCGTCGATGCCTTCATCTCCGCTGCGCGCGGCGGCGACTTCGAGGCGCTCGTCGAGGTCCTGGACCCCGATGTCGTGCTGCGGGCCGACACGGGCCATGGGCCGCCGGTGCTCGTGCGCGGGGCGCGCAACGTCGCCAGCGGTGCGATCTCGTTCCGTACGCCGGGTCGCGAGAGCATTCCCGTGCTCGTCGGTGGTGGCGTCGGCATGGTTGGGATCGAGGGCGGACGCGTCATCTCGGTGCTTCGAGCCGACCTTCGTCGACGGCCGGATCGCGACGATCGACATCACGGCGGACCCCGAGCGCGCCGCCGCGATGGAGCTGACGCGGCTCGACTGAGCCGATTGCCCGCGACGCGCTGGACGATGGGTCGTGGTGTGCACCCGTGAGGGCCTAGTTTGAGCCCGTGACCGGATTCCTCGACGCCCCTCCACTGGCGTTCGCGCATCGCGGCGGTTCGAGGACGGCCGGGAACGTCGGCGTCGAGAACTCGCTCGCGGCGTTCGCTCATGCGTACGAGCTGGGCTATCGCTACCTCGAGACCGACGTGCGGACGTCGTCCGACGGCGTGGTCTATGCGATCCACGACGCGGCCCTCGATCGGCTGTCCGGCAGCCCGGATCTGGTGGCCGGGCTGAGCGCCGAGTCGCTCGACCTGCAGCGCCTCGACCAGCGCGAGCCGTTCGCACGCCTGGATGCGCTCTATGAAGCCTTCCCCGACGCGCGCCTCAACATCGACGTGAAGTCCGACGACGCGGTCGAGGCGACCTGCGCAGTCGTCGAGGCCCACGACGCCGTCGACCGGACCTGCCTGTCGTCGTTCTCCCACGCGCGCCTCGTCCGCATACGCACGATCCTGCCGACCGTCGCGACGTCGGCATCGCGGCGTGAGGTGGCGGCGTTCAAGCTCCTCCCCCGCTTCCTGTTCAAGCCGACGGTACGTGTGCCTCCAGGTGCCGGCATCGCTGCGTGGTTTTCGCGTGGTCACGCCCCGGTTCGTACGGAAGGCGCACGCGCTCGGGCTGCAGGTGCACGTGTGGACCATCGACGACCCTGACCAGATGCACCAGCTCCTCGACCTCGGCGTCGACGGCATCATCACCGACCGCACCGACGTCCTCAAGGACGTACTCATCGCCCGAGGCACGTGGAAGGACCCAGCATGAGCTCGAAGGTCAAGGCCAATCCCGAGCAGAGGGCGTGGTTCTTCTACGACTGGGCCAACTCGGCGTACATCACCACGATCGGCACGGTCCTCTACGCGCCCTACCTCACGAGCATCGCCGAGCGCTCGGCCTGCGGGTTCGTCGGCGACGACGACCGCAAGTGCGTCGAGAACCTCTCCGTGCTCGGCCTGTCGGTCTCGGCGGGTTCCCTGGTGTTCTACGTCGTCACGCTGGCGACCGTCATCTCGGCGTTCGTCCTGCCGATCGTCGGTGCGATCGCCGACCGGGTCGAGTCCAAGAAGACCTTGATGGCCGGCCTGGCCTGGTCCGGTGCGGCGGTGGCTGCGTTGATGTTCTTCGTCACCGGCACCAACTGGCAGCTCGGGGCGGGGCTGCTGGTGGTCGCGAATCTCTTCTACGCGTCGTCGATCGTGGTCTACGACGCGATCCTGATCGAGATCGCCGAGCCCGACGAACGTGACCGCATCTCCTCGCGCGGGTGGGCGCTCGGCTATCTCGGCGGTGGCCTGCTGCTCGCGGTCAACCTCGCCCTCGTCACGGTCAAGCCGTTTGGCCTGTCGACCGAGATGGCGGTGCGGATCAGCCTGCTGTCCGCGGCGATCTGGTGGGCGTACTTCACGCTGATCCCCTATCGAGGCATCAAGGACCGCGCCCCGCGCGGCGTCGTGCCGGTCGAGGGCTCGACGCTGATGCAGCGCAGCTTCGGCCAGCTGTTCCGTACGCTGCGCGAGCTCCGCAACTATCCCCAGACGCTGCTGTTCCTCATCGCGTACCTGTTCTACAACGACGGCATCCAGACCGTGATCTACTCGGCCTCGGTCTACGGCGACAAGCAGCTGGGCTTCGAGACCAGCACGCTGATCGCGACGATCCTGATCGTGCAGTTCGTCGGCGTCGTCGGCGCCCTGGTGTTCGGCCGGGTCGCGGCGCGCATCGGCAGCCATCGCACGATCCTCTACGGCCTCGGCGTGTGGATCCTGGTGGTGTGCTTCGGCTACTTCCTCCCTGCGGAGCAGATCGTCCCGTTCCTCGTGCTCGCCGTGGCGATCGGGCTGGTCCTCGGCGGCACGCAGGCGCTCTCGCGGGCGTTCTTCTCCCAGCTGATCCCCCGTGGTCGCGAGGCGGAGTACTTCAGCCTCTACCAGGCCTGTGAGCGCGGGACGAGCTGGCTCGGCACGCTCGTGTTCGGCGTCGTGCACCAGCTGACCGACTCCTACCGGCCGGCCATCCTGGCCCTGATCATCTTCTTCGTCGTGGGCGGCGCGCTGCTGTGGAAGCTCGACGCTCGTCAGGGCATCGTCGAGGCGGGAAATCAGGCTCCGACAATCGTGTGACGTCGCTCGCGCGTACGCGTACGCGTTTAGGGGAATCTCATGTGCGTCATTTACGTTGTAAGAGGTAAGTAATACGAGAGGGGACGCACATGGCTGAACGTGCATTGCGAGGTGCTCGGCTCGGGACACAGAGCTTCGAGGACGAGCGCGGCGTGGAAATGGCTCCCCGTCAGCAGGTCGAGTACGTATGCCCCGACGGGCACACGTTCACGGTGACGATGGCGGACGAGGCGGAGATCCCGTTCGAGTGGGAAGACCCCAAGACCGGTCAGATCGGTCAGCTCGCCGACGGCGTCAAGCCTGAGGGCAAGGCTGAGAAGCCGATCCGCACCCACTGGGACATGCTGCTCGAGCGCCGCTCGGAGGCTGAGCTCGAGGAGATCCTCACCGAGCGGCTCGAGCTGCTCCGTGGTGGCGAGATCGGACCGCCGCACCTTCACCGGCCCGCCAAGAAGAGCGCGGCGAAGAAGAGCACCACCAAGAAGAGCGCCTGAGACTCACGTCTCTCGCACGACCAAGGACCCCGGCTCCGGCCGGGGTCTTTCTGGTTCTGGGCCGCATCGACCTTCTTGAGGATGTGCAACGGGCGCCGCGTCATATCGCCGCGATCGCGCTGCTCCTATGTGTTCGGCATCAACTCACTCGGGTCTAAGGTCGCTCAGGTGAATGGATGCCCAGCATGAGCCTGTCCCATCGGGCCCTATCGTGGCGAAGCATCTGCGGCCATTCCTGGGTGGCACTCCGAAGGTGCACAAGTATTACGACCGGGATAAGCGAACAGCACCGCCATTTTCACGGCCATGGACTCCCCTAACCCTTCGTGGATGACTTGCTCGACAGTTGAGCTCCACCAGACTGTGAACATGTTGGACGACGTGGACGTTCGGGTCGAACTGATGGCGGTGTCTGCTTCGGCGGACGCACTTCTGCCAAACCTTGTGGCGACTGCCGCCTTCAACGTCATCAAGGACGGTTGGCTCGCTGCACCTGGCATGCCCTTCCCGAACCTGGTTCGTGAGTACTACCCGACGTCGACCACTCCGCACCTCATGTGGGTAGAACCCTTCAACCTGCCTCGTCTCAGCACAACCTCGATCGAAGGGGTTGGTGATGTCCACTGGCTACTCGCGCTCCCACTTAGCGAGCGCGAGCTGCGGTTCTTGGAATCGGATGGCTTCGATCGCCTCGAAGAACGACTCGATGGCATCGAGTATTTCGACCTGTGGCGCGACTCGGCGGTCACTCTGCGTCGCCGACGGCCCGACTACTCAGCGACTGCGTCATTTCGCCGCTTAGCGGCTCGCTGGCCAATGGTCGGCGAGCGGCGCGGTAAAGGTAAACGCCCGTACCTACGGCCATTGCGATGAGTCCGACCAGAACGAGTAACGGAATCAGCGGTGACATGTGTGGTTCACATACTTTTGGCTCATCATTGACCTGCGTGCACCAGTAGCCCCCGGTGCCGCCGATCAACAGGATGATCCCGACCAGGGATGCCGGAATCACCACGATTGCCCACTTCTGACCGAGGCTCCATCGCCGCGACGTCGAGGCTAGAAAGAGGCCGATGCCGATCCCAAGCGGTCCGAGAATCAGGCCTATCGAAGACATGCCGAGTGCCCAATTCTCGCGTCGATAGTCCATATAAGTGACTCCAGGGGCTCGGTCGTGAAACTCAAAACTAGCCATCTTCGAGGTCCCGGAACGTTCCTTTGCCGGTTGTTGCAATGGAGAACTTGGTGATCGCTCAATGCTGCGTCATTCCGCCGCGATCGCGACCGGACGCGCGTAACGAGCACCCCAGATTCACTGACGTCTGCGAGGTGCTGTGACACGACATTCGAACCGGCCCAGTCGCTCGCGCTGGCCATCGGTGCTTCAGGGAATCCTGAAACCGTCAGAATCCGGGGCCTAGACGCTAGCACCGTACCGCGCCACGTCCAGTGTGAAGCCGCCTGCTTTGACGTAGGCCTCACGTAGTTCGGGGCATCGGAAGCGGGTCGCGTAGTCGGTCGTACCGTCGCCTCCGACAGGCTTGTGTTGCAGGTACGCATCTACGCCGCCTCTGACAGTTCCTTGCACACGTTGTCGCCCAAGGCGTCGAATGCGTCGATCGCGCCCTTCATCGTCATGTCCATCTTGTCGCCCTGCCGCGCATAAAGCGCTGCAACCCAGTCGGACTTGGTAGGTCCGTCGGGTGCCTCATCCTTGTGTTGGCAGCCTGCGCAGCTCAACATCAGAATCGCCATAATCGTGGCCCATTTATAGAACCGAGAAGTCACCCCTAAGTGTGTCGCGCTGTCAGGGAAGGCTCGGAACTCGATCCATCGCCCAGCGTCATTCCGCCGCGGGAGCGTCGCGCATCGCTCGTACTACCGGTCCCGCTCCCAGTCTTCGATCTTGGTGAACCGGGATGAGATTCACTTCAACGTTGCGAAGACACCTTCGGACTCTAGGCGCTGGCGCAGTTTGTCTGCCTCACTTTGTGTCGTGAAGGCGGCCACCTGGTGCGACCCACCTTCAGGCTCGCGGGGGTCAACGTATTCGACGCACCACGCTGCTATCGGTTCGGATTACCCATCTGGTGCGGAATCGCCATTCATCCGATGACTATCTCGTATCCGGCAATGTCAAGCGAAAGTTCGGCTGGTCATTTCGCCGCATCTATGCTCCCGAATCAGCGCGAACTGTTGGATCTGAAGGCGAGCTGGTGCAGCGATTCCGCGTTGTTCTCCGCAGATCCCGCCATCTCACCTTCGTAGCCGAGGCAACGACGCGACTCCGCAAGTGCACTCACCGACGGGTCGGGGACTGCCAGCACGAGGGTGCCGTAGCGCGCATGACAGGATATCTGCCGAAGGAAGGACTGGGAGATGTCGTCTGGACGGTACGGCGCCGTTGAGCTTCACTGCCATCTCGATGGCTGTGTCAGCCCCGGCACGATCGAGGACCTCGCACGCCAGCAAGGCATCGAGTGCCTGGCCCAGCCTCTACTCGCGGTCGTGCCCCGGACTCGGACTGTCGAGTACATCAGCGCCATCGACGTAGCCCTCGTGTCCTCAGACGCCCGACGCTCCTTACCGCGCCGCTTACGAGCTCGTTGAGGACTGGCAAGCCGATGGAGTAGTACACGGCGAGGCGCGGTTCGCGCCGAGCTGCACACCCAACTCGGCATGGCGTACCCGGAGATCATCGAGGCGGTGGCGTGGGGCCTGCGGGAGGGCCGCACAGGACTGGGGTCAGCACCGCGCTGATCCTGTCGTGCATGCGGCCGAGCGACCCGCGCGTCACGTGGGCCGTGGTCGAGCAGGCTGCGAGCAGCACCGATGTCGCCGGCATCGATGTCGCGGGCCCCGAGTACGGCGTGCCCCTGATGCCGCACGCCGAGGCATTTCGTGCCGCGAAGGAGGCGGGCCTGCGGGTGACGGTTCACGCGGGCGAGGTGGACGCGCCCGTCAATGTTTGGCAAGCCGTCGACGAGCTTGGGGCCGAGCGGATCGGTCACGGCGTGAGGAGCATCCAGGACCCTGCCCTGGTGGCGCGTCTCGCAGCCGACCGGATCGCGTTGGAGCTGTGCCCAACCTCCAACCTGCAGACTCGCGCGATAGCGGCCATCGCCGACCACCCGATCGAGCGGTTCAGGGCCGAGGGTGTGCCTGTCACCCTGTCGACTGATGCGCGCACGGTCTCGCAGGTCACGCTCGAGTCCGAGTACGAGCTCTTGCAGAGAGAGTTCGACTGGACACCTGAGGTGTGGAATGAGGCACAGGTTGCGGCCAGCAGCGCAGCGTTCGTGGGGGCGCAACAGAGAGCGCAGATCCTCGCCCACTTGACGGCCTGACGTCTGAGCCAATCGGCGAGGCTCGCAGGACAGGAAATGCGTTGCTGAATACGGCTCCCTGATGACTTGTCCCAAAACCCGCTTTGCGTCATACCGCCGCGAGCCGGCGGTCGATACCTCGGTACAGAGTGCGCGTGGGGCTTCATCGGCCCTGTAGAGGTGACTGGCTCAAGCCTCGTCGTTGAAACTGGCTCTGTTACCGACCTGCACGCCCTTGGCGATGACCCCAATCTGAAAGATCAGGCCGGCGATCCCCAAGATTATGAGCCCAATCATTGAGGCGTCGTTCTCGTATGTCAGGCCGAAAACAACGCCTCCTACGAGTGCGCCGACAGACCGTAGGCAAGGTAGTCGTTGGGTTCCCAGGGCGCGCGCTGATTCTTTTCACTCATCGCGCGATCGTCGCATGCACGGGTCCGTGGCGTGTCGTTCTACTGAAGTCGCCGCAGACCGGCCAGACCCTCGGGTGTGACCGGAAGACTGCGGTGTGCCCGCGTCTCTCCGCCGCGAGATGGTCAGGCAGGATGACAATCAGACGGAGATAGTCATGCCTGAGATTTGGGAGGTTCGCGATGGGCATGGAAGAGGCTCGCCCTGAGCAGAAGAGCTACATCTGCACCCACGTGTTCGAGCGGAGCCGCCCGGTTCTTTACGTGACACGTCCAGAGGGAGATTGGTGCCTGTTGTGCGGCGACGAGCACCCGAATAGCGCTTCGGCCTATCGGGTGGCTGGGATCAATCACGTGCTTGCCCACGATCCAAGTGTGCGAGAGGTGCTTGACCTCAACGTGGACGAAGAAGCTGAACGCACTGTGGTCGGCGGTCCTTGGGTTCGTCGCATCTTCCAGGGCGGCTAGGCCCTCACCCAACCGAGGCGGCCGCGCGTAGTTCACTGCCGTTGGCAATGGCATCGGCGGCAGACTTTGAAGGTGTCAGGCGCGCGTCATACCGCCGCGTGCGGCCGACCGCGCCGCGGCTGGAAATCAGACCATCGCCCGCGGCTCTGGCAACTGCTACCCGCCCTGCGTGGCGACAAAGAAGGACCGCTCTTCGGGAATGCCCCAGGTAACTGTGGCGGTCCAAGCCTCGTACTGGTCATGCGCGCTGGACCGAAGCCACTGCCCGTCACTGAGGGTCACGGCCAGATGCGAGCCTGGCTCAGTGACGCTCACCTCCGAAACCTCCTGATGGACCAGATGAACCAGCGGCCCAAGGCTTTCGGGCTGGCTCGGGTCGATGGTGTGTTCGGTCGTTCCGTCGAACCAACTAAAGGGAGTTTCGAACCGAATGACGGTGTCGCTATCCACGACGAGACTAAAGGCGTGGTCAACCGAGATCTGTGAGATGGTGCCATCGCCGATGGGCAGAGTCCATCTGCCGTCGACCTTCAACGGACGTTCGCCGAGCTCGCGGTGCGCCATGTAGCCAGTCTGCATGACCGAGGTCTGGACGCCGGCCGTGCGTCATTCCGCCGCGAGCGGGCTTAGCGCTCATCAGGCGTGGCCGGCCTCGGCCTCCCGGACTTCTCGATCTCCTCAATCTCGCGACGAACATTCGCCCTAATCTCGGCCCGGCGACTCTCGCTTCCGGGATCGGCGAACCTGGGCAGCGGACTAACAAACTGCAACCAACACCAGAAGCACACGGCGATTCCTGCGACGATCCCAAACGCCGTCCGCTGCGACCCCGTAGAGAACATCCCTCCGCCAGAAATGGTCTCGATCAGCACATAGATCGAAACCGCTGTGGCGGCGAGCCCGATCGCGAACAGGCACATATTGCGCAGCCACCGGCCAAGAGGCCCCGCACTGCCACGCGCCAAATTCCAGCCGCCAGCCGCCGTCAACCCCACAGCGATCCCGAAGCCGTCGAAGTCATCCCGCGGCCAGATGCTGGGGCTTAGAAGTAGAAACGCCCCCAGGGTCGCGCCGCCCTGAATCAGTGCGCCTAGCGCGCTCTGCACCCAATGGTCACGTGACAACCTACCGACGAGGACGCCAGGAACGTCGAACGACGGCGGGTGCGTCATTCCGCCGCGTTTTCTCCGGAGCTGCCCCACGCGTGGCCCAGCGGGCACCCACGGTCGCGCTGCCAAGCTTGCGGGGATCGTGCTTGCCACCCTCAGTCCAGGGTAGAAGACCCGATCTGTTCGTCTGACTGCGCGACTCCTACGCCATTCGCCGCGTCGGGTCAGGGAATCGCCCGCCTGCTGACAGGGCATTCGCCGCGAGTGGACGGTGTTTCCCTGCCATTGCTCGCTTGCGTCGAAGAGTTCGAGGTTAGGGTGCTTTGATGGCACGGACTGCGGCAGAGGTCATCGCTGAACGTGAGCGGCGGAAGCGTGAAGATCCTGTCTATCGAGCAGAACTCGAGCGGGTGGCGGCCGAGAGAAGCGCTAGTGTTGAGAGACGCCGCTTAGCGTGTCAGCCGGTCATTGATGACCTTCGGTCGGCCGGTGTCATGGTCTACGACCTATACCAGCTATACAAACAGCCAGAGTCCTACCCACGGGCCATTCCAGTGCTGCTCGATCATCTGCAATGGGATTATCCAGAACGAGCGCTCGAAGACGTTGGCCATGCTCTGCCATCCAAACCTGACCCATCTTGGTGGGCTGATTTCAAGCACTTGTACGTCACCACCAGAAGCGGGGCTGTTCGCGATCGGCTCGCAGCCGCGATGAGCGGCTGTGCGCGACGTGAGCACTTTGACGATCTTGTTGAATTCACCCGGAACGCAGATCTCGGGCCTTCTCGCATCTATTTCTTGCGCCCGATCAATCGGATCGGGAACCGGATCAACTCCGGACAGGGACGAGCCGTCATCGAACAACTCGCCGAGGACCCCGTTCTTGGCAAGGAGGCCACCGCCATTCTCAAAGGCCGGAGCCACAGCGAGTAGGAACCCCCGCCGCTGATCGCGCGTGCCCGGCCGCGTCATTCCACCGCGAGTTCTCCCTTCAACCATTGAGCCCGAGGGTCGCTGCGTCGAGAAGCGTCGCGTTCGTCTCCGGGTCAACGAGCAAGACGACGTCATCAGTGCGAAAGAAGTCAATGCTCGCGCCTTTAACACCAGGACTTATGTTGCTGGTGATGTGCGAATGAGTATCGGCGGCGTCGTATCCCCACGCTATGTCGAACACTCGGAGCCGAGTGCTGTCCTTTAGTTGAACGATGGTCACGATCCCGTCGCGCTCTTGGAGCACGTGAAGGACGGCAAGATCCCACTTCGACCGGTTCGCTGGGGAAGCTCGTTCTGCGGACGATGGGCCACCACACCATTGTCGCGCGTCTTGACCTCTTGACGGCGCAGACCGCACCGCTCACGCAGCCTCGTCGCCGGCACTCTGCGTCATACCGCCGCCTGAGTGGCCAACCGTTTCCGGGGCGCGTTGCTCGTGCAAGGGAAGCCCAACGGGCTGGATGACCCTCGTCACCGTCGTCGTGCGCCGGTCATCTCGGTCCCTTGCGGTCGCCGTCGACCAGCTCAAAGTTCGTGCCTGAGCTCATGCCGGTGGCTCGAATCTTGTCGACAATGTCCGCGGTGAGATAGAGGTCCCCCCGAAGGACCTCCGCCAGCTTGAATGCCTTGGAGGTCCCAATTGGGTGACGGCGAAATATGGGATGTCGTATGGCCATGATGCGACCTGAGCGGAATCGGACTATGTCCGAGCGGTTTTCGTCCAGCGCGCCTGCAACGGCCGGAGCGCTGAACACCGCAAGGTGAGCATCGTCGCAAAGCAATGGCAGCAGTTCTCCGTGAGGCGCCAGGAAGGGACCTACCCGTTCAATCGCGTCGTCGCGCAGGACGAGAACATGCGATCCCAGCCACGGCAGGTCCGCACGCCGCTGCGGACGGCCTCGCTCGTCGGCGGTGATCAGCGTCATGCGAACTGGCGACCACGCCCTCCGCTCAGGCAGTCTTTGAAAGGTCTCGAAGTCGTCGTTATCAACAGGCAATGCCCACTCGTAGCCTTCCGGCACCGAGAGACGGTATATGGGTCCTGAGTCAGTCACGGGTATCCTCCCGATAGGAGCCCGGATCGGACTTCGTCAAGCGCGGCAAGCGCCTTGTCGCGGGCTGCAACTCTACCTAGCAAGTATCGACTTCTGCCTAGCTATGGCGTCGTCGGCTGGACCCGCGTCATTCCGGCTCCCCTTTGTTGTCAACCCGTGGTCTGGGGTGCCTTCCTCGACGGGGTCTTCCTGACGGTGCCGGAGCGGTTGTAGCGTCTGTGTGCGGGTCCGGGAAGTGGCTGATCCGAAGTGTCGATGTGCGGGGGCAGGTCGACCGCGCTGGATTCTTGAGACGCCCCGCAGTGCCCTCCCGGACCCGCGCCAGCGCCATCAGCTGCGGTGGCCAGAGCCGCTCGTTCGGCGTCGGCGAGGAGCTGTCGGTAGAGCGCGTCGGAGATCCTGCGCTTGAGGCAGCGCAGTGCCTCGAGCTTGGTCTTGCCGGCGGCGAGCTTGCGCCGGTAGTAGGCCCGGCCTGGGGTGTCGAGGCGGATCTGGCTGATCGCGGCGATGTGGATCATGTGGTTCATCCGCCGGTTCCCGGCTCGGGAGAGCCGGTGCCGGTTCTGCTCCCCGGAGGAGGCGTCCAGGGGTGCGGTGCCGTTCCAGGACGCGAACCTGTTGCGGTCGGCGAACCGGGCGACGTCGCCGACGTCGGCCAACGTCCGGGCAGCGACCACTGGTCCGACACCGTGCAGGTCCATCAGCCGTGACCCGCGGGCCTTGACCAGGACCTTGAGCTCGGCGGTGGCCTTCTTCATCTTCTTCTCGACCGCGATCAGATCGGCGAGCTCCTCGGCCGCGATCTGGCGGCGGGTCTTCCCGGCGACGTCGCGAGGACGCACCGACGCCAGGATTGCCTTAGCCTGGCCGGGCGGTGAGGTCCTTCTTGGCCGTGCCGGGGACCAGCTCTGCCAGCAGCCGTTGGAGGCGGTTGACGGTCTGGACCCGGAGCCGGGTCAGTTCCTCGCGGCGGTCACACAGCATCCGCAAGGCTTCGAGCTCACCGTCGGGGCGCAGCACCCGCAAGGTCTTGGTCCGCACCGCGACGATCAGCGATGGAGTGCGCGTCGCGGGCGTCGGTCTTGCGGTTGTGGCCGGTGTCGAAGAGTCGGACTCGGGCGGCGAGCTTGGCTGGCACGTCCACGACGTGCTCGCCGGCCTCGAGCAGCCGTTGCGCCAGGGGGCGGCCGGCGCCGTTGGATCCCTCGATCGCCCACACCCGCTCTGGCCAGCTCTTCGCGTAGGTCCGCATCGCGGTGTAGCCGGCCTGGTCGGTGCGGAACCGGCCAGAACCCAGCAGCTTCTCGTGTCGATCGACGACCTCGATGGTCGCCGACAGTTTGTGGGGATCGACCCCGATGATCACCTTCGTCATAGCGTTCTCCTGCGTGCCTCGTACCGATAGGGACGGCGAGGTGGGCAGTGCTACTACGAGCTGGGCAGTCCCCTTTCGAGCCACGCCTCGTCACGGTGCCCGACGGACTGCAGACCGGAAGAGAGCCACACCCGTGATCGGGTGGGCAGCCGCGTAGAGAGCCTCCCGCCGGACACCTGGACCGAGTCTGGCCAGACACCGGTCCTACCGCAATCGTCTAGTAGCCGCGTCGGATGTGGATCCCGTGCGATTCTTGTGGCATGTCGAGCAGCGGCGCTATGCCAACTACGAGTCTGGACCCATCGTCAGGCTCGCGTTTTCATCATCGCTGGGTTGTAATTCTCGTCGCCGGCATCGTTCTAGCGGCGGGCATCTCCTTGGCTGCGCACAGGTGGACACATCCGACCGTGTTCGTTGACGGCGACGCCGGCAGCTTCTCCACAGCAGCGCAACCATTGTCGGAGTTTCCTCTTTACGTCGGGTTCGGCTACGCACCAAGCGGCAGAACAGCGGAAACAATCGCGGTAGATTCGGTCGCCGTCCGGTTCAGCAAGAACTCGGCCGCATTCACCGCCACCGTGCTGGTGTGCACCCAGCGACCTGTCGACGAAGGCACACTCGTCCTTGGCACAGCGTTCGCAGCTGATGACGACCTCAAGGAGTATTGCACTGAACTGGGTGCCCTGGAGCAAGAGGCCTCGATGCGCCTCGAACGAGGCACTGGCCAATACTTCATCGCAGTATTGACGCCCAGCCGGGCCGGGTCGGCGCACATCGACGCGATAGACATCCGCTACTCCCGAAGCGGCCGACACTTCTTTCAACGTGGCACCCAGCGCGTCGCTCAAGACATGACGATCACAGCAAAGGGCTGATTCCCGTGGCCCGCTGAGCTTCCGAGCACGCGTCTTTCCGCCGCATGAGGGGTGCTGAGGCGGGCAACTGCGTTCGAGCTACAGGCGACTGGTTGACTCCTCCCCCGCTCGCCCGGGCTAGGCTTCGACGATGTCAGACAATACAGACGTCGTCACCGTGGGAACCGATTCCGGGATGCTCTGTCTCTGGTCGTCCGAAGGCTTCCGCGACGTCGACGGGTATGAATCTTGGGAGGCCCAGGTCAACGACCGGCTTGCTGAGACTATTGGGACCGGATTTCTAGTTCCCGTGAACATCCAGTCTGACGGCGTATTCGGGGTTCGAATCGCGACGGATCCACCAAACCTGAGCGATCGCGAGAACACGTACGCCGTCATCACTAGCGACCCATACCTGCTGGTGGTCCACGATGCCGAGCTCTGCTTGAGCGGAATCGAAGGTGTCGGCGATGTCGACCGAGCGCCTCTCAAAATCACCCTCGCTGACGGCCGGTATGCAGTGCGAACCACAATCGTTGCGTGGGACGAAGACCCGGAAAGTCGTGACTCAGCCGGCAACCCGACAGCCGCGGCCTTGCCGGACTTCGTGCTTCAGATAGAGCCAGCGCCAGACGCAGTGGAGTTTCGCACTTCCGAAGTCACGTTCGACAAGCCGAAATAACGCGTACGTCCACCCGGTATTGGACCTGCGTCATTCCGCCGCTCCGGAGCTAGCGACAGCTTCCTGTACGCCTAATCGTGAGTGCGGTCAGCGATCAGTGCGTTGAGGATGCCCCAGGGGCGACCATCGATATCGTGATGTTGCACCTCGCCTAGCTCGGCAAAGCGTTCCTCAGACATCCACGCCGGACGAGTGCGCGCGATCTGAAGCTCCGGATAGATGTCGGCAATTTCTGATTCGGATCGCGCATCCATGATTCCCCAGAGGCCACCTGAGCCGTAGTCGTAGCAGATGAGGAACTGTCGCTTTTCCATCCGCTTAGTCTGCCAAGCGTCAGCTGGGCTATCGAGGTAAGCCACGCTGCGGCGAAGCCTGGCCGTTCGCCCAGAACATTCATCGCCCGCGTCGGCCAGGTGAGAAGGTGCGTCATACCGCCGCGACTGCCAAGGCCGACGGAGTGCAGGACTAGGAAGACCTCTTCTCGCCTAAAGCAACGGATTGAGCTCGGAAGTCTTTGGGACTGGATCCCGCGATGAGCTCGGCGAGTTCCCTGCGAACCAATAGTTGTCGGAATGCCTTCCGGCCATCCCCGAACCACTCAGGACTGGCGATCACGTCTGCAGATCCAAGATCTCCCACGATTGTTAATTCGGGCAGGAGACCAAAGACAAGTGGCATCCATTTCCAGCGCCCGCACTCTCGACAGTTTCTTCCGTCTGTTCCGTACCGCTCGACAGATGCCTTACGGAGAGCATCTGCGTCGAACCACGATTCACCGGCACTGTGAGCGACGATCTGCATTGCTGAGGCTGGCGACGTTGCTGACCATTCGACGTCCCGTAGTTCAACATCGAAGTTGGTACTGACACGGTCGGCCAAACCTGCCTCTAGACAAATGGCGTCGTACCGCCAATGCGGCGTCCAAGCACCCTGACCATCGGTCAGCCCCTTGCGCTGCAGGACGAGCGATCCCGACTGCGGACGGTTGGGAATCGCACACGTCTTACACCAACCGTCCTCGCCATACATTGGGGTCAAGCCCAGCGAATCTTCCGGCCATGGCCATCCGCGGTTGCGCTTCCAATAGAGATCGACGTAGTCCACTTTCCAATCCCGTCCTGGAGAGGATCTCAGGGTAGTCGGCATGGTGCGTCCAGGCGCGCCTGGACCTGATCGAGGCTGGTTGCATGACCCGCGTCATTTCGCCGCGTTCAGCGGGGCCCGGAGCTGAGTTCCAGACATACACGCAGGTTTCGATGTTGGAGCCTGGTCCGCTCGTGCCGCTCGTCAGCCAGCGAGGTAGGAGAGGGCCACAGTCCGTACCTCGGAGACGTCGTCGACGGCCGCCTGCGCTTCGTAGCAAGTCTCGGCGGCCGCGTCTGTATTCGCATCGTCGAGGGCGAAAAGGACCGCCGTCGCGGCGCGGGCCAATCTGAACACCGACTCGTACTCGGCTTCGGTCGCCATTCCGGACTCAATAAGGTCTTGCTTGTCCCATGCGGTTTCATCGAGCTCGGCGGCAAGTTCACTAACGCCAGACTGGGTGGCCACTGAAATTGGACCATCCTCAGCCAGCGCGGACAGCCCAGTCTGGATCCGCTCATCGGTAAGGCTCATCCGCTGAGCAACCCACTTGGCAACGTTGAGTCGAACACGCCGACTAGCGGACTGATCGATACCAGACAATGCGGCGAACAGCGAGGCGTCAACCGTCTCTAGCCTGTGAGCCACTTCCAGATCGTCCCGTTCGGCGAGGTATCCAGTCAAGGCAGCCTATGTCACCCATGAGCGTCTCGCGCACTTTCGCGGCCCCTGCGTCATTCCGCCGCGAGAGTGCCGCCGAAAATTGCGACTCCGGAACTCCCGCACGCACATGATCAAAATGCAACGATGAATCGTGAGCGAGACCAGAGAGCGCAATTCCGTTGTTGGTGGACTGCTCGTGCTCGCCGCCCGCGGAGTCTTGCTTTGGGTCGTTGTGCCGGTAGCTTCACTCGTGTGGCTGCTCGCGGCATTGCGACTGCGTCGACGGGGCGTGTCGTTCGGCCAGTACTTGGGATGGATCGATGTGAATCTGATCGCGATCTTGCAGCGAACGTTGTTCAGACCTGTAGTCCGATCGCCTGCGCGTTTCGTGTCATCCCTCGAGATGCCCTCTGTGACGCATCGACTGAGAGCGGTAGACCCGCTCTAGGAAGCCGCGAATGTCCTTCGTAAGGGCGCGAAACAGCGCGGTCCGCATGCAGAGTGGCGACCCCGCGTCATTCCGCCGCGATCTCGTCAAGAGGGCCCACCTGGCGAACAGTCGCTCGCCGTGCCTCTTCGATATGGAGCACGCAGGATCTAACCTGCGGCCGGGTGCCTTGCAATGAGCCGGTGGCCGATGATGCCCGCAGCGAGCAGGGATCCGAGCCACATCATCGCGTAGCCGATCAGGGCTTGCCTTGTCACGAGCCATGCTCCGTCGAAGGCGAAGGAGACCTCGGAGGAGTACGCATGATCAGCACTTTCAGGTCCCATTGAGTAGCCGTTGATGGTTTGCGAGTCGAACAGCACGAGCGCCAGGCCGACGACGAGCAGCAACCCGGCAATGACGAGCAGGTGACGTGGAGAGCGCATGCCGTCAAGTCTGGCGTACACCTGCTGATACCGATGACAATCGCGCATAGAAGTCCAGAACCGGTCTGTGTTCACTGCCCACCGCGCCGCGTTCAATCCGCCCAGCGGCGAGGGGTCACGTTCTCCCGACAGGAGCTCCACCGGTGGCACGGCCACGCTCGTACGTCTCGCGGGTGATCTCGTACTCGACCTCACCGTGCTCGGCGCCGGGGAACGATTCGCTGCTGGCGAACGCGCGAGCAAAGGTGAGACCCACGCTGGTCATCGTGGCCCGCGAAGGACGGTTGATGGCGAGGGTTTGAGCGAAGATCCGGGTCAATCCAACCTCTGCGAATCCATAGCGAAGGAGCTCACGTGAGCCTTCGCTGGCATAGCCTCGGCGCCAATACCTCCGCAGCAGCCGATAGCCGAGCTCTGCCTCTCCATCGACTGTGGCTGGTCTGGCCCATGGGGCGGCTGGAGGATCCACCAGCCGACGAATTCGCCCTCAACAAACCCGACCCAGAACCCCAGCCCCGGGACCTCCTGAGCGGCACGCCGCCGGCGCTCATGTGCTTCCTCGGTCTCGGCGCGCGAGCGCGCACCCTTGTCGAGGTATCGCATGACCTCAGGATCTGAGTCCAGCTCGATCTCAAGATCCAGGTGCTCATCTGCAAGGGGCACCAACACGATCCGCGACGTTGTGAGTGTCGGTTGGGTCATGAGCACATCATCGCCAGAGCCACAGTCTCAGACAGCGGCGGATCGCCGCAGGCGCGCCGGCTTGGAGATCAGGCGCTGCAGTCCCCACACCGTGACCCGCCACAGTGCTTCGCGGACGATGCCGCCGCTCATCTTGGACTCCCCACGCTCACGCTCGACGAACGTGATCGGCACCTCGACGATCGTCATGCCGGCTCCCAGCACGCGTCGCGCCATGTCGATCTGGAAGCAGTAGCCCTGTGAGGCGACCTCGTCGAGCGGGAGCCGTTCTCGAGCGTCTCGCGCCGGAATGCCCTGAATCCCCCGGTGGCGTCCTTGATCGGGATGCCGAGCATCAGGCGGGCGTAGAACGTGCCGCCGCGCGAGATGAAGCGACGGTGCCACGGCCAGTTGACGACCCCGCCGCCGTCGACCCACCGTGAGCCGAGGACGAGATCTGCGCCGGCAGCACTCGCGTCGAGGAGCTTGCCCAGGTCTTCCGGTCGGTGCGAGCCGTCAGCGTCCATCTCGACGAGCACGTCATAGCCCCGCTCGATGCCCCAGGCGAAGCCGGCGCGGTACGCCGAGCCGAGACCCTGCTTGGCGCTGCGGTGCAGCACGTGCACGCGGGCGTCGGCCGCGGCGAGTCCATCGGCGATGTCGCCAGTGCCGTCCGGCGAGCCGTCGTCCGCGATCAGCACGTCGACCTCAGGCTGCGCGAGGTGCAGCTGCTCCACGATCCAGGCGACGTTGTCGGCCTCGTTGTACGTCGGGATGACGACCAGTGTCCGTGTCATTCCGTCGCCTGCCTGCCGTTCTTCTGCCGAGTGCCGAACCACCATGCTCCCAGACCGAGGATCACCAGGAGGTACTCCAGCGGCGCCCCGATGACGAGCGCCGGGGTCTTGCCGGAGGCCAGCGTCACCTTGGCGCTGAGGGTCGCCGGCTTGTGCATCGGCGCGCGCTCGACGCTGTGGCCCTCGGGGTCGACGACGCCGGTGATGCCGTTGGTCGACGGCACGACGACCCAGCGCCCGGTCTCGATCGCGCGGAGGCGCGAGATGTCCCACTGCTGCTCGGGCTGGGAGGTGTCGGTGAAGGCCGCGTTGCTGGTCTGCACGACGATCATCTGTGCCCCGGCGTCGACCGCACGGCGGGTCACGCTGTCGTACGCGATGTCGTAGCAGATCGTGTCGCCGATCTCGGTGGCGCCGATCTTCAGCGAGCCGGGTTCATGGCCGGCGAGCATGTCCCTCGGGATGTCGCGGGCGAGCCGGTTGACGAAGAAGCCGGCCTGCTTGCGCCACGGCACGTACTCGCCGAACGGCACGGGCTTGAGCTTGACGTAGCGCTCCCCCGGGCCGTTGGCCGTCCACACCACTCCGGCGTTGTATGCCGTGGACGTCGTCGGCCCGTCGAAGATGCCGCCGACCAGGATCGGGGCGCCGATGCGCTTGGACAGGGCCTGGATGCGTTGCTTGACCGGCTCGTCGAAGTACGGATCGGTGTCCGTCGAGTTCTCGGGCCACAGCACCATGTCGGGCCTGGGGACGGTGCCGGCATCGATCTTGTCGGCCAGCTTGTCGGTCTCGGCGGCGTGGAGCTTGAAGATCTCCCCCAGCGGCCAGGTCAGGAAGACGCCAGGCACGTTGCCCTGGACCAGCGCGACCTGCCGCGTGCCGTCCGCGCCGGCGATGCCGGTCGGCAGCACGGCACCGATCCCGCCCAGCGCCACCACTCCGGCCACGGCGATCCCCCGCGTACGCCATGCGGCCGACGTGACGAGCACGACCAGCAGGCTCGCGACGAGGAACAGCACGGCGCTGGTGCCGGGCATGGCGACGAGGCGGGCGTACGCCTCGAACGGCGTGTCGAGCGACGTGTGCGCCAGCCGCCCCCACGGGAACCCCGTGAACGGGAACCGCCCGCGTGCCCACTCACCGAGCACCCATACGGCCGCGCCCCACACAGGCCACCACTTCAGACGGCACGCGGCGCGCAGGGCCAGCATGATCGGGACGAAGAACAGGGTCTCGGCCAGCACCAGCCCGATGTAGGCGCCGTGGCTCACGGCGTTCATCCACCAGATCAGCGGTCCCATGAATGACAACGCCGTAGAGCGCGCCGGTGACCATGACCGTACGTTTGCGGGCGTCCCGCAGGCCGTGGGCCAGCCAGATCAGCCCGGCGATCGCCACGACCATGGCGAACGGCAGGTTGACGGGATCGAAGTTGAGCGAGGACAGGACCCCCAGCACGATGGCCGCGGGCCATGCGACCCGCCCGCCAACGCTGTGGGTCACAGGACGACGAGCTCGCGGGGCGTGTTGTTGAGCACCTCGAGACCGTCAGCCGTGCAGACGGCGATGTCCTCGATGCGAGCACCGAACTTGCCCTCGAAGTAGATGCCGGGCTCGATCGAGAACGCCATGCCCTCCTCGAGGACCAGGTCGTTGCCCTCGACGATGTAGGGCTCCTCGTGCGTCTCCTGGCCGATGCCGTGGCCGGTGCGATGGATGAACAGGTCGCCGAAGCCCGCATCGGCGATCAGGGCGCGTCCGACGGCGTCGATCGACTCTGCGGTCACACCGGGCCGGGCGTGCGCGCGCTGGGCCTCCTGAGCGGCCTCGAGCACCGCGTACGCCTCGGCGTACGCGGGCGGGACGCGTGCCGCCGGCGAGGTAGTTGCGGGTCGAGTCCGAGCAGTAGCCGGCCTCGTTGGTGCCGCCGATGTCGACGACGACGGGATCGCCCACCTCGATGACCCGGTCCGACAGCTCATGGTGCGGCGAGGCACCGTTCGGGCCGGAGCCGACGATGACGAAGTCGACGGTCTCGTGTCCCTCGTCGAGGATGGCCCGGGCGATGTCGGCGCCGACCTCACGCTCGGTGCGGCCCGGCCGGAGCCACTCCCCCATGCGCGAGTGCACGCGATCGATCGCGAGACCGGCTTCACGCAGGGCGTCGACCTCGTCGGCGTCCTTGCGGATGCGCAGCTGCTGGACGAGGTCACCGCCGAGCACCTGGCGGGCCTGGGGGAAGGTGTCGCGGAACGCGAAGACGCGCGAGGCCCACATGTGGTCGTCGACGCCGATCGTCCGGGCATCACCCACCAGCGAGGCCACCAGGGCGTACGGGTCGTCCAGCTCGCCCCACGACTCGAGCCGTACGTCGACGCCGGACGCGACGGCTGCGGGCTTCTCGAGCGTCGGTACGACGAGGGTCGGGCTCGCCGTGGGCCGGCAGCACGAGGCAGGTCAACCGCTCGAGCGGCAGGGCCACATAGCCGGTCAGGTAGCGAAGATCCGCCCCCGGCGTGATGAGCAGGGCGTCGATGCCCTGTGAAGCGGCCAGTTGCTGTGCTTTGCGCCATCTGTTCACGAGAAGACGATACCTGCGGTGTCCGCGGCCATGATCCGTGCAGTCCGCAACGACACGTGACACTGCCCGGGACCAGACCTAGTGTGAGGAGACCAACTCACGATCGGGGGATCCCACATGCGCAGAACCCTGCCAGTGATCGCTGCCGTCACCATGACGGCCAGCCTTCTCATCGCCGGACCGGCGACGGCCAAAAGCCATCCCAAGCCCGTCGACACCAGCAAGCTGACCAAGGCCGTCACCGTCAACGGCCAGCTCAAGACCTTGCGACAGCTCCAGGTCATCGCCAACCGCAACGAGGGCACGCGCGCGTCGGGCCTGCCGGGCTTCGACGCCTCGGCCGACTACGTCGCCGCCCAGCTCAAGAAGGCCGGCTACAAGGTCAAGCGGCAGACCTTCGTCTTCCCGTTCAGCCGCGACCTCGAGCCGGCGACCCTGCAGCAGCTCACCCCGGAGAACCGGACGATCGAGACCGAGGCCTTCGACTACTCGGGCAGCGGTGACGTCACGGGCCCGATCACCAACATCAACCTCAGCATCCCCCCGGGCGACGCAGGCACGTCGCCGTCGGGCTGTGAGCCGGCCGACTTCCCGGCGCCCAGCGGCAACTCCGCGGTCGCCCTGTTGCAGCGCGGCACGTGCAACTTCGGCGTCAAGGCGGCCAACGCCGAGGCTGCCGGATACGCTGCGGCGATCATCTTCAACGAGGGCCAGGAAGGCCGCCAGGAGCTCCTCACCGGAACGCTCGGCGACCCGGTCGGCATCCCGGTCGTCGGCATCTCGTACGAGGACGGCGTCGCGCTGAGCGAGGCCGCCGGTGCCACGGTCCACGTCACGACCAAGACCGAGATCGACCTCAACCGCACGACGTCCAACGTCATCGCGGACCTGCCGGGCAAGACCAAGAACCCGGACCAGGTCGTGGTCGTCGGCGCCCACCTCGACAGCGTCGCGGCCGGTCCCGGCATCAACGACAACGGCACCGGCACTGCGGGTGTCCTCGAGATCGCCAAGCAGTACAAGAAGACCGGCCTCGCCAAGAAGGCACAGCGGCCCGTGCGGTTCGCGTTCTGGGGCGCCGAGGAGAAGGGCCTGCTCGGTGCGTACCACTACGTCGAGAGCCTCAGCGATGCCCAGCGGGCCAAGATCTACGCGAACCTCAACTTCGACATGATCGGCTCGCCCAACTTCGTCCGCTTCGTCTATGACGGAGACGGCTCGGATGGCGACGCCGGACCTGCGGGCTCGGCGGAGATCGAGAAGGTCTTCCTCGACTACTTCGGCAAGAAGGGGCTCGCCTCGGCGCCGACGGCGTTCGACGGTCGGTCCGACTACGGGCCGTTCATCGAGGCCGGCATCCCCGCCGGCGGCCTGTTCAGCGGTGCCGAGGGCGTCAAGACACCTGAGGAGGCTGCGATCTTCGGCGGCACCGCCGGTCAGCCGTACGACTCGTGCTACCACCAGGCGTGTGACGACATCACCAACCTGAGCACCACGGCGATCAGCCAGCTGGGCGATGCAGCGGCCCATTCCGTGGCCGTTCTGGCCCTGTCGAAGAAGGGGCTCTACGGCGATGCGAAGCGCTCGACGAAGTCGGCGAAGAAGCTCGGCAGCGTCAAGAGTCACGGGCACGCGCTGACGCGCTGACCCGCCCGACGAGATCGGCGCCATCACCCTGCCGGTGGTGGCGCCGATCTCTGCGTTCTGCCCCGGTCCCGGGCCGAGCCCTGCGATGATGTGGCGACCGTTTGATCGTCGAGAGGAGTCGCCGTGCTGTTCATGGACGGAGCATTGGGCCTGATCGTCGTGGGCCTGTGGATCTTCTGCCTGCTCGACGTCATCTCGACCGACGAGTACGCCTGCCGCAACCTCGGCAAGACGATGTGGGTCATCCTCGTGCTGTTCTTCCCGCTCATCGGCTCGATCGCGTGGCTCGTGGCCGGTCGGCCGGAGTCCAACGCGACGTCGTCGATGCCCTACAAGGGCAACCACGGCCACCCGTCCTCATTCCCGGAGTACGACCGCCCTGGTCGCTACGTCGCGACGAACCCGGAGGACGACGAGACCTTCCTGCGAGGCCTTCGGGAGCGTGCCGAGGAGCAGCGTCAGGCGTACCGGGCGAAGCAGCAGCGTGAGCTGGAGAACCAGAAGCGACGCGAGCTCGAAGAGGGCGACAGCACTCCGTCCTGAGCGGCGCATCGCACTAGGCTCGGCTCATGGCACACGGTCGACTCCTGCTCCTCGACAGCGCAAGTCTCTACTTCCGGGCGTTCTTCGGGGTGCCCGACTCGTTGAAGGCTCCTGACGGCACGGTCGTCAACGCCCTGCGCGGAATCCTCGACTTCACGTCGACGCTGACGACGCAGTATCGACCCGAGGCGATCGTCGCGTGTTGGGACGACGACTGGCGGCCGCAGTGGCGGGTCGACCTGATCCCGTCCTACAAGACGCAGCGGCTCGACGTCGAGGGTGGCGAGGCCGACACGACCGGCGGCCTGCTCGGCCCCCAGGTTCCCCTGATCGCCGAGGCGTTCGGGCTGCTGGGCATACCGGTCGTCGGTGCCGCCGATGCCGAGGCCGACGACATCATCGGCACGTTCGCCTCGACGTGGGACGGCCCGGTCGACATCGTGACGGGCGATCGTGACCTGTTCCAGCTGGTCGACGACGCGCGCGGCGTGCGTGTGCTCTACGTCGCCCGCGGCGTGTCCAAGCACGACGTCGTCGACAACGCGTGGCTCCGTGCGAAGTACGGCATCGACGCGTCACAGTACGTCGACTTCGCGGTCATGCGCGGCGACGCGTCCGATGGCCTGCCGGGCGTGGCCGGCATCGGCGACAAGACCGCCGCCGTGCTGCTCAAGGAGTTCGGCGACCTCGACGGCATCCTCGAGGCGGCCCAGGACCGCTGGTCGTCGATCAAGCCGCGGGTGCGCCAGTCCCTGCTGGACTCGGGCGACTACATCGCCGCCGCGCGTACGGTCGTGGCGGTCAATCGCGAGGCCTGCGACTTCGAGGTGCTCACGGGACCCGTGCAGGACGACGCGTTCCGTACGTTCGGCGAGACCTGGGGTCTCGGTGGAGCCACCGAAAGAGCCCTGACAGCCCTCGCAGCTGAGTGAAGCCCCGCTGAGCGTGACGTTTGCGTCGGGGTGGCACGGCGATTCGCGACCCAAACGTCACTCCCAGCGAGGGATCAGCTGGTGACGCTGGTGTAGGCGACGACGCCTCGGCGGAGCAGGTCGAGTGCCTCTCGGGCGGTGTCGCGCAGCGGCCCGGGGCCGGCGGCATCGGCGATCTGGGCGACGACGTCGATCAGCTGCTTCATGGCTCGGACGAAGTCGCCGGCGGCCAGGTCCATCTGACCGAGCACGTCGTCGAGCGATGCGCCCATGCTCCACTGCCAGACCGCGTGCGCGAAGCCGAAGTCGGGCTGGTGCAGGAACCTGACGCGGTGCTCGCGCTCGAGTCGTTGCAGGTCGGTGCAGAGGTTGGTCATCGTGTCGGCGACGATGCGCACCGGCTCGGTGGGGAAGCGCGGAGCGGGTGCATCGTCGGCGTTGCGTGACTCGAACGTCAGGCCGCTGACGACCGCAGCGAGCTCAGCCGCCTCCAGGCCGTCCCAGACTCCCCCGCGCAGGCACTCGCTGACCAGCAGGTCCAGCTCGCTGTAGAGCCGCTGGAGCCGTTTGCCGTCGTCCGTGACCTGGTCTCCGTCGAGGTAGCCCAGCACGTCGAGCACCTCGCAGACCCGGTCGAACTGCCGCGCGACGGTGTTCGTACGCGACTCGATCCGGCCGCGCTGGTTGGCGGTGTCGCGCTCGAGCTTCAAGTAGCGCTCGGCCCAGCGGGCATGCTTCTCGCGGTCGGGACAGCTGTGGCACGGGTGGTTGCGCAGCTTGTCGCGGATCGCTGCGATGCGGGGATCCTCGCGCGAGACGTTCTCGCGGTAGGGCTTGTCCTGCCGCCACGCGACGCCTTCGGCCCGGTTGCGCAGCTGGGAGGCCAGGTCGCGCCGTGACTGCGGGTTGCGCGCGTTGAACGACTTGGGGATGCGCATCGTGGTGATGGGTGACACCGGGGTGTTGAAGTCGACCATCGCGAGCCGCCGCGCGTGCCGGTTGGCGGTCAGCACCATGGGCCGCGGGCCCTCGTTGTCGGTCGTACGTCCCGGATCGAGCACCACGGCGATGCCGGCCCAGCGGCCGACGGGCACGTTGATGATGTCACCGGGCTTGAGCTTGACGAGCGACTCGACGACGTCCTGGCGGTCCGCGGCTCGCCGCGCCTTGGAACCCGACGCCTCGATGTCGCTGAGCTCGCGGCGCAGCGCGGCGTACTCCATGAAGTCGCCCTTGTCGCACTGGATGTTCTCGCTGTAGCCCTCGAGCGCCTCGTCCGCCTTGCGGATCTGCCGGGCGAGCCCCACGACGGCACGATCGGCCTGGAACTGCGCGAACGACTGCTCGAGCAGCTCGCGGGCGATGGTCCGGCCGACCTGTCCCACGAGGTTGACCGCCATGTTGTAGGACGGCTGGAACGACGAGTTGAGCGGGTACGTCCGCGTGCTCGCAAGACCGGCGACCTGCTTCGGGTCGAGCCCGGGTTGCCACAGCACGACGCCGTGCCCCTCGACATCGATGCCGCGGCGACCGGCACGGCCCGTGAGCTGCGTGTACTCCCCCGGCGTGATGTTGGCGTGCGTCTCGCCGTTCCACTTCGACAGCTTCTCGATGACGACCGAGCGGGCGGGCATGTTGATGCCGAGCGCGAGGGTCTCGGTGGCGAAGATGATCTTGACCAGGCCGTCGCTGAACAGCAGCTCGACGCACTCCTTGAACGTCGGCAGCATGCCGGCATGGTGCGAGGCGATGCCGCGCACGAGGGCGTCGCGGAACTCGTAGTAGCCCAGGACGTGCAGGTCGTCCTCGGGCAGGTGCGAGCACGTCGCGTCGACGACGGCGCCGATCTCCGCCTGCTCCTCGGGTGTCGTCAGGGTCAGGCGCGCATCGAGGCACTGCTTGACCGCCGCGGCGCATCCGGCGCGGCTGAAGATGAAGCAGATCGCCGGCAGGAGCCCTTCGGCGTCCAGGCGTTCGACGACCTCGACCCGGCTCGCGGTGCGGTGCCGGCTGCGGGGACGCTTGCCACCCTTGCCGGGCCGGCCCTTGTGCATACGGCTGAACTGCCAGTCGTCACGTGCGATGCGGGTCAGCGCCTGGTTGACCTCCACACCGTCGCCGTCGGCGCTCGACTCGAACAGTGGGAACATCTTGCGGCCCACGAGCACGTGCTGGTGCAGGGGTATGGGCCGGCGCTCCTCGACGATCGTGACGGTGTCGCCGCGCACCTCGGTGAGCCAGTCACCGAACTCCTCGGCGTTGGACACCGTCGCCGAGAGCGAGATGACCGACACCGACTCCGGCAGGTGGATGATGACTTCCTCCCACACGGCGCCGCGCATCCGGTCGGCCAGGTAGTGCACCTCGTCCATCACGACGTAGCCGAGGGTGTCGAGCGTGCGCGATCCGGCGTAGAGCATGTTGCGCAGGACCTCGGTCGTCATCACGACGACGGGAGCCTCGCCGTTGATGGTGTTGTCGCCGGTCAGCAGCCCGACGTTCTCGGCGCCGTGGCGGGCGACGAGGTCGGCGTACTTCTGGTTGGACAGCGCCTTGATCGGCGTCGTGTAGAAGCACTTGCGGTTGGTCTCGAGGGCCAGGTGCACGGCGAACTCGCCGACGATGGTCTTGCCCGAGCCGGTGGGTGCGGCGACCAGGACGCCGTGGCCGGCCTCGACCTCCTTGCACGCCTCGACCTGGAAGTTGTCGAGCTCGAACGCGTAGTGGCCGCGGAACGCAGCCAGGTGCGGATATTCCCGGGCGGCGCGGGAATTCGCATACTTCTCGGCCGGGGAGGTCATGTGTCCAGCCTACGCGTGACCGGGTGATCCACCCGTCACGGCGCGGGTGGTGCGAAGACCCGTAACGCTCCTGGCTGCACAGTCGTCGTCATCGGCAGCGGACCGAGCCGTTCCCCGTCGCCGTACGCCACGATGCCAGGCGACGAGAGCGTCACTTCGCGGACCAGATGGCGCTCGAACTCCGGCATCGTGACGTGGGTGCCCTTGTAGAGCTTGGGGAACACCCGGATCAGCTTGCCCTTGCTGACCGGGTTGATGACGACCACGTCGAGCAGGCCGTCGTCCATCGATGCGCCTTCGCAGATGCGGATGCCGCCGCCGAACGACGGCCCGTTGCCCACGGCGACCAGCATCGCCTCGCGCTCGATCGTGCGGCCGTCCAGCGTCAGGGTGAACGGCAGCGGCTCGAACTTGCGCAGCTCGGCGAGGATCGCGATGTTGTAGCGCATGTTGCCGCGCGGCCAGGTCATGTCGTTGGCTCGCTCGTTGACCTTGGAGTCGAAGCCGGACGCGATCACGGTCGCGACGTACGCCTCGCCCGTACGAGCCAGGTCGACCGTGCGGACGTGACCGGCGACGATCAGGTCGACCGCCGCGTCGACGTCCTTGACCGGGATGCCAAGCGAGCGAGCCGTGTCGTTGCCCGTGCCGGCGGGGATCAGGCCGAAGGCGAGGTCCGTGTCGGCGACGTGGTCGAGCACTCCGTGCAGCGCGCCGTCTCCCCCGACGACCAGGACACCGTCGAGCCCGCCGTCGATGGCTTGCTTGAGCTGGTCGCGGGCCGATGGTGCGTCCTCGCCCTGGATGCGCGTGGTGACGTGGCCGGCGTGCCCGAGTCGTTCGGCTGCCTGCGCGGCGATGGCTTCGCCGCGGCGCTTGCCGGAGGTCGGATTGACGACAAGCGCGTAGTGCATGTGAGAAGCGTAGGGGCTAGTCGTCGTCGAGTGGGGAGACCTCGTCGTCGGCGAGCTCCTCGGGGGCCGTCTTGGCCCGCTTGCGGTCCGTGAGCTTCGCGATGACTTCCGAGATGAGGTAGAGGACAGTCATTGGCGCAGCGAGGAACAGCATCGTCAGCGGGTCGGTGCTGGGCGTGGCGACCGCGGCGAAGACGAAGATGCCGATGACGGTCCAGGGGCGCGCCCGTGCGAGCTGGCGGGCGCTGACCAGGCCGAGTCGGTTGAGCATCACGACGACGAGCGGAATCTCCGCTGCGACGCCGAAGACCAAGCACCGTACGAATGACGAAGTTGAGGTAGTCCTCGAGGGACAGCAGCACGTCGACCGAGGCCGGAGCGAAGCTGATGAGGACCTGGATGCCCTTGGGCAGCACGAGGTAGCCGACCACGACGCCGCCGATGAACAGCGGTGCGCCGGTCGCCGTCAGCAGGAACGCCCACCGCTTCTCGTGACGGTGCAGCGCAGGCAGGATGAACCCCCAGATCTGTCCGATCCACACCGGGCTCGAGATGACCAGACCGATGCTCAGGGCCAGCTTGAGCCTGAAGCTGAACGCACTCCCCACCCCGCCGTTGAGGACGAGGTCGGCCTTGAAGCCCTTGCGTTCGAGGAGCGGCTTGATGCCGTCGACGTACGGCTGCTTGAGGAAGTCGAAGGCCTGGGGATAGATGATCCAGCCGACAATGGTGCCCACCACGATGGCGAGGACCGCAATGATCAGTCGCCGACGCAGCTCACGGAGATGGCCGACCAGCGGCATCGTGCCACCGGGCGGGGTGGTACTGCCGCGCCGAAGCGCCAAGCGTCAGGCCTGTTCGGGCTTCTTGTCCGGCTCCGTCGACGTGACGGTCTCGAGCGACGCGGGCTTGATCTCGTCGTCATCGTCGTCGTGGAGGGCCTTGACCTCGGTCTTGAAGATGCGCAGCGCCTTGCCCGATCCGCGTGCGAGCTCGGGGAGCTTCTTGCCACCGAACAGCAGCAACACGACTCCGAGGACGACAAGGATCTCAGTGGGGCCGATCTGGCGGAACATGGCTACTCCTAGGGGGACGATTCACTGCTCATCGTACGCGCTGAGGGCAGCACGGGCGTCGTCAACTACCTGTGAACGCAATAAGTCTGGCTCGATGACCGCCACCGAACCGGCATTGCGGAGCACGAGACGCCTGAGCCAGGCCCAGTCGGCGCCGTAGAGCTTGGCCCGCCAGACGCCGTCGGCATTCTGCTCGAGCAGGTCGACCTGGTAGTACTCGGTGAGCCAGTGCGCCCGTGGATGCAGGTCGACCAAGGCGTACGGGGTGTCCTCGCCGACCGTGAAGATGCCGTCGGAGAGGTCTCGCTCCTGGACGTCGTGGTCCTCGGCGTCGATCTCGGTGACCTCGGCGTCGATGACCCGGTCGAGCCTGAAGAAGCGCAGGTCCTGGGCCCGCATGCACCACGCCTCGAGATAGAGCTTGCCCTGCTCCGTGAACAGCCGGCGGGGGTCGACGGCGCGCTCGGACTGCTCGTCGCGGGCGACCGTCGCGTAGGTCAGCTGGAGGCGCTTGCCGTTGGCCAGGGCGTGCACGATCGACGAGTGGATCGTCGGGTCGACCTCGTCGAGCAGCACGTCGACCGGCGCAGAGGCGGTGTCGCCGACAGCGCTCTCGAGCTTGGCGAGGGCGCTGTCGATGACCGTGAGCTCGGAGCCGGACGCCGAAGCGCGGAGCGTACGCAGGGCCACGATCAGCGCCACGCCCTCGCGCGCGCTGATGCGCAGCGGCCGCGTCATGAACTCGGCGTCGCGAATGTGCACGACGCCGTCCTCCTCGAGCGCGGTGAGGTCGAAGTCGATCAGCTCTCCGGCGTACTCCCCCGTGCCGGTGTACATCAGCAGGCGGAGATCGTCGCGGATGACCCGGGGCGTGACACCGAACTCGGCGGCAACCTCGTTGACGGGGATGCCGTCGTTGCCCTGCAGATAGGGCACGAGGGCCAGCATCCGGACGACCTGCTGGCGCGACCTGCTCATGCGGTCGCCTCGACGCTGCCCTGGACCGCGGCCTTGAGGCGCTCGATGACGGCGTCGCGTACGTCTGGGGGCGACACGACGACCACGTCGGGACCGTAGGAGGCCACCTCTGAGGCCAGCTCCCAGCGGGACGAGTAGCGGATCTCGACCTCGTCGAGATCGTCGCCGAGCGGGGTGACCTTCTCGGCGAGGCGGCGCAACGACTGTCCGCGGCCCGTGCGGATCCGCAGCACGGCGGCCACGTCGGACGACGGCGGGAAGAGGTCGCGGGCGATGTCCTTCATGTCGACATCTGGTGGCACTTCGTACGACCCGGGCGCGCCCATCGTCTCGACCTCACCGATCACTCGCGAGAGCCGGAAGATGCGGGCCTCCTCGCGATCGAGGTCGTATCCCCCGACATACCAGCGGTCGTGCCACGAGATGATGCCCCACGGCAGGAGATGCCGCTCCATCGGCTCACGGCCGGGACGGGCATAGACGAACGAGACGGGGATGCGCCGCGTGACGGCCTCCCACATGCTGTCGAACGACGGCTCGTCGGTCGACAGCTTGGGCTCGGCCATGCGCAGCACGCTGGTGTCGACGTCGACCCCGATGGCCTTGAGCTTGACCAGGGCCGTCGTGGACTCGCTCGCCAGGCCGGCGTGCTCCCAGACC
The DNA here is from genome assembly GCA_963806345.1 of uncultured Actinomycetota bacterium. Classification (GTDB taxonomy): domain Bacteria; phylum Actinomycetota; class Actinomycetes; order Propionibacteriales; family Nocardioidaceae; genus Aeromicrobium. The sequence continues at coordinate 87,456 of CAWDXV010000018.1, read as the reverse complement.
TGGGTGGCGAGCCCGATGACGGCTGCTTCCTCGCGAGTCAGCTCGAGATCGGGCAGCTCGGCCTCGTCGCGACGGATGCGGTAGCCCGGCTCGTCGTTGAAGTACTTGTCGTTCTGGCCCATCTCGACAGTGATGCCGAGCTCGCGCAGCTCCTCCTTGTCGCGCTCGAACTTGCGGTCGAACGCCTGAGGCGTGGAATCGCGATAGTCGGCGATCGACTCGCGAATCTGGTCCTTCGTGAGGTACTGGCGACTGACCAGCAACGCGAAGATGAGGTTCATCAACCTCTCGGTCTTGCGTTCGGCCATGTCAGGAGGATGTCAGGAAGCGTCGAGCAAGTCGACTGCGAAGATCAGCGTGTCGCCCTTGCCGATCTTGCTGCCCGCGGGCGGCTTGTTGCCGTACGCGGTGTCGGGCGGGCAGACGATGACGACGCGGCTGCCGACCTTCTGGCCGATAAGCGTCTCGTTCCAGCACTTGATGAGGCCTTCTCCACCGATCTGGAAGGGCACGGCCTGCTTGGACCACGACTCGTCGAAGACGGCGCCGGTCGGGTAGACCTGGCCGACGTACTGGACCGTGAGGGTCTGGCCGGACTTGACCTTGTCGCCCTTGCCCTGGATCACGACGTCGGCGCTCACCTTGGACTTCTTCTTGTCCATGGTCTTGGTCTTGACGAATCCGGCCGGGTGCTTGTCGGCGTCGAGCTTGAGCTTGGGCAGGTCCTTGGGCAGGCTCTTGCTGGCGCCCGTCGCCTCGGTGGGGACCTTGGCGACCAGGTCGAAGAGGAAGACCATCGTGTCGTTCTTCTTGATGTTGTACGTCGACTGGCCCTGATCGCCGAAGCCGTCCTTGGGCGGGATCGCGACGAGCACGCGGCTGCCGATCTTCTGGCCGACGAGTCCCTTGACGAAGCCGGGGAGCATGCCCTCGCCGAGCGTCAGCGTGACGGGCTTGCCCGTGGCGTACGTGCTGTCGAACTGCTTGCCGGTCGTGCCGTTGACACCGGCGAGGCTGATCTTGATCGCGTCTCCGTTGGCGACTTCCTCGCCGCCGCCCTTCTTGACGACGCGGGACGTGGTCTTGGTGGCCTTGAAGCCCTTCTCGACCGTGACCTTGGGGGTCTTGGCCGAGCTCACCTTGACGTTGTCGAGGCCCCCGCCTCCCGAGTCGCTGCTACCGCCGCATCCAGCGAGAACGAGGCTGGTGGCAGCAACAGTTGCCAGGAGAATTCGACGCACGAGAACGACCTTCACGATGGGAAAACAGATCGTCGGTCATCCTAACGACAGCGGACAAGCCGCCCGTCGTCACATCCCGTCGATCAGTCGCTGCACCCGCTCGTCGTGTGACCGGAACGGGTCCTTGCAGAGCACGGTGCGTTGGGCCTGGTCGTTGAGCTTGAGGTGGACCCAGTCGACCGTGAAGTCGCGGCGGCGCTCCTGGGCCCGTTTGATGAAGTCCCCGCGCAGGCGTGCGCGCGTGGTCTGCGGAGGTATGGACTTGGCCGCGAACACGTCGAGGTCGTTCGTCACGCGGGCGACGGCGCCCTTCTTCTCCAGCAGGTAGAAGATGCCTCGGTCGCGGCGGATGTCGTGATAGGCGAGGTCGAGCTGCGCGATGCGGGGATCGCCCCAGCTGAGCCCGTTGACGCTGCGATAGCGGTCGAGCAGCTTGTACTTGATGACCCAGTCGACCTCACGCTCGACGAGCGACAGGTCCTCGGACTCGACGGCCTTGAGCGTGCGCTCCCACAGGTCGAGCGCGCGCGTGATCGTCGGGGTGTGGAGTCCGTGCTTGTCGACGAACTCGGCCGCTTTGCCGAAGTACTCGGCCTGGATCTCCAGCGCCGAGAGCTCACGCCCGTTGGCGAGCTGCACCTTGCGGCGGCCGGTCATGTCGTGGGCGATCTCGCGAATCGCGCGGATCGGGTTGTCGAGGGTCATGTCACGCATCGACACCCCACCCTCGATCATGCGGAGGACGAGATCGGTGGTCGCGACCTTGAGCAGGGTCGTCGTCTCGCTCATGTTGGAGTCGCCGACGATGACGTGCAGGCGACGGAAGCGCTCGGCGTCGGCGTGCGGCTCGTCGCGGGTGTTGATGATCGGCCGCGACCGGGTCGTGGCGCTCGAGACGCCCTCCCAGATGTGCTCGGCGCGCTGGCTGACCGAGAAGATCGTGCCGCGCGGAGTCTGCTGGATCTTGCCGGCGCCGCAGATGATCTGTCGGGACACCAGGAACGGGATCAGGACGTCGGCGAGACGGCTGAACTCGCCCTGCCGGCTGACGAGGTAGTTCTCGTGGCATCCGTAGGAGTTGCCGGCGGAGTCGGTGTTGTTCTTGAACAGATAGATGTCGCCCTCGACGCCGTCGTCGGCCAGCCGCTTCTGGGCATCGATCATGAGGCCCTCGAGGATTCGCTCCCCGGCTCGGTCGTGCGTGACGAGGTCGACGAGGTCGTCGCACTCCGGCGTGGCGTACTCCGGGTGGCTGCCGACATCGAGGTAGAGACGAGCTCCGTTGCGGAGGAACACATTGCTGCTGCGACCCCACGACACCACCCGGCGGAACAGGTAGCGGGCCACCTCATCTGGTGACAGCCGGCGCTGGCCCTTGAAGGAGCACGTGACGCCGTACTCGTTCTCGATACCGAAGATCCGCCGGTCCATGTGTTCAGCCTAGTCGCGCGGGCACGCCCGTGTGGTGCGGCGCGCGAACGTCACTGACTTGTAGCGAGCCGGGTCACCGTGCGCAGACCGGTTCGGGGGCCGACTCGCCGAGCGCCGAGAGGTCGGCGGGCACGGTCGGGCGGCGACGCTTGCGCACGACTCTGACGACCAGTGCGACCACGGCGACGCCGGCCACCGCCGCGATGACGAGCGGCGTGTTGTCGAGCAGCCCACTGGCGGCAAGTCCCGCGCCTGCGCCGACCCAGACGGCCGACCAACCGGCCGCGCCGACCAGCGACGCCACCGCGAAGCGCGGGTAGCGAAGGTGTGCGGCACCCGCGACGGCCGGCATGACCGTACGGACGAAGGGCAGCAGGCGGCTCACCAGGATGGCCCAGAAGCCGTGCGCCTGCATGAGGTCGGTCGCCCTGTCCCAGCGGTTGCGTCCGAGCCGCGCGATCAGCCGCGAGCCTCGCAGGCGCGGACCGCTGACCCGTCCGATGACATAGCCGAGGTGGTCCCCCGCGCTCGCGCCGAGCGCGACCGCGATGCCGAGAGCGAGCAGCGGCAGGACGCCGTCGACGTTGGCAGCGAGGCCCGAGATGGCCACCTCACCGGGCAGCACCGCGCCGAGCCCGAGGCCCGACTCCGCGAGGGCGAACACGAATCCCAGCAGGGACGTCACCATGACGGCGTCGACTCGACCGGTGCGTGGCGAGGATCGCCGGCCAGGCGCGATGCGGCCACGATGCCGATCGCGACGACGACAGCACCCATGATGGCGTCGAGCAGCCAGTGGTTGCCCGTCGCGACGACGACGAGGGTCGTGCCCGCGACGTAGAGCACTGACAGCACGTGGCCCGTGCGCTTGACGTACCGCCACATGGCCCAGGCCACCCAGACGGTCCAGCCCACGTGGAGCGACGGCATCGCCGCGAGCTCGTTGGTGAGGCCGCCGAGTCCTGCCGGTGCGGAGGCGTGGCCGGACCACCAGCCGTACGTCGCCGACTGCGCCAGCGCGTCGACGTATCCGGCACCCATCAGCCGCGGCGGGGCGGTCGGGATCAGCACGTACGCCACCAGGCCGATGGCCGAGCCGATCACGAGGCCGTTGCGGGCACGCCGGTAGTCGCTGCGGTGCTTCCAGAAGATGAACGCCAGCACGGCCGGGGTCACGAGGTAGTGCAGCGAGGCGTACCAGAACGACATGGGCACGGCGATCGACGGCACGGTGCCGAGCGTGGAGTTGATCCAGGCCTCGATGTCGAGGTGGAAGAACCGCTCGATGTCCAGGATGTCCGCGGCCCGTTGACGGGCGCTCACCAAGTCGTGGTCCGCCAGCATGCGGCTCGCGCTGTAGCCCATCCACAGGGCCGCCAGCAGGAGCACCTCGCGCACCCCGGGGTGGAAGAGCAGGCGCGAGACGGACATCGCCCGCCGCTCCCCTGCGCCGCGTGATGCGGTGGCACCTCTTGTCCGGGCGCCGGCGAATGCAGCAGACGACTCGCGCGTCATGGTCAGCTCGGAACTCATGTGAGCTCTCCTTCGATGAAGCGCCGGTCGGTCGACCGGGTATGCCCACCAGCACACTCGATCTGGGCTCGACGAACCATCGAGGTGAGCGCAGACCCGGGGGCACTCAGCCGCCCGGTTCGCGGGGTGTCACCACCCCTGGGCCGGGCGGGCACCCGACCCTGACTTCGCGCCGCCGGCGACCATCGCTTGGCGAGGCGGTCGGCAGTGATGAACGGCGGGTGCCAGGCGGTGATCGACATCGTCAGGCCCTCAGCCGGCTACGAACATCGTCGCAACGGTCATGACAGGCTCCAGGAGTTATGCGGATAGTCTCTCCGCTTATCCTAGGCTCAACCGGAGCAACCTTTCCACTTCGACTCGAGTGACCTGAGTCACTTTCGCCGTAACGCCTCGAATCAGGAGCTGAGGGCGGCGGAGACGTCCGCGTCGCTGACGCGACGGAACTTGCGCGGCTGCGTGCGTGAGCGGGTGAGGATGGCGACCTCGAGCGAGGATGACTCGACCGTGCGGGGCGGGGTCGCGTCCTGACCGAGCGCCGTGACGGCGACGCGGATCGCCTCGGCCAGCGGCAGGCCGGCCCGGTAGTGCTCGCTGAGGTACTTCTCGACCTGCTCGTTCTGCCCGCCCATCACGCCGTAGCCCTGCACGTCGGCGACCGAGCCGTCGTACATCAGTCGGTAGACCTGGTCCTGCGACGCGTCGTCGCCGAGCTCGCCGACGAAGATCTCGACCTCGTAGGGCTTCTCACCGCCGGAGGAGAAGATCGTGCCGAGCGTCTGCGCGTACGCGTTGGCGAGTCCGCGAGCCGTGACGTCGCGCCGGTCGTAGGAGTAACCGCGCAGGTCGGCAAGGCGTACGCCGGCGATGCGCAGGTTCTCGAACTCGTTGTAGCGGCCGACGGCGGCGAAGCCGATGCGGTCGTAGATCTCGCTGATCTTGTGCAGGGCCTGGGACGGGTTCTCCGCGACGAACAGGATGCCGTCGTCGTAGAGGACCACTGCGACACTGCGGCCACGGGAGATGCCCTTGCGGGCGAAGTCCGCCCGGTCCTTCATCAGCTGCTCGGGCGAGACGTAGAACGGTTGCGTCATCGGGTCGGTCCTCTCACGTCAGGGGGGCCGAAGGGCCGTCGGGGCGGCCCATGCGGGCGGCGATGACCTGGTCGGCGATCGCGGCTGTCTCGTCCTCGGAGTAGGCGCGGTAGCCGTTGGCCGTGATGGCGCCGACCATCGGGAAGATGCGGCGGGCGAGGTCGGGACCGCCGGTCGCGGTGTCGTCGTCGGCCGCGTCATAGAGCGCCTGGATCGCGGCGGTCACGGCGTCGGTCTCGCTCATGCCCTCGCTGTAGAGCTTCTTGAGTGATCCTCGCGCGAACGTGGAGCCTGATCCGACGGAGTGGAACGCGCGCTCCTCGTTGCGGTTGCCCGTGACGTCGAAGGCGAAGATGCGTCCGACTCCGGCATCGAGGTCGTACGCGGCGAACAGCGGGACGACCGCGAGCCCTTGCATCGCCATGCCGAGGTTGTTGCGGATCAACGCAGCGAGGCGGTTGGCCTTGCCGTCGGTCGACAGGACCGTGCCCTCGATCTTCTCGTAGTGCTCGAGCTCGACCTGGAACAACCGGGTCATCTCGACGGCGAGCCCAGCGGTGCCGGCGATGCCGACGCACGAGTACTCATCGGTCGGGAAGACCTTCTGGATGTCGCGCTGGGCGATGACGTTGCCCATCGTGGCGCGTCGGTCGCCGGCCATGACGACGCCGCCGTCGAACGTCGCGGCGACGATCGTGGTGCCGTGCGTGACTCCCACGAGGCTCCCCCCATCGGTCGCGCGGGCAGAAGGCAGCAGCTCGGGAGCTCTGACGGCGAGGTAGTCGGCGAAGGACGAAGTTTCGGACAGTCGAGTGCCGTCAGGCAGCATCACTGCCCGCCCTTCTGCACGAAGCTGCGGACGAACTCCTCGGCATTCTCCTCGAGCACGTCGTCGATCTCGTCGAGGATCGAGTCGACGTCATCGTCGAGCTTCTCCTTGCGCTCGGCATCGACCTCGGTGGTCTCGGCCTGAGCCTCGGGCTCGCTCGCCTTGCGGGTGCTCTTGTGCTGCTGTTCGGACATGCCCCAACCCTATCCCGGCGAGGCCAGACGTGGCGTGACCTCGCCATTCGCGGATGGCCCGGTTATTCGTGCCGAAGTCGGGTACGAAGGGATAGACGTCCGGTTGAGCACCCAGCCGGACGCCAGCGGGCGGGGGCCGAGCAACATTCCAGGAGACGGTCCCCGCCCGCCCCAACCGTTCGGCTAGTGCGTGACGTACGAGTTGGCCCGCGCGACGACGCTGCGGACGTAGTGCTCGGAGTGGTTGTACGAGAAGATCGCCTGCGTCCAGCCCTCGCCGGTCCGCATGTCTCGGCCCGAGGCGCACAGGTAGCGCCCGGCCGCGTAGGCCGCGTCGACCACGTTGTTGGGATCGGATGTGCCGTCCGCGTTGCCGTCCGAGCCCCACTTGCGCCACGTGGACGGGATGAACTGCATGGGTCCCACGGCGTGGTCCCACTGCGTGTCGCCGTGCCACTTCTCGGACTGCTTGTCAGAGGGGATGCGGGCCATGCCGGACGAGCCGTCGAGAGCGGGCCCGAGGATCGGTCGTGACGTGGTGCCGTCCGCGCGCAGACGGCTGCCCCCGTTGGTGCCGTGCCCGGACTCGATCGCCCCGATGCCGGCGAGCGTGGTCCAGCCGACGTGACACTTCGGCTGCTCGCTGGCCAGGCGCACGGATGCGAGCGCGTATGCCTCGAGGGCCACGGTGCCGATGCCGGTCTGCCGCGAGACGTCGGACAGCCAGCTCGCCGAGATGTGCTCACCCGACGGTTCAGGCGCCGGTGCCACCGGCTCCGACACGGGCTTGACCGGCGCCATCGTGGTCGTGGGTGTTGGCGCGGGTGCGGCGCGCGGCTCGGTGTCCGCCGGCTTCGCCAGCAGGGCGGCGGACACCACGAGCCCGGTGACTCCGAGGAGCGCCGTGACGAATATCGCTGCGGTGATGCGGCGTTCCCTGCGTGCGGCGTGGTCCGACATGGCGCTAACGACCTGTGATGGCGGCGAACAGCTCGCTGGCGGTGTTGCTGCGGTCGAACAGCTCGCCCACGTGCTCGGCCGTGCCGCGTAGAGGCTCCATGGTGGGAATGCGCTGCAGCGAGTCCTGTCCCGGCAGGTCGAAGATGACCGAGTCCCACGACGCGGCGGCGATGTCCTTGGAGAACTTGGCCAGGCACATGCCGCGGAAGTACGCCCGGGTGTCGCGCGGCGGGTCGGTGACCGCGGCGGCGACCTGTTCATCGGTCAGCAGCCGGTCCATGCGATCGGTGCGGATGAGCTGGTGATAGAGCCCCTTGTGCAGCCTGACGTCGTGGTACTGCACGTCGACGAGGTGCAGCTTGGCGTGGTCCCAGTCGAGGCCGTCACGCTCGCGATAGCGCTCCAGAAGCGCCAGCTTGGCGACCCAGTCGAGCTCGCGCACACACTCCATCGGGTCGCGGGTGAGTCGGTCGAGGACGCTCTCCCACCGGCGCAGGATGTCGTCGGTCTGCTCGTCGGAGCCCTCGCGCGCCACGAACTCCTTGGCCAGGCGGAGGTACTCCCCCTGCAGCTCGAGCGCCGTGACGGTGCGGCCGTCCTCGAGCTCGACCTTCTGCGTCAGCGTCGGGTCGTACGAGATGTCGTGCAGGGCAGTGACGGGTGCCGCCAGGGCGAGGCTGCGCGTCAGGAAGCCCGCCTCGATCATCGCCAGCACGAGCGAGGTCGTGCCGTGCTTGAGGTAGATCGCGGTCTCGGAGCAGTTGGCGTCGCCGATGATGACGTGCAGCCTGCGGTACTTCTTGGGGTCGGCATGCGGCTCGTCGCGGGTGTTGATGATCGGTCGCTTGAGCGTCGTCTCGAGGCCGACCCCGACCTCGAAGTAGTCGGCGCGCTGGCTGATCTGGAACGCGTGGACGCTGCCGTCCTGCTTCTGCCCCACGCGTCCGGCACCGGTGAACACCTGGCGCGAGACGAAGAACGGCGTGAGGTGCTCGACGATCTGGTCGAACGGCACGTCGCGCCGCATGAGGTAGTTCTCGTGGGCGCCGTAGGAGGCACCCTTGTTGTCGACGTTGTTCTTGTAGAGCACGATCGGCGCGGTGCCGGGGATCTTGGCCGCCAGCTCGGCACCGAGGCGCATGACGTTCTCGCCGGCCTTCTCCCACAACACGACGTCCAGCGGGTTGGTGACCTCGGGGCTGGAGTACTCCGGGTGCGCATGGTCGACGTAGAGCCGGGCGCCGTTGGTGAGGATGATGTTGGCGAGGCCCATGTCCTCGTCGGTCAGCTGGGACGGGTCGGCGACCTCGCGGCTCAGGTCGAAGCCGCGCGCGTCACGCAGCGGGTTCTCCTCCTCGAAGTCCCACCTGGCGCGGCGGGTCAGGCCGTGCGCGGCGGCGTAGGAGTTGACGACATGCGTCGAGGCGACCATCGGGTTGGCGTGCGGCTGCCCCTGCACGGCGATGCCGTACTCGACCTCACTCCCCTGCACGCGCCTCACTGTCATGCGCCCAGCCTACGGTCCCGGCGGCTGAGTCACGCGCGGCGACACCGTCGTCGACGAGTCTGCGGACCAGCTCGCGTGCATCGGCCATCGCCTCGGGCTGGGCTCCGGCGGTGAGCTGCACGATCGCTCCCTCGTGCACCAGGGCCACCTCGCGCCCACGCCGCTCGGCGTCCGGTATGCCCAGCTCGGTCAGCAGGCCGATGTAGTAGTCGCGGGTCCAGATCTTCTCCTCGGCGATGATCGGCAGGCCCTGGTGTCCTGTGCCGGCCAGCTCGGCGTACGCATTGACGAAGCCGCAACCTCGCGAGTTGACGGCCATCCAGCTGCCGAGTGCGTCGAGCACTGCGAGGATCCGGCCCGTGCCCGGCTCGGGATGGTGCTCCTGGACGTACGCCGTGGCGTAGTCGTGCCATCGGTCGCACCGTTGGCGCAGGTAGGCCGTGATGAGCCCGTCCTTGGAGCCGAAGCGGTCGTAGATCGTCTTCTTGGTCGTGTCGGCCTCTTCGGCGATGCGCTCGACGCCGACCGCGCGGAGGCCGTGCTCGTAGAACAGGCCGGCTGCGGTGTCGAGGATGCGATGGGCCGTGGGCGTCATCCGCGGCTGCGTGATGGTCGTCATGCGAACTCCTTCGGGATCTACACTGCAAGTATACCGACCGGTATGTTTATGTGAAGGCATGTCCCCCAACGTGCGTACGAACGTCGGTCCTTCGGTTGCCCTCGTCGTCCTGTGGAGCTCTGGCTTCATCGGGGCGGAGCTCGGCACGCGCCAGGCGCCGGCCTCGACCCTGCTGGCCTGGCGATACCTCGTGGCTGCCGTGATCCTGATGGCGCTGTGCCTGTGGCGGCGTGAGCGCATCAGTCGTGCCGGCCTGGGCCGACAGGTCGTCCTCGGGCTGCTGTGCCAGGTGGCCTATCTCGGCCTCACGGTGAGCGGCGTCGGTCTGGGCGTGCCATCCGGGACGACCGCGCTGATCGCATCGATGCAGCCCTTGGTGGTGATCGTGCTGGCGGCCCTCGTGCTGTCAGAGCGCGCGCGAGCGGCGCAGCTCCTGGGACTGGCTCTGGGGCTTGGCGGTGTGCTGCTCGTCGTCAGCGGCGACCTGGGGGCCGGCGACGCTCCATGGTGGGCGTACGTCCTCCCGTTCGTCGGGATGATCTCGCTGGCGTCGGGCACGGTGCTGCAGCAACGATGGCGCCCGCGGGAGTCGGTGCTGAGCTCCCTTGCGGTGCAGACCGTCACCGCCGCATTCGCGTTCTGGCTGCTGGCACTGATCGAGGGCACCGCCGGTGAGCCGACTCCCCCGGCGTTCTGGTTCGCAGTCGCGTGGGTCGTGCTGCTCTCGAGCTTCGGCGGCTACGGGTCGTACCTGTACGTCTCTCGTACCCAGGGCGCGACCAAGGCCAGCACGCTGCTCTACCTGACGCCGCCGACGACGATGGTGTGGGCGGCGCTGATGTTCGGCGACCGGCTGCCTCCCGCCGGGCTGGCCGGGATGGGACTTGCAGCGGTCGGCGTGGTCGTCGCCCTCAGGTCAGCGAGCCGGCCCCGTCATGGCGCTGCCCTCGCCACGTCGGCCCGCTGACGCCGGCAAGGGGCGGTCCGCGCTAACCTTCTAGTTGCACGTCGCAACTACATGGAGGACCGCTTGAGCGCCGCGACATCGAGCAGGAGACAGAACCGCTGGGGACGAGATCACCCCCACTACCGGTGGGTCGCCCTCTCCAACACGACCCTCGGCGTGCTGATGGTCACGATCAACTCCTCGATCGTCATCATCTCGCTGCCGGCGATCTTCCGCGGTCTGCACCTCAACCCGCTCGAGCCCGGCAACGTGGGCTATCTGCTGTGGTTGCTGATGGGGTTCCTGCTGGTGTCTGCGGTGTTCGTGGTGACGTTCGGGCGCCTGGGCGACATGTACGGCCGGGTCCGGATGTACAACTGGGGCTTCATCGTCTTCGCGATCGCCTCGGTCGCGACAGCCCTGGACCCGCTGGACGGCGGATCCGGCGCGATGTGGCTGATCCTGTGGCGCGTCCTGCAGGGCATCGGGGGCGCGATGCTGTTCGCCAACTCGACGGCGATCCTCGCCGACGCATTCCCGGCGACCCAACGCGGCATGGCCCTTGGGATCAACCAGGTCTCGGCGATCGCCGGCTCGTTCCTCGGACTGGTCATCGGTGGCCTGCTGTCCGAGTGGCACTGGCGCGCGGTGTTCTGGGTCAGTGTGCCGTTCGGCATCCTCGGCGCACTGTGGTCGTGGAAGTCGCTCCACGAGCTGGGCGAGAAGCGTCCGGGAAGGCTGGACATCCCGGGCAACCTGACGTTCGCGATCGGTCTCTCTGCCGTCCTCGCCGCGATCACGTACGGCATCCAGCCCTATGGGGGGCACACGATGGGCTGGCTCAACCCCTGGGTTCTGCTCGGTCTGATCGGTGGCACCGTCCTGCTCGTCGTCTTCTGCGTCATCGAGACCAGGGTCGCCGACCCGATGTTCGACATGAGCCTGTTCAGGATCCGGGCATTCAGCGCGGGCAACTTCGCCGGACTCCTGGCCTCGATCGCGCGCGGCGGCATGCAGTTCATGCTGATCATCTGGCTGCAAGGGATCTGGCTGCCGCTCCACGGGTACGACTTCGAGTCCACTCCCCTGTGGGCCGGGATCTACCTCCTCCCCCTGACCGTCGGCTTCCTCGTCGCCGGGCCGGTCTCCGGGACGCTGTCGGACCGCTACGGGGCCCGGTGGTTCGCCGGTGGCGGCATGCTGCTCGTCGCCGTGACCTTCATCGGCATGCTGCTGATCCCGACCGACTTCCACTACTGGATGTTCGCTCTGCTGATCTTCCTCAACGGCATCGGCTCGGGCCTCTTCTCGGCGCCGAACACCTCGTCGATCATGAACAGCGTGCCGGCGCGCCAGCGCGGCACGGCCTCAGGCATGCGCGGCACGTTCTTCAACTCCGGGACGTCGCTGTCGATCGGCCTGTTCTTCTCGCTGATGATCGTCGGGCTGGCCAACGCCTTGCCGAAGACCCTGACCGACGGTCTCGTTGCGCAGCAGGTCCCCCACGGCACCGCCGAACAGATCGGCAACCTCCCACCGGTCGGATCGCTGTTCGCGGCGTTCCTCGGCTACAACCCGATCGAGAGCCTGCTCGGGCCCTCGGGCGCGCTCAAGACCATCCCTCAGTCGAACGCCGACACGCTGACCGGCAAGACGTTCTTCCCTCACCTGATCTCCGAGCCGTTCCACCACGGGCTGATCGTGGTGTTCACGGCAGCGGCGGTGATGTCGGTCATCGCGGCGATCGCCTCGCTGCTGCAGGGAGGCAAGTACGTGCACGACGACTCGGCCGACCAGGCTGTCGCCGCTGAGATCGTCGAGGAGTCCGTCGTCAGGTGACGTCCAGCACCTTGCCGAGGTGCACGCTGAGCTCGGAGTCGGCGTAGTAGCCGAACGCCGGTATGTCGTCGTAGCCGGCTGACGCGGTACATCGCGATCGCCTCGGGCTGCTCGAGCCCGGTCTCGAGGATCAGCCGGGTGATGCCGGCCTCGGCCGCGGTCCGCTCCAGCTCGGCCAGGATCAGCCTGGCCAGGCCTCGCCGCTGGAACGCCGGACGTACGTACATGCGCTTGATCTCGGCGTCGACCCACTCGGCCAACGGGTCGTGGCGTCGCCAGCCGCCCATCGCCGCCGGGACGTCGTCGACGTAGACCATGAAGAACCGGCCACCCTCGCCGTCGAACTCCGAGGTGTCGACCGGCGCGGTGTCACCCTCGCCGCCGTAGCGCAGGACGTACTCCTCCTGCACCTCCGCGGTCAGCAGTCGGGCGTCTGCGCTGCCGTAGGAGGCGGCACGGAGGTCGTACGTCAGCACTGGCCTAGAGGTACTGGCCGGTGTTGGCAACCGTGTCGATCGAACGACCCGGCTCGTTGCCGCTCTTGCCGGAGATGAGGGTGCGGATGAACACGATGCGCTCACCCTTCTTGCCCGAGATCCGCGCCCAGTCATCGGGGTTGGTCGTGTTGGGCAGGTCCTCGTTCTCCTTGAACTCGTCGAGGCACGCCTGCAGCAGGTGCTGCACCCGCAGGCCGCGCTGACCGTGCTCGAGGAGATCCTTGATCGCCATCTTCTTGGCCCGGTCGACGATGTTCTGGATCATGGCGCCGGAGTTGAAGTCCTTGAAGTAGAGGACTTCCTTGTCGCCGTTGGCGTAGGTGACCTCGAGGAACTGGTTGTCCTCGGACTCGGTGTACATACGCTCGACGGTGCGCTGGATCATGCCCGTGACGCAGGCCTGACGGTCGCCGTTCCACTCGGCCAGGTCGTCCGCGTGCAGCGGCAGGCCGGCGGTGAGGTACTTGCTGAAGATGTCGGTCGCCGACTCCGCGTCGGGCCGCTCGATCTTGATCTTGACGTCGAGTCGTCCCGGACGCAGGATCGCCGGGTCGATCATGTCCTCGCGGTTGGAGGCGCCGATGACCAGGACGTTCTCGAGCCCCTCGACACCGTCGATCTCGCTCAGCAGCTGCGGGACGATCGTGTTCTCGACGTCGGACGAGACGCCCGAGCCGCGGGTGCGGAACAGCGAGTCCATCTCGTCGAAGAACACGATGACGGGGGTGCCCTCGCTGGCCTTCTCACGAGCGCGCTGGAACACCAGGCGGATGTGCCGCTCGGTCTCGCCGACGTACTTGTTGAGCAGCTCGGGGCCCTTGATGTTGAGGAAGTACGAACGCCCTTCCTCACCCGTGCGCTCCGACACCTTCTTGGCCAGCGACGCCGCGACCGCCTTGGCGATCATGGTCTTGCCGCAGCCCGGAGGGCCGTAGAGCAGCACGCCCTTGGGCGGCTTGAGCTCGTGCTCGATGAAGATCTCGGGGTGCAGGTAGGGCAGCTCGACGGCGTCACGGATCGACTCGATCTGGTTGCGCAGACCGCCGATGCTCTCGTAGTCGATGTCGGGAACCTCTTCGAGGACCAGGTCCTCGACCTCGCTCTTGGGGATGCGCTCGTAGACGTACCCGGAGCGCGAGTCGAGCAGCAGCGAGTCGCCGGGCCGCAGCTTGATGCCCTCGAGCGACTCGGCGAGGCGCACGATGCGCTCCTCGTCGGCGTTGCCCATCACCAGGGCGCGCTCGTTGTCGGCCAGGATCTCCTTGAGGGAGACGACCTCGCCGACGACCTCGAAGTCGAGCGCCATGACGACGTTCATCGCCTCGTTGAGGATGACCTCTTGCCCCTTCTGCAGGTCTTCCTTGTCGACCGACGGGCTGACGTTGACCCGCAGCTTGCGGCCGCCGGTGAAGACGTCGACGGACTCGTCGTCGTTGCGCTGCAGGAACGTGCCGAAGCCCGTCGGCGGCTGGGCCAGCCGGTCGACTTCTTCCTTGAGCGTCACGATCTGGTCGCGGGCCTCACGCAGTGTCGACGTCAGTCGCTCGTTCTGCGAGCTCGTGGCGGACAGCTTGGCCTCGAGCTCGGAGAGCCGGGAGTCGGTGGACCCTTCAGAGCCGAGTCGGCGCCTGAGGTGCTCGACCTCCGCGCGCAAGTAGGCGAGCTCCTGGTCGGATCCGCTCGTCTGGATGGGCTCGTTGTCGGTCATGGCCACCTCCTGCTCGTACGAATGACCCTACCCGCCAAGACCACCTCAGCGGTTGTCATCTCAGACACATGGGAAGTGTCTTTTGGATGACGTTGCGCAGACGTTGCTACTCCTCGACGAACCCGGCAGGTCGCGGACCCTTGTAGTCGGGGCCGTACGCGCCGGGTGCGGGCCGCCGCGACTTCTCCAACGAGGTCTGCCCGGGCGCCATCTTGCGGGCCGTCACGAGGAACGCCGTGTGGCCGTTCATCTTGTGGTCGGGACGCACCGCGAGGCCCTCGAGGTGCCAGTCGCGCTCGAGCGTCTCCCAGGCGCGCGGCTCGGTGAAGCCGCCCTGCTCGCGCACGGTCTCGACGAACCGCGAGAGCTGGGTCGTCGTGGCGACGTAGGCGCAGATGATGCCGCCGGGCGTGAGGCGCTCGGCGGCGAGCGGGATGCAGGTCCACGGGTCGACCATGTCGAGGATGAGCCGGTCGATCTCGGTCTCGCTGATGACCTCGCGGACGTCACCGACCGTGAGCGTCCAGCCGGGCGGGTTGGGACCTGCGACCTGGTGCACGTTGCGCACGACGTTCTCGGCGAAGTCCTCGCGGATCTCGTACGAGCCGAGGGTGCCGGTGGGGCCGATGGCACGCAACAGGTAGGAGGTCAGGCTGCCCGATCCGGCGCCGGCCTCGACGACACGTGCTCCGGGATAGATGTCGGCCTGCGCGACGATCTGGGCGGCGTCCTTGGGATAGATGATCGCGGCGCCGCGCGGCATCGACACGACGTACTCGAACAGCAGCGGCCGGAACACCTGGTAGGGCGCGCCCATCGACGACTCGATGACGATGCCCTCGGGGTGGCCGATCATGTCGTCGTGGCTGATCTGGCCCTTCTTGGTCGAGAACTCCGCACCGTCGGCCAGCTGGACGTTGTGCTTGCGGCCCTTGGGGTCTGTCAGGCGTACCCACTCCCCTGCCTCGAGCGGGCCGCTGCGCATGAACGACGTCATCGGCTCGCCCGGTAGGCCTCGTCGACGGCGCGGGCCGTCAGGACGCCGTAGACCGTGCCGTCGGACTCGACGAGCGCGTACGCCTCGGCGGGTCGTGCTGCCATTGCCTTCAAGAGATCTGCTCCGTGGAGGTCGGCCGAGAGCTGCTCGGCGTTGGGGGGTGGGGTCGCGCCCGGGAAGCCGATCGCGCGGGCATGCAGGGAGTTGATCCGCGCGGACCGGCCGGCGTTGCTGAGCGCGTCGCTCGCGCCCTGCCAGAGGTACCAGCCGACGAGCACCGCGATGACGAAGTCGATCTGGAACGTCGGTTCGTCGGTGCGGGTGAGCGTGTACGCGACGATGCCCACAGCCGTGATGCGGCCGAGCCAGGCTGCGACCCGGATGCCGGTCTCCTCGCGTCCGGTGACCTGCCAGATGATCGCCCGGAACACCCGGCCGCCGTCGAGCGGCAGCCCCGGAAGCATGTTGAAGATCGCGACGAGGACGTTGAGCTGGGCCACCGCGTGGACGACGTCAGCGGGCGTGCCGTCGAGCGTCGGCTCGACGGCGAAGCAGGCGAGGCCGATCGCCAGCGACGACAGCGGACCGCTGATCGAGACCGCCAGCTCCTGCCATGGCGTGCGGCTCTCGCCCTCGATGAGGGTCTCGCCACCGAGGAGGTGCAGGGTGACGGAGTGGACGCGCATGCCGAAGCCTCGGGCCACCGCGACGTGGGCGAGCTCGTGGATCAGCACCGAGACGTAGAGCGCGAGCACGAAGATCGTGGCGAGCACGTACGGGTTGGAGTCGGCGCGCTCGTCGAACCGCCGCGCGAACAGCACGACCAGCGCCACGCCCATGACCAGCAGCGACGGCTTGATCAGGACGTCGACGCCCACGAGACGACCGAGTCGCCAGGCGCCGGGTCGCGGGGTTGAGCTCACCGAGTCAACCTATCGGGTCGCGTGGCGTGGATCGATTCGTCGGTGGGCCGAACTAGTCTGCTCGCATGGACGACTCCGACGCACCAGTGACCGTACGCCGGTCGTTGTCGCCGAGCCGGGCCGGTGACTTCCAGAACTGTCCACTGCTCTATCGCTTCCGCACGATCGACCGGCTGCCCGAGCCGGCCGATCCGGTCATGGTGCGCGGCACGCTCGTGCACGCCGTTCTCGAGGACCTGTTCGGCGAGCCGGCCCCCGGACGCACGCTCGACCGCGCCGTCGAGCTGCTGCCCGGCGAGTGGGACAAGCTGCGGGCCGAGGAGCCCAGGCTCGCCGAGCTGTTCACCGCCGAGCAGGCCGCCGACGAGACCGCGTGGCTGGCCTCGTCGGTCGACCTGCTGCGCACGTACTTCGAGATGGAGGACCCGCGCTGGCTCGAGCCGGCGTCTCGCGAGGAGCGGGTCGCCTACGAGCTGGAGTCCGGCGTGACGTTCGCCGGCATCGTCGATCGCATCGATGTCGCACCCGACGGCCGCATCAGGGTCGTCGACTACAAGAGCGGCCGCTCTCCGAACCCGCGGTTCGAGGACAAGGCGATGTTCCAGATGCGCTTCTATGCACTGGTCATCTGGCGCACCCGAGGCGTCATCCCGACCCTGCTCCAGCTCATGTACTTCGGCGACGGAACGCTCCTGACGTACGAGCCCGAGGAGCATGAGCTGGTGGCGACGGAGCGCAAGCTCATGGCGCTGTGGGCCGCCATCGAACGGGCCATCGAGCTGCGCGACTTCCCGCCACGCAAGAGCGGGCTGTGCGGGTGGTGCGCGCACAAGGCGCTGTGCCCCGAGTTCGGCGGCACTCCCCCGGAGATGCCATTCTTCGAGGTCATAAACGTCCCGCAGGCGTCGTGACTCCCCTACGGTTTGACCATGCCGACTCCCCTTGCCGACGTCCTTGCCGCAGTTCCGTCGATCAACGATCCGGGTGAGCCCTTCTCCTTCGCTGCCGACGGCGACACGATCGTCGGCACCTGGGACATCGTCAAGGCGACCTCGCTCTATCCGACCCAGGTCACGACGATCGACAAGGACTACCGCATCACGGTGACGTTCGACGTCGCCAAGGGCACGTTCGACTTCAACGAGGTCCACACCGAGACGGCCGGCTCGCTCGACGCCGGGGGCGGCAGCTTCGAGAAGAGCTTCTTCTCCGGCAAGGGCACGCGCAAGGAGTTCAGCTTCGAGTTCGGTGGCGTCAACAAGACCGACGAAGGGGTCTCGATGGCGCCGGTGACCTACTCGTTCTCGACCAAGCGGATCAAGGAGCCGCTGTTCACGTTCCTCGAGCAGCACGGGTGGCACCGCAAGAAGGGCCTGCTCAGCGGGCTGTTCAACCGCTAGACGAACAGTGGGTCGAGATCGTCGGGCTTGATGCCCTCGAGCGTCGGGATCTGGACCCTGCGCTCCGCCTCCTCGACGTTGACGAAGTGCGGCACCACGAGCACGTCGCAGCCGGCCGCACTGGCGGAGGCGGCGCCGGTGCCCGAGTCCTCGATCGCGAGGCAGTCGCCCGCGTCGACGCCGAGCAGCTCCGCCGCCAGGAGGTACGGGTCGGGGTGGGGCTTGGGCCGCGACACGATGTCGCCGGTCACGACAGCCTTGAACGGCAGCGAGGCGACGACGGGCTCCGCGATGGCGGTGTAGGACATCGTGACGAGCGCTTGCGGCACGCCCTCGGAGTCGAGTGCCTCGATGAGCTCACGAGCGCCCGGTCGCCAGTCGATGTGCTCGGTCAGCGACGTGGCGAGCTGGTCGACGAGGTAGTCCACGACGTCCTCGGCAGTCATCTCGAGCTCGAGCTTCTCGCGGATGTAGTGGCCCGAGGCGATCAAGGAGTTGCCGACGAGGGCGAGGCCGTCCTCCTCGGTCCAGATCTTGCCGTGCTCGGCGGCCAAGGCATGCTCGGCGCCCATCCAGAGCGGCTCGGTGTCGACGATGGTGCCGTCGAGGTCCCACAGGACGGCGGCGTATTGAGTCACTCTTACACCGTAGAACAGGCACACCAGACATCGATCGGCGGACAAGGTGTCCACGCGTGGCCCAGGTCCCCGCGCGACGTTGTCCGTCGTGAGATACTGGTGGCACTAAGTTCGGGAGCTCCCGAGGCCCAGGCGAGCCCGCCGCCGGCTGGAGCTTCCCAGCATTCCTACCGATCAACTCCTCGAGGATTGCTTGTGTCCCACACCCCCAACCTCCGTCCTGACGCCACGTCCGCCCTGACCGAGCTCCTACGGAGCCGCATCATGGTGCTGGACGGCGCGATGGGTACGGCGATCCAGCGGGATCGCCCTGACGAGGCGGGCTACCGCGGCGAACGGTTCGCCGACTGGCCGTCGGACGTCCAGGGCAACAACGACCTGCTGACGCTGACCCAGCCCGAGATCATCGCCGGGATCCACCGCGAGTACCTCGAGGCCGGCGCGGACATGATCGAGACCAACACGTTCAACGCGCAGGAGATCTCCCTGGGCGACTACGGCATGGAGGAGCTCTCCTACGAGCTCAACTTCGAGTCTGCGCGCCTGGCCCGCCAGGAGTGCGACGCGATGACCGAGCGGACGCCCGACAAGCCGCGCTACGTCGCCGGCGCACTCGGACCCACGACGCGTACTGCGTCGATCTCGCCGGACGTCAACGACCCCGGCGCCCGAAACGTGACGTACGACCAGCTCGTCGAGGCCTACAAGACCGCTGCCAAGGGCCTGCTCGACGGTGGCTCCGACGTGCTGTTCATCGAGACGATCTTCGACACGCTCAACGCGAAGGCGGCGATCTTCGCGGTCGAGACGATCTTCGAGGAGTACGACCGGCGGTGGCCCGTCATCATCTCCGGCACGATCACGGACGCCTCCGGGCGTACGTTGTCGGGTCAGGTGACCGAGGCGTTCTGGCACTCGGTGCGCCACGTCAACCCGCTCCTGGTCGGCCTCAACTGCGCGCTCGGCGCCAAGGAGATGAGGCCCTACATCGCGGAGATGGCCCGCATCGCCGACACGTTCGTGTCCTGCTACCCCAACGCCGGCCTGCCGAATGCGTTCGGTGAGTACGACGAGGCGCCCCACGAGACCGCCTCGATCATCGCGGAGTTCGCCGACAGCGGCTTCGTCAACCTCGTCGGCGGCTGCTGCGGCACCACGCCGGCACACATCGCCGCGATCGCACAGGCAGTCGAGGGCAAGTCGCCACGCGAAGCCGTCGAGGCGTCGCCCGCGCTGCGGCTCTCGGGTCTCGAGCCGGTGACGGTCGTCGAGGACACCCTCTTCGTCAACGTCGGCGAGCGCACCAACATCACGGGTTCGGCCCGGTTCCGCAACCTCATCAAGGCCGGCGACTACACCGCGGCCCTCGCCGTCGCACGCCAGCAGGTCGAGGCCGGCGCGCAGGTCATCGACATCAACATGGACGAGGGCATGATCGACGGCATCGCCGCGATGGACCGCTTCACCAAGCTGGTCGCGACCGAGCCCGACATCTGCCGCGTGCCGACCATGATCGACTCCTCCAAGTGGGACGTCATCGAGGCCGGGCTCAAGTGCGTCCAGGGCAAGGCGATCGTCAACTCGATCTCGATGAAGGAGGGCGAGGAGAAGTTCGTCCGTGAGGCCCGGCTGTGCCGCAAGTACGGCGCCGCCGTCGTCGTCATGGCCTTCGACGAGGAGGGCCAGGCCGACAACCTCGAGCGCCGCAAGCAGATCTGCCAGCGCGCGTACGACATCCTCGTCAACGACGTCGGCTTCCCGCCCGAGGACATCATCTTCGACCCCAACGTCTTCGCTGTGGCGACGGGCATCGAGGAGCACGCCAACTACGGTGTCGACTTCATCGAGGCGACTCGCTGGATCAAGCAGAACCTTCCCGGCGCACTGGTCTCGGGCGGCGTCTCCAACGTCTCGTTCTCGTTCCGCGGAAACAACCCCGTGCGCGAGGCGATCCACGCGGTGTTCCTCTACCACGCGATCGGCGCGGGCATGGACATGGGAATCGTCAACGCCGGCGCCCTCGAGGTGTACGACGAGGTGCCCGAGCTGCTGCGCGATCGCATCGAGGACGTCATCCTCAACCGCCGGCCGGACTCGACCGAGCGACTGCTCGAGATCGCGGCTGACTTCGCCGGCGACGGATCGGTCAAGGAGGTCGCCACCGAGGAGTGGCGCTCCCTCCCGGTCGGTGAGCGGATCACGCATGCGCTGGTCAAGGGCATCGACGAGTTCGCCGAGTCCGACACCGAAGAGCTGCGCCAGCTGATCTCCGAGCGTGGTGGCCGGCCCGATCGAGGTCATCGAGGGCCCGCTGATGGACGGCATGAACGTCGTCGGCGACCTGTTCGGCGAGGGCAAGATGTTCCTCCCGCAGGTCGTGAAGTCGGCGCGCGTCATGAAGAAGGCCGTCGCCTACCTCATCCCGTTCATCGAGGCCGAGAAGCAGCCCGGCGACGTCGAGCGCAGCAACGGCAAGGTCGTCATGGCCACGGTCAAGGGCGATGTCCACGACATCGGCAAGAACATCGTCGGCGTCGTCCTGCAGTGCAACAACTACGACGTTGTCGACCTGGGCGTCATGGTGCCCGCGCAGAAGATCCTCGACGCGGCCAAGGAGGAGGGCGCCGACGTCATCGGACTGTCCGGACTCATCACGCCGTCGCTCGACGAGATGGTCAACTTCGCCACCGAGATGGAGCGTCAGGGATTCGACATCCCGCTGATGATCGGCGGTGCGACGACGTCGCGCGCTCACACAGCCGTCAAGGTCGCGCAGAAGTATCACGGCCCCGTCATCTGGGTGAAGGACGCATCCCGGTCCGTGCCCGTCGTCGCGGCCCTGCTGTCGGACGAGCAGCGACCCAAGCTGCTGGCCGACACCGAGGCCGACTACCAGTCGCTCCGCGAACGCCACGCAGCCCGACAGGACACGCGTACGTTGCTGCCGATCGAGGCCGCGCGGGGCAAGGCGACGCCGATCGACTGGAGCGACTACAAGCCGCCGCGCCCGCGGATGCTGACGCAGCAGGTCCGCGACGCGCACACCGACGACTACCACGCCTCCGGAGGGCCGACCCAGTTCGTCAAGACGTTCACGGACTACTCGCTCGAGGAGCTGCGCCCCTACATCGACTGGCAGCCGTTCTTCAACGCGTGGGAGATGAAGGGTCGCTTCCCCGACATCCTCAACAACCCGACGAGTGGTGAGGCCGCGCGCAAGCTCTATGACGACGCGCAGGTCATGCTCGACCGGATCATCGAGGAGAAGTGGATTCGCGCCAACGGCGTGTTCGGGCTGTTCCCGGCCAACCAGGTCGCCGGCGACGACACCGAGGTCTACACCGACGAGACGCGCACCGAGGTCAAGGCGGTGCTGCACCACCTCCGCCAGCAGACCGAGGGCCGCGAGGGGTCGGCGCGCAAGTCGCTCGCCGACTTCGTGGCGCCCAAGGACTCGGGCCTGCGTGACTACGTCGGAGCGTTCGCGGTCACGGCCGGCGATCGGCATCACCGACCGGATCATGGCGTTCAAGAAGGAGCTCGACGACTACAGCGCGATCCTGCTGGAGTCACTCGCCGACCGCCTGGCCGAGGCATTCGCCGAGCGCCTGCACGAGCGCGTACGCAAGGAGTTCTGGGCGCACGCCCCCAACGAGGCGCTCAGCAACGAGGAGCTCATCAAGGAGTCGTACGCCGGCATCCGTCCGGCACCGGGCTACCCCGCCTGCCCCGAGCACACCGAGAAGCAGACCATCTGGGAGCTGCTCGACGTCGAGGCCAACACCGGCATCGAGCTCACCGAGAGCATGGCGATGTGGCCCGGCGCTGCGGTGAGCGGCCTCTACTTCTCGCACCCGGAGTCGCAGTACTTCGTGCTGGGTCGCATCGGCCGCGACCAGGTCGAGGACTACGCCGCTCGCAAGGGCTGGAGCGTCGACGAGGCGGAGAAGTGGTTGTCGCCCAACCTCGGCTACCGCACGGAGAACGAGTAGGCCGCGGGCTAGGCTGAAGGAGTGACCTCCGAACCCACGATCCCGCAGTTGAACGACCCGTGGATGGTGGCTGCCTTCGAGGGCTGGAACGACGCCGCTGACGCTGCGTCGGGCACGGTCGACCACCTCATCGAGGAATGGGACGCCGAGCTGCTGATCGAGCTCGACCCCGAGGACTACTACGACTTCCAGGTGCATCGCCCGCAGGTGCACAACGGTGACGACGGCGACCGGCTGATCACGTGGCCGGCACCCATGATCTACCACGCTCGTCCGCAGCGTGGTGATCGTGACGTCCTGCTTCTCCGGGCGCCCGAGCCCAACTTCCGGTGGAAGGCGTTCTGCTCGACGGTGCTGGGGGTGGCCAAGCTCGCCGGCGTGACCGAGCTCATCACACTTGGTGCTCTGCTCGCCGATTCACCGCACACGCGTCCGGTGCCGGTCAGCGGCTCGACGACCGACCCGGTGCTGATGGAGCGCATGTCGCTGATGCCCTCGACGTACTCGGGCCCGGTCGGCATCACCTCGGTGCTCAACGAGATGGCGTCGCGTGAGGGCATCGCGTCGGCCTCGCTGTGGGCCGCGGTCCCCCACTACCTGGCCGAGCCGCCGTGCCCCAAGGCCACTCTGGCGCTGCTGGGAGCGGTCGAGGACGCGATGGGGCTGCCGCTCCCCCAAGGCGTGCTCGTCGAGATGACCGATGCATGGCAGCGCGGCGCGGAGGAGCTCACCTCGCGCGACGAGGAGATCGCCGAGTACGTCGAGGCGCTCGAGAACGAGCGTGACACGAGCGACCTCCCGGAGGCGTCCGGCGACGCGATCGCTCGCGAGTTCGAGCGTTACCTGCGCCGGCGCAGCGACGACACGGAGTAGAAGAGCGTTGCGTAGCCCGGGGCGGATCGCGCTTCGGCTTGCCGCCGCGGCGCTCGTCGTCGTACTCGGTGCCTGCTCGCTCCTTGACTCGTCGTCTCAGGACGGCGCTTCGACCAACGATCGACAGCTCGGTTGGAAGCGGGTCAAGAGTGACGGCACGTTCCGCAGCATCGAGGCCATCAACTCGTCGGAGCCGCCGCCTCATCTGACTGCAGCAGGTGTGGACGACGGCAAGCCACTCATCGGCTACGTCGTGGGTGGGACGCTGACCAAGATCCCGTTCCGGAGCAAGGGCGCACGCGGAGGCGGCTTGCAGGCCATGACCGACGACGGTTCCAACTACACCGCCACCGCCGTCACGGACCCGGAATCCGGCAAGCCAGCGCGCATGTGGCACGGCTACTCCGATCCGCCCGATCCCAACGTCATCAGCCCAACGACAGAGGACAAGCCTCTGCAGACCACCAGCGGTCTGCGGCCCGCATGGTTGGCGCCGCAGTCGACCAGTGAGGACTTCGGGGTCATCGGCGTCGTGCGCGAGGAGGACCGCTGGCGTGTCCACGGTTGGCTGGCGGACGTCGACGTGACGCAACAGGATGCTGGTCCTCCGCTCTACATGAGGACCACCCCATCGAGCGAGCGACTGTTGGCGGGCATGACCGAAGGGTCGCTGCTCGCCGCTGGCGACCTCACGGACGACGTGTCCGGCACTGCTCATTCACCGCAGGCATGGACTCTCGACGTGGTCTACGGCTCCCCGGAGTCATCGAGGTGGAGGAGGCATCCTCTGGATCCGGTGCCCGACGGCCTCACCGACATCGCGACGTGGGAGCTGGGCTGGCAGCTGGCGGGACACAAGGATCTGGCCCCGGTTGTCTACGACTTCGACGACAACGACGGTGAGACCGTGGACGTGCCGTCGACCCGGCTCGACCCTGATCATCCTGGGGTCTTCCTCGTGCTCAATGTCGACGCCCCGCCAATCCTCGCCACGCAGTCGGTCGACGGGAGCAAGGTCTGGTTCAAGGACGACGGTCGGTGGCACCACATCGCGGCTCCCGCGGGACGGCTCCAAGGAGTCGAGCTCGCCGGCGACGAGCTCTACCTGCTCATCGACGGATCGATCTGGCACATCGAGGCGCCGACAGAGCTCCTCAAGAACGTCGGGACCGAGGACTGAGGGCTGGGCCTCAGGCGTCCTTGCAGGTGCTGCGGATCTTCGATACTGCTCGCGTGATGATGGCGACCGGCTTGCCGTCCTCGATGTACTCGTCGGGGTCGTCCAGGAAGTCGACGAGCTGACCGGCTGGATCAGTCAGTTCCTTGTTGTTGGCGGTGACGACCGAGAAGAGTCGCTGCTGGACGTCTTGGCGGAACGCCGCGTCGGCCGCTGACTCCTTCGCCTTGGGGAACGTCATCGCGTCATCGACGGCGTGCTCCTTGCCGACGAGGATCTCGCACGCTCCGGCGAGCGTCGCCGGGTCTGCCGCGGCACTGGAGGAGGTCGTGGGCTCTGACGCCGGCTTGTCGGAACTGCCTCCACTGTCTGACGAACCGCAGCCGCTGGCGAGGACGGCGACGCAGGCGAGGGTGACGGCGATTCGCTTCATGCCGCGATCCTTCCAGACTGCATGTCACCACGGCGAATCGTGACTCAGCCCGTCGGCGCGACGGCTGGGCGCAGCCCGCTCCTTGAGCCTGTCGAAAGAGTTGTCCACAGCCGCGATTGCAGTCGAAAAGGTGTGTCAGTGGTGGCGTCTAGGTTGGAAGTATGTTCACCGAAGTCGCCACCGAGGACCTCCTGAGGGAGGTCCGCGCGTACGACTTCGAGGCCGAACCGGTTCATGAGTTCGGGGCCAGCCGCATCGATGCGATCACCGGTCTGGACCGGGCGATCCGGGCGGCGCAGGCCGAGCAGCTGGCGCAGATCGCGGCCCTGCATGCCGAGCGGGTTCAGCTGCAGGGCATTGGCCGTGGTGACCCGACGTTGTCGGTGATCGGTGAGGTCGGCATGGCCCGCACCATCGGACCCACCGCCGCCGGCACCCAAGTCGGCATTGCGCTGCGGCTTGAGGAACTGGCCCGGGTCAAGGACCTGTTCGCGGCCGGCCAGGTCAGCGAACCGGTGGTGCGGGCCGTCGTCAACGAATCGGTGTCCCTGGGTGCCGACGACCTGGTGGTCCTGGACGGTGAGATCGCACCCCTGCTGCCCGGCCTCACCCCGAGGCAGGCCGGCCGCCTGACCGCGAGGGCTGTGATTCGTATCGATGCAGATGCTGCCCGCCATAGAGCCGAACGCAACCGGGCTGATCAGCGGGTGTCGATGTTCCCCGACACCGACGGCGTCGCGATCCTGCAGATTCGTGGGCCCGCCGAGCAGATCGTCGCCACCCACACCGCGTTGGATGACCACGCCCGAGCGCTGCGGGCGGCAGGTGACGAGCGCACCGTCGGGCAGATCATGACCCAAACCCTGGTCGAACGGGTGACCGGGCAACGGTATGCCGAGGACACCCATGTCGAGGTCCAGCTGGTGATGGACGCAGCGACGTTCACCGCGCAGGACACCGGTGAGCCCGTCGACCTGACCGGATACGGACCCATCAGCCCCGCAGTGGCCGACGACATCATCGCCGGCGCACCCGACGCCTGGATCCGGCGGCTGCTGGTCGATCCCGTCGACGGCACCCTGGTCGTGCGTGAACCACGCCGCCGCCACTTCGACCCAGCCACCGCCGGCCACATCCGCGCCCGCGACCGCTGGTGCAGGCAGCCAGGTTGCGACCTGAAGATCCGGCACAAGGACCACATCCACGCCCACGAGTTCGGCGGCATCAGCACCGCCGAAAACGGTCAAGGCCTCTGCATCCGTTCCCACACCCTGAAACACCTACCCGGCTGGTCCGTCACCACCAACGACAAAGGCAAGACCGTCATCTGGAAGACCCCCACCGGCCACACCTACACGTCCAAGCCACCACCCTTGCTCCCCAACGACCAACCCGGCCACCTCCGCCAATAGCGCGACCCGGCGACCCATCCGCCAACACTCCCGGCGTGCAAAACTGGCGAACATGAGTGACAACGCGATCAGGCCCAAGCTCGTCGTGTCCGACGCAGCCGGAGCCATCGACTTCTACCGAGCTGCCCTCGACGCCGAGGTGATCAGCACCTTCCCGGTCGGCGAGACGATCGTGTTCGCCGAGCTCGAGATCTTCGGCTGTGGCGTCACGCTCAAGGATGCCGACGACACGGATCCAGCGCCGACCGACGGCTCGGCGGGACCGATCCTCGATGTCGTCGTGGACGATCCCGATGCGGTGGCCGACGCCCTGGTCCAGCGCGGAGCCGAGGTCATCTTCCCGATCGCAGACCAGCCCTACGGCGCGCGAGGCGGCCGGGTGCGCGACCCGTACGGGGTGCAGTGGCTGCTCCAAACGCCCGTTCGCATGTCGTCGGACGAATGGTCAGAGCTCGTCACGAAGAGGCACGACGAGGGTTAGCGACTCAGCGCGGCTCGTCCGGGCCCTTGCGTGAGGAGCGCATCCGCAGCAGGAGGGGCAGGAGCAGCACGGCGATACCGGCATAGAACGCCGGCTCGAAGCTCGTGAAGAGGTAGGTCACGGCCAAGGCCGCAGCAACCACCCAGCGCAGGAGGTCGAGCTGGCGTTCGGAAGGCTTCTGCATCACAGCGCGACGCCGAGCAGGGCATCGACCGCCGTGCGGACGGTGCGACCCGCCTGCGGATCAGCGGCCGAGTCGTCCGCGGCCCACGCATCGACCGCGGCCAAAGCAGCGGGGGCATCGAGGTCGTTCGCCATGGCTGCCCGAATGGCCTGCACGACCTCGGTGCCGGACGGCGCGAGCGGACGGCTCACCGCGTCACGCCAGGCGGAGAGCCGGGTCTCGGCCTTGGTGATCTCGTCGTCGAACCACTCCCAGTCCGAGCGGTAGTGGTGCGCCAGCAGCGCCAGGCGGATCGCCATCGGGTCGTGCCCATCGGCACGGAGCTTGGACACCAGCACGAGGTTGCCCTTGGACTTGGACATCTTCTCGCCCTCGAACCCCACCATGCCGGCGTGGACGTACGCCTGGGCGAACGCCTCGTGCGTCACGACCGTGGCCTCGGAGGCCGACATCTCGTGGTGCGGGAACACCAGGTCCGAGCCGCCACCTTGCACGTCGAACGCGACGCCGAGGTGCTTCAGGGCGATGGCTGCGCACTCGACGTGCCAGCCGGGCCGGCCCTTGCCGAGGGACGTCTCCCACGCCGGCTCGTTCGGTCGTTCCGCCTGCCAGAGCAAACAGTCCAGCGGATGCTTCTTGCCGGGACGGTCCGGGTCTCCCCCGCGCTCGGGGAAGATGCGCAGCATCTCGGCCTCGTCGAGACCGGACACCAGGCCGAAGCCCGGGTCGGCGTGCACGTCGAAGTACAGGTCGTCGTCGACCCGATAGACCGAGCCGGCCTCGTTGAGCCGGTCGATGAGGTCGACCACCAGGTCGATCGTCTCGACGGCACCGACGTAGTTGGCCGGCGGAATGACCCGCAGGGCGGTCATGTCCTCGCGGAACAGGTCGATCTCGCGCGCGGCGAGGTCGGCCCAGTCGATGCCGGTGGCGATGGCGCGCTCGATCAGCGGGTCGTCGACATCGGTCACGTTCTGCGTGTAGTCGACATCGAGGCCGCGATCGAGCCATGCGCGCTGAAGCAGGTCGAAGGCGAGATAGGTCGCAGCGTGACCCATGTGCGTCGCGTCGTACGGGGTGATCCCGCAGACGTACAGCCGCGCCGACCCCGAAGGATCGCTCGCGCGTACCTCTCCGGATGCGGTGTCGTGGACACGTACGACCGACCCCTCGCCGAGCCCGAGATCACCAAGGGACGGGACATCGGGACGAGACCAACTGCGCATGAGGCGAGCGTATCGGCTGGCTGGCTGCGGCCAGTCGACGGCGTCACCGTGGACGGCAGGGGCAGAATGTCGACGTGATCATTGACTGCGCGGTCTATCGCGACGGGATTCGTGAATCCACGAAGGATGACAAGCATTCGCTCGACGCGGCTCTGGCCGGCCTCGGCGAGGACGACTTCCTGTGGATCGGCATCGGCAACCCGACCACCGACGAGATGCACCGGGTCGCCGCGTCGCTGCAGCTCCATCCGTTGGCCGTCGAGGACGCGCTCGAGGCCCACCAGCGCCCCAAGGTCGAGCGCTACGAGGATCATCTGTTCATGTCGATCCGCACGGTGGCGTACAGCGACGACGACATCAGGACGCACGAGGTCAACATCTTCCTCGGCACGAACTTCCTGCTCACGGTGCGGCACGGCGGGCCGACGCTCAAGGAGGCGCGGCGCGCGGCCGAGAAGATGATCGAGCCGTTGTCGCACGGGCCGACCGCTGCGCTGTACGCCGTCGTCGACAACATCGTGGACCACTACGAGGACGTCGCCGCGGAGCTCGAGATCGACGTGCAGGAGGTCGAGACGTCGGTCTTCTCGGCCGAGCGGTCGAACGACTCCACCCGCATCTACCGGCTCAAGCGGGAGACCTTGGAGTTCCGCCGAGCGGTGATGCCGCTCAAGGAGCCGATCATGCGGTTCGCCCAGGGCACGATGCCGGAGGACTCGCGACCCTACTTCCGGGACATCGGCGACCATCTCGCGCGCGCGGCGGAGGCCATCGACTCGATCGACCACCTGCTCGACAACGCGTTGCAGGCCCACCTGGCGCAGCTGAGCGTCCAGCAGAACGAGGACATGCGCAAGCTCACCGCCGGCGCGACGATCTTCGCCGTGCCGACCGCCATCGCCGGCATCTACGGCATGAACTTCGAGCACATGCCGGAGCTCACCTGGACGTACGGCTATCCGATCTGCGTCGCCGTGATCGGCGCGCTGTGCGGCTACATCTACTGGCGGTTCAAACGGTCCGGCTGGCTGTAGGACTCAGCTCACGGTGACGGTCGACGTCATGACGCCGGTCGCAACCAGCGCGAGGACGAGCACACCGAGCGCGATGCGGTAGACCACGAACGGCGTGTACGACTTGCGGCTGACGTACTCCAGCAGCCAGTGGATCACGGCCAGGCCCACGACGAACGACACGATCGTCGCGACGATCGTGGGACCGGGACCGTACGCGTTGGTCTGGTTGGGGATGTCCTTGAGGTTGTAGATGCCGGCGCCGAGCACGGCCGGGATGGCCAGCAGGAACGCGTAGCGGGTCGCGGCGCGGCGCTCGTAGCCCAGCAGCAGACCCATGCTGATCGTGCCGCCGGAGCGGGACACGCCGGGGAACAGCGCGCAGGCCTGCGCGAGGCCGAACAACACCGCGTCGCGGGTCGTGAGCTTCTCGATCGGCCGGTTCTTGAGGCCCCAGCGCTCCGCGAAGCCGAGGATCAGGCCGAACACGATCAGGGCAACGGCGATCAGCGCCACTCGCCTGAACTCATGCTTGATGGGGTCTTGGAAGAGCAGCCCGAGCAGCACGATCGGCACGGAGCCGATGATGACGAACCAGCCCATCCGCCACTCGAGCTCCTGGCGAGCCGTGGCGCTGAAGAGGCCGCGGATCCAGCCCGAGGCGATCGTGACGATGTCGCGCCAGAAATAGATCAGGACGGCGAGCTCCGTGCCGATCTGGATCACTGCCGTGAACGCCGCGCCCGGATCGTCCCAGCCAAGGAACTTGGGGAAGATCGCCAAGTGCGCGCTGCTGGAGATGGGCAGGAACTCGGTCAGGCCCTGAAGGAGACCCAGGACCACGGCACGAAGGAAATCCACCGTGCGAGCCTACCGGGCACTTCACACCCACCCGACTAGCCTTGCCGCATGCAGTATCGCCGCGTTGGTGGATCGGGGCTGGAGGTCTCACGGCTCGCGCTCGGCACCATGACGTGGGCCACGACCGTCGACGCGTACGAGGCCGAGGAGCAGCTGTCCACGTTCCTCGACGCCGGCGGCACGTTGATCGACACCGCGCCGATCTACGGCGACGGGGCGTGCGAAGAGCTTCTCGGCACGCTCATCAACAAGGCCGACGCGCGCGGTCGCATCGTGCTCGCCGGCAAGGCGGGCCTGATCAAGCGCGGCGAGCGCATCGACCGTGACAGCTCCAGGCGTACGCTCCTCGACCAGCTGGACCTGTCCCTGCGCCAGCTCGGCACCGATCACCTCGACCTCTGGCAGATCCACGCGTGGGACACCGAGACGCCGATCGAGGAGACACTCAGCACGCTGGAGCACGCCGTACGGACGGGACGCACGCGCTACGTCGGCATCTCCAACTACACCGCCTGGCAGACCGCTCTCGCCCACACCTGGCTCGCGGAGCGGGCTGACGCCCTGCCGCTGATCAGCACCCAGGTGGAGTACTCCCTCGTGAGGCGTGAGGCCGAGGACGAGGTCATGCCTGCTGCCCGGCACCTCGGCATGGGGGTGCTCGCCTGGTCACCACTGGGCCGGGGCGTGCTCACCGGCAAGTACCGAGGCGGGGTCCCGTCAGACTCACGGGCGGCCGACCCGGCCTGGGAGGCGTTCGTCGCGAAATACCTGACGCCGCAGAAGTCGGCCGTCGTGGAGGCGCTGGCTCGCGCGTCCGAGGGGCTCGACGTGACGATCGCGCATGTCGCACTCGCCTGGCTGCTGGCCCGCCCGGGAGTCGCCTCCGCTGTCGTGGGCGCCCGGACGACATCGCAGCTGCAGGAGAACCTGGCGTCGGAGGATCTCGAGCTCCCGCCCGAGATCGTGCAGGCCCTCGACGACGTGTCGGACAGTGCAAGATGAGAGGTGAATCGATGATCGAGTACGAGTTCTGGAACCTCACGATCGACCGCACCAAGTCACGGACGGCGGTGTGCCGCATGCTGACGGACGCTGCGGAGTACCAGGGGTGGGAGCTCGAACGATTGCGCAAGGACGACACCGGTCATCGGACCGTCGTGCTGCGCCGCAAGATCATCCGCATGCGCAGCACGCTCTAGCCGCGGGTTGCGCTTGTCGAAGCGCCAAACGTCGGTTCGACAAGCTCAAGGACCGAGATGTCTAGATCAGGTTCAGGAACTCGTCGAAGACGCGGGAGCCGAACTCCAGTGCATCGACCGGCACCCGCTCGTCGACGCCGTGGAACAGCGCCGTGAAGTCGAGATCGGCCGGCAGTCGCAACGGCGTGAACCCGTACGACGTGATGCCCAGCTTGTGCCATGCCTTGGCGTCGGTGCCGCCCGACATGAGGAACGGCGCGATGTGCGCGTCAGGGTCCTGGCTGTGCAGGGCCACGGTCATCGCGTCGACCAGGTCACCCTCGAAGGCGTACTCGAGGGCTGCGTCGGTGATGTGCGTCTCGACCGCGACGTTGGTGCCCACGATCTCCTGGACGGCGGGCATGAAGGAGTCCGCATGACCCGGCAGATAGCGCCCGTCGACGTACGCGATCGCCTCACCGGGCACGACGTTGTGCTTGTAGCCGGCCTCGAGCATCGTGGCGTTGGTCGTGTTGCGCATGCCGGCGCCGATCATGCGGATCGCCGGACCGAAGTGGCTCGAGCACCTCGTCCGCTGAGCCCTCCTCGCCGGTGAGCTCGCGGACCTTGCTCGAGCAGGAGCTCCATCGACGGGCCCGGCTCGTCAGGCCACTGGTGCTGCCCCAGCGTCACGAGCGCCTGAGCGAGGTGTGTGACGGCGTTGTCGTCGTTGCGCATCGAGCCGTGTCCTGCCGTCCCGCGTGCCCGCAGGCGCATCCAGGCGATGCCCTTCTCGCCGGACTCGATCAGGTAGAGCCGCTTGCCACCGACCTCGGTCGAGAAGCCGCCGACCTCGCCGATCGCCTCGGTGCAGCCCTCGAACAGGTCGGGGTGGTGCTCGACGAGCCAGTGCGCCCCCAGCACGCCACCGGCTTCCTCGTCGGCGGTGAAGACGAGCGTGATGGGCCGATCGGGGATGACGCCGGCGCGTTGCCGCGCGCGTACGACCGACAGGAGCATCCCGTCGAAGTCCTTCATGTCGACCGCGCCCCGGCCGAAGAGGTAGCCGTCGACGACCTCCGCCGCGAAGGGGTCGACCTGCCAGTCGCCTGCCTGCGCGGGCACGACGTCGAGATGCCCGTGGATCAGCAGTCCGGGTCGTGATGAGTTCTGGTTGCCCCAGCGAGCGACAAGGCTGGCGCGACCGGACTCGGACTCGAAGATCTCCGACTCGATGCCGACCTCGGCCAGCGACGCTGCGACGTACTCGGCCGCCTTGCGTTCCCCCGGTCCGGAGTCGTCACCGTAGTTGGAGGTGTCGATCCGGATCAGGTCGCGGCAGATGTCGAGTGCTTCGGCTTCCGGCGTGTACCCCATAGGGCGATCGTACGTGTCGGCGAGGCGTCGACAACTTCACGCCGCTCAGGAGGCGAGCAGGCCGTCGATCACGCGCGAGAAGATGCGCATGCTCGCCGCCCGCGTCAAGCCGTCGAGTGCCCGAGGCAGCCCGCGCACGTGGAGGTCCTCGCGCCACGTCACGCGGCTGCCCGTCCCGTGCGGCTCGACGGAAACCTCAGCCCACCCCGTCACGACGCGGCCGCGCTTCTCGAGGCGGCAGAACGCCGGTTCGCGCCATTCGACGATGTCCATGGGGTCGTCGAAGCCGAGCGGCCCCACGCCCGTGCGGGCGACGAACCCTGTGGGAGTGCGGGTGATGCGGGTCAGCGGCACGTGTGCGGCATGCAGCTCCCAGTCGGTGAGCCGCTGCCAGGCTTCCTCGGGTGGCAGACGTACCTCGCGAACGATCTCGAAGAGGGCCACGGCATCATCGTAGGCATGCGCACCATGCCGTTCACCTCGATCGACGACGTCAAGGCCAAGCTCGCCGGCGCGGGCTACCTGGCTTCCGATGCCGTCGCGACGACCGTGTTCCTCGCCAGCGAGCTCGGCAAGCCCCTGCTGGTCGAGGGCCCTGCGGGTGTCGGCAAGACCGCCCTGTCGAGCGCCGTCGCCCAGGCGTGCGGAGCCGACCTCGTACGCCTGCAGTGCTACGAAGGCGTCGACGAGGCGCGTGCGATCTATGAGTGGAACCACGCCAAGCAGCTGCTCCGCATCACGGCGGGCAAGGACGAGACGTGGGACGAGGCGCGCAACGACATCTTCAGCGAGGAGTTCCTGCTCGCCCGTCCCCTGCTCACGGCGATCCGCAACGAGGGCCCGACCGTCCTGCTGATCGACGAGACCGACAAGGCCGATGTCGAGATCGAGGGCCTGCTGCTGGAGGTGCTGGGCGACTTCCAGATCACGGTGCCTGAGCTCGGCACGATCACCGCGACGAGCCGTCCGTTCGTCGTGCTGACGTCCAACGCGACGCGCGAGCTCTCCGAGGCCCTGCGGCGCCGCTGCCTGTTCCTGCACATCGACTTCCCTGACGCCGACCTCGAGCAGCAGATCGTACGTCTGAAGGTGCCCGAGCTCGATGCGACGCTCGGCGACTCGCTCGTGAGGGTCATCAACGCGCTGCGCGCCATGCCGTTGCGCAAGTCGCCGTCGGTCTCCGAGACGATCGACTGGGCTCGCACGCTCGTCGCACTGGGCGCCGACATCCTCGACGACCAGGTCGTCAAGGAGAGCCTCGGGGTGATCCTCAAGCACCAGGACGATCTCGAGCGGGCCACGTCACGGCTCGACCTCGACGAGGTGCTGGGCACGCCATGACCTCCGCACGGATCGACGAGCCGGAGGCGCAGGACGTCGCCGGCCGGCTCGTCGAGTTCGTCGCCGCACTGCGGACCAAGGGCATACCGGCCGGCACGAGCGAGACCGTCGACGCTGCCGCGGTCGTCGAGGTGCTCGGGATGAGCGACCGGTCGCAGCTGCGAGAAGGCCTCGCGTCCGCGCTCGTGCGGCGCGGCGGCCAGCGAGACGTGTTCGACATGACGTTCGACCTGTTCTTCCCGGCCGGTGTCGGCGCGCCTCAGGCCGCCCGGGAGACCGATGAGGACTTCGACCTCGACGACCTACGAGACCTGCTGGCCATGGCGCTTGCCGAGAACGACCTGCGTGCGCTCGAGCAGGTGGCCGAGATCGCCGTCGACCTGCTCGGTGCGGTGGGCACCGAGGGCACGACGACCGGCGGCTGGTCGGCGTACCAGACGCTCGAGCGGCTGCAGCCGCAGACCTTGCTCGTGCAGGCGCTGCGCCAGCGCGGCGAGGGCGGTGGCGGGCAGGGTCAAGGCGGCGGCCAGGGCGAGGGTGGCGGGTTCACCGAGCGCCTCGAACGTGACGAGGTGCGGCAGAACATCGATCGTTTCCGGGCACTGGTGGCGGGTGAGGCCCGGCGCCGGACCGCTGAGCTGCGGGGGCGTGAGGTCGTCACGCGGCATGCCGTGCGCACGGGCAGTGACCGCATCGACTTCCTCAGCGCCAACCAGCAGCAGCTCGAGGAGCTGGCCCGCATCGTCAGGCCCCTGTCGCGCAAGCTCGCCACCCGCCTCGCCGCGCGACGGCGCAAGGCCAGCCGCGGGCGCATCGACATCCGGCGGACTCTGCGCCGCTCGATGTCGACCGGCGGTGTGCCGATCCGGCCGGTGTACGCCAAGCCGCACCCGTCCCGTCCCGAGCTCGTCCTGCTGTGCGACGTGTCAGGGTCGGTGTCGGGGTTCTCGAGCTTCACGATGCATCTCGTGCAGGCCCTCAGCGGTCAGTTCAGCAAGGTGCGTGTCTTCGCGTTCGTCAACGCGATGGCCGAGGTGACCGACCTCGTCAAGGAGGGCGGTGACGACCTCGCCGCCCGTATCGCGCGCGAGGCACGCATCACCAAGTGGCACACCAGCAGCGACTACGGCGAGGCGTTCGCCGACTTCCACGCCGAGCACATGACCGCCATCGGCCCCCGCACGGCCGTGCTGATCCTCGGCGATGCGCGCAACAACAACCAGGATGCCAACCTCGGCGCCCTGCACGAGATCAACCAGCGCGCGCGGCGTACGTTCTGGCTCAACCCCGAGCACTCGATGCGGTGGGGTCTCGGCGACTCCATCGCTCCGACCTACGCCGAGATCGTCGAGATGCACGAGTGCTGCAACGTCGACCAGCTGACCAAGTTCATCACCCGCTTGCTGCCGGTCTGAGTCAGCGCGGCGCCATCCGGATCGCGCCGTCGAGGCGGATCGTCTCGCCGTTGAGCATCGGGTTGGCCACGATGTGGGCGGCGAGGGCGCCGTACTCCGCCGGGTCGCCCAGGCGGCTCGGGTGCGGCACCTGCTTGCCCAGCGAGGCGCGTGCATCCTCCGGCAACGAGGCCAGCAACGGTGTGTCGAAGAGTCCCGGTGCGATCGTCATGACGCGAATGCCCAGCGAGGCCAGATCCCGGGCGATCGGGAGGGTCATCCCGACGACCCCGCCCTTGGACGCGGCATAGGCGGCCTGACCGATCTGGCCGTCGAAGGCAGCGATGGATGCCGTGTTGATGATGACGCCGCGCTCCTCGCCGACGGGCTCGAGCTGGGCGATCCGGGCAGCCGCCAGCCGCAGGACGTTGAACGAGCCGATCAGGTTGATCTCGATGATCCGCTGGAACTTGTCGAGCGGGTAGGGGCCCTGCTTGCCGACCGTCTTGATCGCATCTCCGGTGCCGGCGCAGTTGACGACGACTCGCAGCTCACCCAGCTCAGCGGCCAGATCGAGCGCCTCGGTCACCGCGGCCTCGTCGCGCACGTCGGCGGCCGCAAAGCGTACGGACTCCCCCAGGCGCTCGGCGACGTCGGCTCCGGGTGAGCCCGGCAGGTCGAGGATGACGACCTTGGCGCCGGCGTCGAGCAACGCCTCGACAGTGGCGAGGCCGAGGCCGGAGGCGCCTCCGGTGACGAGGGCTACCGCGTTCTTCACGTCCATGAATGGTCCTGTTCTTCGAATTCCTGGGTGACTTGGTCTGAAGTCCGCCCCTACGATCGCACAGGCGTCCGTAAGATCATTCCGTGAACCGTGCGACAACCCGTCGGCTGCCATGAGCTGGGCGACCTGGGACCAGGCCGCGATCGCCTCCGCATTGAGTCTGGTCGCGTGGCTCGTGCTTCGCGCACTGCCGTCAAGCCGCATCAGCAACGCGCTGCTGCCGGCCTTCAGCGAGTTCGCCCTGATCTCGGCGTTGTACGCGATCTGGCGGCTGGCCCGCGAGCTGCCATTCACGCATCCCGAGGGCGCGATGGACCGTGCACGGGCGATCGATGACCTGCAGAACTTCCTGCACATGCCGACCGAGATCGCGATGCAGCACTTCGTGGTGCACTACGACTGGCTCGCCGCCCTGACGAACGACTACTACGCGACCGTCCACGTCCCGGCCCTGCTGGTGTTCCTGGTGTGGCTGTTCATCCGCCACCGTGACCAGTACCCGCACTGGCGCAACGGGCTGGCCGGCCTCACGGCGTTCTGCCTCGTCATCCGGTTCATCCGGGTGGCACCACCGAGATTCGTGCAGGAGCTGGGGTTCGTCGACCTGTCCGACAAGCACGGGTTCGACGTCTACGGGGACGTCGGCACCGGGATCTCCGACCAGTTCGCCGCGATGCCGTCGATCCACGTCGGCTGGGCTGCGGTCGTGGCACTCGGCGTGTTCTCGGTGACGACGAGCAGGTGGCGCTGGGTCGTCCTGATGCACCTGCCGGTCACGATCTTCGTCGTGGCAGCCACCGGACATCACTGGTGGATGGACGGAATCGTGGCCATCGCGTTGCTGTGGGGCTGCCTCGCGGTCGACTCATACGTCCGCGCCAGACTGGCCCGGCGCAAGGAGCTCGTCCCCGCGCCGGCCAGCTAGTCGCGCTGGATCAGGCGGGCGCGACGGCCTCTGTCGGGACGTCTTCCTTCTTGGCGTTCATCAGGAACACCGCCACCAGCAGCGACACCAGCAGCATCATCGCGCCCCAGAAGAACGCGACGTGATAGCCGTGGACGAACGCGTGACCTGTCGCGGTCTTCGGCGACTCGGTGAGGTGATCCGTCAGGTACGCCGTGACGGCTCCGGCATACAGCGTGTTGAGCAACGCCGTGCCGAGCGACCCGCCGATCTGCTGCGACGTGTTGAGCAGGGCGCTCGCGACGCCGGCGTCGTGCGTGCCGACGCCGACCAGCGCCGTGCTGGAGGCGGTGATGAAGACGCCCGCCATGCCGATGCTCATGAGCAGGAGCGAGGGCAGGACGAATCCCCAGTAGGACGTGTCCTCGGTGAGCTGGGTCAGCATCAGCATGCCGACGATCGTCAACGCGAGCCCCG
Organism: uncultured Actinomycetota bacterium; assembly: GCA_963806345.1. GTDB lineage: Bacteria > Actinomycetota > Actinomycetes > Propionibacteriales > Nocardioidaceae > Aeromicrobium. The sequence continues at coordinate 49,993 of CAWDXV010000018.1, read as the reverse complement.
GGATCATGATCGGCATCGGGCCGATCCGTGGCAGCAGGTTGGACACGAACCCGGCTGCGCCGATCACGCCGAGGCTGAATGGCAGGAACGCGAATCCGGATTCGAGCGGCGTGTAGCCCATCGTGATCTGGAAGTAGAACGTCATGAACAGGAACATCGCGAACAGGCCAGAACCCACGAACAGGAACACCAGGTAGGAGCCGCCACGGTTGCGGTCGAGCGCGACCCACAGCGGCAACAACGGCGTGCTGGTGCGCTTCTCCCACATCACGAATGCCACCAGGAGCACCACGGCGATGGCCAGGAAGGTGACCGTCGAGGGGTCGGTCCAGCCCTGCACGTCGGCGCTCCTGCCCGGATCCTTGAGCTTGGCAGCCTGCGTGAAGCCGTAGACCAGCGACACGAGCCCGAGCGTCACGAGGACGGCGCCGGGGATGTCGTACTTGGTGTTGCCCTTGGCCTTGCTCTCGTGGACGACCCTGAAGGCGGCGAGTGCCGTGATCAGCGCGATCGGCACGTTGACACCCAGGCACCAGCGCCACGAGGCGTACTCGGTCAGCACGCCGCCAACGATCAGGCCGATCGCCGCGCCGCCGCCCGAGATCGCGCCGAAGACACCGAATGCGGTGGCGCGTTCCTTGGGCAGCGTGAACGTCACCGAGATCAGCGACAGTGCGGCCGGAGCCAGGAGCGCCGCGAACGCACCCTGCAGGCCTCTGGCGGCATAGAGCAGCCCTGCGGACGAGGCCACGCCGCCGAGAGCCGATGCACCGGCGAACCCGATCAGGCCGATGATGAACGTCCGCTTGCGGCCGGTGTAGTCGGCGATGCGGCCGCCCAGCAGCAGCAGGCCACCGAACGCCAACGTGTAGGCCGTGACGACCCACTGCCGGTCGGCGTCACTGATGTTGAGGTCCTTCTGGGCGGACGGCAGCGCGATGTTGACGATCGAGGCGTCCAGGATGATCATCAGCTGCGCCACCGCGATGACGCCGAGGGCGAGCCATCGCCGTGGGTCGAGCTCGTCGGACGCGGAACCAGGTGCAGGTGTGGGGTCGGTCATGGGGATCTCTCCTACGGGCAAACGGTGGTGGTCCTTCCGAGGTGGACAGCATGAGCCTATTCCCAGCACCCGACAGAATTCGATGGTTCGTCGGGGTGAAATCGCGGTTGCACAGGGCCGCGTGCCGGTGCCGCGGTGTCCTACCGTGGGTGCATGAGTGACTTCTGGATCTGCCGGACCTGCGCCGTCGAGCACGCCGAACGGGTCGAGGTGTGTTTGATCTGTGCCGACGAACGCCAGTGGGTCCCGGCCGAAGGACAGCTCTGGACCACCCTCGACGAGCTGGCAGCCGATGGCCATCATGCGGAGATCGCGCTGCTCGAACCCGACCTGTACGCGATCACGACGACTCCCTCGACCGGCATCGGCCAGCAGTCGAAGCTCCTGCGTACCCCTGCCGGCAACCTGCTGTGGGATCCCGTCGGGTACGTCGACGCCGACATCGCCGCGCGGGTGCTCGAGCTCGGCGACGTACGCGCGGTCGTCGCGAGTCACCCGCACATGTACGGCGTGCAGGTCGAGTGGAGCCGGCTCCTCGGCGGACCGCCGGTCCTGGTCGCCGAGGCCGATCAGCAGTGGGTGGCCCGGCCCGATCCGGTCATCGAGACCTGGTCGGGCGACCTCGAGCTGTTGCCGGGGGTGACACTCAGCCAGCCCGGTGGCCACTTCCCCGGCAGTGCCGTCGCACACTGGCGGGCCGGAGCCGAGGGCCGCGGTGTCCTGCTGACCGGTGACACGATCTTCGCCAATCCCGACCGTACGTCGGTCAGCTTCATGCGCAGCTATCCCAATCGCCTGCCGCTGTCAGGCGCCGTCGTCAAGCGCGTCGCGGAGCACGTCGACCGGTTCGCGTACGACCGGCTCTACGGCAACTTCGACAACTCGATCGGTGCCGACGCCCGCGCGATCGTGCATCGTTCGGCGGAGCGGCACGCGGCGTGGGTCAACGGAGACTTCGATCACCTGACGTGAGTCAGACCATCGCGATCGTCGCCGCCACCTCGTCGACGAGCTCGCGCGCGAGGTAGCCCGTACGGCCCATCCGCTGGACGAGTCGCTGGCCAGCCATCGCGTGGACGTAGGTCCCCCAGCATGCCGCCTGGGCCGGCTCGGCGCCGCGCGCCAGCAGTCCGGCCATGATGCCGGCCATGACGTCTCCGCTGCCGGACGTACCGAGGCCGACGTCGGCGTTCTCCTCGCGCCAGGCTCGCCCGCCGGGCTCGGCCACGTGGCTGTAGAGCGAGACCGCCGCGCCGAAGCGTTCGGTGACGGCTGCGGCTTCGGCGTCGAGGTCGTCGCCGAGGTCCCGGCCGAGCAGGCGCGCCGCCTCCCCGACATTGGGCGTCAGCACCGTACGGCTCGCGTGCTCGCCGAGCAGGTCCGGTTGCTCGCCGAGGGCACCCAGCGCGTACGCGTCGATCACGAGGCGCGTGTCGTCCGTGACGGCCTTGAGCACCCGTTGCAGCAGCGTGGCCGTCTCGTCGGGGTCATCGAGTCCGGGCCCGATGGCGACGACGTCGGCGCTGCTGACGAGCTCGAGCAGGTGATCGGGGACGTCGCCGTCGACGGATCCTGTCTCGGTCGACGGCAGTCCCACGACCATCGCCTCCGGGACCGCGATGCTCAAGGCCTGCGCGTTGTCATCGGTCGTCGCCAGCTGCAGGCGTCCGGCCCCGGCTCGCAGTGCTGCGGTGCCGGCCAGCAGCACCGCGCCCGGTGTGGTGCGGGACCCACCGACGACGAGCACGGTGCCCCGCGCCCGCTTGCCGCCGTCGGGTTCGGGCAGCGGCCAGTCCCGCAGGAGCTGGGCGCTGATGACCTGTGGATCAGACGGCTGGGGCATCGACACCCTCCTCGGCGGTCGGGTGCGCCTCGTCGTCCTGCTGGAGGTGCTCGACGTCGTTGAACCGCTCAGTGACCCACCCTTCGTCGTCGGACCACCGCCAGCTGCTGATGGAGCAGTTGGCGATCGGCGACTCCTTGGCGCCGGCCATGAGCTCCTCCTCGTCGAGCCCCTCCAGGATGTATCGGAACAGGGAGACGACGGCGTCGTGGGCGAAGAACAGCACCCGCTGCTCCGGATGGTCCTCGGCGACGTCTCGCAACAGACTCCGTATGCGCAGGAGCACGTCCGCCCAGGACTCGCCGCCGGGCGGGCGGTAGTAGAACTTGCCGAGCCGCTTGCGGCGCTCCGACTCCTCGGGAAACTTCGATTGGATGCCGTGCACGGTGTGCAGGTCGAGCACCCCGAGCTCCCGGTCGCGCAGCCGCTCGTCGCGCACTGTCGGCACGTCGAGGCCCTTGAGGGCGATCTCCGCGGTCTGCCGGGCCCTGAGGTAGGGCGAGACGATCACGGCCTGCGGTCGTTCGTCGTCCGGCAGCTCGTCGAGCCAGCCAGCCACCGCCTCCGCCTGCTTCTCACCGGTGTCCGACAGGGGTACGTCGGCGTCGCGTTCGGTGATGTCGATCAGGTCGGAGCCCTTCTCCTCAGCCGTCGTCGCTGCGACATTGCCGACGCTCTCACCGTGCCTGATGATGCCGATCCACTCGAGCTGGTGCATGGACTGGCTCTACCCGTTGTCCCGTCGGGCAATCGGACGGGTCACGGCCGCAGGTCGTCCGTCGGCACCTGGGTCGTGACCTCAGGGCCGGAGCTGTAGACGATCGGATCGTCCTGGACGGGTGCCGGACCGTCGTCCAAGGCCGCTGCGGGCTTCTTCGGTGTGGTCTTCTTCGTGCTGGGCTTGGGCGCCGCCTTCGTGGCGTTGACCCGCTCCGCGCGAGCCTTCTTGGCGGGCATCGTGTTGGTCGTGGCCCTCTTGGTCGTGGTGGTCGGCGACGGTGGCTGCGTGACGGGTGCGGTGCTGACCTTGGGCGATGCATGCGTCGTCGTCTCGGCGGGGTCGCCCGGCAGGATCTTCCGGGCGACGGCTACAGCTCCGTGCAACCCGCCTCGAGCGACTCCGCCCACGACGTGCTGGGCGAGGGACACGGGTTTGTGCAGGATCTTGGTGATCACGGGTGGTGCTCCGTTCGATCGGTTGGGAGTTTCGTCCCGTTCGTACCCTGTGAACGCCATGTCACACGCGCGCCGCGGTCGAACGCCGTGTGGCGCTCGACCGCGTCCGTGGCGTCACGGCCGCTACGGCGTGACGTCGCGGCGGTGGAACAGGACGAACGCCAGGCCGGTGACAGCCGTCGTGATGGCCACCAGCGAGATCGCCGCAGCGCCCGCGCCGATCGTGGCGCCCTCGAGCCGCAGGAGCGGCGTCAGCAGTCCGTACGGCAGGTAGGCCGCGGCATCGCCGATGAACATGCCGACGAGCTTCTCGGCGACGAACGTACCGGCGATGACCATGACTGCCACGGGCTGGCTGCGGAAGATGACCCCGCAGCTCACGCCGATGATGCTGAAGGCGACTGTCGCCAGGAGCGCCGAGGCCGCGATCGGCGCCGACAGCTCCATGCTCAGGTCCTTGTCCGCCAGCATCGGCGCAGCAATACCCGCGGCGAGGCCAAGGGCAGCGGCACCGAGCACGAGCCCGAGCACGGCGTGTGTCGTCAGGGTGGCCAGCAGGAGCCGGGTACGCCGTGGGGCCGCAAGGAGCCGTTGGCTGATCGTGCCGTACCGGTACTCCCCTGCGACCCGGGTCGCGGCGAACAGCGCCAGGACGACCGCGACCAGGATCCCGACCGAAGCGGTCACCGGCTCACGGAGCTCTGACGGGGAGTCGAACCCACCGGAGCCGGCGTCCGACATCGAGCCCCAGGTGATGAGCCCCACGAGCCCGAGCAGCACGGCGACCACGACGTGGTGCGACCGCAGCGTACGAAGGCGGACGAGGTCCGCGCGGAGCAGGGTGATCATGATGTTGCCTCACTGGGGTAGGTGTCGCTGGGGCTGGAATCGGTGACCGCTTGGGTGGTCAGCTCGAGGAACGTGTCCTCGAGGCTGGCGCGCACGGCACCGATCTCGTAGATGGCGATGTGGCGGTCGAAGGCGAGCCGGCCGATCAGCTCGGTGCCGACGCCGATCACCACGAGGGCACCGGCCTCCTCGGCCACGTGGGCGCCCTCGGCCAGCAGGTACGACCGCAGGGCCGCCTGGTCCGATGACCTGACGTGGACCCGCTCCCCGGCGTTCCTGGCCATCAGGAGGTCGAGAGGCTCGTCGGCGACGATCCGTCCGTGGTCGATGACGACCACGTGGTCGACGGTCTGCGCGACCTCGGCCAGCACGTGGCTCGACAGCAGGATCGTGTGACCCTCGTCGGCCAGGCCGCGCAGGAAGTCTCGCAACCATCGAATGCCCTGCGGATCCAAGCCGTTCGCAGGTTCGTCGAGCACGAGGATGTCCGGCTCGCTGATCAGTGCCGTGGCAAGACCCAGCCGCTGGTGCATGCCGAGCGAGAACGTGCCGACCCGCCGGTTGGCGGAGCCCGTCAGCTCGACGAGCTCGAGCACCTCGTCGACGCGCGTCCGCGGCATCCGTGCCTCGGTTGCGACGACGCGCAGGTGGTTGCGTGCGGTCCTGGCCGGATGGGCCGACGACTCGAGCATGGCCCCGACGTGGCGCAGCGGGTCATCGAGGTCGCGGTAGCGACTCCCGGCGATCCGCAGCGTGCCCGACGTGGGCTCCACGAGCCCGAGCAGAGCCCGGAGCGTCGTGGTCTTGCCCGACCCGTTCGGCCCGAGGAAACCGGTGATCGTCCCGCTCTCGACCGTGAAGCTCAGGTGGTCGACCGCGCGTACGTCCGCATAGTCCTTGCTGAAGTCGGCGACCTCGATCACGGCGCTCATCGCGGCACCGCCGTAAAGAAGTGCAGAGAGTACGGCAGCGCCGCGATGAAGTGCCGAATGTTCGCTCGCTGGGGCTCGCTCATGCGACGCCTTCTTCGGTCTCGCGGTGACGGGTGACCCGGAGGCCGACGAGGACTCCGGCGCCGACCAGCACGAACAGCGCGCCGACGACGATCAGACCCGCCGTGACCTCACCGAGGATCGGTACGGTCGCTCCGACGTCGGCGTCCACGTCGACACCAGATGTGCCGTCAGCGTTCATGACGACGACGGTCCAGCGGCCGGGGCGGTCGTCGAGCGACCAGTCGATGCTCTGGGTGTCGGTGCCGGTGGCCTGCGCGATCCAGATGTCGGTGTCGGCCGGCGCGACGGATGGGGCGCCACCGCCGTGCTGCTCGTACGTCGCGCCGGGATCGTCGATGTCCGTGACGGTCGAGTGCTGGACGTCGTCGAGGTACGCCTCGACGTCGCCGGATCGCGCCACGCCGACGAAGACGGGCGCCGAGCTGTTGGCCGTGACCCGAACGCGCACGCGGCCGAGGACCCAGTCCTCGTCGACGCCGCCGAGCTCGATGGTCTCGCTCGCGACGGCATGGCCGCCGGTCGTGAGGCGTGCGGTGTCGCTCGTCAGGTAGCCGTCGTCGCGCCACGAGTTGTCGGCGACGACGAGCGCGCCACCGCCGGCGAGCGCGGTGGCGCCGCCCAGCAGTGAGGCGATGGCCACCACGAGCAGGACGATCCGTCCTGCGGACCGCGCCGGTGGCGGCGCGGTGGGGTGGTTGTCGGGGTTGTCAAGGATGGTTGACATCGGGGTTCTCCTGGTGGTGGTTCCCGGTCGGTCGACCGGCGTACCTCCAGCAGACTCGATCTGGGCGCGCGGGCCCATCGGGCTGGGCGCAGACCTCGGACGAGGTGACCGCGCGGCTGACGCCGACGATCGCGGGTGCCAGCACACCGGCGCCGGTGGCCACCCGCACCCGGGGCATGGGCCGCACCTAGGATCGACGGGTGATGTTCCGCCAGCGCCTCGCCCGCTTCGTCGTCCGCCGTGCCGGCTACCGGATGGTCGGCGAGGTGCCGGACACCGGCATCCTGGTGGGCGCTCCGCACACGTCCAACTGGGACTTCGTCACGATGCTGCTCGTGATGTGGCACGACGGCGCCCACCCGCGCGTCCTGGTCAAGAAGCAGCTGTTCCGCGGGCCACTCGGCTGGCTGCTCCGACGGTTCGGTGGTGTGCCCCTCGACCGGGACAACGCCGCCGGGGTCGTCGGTGAGCTGGTGGCCGAGGCCCGCAACGGCCAGCCGTTCCGCCTGATCCTCGCGGCAGAGGGCACGCGTACCAAGGGCGAATACTGGAAGTCGGGGTTCCTTCGGCTCTCTCGTGACACGGGGCTGCCGATCACGCTCGCATTCTTCGACCCGCCGACCAAGACGATGGGATTCGGGCCCACGTTCCATGCCTCCGACGACGTGAAGGCCGACATGGACGTGGTCCGCGCGTTCTTCGCCGACAAGCACGGCATCAAGCCCAAGAACGCGACCGAGCCGAGGTTGCGCGACGAGTCCGGCCCGGCAGCCTGATCGTCAGGCGGCGTCCCGCTCCTCCAGGGCGTCGGTGAGCAGGCCGACAAGAGCCTCGAGCTGCATGTCCGCCGACGCCGACACCTCGTCGTCGGAGCCGTCGAGAGCCCTGGCGGCAAGGCCAGCCTTGCTGTCGAGGAGCTCGACGATCCGCGTGTCGATCGTCTGCGACGCGATGATGCGCCATGCCGTGACCGGCTCGTCCTGACCGATCCGGTGGACCCGGTCGATCGCCTGGGTCTGCTCGGCGTCGGTCCACGAGAGCTCGGCGAGCACCATGTTGGAGGCGACCTGCAGGTTGATGCCGACGCCGGCCGCCGACAGGGAGCAGACGACGACGGAGACCTCGGGGTCGTTGACGAAGGCGTCGATGTTGCGCTCGCGCACCTTGGGCGTCTGGTTGCCGCGGATCGACGAGTAGCGGATGCCGCGGCGCTCGAATGTCTCCTCGGCGAGATCCATGACGTCGACGTGCTTGGCGAAGAAGACGACCTTGCCGACGTTGCGCGCGAGCTGCGCGGTGTAGTCGGCAGCGGGAGCCGCCTTGGCCTGGCCGATGCGGCGCATCATCTGGAAGACGTTCTCGTCGGTCTTCTCAGAGCTCTCATCGCGTTCCCAGCCGGCCACCCGGCGTACGAGCTCGTGGTCGATGCCCTCGACCGTGACGCCCGACGTGCGGTTGGCGAGGGCGCTCTCATAGCGGGCGACCAGCCTCTGCGCGAGGACGCGCTCGGCCTCGCGGATCGACCGGCCGGCCTCGTCGTCGAGCTCCACCGGCAGGTCGGCGATGCGACGGGCGGGGATGTCGGATGCGACGTCGACCTTGCGGCGACGCACGATGCCCATGTCGATGACCCGAGACCTGGCCGCCGCGTAGAACCCGGGGTCGATCGGCGTCAGGCCGGTCTCCTCGAGCGCCCTCATGAGCTCGGCGCGCGGCTTCTTGTCGTCGATCCAGCCGAGGAACTGCCAGATCGCCCGGAAGTCGTCGATGTCGTTGATCAGCGGCGTACCGGTGAGCGCCATCATGAGTGGCTTCACGGTGCGGGCCCGGATGCGCTCCGACAGCTGCAGGACGTGCTGGGACCGCTGCGAGGACTTGTTCTTGATGAAGTGCGCCTCGTCGAGGACCATGCCGCGGAACCCGAGGTCGCCGAGCCAGCCGACGTGACGGTCGAGCACCTCGTAGTTGACGATCACGATGTCGGCGAAACCGTCGATCGTGTGGCCGTCGCCATGGATCACGGTCGACGGGCGGTTGGGCGTCCAGAGCTCTGCCTCACGAGCCCAGTTGGTCTTGACGACGTTGGGGACCACCACCAGCAACGGGTACGCGTTGGCGGCCTGAGCGGCGAGGAGCGCCTGAGCGGTCTTGCCCAGGCCGGGCTCGTCGGCGAGCAGGAAGGTGCGGTGCCCGTCCTCGGCGGCGGCGATGACCTCGGCCTGGTGGCGCATGAGCTCCAGGCCGACCGGGACCTTGGTGTCGGACGGCTCCGGCAGGTCCATGCACGCCTTGGAGCCGCCGGCAGCCCGCTCGAACGCCGAGAAGAGCGGCCCGAGCAGCTCCCACGTCGCGAGTCGCTGGGTCTGGGGCTTCGCCGACTGGGCGCTCTGGAAGTCGGGCGTGAGGAAGGGGTTGGCGAGCTGGCGCGCAACGACGGACTGGGGCACGACGCGGCGCTCGACCGGCACAGGCGCGGCCTCGTCCTCGGTCGGGCTCTCGGGCTCGGGCGCCTGCTCGACGCCGGCCGCCTGCAACATGTCGTGCTTGAGCACGACGGCCGCGTCGGACACGTCGGCGTCTTCCGCAAGCAGCGACAGGAGGGACGTGTCCCGCGCCGCGGTCTGGGCCAGGATCGTGCCGATCCCGTCGAGCCGCTTGAGCTTCTCGGCGCGCTGCGCGTCGGTCAGCGTGGCATCGGCCTTGGCCCGCGTACGCTCTTCGCGCGCGAGCAGAGCCACGACCTGGAACTTGGTGCGCGTCGATGGGGACACCCGGCCGCGTTGGGCGCCGGCCTCGACCTCACGTACGGCACGGGCGAGCACCGACATGATCCCGTCATTGCCGCCGCGGGCACGCCGCTGGGGTGCGGGACGAGTCGTCCCGGACTGCCGCTGGCCTCTTCTGGCCAAGGTTCCTCCTCCGAAGCGCCCGGCACGGTGGCCCGGCGGTGCTGCGACGCCGGACCCGAACCGGACGACGCCGACGAGTCCTGCCGGGTCGGGGCCTTTGGCCTGTCGCGGCGGAACTCGATTGACCGGTCGACATGAGCGACCGGGATGGTGCAACGCCCGCCTCGTGGAGAGATCCGGCCTTGGGCCGGTGCCACGGAACCGATCGTCGAGCGACGTACTCGTTCGACGAGCAGCGGTGCAGGGTTTGTTACCTCATCGAGTTTACCCATATCCAGCCGCTGTGCGTAGGCGACTCACCAATCGGCCGCAGTTCTGGGTCGACCGCCACCGGCAGTTCCGGCAGGGTGTGGGCATGAGCGAGCGCAGCGAGCGAAACGACGATGCTGTCATGCCGGCGTCTGCGTATCGTGCGTTCTTGTTTGTAGGCGACGGCATGAGCGAGCGCAGCGAGCGAAACGACGATGCTGTCATGCCGGCGTCTGCGTATCGTGCGTTCTTGTTTGTAGGCGACGGCATGAGCGAGCGCAGCGAGCGAAACGACGATGCTGTCATGCCGGCGTCTGCGTATCGTGCGTTCTTGTTGCAGGCGACGGCATGACCTGGGTGTTGCACGTCGACATGGACCAGTTCATCGCTGCCGTGGAGATCCAGAGGCATCCCGAGCTGGTGGGCCTCCCGGTCGTCATCGGCGGCCGAGGTGATCCGACCGAACGCGGCGTGGTCTCGACCGCCTCCTACGAGGCACGCGAGTTCGGCGTCGGCTCCGGCATGCCGCTGCGGGTCGCGAAGCGCAAGTGCCCGGAAGCGGTGTTCCTCCCGGTCGACGCACCCGCGTACGAGGCGGTGTCGGCCACCGTCATGGAGACACTGCGATCACTGACCTGGGGTGGCGTCCCGGTGCTCGTGCAGGTGCTGGGATGGGATGAGGCATTCGTCGGCCCCGGGCCGGCGCACGGCGACCTCGGCGACCCGGAGGACATGGCGGCGCTCGTCATGGAGTCGGTCCTTGCGGCGACCGGCCTGCACTGCTCGGTCGGGATCGGCGACAACACGCTGCGGGCCAAGAACGCCACGAACTTCGGCAAGCCGCGAGGCACGTACGCGCTGACGGCCGCGAACTGGCTCGAGGTCATGGGTGACCGCCCGACCAAGGCGCTGTGGGGCATCGGCGCCAAGACAGCGGCCAAGCTCTCCGCACTCGGCCTCGAGACCGTCGCGGACCTCGCGGCGAGCGATCCCGCCGTGCTGGCCGATGCGCTGGGCCCGACGATGGGGCCCTACTACCGGGGACTGGCCACCGGCGCTTCAGCGCAGCCGATCGACCCTCAGCCATACATCGCGCGAGCCCACGGTCGCGAGACGACGTTCCAGACCGACCTGGCCGACTGGGACGCCGTCGCCGCCGAGGTGCGCGTGCTGACCGAGCGCGTGCTGGCTGACATCGACGCGGAAGGCCGGCCCGCCGTGCGGGTCGGCCTCAAGATCCGCCTGGCGCCGTTCATCACGGTCACCCGCAGCCTCACGCTGCCCGGCCCGACGAACGACCTCCCGACGCTGAGCGACGCGGCGGTGTCGCTGCTCGACCGCCTCGACCCCCAGCAAAGAGCCCGGCCGGTACGCCTGCTGGGCGTCCGTCTCGAGATGACGCCGCCTGACGAGGCCGGCTGACACAAGTATCGGCCGGTCCCGCCCTGAATGGGACAATCAGCTGGTCAGGTGACAGACGATCCAGCAGGAGGAACGTGATGACGACATCCGATGGTGCCAGTCAGGAAGGCTCGATCTCCACGCTTTCAGAGGACGAGTGCCTCGCGTTGCTCGAGACCACGACGGTGGGTCGCATCGCCTTTGTCGACGACGACGGCCAACAGCTCGTGCCGGTGAACTTCACCGTGCTCGACGGATCCATCTACTTCCGGACACTGGCCGACGGTTTCCTCGCGACGTTGGCGGGCGGGCACGACGACGTGGCCTTCGGTGTCGACTACCACGACGTCTTTCGCGCGGGCTGGAACGTGACCGTACGCGGTGCGGCAAGCGGTGTCGACGAGCAAACCACGATCGACACGGTCCTGGCGACCCATCGGTTGAAGCCGTGGGCCGGCGGCGACCGCCCGTTGGTCATCGAGGTCACGCCACGCCACATCGCGGGACGCCGGGTTCGCGGCGGCTGAGGTCGGGTTCAGCCGACCCAGAATCCGCGGCCGCCGCCGAACATGTCGCCGTACGACCCGCCGTAGCCGCCGCGGGCGTCACGGGAGCCGAGATAGGAGCCAACGACCGCAGCGCCGAGGTCGTCCAGCTCGGGTGCCACGACCGTGCCGCCGGCCCGCCTGGCCATCTGGTCGATGAAGCGGGCGAGGCCCGGGTCCTCGCCGAGGCGGAAGAACGTCGTCTGCGCACCGAGACGTGCCGCGTTGTCGAGCTCCCGCACGGCGTACGCCACGGTCACCGGATGCGGCGGATAGCTGAAGAACACCTCGCCGCTGGACTCGAGGTGAGACGTCGGCTCACCGTCCGTCACGATCAGCAGCACGGGCTGCGCGTTGGGGTGCTTGCGGAAGTGCCGGTTGGCCAGCAGCAGCGCGTGGTGCAGGTTGGTGCCCTTGTCGTACATCGCGTCGAGCCCGGTGAGCTGCTCGATGTCCATCACCTCGGCATGCCGGCCGAACCCGATGAGCTGCAGGTCATCACCGCGGAACCGGCTCGTGATGAGCGTGTGCAGCGCGAGCGCGGTGCGCTTCATCGGCACCCAGCGGCCATCCATCGCCATCGAGAACGACGTGTCGACGAGCAGCGCCACGCACGCCTGCGTACGCGCCTCGGTCTCCTGGACCTCGACGTCGCCGATCTGGATCTGCACCCTGGCGTCGGTCGCGCCACCTTCGCCGGCGATGCGGGTGACCGCGTTGGTGATCGTCCGGGTCACGTCCCACGGCTCGGTGTCGCCGAATGCCCATTCCCGCGTGGCGCCGGAACGCTCGCCAGCGGCGCCGGCCTGGCGGACGTCCCGGTTGCCCTGGCGACCCGACATCGTGTTGGCCACGTCGCGCAGCAGGGCCTTGCCGAGCTGGCGCATCGCCTTGGGGGTCAGCTTGAGCTGACCGTCGGAGCCGCGCTTCAACGTGCCGGAGTCGCGCAGGGCCTGCTCGAGCCGTTGGAGCGTACGCGCATCGACCGCTGCCTCGTCGCCCAGCTGGCGTGTGAGCTTGTCGAGATCGAGGTCGTCCATGCGAGAGCCGTTGTACGACTGCGAGAGCTGCTCGGACAGCTCGTCGAGGTCGGCGATGTCCTGGAAGACACCCGTGCCGTCGCCGAGGCCGAGCCCCTCCTCGCCGTCCAGCTGCTCAGCACTCCCCCAGTCCTCACCGGGCCGCGCCGCCTGGAGGTTGCCGTCCAACCGGGCGAGGGACGACATCAGCTCCGGCGAACCGAAAGCCTGCTGGGCGAGAGCGTCCAGCTCGTCACGCTGCTCCTGGGTCATCGAGTTGCGCATGCGCTGCGCCGCCGCGGCGCGCTGCGCCAACGCGTCCAGCAGCTCGTCGATGGTGCGGGGATTCTCCGGGAAGAACTCCCCGTGCTTGGCCATGAACTCGTCGAACTGCTCCTGGGTGTCCTCGCCGCGCTGGTGCGCCTCGAGCAGCGTGTTGAGGTCGTCGAGCATCTCGTTGATCGCAGCCCGGTCCTCGTCGGTGGCGTTCTCGAGCGCGTTCTTCATGCCGGCGAAGCGCTGGTCGAGCATCTCGCGCCCCAGCAGGTCCTTGATCTTCTCGTAGTCCTCGCGCGCGGCGCGGCTCTGCCAGTCATAGTCGCTCAGCTGACTGACCGCAGCGGCCGGGGACGGCGGCAGGTTGTCGAGCTGCATCTCGGCGAACGCTCGTTCGCTGTCGTCCATGTCGACATCGCGTGCCAGCTGCTTGCGCTCCTCGAGGACCGCGCGCTCCAGCAGCTCCTTGACCTCCTGCAGCGTGCCGTCGAGGTTGTGTCGCTGCGTGAGCTCGCGTCGTCGCTCCGCGACCCGACGGGCCAGGTCGTCGAGACCGGCCTGGTCCTTGCCACCGCGCCGCAGGAACTCCCGCATGGCCCGTTCCGGCGAGTAGCCGGCCATGACGTCCTCGCCGATCGCGTCGAGTGCCTCCGCCAGGTCGACGGGCGGCGCGAGCGGGTCGGGCCCGTCGACGTACTTGCCGTAGCGGGCGCCACGCGTGAGCCGGCGGTTGGCTCTAGCCATAGATCGTCTCTCCGCCGCCGGTCTCCTTGCTGACCTTGCGCGCGAGATAGAGGCCCTCGAGCGCCAGCTCGATCGCGCCGGCTCGCTGTCCGTCGTTGGTCGCTCCGAGGCGCTCGCACACGTCGTCGTACAGCTCGGACTCGCCCAGCACCGGCAGTCCCGTGAGGAAGTCGCGAGCGGTGACCTGCTCGCCCGTCGTGACGATCGTCCCGTTCTCGATCGCGTCCACCAGCACCGCGAAGTCGATGCCGCGGAAGTGCGCGCGTACGGTCTCGGCGGTCGCCGAGCGGAGCAGGTGGTCGAGGATCTGGTCCTCACGGCCCTCCTCGCCGGACTCGAACTCGATCTTGCCGCCGAGCACGTCGACAGCCGTCTCGAGGTCGACCGGCCGGGCCACGGCCTCGTCCTCACCTTGGCGAGTCGCTCGATGGATCGCGGCAGCCGCGATGGTCTCGGCGCCGGCGATCGCGAAGCGGGCGCTGACACCGCTGCGCTGGTCCACCGCGGTCGACTCGCGCAGGCCTCGGGTGAACCGGGCGAGGATCTCGACGAGATAGTCCGGCACGTCGGCGACCAGCTCGGCCTCCTGACGGATCACCGCGACCTCGTCGTCGAGCTCGGCCGGGTAGTGCGTACGGATCTCGGCGCCGAACCGGTCCTTCAACGGCGTGATGATGCGGCCGCGGTTGGTGTAGTCCTCGGGGTTGGCGCTGGCCATCACCAGCACGTCGAGCGGCAGCCGCAGGACATACCCACGGATCTGGATGTCCCGCTCCTCCATGACATTGAGCATCGCGACCTGGATGCGCTCGGCCAGGTCGGGCAGCTCGTTGATCGCGACGATGCCGCGGTGGCTGCGCGGGATCAGGCCGAAGTGGATCGTCTCGGGATCGCCCAGGCTGCGGCCCTCGGCGACCTTCATCGGGTCGACGTCGCCGATCAGGTCGGCGACGCTCGTGTCGGGAGTGGCCAGCTTCTCGGCGTACCGCTCGTCACGGTGACGCCAGGCGATGGGCAGGTCGTCACCGAGCTCGGCAGCCCGGCGCAGGCTCGCCGTCGTGATGGGCTCGTAGGGGTGCTCCCCCAGCTCGGAGCCCTCGATGACCGGTGTCCACTCGTCGAGCAGCCCGACCATCGTGCGCAGCACGCGGGTCTTGCCCTGGCCACGTTCGCCCAGCAGCACGATGTCGTGTCCCGCGATGAGAGCGCGCTCGAGCTGCGGGATGACAGTCGACTCGAACCCGTGCAGGCCCGGCCACGGGTCGCGGCCCTCTCGCAGGGCCGACAGCAGGTTGTCGCGGATCTCGGCCCGCAGAGTCTTCAGGACATGGCCCGAGGCCCGTAGCTCGCCGACAGTTGCCAAGGTGGGTGCGGTCACATCTACAACGCTACTGCGGCACGCAACGCTGGAGAGCGCTCCAGACGTACAAAACCCCCACACCGGCGAGAGTGTGAGGGTTGTGTGTGTCCGAGGGGGGACTTGAACCCCCACGCCCCTTACAGGGCACTAGCACCTCAAGCTAGCGCGTCTACCATTCCGCCACCCGGACAAGCGCCTGTATGACGGGCGCGGTGCAGCACTGAACTTTAGCAAAGACCGGTCGGCGTTCCGAATCGGGTGGCCGTTCTTCGAAGCCCGCCTCAGTCAGGCTCGACGGCCCCCCTGCAATGCCAACTCGCGAAGCTCATCGAGGCAGGCGTCGACATCGCGCATGTCGTAGCCCTGGCGGATCCGGGTCGGAGTGAACCGCACCTGTTCGATCCGCTGGGCCAACGCAGCGGAGCCTCGTCCCGCGTCGATCTCGGCGAGCATCTCAAGGACGAAGGCGTCGACCTCGGCGATGTTGTAGCTCTCGCGGAGGGACACGATGCGAAAGGACGGCGGCAGAGATGTCATGCCGTGAACTTTGCCATGTCGCCGATCTTTGGCAGAATTAGTCGAGGCCCCGGAAAGTATGAGTTTCCGGGGCCTCTAGTTTGATCGAGTGTGATGGTCTCTCTCATCCAGAATCCTTCTTCTTTCCCGCCTGTCACATCACTGACCGGCTGCCTTTGACTTGCGTCGCTGGCCATGGGATCGAATCTGGATTCTTTCCCGCTTTCCCGAAGGATTGCGTAGGTCATTTGTATGCCCCGGGTGACCAGGCGCGCAAGGGATTTGTCGAAGTTTTTGAGCTATTTCTCGAGAATGTGTCACTTACCCACAGAGTGACCCAGGTCACCCACAAGCCATGCGCTGTTATGCACATGTTTTCCACATTCTGTGGCTTTCGCAGCCGGACGAAACCGGTCAGAGCAGGGACGAGATCGCGTGGATCGCGATGCCGGCGAGCCCGCCGACGACGGTTCCGTTGATGCGGATGAACTGCAGGTCGCGGCCGACGTGCAGCTCGATGCGCTCGGCGGTCTCCTTGCCGTCCCACCGGTTCACCGTCGCGGAGATGATCGTCGCCACCTCGCTGCCGTAGTGGTTGACGGCATAGGCCGCGACGTCCGAGATCGTGGCGTCGATGCGGCGGTTGAGCTCAGGATCGTCGATCAGCCGTTGGCCGAACGCCTCGATCTCCTCGAGCGCCCGGCGGCGGAGCAGTCCGCTCTCGTCGGCGAGCGAGCCGATCAAGGCGCGACGCAGTGCGTCCCACAGGCGTACGGAGGTCACGCCGACGCGCGGCTGCGACAGCACGCGCTCCTTGAGGTTCTCGAAGCGCGTACGCGTCTGGGGATCGTGCTGCAGCTCCTGGGCGAGGTCGGTCAGCCACCGGTTGAGGGCGATCCGGGCGTTGTGGTCCGGCGTACGGCCGATCTCGGCAACCCACTCGACGACCTGCTCGTGCACCCAACCGGCCACTCGCTTGTCGAGCCACTGCGGAGTCCAGGACGGCGCACGGTTCTCGATGAGGGCGGCGACCTCTTCGTCGTTGATCGCGAGCCAGCGACCCAGCTCGTCCAGGGCGAGGTCGACGAGGCCGCGGTGCGCGTCGTCGCGAAGGATCTCCTCGAGGAGCTGGCCCACGACGGGACTGAGCTCCTCCTCCTTGAGCCGAGGGATCAGCGCCTCCTGGATCACGGCGGCGACATCGGTCTCCTTGACGTGGCGGAGCGCGTCGGCCAGCACGCGCGAGCCCTCGGCGACGAGGCGCTCGCTGTGCCCGTCCGAGACGAGCCACTCCCCTACGCGCCGGCTGACACCTGCTGACTGGATGCGCTCGCGGACGACGTCCTCACGCAGGAAGTTGTCGGTGACGAACTCCTGCAGGCTCTCGCCCAGCGACTCCTTGCGGTTCGGGATGATCGCCGTGTGCGGGATCGGCAGTCCGAGCGGATGCCTGAAGAGTGCCGTGACGGCGAACCAGTCCGCGATGGCGCCGACCATCGCGGCTTCGGCACCGGCGTTGACGTAGCCGAGCCAACCGTCCTGGTTGCGGGTCACGACGTAGATCGCGGCGGCCAGGAGCAACAGGGACAGCGCAAGCGCGCGCATCCGCCGCAGGCCGCTGAGACGCGCGGTGTCGCCGGCCGAAAGGCCCTCGGGCATCTGGAAGCTCGCACTCGCATCTGTCGAGGTCACGGCACGACACTATCCGCGAGCGCTTCCCTCCGCTCTGCGTAGACTTCTCGTGTCATGACGTTCAACGAGGGCGCCGATCTGGACACGAGCCAGGTCACCGGCGGTGGCGGCGGAGTTCGCGGCGGTGCGGTGATCGGTGGCGGAGCGGGAACCATCATCCTGCTGATCCTCGGGCTCATCTTCGGCGGCGACATCACGGGTGGCAGCACCGGTGCCAACCCGTTCGATCCCGGTCAGGTCCAGGCCGGCGGCGACACCTCGACCACCGACTTCTCGCAGTGCAAGACCGGCGCCGACGCGAACCGCGACGACACCTGCCGGATCATCGGCACGGTCAACAGCGTCCAGGCGTACTGGCGCGACGCCCTCCCTGCCGACGTCCAGCGGCAGTACCAGGACGCCAAGACCGTCATCTACTCCGGATCGACGCAGTCGGCGTGCGGTGTCGCATCGAATGCGACGGGCCCCTTCTACTGCCCGTCGGACCAGCGCGTCTACATCGATGCGAGCTTCTTCGACGAGCTCACGAGCCGGTTCGGGGCCGATGGCGGCGCGCTGGCCCAGGAGTACGTCGTCGCGCACGAGTACGGCCACCACGTCGAGAACCTGCTGGGCATCCTCGCCAAGGGGCAGGACGGCCAGACCGGGCCGCTCAGCGGTGGCGTACGCATCGAGCTGATGGCCGACTGCATGGCCGGTGTGTGGGCCAAGCACGCCGCCACCACCAAGGACGCCGACGGCGACACGCTGCTGAAGCCGATCACTGACGAGGACGTCAAGTCGGCACTGTCGGCTGCCGCCGCCGTGGGCGACGACCACATCCAGGAGTCGTCAACGGGCCGGGTCAACCAGGAGACCTGGACGCACGGGTCGAGCGAGTCGCGCCAGAAGTGGTTCCTCGCCGGCTACAACGGCGGCACCGTCAACCAGTGCGACACGTTCAGCACCGACGACCTCTGACGGTGTCCGATCGATCGGTGTCCGACCGCACGCCCAGCTCCCGACGACTCACTGCGGAGATCTGGATCGTCCTGGGCCTGTCCCTCGGCGCGTCAGCGGTGTACGCCGTCGTCAGCCTCACTGCCAAGCTGACCCAGCCCGGCGGGCTCAGGAAGTCGACTGCGACGCTCAACGGGAACCAGAGTCCTCGCGAATGGCTCGACCTGACGTACCAGCTGCTGGGAATCGGGTTCGCGATCGTCCCGGTGGCGCTGGCGATCTATCTGATGACGCTCGACAAGGACCAGCCGCCCGTACGCGAGCGGCTCGGGCTCGACAAGGGCAGCGTCTGGAACAACATCGTCTGGGGTGCGTTGCTGGCTGCGGTCATCGGGTTGCCCGGCATCGGCGTCTACTTCGCCGGCCGCGACATGGGGATCACCTCCGAGATCATCACGAGTCCGCTCGACACGTACTGGTGGACCGTCCCGGTCCTGGTCCTGGCCGCGGTCAAGAACGCCGTCATCGAGGAGTTCA
This sequence comes from uncultured Actinomycetota bacterium, assembly GCA_963806345.1. Classification (GTDB taxonomy): domain Bacteria; phylum Actinomycetota; class Actinomycetes; order Propionibacteriales; family Nocardioidaceae; genus Aeromicrobium. Next base: position 31,135 of record CAWDXV010000018.1, on the reverse strand, counting down.
TCGTCGTCGGCTACCTGACGAGCCGGCTCCGGCAGCTCAGCTGGAGCTGGCCGAAGACGATCGTCGTGAGCGCCGTCCTGCGCGGCAGCTATCACCTCTACCAAGGCGTGGGCCAGGCATTCGGCAACTTCGTGATGGGGCTCGTGTTCGGCTTCTGGTTCGCGCGGACCAAGCGAGTCATCCCGCTCGTCATCGCCCACACGATCCTCGACGTCGTCTCGTTCGTCGGCTACGGGTTCCTGCGCGACCACGTGAGCTGGCTGTGACCTCATGAAGATCGCGTACGACGAGGCGCTGCCGATCACGGCGCGCCATGACGACATCGCTGCGGCGATCCGCGACCACCAGGTCGTGGTCGTGGCCGGCGAGACCGGATCGGGCAAGACGACGCAGCTGCCCAAGATCGCCTACGAGCTGGGCCGCCGCACCATCGCGCACACGCAGCCGCGCCGCATCGCCGCGCGCTCGGTCGCCAAGCGCATCGCCGACGAGTGCGAGGTCGATCTGGGGGCCGAGGTCGGCTACGCGGTGCGGTTCGACGACCAGACGAGTGACGCCACGGCGATCCGGCTCGTCACCGACGGGTTGCTGCTCGCCGAGCTCCAGCGCGACCGCCGCCTGTCGCGCTACGACACGATCATCATCGACGAGGCGCATGAGCGGTCGCTGTCGATCGACTTCCTGCTGGGCTATCTCAAGCAGCTGCTCCCCCGCCGGCCCGACCTCAAGGTCATCATCACCTCCGCGACGATCGACGTCGAACGCTTCGCGGAGATGTTCGACGCGCCGGTCATCGAGGTCAGCGGACGGACGTATCCCGTCGAGATCCGCTACCGGCCGCTCGCGGAGTCCGATGCCGCCGACATGCTCGACGGCATCGCCGATGCGATCGCCGAGCTCGATTTCGACAGGCTCAATGGGCGGAGGCGACGGCGACATCCTGGTGTTCCTGTCCGGCGAGCGGGAGATCCGCGACGCAGCGGAGTTCCTGTCGGGCAAGAAGTTCCCACGCACCGAGATCCTCCCCCTCTACGGTCGCCTGGCTGCAGGTGACCAGCAGAAGATCTTCAGCGACCACACCGGCCGGCGCATCGTGCTGGCCACGAACGTCGCCGAGACCTCGCTCACCGTGCCCGGTATCCGCTTCGTGATCGACCCAGGATTCGCGCGCATCTCGCGGTTCAGCCAGCGGCTCAAGGTCCAGCGGCTGCCGATCGAGCCCATCTCGCAGGCCAGCGCCGCGCAGCGTGCAGGACGGTGCGGTCGCGTGGCCGACGGCATCTGCATCCGTCTCTACTCCGAGGAGGACTTCGAAGGGCGGCCGGAGTTCACCGACCCGGAGATCCAGCGCACCAACCTCGCGTCGGTGCTGCTGCAGATGGCCTCGCTCGACCTGGGCGACATCAAGGACTTCCCGTTCCTCGACCCGCCGGACTCACGGGCCGTGACCGACGGGCTCAACCTGCTGTACGAGCTGGGCGCGCTCGGGACGAAGCCGTCCGGCGGACACCGGCTGACCACGATCGGCCGGTCGATGTCGACCCTGCCGACCGACCCCCGCCTCGGCCGCATGCTCCTGGCCGCCGACCGGCTCGGCTGCCTTGCCGACGTCCTGGTGATCGTCTCGGCGATGTCGATCCAGGACCCCCGCGAGCGTCCGCTGGACCACCAGCAGGCGGCGGACGAGAAGCACCGCCGATTCGTCGAGCCCGACTCGGACTTCTTGTCGTGGTTGACGCTGTGGAAGTACATCCGTGAGCAGCGGGACAACCTCTCGAGCTCGGCGTTCAGGCGAATGTGCCGCGACGAGTACCTCCACTACCTGCGCATCCGGGAGTGGCACGACGTGCACTCGCAGCTGCGCCGGACCGCCAAGGACCTCAAGCTCAAGCCCGGCAACCCCGGAGCCGACCCCGACCTGATCCACCAGGCTCTGCTCACGGGGCTGCTGTCGCACGTCGGACTTCGGGAGCTCGACGGCCGGGAGTACCTCGGTGCCCGGCAGGCGAAGTTCATGATCTTCCCCGGGTCGGGTCTCGCCAAGAAGCCGCCACGGATGGTGATGGTCGGCGAGCTCGTCGAGACCAGCCGGCTGTGGGGGCGTACCGCGGCCAAGATCCAGCCGGAGTGGGTCGAGGAGGCCGGCGCGCACCTGGTCAACCGGTCGTACAGCGAACCGCACTGGTCGCGGAAGCGCGGAGCGGTGATGGCCCGCGAGAAGGTCCTGCTCTACGGCATCCCGATCATCGCCGACCGGCTGGCGCAGTACGGCCGAGTCGATCCGGTCGTGTCGCGAGAGCTGTTCATCCGGCACGCCTTGGTGCAGGGCGAGTGGCGCACGCACCACAAGTTCTGGGCCCGCAACCAGGCGATGATCCAGCAGGTCGAGGAGCTCGAGGAGCGGCTGCGCCGCCGCGACCTCCGGATCGACGACGAGACGCTCTACGCGTTCTACGACGAGCGGGTCCCCGAGCACGTCGTCTCGACCCGTCACTTCGACTCGTGGTGGAAAAAGACCCGGATCGACCAGCCGGACCTCCTGACGTTCGACCCCGCGATGCTCGGGCGCAGCTCCGACGACGCCGACGAGGAGTTCCCGCGCGAGTGGCACTCCGACGGCGAGGCGTACCCGCTGACGTACGCGTTCGAGCCCGGCATGGAGGACGACGGCGTCACGGTCGACCTGCCGATCGACCGGCTGTTGACCGTCGACGACCGGGCGTTCGACTGGCACGTGCCGGGGCACCGGGTCGAGCTGGTGACCGAGCTGATCCGCTCGCTGCCCAAGACGCTGCGACGGGAGTTCGTCCCGGCCGGCCAGTTCGCGCCTCGTCTCGTCGAGGCGATGGACCCCGACGCTCCTGACCTGAGCGAGGAGCTCGCCCGCCAGATGCGGCTCCTCAACGGCACGGTCGTACGCCCGGAGGACTTCGACTTCACGGCGCTCCCCGGACACCTGAGGGTGACGTTCCGCGTCGTCGAGAACGGCGTGGAGCTGTCCCGCGGCAAGGATCTGGACGCCCTGCGCAGCGAGCTGGCGACCCACGTACGGGCGGACCTGACCGAGGCGGCGCGGCAGGAGGAGCGTTCAGGACTGCTCGCGTGGACGGTCGGCGACATCGACCGGACGATCTCGGCCGGCCAGGTCACCGGCTACCCCGCGCTCGTCGACGAGGGCACGTCGGTCGCCCTCCGGGTGCTGGACTCCCCTGCCGAGCAGGCCGCGGCGATGCGGCGCGGCCAGGCCCGGTTGCTGTCGTTCGCCCTTGCGACACCGGTCCCGCAGCTCGGCCGGTCGCTCGACCTGCGCGCGAAGCTGCTGCTGTCGACCGGGCCGCACAAGGACGCCGCGGCCGTGATCGAGGAGTGCTGGCTGGCGGCGCTCGAGGAGCTGCTCGTACGCCATGGTGGGCCGGCCTGGACCGAGGAGTCGTTCGACGCCCTCCGCGAGACCGTGCGCGCCGAGGCGTACGACGAGACCGAGCGCGCGGTGCGCACCGTCCTCGATGTGCTGAGTGCCCTCGGCGAGGTCGTGCCGACTCCAGCCACCGAGGCCGGCGAGGACGTCCGCGTGCAGCTGTCGTGGCTCGTCTACCCGGGGTTCATCCGCGATGCCGGGGTCGCGCAGCTGCGCCGCCTGCCGCTGTACCTGCAGGCTGCGCGTCGCCGGCTCGATGCACCGCTCACCGATGACCTGTTGGCGACGCAGGAGCTCGAGGCGCGGTTCCACGAACGTACGGCCGGCCTGTCGGTCTGGGCGCGGCTCTCCCCCGACGTCCAGCACGTGCGCTGGGCGCTGGAGGAGCTGCGGCTCAGCCTGCTGGCGCAGAACCTGCGGACGGCGTTCCCGGTGTCCGTCAAGCGCGTGACGGCGCTGGTCGACGCGCTCTGAGCACCGCGAATGGCGCACTGTGGTCGATTCTGGCGGTGCTCAGGCCGCCACCGTGCGCCACTCGCGGCTTTGGCGGATCAGACGCCCAGCAGGTCGATCACGAAGACGAGGGTCTTGCCCGAGAGGCGGTGGCCGCCACCGGCAGGTCCGTACGCGAGCTCCGGCGGGCACACGAGCTGGCGCCGGCCGCCGACCTTCATGCCCGGGATGCCCTGCTGCCACGCGGCGATGAGCTGCGGGAGCGGGAACTTCGCGGACTGGCCGCGGTCCCACGACGAGTCGAACTGCTCGCCGGTGTCGAACTCGACGCCGACGTAGTGCACGTCGACGAGTCCACCGGGCACAGCCTCGGGTCCGTCGCCGACGATGAGGTCCTTGATCTGGAGCTCGGTGGGCGCAGGTCCCTCGATGAAGTCAACTTCAGGCTTTTCAGTCATGCGCACGATCCTGTCACATGGACCCGGCTGCCAGAATGGCCACATGCGCGCCACCGTCCTCCATGCACCCCACGACGTCCGCCTTGACGAGGTCCCCACACCGCGAGCTCATCGAGGACGGCGACGCCATCGTGCGCGTCGTCGCATCCTGCGTCTGCGGGTCCGACCTGTGGTCCTATCGCGGCATCAACGAGTTCACGGAGGCGCGGCGGATCGGCCATGAGTTCGTCGGCATCGTCGAGCAGATCGGCTCGCGAGTGGCGACACTGAAGCCGGGCGACTTCGTGATCGCGCCGTTTGCCTTCTCCGACAACACCTGCGCGCTGTGCGTTCGCGGTGTGCACACCTCGTGCGTCCAGGGCGGATACTGGTCCGGCCGTGACCACCAGGGGCATCCCGTCGACGGCGGTCAGGGCGAGCTCGTACGCGCGCCACTCGCCGATGGCACGCTCGTCGCGACCAAGGAGCAGCCGAGCCAGGAGATGGTGGCGCACCTCCTGACTCTCTCGGACGTCTTCCCGACCGGTCACCATGCCGCGGTGTCGGCTGGGGTCACGGCGGGCAGCACCGTTGCGGTCGTGGGTGACGGCGCTGTCGGCCTCAGTGCCGTGCTTGCGGCCAAGCGGCTTGGTGCCGGCCGCATCGTCGCCATGTCGCGCCACGAGGACCGCCAGCAGCTCGCCCGGGAGTTCGGAGCTGACGAGGTCGTCGCGGAACGGGGCCCGGACGGCGCGGCAGCCGTACGCGAGCTCCTCGACGGAATCGGTGCTGACCACGTGCTCGAGTGCGTCGGCACGACCGAGAGCATGAAGCAGGCCATGCTGTCGACCCGTCCGGGCGGCCGGGTCGGCTATGTCGGCGTGCCGCACGACGTCGAGGTCAACGTCAAGGCGATGTTCGATCGCAACATCGGTCTCGCGGGAGGCGTCGCACCTGCGCGCAACTACATCGAGGAGCTGCTGCCTGACGTGTTGTCCGGCGAGGTCTCACCGGGACGGGTCTTCGACCTGACGGTCCCGCTCGACAGGGTCGCGGACGGCTACCGTGCGATGGACGAGCGTACGGCGATCAAGACCATGCTGACGGTCTGAACGGCTCGGCCGACACCACGGCATCGACGTTGAGCGGTCCGTAGATGTGCGGGAACGGCAGTGGCTGGCCCTCGACCGGATCGAGCTCCCAGCGTGACGTCAACCGGTCGGTGTCGATCGTCAGCAGGCGCAGAGGCTCGGTGACGTGGCCGTAGAACCGTTCGTGCACGCCGGCGACCTGCGTGGCCTGCGAGCAATGGATGAAGCCCACGTCCGCGAGGTCCAGCCCCAGCGTGGAGACCGTGTACGTGCCGGCGTCCACGGCAGCGGTCCAGGCCTCTTCGGTGGCGAGGTGGAAGATCCTCACGGGATCTGTTCGGCGGCATCGTTGAGCCGCGCAAGGCTGCGGGCGAACGTGCTGACCTCGTCTGCTTCCCAGTCGGACAGGATCGCGGAGAACCGCTGGTGGCTGCGGCTGCGGTAGGCCTCGAGCTTGGCCCGCGCCTCAGGCTCGGCGACGAGCAGCTGTGCGCGGCCGTCGTCAGGGTCGGGGACCCTCGAGACCAGGCCGAGCTTCTCCAACGACGCGATCGCCCGGCTGGCGGTCGACTTGTGCACTCCGAGACCCTCCGCGAGCTCGGACCCTCGGATGCCGTCGGGGGCGTCACAGATGGCGATCAGGAACAGGAACGTCCCGTAGTCCAGCGACGGGTGGATCTCCGGCAGCTGGCGGAGCGAGCGGGCGCGCACCCGCCGCACGAACCTGGTCAGCTCGTACTCGACGTCCAGATCGTTGGGAAGATCGCTGCTCATGCCCTCGACCCTATAGAACATCCCGCCACCAGAGTGACGGGATGTTCTTTCAGGTCAGCGAAGCTCCGACGAGGTGAGGTTGAGCAGGCGACGGGCCACGATGAGCTGCTGGATCTGCTGCGTGCCCTCGAAGATGTCGAGGATCTTGGAATCCCTGGCCCACTTCTCGACCAGCTCGGTCTCGCTGTAGCCCAACGTGCCGGCCAGCTCGACGCAGCGCAGCGTGATCTGGTTGCCCACGCGGCCGGCCTTCGCCTTGGCCATCGAGGCCTCCATCGAGTTGGGCTTGCGGTTGTCGGCAAGCCACGCCGCCTGGATGGTCAGCAGCAGCGCGGCCTCCCAGTCGGCCTCCATCGCGATGAAGGTGGCAGCGGCGTACGACTGTGCCTGCGCGGGCCGGTCGTAGTCGATGACGACACCGGCCTCTTCGAGGAGGCGACGCGTGTCCTCGAGCGCCGCCCGGGCACAGCCCACGGCCATGCCTGCAACGAGCGGCCGCGTGTTGTCGAAGGTCGCCATGGCGCCGGCGAAGCCCTGCTTGGTGTCGATCTCGGGGTTGCCGAGCAGGTTCTCCGCCGGGACACGGCAGTTGTCGAGCACGATGACCGCGGTGTCGGAGGAGCGGATGCCGAGCTTGTGCTCCAGCCGCTCGACCCGGATGCCGGGCAGGCTCTTGGGGACCAGGAACGACTTGATGGCTGCGCGGCCGAGGCCCTTGTCGAGCGTCGCCCACACGACGACGGAATCGGCGCGATCGCCTGCCGTCACGAAGATCTTCTCGCCGTTGAGGATGTAGGCGTCGCCGTCCTTGACCGCGGTCGTGGTGATCGCGGCGGAGTCGGAGCCGAAGCTCGGCTCGGTGATCGCCATCGCCGCCCACGTGCCCTTGAAGCGTTCGAGCTGCTCCTCGTTGGCCACCGAGGCGATCGCGGAGTTGCCGAGGCCCTGACGCGGCATCGACAGCAGCAGGCCCACGTCGGCCCAGCACATCTCGATGATCGAGAGCACGGACGACATGTTGGTGCCGTTCTTGACCTTGCCCTTGCCGGCGTCCTCGTCGGACTCGTCACGGCGTACGCCGGCCGCACCGGCGCCCTGGCCCTGTCCGGAGTCGCCCATGCCGTCGACCAGCGAGGCGAGGAGGTCGAGCTCCTTGGGGTAGGCGTGCTCGGCGAGGTCGTACTTGCGTGAGTTGGCGCGCAGGAACTCCTCGGCGACCTGATGGGCCTGCTTGATGAACGGGCGGAACTTGCGGGGGGTCTCGAGATTGATCATGAGTGGTTCCGTCCTCAGACGAGGACTGCTCCTTCCATCAGGCCGATGGCTCGCAGGTCGCGGTACCACCGTTCGACCGGGTGCTCCTTGACGAAGCCGTGGCCGCCCAGCAGCTGGACGCCGTCGGTGCCGATCTTCATGCCGTACTCGGCGGTGAGCCGGCGCGCGAGCGCGACCTCGCGGGCGTAGTCGATGCCCTGCTCGGCGCGCGATGCGGCCTTGAGGGTCACCAGGCGCATGCCCTCGAGCTCGATCGCGATGTCGGCGACCATGAATGCGACGGCCTGGCGATGCGCGATCGGCTCACCGAACGCCGTACGCGTCTTGACGTAGTCGGAGACGTAGTCGAGCGTGGCGCGAGCGGCGCCGAGGGCCAGACCGGCCCAGGCCAGGCGGGAGAGGCGTACGCACTCGCGGTAGTCGTCGGCGGTGCCCTCGCCGAGGATCGCGTCCGCGGGCACTTCGACGTCGGTCAGGACGAGCGGCTCAGCCCTGCGGCTCGCAGGCCCATGCCGGGATCTGCCTCGATCGCGATGCCGGCGGTGCTGGACTCCAGCAGGACGAGGGTCGGGCCGCGTCCTGTCGATGTCGACGGCGACCACGAAGAGCTCGGCCTCGCTGCCCCGCACGACCGCTGACTTGACGCCGTTGAGGCGATATCCGGTCTCGGTCCTGACCGCCGTGGTCTGGAGCTCGAACGGGTCGAAGAGCGCCCTGGGCTCGGCAACGGCGAGCGCCGCGGTGGGGATGTCGTCGCCGGCGAATGCGGGCAGATAGGTCTGCTGCTGCGCGTCGGAGCCCCAGAGCGAGATCGCGGTCGCCACGGCGGCTGGTGCGAGGCATGCGACGGCCTGGCCCATGTCGCCCTCGGCGAGCGCCTCAGCGACGAGCACGCCGGTGACCGCCGAGCGGTCCTCTGACAGGCCGCCGAGGCTCTCGGGGATGTTGAGGAGCGTCAGGCCGAACTCGCTGGTCTGGGCGAGGACTTCCTTGGGCGTGTCGTTCGCCGTCTCGGCGGCCTCGGCACCGGGCCGCAGCACCTCGGCGGCGAACTCCTTGATGACGCCGACGATCATCTGCTGGTCCTCGGTCGGCTCGAGGTCGAACACGCCGCTGTCGGACGTACGGGCCAGACGCGCCGGCTTGCCGGTGCTCTTGACCCGCTTGAACGTGCGGCCGGTGGCGCCGGCGACGCGGAAGCCGCTCTTGGCGCCCTGGTAGACGGCCTTCTCGGTCGTCTTGCGCAGCTTGAGCTTGTCGATGGTCGGCGAGCTGGCGATGCGGTTGAGCACCGCCAGGCCGATGCCCATGGGATCTCGGCGACTGGCCACAGGAACTCCTCGAGGTGTTTGACGCGAGGTTGGACTGAGTTGCCCACCCGCTGCACATACTGTAACTCCGAGTTGCAGTTTGACATACCAATGGTATCCGAACTCACATCGCAGGACCAGCAGTTGCCGCGTGTCGGTGGCTCGGTAGCCTTGACCAGTCCTGAGCGAAGGAGCCCAGAGCCCGTGCCTGCATCACAGTCCCGTCCCCTCCCCGAGGGTGGCGCCGTCCGCCCCATCACCCGGTGGGGCACTCCCGTCATGCACCGAGAGCTCGAGGACGTCACGGTCTTCGACGACGAATTGCTGACGCTCGTCAAGGACATGGTGGCGACGATGTACGCCGCCAAGGGTGTCGGACTCGCCGCGAACCAGGTCGGCGTCGACCTCAAGGTGTTCGTCTTCGACTGCCCCGACGATGACAACAACCAGATCACGGGCGTCGTCTGCAACCCGGTGCTGCACCTGCCCGAGGGCAAGGAGCGCAACCTCGAGGACGAGGACGAGGGCTGCCTGTCGCTGCCGGGCGCCTTCACGTCCTGCGCCCGGCCCGACCGCGCACACGTCACGGGTGTCGACCACACGGGTGAGCCCGTCGAGTTCGTCGGCGACGGCCTGCTGGCGCGCTGCCTGCAGCACGAGACGGATCACCTGTTCGGCACGGTCTTCGGTGATCGCCTGCCTGAGCGGTCGCGCAAGAAGCTCTACAAGCAGCACCAGGAGCTCGCCGACAGCTACCCCGACGACTGGCCCGTGACGGTCCTCGTCGACGATCCCGTCATCGAGCGCTGAGAATCGCTCGCCTCCGTCGTGACCCTCCCAGGGGCTACGTTCCCTGCACGACGCTGTGCTTGACGGAGGAATGGTCATGACCGGTATGCCACACACGACGGTGCCCTCCTCGATCCCGCTCGTGCTGCGGACCATTCGGACGGCGACGACGCCCGGCAGGGTCACCGGACAGCATCTCGAGGCCAATGGCCTCGCCAACGGCGAAGGCCCGCACATGGTCGGGCTGCTGCGGGCCTTGGGCTTCGTCGACGCCGCGGGCACACCGACCCCGCTCTGGCGCGACTACCGGGAGACCGGCGGTTCCGAACGGCTCCTGGCCGAGGCCATGCGCACCGCCTATGCCCCGTTGTTCGAGGCGTTGGGCTCACCGGAGACGGCACGGCCCGCCACGTTGGCCGAGGTCGTGCGGGAGGTCACCGACTACTCCCGGCATCACGTCGACCAGACCGTGGAGAGCTTCCTGGCCCTCTGTGAGCGCGCCGACTTCTCCCGCAGACGGGCCGCGGAGCCGGTGCCGTCCGCGGGTCAGATCCGTTTCACCATCGAGACCCGCATCTCGGGCCTCGCTCGTCTGGCTGAAGCGCTGCAGGAGGCGCGAACCTGCATCGAGCACGGTCTCCACCGTCCCGCCTACGTCTCGGCATGGAACGGCTACGTCGCGCTTGCCCTGACCCTTCTGTCCGCCGAGGACTTCGCCGCCGTGCGGGCCGTTCGATCGTCGTGGAAGGTGACGTCGATCGAGGACCTGTCGATGAAGACGCCCGGCGCCGAGCTCCTGAGGATGCTGTCCGAGCTCGACGTGACAACCGGTGACACGGCCGACCTGCTCCCGCTCCTGCTCCAGAGCAGGAATGACTGCGCTCACCCCACGTCGTTCCGGCCGACCGCCGCCGAGGCGAACGACTACGTCGTCGAGGTGCATCAGGCCGCGATGGAGCTGGTCGACCGGGCGAGCCGGCTGTTTCCGAGCGCCGCCTAACGCGCTCGGAGCTCCCAGCACGCAACGGCGACGGACGAGGCGACGTTGAGCGAGTCGATGTCGGCCGCCATGGGGATCGTGACGCGATGGTCCGCTGACTTCTCCCAGTGCGGAGTCAGTCCGTGTCCCTCGGAGCCGACGATCAGGGCCAGCCGCTCGACATCGTGCGAGACCTCGTCGATCGGCACCGAGTCGTCGGCAAGCGTCATGGCGTACGTCGTGAAGCCGGCCTCGCGCAGCAGGTCCGGCGCGGCGTACCAGTCCTCGACCCGCGCGTACGGCAGCCAGAAGACCGAGCCCATCGAGACCTTGATCGCCCGCCGGTAGAGCGGATCCGCGCAGCGCGGCGAGAGCAGGACGGCGTCGAAGCCCAGCGCCGCGGCGGCGCGAAATGCCCCGCCGACATTCGTGTGATCGGCCAGGTCCTCCATCACGACCACCCGGCGGGCGTTGGCCAGCACGTCGCGGGGTGGCCTGGGCTCGGGCCGCTCCAGCGCGGCAAGCGCGCCCCGGTGGACGTGGAAGCCGGTGAGCTTCTCGATCGACTTGTCGTCCAGCACGAAGCACGGCACGTCGGTGGCATCGAGCAGGTCGGCGAGGCCGTCGAGCCAGCGGGGCGACATGAGGAACGACCGCGGCTGGTGCCCCGACTCGATTGCCCGGCGGACGACCTTCTCGCCCTCCGCGAGGAACAGCCCGCGATCGGTCTCGAGCTGCAGCCTCAGCTGCACGTCCCGCAGGTCGACGTAGTCGCGAAGTCGCGGATCCTCGAGGTCGTCCAGTCGTACGATCTCGGCCACCGGGCTAGCCTAACGAGCATGAGTCTCGAACGCCCCGTCACACCCGATCCCTACCCGCTGCTGCCGTCCGCGCCATCGTTCTCGGTGACGAGTTCTGACGTGACTGACGGTCAGCCCCTCAAGGACGACCAGGTCAACGAGTTCGGCGACTCCTCGCCGCAGCTGTCCTGGTCCGGCGCGCCTGAGGGCACCAAGTCGTACGTCGTCACGTGCTTCGACCCGGACGCGCCGATCGTGTCCGGCTTCTGGCACTGGGTCGCCGTCGACATCCCGGCCGACGTCACCGAGCTGGCCGCCGGTGCAGGCGCGTCGGACGACTCGCTTCCCGGCAGTGCCTTCCATGTACGCAACGACGGTGGCGGGCTGTCCTACATGGGCGCGGCTCCCCCGCCGGGTGATCAGGTGCACCGCTACTTCTACGTCGTGCATGCCGTCGGCGAGGACAGCCTCGGGGTCGACAGCTCCGTCTCGCCGGCGGTCGTCGGCTTCAACCTCGCGTTCAAGACGCTGGGTCGCGCGATCATCCACGGCACCTACCAGCACTGAGCAGCCAGACCGCAGAACGCCCCTCGACCGTTTCGGTCGAGGGGCGTTCTCACGAGATCAGGCCTTGGGAGGCTCCGGCGGTGCTGCCGGCGGCTCCGGTGCCGCCGGCGGAGGTGTGCCGGCCTCGGGCTGGGCCGGGGCCTCGCCCGCACTCGGCGACATCGGCGACTCGGCCGCCTTGGCCGCATCGAGCGCCTCCTGCACGGCATCGGCCGTCGCCTGCTCCTCCGGAGCGTCGTCCTCGATCGGCGCATCGAAGTCGACGCGGGTCTTGCTGCCCCCACCGTCGACCGGGATCTTGCCGAGCGTGCCACCGAGCGTGCCCAGCGCCTTGGTGAGCTCCGCCGGGATGATCCAGGTCGTGGCGTTGTCGCCCTCGGCGATCTTCGGCAGCATCTGGAGGTACTGGTACGACAGCAGCTTCTGGTCCGGGTTGCCGTCGTGGATCGCCTGGAACACCGTCTGGATGGCCTGCGCCTCACCCTGCGAGCGCAGGATCTGGGCCTGCCGATCAGCCTGCGCCGTGAGGATCTGCGCCTGGCGCTCGCCCTCGGCCGTCAGGATCGCCGACTGCTTCTGGCCCTCAGCCGTGAGGATCGCCGACTGGCGCTCGCCCTCCGCGGTCAGGATCGCCGCACGCTTGTTGCGCTCGGCACGCATCTGCTGCTCCATCGCGTCGATGATCGACGGCGGCGGGTCGATGCCCTTGAGCTCGACGCGGTTGACGCGGATGCCCCACTTGCCGGTCGCGCTGTCGAGCTCGCCGCGCAGGCCGGAGTTGATCTGGTCGCGGCTGGTCAGCGCGTGCTCGAGGCTCATGCCACCCGTGATGTTGCGCAGGGTCGTCATGGTGAGCTGCTCGATGGCCTGGATGTAGTTGGCGATCTCGTACGTCGCGGCGACCGGGTCGGTGACCTGGAAGTAGATGACGGTGTCGATCGAGACCACGAGGTTGTCCTCGGTGATGACCGGCTGCGGCGGGAACGACACGACCTGCTCACGGAGGTCGATGACGTAGCGGACCTTGTCGATGAACGGCACCACGATGTTGAGGCCCGCCGACAGCGTCGTGCGGTACTTGCCGAAGCGCTCGACGATGCCAGATCGCGCCTGGGGGATGATCTTGACCGTCATCGAGACGACGACGATCGCCAGGACGGCGACGAAGATGAGCACGATCAGTGCTGGGGACATTCAGGACTCCTTGATGGTGACGACGGCGGTGGCGCCGTCGATCCGGGTGACGAGGACTTCGGTGCCGGTCTCGAACGTCTGGTTCTCCGATGCGGCCTGCGCGGACCACACCTCACCGGCGAGCTGGATGCGGCCGTTGCGCGAGTCGACCGGCTCCAGGACGACGCCGGTGCGGCCGATGAGGGCCGCGTGGCCGGTCGTCAGCGTCGGGCCGGCATGCAGGCGCTCGACGATCGGTGGACGTACGAAGTAGAGGAACGCGACGGAGACGATCGTGAACACGAGGATCGCGAGCCAGAGCGGCGCACCGAACCCGGTCGCGATGGCCGCGGCTACGGCGCCCAGCGCGAACATCAGGAGCACGAGATCGAGGCTGAACACCTCGACGACAGCCAGGACGACGGCGATCCCCAGCCAGGTCGCCGAGGGATGGTCCTGCATCCAGTCGATCATGAGCTCTCCCCTGTGTCAGCGCCGCGATCTGCACGATGTCCGTATGCTGCCCGACGGGCGTTGTAGCGTCCACCTTCGTGCTGAAGCTGGATGCGTGACCCGAACGTCGTGCTCAGGGTCTCGCTCGTCAGCGTGGACTCGATCGGACCCTGGGCCACCACCTTGCCATCCCGAAGCATCAGGACGTGGGTGAATCCGACCGGAATCTCCTCGACGTGATGCGACACCATCACCAGCACCGGAGCGTCAGTCGCGTGCGAGAGCACCTCGAGGCTGGCCATGAGGTCCTCGCGGGCGCCGAGGTCGAGCCCGGCGGCGGGCTCGTCGAGCAGCAGCAGCTCGGGATCGGTCATCAGCGCGCGGGCGATCAGCACGCGCTTGCGCTCGCCCTCGGAGAGGGTGCCGAACGTACGGTTGGCCAGCGCCGTGATGCCCATCTCGCCCATCATCTGCGTGGCGCGACGGTAGTCCTCCTCGTCGTACTCCTCCTGCCACCTGCCCAGGACGGCGTGTGCGGCCGACACGATCGTGTTGCCCACCGACTCGGTCGGCGGGATGAGGTCGGCGACCGCGGTGCTGGTGTGGCCGATGCGCGTACGCAGCTCGAACACGTCGACCTTGCCGAGCTTGCTGCCCAGGATCTTGACCTTGCCCTTGGTGGGATGCATCGCCGCGCTGATGATCTGCAACAACGTCGTCTTGCCGGCGCCGTTGGGTCCGAGGACGACCCAGCGCTCGCCGTCGTCGGCGGTCCAGCTGACGTCCTCCAGCAGGACCTTTCCGGGCCGTACGACGCTCACCTTCGAGAGCTCGAAAGCGGCAGGCATACACACTCCTGGTCGTAGTTGGTGGCGGTGGAGTCAACCTATCGCGGGCACGCTGAGCGTCAGCGATAGCCTCGGGTGCGATGACTGATCCCGTGCCGACTCTGCACTTCAACGATCCGACCGTCCTGGTCACCCTCACGGGGCCCGACCAGAGCGGCGTGACGACGCGGCTGTTCGCCGACCTCGAACCGTTCGGCGTGGAGGTCATCGACGTCGAGCAGCTCGTCGTACGCGGCCGCCTGATCCTCAGCGCCTTGCTGACCGTGCCCGACGACCAGTCTCGCCTCGAAGCCACGGTGCATGAGGTCGGCGCGGCCTTCGGTCTCGAGGTCGCGGTCGAGTACGGCACCGGCGACAACCGGGCTCGCCGGGTCGGTCGGGCCCAGGTCGTGATCCTCGGCGCTCCCCTGCGGCCGGCAGCGATGGCGGCGTTGGCGCAGCAGATCAAGGACGACGGCGGCAACATCGACCGCATCGTGCGCATGGCGCGCTATCCGGTGACCGCGATCCGCATGGAGGTGTCCGGCGCCGATCCCGACCAGCTGCAGGCCGACCTTGCCGCCGTCGCGTTCGAGCAGGGCGTCGACGTCGCGGTGCAGGAGAACGGCATCCTGCGACACGCCCAACGCCTCGTGGTGATGGACGTCGACTCGACGTTGATCCAGGGCGAGGTCATCGAGATGATCGCCGCTCACGCCGGCTGCGAGGCCGAGGTCGCAGCGGTCACCGAGTCTGCGATGCAAGGGGACCTCGACTTCTCCGAGTCCCTCATCTCGCGCGTCGCCCTGCTCGAAGGTGTCGAGGAGTCGGCGCTCGACGAGGTCTACGAGTCGCTCACGTACGCCCCCGGCGCTCGCACCATGATCCGTACGCTCAAGCGTCTCGGCTACCGGTTCGCGCTGGTCAGCGGTGGCTTCACCCACATCATCGAGAAGATCGCCGCCGAGCTCGGCATCGACTACTTCGCCGCCAACCAGCTGGAGGTCGTCGACGGCCGGCTCACCGGCAAGATCGTCGGGGACATCGTCGACCGGGCCGGCAAGGCCGAGGCGCTGCGGCACTTCGCCGAGCAGGCGCGCATCTCGGTCAAGAACACCGTGGCGATCGGCGACGGCGCCAACGACCTCGACATGCTCGCGGCGGCCGGCCTCGGCATCGCGTTCAACGCCAAGCCCCTCGTACGGGACCAGGCGCGAACTTCGGTCAACGTGCCCTACCTCGACGCGATCATCTACCTGCTCGGCATCACCCGCGAAGAGGTCGAAGCCGCAGACGCGGCTGACTAGCAGTCTCAGGCGCCGAGCACCGAGTCCAGCAGCCCGGGGAACCGTGCGTCGAGCTCGTCCTTGCGCAGGCTCACGAGCCGGCCGCGGCCGTTCGGCACGTTGCGGACGATGCCGGCCTCGCGCAGCACCTTCATGAGGTGCGACTTGGTCGACTTCGGCAGATCAGGGGTGGTCGCGCCGCACGCCGCCATGTCGAGCGGACCGGCCGCGACCTCTCGGACGATCTCGAGCCGGGCCGGGTCGCTCAGGGCGAACAGGACGTCGGTCAGCGTCACGTCCGCGATGTCGGGGTGCTCCAGCTCATACGTTGCCATGGTTCGATAATACTTGAACAGTGGTGACATCCGGCGTACGGTGAAGGTTCCAATCTTTTCGAACCAACCGCACCGAGGCACACATGACCATCACGCTGGATGCTCCCCGAGCCGTTCGCAGGCACACCACGGGCTTTGCGCTCGGCCTGTTCGCCTTCGTGGCGATGATGATCGGCGCCAGTGCGCCGTCGCCGTTCTACCCCGTGCTCCAGCAGGAGCTCGGATTCTCGTCGGCCACGCTGACCGGAATCTTCGCGGTGTACGCCATTGCGCTCCTCGTGACGCTGCTCGTCACGGGTTCGCTCTCCGATCACGCCGGACGTCGCCCCGTTCTCTCCGCCGGTTTCGTGTTGCTGGCGGTCAGCATGGTCGTGTTCTGGCACGCGGACTCGGTCGGGATGCTGTTCCTGGCCCGCATCATCCAAGGTGCCGCCAGTGGGTTGCTGATGTCGTCGCTGAGCGCTGCCGTCGTCGATCTCGAGCCTGAGGACCGCCCCGGCGCCGCCGCGACGTTCAACAGCGTGAGCCCCCTTGCCGGCCTGGCTGTCGGCGCATTGTTCGGTGGCATCGTGCTCGACCACGCCTCCGCTCCCCTGGTCGTCGTGTTCGGCACCCTGACGGCGGTGTACGCGCTGCTCGCCGCGGCCGTGTGGCTGCTGCCGGAGACCTCGCCGCGCCATGAGGGCCTCGTCCACTCGCTGCGCCCGCGAGTGGGCATTCCGGTGGCCGCTCGCCCCGCATTCCTGCGCAGCACTCCCGCGCTGGTCGCCGGCTGGGCGACCGGCGGCATCTATCTCTCCCTCGGCGCGCCGATCGTGGCACGGGAGCTCGGCGGCACGGACCACGTCGAGCAGGGTCTGGTCGTCACGGTGCTCACCGGCGTCGGCGCGTTCGCGAGCTACGTGGCGCGCGGCGAGTCGTCACGTCGGATCACGATCTTCGGGACGACGGCGCTCGCCGTCGGCACGGCTCTGACCCTCGTCGCTCTGGCGATGGGATCCTTCTGGGCGTTCGTCGCTGCTGCCGTCGTCGCCGGCGCCGGCTTCGGCACCGCGTTCCTCGGGATCATGCGCTCGATCACACCCGTGGTCGGACCGCACGAGCGCGGCGAGCTGTTCGCCGCAGTGTTCGTCGTCAGCTACCTGGCGTTCGGCATCCCTGCCGTGGCAGCGGGGATCGCCGCGCCGCACATCGGCCTGGCCACCACGACGTACGTGTATGGCGGCCTGGTCGTGGTGCTGTCGGGCGCCGCAGCGGCGCTGCGCAGGTTCGGCTCGACGGACTAGCGGGTCGCTGGCTCCCGACCATGGGCCGGGCGGAGCCCGGCAGACGGGCAGCGGCGGAGCCGCGAGTGAGCGCGAGGAACGAGCGCGGCCCGGCTATTACTCATCGTCTTCGAGGCGGAAGCCGATCTTCATCGTCACTTGGTAGTGCGACACGGACGCGTCGGTGATCTGTCCGCGGATGTCGGTGACCTCGAACCAGTCGAGGTGGCGCAGGGTCTGTGCGGCCCGCTTGATGCCGTTGTCAACGGCTTCGGTGACGCCGTCGGGAGAGGTGCCGACGATCTCGGTGACACGGTAGGTGCGATCAGTCATGTGCCGAGCGTACGACCACCAGCCCCGCGTGTCCGAGGCGCCTCGGACTCGATCCCACGCTCGTGCCTGTGCGACGTAGAGTGGAGGTGTGCCCCCAGAACCGCGGAAGCAGCAGGTCTTCTCGATCACGAGCGCTGCCGAGTCCCAAAGTGCCGACCGAGGTCGGCGCGAGCGGCGCTACGCGATCTCCATGGGCATCCGCACGCTCTGCTTCATCGGCGGCGTCATCGTGCTGACGGCCGTCCCGTCCCCGTGGTCTCGGTTCGGCTGGGTCCTGTTCGTCGGCGCAATTTTCCTGCCCTACACGTCCGTGGTGCTGGCCAATGCCGGCGTACGCAAGAAGGGTGCCGGGCCGTCGCCGTTCGGGCCCGAGACCAAGGGCCAGCTCGAACCACCGGCTGCGCCCAAGCTCGACCGTGAGTGACGTCCTGACCTGCTCGGCCAAGGGGTGCACGGCCGAGGCAACGCATCAAGTGCTCTGGAACAACCCCAAGATCCACACGCCCGACCGGCGCAAGATCTGGCTCGCCTGCGACGACCACGAAGAGTCGCTCCGCTCGTTCCTGTCCGCCAGAGGCTTCTGGAAAGAGACTGCCTCGCTCTGATCGGTGGCCACCGATCACGCGAGCGGCAGCAGTCCGCGCTCCGCGAAGACCTTCTTCGCGGTGAACGTCGCGTTCAGGGCTCGCGGGAACCCGCAGTAGACGGCCGAGTGCAGGAGCGCCTCGATGACCTGCTGTGGGGTGAGGCCGACGTTCAGCGCGGCGTTGATGTGGACCTCGAGCTGCGGCTCGCATCCGCCGAGTGCCGTGAGCATCCCAAGGGTGACGAGCTGACGATCGCGGGGTTCGAGGCCCGGACGCGCATAGATCTCGCCGAAGCCCCAGGCGACCACCTGATGGGCGAGCTCCGGGGAGATGTCTTCGAGCGCGTTGATGACGTTCGTGCCGGCCTCCCCGTCGACGGCTTCGAGCACCGCCTTGCCGTGCTCGAACCGCTGCTGCCGCTCGGTCGTCTCAGTCGTCTTCCGCTTCTCTGCCATGCAAGCAGGCTAGAAGCTGGAGCGCGCTCCAGGTCAAACCCGCGCGTCGACGACCTCACGGCCGGCGGGAGCTAGCCGCCGATGGAGGACATCGGGCGGGCCGACTGCAGGAAGCTCGGGTCGTCGATCCCGTGTCCGGGCAGCTTGGTCATCATCGCGGCGACCCAGCGGCGCGCGATCTCCTCGTCCGAGGCGCCCGAGCGCAGGGCCGACCTCAGGTCCGACTCCTCGCGGGCGAAGAGGCAGTTGAGGATCTGCCCGTCGGCGGTCAGGCGTACGCGGTTGCAGTCGCCGCAGAACGGCCGGGTGACCGAACCGATGATGCCGACCGTGTGCGGACCGTCGTCGACGAGGAACTTCTCGGCCGGGGCCGAGCCGCGTCCGTCGAGACCGGTCAGGCGGAAGTGCTCGCCGAGCAGCGTCAGGGTCTCGTCTGCGGTGACCATGGCCTCGCGGTTCCAGCCGTGCTGGGCGTCGAGCGGCATCTGCTCGATGAACCGCAGCTCGTAGTCGTGCGTCATGCACCACCGCAGCAGGTCCGGCGCTTCGGCGTCGTTGATGCCTCGAAGCAGCACGGCGTTGACCTTGACGGGCGCCAGGCCGGCGTCACGAGCCGCGGCGAGCCCGTCGATGACGTCGTGCAGCCGGTTGCGCCGGGTGATCTGCTCGAACGTCGCCGGATCCGTCGTGTCGAGGCTGATGTTGACGCGGTCGAGCCCGGCGGCGGCCAACGCCTTGGCGGTGTGCTTGAGGCCCAGGCCGTTGGACGTCATCGCCGTGCGCGGCCTGGACGGGAGCGCCTTGGTCGCCGCGACGAGCTCTGGCAGGCTGCGGCGCAGCAGCGGCTCGCCCCCGGTGAAGCGCACGTCGCGAATGCCCAGGATCTCGACCCCGATGCCGATCAGGCGCATCAGCTCGGCATCGGTGAGCGTGTCCTCGGTCGGCATCCAGTCGAGACCTTCAGCCGGCATGCAGTACTGACACCTCAGGTTGCAGCGGTCGGTCAACGACACGCGGAGGTCGGTGGCTACCCGGCCGTGTGTGTCGATGAGCTGCATGACGCACCATCCTAGGTGCGCGCGGCGAACCCGGCCGACCCACTCTTGACCTGCACAACTACCGTCGTCTTGTGTACCGCTTCCTGCTGAGCGTGCGGTGGATCGGATTCGCGGTCTTCGTCATCGTGCTCGCCGCCGTCTGCACCCGTCTCGGGTTCTGGCAGATCCATCGACTCGAGCACCGGCTCGACCAGAACAAGATCATCACGACCCACCTCAAGGCCGAGCCCGTCGAGCTGGCGCAGGCGCTGAAAGCCGGCAAGAACGTCGATGACGACAGCGAGTTCACGCGCGTACGCGCGACCGGGACGTACGACGTCGAGCACCAGGTCACGGTCAAGTTCTCGACGCGAGACGGCGCGCCGGGCGTCGACGTCGTCACGCCGTTCGTCCTGTCGTCGGGCAAGGCCGTGCTGGTCGATCGCGGGTGGCAGGAGTCCGAGAACACGGTGGCCCGGCCGAACGTACCTCCTCCCCCGTCGGGCCAGGTCACGATCACGGGTTGGTTGCGGCAGAACAATGGCGCCACCGGCGACGCGATCCTCCCGATCAAGGGCCAGATCCGCGCGATCTCCAGCGTCGGCTTCGCCAAGTCCGTGCCGTACGACCTGCTGGGGGGCTATCTCAACCTGCGATCGGAAGACCCGCCTCCGGCCAAGAAGCTCGCGGCCGAGCCGGAGCCCGAGCGCGGTCAGGGCCCACACTTCTTCTACGCGCTGCAGTGGTGGTTCTTCGCCCTGCTCGCGGTCGTCGGCTACTTCTGGTTCGCGAGGTCAGAGGCCAAGGAGCGCCGCAACCCGACCCGCATCGACGGGTTCGCGGACAGCAGTCCCCCGCGATGAGCCACGCTCTCGCCGAGATCATCGAGGACGCCGCCAACGATCGATTTCCTCCGGTCGACGGTGGCTGGCACCGCGTGGATCCGTGGAAGTCAGGAATCGAGGCGGTGGTCGCCTTCACGGGGCACGCGGTCTTCGCCGTGCACGCCGGTACGACCGACGAGTCCCTGGCCGAAATGGGAGCGGACGGATTCGGCGGGGCACACGACCCGCGACTTCTCGCCGAGCTGGCCGGACCTGAGGGCTGGATCGACAGCCTCGACGTTCTCCTGGTCGGCAGAGGCACAGGCCCGACACAACCGGGGCTGGTGCCGCGCCCGACCTCGCGGCCCATCCCCGGGTGCAGTTCGCGGCCACCAACCGTGACGACGTGCAGGTCTTCGGGTTCGACGACCCGCAACGGTCGGCGGTCGTGGTGCTGGCCCGCGGTGTGGCCGGGCTGCCAGAGATCAGCTTCGAGCTCGACCCTGCTCATCGGGGCGGCGCGGGCACTGCGCTGGTGGAAGGCTGGGCTGAGGCTCATCCCGGAGGGAGAACTCGTCGTCGCGGCCGCCGCGCCTGGCAACGCCGCGAGTCTGCGCGCGTTGCTGTCAGCAGGCTTCGTTCCCGTCGGCTCGCTTCAACTCTTCCGGCGCGTCTAGGCCAGGCTGACGAGGTCGGCGTAGTCGTCGGACCAGTGGTCCTCGTCGCCGTCAGGCAGCAGCAGCACGCGGTCGGGCTCGAGCGCCATGACGGCGCCCTCGTCGTGCGAGACGAGCACGATGGCACCCTCGTACGTACGAATGGCCCGCAGGACCTCTTCACGCGACGCCGGGTCGAGGTTGTTGGTGGGCTCGTCGAGCAGCAGCACGTTCGCGCTCGACACGATCAGGCTCGCGAGCGCCAGACGGGTCTTCTCGCCGCCCGACAGGACGCCGGCGGGCTTGGACGTGTCGTCGCCGCTGAACAGGAACGAGCCGAGCACGCTGCGCGCCTCGGTGTCGGTCAGCTGCGGCGCTTGCGCCTGCATGTTCTCCAGCACCGTGCGCGAGGTGTCGAGCGTCTCGTGCTCCTGGGCGAAGTAGCCGATCTTGAGACCGTGGCCGGGCTGGATCTCGCCCGTGTCGGGCTCGAGCGTGCCTGCAAGCATGCGGAGCAGCGTGGTCTTGCCGGCGCCGTTGAGGCCCAGCACGACGACGCGGCTGCCCTTGTCGATCGCCAGGTCGACGTCGGTGAAGATCTCCAGCGATCCGTACGACTTGGAGAGTCCCTCTGCCATCAGCGGCGTCTTGCCGCACGGAGCGGGCTTGGGGAACTTGATGTTGGCGACCTTGTCGACGACGCGCTCGCCCTCGAGGCCGGCGACGAGCTGCTCGGCGCGCCGCAGCATCTGCTGCGCGGTCGCTGCCTTGGACGCCTTGGCGCGGAACTTGTTGGCCTGGCTCGTCAGCTGGTCGGCCTTCTTGACGGCGATCGCACGCTCGCGCTTGCGGCGGTGCTCATCGGCCTCGCGCTGCTTGACGTACTGCTTCCAGCCCATGTTGTAGATGTCGATCGTGGCGCGGTTGGCATCGAGGTAGAGGACCTTGTTGACGGTCTCCTCGATCAGCTCGACGTCGTGGCTGATGATGACCAGTCCGCCGCTGAAGTTCTTGAGGAACCCGCGCAGCCAGACCACGGAGTCGGCGTCGAGGTGGTTGGTCGGCTCGTCGAGGAGCAGCGTGTCGGCGTCGGAGAACAGGATGCGCGCCAGCTCGATGCGGCGACGCTGACCACCCGACAGCGTCGAGAGTGGCTGCTCGAGCACACGGTCGGGCAGCCCGAGGGCCTTGGCGATCGTCGCGGCCTCGGACTCCGCCGCATAGCCGCCACCGGCGCCGAAGATCGTGTCGGCCCGGGTGTAGGCCTTCATGGCCTTCTCCGCGGTCGCCGGGTCGGGCGAGCCCATGTCGATCTCGGCCTTGCGCATCGCCGTCAGCGCCTCGTCGAGTCCTCGCGCACCGAGGATGCGGTCGCGCGCGGTGGTCTCGAGATCGCCGGACTTGGGGTCCTGCGGCAGGTAGCCGATCTTGCCGGTCGACGTGATCGAGCCTTCGGCGGGCTGGCCGTCGCCGGACAGCATGCGCGTCAGGGTCGTCTTGCCCGCGCCGTTGCGGCCGACGAGGCCGATCTTGTCGCCCTTGTCGACGCGGAACGAGACGTCGGACATCAGGACGCGCGCGCCGAAGCGCAGCTCCACATTGGAGACGGTGAGCATGGGAGAACTTTCAGATCAGGGTGTGCGAATGGACGGCGTCAGGCGCCGACGTCATTCCCGCTGAAGAAAGGTCACCCGTTCAGTCTACGGGCTCCACGCCGCCGACCTCGAGACCGATATGGCTGTGCGCTACGTCCCACCGATGCCGGTCGTTGAGTTGCGGGAGGCCGCTCGCGGCCGAAGCCTCGAACGGAGCAGTCCGAACGTTGGGGAGGCAGCTCACGAGGTTTCGTCATCTGGCGCCTTCGCCGCGACTCGCTCAACCTGGTCTCAGGCGCGATTCGCAGAGCGCGCTCGGCTCAACCAATGTTGAAGCCGAGGGCTCGCAGCATCTCGCGGCCGTCGTCGGTGATCTTGTCGGGGCCCCACGGCGGCATCCAGACCCACTCGATCCGGAAGTCGTTGACGATGCCGTCGAGCGCAGCGCGGGTCTGGTCCTCGATCACGTCGGTCAGCGGGCAGGCCGCCGAGGTCAGTGTCATCGACAGCACGGTGTTGCTGTGTTCGTCGACATCCGCGCCGTAGACCAGGCCGAGGTCGACGACGTTGATGCCGAGCTCGGGATCGACGACGTCCTTCATGGCCTCGAGAACGTCTTCCTTGGTCGTCGCTCCGCCACCCGAGGGGGCGAGGTCGACGTCGGGCAGATCGCTGTGGTCGGTGGTCATTTCGTCTCTCCCGTGGTTGAAGATGTGGTGACGAGTGCCTGCGAGACGGCGTCCTTCCAGGCCATCCAGCCCAGCAGCGCGCACTTGATGCGGCCGGGGAACTGGGCGACGCCGGCGAACGCGATGCCGTCCTCGAGGATCTCCTCGTCTGGCTCGATCTTGCCCTTGCCGTGCATGAGGGTGTTGAACTCGTCGAGGATCGCCATGCCCTCCTCGACGTTCTTGCCGACGATCAGGTCGTTGAGCACCGAGGTCGACGCCTGGCTGATCGAGCAGCCCTGAGCGGCATACGAGACGTCCGAGACGGTGTTGCCGTCGAGGTGCACCCGCAGGGTGATCTCGTCGCCGCAGGACGGGTTGACGTGGTGCACCTCGGCCTCGAAGGGCTCGCGCAGTCCCGCGCCGTGGGGTCGCTTGTAGTGGTCCAGGATGATCTCCTGGTAGAGCGAGTCCACATTCATCGCGTCAGTCATGGCTGGCCTCCGCTCCGCCGATCATGAGAAGTACTTCTTCGTATGGTGCAACGCCTCGACCAGGGCATCAATTTCCTGCGTCGTCGTGTAGAGGTAGAACGACGCACGCGTCGTCGACTGCACGCCGAAGCGCTGGTGCGCAGGCTTGGCGCAGTGGTGGCCGGCGCGCACGGCGACACCGCGCGAGTCGAGCAGCTGCGAGACGTCGTGCGGGTGGATGTCGCCGAGCGTGAAGCTGATCGCTCCCCCGCGGTCGACGGCTTCCTTGGGTCCGACGATCGTGAGACCGTCGATCTCCTGCAGGGCGCCCAGTGCGTACGCCGTGATGGCCTGCTCGTGCGCCGCGACGTTGTCCATGCCGATGGCCGAGAGGTAGTCGACCGCTGCGCCGAGTCCGACCGACTGCGCGATCGGCGGCGTGCCGGCCTCGAAGCGTGCCGGCGGCGGAGCGTACGTCGAGGACGCCATCGTGACGGTCTCGATCATCTCGCCACCACCGAGGAACGGCGGCAGCTCGGCGAGCAGGTCGTAGCGGCCCCAGAGCACGCCGATGCCGGTCGGGCCGACCATCTTGTGTCCGGTGAACGCGACGAAGTCGGCACCGAGTGCCGCGACGTCGACCGGGAGCTGCGGGACGGCCTGCGACGCGTCGACGACGACCAGCGCGCCGACCGAGTGCGCCTTGGCGATGATCGTGTCGAGCGGGTTGATCGTGCCGAGCATGTTGGACACCCATGCGACGGAGACGACCGCGGTCTGCTCGGTGATGAGCGTGTCGATGTCGTCGAGGTCGAGGCGTCCCTCGTCGGTGACGCCGAACCACCGCAGCGTCGCGCCCGTGCGCTGGCTCAGCTGCTGCCACGGCACGATGTTGGAGTGGTGCTCCATCTCGGTGATGACGATCTCGTGGTCCTGGCCGATGCGACCTGAGTCGCCCAGCACGCGGGCCACGAGGTTGAGCGCCTCTGAGGCGTTCTTGGCGAACACGACCTCGTCGCGGCTCGGGGCGCCGATGAACGCGGCAACCTTGTCGCGGCCGAGCTCGAACGCCGCGCTGGCCTCCGCACCGAGCTGGTGCATCGCGCGGGCGACGTTGGCGTTGTGCTGCCGGTAGTGATCGTCGATCGCGTCGATGACCTGCACCGGCTTCTGCGACGTGTTGGCGCTGTCGAGGTAGACCAGCGGGAGGTCGCCGGCCAGGCGACGCCCCAGGATCGGGAAGTCCTCCCGAATCCTGGCAACTCCATACGACTCACGTCGTACGTCTGGGTTCCCTCGACGATCGTCATGCCTGCGCCGCAGCCTTCACGTACTTGTCGTAGCCCTCGGCCTCGAGCTGGTCGGCGAGCTCACGGCCACCGCTCTCGGCGAGGCGTCCCGCGACGAACACGTGGACGTAGTCGGGCTTGATGTACTGCAGGATGCGCGTGTAGTGCGTGATCAGCAGGACGCCGCGGTCACCCTGGGTGCTGTAGCGGTTGACGCCGTCGGAGACGACCCGCAGCGCGTCGATGTCGAGGCCCGAGTCGGTCTCGTCGAGCACGGCGAACTTGGGGTTGAGCAGCTCGAGCTGGGCGATCTCGTGGCGCTTCTTCTCACCACCGGAGAATCCCTCGTTGACGCTGCGCTGCGCGAACTCCTTGTCGAGCGTGACCCGCTCGAGCGCCTCGTTGACGTCCTTGACCCAGGTGCGGAGCTTGGGCGCTTCGCCGTCGATCGCGGTCTTGGCCGTGCGCAGGAAGTTGGCGACCGAGACGCCGGGGACCTCGACGGGGTACTGCATCGCGAGGAACAGGCCGGCGCGGGCGCGCTGGTCGACCGTCATCGAGAGGATGTCGACGCCGTCGAGCGTCACCGAGCCGCTCGTGACGTCGTACTTGGGGTGGCCGGCGATCGAGTAGGCCAGCGTCGACTTGCCGGAGCCGTTGGGGCCCATGATGGCGTGGACCTCGCCGGACTTGACCGTGAGGTCGACGCCTTTGAGGATCTCCTTGTCGCCTTCCTCGGTCTTGACCGAGACGTGAAGGTCCTTGATCTCAAGGGTGGACATGTGCTTCAGCTCCTGGGTGAGAGGTCGACCATGACGGTGTCGCCCTCGATCTGGGTGGGGTAGGTGGGTACGGGTTCGGTGGCGGGGAGGTTGACCGGCTTGCCGGTGCGGGCGTCGAAGCGGGATCCGTGCAGCCAGCACTCGATCTCGCAGCCCTCGACCTCACCCTCCGACAGCGGGATCGACGCGTGCGAGCACTCGTCACGCAGCGCGTAGATGTCGTCGCCGTCGCGCAGCAGGGCGATCTCCTCGCCGTCGACCTCGACGGCGAGCACTCCCCCTTGAGGTACGTCCGCCAGTGCAGCGGCTGCCACGAAGCTCATGCGAGGCGTCCTACGTGCTCGGCCAGCTCCTCCTCGATGGAGGCGATGAGGCGCTCCTGCAGGGACGGGACGCCGATGCGGCGGATGATGTCGTTGAAGAAGCCGTGCACGACGAGTCGGCGGGCTTCCTCCTCCTCGATGCCGCGGCTCTGCAGGTAGAACAGGTGCTCGTCGTCGAAGCGGCCCGTCGTGGACGCGTGACCCGCGCCCTCGATGTCACCGGTCTCGATCTCGAGGTTGGGCACCGAGTCGGCCTTGGCGCCGTCGGTCAGCACGAGGTTGTCGTTGCTCTCGTACGTCAGGATGCCTTCGGCCTCCTTGCGGATCAGGACGTTGCCGATCCAGACCGTGTGGGCGTCCTTGCCCTGGAGCGCGCCCTTGTACTCGACGTTGCTCTTGGTGCGCGGTGCCGTGTGGTCGACGAACAGGCGGTGCTCGATGTGCTGACCGGCATCGGCGAAGTAGACGCCGAGCATCTCGACGCTGCCGCCGGTGCCGAGGTAGTCCGCCGAGGTGCTGGCGCGTACGACGTCGCCGCCGAGCGAGACCGCGATGTGGCGGAACTCGGCGTCGCGGCCGACCCGGGCGTGCTGGGTGACGACGTGGACGCTGTCGTCGTTCCAGTCCTGGATCGTCACGAACGTCAGCTGGGCGCCGTCCTCGAGGACGACCTCGATGTTCTCGGCCCACGTGGCCGAGCCGTCGTAGTCGACGACGACGACGGCCTTGGAGAACTGGCCGGCGCGTACGAGCAGGTGACCCGCAGCGGCCTTCTCGAGGCTCTCGCCGTGCAGGCGGATCGTGGTGGGCTGGTCGACCACGGCGTTGGCCGGGATCGTCACCTCGAAGACCGACTGGGCGGCTTCCCAGGCGCGAGCCGACACGCGGTCGACGGGCACGTAGCCCGAGGCGCCGCGCGCGGAGTCGCCTGCGGGCACGGAGACCGCGGTGACGCCTTCAGCAGCGTCGACCTCGACCTTGAAGTCGTCGCCGTCGAGCGGGGTGTCCTGGTGGAGGCCGCGGAGGCGCTTGAGCGGGGTGAATCGCCAGATCTCCTCGAGGCCCGACGGGACCGCGTGGTCCTCGACGTCGAAGGACCCCTCGGGGTGCAAGTGCGACTCGACCGGTGAGAGCTCGAGTGCTTCAGCGACGGTTTGCGTGGCGGTCAACCGACAGCCCCTTCCATTTGCAGTTCGATCAGGCGGTTGAGCTCGAGGGCGTACTCCATCGGCAGCTCGCGCGCGATGGGCTCGACGAAGCCGCGGACGATCATCGCCATGGCCTCGTCCTCCTCCATGCCTCGCGACATGAAGTAGAAGAGCTGGTCGTCGCTGAGCTTGGAGACGGTGGCCTCGTGGCCGAGCGTCACGTCGTCCTCGCGGACATCGACGTAGGGGTAGGTGTCCGAGCGGCTGATCTGGTCGACCAGGAGCGCGTCGCACTTGACCGTGCTGGCCGAGCCCTCGGCGCCCTCGAGCACCTGCAGGAGGCCACGGTAGGACGTACGTCCGCCGCCACGGGCGACCGACTTGCTCAGGATCGAGCTCGACGTGTTGGGCGCGGCGTGGACCATCTTGGCGCCGGCGTCCTGGTGCTGGCCCTCGCCGGCGAACGCGATCGACAGCGTCTCGCCGCGCGCGTGCTCACCCATGAGGTAGACGGCGGGGTACTTCATCGTGACCTTGGAGCCGATGTTGCCGTCGACCCACTCCATCGTGGCGCCCTCTTCGCAGACGGCGCGCTTGGTCACGAGGTTGTAGACGTTGTTGGACCAGTTCTGGATCGTCGTGTAGCGGACGCGAGCGCCCTTCTTGACGACGATCTCGACGACCGCGGAGTGCAGCGAGTCGCTGGAGTAGATCGGCGCGGTGCAGCCCTCGACGTAGTGCACGTACGAGTCCTCGTCGGCGATGATCAGCGTGCGCTCGAACTGGCCCATGTTCTCGGTGTTGATGCGGAAGTAGGCCTGCAGCGGGATGTCGACGTGGACGCCCTTGGGCACGTAGATGAACGAGCCACCGGACCACACGGCGGAGTTGAGCGCGGAGAACTTGTTGTCGCCGACCGGGATGATCGTCGCGAAGTACTCCTTGAACAGCTCGGGGTGCTCCTTGAGCGCCGTGTCGGTGTCGAGGAAGAGGACGCCCTGCTCCTCGAGGTCCTCACGGATCGAGTGGTAGACGACCTCGGACTCGTACTGAGCGGCAACACCCGACACGAGGCGCTGCTTCTCGGCCTCGGGGATGCCCAGTCGGTCGTACGTGTTCTTGATGTCGTCAGGCAGGTCGTCCCACGTCGCTGCGACCTTCTCGGTCGAGCGGACGAAGTACTTGATGTTGTCGAAGTCGATGCCGCTGAGGTCGGAGCCCCACGTCGGCATGGGCTTGCGACCGAACAGCTTGAGGCCCTTGAGGCGCAGGTCGAGCATCCACTCGGGCTCGCCCTTGAGCGTCGAGATGTTGCGGACGACGTCCTCGCTCAGTCCTCGCTGGGACGTGGCGCCGGCATCGGTCTTGTCGGACCAGCCGAACTCGTAGCGGCCGACATCCTTGAGCCCGGGATTGGCCTCTTCGATGGCATTGGGTGCGTTGGTCTCTGACGTTGTCGTCATGAGGGCAACCTCTCTGCTGGGGTGGTCTTTGGCAGGTGGGTCGTGCAGACACCATCGCCATGGGCGATCGTGGCGAGTCGCTGCACGTGGGTGCCGAGGAGACGCGCGAACATCTCGGTCTCGGCCTCGCACATCTGGGGGAACTCCTCGGCCACGTGGGCGACCGGGCAGTGGTGCTGGCACATCTGGGTGCCTGCGGGGGTGGAGCCGACCGAAGCGGCGTAGCCGTCGACGCTGAGCGCCTCGGCGAGCACCTGGGGGCGCTGATCGGGGTCAGCCAGGGCCAGGAGCGGGCGGTAGCGCGCCTCGGTGTCGGAGAGCCGGTGGCGGGCGAACTCCATGACGGCGTCGTCTCCCCCGGTCTCGGCGAGGTAGCGCAACGCGCCGGCCGCAAGCACGTCGTACGCGTGGCCGAAGTGGTCGCGCCCGGCGTCGGTGATGACGAAGACCTTGGCGGGGCGTCCACGGCCGCGCTGCCCGGTGACCCGCTGGTCGCGCGTCGCGAGGACACCGTCGGCCAGGAGCTGGTCGAGGTGTCGGCGTACGGCGGCGGGCGTCAGGTGCAGCTGGACCGCGAGGTCCGCAGCGGTCGACGGGCCGTTCTGGAGGATCGTGGTGGCGACACGTTCCCGGGTCGGAGCGTCGTCAACCACCGACGCGTCGTCCGAACCGGTGTATTTCACAAGACAAGTGTGCCTTTATTCACCAAGCCGATACAACGAAGGTGAACCTAACCCCGTACGTCGACGCGAACTGCCTTCTCCTCCGCCGTCTCGTCGCCGTGACCGGGCCACCAGGCGTGGTGACCGATCAGGGCTGTGAGGGCAGGGGTCAGGAACATCGCCATGACGAATGCCGACACGAAGATGCCGAACGACAGAGCGAAGCCCATCGACGTGATGAGCGAGTTGCCGCCGAGCATCAGGGCCGCGAACGTACCGGCGAGGATGACGCCGGCTGCCGCGATCGTCGGACCCGCATGGCGTACGGCCTGTGCTGCCGCGTCGCGTGGATCTCGTCCCTCACGTGCCTCCTCGCGCAGCCGCGCGATCATCAGGATGTTGTAGTCGGTGCCGAGCGCGACGACGAACAGGTAGATGTAGATCGGCAGCATGAAGATCAGGCCGTCGAGACCCTGGATGTGCTGGAACACGATCACGGTGGCACCGAGGGTGGCTCCGAAGCCCAGACCGACCGACGCCATGAGGTACCAAGGCGCGACGAGGCTTCGCAGCAGCAGGGCCAGGATGATCATGATCACGACTGCCGCGACCGGGAAGACGACCGAGTAGTCGCGGTTCATCGCCTTGTGCATGTCGACGAACACCGACGTCGTGCCGCCGACGAAGGCCTCGCTGCCGTCCGGCGCAGCGTCGTGCGCGGCGTCCCGGATCGGACCCTTGACGTCGGCGATCGCTGCGTCAGAGGTCGGATCGTGGTCGAGCAGTGCGTTGTAGACCGCGGTCTGCCCGTCCTTGGACAGGACTCCGGGCGCGACCTGGGCGATGCCCTCGGCCTTGCCGAGGTCTGTCGCGAACGCATCGACTGCGGCCTGGTCGAGCTTGCTGTTCGAGTGCAGGAGGACCGTCGTCGGGTCGGTGACGCCCGGCGGCAGGCCCTTCTCCAGGGTCTTGATCGCCTTGGTGGACTCGACGTCCTTGGGCAGGCTCGAGTTGAAGTCGAACGACGGGTTGAAGCCGATCGTGAACGATGCCAGCACGGCGAGAAGGAGGCCCGCAGCGCCGGCGAACCGTCCGGGGTGCTTGCCGAGGGCGGTGCCGATCGAGGCGAAGCGGGTGCCTGCGGGCTCGTCACGCCACTTCTTCGACGGCCAGAACAGCGCGCGGCCCAGCAGCGTCAGCAGTGCCGGCACGAGCGTGAGGGCTGCCAGGAGCGTCACGGCGACGGCGATTGCCAGCGCCGGACCGATCGAGCGGAAGATGCTGAGGCTGGACAGCACGAGCGCCATGAACGACACGATCACCGCGCCACCGGCAGACGCGATGGCCTCGCCGGCGCGCTCGAGCGCGGCGCCGATGGCGACCTTGGTGTCCTCGCCCGTGCGCAGGCGTTCGCGGTAGCGGAACAGCAGGAACAAGATGTAGTCCGTGCCGATGCCGTAGAGCACGACGATCAGGATGACCTGGATCGAGCTGTCGGCCTTGAGGTCGAAGATGTCATTGGCCCAGGCGATCAGGCCGGTCGCGATGAACGACACCAGGGTCACGACGACGATCGGCAGCAGGCAGATGATGACGCTGTGGAAGATC
>CAWDXV010000017.1:0-33421 GCA_963806345.1 uncultured Actinomycetota bacterium | reverse complement strand
TGCTGGGTGTCGAGGAGACGGCCACGGTCGCTGAGTTCCAGACCATGGCCCGGGCCGCGATCGCGGACTGTCTGGCGCGAGGTGTCACGCCGATCCTCGTCGGGGGATCGGCGCTGTATGTCCGCGCGGTGCTCGATCGGCTCGACTTCCCGGGCACGGACCCGGTCGTACGTGACCGGTGGAAGGACGAGCTCGCAGCCCGCGGCCCGGATGCCCTGCACGCCGAGCTCGCCCGACGTGATCCTGCTGCGGCGGCGCAGATCCTGCCGACCAACGACCGCCGCGTCGTGCGGGCCCTCGAGGTCATCGAGATGACGGGGGAGCCGTTCGTCGCGACGATGCCGGCGTACGAGTCGGTGTTCGAGGGATTGACGATGTTCGGCCTCGACGTGCCGCGCGATGTCCTCGACGTACGCCTGGCCGCACGGGTCGACCAGATGTGGGCGGCCGGGTTCGTCGACGAGGTTCGGGCGCTGCGGGAGGCCGGCCTGGCGGACGGTCTGACCGCCAGCCGGGCGCTGGGCTATCAGCAGATCCTGGCGTTCCTGCGCGGCGAGATGACCGAGGACGAGGCGCGTGAGGCCACCGTCACCGGCACGCGGAAGTTCGCCCGGCGGCAGGACCGGCTGTTCCGCAAGGACCCACGGATCCACTGGCTCCCGTACGACGCAGAAGACCTCGTCGACCGTGCACTCGACGTCATCGGTGGTTGAGGTGGTTTCGAGGCTACGGCCGCGGGCGGCCTTCGCACCTCAACCACCGGTGGTTGAGGAGCCCGAGGAACGAGGGCGTCTCGAAACCACACCGAGCCTCTAGACTGGAACGTATGACTTTTCCATGGCTCAAGGGGCACGGCACGGAGAACGACTTCGTGCTGCTCCCGGACCATGACGGCACGATCCACGGTGACCTGGAGGGTGCCTTCGTGGCCGCTCTCTGCGACCGTCGGCGTGGCATCGGCGCCGACGGCGTCATGCGTGTCATCCGCACCGAGGCGATCGGTGAGCCGTCGGCCGGCACGTGGTTCATGGATTACCGCAACGCCGACGGCTCAGTCAGTGAGATGTGCGGCAACGGCATCCGGGTCTTCGCCCTCTACCTCGTGCAGCAGGCGCTCGTCGATCCCGCCGAGCCGATCGTGGTCGGCACCCGCGGCGGCGACAAGATCATCACGATCGACCCTTCGACAAGCTCAGGACACGTGGCACTGTTCAGTGTCGACATGGGCACGCCCGAGGTGCTGGGCGTCTCCAAGGTCAGCGCCGCCGGGAACACCTGGGAGGCGCAGGATGTTAGAACAGGTAACCCCCACGCTGTCGCCTTCGTCGATGATCTGGGCGACGTCGGCAGCCTGCTGACACAGCCCGACTTCGACGAGTCGGTCTATCCCGAAGGCGTCAACATCGAGTTCGTCGTCCGCGAGGGCGAGCGCCACGTCGCGATGCGTGTGCACGAGCGAGGTTCGGGGGAGACCCGTTCCTGTGGCACCGGCGCCTGCGCCGTGGCCGTGGCGACAGCCGTGGCCGACGGGGCCGATCGACCCACGACGTACCGGGTCGACGTACCGGGCGGGACACTCCACGTCAGCTGGAACGCCGACAACCACATCGTTCTCACCGGCCCTGCCGAGATCGTCGCGCAGGGCACCATGGATTGGATTGCATGACCGACATTTCGACAGGCTCAATGAGCGGGGCCGGCAGCACCGAAGGCCTGGAGCTCGAGGAGCGCAACTCACTGCGGCGCGTCGCCAACCTGCGCACCGAGCTCGAGGACATCACCGAGGTCGAGTACCGCCAGCTCCGACTCGAGCGCGTCGTGCTCGTCGGCGTATGGACCGAGGGCACCGCTGAGGACGCCGACAACTCGCTCGCCGAGCTCAAGCTGCTCGCCGAGACGGCAGGCTCCGAGGTGCTCGACGCGCTGATCCAGCGACGCCAGAAGCCCGACCCCGCGACCTACATCGGCAGCGGCAAGGTCGAGGACCTCCGCGCCGCCGTCGTCGCGACCGGCGCCGACACGATCATCTGCGACGGCGCCCTCGCGCCGAGCCAGCTGCGCAACCTCGAGGACCGCTGCAAGGTCAAGGTCGTCGACCGCACCGCGCTGATCCTCGACATCTTCGCCCAGCACGCCAAGTCCAAGGAGGGCAAGGCGCAGGTCGAGCTCGCCCAGCTGCAGTACCAGACCCAGCGCCTCCGCGGCTGGGGCGGCAACCTCTCGCGCCAAGCCGGTGGTCAGGCCGCGGGTGGTGAGGGCATCGGTGGCCGTGGCCCCGGTGAGACCAAGCTCGAGACCGATCGCCGCCGCATCCAGGCCAAGATTGCCAAGCTGCGCCGCGAGCTCAAGGCGCTCAGCGTGACGCGCGAGACCAAGAAGGCCAACCGCAAGCGCCATGACATCCCGTCCGTGTCGATCGCCGGCTACACCAACGCCGGCAAGTCGAGCCTGCTCAACCGGCTGACCGACGCGGGAGTGCTGGTCGAGGACGCTCTGTTCGCGACCCTGGATCCGACCACACGACGTACGCAGACTTCCGACGGGCGCGTCTACACGATGTCCGACACCGTCGGCTTCGTGCGCAACCTGCCGCACCAGCTCGTCGAGGCGTTCCGCTCGACGCTGGAGGAGATCGCCGAGTCCGACCTGATCCTCCACGTCGTCGACGGCTCGCACCCCGATCCCGAGGGCCAGATCGCGGCCGTGCGCAGCGTGCTCGCCGACGTCGACGCGCTCGACGTCCCCGAGATCATCGTGATCAACAAGGCGGATGCCGCCGATCCGCTCGTCATCAAGAACCTCCTCGCCCGCGAGCCGCACGCCGTCGTGGTCAGCGCCCGCACCGGCGAAGGCATCGACGAGCTGCTCAGCGCGATCGAGGCCGACCTGCCGCAGCCGGCGACACACGTCGACGTGCTGCTGCCGTACGCTCGCGGCGACCTGCTCAACCAGATCCACACGCAGGGCGAGATCGAGTCGCTCGATCACGAGTCCGACGGCACCCACGTGGTTGCGCGGGTCCACGGTCAGCTGGCCAGCGAGCTCGAGCCCTACACGGTCTGAGGCCGCAGGGTCTTTTCGTAGCGCAGCGCCGGGACGGTGAACGTACCTTCGTCGGTCTCGGCGGAGTAGTCGAGCGGTCCCGCGTCCACCCAGCCGCGCCGCTCGTAGAACCGGCGGGCACGTACGTTGCCGGCCACGACGGCGAGCCACGCCCGGTCGTATGTGGCGCCCACGATCTCCTCGCCGCGGTCGAGCAGTGTGGCGGCCGCGCCGGAGCCGCGGGCCGACGCGTCGACGTAGACCTGCTCGACCTCGTCGTCGTGCACCGTGACGAATCCGACGACGTGGCCGTCCGCCTCTGCGACGGTCGTGATGGGTATGCGTGAGGGCACCAGGCCGAGGAAGTGCTCGAGCGTGCGGTGCGCGTGCAGGCCGGCCGGTACGTGCCCGGCGTGGCCGTCGGCCCAGCCGTGATGCCAGACGCCCGCGACAGCCTCGATGTCGGCGTCCGTCGCGGCGCGCAGCGTGATCTCAGGCATGAGCGCGACGCTACAACCACCCGGTGGTTGAGGTGCGAAGCGAGCTCTGCGAGCGAAGCCTCGAAATTACCGTCGAAGTACCGGTGGTTGAGGTGCGAAGCGAGCTCTGCGAGCGAAGCCTCGAAACCACCACGCGGTCAGCTCGAGCGGTTGCGCTTCGCCCGGCTCGCGAGTGAGGGCAAGACTGCGTGGTCACCGCGAATGAGCGCTTCGCGCTTCTTGCGTGACCAACCTTGGACGCGTTTCTCCATGGCGAATGCGTCAGCGACGCGTTCGAACTCATACGCGTACACGAGCTGCACGGGTAGGCGGTGCTGGGTGTATTCGGCGCCGAGACCTTGCTGGTGCTGCCACAGCCGGCTTTCGAGGTTGCGGGTGCTGCCGACGTAGTAGCTTCCGTCCGAGCAGCGAAGGATGTACATGTGGGCCACGTGCTGAGGCGACCATGAAGCGCGCCTCCGCGTAAATCAGATCATCCACAATTGTGGTTTCGAGGCTTCGGCCGCGGGCGGCCTGCGCACCTCAACCACCGGTTGTGGATGCGCGTCACGGCCTTCCACGCGTCTGCGGATAACCTCCGTACATGCCCTCCACGCCTGATGTACGCGCGGTCCTCCATGCCGCCGTCGAGGCTGTCGGAGGCGAGGACCGGCCGGGCCAGATCGAGATGGCCGAGGCGGTGCAGCATGCGCTCGAGAGCGGGGAGCACTTGCTGGTGCAGGCGGGCACCGGCACCGGCAAGTCGCTGGGCTACCTCGTGCCGAGTCTCCTGCACGGCAAGCGTGTCGTCGTCGCGACCGCGACCCTCAACCTGCAGCACCAGCTCGTCGAACGCGACATCCCGGCTCTCAAGGACGCTGCCCGGGCGACCCTCGACGTGGTCCCGCACCACGCTGTCGTCAAGGGCCGCGGCAACTACGCGTGCCTGCACCGCATCCGCGAAGGTGCCCCCGACGACCAGGGAACGCTCGTCGACGTACCCGAGGGCTCGCTCGGCGCCGAGGTGCTCGAGCTGCGCGAGTGGGCCGAGGAGCAGGCCGAGGGCGGGCACATGGCCGACCGCGACTCCGCGCCCGCACACACCGAGCGTGCCTGGCGACAGGTCAGCGTCAACCACCGCGAATGTCTCGGCGCCTCACGTTGCGCCCATGCCCTCGAATGCTTCGCCGAGCGAGCCCGCGAGGACGCCCACACGGCCCAGCTCGTGGTGACCAACCACGCGCTGCTGGCGATCGACGCGATCGACGGCGTCCCGATGCTCCCTGAGTACGACGCGGTGATCGTCGACGAGGCGCACGAGCTCGCCGCACGGGTGACGCAGGCCTCGACGGACGAGCTCGACCCCGTCGTGGTCGAGCGCGCTGCCCGGCGCGCTCGCGTTCAGGTCGAGGGCAAGGAGGCGGACGACCTGACGGACGCCTCCGACGCGCTGGCCGACGTGCTGGCCCGCACCGACGAGGGCCGCATCGACGACCCGCCGCAGCCGCTGCGCGAGGTGCTGGCATTCGTACGCGATGCGGCTCGAGCGTGCCTCTCGGCGTTCCCCAAGGACAAGGACAAGGGCGAGCCCGACGCCGCGCGGCAGCAGTCCCGCGGCATGGTCGACGACATCCGCAAGATCGCCGAGCGCATGGCCGCCAAGGGCGAGACCGAGGTGCTCTGGATGAGCGACAACCGCGGCAACAAGCAGCTCCACATCGCGCCGATCGACGTGTCGGCGAGCCTGCGCGACAAGCTCTTCGGCGACAAGACCGTCGTGCTCACCAGCGCGACGCTCAAGCTCGGCGGCGGCTTCGACCCCGTGGCGCGCTCGCTGGGGCTCGAGCCCGGTGACGACTCGTGGAGCTCGCTCGACGTCGGATCGCCGTTCGACTACCGCAAGCAGGGCATGCTCTACGTCGCCCGCGACCTGCCGCTGCCTGGCCGCGACGGCCTCGAGGAGGCGCAGCTTGCCGAGATCACGGCACTGGTCGAGGCCGCCGGCGGACGTACGCTCGGACTGTTCTCGTCGCGCCGCGCTGCCGAGAAGGCCGCCGAAGAGGTACGCACGAGGCTGCCCGACATCGACATCTGGTGCCAGGGCGACGCGCAGCTGCCCGAGCTGGCCCGACGCTTCGCCGAGACGCCGAGCACCTGCCTGTTCGGCACCTTGAGCCTCTGGCAGGGCGTCGACCTGCCGGGCGACACGTGCCAGCTGGTCATCATCGACCGGGTGCCGTTCCCGCGTCCGGACGACCCGCTGATGAGCGCACGCCAGCGACTCGTCGAGAAGCGCGGCGGCAACGGCTTCATGAGCGTCGCCGCGAGCCACGCGGCACTGCTGCTCGCGCAGGGAACGGGTCGTCTGATCCGCCGCGCGACCGACAAGGGAGTCGTGGCGATCCTCGACCCTCGCATCGTGACGGCTCGCTACGGATCGTTCCTCGCCGCATCGCTGCCTGACATGTGGCGCACGACCGACCGCGAGGTGGCCCTGGCTGCCCTGCGACGCCTCGACAAAGCGGCGAATGCCGCTACAACGGCCGAGGTTTGATAGCCTGTCGCAGTCTCTCTCCTTTCGTCGACGCCCCGGGGAATCCATGAAATCGCGCTTCATTGCCATGCTCGTCGCACTCCCGGCGCTCGTCGCCGGGTTGTTGGTGTTCTCCCCGGCTGAGGCCGTCACCCACAACACGTACGTCAGCACCAAGTACGTGACGATGAGCTCGATCTCCTCGACGGGTCTCGGAGGCAAGGTCAGCGTCTCGTGCCACGGCTCGAAGCGGTGCCGCGGAACCCTCTACTTCGAGGGCAGCGAGAGCCGCAAGCGCTCCTACAGCCTCAAGGGCAACAGCAGGGCGACGATCTCGGTCACGATGAGCAAGGGCAGCGCGGCCGACCCGTTCGAGCACGGCGCTCTGAAGGGCAGGGGCAACGTCTACAAGGCGGTCCCCAACGTCCGGCTGTTCGTCAACGAGGACTCGCCCCGCAACGTCACCGTCAACTACCGGGTGCAGACCGAGACTCGCTCCGACGGGCGCATCTACTACGACCTCGGCGGCAACTTCGCCGGCCTCACCGATGTGAAGGTCGAGCTCCACCGCGTCCTGCGTGGCGGCAACACCGACCTCGTCGCCAGCCGGTCGATCAACAGCAACGGCGATTCCGGCTACTTCAAGTCCAAGCTCGGCGCCAACAACACGTCCGGCTCGTCCTACAAGATGAAGCTGCGGGCCGTCGACACCGCCAGCAACCGGCCCATCGAGTGGTGGTGGCGCGGCTCGAGCAACAACACCGCAGGCGGCAGCCGCTACCTCCGCGAGGGCAACACGGTCCACTCCACCAAGGACGGCTTCACCGCCCCCATC
Source organism: uncultured Actinomycetota bacterium (assembly GCA_963806345.1). GTDB lineage: Bacteria > Actinomycetota > Actinomycetes > Propionibacteriales > Nocardioidaceae > Aeromicrobium. Next base: position 26,532 of record CAWDXV010000017.1, on the reverse strand, counting down.
TTCTGGGGAACGATCAGTGGCGCCGCTCCGGCCAACGCGGACGTTCGCGTCTACGCGCCGCCGGCATCGTTCAGTGGCGGCACCACGGTCAGGCGTGAGCTCGACGTGCCCAGCTGCGCCAACATCTTCGGCGAGGACGAGGCCACCTCGGGCGGCGCCTACTCCGTCCCGTTCCTGCCCTACGACAACGCCGGACCCAAGAACTACACGGTCATGACCAAGGTCGACGGCGAGCAGGTGTGGCTCGGCAACGGCGGAGAGCGCTTCGGCAGCTGCCACGCCGTCCTCGCCTACAAGTTCAGCCGCACCAACCTGATCGCGCTCAACGGCGCCACCCTCGGCGGACAGAACGTCAACCTGGCGGCGCCCCGCAAGACCACGACGATCAAGGCGAAGTACAGCGGCTACAACCCGACGGTCTTCGACGAGTACGTCCGCATCCGCGAGAAGGTTCCGGGCCTGGCTGTCCTCGACACGCCGGTCGTCGACCAGGGCGGCACCGGCAGCGATCACCTGAAGGCGTTCAGCCTGCCCTACGGCCAGTACACGGTCGAGGTCGGCCGTCGCACCGGCTGCTCCAGCTGGTACCCCAGCGTCTACACCAACAACAAGGCCTACTTCAACGGCGCCGACCGTGGCGCTGAGGCCTGGAAGTCGTTCCGCAGGCTTCAGGACCTGCCCGGCTCCAAGAGCAGCGGTCTCGAGCGTGTCGCGATCGCGTTCGGCGCGACGTACGCCAAGCAGGGCAAGTCCAGCGGCAAGGCCGGCTGGATGTACCGCGGCTACTGCAAGGCGTACGGCGAGGGCACCGTCAACAGCCTCACCGTCAGCTCGACGTCAGCCTCGACCAAGACGACGAGCACGAACGACAAGGGTGCCATCGTCAGGGGACACGTCTCGCGCTCCGGTGGTCGCACCAACAAGGAGATGATGGTCCGCCTGTCGAGCTCCAGCGGCACGATCGTCCTGCGCACCGACTTCACCGACAGCAGCGGCAACTTCTACATCGCCGGTCTGGCATCGGGTCGCTACACGATCTCGGTCAACTCCGACTCGTGGCGCGGCATCGGGCGCACGTTCTCCGGCAAGCACTCGATCACGGTCAAGCGCGGGCACACCTACAGCGCCGGCACCCTCAAGTTCAAGGGCTGACCGCCGCTCTGACAGGCTGGTCGGCATGACTGTCCTCGTCACCGGCGGTGCCGGCTACATCGGTTCGCACATCGTCCGGGCCTTCCGGCTCGCCGGTCTTGAGTGCGTCGTCGTCGACGACCTCTCGAGCGGGCACCGGGAGTTCGTGCCGGCCGATGTCGAGCTGATCGACACCAACATCCTCGACACGACTCTCGTCGCCAAGGCGATGGTCGAGCACGAGGTCGATGCCGTCGTGCACCTCGCCGGGTTCAAGTACGCAGGCGTGTCCGTCCAGCGCCCCCTGCACACGTACGAGCAGAACGTGCAGGGCACCGTCAGCCTGCTGCAGGCGATGCACGAGTCGGACGTCGACAAGATCGTCTTCTCGTCCAGCGCCGCGGTCTACGGCACGCCCGACGTCGACCTGGTCACCGAGACGACGCCAACGGCGCCCGAGTCGCCCTACGGCGAGAGCAAGCTGATCGGCGAGTGGCTGCTGCGTGATGCGGCCCGCGCGTTCCCGATGCATCACACGTCGCTGCGCTACTTCAACGTGGTCGGCTCGGCGGTGCCCGACCTCTACGACACGAGCCCGCACAACCTGTTCCCGCTCGTCATCGAGGCGCTGCTGGAGGGTCGTACGCCGCGGATCTTCGGCGACGACTACCCGACGCCCGACGGCACCTGCGTGCGCGACTACATCCACGTCGCCGACCTCGCCGACGCGCACGTCGTCGCGGCGCAGAAGCTGCTCGCCGGGCAGGATCTCGAGCCGGTCTACAACCTCGGCAGCGGCGATGGTGTCTCGGTGCGGGAGATCATGACGGCCGTGGCCGAGGTGACCGGCATCGATTTCGAGCCGGAGGTCGTCGACCGGCGGCCGGGCGACCCGGCGCGGATCGTCGCATCAGGTGAGCTGGCGGCCCGCGACCTCGGCTGGGCGATGCGGCACTCCCTGATCGACATGGTCAGCAGCGCCTGGAACGCCCGCCAGAACCACCCGGTCTGACCCCGCACTCGCCGGTCGAGTAGCCAGGCGAGCTCTGCTGGGGGTCCCCCCACGAGCTCTGCGAGTAGGGGGCGTTCGGCGTATCGAGACCTCGTGAGCCGAAAGGCCACCGCCCCTACGGCAGGTAGTAGGTCGGGTTGGGCAGCTTGTACGGCTTGCCGTGCCCGCCGATCAGGTCGCTGAACTGGTCGCCGAAGTTCGCGACGATGTCGTAGCCGCCACCACTGGGTGACTCGACGTGCGCCCTGGTCTGCGACTTGTACTCGATCGTCGTGCACTTCGCGGTCGCGCACGTGACGTACGACGGCTGCTGCGACGAGCCGACCCCGGTCCACTTGGTGTAGTAGTTCGCGGCGGTGAAGCCCTCGTAGCCGACCTTCTGCAGGTTGGCGATCGTCGCTGCCTTCTGGTTGTCGTTGCGCCCGGTCAGCCCGATGATCGTGCAGCCGGCCTTGCCGGCCGCGTTGACGAAGCCGACCATCGAGGGCGTCGCTGGGAACTTCTGCCCCTGCACGTAGACGTCCTGCAGAGCCGGATCGAACGTGAAGTGCATCCCGGCGACCTCCATGTCGTACGTCCACAGGGTCGTGTCGTCGGCGTCGAGGACGATCGCCGGCTTGGTGTGGTGCTTGGCGCCGATGCGGCACTTGGCGAGGACCGACGGTGCGAACGAGCGGGTCAGCTTGTTCATCTCGCGGATGTAGGGCGAGCTCGTCTTGTTGGCGATGCCGGTGCCGGGATCGCCGTAGTAGGCGTAGATCGTGCTCTTGACCGAGTCGATGTTGGGGATGCCCTCGCCGTCACCCTTGAGTCCGCTGGAGCCGTCGGGCTTCATCATGAAATGCGTACGCGGTGACAGCCACGGCTCGTGCACGCCGGGCAGGTTGGCCGACGGGAGGTAGTACGTCGGGTTGGGCAGCTTGAGCACGCGGTCGGCGTACCCACCCTGCAGGTCGGACCACTGGTCGCCGACGTTGAGCGTGATGTCGTAGCCGAGCGACTCGATGTGCTTGCGGGTGCCGGCTTTGTACTCGACGGTCGTGCACTTGGCGGTGGCGCAGGTGATGTAGGACGGCTGCTGCGAGCTGCCCGTGCCGGTCCACTTGGTGTAGAACCGGTCGGCGGTGAAGTCGTCGTAGCCGACCTTGTCGAGGTTGGCGAGAGTCGCGGCCTTCTGGTTGTCGTTGCGCCCGGTGAGGCCGAAGATCGTGTAGCCGATGTCGGCGGCCTTGTCGACGAAGCGGGTCATCGCCGGCGTCGCTGGGAACTTCTGGCCCTGCACGTAGACGTCCTGGAGGGCGGGGTCGAACGTGAAGTGCATCCCGGCGACCTCCATGTCGTACGTCCACAGGGTCGTGTCGTCGGCGTCGAAGACGATGGCGGGCTTCTTGCCGTGCCTGATCTCGCGGTCGTACGTCGCCTTGAGGTTCTTGGTCGCCCGGTTGACGATGCGGTCCATCTCGGAGATGTAGGGGGAGGCGTTCTTGTCGGCGATGCCGGTGCCGGGGTCGCCGTAATAGGCGGCGATGGTCTTCTTGACCGAGTCGATGTTGGGGATGCCGGCGCCATCGGCCCTGAGCCCGCTGGAGCCGTCGGGTTTCATGACGAAATGCGTGCGTGGCGTCAGCTTCGTGTGGTGGTCGTGGCCCTTGGCCTGCGCGGGGCCGCCGGCGAGGACGAGTGAGGTGGTCGCGGCAACGGCCACGAGCGTACGAATCGAGATCATGAGTCCCCCAAGGACGATGCGGTTGCCAGACGCAACGACGCTACTCCCAACCGGCCATTCAGGCGAGACCAAATCACGCGCGATGTGTGACGATTAGCCCCAAGATCTTGCGGAAAACGGGGCCGTTCGTCACACATCGCGGCGAGGGTCAGACCTTGCGGAGGACTGCGGTGACGATGCCGAGGATCGAGGCGTGCGTGCCGTCGATCGGGTCGTACGCCTCGTTGTGCGGCAGCAGCCAGACGTGGCCGTCCTTGCGCTGGAACGTCTTGACCGTGGCCTCGCCGTCGAGCAGTGCAGCGACGATGTCGCCGTTGTTGGCGGTCTGCTCCTGACGGATGACGACGTAGTCGCCGTTGCAGATCGCGGCGTCGATCATCGAGTCACCGGAGACCTCGAGGAGGAACAGCGTGCCGTCGCCGACGAGCGACTTGGGCAGCGGGAAGATCTCCTCGACCTGCTCCGTGGCCAGGATCGGGCCACCGGCGGCGATGCGGCCGACGAGCGGGACGTTGGTGGCCTGGGGGAGTGCGTCGCCGATGCCGGTCTCGTCGAACGTGCTCTCGACGGCGCTGCTCATCGAGCGACGCGCGGCCATGACGTCGGGCAGGAAGATCTCGAGTGCCCGCGGCCGGTTGGGGTCGCGCTTGACGTAGCCGAGCGCCTCGAGGGCGCGGAGCTGGTGCGCGACGGACGACGTGCTGGTGAGGCCGACCGCCGCACCGATCTCGCGCATGCTCGGCGGATAGCCGCGCTTCTCGATCTCGTCGCGCAGGAACTCGAGCACCTTGCGCTGCCGCGCGGTCAGCCCAGAGGAGTCCGCGGGTCCGTCGGGAAGCTCGGTGACATCGGCATTGCGGTCGTCGGTCATGCCGCCACCTCCATGAGGAACAAACGGTATGGATGTGGCGGCATGACTGCCGCCACTTGGTTCACTCGCTGGCGCTCGCTCATGCCGGAAGGGTAACCCGGAACACAGGGCCAGTTCAAACATATGTTCGATGGCGTGTCGCGAGTCGCGGCGTCTAGGTTGGCGTGGTGCCGAAGCCCCTCGTGAAGCCCGGAAAGCCTCGATCCGCTGTCGTGACAGGAGCCGGGAGGGGCATTGGGCGGGCGATCGCCGTCGAGCTGGTCGGTCGCGGCTACCAGGTCATCGTGACCGATCTGGACGCCGACGCAGCCGAGGCGACGGCCAACGAGATCGGTGCCGCGCTGGGCCTCGGCCTCGACGTGACCGACCCCGAAGCCAACCGCGACATCGCCGCGCGCGCCCGTGAGATCGCACCGCTCGGGGCGTGGGTCTGCAACGCCGGCGTGCTCATGGAGGGCGACCTCACGGCGTTGTCGGTCGGACAGGTACGCGCGACGGTCGAGGTCAACGTGCTCGGCGTGATGTGGGGCGTACGCGCTGCGGCCGACGCGTTCCGTGACCAGCACGACGTCAAGGGCGGCGACATCGGCATCATCGCCTCGCTCAGCGCCCACGCGCCGGTGCCGGGCCTCAGCGTCTATGCCGCGTCCAAGGCCGCCGTGCTGTCGCTGACCACCTCACTGGCTTCGGAGCTGCGGCCCGACAAGATCCGCGTGCACGCCGTGTGCCCTGACGGCGTCGACACCGCGATGGTCGCGGGGATGGACGCGCAGGGCGACGTACGCGCTGCGCTCGCCGCCGGTGTGCTGCTCACGCCGCCACAGGTCGCGCGGGAGCTCGTCGACATGTTCGGCACGGGTCGTGTCTACAAGACCCTGCCCGCGTGGCGCGGGGCTGTCGCGCGTACCGCATCACTCGCGCCGCGAGCCGCGGTCCACCTCGACCCGTGGGTGCGCAGGCTCGGCGCCCGGCGGCTCAAGAAGGCCGGCAAGCGTTGACCGTGGGCGGTATGCACGAAGGACAGGTCGAGACGACCCCTGAGCTGGTGCGCAGGTTGCTCGAGGACCAGTTCCCCGAGCTTGCCGGGCTGCCGATCAGGCGGGTGGCCGAGTCCGGCACCGACCACGACCTCTATCGCGTCGGCGAGGACCTGCTCGCCCGGCTGCCGGTTCTCGAGTGGGCGCCCGGTCAGGCCGAGCAGGACCAACGATGGATACGCGCGCTGGCGCCGCACCTCCCGTTGCAGGTCCCGGACATCGTGGCGATCGGCCGGCCGGGGGAGGGCTACCCGTGGCCATGGACGCTCGTCACCTGGTTCGACGGGGAGGTCATCACCGACGACAACCTCGACCTGGACGCGGCCGCCCTCGACCTCGCGGAGTTCGTCACCGCCCTTCAGGGCATACCGACTGCCGGCGCCCGCGTGAGGACCGGTACGTCGCGGGGTGCGGCACTGGCCGATCAGGATCCGGGCGTGCGGCCGAGGATCGCCGAGCTGGCCGGAGAGATCGACGCGGCCGCCGTGACCGCGGCATGGGAGGACGCTCTGGCCGCACCGCCCTGGCAGGGGCCCCCGGTATGGCTGCACGCCGACATCCAGCCCGGCAACCTGATCGTGCGCGACCGGCGCCTGGTCGCGGTCATCGACTTCGGCGGGATCGGGGCGGGCGACCCGGCCGTCGACCTCATGCCGGCGTGGAACCTGTTCGAGGGCGAGTCCCGCCAGGCATTCCTCGATGCGGTCGGCCATGACGATGCGACCCGTAGGCGGGCGCGTGGCTGGGTCCTGGCGCCGGCATTGCAGGGGCTCGGCTACTACCGCGAGTCGTTCCCCGAGTTCTCCCGGGCGTGCCGGCGGCGGATCGAGGCGGTGCTCGGCGACTGAGCCTGTGACACCCCTGCGGTGTTAGCGTCCCAACATGCGAGAAAACACTCTCGTGGCTGGTGGTGTCGGGCTGATCATGGTGATCGGCGTCGCCACCATGTGCAGTGGAAACGACGATGACTCCTCGGGGGACTCGCCCAATCAGACCGTCATCAAGCGGGTCAAGCACGACAATCGCCGTGCTCCCTGGATGAAGCACGTCAAGGAATGGGACGAGAGCCCCGGCATCACCGTCGAGACGGACTACTCGCCGGATCGGTCGGCATCCTGGGCGGCGGCGTACGAGATCTGCAGGGCGGTCAAGCGTGCCTACGCGAAGGGCGCCAACGAGCTGCCGAAGGTCACGGTCAACGGCGCCAGGACACACCTCTGGATCAGGGTGGACGGGTCGAAGCATCGGGACAACGACACCGAGCAGCTGGCGATCTCGGCGAAGCGCCACGGCTTCGTCTGTGGGATCACGCCGCCGGAGGACGACCGTCGCATGGCCCGCAAGCTGGGTGTGCCGGTCTACCCCTACTGACCCTGGTGCTGCTTGCGCCTGAAGAGCGAGCCGAAGCGGGACTTCTTCTCCGGCTGCTTGACCGGCTCCGGTTCGGCCTCCTCGACCACCTCGACCACCTCGACCGGCACGGTCTCACCGTCGGCCTCGGCCGTACGCCACTCGGCGATCTCGTTGTCCTCCTCGACCGTCTCGGCAGTCACCACCTCCTCGCGCACTGCCTCGACGCACGCGCCGAGCAGGATCGCGTAGATGCCGATCCAGAGCCACAACAGCAGCACGACGACACCCGCGAGAGCGCCGTACGTCTTGCCGTAGCTGCCGAAGTTGTCGACGTACAGCGAGAACCCGACCGACACCAGCAACCACAACGCCGTCGCGACGAGCACGCCCTTGGTGATCAGCTTGTCGCCGGCGGAGCGGTTGGGGGCGAGGCGGAACAGCACGCCGATGGCGACCATGACGGCAAGCAGCAGCAGGAGCCAACGGCCTGCCTCGAATGCCGCTCGTACGCCCGGCACGATGTCGACCTCGTCGAGCACCGCCGGCGCGACGGCCACCAGGGCGACGACCAGGACGACGAAGATGAGTGCGCCAAGGGTCAGCACGAACGCCAGCAGCTTGCGCTTGATGAAGTTGCGGGTCTCCGCGAGGCCGAACATCGCGTTGATCGCGGTGACGAGGTTGCCGACCCCGCCTGCGGCACCGTAGATCGCCAGCACGAGGGCGATCGCGAGGCCGATGCCCAGCGATCCGTCGGCGGTCTTGGTCAGCGAGTCCATCTGTCCGGTGACGACCGATGCGGCGTCCGAGGGCAGGGCATCGGCAACGTCCTGCGACTGCTTCGCGACAGTCTCGGGGGAGGCCACCAGGCCGTACGTCATGACGGCCGCGATCATCGCCGGGAACAGCGAGAGGAACGCGTAGAAGGCCACACCGGCAGCCAGCAACGGGGCCTGTCGGGCGGACGCCTGCTTCCAGGCGGTGATGACGCTTGCTCGAGCCGTTGCCATGTCTCGACGGTAGTGCGGCGTGGTCGGCTTCGCCTGTCGAGGCGGGTGGGACTGCGGCGGGTCGGGAAAATTTCGTAGCGAATTCTGTCTGTCATACCAGTGCAAACGGCACACCGATCGAATTTGTGTTCGACAGGTGCTTCCTTTTGTCAGAGGCGTCCCCTATCGTCGTACATGTGTTCGATCGAACGCCTGTTCGCACCATCGAATGACATCGAGAGCAGCGTTTGATCGACCACACCACAACTTCAGATTCAGCCCTCACTTCCCCCTTGGAGGCCATCATGAGCACCATCGCCATCGGTCGTCACGACCACGAGATCCGCCCCGTCCGCCACCTGCGCGCGGTCCCCGACGCCAAGCCCGCCCCGGGTGTCCGACTGACCCGCCGCGGCAAGATCGTCGTCCTCGCCGCCGCCGTCGCGGTCGTCGCGTTGCTCGCGGTGATGTTCGGCTCGTCGTCATTCGCCGGCGACCAGGCCGGAGTGGCGCCCGAGACCACGTCGGTCCGTGTCCTGCCCGGTCAGACGCTGTGGCAGATCGCCACCGAGGCCAACCCCAACGGTGACATCCGCAAGACGGTCGACGAGATCGTCCGGCTCAACTCGCTTCCGAACGCCTCAGCGCTGCAGCTGGGCTCGGAGATCGCGGTGCCGGTCTACAAGTAGTGAGACGGACCGAGCGAGCTCTGCGAGCGAGCGTCCGGCCAGGTTGAGCCGTGGCACGCCGAAGGCGTCAGCTAGTCGAAACCACGCGAGGTCACAAGGGAAGGTGACCGCAACACCCACCGACGTCCGCGGTGCACCTTGGGGAAGGGGTGCCGCGGACGTTCGTGTGTCCGGGTCCGGTCACGCACCCTGCCTCTGACCTGCGACGTTGCGATTCCCCGCTCAGGGAGCTCTTGACCCCCGCGAAACGCCGCTGTAACAATCTCACGGTCCGCAAGAAATGTTAACGCTCACAATTTCCGCATCACGGACACGTATCGGGGGATACACATGCAACAACGACCATTCAGGACCTACGCACGCGCCATCGCCGTGGGTCTGGCCATCGCCGCGCTGGGGGCATCATTCGCCGCCACAACGGCGGCGAGTGCAGCGACGAAGCCGCGCCCACCGCAGGGCGGTGAGACGTACGAGCCACGGTCACGGCCGTTCGCGATCCCTGGTTTCAAGGAGCAGGAGTTTGATGGCGCCTTGCTCGTCGGCAAGGGTGAGACTCGTTTCTCGATGGCCGTCAACCTGCTGACCAAGGACGGCAAGGTCCTGGACGACAACATGGTCCCGAACATCTTGAAGTTCGGCCCGGTGACGCCCAACGGCGAGTACTACGAGATCACCGTGACGACGGACGACCGGGTGCTCACGCCGGCTCGCCTCGACGCGCTGCAGGCGACGATCGACCACCCTGAGGACTGGTCCGCCGAGGAGGTCGCCAACGCCAAGGCGCAACTGCCCGGCCTGCAGGCGGCGTACGACAAGAAGCAGCAGGACAAGCGCACCATCGTCATCCGGTATGCCCGCACAGCTGCCGGTGAGATCATCGGCGCGGTCAAGGCACTGGACGACGACACGAGCGTCTACCTGCAGGCCAGCCCTCCGTGGGAGGAGCCCAGCACGTACGAGCACGACGGCGCCCGCTCGATCGTCGGGCAGAGCAAGGGGCTGCGGGATGCGTCGAAGACCGGGCACTTCCGGCTCGACACGACCCAGACGCCCGACAGCACGGCAGGTTGGGCGACGGTCAAGGACATGCTGGCGGGCATGGTCGGCAAGCCGGCGGCGACCGGCAACGGCACCGCTGCGCAACGCTTCGAGCTTTCGAAGGGGGAGACCGTCACGTTCCGTGCCGAGGTGTCGGACCGCGCCACCAAGGCCGACCCGCTGTCGAGCAAGGAGATCCTCCGGACGCTCGACCGGGCCCGGGCCAAGGCCGACGACAACCAGCTGCACGGCAATGGTCCGATCGGGCAGGCGACGACCTACATGCGCGACGCGATGAGCCTCAACGAGAACTATGACGAGAAGTTCGACCGCAGCTTCATCATGTGGGGCCTCGGCGGCGGTGGCGACGACATCTTCAAGGGCTGGGACTCAGGTTGGGACGGCATCACAGCAGCGAGCGTTGACCCGGCGACCGCGTTGGACCACGCGCGGGACCTGTACGACCAGGGCGGCCCTCGCTACGACCAGCTCAACGCTGGACCGATGCACGCGTACGAGGCCTGGCGGCTCTACACCCGCACGGGTGACAAGAAGCTGCTCGAGCTCGTCTACCCGGTCATGACGGCCTACATCGCACGGATGCCGGAGTTCGACGTCGACAAGGACGGACTGCTCGAGACTCCCTGGGCCGGCGAGCGTCTGGGCGGTCGAGGCAACCACCTCGGTCTCGACGACAGCCCGCAGTACGCCAAGCTCGTCGAGGTGCCCAAGGAGGGCGGCAGCGACTCGACCCGTGAGAGCACGAACCTGACGGACGTGGCGCTCAACTCGTACTACGGGCTGTTCGCCGAGACGCTGTCGGAGATGGCCAAGGCCCTGGGCAAGCCGGCCGAGGCCAGCGAGTACGCGGCTCTGCACGACAAGCTGGCCAAGCGGATGAACGAGCACCTGTGGGACACCGACCGCAAGATGTACCTCAATCGCTACCTCGATGGCAGCTTCGAGCCGACCACGACGCCGACGATCTTCTATCCGCTGTTCGGCGGTCTCGCGACGCCGGAGCGGGCCAAGGCCACGGTGGAGGCGCACCTGGAGAACCCTGCGGAGTTCGGCGGCGAGTACGTCATCCCGAGCGTTGCCCGCAACGACCCGGCGTTCTGCAGCGCGGGCAAGAAGCACCCGTCCGCGCCACCATTCCTCTACTTCCAGGAGCACATGGAAGAGGACGCGTGCGAGGAGTGGAAGGGCGCCTCGTGGCCCCCGATGAACGCGACGGTCTACGACGGCCTCAAGCGGTACGGCCTCGATGCGCAAGCGGCGCGGCTCGCGACCAAGAGCACGAAGATGTGGCTCACGACGTGGAACACGCTGGGCTGGTTCCCGGAGTACTTCGACTCCGAGCCCGGGCAGGTCATCAACTCCGCCGCGACCGACACGGCCTACCGGACCTACAGCTGGTCCAACCTGATGCCATCGATGGGCACCAACGAGCTGATCGGTGACGAGCCGTGGGGGGATCCGGATGGATTCCGGTTCGGTACCGCCGGGCTGCCCGGGCGCAACAGTGTCGAGGACGTGCCGCTGCACGGCCACCGGTATGGCGTTGAGGCTGACGAGCGGACCACGACACTGACGCAGGATGGTCGCCGGCTGTTCCGGTCGACCGGTGGCCACGTCGTGGTGCGCGACTTCGTTGTCGGCCGAGGCGGTGGCAGCTTCACGGTCAAGGCCTCGAAGCGCTCGATGCTGACGATCAGTCCGAAGGGTGGCCGGACCGTCGTCAAGGTCGTCCCGGCCGGCACCACGAAGGTTCGCTGGTAGCGGGAGCAGCGGCGTCGGCGGGCACAAGGATTCTCGGGGATCCTTGAGCCCGCCGACGTGTCTCGTTGACCGCCGGACCCCGCACCTGTTTGACTGCTCCTTCCGCCTGTGCGCGAAAGCCTGACACGATTTCGAGGGGAACCACGTGACGTCACCTGCTGTGCCCGGCCGACGGACCATCGCCGCACTGTGCGGCGCCACGATGCTGGCAGCGCTGCTGAGCGCCTGCACCGGCGGCCATCCCGACGCCGATCCGACGATCGCGGCGCTCGCCAAGGGCCTCGAGAATCAGGACCTGAAGGGCGTACCGGTGATCAAGGGCGGCCGCATCCCGCAGGCCGACCTCGACCGGATCGTCGAGGGCATGGGCTCGGCACGCGCCAAGGTCGACGTCGCGAAGATCGACTACCCCGACGACGACGCCGTGACGGTGACGCTGAAGACCCGCTGGGCGTTCAAGGGCAGCGACTGGAGCTACACGACGCCCGCCGCGCTGGCGTACGAGGACGACGAGTGGCGGGTCAAGTGGAGCCCGGCCATCGTCGCGCCCAAGCTGAAGGCCGACGAGGAGCTGCGCCTGCGCACGTCGCCGGCCGACCGTGGCGACATCGTGGGCGCGCGGGGCGAGGGACTTGTCATCGAGCGGCGGGTCGAGCGCATCGGCATCGACAAGTCGCGCATCAAGGCCGCCGAGGCTGAAGGCTCGGCGCGAGCGCTGGCGCAGCTCGTCGACATCAACGCCGACCGCTACGCGAAGGCGGTCAAGGCGGCCGGGCCCCAGGCGTTCGTCGTGGCCCTCGTGGTGCGCGCGGACTCCGACGACACCCTCAGCGACGCCCAGGTCGCGTCGATCCCCGGGGCGGTCCAGCTGGGTGCCGAGCTGCCGCTTGCGCCCACCAAGACGTTCGGGCAGCCGCTCCTCGGGGCCGTCGGTGAGGCGACCGCCGAGGTGATCGCGAAGTCCAAGGGCTCGGTCACCGCCGGCGACCTGGTCGGGCTGACCGGACTCGAGCAGCGCTACGACAGCCAGCTGCGTGGTGCGCCCGGCGTGACGGTCGAGGCGGTGGCCGGGTCGAAGGCGCGCGACCTGTTCTCCAGCGACGCGCGTGCCGGCAAGAACCTGCGCACGACGATCGACCTGAAGCTGCAGGGATCGGCCGACAAGATCCTCGCCGACGTGAAGCCCGCGAGCGCGATCGTCGCGATGCGGCCCTCGTCGGGCAAGATCGTCGCGCTGGCGAGCGGCCCCGGCGGCAAGGGTGCCGACACGGCAGCGGCGGGTCACTACGCCCCGGGCTCGACGTTCAAGCTGGTCACCGCGCTGGCGTTCCTGCGCTCGGGCCTCAAGCCGTCGACCACCGTGCCGTGCACGCCGACCGTCACGGTCGACGGGCGTACGTTCAAGAACTACTCCGACTACCCGGGCAGTGCGATCGGCAAGATCCCGCTGAGCTCGGCGATCGCCCACTCGTGCAACACCGCGATGATCGCGACGCGCGGCAAGGCGCCCCAGGACAAGCTGGCCCAGGCCGCCGCCGCGCTGGGGCTGGGGCCGGACCTCGACCTCGGTTACCCGGCCTACCTCGGCTCGGTGCCGACGCGGGCCAAGGGCACTGAGCACGCCGCCTCGATGATCGGGCAGGGCAAGATCGAGGCCTCGCCGCTCGCGATGGCCGTGGTCGCCGCCTCGATCGCCAACGGCTCCCGGGTCACGCCGACGTTGCTCGCAGGCTCGCCGACCAAGGCTGCCGCGAAGCCTGCCGATCCGTTGACCGGCGCGGAGGCCAAGCAGCTGCAGGAGATGTTCCGCGGCGTGGTGACCGGCGGCAGCGGCGCGTTCCTGTCGGACGTGCCCGGCAAGCCCGTGTCGGCCAAGACCGGCACCGCCGAGTACGGCAACGACACCCCGCCGCGTACGCATGCCTGGATGATCGCGACCCAGGGTGATCTCGCGGTCGCGGTGTTCGTCGACGACGGCGAGTCCGGATCGCAGACTGCCGGACCGCTGCTCGAGGAGTTCCTGCGGAGTGCGCAGTGACGGTCGAGCTGTCGCCGACCCCTGAACGTACGACCTGGCGGTCGTTGCCGCCGTGGGCGCTCGTGCCGATCGCTGCCCTGGTGTGGTGGGTCGTCGGCTTCCTGCCCTGGCTGCTCGACGGACTGGGTGGTCAGTACGGCCTCAGCACGCTGTTGCTGCCGTTGTTCGCAGGCAACGTCGGTGCGCTCGTGCTCGGCGCGGGCCTCGGCGGGGTGCTGGGCGGCCTGATCGCTCGGCTGGGCACGGGCAGCCGGGCCTTGCGCGCCGGCGCCAGCGCATCGGGCGTCGTCATCATGATGCTCGTCGCGTTGCTGCAGTCACGAGGCGCTGTCAACGCCGGCATCGATGGCCGCATCACCGGCGGACTGACCATCGTCGTCATCGTCGTGACGATGGTGGGGCTTGGCATCGGACTTCTCGGCGTGACCGGCCGCGTCGGCCTCGGCTTTGCCCTTGCGTCCGTGGCCGGCGCCACTCCGATGTGGGTCATCAGCGTGCTCAACGCGATGGGTGTAGGCGCCGGCAACCAGTTGGACGACGCGCAGCGCGCCTCGCAATGGATTGGCGCGGCGGTGCTGGTCGTTGCGCTCATCAGCGTGGGGGTCCGACCCACTCCTCGCATCGTGGTGTGGCCCGGGGCGGTGTTGCTGGCCTGGTTCATCGGCCCGACGATCACGGCCGCGAGCTACATGGACGTCTTCCTGCGTCCGGGCATGGGGTTGCCTGACATGTGGGGCGATCATCTCTCGGCGACCATGGACGTGTGGCGGATGGCCGCATCGCTGGACGCGCGACCGCTGACGCCATGGATCGTGGGCGTCGTCCTGGCGGGAGCTGCCGCGGTCTGGCTCGCACGTCGCCCCACCCGACCAGCCGTCCCTTGAGCCTGGCGAAAGGTCAACCGGCACAATGAGGTCATGCGCATTCACGTGGTCGCCGATGAGGCTGACAAGGACGGCGGCTACTTCCACGAGCGCCTGCTCGAGCTCGGCGCCGAGCTGATCGAGCTCGACCGCGACGACCTTCCGGCGTACGGGAGCATCGGCGAGACGGACCTGATCTTCCTGCTCGGCTCGGACAAGGGCGCCCACGAGCCGAAGTGGAAGGACGTCGTCGAGGCCGAGTCGCGATTCGTACGCGTGGCGCTGCGAGCCGGCACGCCGGTGATGGGCATCTGCTACGGCGCGCAGCTCATGGCTCGCGCGCTCGGCGGCACGTCGTGGCGTGCCGACGCCCCCGAGCTGGGCTGGCAGCGCGTCGACACGACCGACCCGATCCTGTGCCCGGAAGGGCCGTGGGCGCAGATGCACAGCGACGTGTTCGCGCCCGGGCCGACGTCGAAGGTCATCGGCACGTCGTGGCGCGGCCCGCAGTGCTTCGTCGACGAGGCGCACGGTGCGCGCGCGATCGCGTGGCAGTTCCACCCCGAGGTCACCGCGGCGACGTACGAGCGCTGGGTCCACGAGGGCTACTACGGCGATGCCGGCATCGACACCAAGGACCTGGTGCGGCAGGCCCGCGCGAACGCCGCGCCGACCCGCAACCGCGCGCACGCGCTGGTCGATGCGGCGCTCACCTATCTGCGGGTCAGCGCGTGAAGGGCCGGCCGAGCGGGTTCGAGTGGGTCGTGCGCGGCAAGGAGGTCGTCATCTCGCACCACGGCCGCGAGGCGGCGGTGCTGCGCGGCGACAAGGCCCGCAAGTTCGTCCAGGAGGCCGAGACGAGCGACGCGCAGCTGCTGATGGCGCGGCTCACCGGCAACTACAAGCGCGGCAACGAGCGCACCGCCAAGTCACACCCCCGCAACCGCTGACCCTCGCCCCCTAGTGAGGCCGCCCGCGGCCGAACGTGAGCGCCCATTCCGCCCCCTAGTGAGGCCGCCCGCGGCCGAACGTGAGCGCCCATTCCGCCCCCTAGTGAGGCCGCCCGCGGCCGAACGTGAGCGCCCATTCCGCCCCCTAGTGAGGCCGCCCGCGGCCGAACGTGAGCGCCCATTCCGCCCCCTAGTGAGGCCGCCCGCGGCCGAACGTGAGCGAAGCGAAGGGGGCAAACGTACGCCGAACAGCTCGCTCAGCTGTTGGCGATCGCCTTCCAGTCGTCGAGTCGCTGGGCGATGAGGGCTGCGCGTTGCTCCGTGTCGCTGCCGTCGAGCACGGCCAGGTCGGCACGGTCGGCCCGTACGTAGATGCCGGACGTACGCATGTTGAGCGTCGCGTCGGTGCTGGACCGGGTCGTCCAGAACCCGGCCGCACGGTCGGCACTCTCCAGGTGGATCTCGCCGGCGCCCTCGAGCTGTGGCGCGTTCGGGTCGCGCGGACGCTCGCCCGTCCAGAAGTAGCGCACACCGGACGGATCGGTCCTCTCCTTCGACGCCTCGCTCCGATAGCGCGCCGAGAGCGTGCCGTCCTCCTGCCACGAGTCGCCCTTGACCTCCAGGCCGCCGCTGCGATCGCGGGTGATCCGCAGGAGGCTGATGGCCGATGGCTCGAGCTCGCTGCGGGCGGTGAGGGAGTACTGCCACCACAAGCCCTCGATCGCGGCGAGGCGACCCTCGGCCTCGATCGCCTTGCGAAGCTTGTGGTTGATCTCCTTGAATCCCGCGGGCGTGGTCGGCACGTCGTACCGGACGCTCGTCAGGCCGAGCAGGTCAGTGGGCAGCTTGGCGCCGTTCGCGTGCAGGATGAACGTCCGCCGCATGCCGAGCGCGCCGCCGAAGAGTCCGGCCTCGAACACGACGTTGTCGCGCGGTGAAGCCTGAGCGGCAGCCGCATCGGCTGAGATGTCGTCGGTGGTCCAGTCGTCCTGCGCGAACACGAACGCCGCGAAGTCGACCTCGTGCGTCAGCTCGACGAGACGCTCGAGTGTCGAGGTGCCGGGGTTGAACGTCGTCGTCCACGGCTCGACATCGGCGACCTCCTCGAGGCCGCGGGTCAGGGACTGCAGCAGCTTGGCCTGCTTGCCGGAGGAACCGAGGAAGATCCGGGGCTTGCTCATGTGGTCATGCTAGGGCCGGGGTCAAGACATACAGAGTGTATGTAGTCATTGATAATATGTATGCATGGCTGGCTTGGTGCAGATTCGCGACGTGCCGGACGACGCGCGGCAGGCGCTCAAGGCGCGCGCTGCGGCCCGCGGGGTGTCACTCAACGAATACCTGCGGGCGCTGCTGGTCGAGGAGGCATCCCGACCGACGCTCGCTGAGGTGCTCGCAAGGGCACGCTCCCGGTCGGAGCGATCCGCGGTCTCGTCCGTCGACATCGTCAGAGCCGATCGCGACAGCAAGCCGTGATCGTCGCCGACTGCTCGGTCGTCGTGGACTCGTTGGTCGGCACCGATGCCGAACTCGTCGGCGAGTCGCTCGATGACCGCTTGGTGGCGCCGACCCTCATCGACTTCGAGGTGGTCTCGGCCGTCAGGGGCCTGACTCTGGGTGGCCACATCTCGGAGCATCGGGCGCGGGACCTCCTGCACGACTTCGACCAGCTGCCGATCACCCGATGGGGCTCCGCGGACGATCTCCGGGTGCGGGCCTTCGACCTGCGGCGCACCATCACGGCCTATGACGCCGCTTACGTCGTGCTGGCCGAGTCGCTCGACTGTCCTCTGGTCACCCGCGACCGCCGGCTCGCCAAAGCAGCTCGCAAGCTGGTCGACGTCATCGTCGTCTGAGCTCGGCCAGCCGGCCGCGCAGGAACTCCTGCTCGGCGGCGTTCTCGTTCAGGTCGATCGCCCGCTCGTACGCCTGCACGGCCTCGTCCGTACGCCCGGAGCGTCGCAGCAGGTCTGCGCGGATCGCGTGGAACAGGCCGAAGCCGTCGAGGTCTAGGGCATCGACCAGGTCGAGCCCAGCCTCGGGCCCGTCGACCTCGGCGACCGCAACCGCACGGTTGAGCGCGGCGACCGGGCTCGGCGCGAGCTGCATCAGATGGTCGTAGATCTGCACGATCTGACCCCAGTCGGTGTCGGACGCCGTCGCGGCGTCGCTGTGCACGGCGGCGATCGCGGCCTGCAGCTGGTACGCCCCGGGCCGGCCGCGCCGGATGCAACGCCGTACGAGGTCCTGGCCCTCCGCGATCAGCTCGCGGTCCCACAGCGACCGGTCCTGGTCGGCGAGCAGCACGAGCCGGCCGTCAGACGTACGGGCCGACCGCCGCGAGTCGTTGAGCAGCATCAGCGCGAGCAGGCCGACGGCTTCGGGCTCGTCCGGCATCAGCGCGACCAGCAGGCGGCCGAGCCGGATCGCCTCGGCGCAGAGGTCCTCGCGTACGAGGTCGTCGCCGGAGCTCGCGGTGTAGCCCTCGTTGAAGATCAGGTAGACCACCGCCAGCACGCCGCGCAGCCGATCGGGCAGGTCCGCGTCGCGGGGCACCCGGTAGGGGATGTGCGCCGCGCGGATCTTGCCCTTCGCGCGCACGATCCGCTGCGCCATCGTCGGCTCCGGCACGAGGAATGCGCGGGCGATCTCCGGTGTCGTCAGTCCGCCGAGCATCCGCAGCGTCAACGCGACGCGGGCGGCGGGGGAGAGGGCGGGGTGGCAGCACGTGAAGATGAGGCGGAGCCGGTCGTCGGACACGGGACCCTCCTCCTTCGGTTCGTCCTGCTCGAGCAGCAGCGCTGCCTGGGCGTGCTTGTCGTCGCGGTTCGCCTCGCGGCGGAGCCGGTCGATGGCTCGTCGGCGGGCGGTGGTGATGATCCAGCCGCTGGGGCTGGGCGGTATGCCGTCGGCCGGCCAGCGTTCGACGGCGGCGGCGAACGCCTCCTGGACCGCGTCCTCGGCGATGTCGAGGTCGCCGAAGACGCGGGCCAGGACCGCCACCGCGCGGCCGTGCTCCTCGCGGAACACGCGCGCGATGTCGGCGTCGTCGGTCGTCACGTCAGTGGCGGAACGGGCGGACTTCGATCGGCAGCCCGGTCGCCTCGGCGTACTTGCCGGCCCACTCCAGCGCCGCGTCCAGGTCGGGGGAGTCGACGATCGTGAAGCCGCCGACATGCTCCTTGCCCTCGACGTACGGCCCGTCGGTCAGCAGCGTCTCGCCGTCCTGATGGCGTACGACGGTGGTCGTGTCGGGGCCGTTGAGCCCGCCGGCGAACACCCACTGGCCGCTGGCCTGGAGCTCGTCGTTGATGATCGCGAGCTTGCGCATGATCGGCTCGAGGAACTCCGGAGGGGGAGTGAACCCCGGCTCCATCACGGGCTCGATGACGTTGAGCACGTACTGCGTCATGGTGGTGCCTCCTGTGTGCGGCCGACCTGTTGCCAGCCTCTCACCACCTACACGATCGGCACGCGACGAAATCGACACCCGCCGTGAACTATTTGATGCGGCTCGTGTCCTTCGACGTCGCGATGGCGGCCGGGTGGCCGGACTTCTTGGCGGTCATGACGAAGCTGATCTGCTTGCCGATGTCACTGCGGGTCAGCGTGTAGCGCTGCCCGGTCGCGCCGCTGATCGGCTTGCCGTCGCGGTACCACCGGCGGGAGTACGACGAGGCGCGGATGGACCACTTGCCGCTGAACGCGGTCAGCGTATGACCGTGCGTCCGCGAGCCGCTGATCGTGGGCGCCGTCAGGGCGACGAGGCCGTCGTTGACCGTGAGGTTGATGTTCTTGTCCTGGCCAGCGATCGGTGTGACCGTCTTGGCGGTCGCGCGGGTCGTGGAGCCGCCGTACCACCGGCGTTGGTAAAGCGATCCTCCGCATCGGTCACGAGGATCTGCACAGGCTTGGCGGGCAGATCCTCGAACCTGAACCAGCCGTTCTCCGGACGATCCGGGAGCCGGCCGGTCTTTGCGTACGCCAGAGGTGATCCCGTCTCCGGGTCGTACGCGCGAACGAGCAGGTCGTCGACCTCCGTACCGCGGGCGCTGCGGACCTGACCGACGAGGTCCCCGTGCGCTGGCACGGTGAAGTCGACGTTGGTGGTGAGGCCATCGGTCGCGGTGACGACTGTTGCCGTCTTGTGGCTGCTGCCGCCGTACCAGGTGCTGTCGCCGAAGCGGAGCTTGTACTTGCCCGCGGGTACGTCCGCGATCGTGAAATCTCCGTGGGTGGAGGGGAAGCCTTCCGCCCCGATGCCGACGAACCGGACCCAGTTGGTGTCATCGTCGGCGGGATAGAGATAGATCTCGTCGAGGTTATTGTCGAGACCCGGACCATCCAGCGTGCCTTGGATGGTGGCGTTCGCCTGGGTGGGGACCCCGGAGTGAGGCTTCAGCGGGGCTTTGGGCGTGAGGTAGATGAACCATCTCCACGTGTATGCGTCGCTCGCGGTCTTGAACGACGACTTCTCCTGGGCCCACTGCGTGTAGTAGCGGCCGGTCGGGTCGATGACTCGCGCCTTCTGCCCGGGACCGATGAGTCCAAGGACCGCGCCTGTCTCGTCAGCCGTGAGGCGGGCGACGACCTCCGTCGGGTCGGTCTCGTCATAAACGGCGACCCGGGCGAAGGGCACGGTCACGCCATTGTGATTCTCGACGTCGGCGTCGATCAACACCGAGTAGTAGACGTGCAGTGTCAGCTTGGTCGTTCCGCCGCGGAGAGTGACGATCTTGGCAGATGCGAAGGACTTGCCGCCGTACCAATGCTCGTTGCCCGACAAGATCTTGTAGTCGCCGGGCGGCAAGCTGACTGTGTAGTCGGGCAAGGCTTCTGATGCAAGGTCCCACCACACTGGCTGGTCCGGGTTGGTCGCCTTGTAGACCGCGACGTCGGCGGAGGCCTCGCGGTCCCATGGCCCGAAGTGCAGCTGCAGCACCGCACACGAGCTCGACCCGCAGGGAGTCGCAGCGGACGAACGTTCAGGGGCGAATGACAGCGCAGCGGCCAACAGGGCGGCAACGAGAGGTGCGAGGGCGAGGCGGCGGCGAAGGAGCGGCATTGGTGAGAACCGTTCTGTGCTGGGAGTGCACAAAATCGTACGACTGGCGGAACGGCTTCGCATGTTTTTGTGGCAGGACGTCACGAAGCCCCGGCGGACCTGGGATATCGCCGGGGCTTCGGTCCGTGGGGGCTACTCCGTGACGTCGGCGGCGTCGCTGGCCTGGATCGCCGCTTCGGCCTCGGACAGCGCGCCCTCGGTCGACAGCGCGCCGCCGGAGTTCTCCAGGTGCGCGCGTACGAACCAGTGGAACAGCTCGAGCTGCTTGATCTGGCCGATGACCATGTCCTCGGTCACCGGGTCGATCTCCGAGACGGCTTCCTGCGCCTTGCGGTGATCGGCGATCAGCCGGACGTACACCTCGTCGAGCGCACCGAGGTGCTCGTTGGTGGTGGCGCGACCCAGCGAGTAGTCGTCCCAGCTGCGGCCGTTCACCACAGCGCCCGGCGTGCCCTGCGGCGAGGTGCCGAGGGTGGCGATGCGCTCTGCGGTCTCGTCGACCATCGCGATGACCTCGTCGACGTGCGGGTCGATCATCTCGTGCACCGCGATGAAGTGCGGGCCGACGACGTTCCAGTGCACGTGCTTGAGGGTCAGGTGCAGGTCGATCAGCGCGTTGAGGCGCTCCTGCAGGATGCCGGCGAGCTTCTCGCCCTCGGCAGTGGTGAGTCCGGGAATCGTGTACTTGGGTGAGGTAGGCATGTCCGTCCCGTACCCACCTCCTCGGCGGCTACACGAGGCATACGCCACGTCCCGGCCGGGCAATTTCACCCTGCACGAACGATGCACCGTGCTTAGCGTTGAACGCATGAAGAGCATCGAACGCCACCTCGCCGTCAACAAGCCGGCCCGCCTCGTGTGGGACTACCTCTCGGACTTCCGCAGCACCAACGACTGGGATCCCGGGACGAAGCAGACGACCCGCGAGTCCGGCGACGGGGGAGTCGGCACGATCTACAAGAACGTCTCGGAGTTCGCCGGCCACGAGGTCGAGATCACCTACACCGTCACCGAGGTCACGCCCGGCAGCTCCATCACGCTCGTGGGCGAGAGCGACTCGTTCACCTCGACCGACACCATCACCGTCGAGGGCTCCGAGACCGACGCGCGGGTCACGTACGTCGCGGAGTTCGCCTTCCACGGCCTGGCCAAGCTCGCCGAGCCGTTCGCCGGACTGCCGCTCAAGAAGCTCGGCGACGACGCCGCGGAGCGGATGCAGCAGGAGCTCGAGAAGATCTGACCCGTACGCCCCTGCCGGCCCGCGCGCACGTCGGCATACGGTTGCGACATGGCTTTGATCGTGTGTCCTCTGTGTGTCCGCGAGGACGACGTCGTCGTGCTGCGCACCCTGCCCGACGGGCGCAAGGAGGCCGAGTGCACCGACTGCAAGTTCACGTTCCCGTTCGGCTCGCCGACGCCGGAGCCCAAGGCGGCGCCGGCCCGCAGGAGCACGACGCGCAGCGCCCCGAAGCGAGCCGCCAGCACGGTCGTCGCGCCGCGCCCCATCGCGTACGCCGTGCAGCAGTTCCCCAAGGCCACCGCTGTCGAGCCGGACGCACTCGAGCGCGCCGAGGCGCTCAAGCAGGAGTTCCTGGCGACGCCGTACGAGGCTGACCCGCTCGTCGCCCGGCACTGGGCGAAGTTCAAGTGGGTCTTCTCCGCCGACGGGCTCGACAAGGCGACGATCGACGACTTCAAGCTGTTCGCCGACGACCCGACCGGCGTGAGCACGGGGGACTCGACCGAGTTCGACAAGGCGTGGGTCCTGCTCGGCGAGCTCGAGGGCGCTCGCCGCGTACGCGCGGTGACCAACCACCTGCTGCGCGGGCCCGGGGAGCTCGAGGACCGGCTGAGCAACCTCGTCGACCAGGGCTTCGGGTTCTCGATGCCCGGCTGGGGCGAGGCGCTGCTGACCAAGACCCTCGCCGTCGCCGATCCGGACCGGTTCCTGCCGATCGCCACGTACGCCGACAAGCGCGCCATCACGAGCAAGGTGTACGGCCTCGAGCTGCCCGACACCGACCTGACGGCGCTGACGATCGGCCGCGTCGGGGTGTGGAGCAACGACCTGCTGATCGAGCTGCTGGGCGACGGATTCGACGACCTCCACCACGCCGCAGCCTTCCTCCGCTGGGCCCACCAGCACTAGTGGTGGACGCCGGCTCCCGGGCATACCGGAGAGCCGGAAAGCGTTGATACAGGTGTGTCCAGAGGGGTTGCGACACGCCGTGATCTCTCTCACAAATGGCCTCTGACCTGCGATGACAGGCATGCCCAGAAAAAGTGTCGCTGCTTGCTGGAATCGTGTTGCACGGGCCAATCCACGGGCGTACAGTGGCACTAGATCTAGTAGTTACACCGATGTGGTTCGTCCACATCTAGTTGCACAGGCTGGCCGGGGTTACGCACCGAAATCCCGCGATGTCCACACCATTTCCACACGCTGGCCCCACAGATGGGGACAATCGCAGCCCTTCGGTATGAGAGGAGTAGACCGACATGCATTGTCCGTTCTGCAAGAACACCGACACCCGGGTTCTCGACAGCCGTGTCGCCGACGAAGGTGGAGCCATCCGCCGTCGCCGGGTCTGCTCCTCCTGCGAGAAGCGGTTCACCACGATCGAGCAGATGCAGCTCACGGTCGTCAAGCGCTCCGGCGCCACCGAGCCCTTCGTCCGTGACAAGGCCATCGCCGGCGTCCGCAAGGCCTGCAAGGGCCGACCGGTCGACGACGACGACCTGGCGCGACTCGGCCAGCAGGTCGAGGACACGCTTCGCGACTCCGGATGCGCGGAGGTCCCGGCCCACGAGGTCGGCCTCGCCATCCTCGAGCCCCTCAAGAGCCTCGACGAGGTCGCCTACCTGCGATTCGCCAGCGTCTACAAGCAGTTCGAGTCCGCCGACGACTTCGCCGACGAGATCGCCAGCCTCATGGCGGCCGGCGCCGACGGCGAGCTCGCCGAGCACACCGCACAACAGCACGACAACAAATCTTCGTAACACCGAAGCACCCACCTCACCGCGCCACACAAATAGGAGCACGCTCATGACGGAAACGGTCAGCGGACCCTCGGGGTCCTCGCGCAAGACTGCTGGCAAGAAGGGCAACGCCGCCCTCAAGATCCAGCGCGTCTACACGACCGAGGGGGTGCACCCGTACGACGCCGTCACCTGGGAACGTCGCGACGTCGTGCAGACCAACTGGAAGACCGGCGAGAACGTCTTCGAGCAGCGCGGTGTGGAGTTCCCCGACTTCTGGAGCGTCAACGCCTCCACGATCGTCACGACCAAGTACTTCCGCGGAGCCGTCGGCGCCCCCGATCGTGAGACCGGGCTCAAGCAGCTCCTCGACCGCGTCGTCCTGACCTACACGCAGGCCGGCCGCGACCACGGCTACTTCGCCTCCGAGGAAGACGCGACGATCTTCGAGCACGAGCTGACGCACATGCTCCTGCACCAGGTCTTCAGCTTCAACAGCCCGGTGTGGTTCAACGTGGGCACGTCGAGCCCGCAGCAGGTCAGCGCCTGCTTCATCCTCGCGGTGGATGACTCGATGGACTCGATCCTCAACTGGTACAAGGAAGAGGGCCTGATCTTCAAGGGTGGCTCCGGTGCCGGCCTCAACCTGAGCCGCATCCGCTCGTCCAAGGAGCTGCTCCGCTCCTCGGGCGGCACCGCTTCGGGCCCGGTCTCGTTCATGCGCGGCGCCGACGCGTCCGCCGGCACGATCAAGTCCGGTGGCGCCACGCGTCGCGCGGCCAAGATGGTCGTGCTCGACGTCGACCACCCCGACATCCAGGAGTTCGTCGAGACCAAGGCCAAGGAGGAGGACAAGATCCGCGTCCTCCGCGATGCCGGCTACGACATGGACCTCGGCGGCGCCGACATCACCAGCGTCCAGTACCAGAACGCCAACAACTCGATCCGCGTCAACGACGAGTTCATGCGCGCGGTCGAGGAGGGCAAGGAGTTCGGGCTCCGCGCCCGTACGAACGGCGAGATCATCGAGACCGTCGACGCCCGCAAGCTGTGGGAGGACATCGCGCAGGCTGCCTGGGCGTGCGCCGACCCCGGCATCCAGTACGACGGCACGATCAACGACTGGCACACCTCGCCCGAGGCCGGCCGCATCACGGCGTCCAACCCGTGCTCGGAATACATGCACCTCGACAACTCGTCGTGCAACCTCGCCAGCCTCAACCTGCTGAAGTTCCTCAAGGACGACGGCTCGTTCGACACCGAGACGTTCGTCAAGGCGACCGAGTTCATCATCACCGCGATGGACATCTCGATCTGCTTCGCGGACTTCCCGACCGAGGCGATCGGCGACACCACGCGTGCCTACCGCCAGCTCGGCATCGGCTTCGCCAACCTCGGCGCGCTGCTCATGGCGTCGGGCCTGGCGTACGACTCCGACGGTGGCCGCGCCCTCGCCGGTGCGATCACGTCGCTGATGACCGGTACGTCCTACCGTCGCTCGGCCGAGCTCGCCGGCGTCGTCGGCCCCTACGACGGCTTCGCGCAGAACGCCTCGGCGCACGAGCGCGTCATGCGCAAGCACCAGGCCGCCAACGACGAGATCCGCACGATGCACTCGATCGACATCGCGGTGCACCGTGAGGCTGCCAAGCAGTGGAAGCTCAACCTCGAGATCGGCCAGAAGAACGGATGGCGCAACAGCCAGGCCTCCGTCCTCGCGCCGACCGGCACCATCGGCTTCATGATGGACTGCGACACGACCGGCATCGAGCCGGACTTCTCGCTGGTCAAGTTCAAGAAGCTCGTCGGTGGCGGCTCGATGCAGATCGTCAACCAGACGATCCCGGCAGCGCTCAAGAAGCTCGGCTACACCGGCGAGACGATCGAGGCGATCGTCGAGTTCATCGCCGAGAACGGTCACGTCGTCGACGCGCCCGGGCTCAAGACCGAGCACTACGAGATCTTCGACACCGCGATGGGTCAGCGCTCCATCAAGCCGATGGGCCACGTGCTGATGATGGCTGCCTGCCAGCCGTTCCTGTCCGGCGCGATCTCCAAGACGGTCAACCTGCCGGAGTCGGCCACGGTCGAGGAGATCGAGGACGTCTACTTCCAGGGCTGGAAGCTCGGCCTCAAGGCGCTCGCGGTCTACCGCGACAACTGCAAGGTCGGCCAGCCGCTGTCCGACGGCAAGGGCGCCAAGGAGTCGGGCTCGACCAAGGTCGAGGTCAAGGAAGTCATCGTCGAGAAGCCGATCCGTCGTCGCCTGCCGAAGTCGCGCCAGTCGATCACGACGTCGTTCTCCGTCGGCGGTGCCGAGGGCTACATGACCTCCGGCGCTCACCCCGACGGCTCGCTCGGCGAGATCTTCATGAAGCTCGGCAAGCAGGGCTCGACCCTCGCCGGCATGATGGACGCCTTCTCGATCGCCATCAGCATCTCGCTGCAGTACGGCGTGCCGCTGGAGACGTTCGTCAGCAAGTTCACCAACATGAAGTTCGAGCCGGCCGGTCTGACCGACGACCCGGACGTCCGCATGAGCCAGTCGATCATGGACTACACGTTCCGTCGCCTGGCCCTGGACTACCTCGACTTCGAGACCCGCTCAGCCCTCGGCATCCACTCGGCCGAAGAGCGCCAGCGCTACCTCGACACCGGCAGCTACGAGCCGATCACACCGGCAACGGCAGCACCGCCGCCGAACTGATCGACACCCCGCTCGCCAGCGAGGGAGCGCCAGCGACTGAGCGTGACGGGGCGAGGAACGAGCCCCGAGGCGTCGGAAGCTGACTCCTCAGCGCACGCCGAGGACAAGGCCGACACGGACCCGGTCGGCACAGCCCGATCTCGTCCAAGCCGGCCCCGGCAACCGCCCACACGAGCGCCGAGCTCCTGGAGACCCTCACCGGCTCCGCGGTCGACTCGCCGCTCTGCATGACCTGCGGCACCAAGATGCGCCCCGCCGGCTCCTGCCACGTCTGCGAAGGCTGCGGCAGCACCAGCGGCTGC
>CAWDXV010000016.1:0-124297 GCA_963806345.1 uncultured Actinomycetota bacterium | reverse complement strand
CAGGTAGTCGCCGGCGCCTTCGACCTCGACGAAGATGCTGACCTTGGTCAGGCCCATCGTCGCGTCTGAGGCGTCATCGAACTGGGGATCCTGGAGCAGCCGATAGCCCGGTACGTACTCCTGCACCTGCTGCGCCATCCGGACGACCGACTCGGAGATCGCGTCACGGTCGGCGTCGGCGCCGACACCGCAGAAGATCGTGTCGCGCATGATCATCGGCGGCTGCGCCGGGTTGAGGATGATGATCGCCTTGCCGCGTTCGGCGCCACCGATCGACTCCACCCCCGCGCTGGTCGTGCGGGTGAACTCGTCGATGTTGGCGCGGGTGCCGGGCCCGGCCGACGCGCTGGAGACCGACGCGACGATCTCGGCGTACGGCACCGGGGTCACCCGCGACACGGCGTTGACCATGGGGATCGTGGCCTGGCCGCCGCACGTGATCATGTTGACGTTGTCGGCGCCCAGGTGCTCCTCGCCGTTGACCGGCGGGATGACCGCGGGCCCGACGGCGGCCGGGGTCAGGTCGATCGCCCGGATGCCGGCCTCGGCATAGCGCGGGGCGTACTCCCGGTGGACGTACGCCGAGGTGGCCTCGAAGATCAGCTGGGGCAGCTCGTCCTGCTTGAGCAGCCAGTCGACGCCCTCGTGCGAGGCCTCGACCCCACGCTGGCGCGCCAGCTCGAGACCCTCCGACGCGGGGTCGACGCCGATCATCCAACGAGGCTCGATCAGATCGCTGCGGAGCAGCTTGTACAACAGGTCGGTGCCGATGTTGCCGGGTCCGACGATGGCCGCGGTGACTTTGTTGCTCATCTTGTCTTACTCCTCGAAGGAGACGGTCAGGGGCGCGAACCCACTGATGGAAGCCGTGACGCGGTCACCCGCGGCGAACGGCACGAAGGGGCCCAGGGCCCCGGACAGGATCAGGTGTCCCGCGCGCAGCGGATCGCCGAAGCGCGCGGCCTGCACGGCGAGCCATCGCAGCGCCTCCAGAGGGTCGCCCAGGCAGGCGGCGCCGGCGCCGGCCGATCGCTCCTCGCCGTTGATGGTCAGGCTCATCACGACCTCACGGGGTTCGATCTCCGTCAGCGGGAGACCCGCGTCGCCGATGACGTAGAGGCCGCTCGACGCGTTGTCGGCGACGGTGTCAGTGAACTCGATGTCCCAGCCGTCGATGCGAGAGTCGACGATCTCCAGTGCGGGCAGTGCCACGTCCACTGCCTCGCGGACCAGGTCGATCGTGATCTGCTCCTCGGGCACGTCGATGTCGCGGGCCAGCCGGAAGGCGACCTCCGCCTCCACCCGAGGCTGCAGGAGGGTGCGCATCGAGACCGGGGTGCCGTCGGTGCCGTGGCTGACATCCATGTCGCTGAGCAGGTAGCCGAAGTCGGGCTGGTCCACGCCGAGCTGCTGCTGCACTGCCTCGGAGGTGGCGCCGATCTTGCGTCCGACGACGGTCACGCCTGCAGCCAGCCGCCTCTGCACCAAGCCCTGCTGGACGGCGTACGCCGCCGGGAGGTCATCGGTCCCGATCAGATCACGCACCGGCGCGCACGGAACCCGTGTCTCCAGGGCCTGGGCAAGCCGCGTGGTGGCCGCGGCTACGGCGGCGGGATCCGCCTTGATGGAGGGCACCACGTCATACTAGAACCTGTTACAGTTTTGCGGTAGTCAGCCCCGACCGGAGGTCCGATGGAACAGACGTGTGACGTCGTTGTGGTGGGTGCCGGAGGCGCCGGAATGACAGCCGCTCTCGCCGCTGCGCAGCATGGTCTCGACACCGTCGTGATCGAGAAGAGTGCGTACTTCGGCGGGTCGACCGCGCGGTCGGGTGGCGGCGTGTGGATCCCCGGCAACCGGGCGCTCCGGGACGCCGGCCAGGTCGACGCGGACGACGCGCAGCAGGCCCGGACCTACCTCGACTCGATCGTCGGTGACGTGGTGCCCAAGGAGCGGCGAGACACGTTCCTCGACCGCGGGCCGGAGGTCATCGACTTCCTCCTCGACAACACCCCGGTGCGACTGAAGTGGGTCCCGGAGTACTCCGACTACCTGCCCGAGCAGCCCGGCGGCCGGCCGCGTGGTCGCAGCGTCGAGCCGGTCCCGATGGACGGTCGCATCCTCGGCGCCGAGCTCGACCGGCTGCACCCGCCGTACGCCAAGGCACCTGCCAACCTCATCGTCACGCAGGCCGACTTCCGCAAGATCAGCCTCGGCCTGCGCACCATCCGCGGCCCGCTGACGATGATGCGGGTCGTGCTCAAGCGGATGATCAGCACGTTCCGCGGCCGTCGCATGTACGCGATGGGCAACGCGCTCACGATCAGCCTGCGCAAGGGACTGATGGATGCCGGCGTGCCGGTCCACTACGAGACCCCGCTGACCGGCTCTGCTCATCGAGGGCGGCCGGGTCGTCGGCGTGCGCGCCGAGCAGGACGGCACCGAGATCGTCATCCGGGCGCGTCGCGGCGTCATCCTCGGCTCGGGCGGCTTCGAGCAGAACGACACGCTGCGCGGGAAGTACCTGCCGAGCCCCACGGAGGCGGCCTGGAGCACCGGCGCTGCCACCAACACCGGTGCCGGCATCGAGGCCGGTGTCGCCGTCGGCGCAGCGACCGACCTGATGGACGACGCCTGGTGGGGACCGACGATCCCGCTGCCCTCGGGCCCGTGGTTCTGCCTCGCGGAGCGCAACCTTCCCGGCTCGATCATCGTCAACTCGGCGGGCCAGCGGTTCATGAACGAGGCGCTGCCGTACGTCGAGGCGACGCACGCGATCTACGCAGGCGAGGCCACGGGTGTCTCGCACGTACCGGCGTGGCTCGTCATGGACCAGCGCTATCGCAACCGCTACCTGTTCGCCGGCCTCTCGCCGCGACAGCCGTTCCCCGGTCGCTGGTTCAAGTTCGGCACGGTGCGCAAGGCCGCGTCGCTGAGCGAGCTCGCCGCCGAGATCGACGTTCCCGCGGATGCGCTGGAGGAGACCGTGCGCCGATTCAACGGATTCGCCGAGACGGGCATCGACGAGGACTTCCATCGCGGCGACAGCGCGTACGACCGCTACTACGCCGACCCGCGCGTGAAGCCGAACCCTTCGCTGCACCGCATCGACCAGGGGCCGTACTACGCCGTCAAGATCGTGCCCGGCGACCTCGGCACCAAGGGCGGCATCGTCACCGACGAACGGGCCCGGGCGCTGCGCCCCGACGGGTCGGTCATCGAGGGGCTGTATGCCGCGGGCAACTGCTCGTCGGCCGTCATGGGCCACACGTACGCCGGCCCCGGCGCCACGATCGGGCCCGCCATGACGTTCGGCTACCTCGCCGCGGAGGACATCGCTCGTACGGTGAGCGGCGACTGATGCCGATCGACCCCAAGGTTGCCATCGGCGCCGAGACCGGCACGAGCGAGTTCTCCTGGACCAGCAGCGACGTGCTGCTCTACCACCTCGCTGTCGGCGCCGGCGCGCGTGAAGGCGACAACGTCTCGGCCGACGCCCTGCGGTGGACCCTCGATGACGCTGCGCTGCAGGTGCTGCCGAGCTTCGCGGTGGTCGCCCCGTCGTTCCACGAGACCGACCCCCCGGCGCTCGACCTGCCCGGCTGCGACATCAACCTGGCCCAGGTCGTCCACGGTGCGCAGGAGGTCCGGGTCATGGGAGCGCTGCCCGCCACGGGCACCGCGCGACTCACGACCCGCATCACCGACATCTGGGACAAGGAGCGGGCCGCCGTGATCTGGCAGGAAGGCGTCGCCACCGGCCCGGGCGGCACCGAGCTGTGGCGCGTACGGTCGTCGATCTTCGTCAAGGGCGAGGGCGGCTGGGGCGGCAACCGGGGCGAGAGCACCGCGGTGCCGGTGCCCGACCGCGAGCCGGACGCCGCCACGACGTACACCGTCACCCCGCAGCAGGCGTTGCTCTACCGGCTCTGCGGCGACCGCAACCCGCTGCACGCCGACCCTGAGTTCGCCAAGGCAGCGGGCTTCCCGGCTCCGATCCTGCACGGCCTGTGCACGTACGGCATCGTGCTGCGTGAGGTCATCGACCTGATGCTCGGTGGCGACGCGGCCGCGGCCCGCGGCTTCAGCGCGAGGTTCGCCGGCGTCGTCTTCCCGGGCGAGACGCTGTCGATCGCCGCGTGGGACGAGCCCGAGGGCATCGTCGTGACCGCGACAGTCGGCGACGACCACCGCCCGGCGCTGGCCGACTGCCTCGTGACGCGCCGCTGATCCTTGCCTAGGCTCCTGGCATGGAGCCCGAGACCAACAACGCGCGCACGGTCGAGTCGTACGAGCTGATCGCCGACGACTATGCCCGCGAGACGGCCGGCAGCCGGGTCATGTCCGGGGCGCTCGCTCGCCTGGCCGAGGCGGTCCCCGGCGGTCACGTGCTCGAGATCGGGTCCGGCCCGGGCTGGGACGCCGACCAGCTCGAGGAGGCTGGGCTGACCGTTCGCCGCACCGACATCACGCAGGCCTTCATCGACCAGCAGCGGGCGCGCGGCAAGGAGGTCGACCGGCTCGACGCGATCAACGACGATCTCGGCGGCCCGTACGACGCCGTCGTCGCCATCCCGTCCTCCAGCACGTCGAGCCGGAGGACGACCTGCGCGTGCTGTCGAAGGTCGCCGCTGCCCTGCGGCCCGGCGGCCGCCTCCTCGTCTCCATCCCCGTCGGCGAAGGCGTCGGCCTGGGAGGTCGGGCGACTCCGGCAACCCTACTACCGGGTCCTCCGGCTCGGAGGCCGAGCTCGTCGCCGAGCTGGCCAGAGTCGGACTCGTCCAGAGCTGGAACGACCAGAGCGTCAACGACCAGAACCATCAACCACGAGGACCTGCCGCTTGGATCATGCGTGCTGGCTCAGCTGCGCTGACGCGCCTCCCGTTGCTGGAGCAGCTCCTCGACCGCGATCGGCAGCGTCGTCTCGAAGTCGATGAGCTTCGCCCAGGTTGGCGTCACCACGATCCGAACCATTCCCTCGTAGTAGAGCGAACGCACCTCCTTCTCCCACTCGACTCGCTGCTCGGGGCTCATCTCGTAGGTGCTCGTCGTCTGGAGGTACTCGTCCGGGATGTCGTCGACGTAGTCCAGCTCCGCCCGACCCCGGATGAGCAGGATCTTGGGCGGGTGCACCTCGGTGTCGATCGTCAGGGCAACCATCGGGTTCTCGCTCAACGCCCGCAGCTTCGGGGCGTTCTTGGCCGTGCACATCACGATCGTCGTGCCGTTCCAGGCGAACGCGATGGGCACGTTGCGTGGCGTCCCGTCCTTGGCGACGTACGCCAGGCGTGTGATGTCGCGGGCCAACAGCTCCTGACTGATCGGTCGGTCCAGGATCTCGGTGATCTCGTCCGGTTGCATGATCGTTCCTCCCCTTGTCGTCAGCTGAGCTCTTGGACCAGCCCGATGATGACGCCGGCAGGACCGCGGGCATAGCCGTAGCGGTAGTAGTCCTCGTACTCCGCGATCTCGCCCACGAGCTCTGCCCCGTGCGGGCGCAGGCGCTTGAAGGTGTCATCGACGTTGTCGACGACGAACGCGAGGCGCGGGATGCCCGGGACGTTCACCGGCGGCGACGGTTGCGCGTTGGTGGCAACCGGCCGCTCGAACGTCGACAGCTCGACCCGGCTGTGACCGTCCGGCGTCTTCAGCATGGCCATGTCCGCGCGCGCATCCTCCAGCGCGATGAGCTGGTCGACCCACTCACCCTCGACCGTCGCCCGGCCCTCGAGCTCCATGCCGAGCTCGACGAAGAACGCGATGGCGGCGTCGAGATCCTCGACCACGATGCCGGCGTGATCCATCCGCACGATGCTCATGCGACGACCTCGTAGCGCATCAGGGCGATCCCGTTGTCGAACCCGGTCGCCTCGACCAGCTTCAGGTCGCGCCGGTCCTCGAAGACGTGCCTCCCGGTGCCGCGAGACGCCGGGCAGACCAGCATCCGGACCTCGTCGATGACGCCCGCCTCGATCAGGGACTGCATCAGCGTCAGGCTCCCCCAGAGCCAGATGTCCTTGCCGTCCTGCCCCTTGAGCTCCTTGATCGTCGCGACCGGGTCGCTCGTCACCGTCGCTGCCGGGAAGTCACCCCACGGCGCCTCGTCCAGCTTCGACGAGGCGACGTACTTGGTCAGGCCGTTGAGCTTGCGCCCCCACTCGCCCTGGTCCTCGGCGTGCGGCCAGTAGCCGACGCTCTGGGCGTACGTGTTGGCGCCGAGGATCATGGTGTCGAGCGAGTCCATGAAGCCCATCAGGCTCGTCTGGAACGGGGTGGGGGCGTCGTCGTCGAACGGCTCGGGAGACACGAAGCTGAGCCCGCCGTCCTCCTCCGCGGCGATGTTGTCGACGGTGACCCACTGCTGGACGATGAGCTTTCGTGTGGTGGTCATGCTGGTGCTTCTCCTCTGGTTGGTGACTGTGTTCGGGGATGGAGCGGACGACGCTCTCGAGTCTTGGGCCGATTGACGCATAGGTCCAATGCCAATCGCCGATGGAACCCATCGAGATCGTCGATACGTGCATGGTCAGGACCGCCCTGATGAAGTGGCGACCATGACTCCGACCGTCCAGTGGTGCTGAACCGGCCGAGTCTGGGTGGCCCGTACGAGCGGGCGGGTGAGGGCCGCGGAGACGAGCAGGGAGACCACAGCGAGCACGGCGATCGTCGCCCCGGGGGCGATTCCCTCGGCGAGCGCCCCGGCCAGGAGCGCGCCGACGCCTTGGCAGGTGGCCCGCGCGGCCGACTCTGCGCCGAGCACCTGGCCCGACAGGTGCGGCGGGGTCAGCTCGACGAGCACCTCCTGCTGCGCGAGCGTCGCCGCGTACCCGATGCAGGCGCAGCCGGCCAGGAGCGCCGCCAGCGATGTGCCCGGCTGCAGGACGAAGAACAGGAACGGCACCGCCAGCCACCAGCGCAGCCATGTCGCCGATGCCCGTCGCTGCGGTCCGGAGAGGACCCGGCCGACCATCACGTCGCCGAGGAGCATGCCGGCCGCGCCGGCGACGAAGAGGGCCGCGGCCGCGTCACCGGCGTACGGGACGAACAGCGCCTCGCACCCGGCGATCAGTCCGTTGGGGATCGTCAACGCGAGCAGGAGGGGCCGCGTTGACGGAAGCGTCAACAGGGCGCGGTTGCCGCGCCAGGTCTCGCGAAGCCCGGCCCGTCCGGTGCGCCGTGCACGACGGTCGCTGACGCCGGTCCAGGTGACCGGGACCGCCACGGCGGCCAGTGCCGCGGCAACCCAGAGCACCTGCTCCACGGAGAGCAGGCGGAGCAGCGAACCGCCGACCGCGAAGCCGAGCACCTGCATCACGCCGACCGAGACGTTCATCGCCGAGCGTGCGAGCGCGTACTGGCCCTGCGGCAGCACCTCCGCCAGGAGGCCCCAGCGCACACCGTTGCCGATCGACATGGCGAACGCCACCGCGAGGGCGATGAGCAGCCGGACCCAGGGAGCGAGCGGCAAGGCCGCCTGCAGCGCCAGCCCGATAGTCGTGGCGGCGCACACCGCGCTCAGGGCGTGTCGCGGTCGCAGGGTGTCGGCGGCGGACATCAGCGTGCCGGCGCCGGCGAGCTGCACGAGGGAGGGACCGAACATCGCCGCCGCGGCCAGCAGGGGCGAACCGGTCTGCGCGTAGATGAGCGTTCCCAGGCTCAGGCTGGCCACCGTGCCCGCCGCGACGCCCAAGGCGCTGCCTGTCCAGAGCGCGCGGAACTCGCGGTGGCGGAACAGGTCCACGTACCGGCTCGTGACCTGCGACTGGATGTCCATGACTCGATGCTGTCAACGCGGCTCGCATCGATCAAGGCGAGAAACTGCGCCGAATCATCGATATGATCGATGGATGGATGTGAACCGGCTCCGCGTCATCGACGCAGTCGCCCGCACCGGCTCGATCACGGCCGCGGCCGAGGAGCTGCACTACGCGCAGGCGTCGGTCAGCCATCATCTGGCCAGGCTCCAGGAACAGGTCGGCGCGACCCTGACTCGCCGCGTCGGTCGCGGCATCGTGCTCACACCGGAGGGCGAGCTGCTCGCCGGTCGGGCCAGGGACATCCTGCGGCGCATCGGGGATGCCGAGTCCGAGGTCGGCGCCCTCAGCCGCCAGCTGCACGGCCGCTTGCGGATCGCCGCGTTCCAGTCGGCCCTGCTCTCGCTCGTGCCGCCCGCACTCGCGTCCGTCCGGGCGACGCACTCCGACATCGAGCTCGAGCTCCGCGAGAGTCATCCGGAGGACTCGCTGGCGCTCGTCCGCGCGAACGAGATCGATGTCGCGATCGTCCACCGCCCTGACGACCTGCCGCCGGCCGATGACCTGCTCGCCGTCAAGCTGTACGAAGACCCCATCTATCTGCTGAGCATGACGCCCGACGACACCGTGGAGGCGCACCGCGACTCCAGCTGGATCGCCGGATGCGACCGGTGCCGCCAGGGCATCGAGACGCTGTGCCTGGCGGCCGGGTTCGAGCCACGGATCGCCTTGCGCACCGAGGACATCTACGTCCAGGCGTCGTTCGTGGCCGAAGGTCTCGGCGTCATCACGATGCCGGGCACCGCGCTCCGCTCGCTCGACATGGACACCCTGCATGCCAGCGTTCTCCCCGCCGCAAGACGACGCGTGTGGGCCGTGTCGACCCATGCATCCAGCTCAGACATCGTCCGCGAGTTCATCGAGGCCCTCAGGACCGCGTCGACATCGCTCCCCTGAGCTCAGCCGCCGAGAATCAAGCCTGAGGTCGGCACACCGGTCCCTGCCGTGACCAGCACGTGCCGGGCGCCCTCGACCTGGTTGACCGACGATCCTCAGGAGACTCCGATGAACATTCGTACCGTGTGCGGTGGCCTCGTCACCCTCAGCCTCGTCATGCTACCGCCTGCTCGAGCAGCGATCCGAAGCCGAAGAACGACGAGGCATCAGACCTTCCCGGGGGGACGATCGTCTTCCGACGATTCATCAATGACGAGCGCACTCAGGCAGCCTTGTTCACCATGTCGACGGACGGCTCCGGCGAACGCCAGATCACCAAGCCGCCCCCGAGCACGATCGACTCCTTCCCGGACTGGTCGCCGGACGGCAGGCACATCGTCTTCCACCGCGAGTTCCAGGACCGGCCCTATGAGATCCACGTCGTCAATGCCGATGGTTCGAACGAGCATCAGGTCGATCCACGCCCGCCGAGCTGGGCCGGCAAGACCGCGGACGAGGCCGAGCCTGCCTGGTCGCCCGACGGAAAGACGTTCGCATTCTCGTGGGGCCTCGGCGAGGTCAGCACCTTCGCGGGGAGGAGTGGATCGAGGTCGGAGGCATCGGCACGGTCGACCTCGACGGGTCCGCAGGGACTCTGGTCACGCAGCGGAACCGTCCCACCAGAGCCGAGGACCAGTCGGTCCGTGGGCGCCGGACGGCCGACGCATCGCGTTCACTCGTCTGAACAAGCTGGACAGCCCGGTCGACGGACGCGCCATCTTTGTCTCCCGAGCAGATGGGTCAGGCGCCCGCCGGATCACCCCGTGGAAGCTGGCCGCGACCGAGCCATCCTGGTCGCCCCACGGTCCCTCATCAGCTTCCGCTCCGAGCCGACGGTGACGACTTTGTCCGGGAGATCTACACCGCAGGCCCGATGGCTCTCATCTTCACCCAGTTCACGCAGGCCAAGGGCAACCAGGTCTTCTCCACGTCCTTCTCCCCTGACAGCGCATGGATCGTCTTCGCCATGACCCGCGTCGACAACCTGCCCGACCTGTACGTGATGCACCGTGACGGCTCCGGCCTCAGACCACTCACCAAACCTCCGTCTGGGACAGCGCGCCCGACTGGAGTCCGCGCTGAGATCGACTCGCTGCCCGTCCGCTACCTCTGAGGATCAGACCCGACGTCGGCACGCCCGTGCCTGCCGTCACCAGGACGTGCCGGGCGCCCGTCGACCTGGTTGACCGACGTGCCGCGCAGCTGGCGGACGCCCTCGGCGATGCCGTTCATGCCGTGGATGTACGCCTCGCCGAGCTGGCCGCCGTGCGTGTTGAGCGGCAGCCGGCCGCCGATCTCGATCGCACCGTCGGCGATGAAGTCCTTGGCCTCGCCGCGCCCGCAGAAGCCGAGCTCTTCCAGCTGCATCAGCACGTACGGCGTGAAGTGGTCGTACAGCACCGCCGTCTCGATGTCGGCCGGTGTCAGCCCCGACTGCCGCCACAGGTCGCGGCCGACGACGCCGATCTCGGGGATGCCGATGTCGTCGCGGTAGTACGACGTCATGACGAACTGGTCCGCAGCGCTCCCCTGGGCCGCCGCGACGATCGGCACCGCACCGGCCTCGAGGTCGCGGGCCCGCTCCGTCGAGGTGACGACGATCGCCACCGCGCCGTCGCTCTCCTGGCAGCAGTCGAGGAGGCGCAGCGGGTCGGCGATCATCCGCGAGGCCTGGTGGTCCTCGATCGTGATCGGCTTCTCGTAGAAGAACGCGTTCGGGTTGGTGGCCGCGTGCCGGCGATCCGCGACGGCGACAGCGCCGAAGT
Source organism: uncultured Actinomycetota bacterium (assembly GCA_963806345.1). Lineage (GTDB taxonomy): Bacteria > Actinomycetota > Actinomycetes > Propionibacteriales > Nocardioidaceae > Aeromicrobium. The sequence continues at coordinate 113,781 of CAWDXV010000016.1, read as the reverse complement.
CGGCGGAGGTGGCGCCGTACTCGTGCATGTAGCGCCGGGCCTGCATCGCCACGGTCGCCGCGGGCGTGGACAGTCCGTGCGGGTACGACCACGCGTTGTCGAGGCCGTTGGTGTTGACCTGCTCGGCGGCCCACTTCTGCACCTGGCCGAAGCGCTGGCCGGATCGCTCGTTGAAGCCGCGATAGGCCACCACGACGTCGGCCATCCCGGTCGCCACCGCCATGGCCGCCTGCTGCACCGTCGCGCAGGCCGCACCGCCGCCGTAGTTGATCCGGCTGAAGAACCGCAGGTCACCCATGCCGAGCTCACGCGCGAGCGCGATCTCGGACGTCGAGTCCATCGTGAACGTGACGAGCCCGTCGACGTCGGCCGCCGTGAGGCCGGCATCGGCCAGAGCGGCGAGCGTCGCCTCCGCCGACAGCTGCAGCTCGGAGCGTCCGGACTCCTTGGAGAACTCGGTCGCGCCGATCCCGGCGATCGCCGCCGCTCCGCTGAACCCGCTCATGGGAGTCGCACCTCCAGCCGGGCGTTGGCGTGCATGCCGATCGACACCGCCGCGGTGACGTCGATCGTGGTCACCCCGTCCTGCTCCGACACGATCGTGCCGGTGAAGCGCAGCGTGTCGTAAGGATGCGCCGGTGCGCCGAGCCTCAACGCGCACGACAGGATCTGCGTCTGCGGCCCGGCCCAGTCGGTGACGTAGCGGTGCACCAGCCCCGTCGTGCTGAGGATGTTGATGAAGATGTCCTTGCTGCCGTGGCCGATCGAGCGGTCCCGGTCGTGGTGCACGTCCTGGAAGTCGCGGGTGGCGAGCGCGGTCGACACCACGAGCGTCGGGGTGATCGGCAGCTCCCAGATCGGTATGTCCGAGGGCGGCTCGGGCGGCGGTCTCGGGCACCTGCGTGCCGGAGGGTCGCCACTTCGCCAGCGTGACCTCGTCGTCGATCGGGTCGAACCACACCTCGACGGCATCGCCGATCGCGACGTCTCCGTCGACCTCGCCGATCATCCGGACGCCCTCCTCGAGGTCGACCAGCGCCAGGGTCAGCGGCAGCTGCTTGCCGGGGACGGCCGGAGCGTGGTGGACCAGGAACGAGTGCACCGTGCCACGGCCCGACGCCACGACGTACCCGCGATCCATCGCGTGGCAGACCGGGCACACCGGCCCGGGCGGGTGCCGCAGCTCGCCGCACGCGTTGCACTTCTGGATGCGCAGCTCGCCGGCCGCAGTGCCGTGCCAGAAGAACTCGGTGTCGCGGTTGATCATCGGCCGGGCCGACTTCGTCTTGTCGACCGAGGCCCGACCCGTGCCGGGCTTGAACTTGAGGACGCGGAACGTCATCGTCGCGACCTCCTCGTCGCCGACGGTCCAGACGCTCTTCGTCGTGATGAACCAGCCTTCGCCGACTCCGGTCTTCTTGGGGCCGACGACGTCCGCGAGGTACGTGCTGATGCTCGGCACCTCGCCCGGTCGCAGCGTGCGGGCGTACGTCTGGTCGCAGTTCGTGCCGAGCACGGACGTGTAGCCGGCGTCGTCGAAGATGCTCATGGTGTCGGGCAGCGGGTCGCCGGGCATGCGCTCGGGGTTGAGCCCGTACATCGTCCACACCTGCGCCATCGCCGGCGGCGCCTCGGTGTCGGGTCCGGGTGCCCATCGCGGGTTGGCGTCGCCGATCGCCTCGGCCCAGTGCCGGATCATCGGCACGTTCACCGGATCCGGCGCGCGCCGGGCCGGGCTGTTGCCGCGTGCCTTGATCTCCTCGACCCGCGCGAGGATCTCGTCTCGCGTGTCATCGCGGCACCCTCGGCAGGTCGAGCCCGAACATCGCGATCAGCTCGCGCTGCACCTCGTTGACCCCGCCGCCGAAGCTCAGCACGAGGTTGCGCTTGCTCGTCGCGTCGAGGTACTCCACCAGCCGCCCGGTCTCGGGATCGGCCGGGTCGCCGTACGTCGTGACGACGTCCATCAGCGCCAGCCCGAGGCGCTGCACCTCGTCGCTCGCCAGCACCTTCGACGTCGACGCATCGGCCACGGTCGCCCGTTCGGACGAGCCGCCGCGCGCGACGGCCCAGTTGAGCAGCTCGTTGACGCGGAACGACGCGGTGGCGCGCGCGAGCGTGTCGCGGACCAGCGGCACCTCGAGCAACGGGCGTGCCGTCCCGGTCCGACCCGGTCCTGCGCCCACTCGCGCACGATGTCGCGCAGGCCCTCGATGCGTCCGGCCGGCCCGAGCATCACGCGCTCGTGGTTGAGCTGCGTCGTGATGAGCTGCCAGCCGCGGTTCTCCTCGCCGACGAGCATGTCGACCGGCACACGTACGTCGTTGTAGTACGTCGCGTTGGTGTGGTGCGAGTGGTCGCTCGTGACGATCGGCGTCGACGAGAAGCCGGGATCGCGGGTGTCGACGATCAGCACCGAGATGCCGCGGTGCGGTGGCGCGTCGGGATCGGTGCGCACGGCCAGCCATACGTAGTCGGCAGCGTGGCCGCCGGTCGTCCACATCTTCTGGCCGTTGACGACGTAGTGGTCGCCGTCCCGCCGGGCGCTGGTGCGCATCGACGCCAGGTCGGTGCCGGCATCGGGCTCGCTGTAGCCGATCGCGAAGTGCACGTCGCCCGTCACGATGTCGGCGAGGAACATGTCCTTCTGCTTCTGCGTGCCGTACGCCTGCAGCGTCGGCCCGACGGTCTGCAGCGTCACCGACGGCAGGTGCACATCCGCCCGCGACGCCTCGTTGACGAACACCTGCTGCTCGATGACGCCGCGGCCCTGGCCGCCGTACTCCTTGGGCCAGCCGACGCCCATCCAGCCGTCGGCGCCCATCTGCTTGATGATCCGGTGGTACGCCGGACCGTGGCGGTCGGTCCGCATCTCGTCGCGATCCGCGTCGCTGGCCAGCCCGGTCAGATACGCGCGCGCCTCCTGCTTGAACGCCCGCTCCTCCGCGGTCAGCTCGGCGTTCTTGCCGTCGGTCTCGGTGACCGGTACGTCCGCCAGTGCGGCCGGCCCGCCCAGGTGCCGGGCGACATCGCGCACGCCGGAGAAGTAGCGGTTCAGCGGATAGGTGATGTCGACGCCCATGCCGCCGTGCAGGTGCTGGCAGGTCTGCAGCACGGCCGGCGCGCGGTCGGCGAACCAGTGCGCGGCGACGGCCAGGTCGTCGGCGGCCGGGTCGCCCGCGTCGAGGCGACGGGCGAGCTCGCCGGCGGTCAGCGTGAACGTACGGGACGCGATGTAGACGTCGGCGATCTGCTGGGCGACGGCCTGGAACTCGGCCAGCGCGCGGCCGAACTGCCGCCGGTCGCGGATGTAGCCGGCGGTGAGGTCGCGGGCGCCTTCGACGAGCCCGGCACCCAGCGCGGCCAGTCCGGCGATCGCATGGCTGCGCACGACGTCGGCGTCGAGCACGCCGAGCGCGGGCGCCGACGTGAAGGTGTACGTCGCCTCGGCCGCGCCGCGCGAGGTCGGGGTGTCGACCCGGCTCACGCCCGGGTCCTTCGGGATCGACGATGCGACGACGCCACCGTCGAGTCCGTCGCGAGACGAGCAGAAGGGTCTTCCCGTCCAGCACCGGCACGCCGATCTTGGTGCCGGTCACGCCGCCGCCGTCGTACGTCGTGGCGGGGTCGCGCGGCAACGCGGTCCCGGGCTCGCCGAGCGCGGGTGCGAGCAGCAGCTCGCCGGCCAGCACCTGGGGGACGAGGTCGGCCTGCAACGCGTCGGAGCCCGATCGCACGAGCGGCAGCAGACCGCAGGCGACGGTCTCCCACACCGGGAGGTCGGAGGCGCGACGGCCGACCTCGTGCAGCAGCACGGCGACCTCGGCCATGCCCAGGCCCTCACCGCCGTGCTCCTTGGAGGCGACCAGCGCGAGCAGCCCGGACTCCTGGAGGGCGCGCCACGACCCGTCGCCTCGGTCGAGCACATCGCCGATGACGGAACGCACCTCGTCGAGCACCGAGTCCACGCAGATCCCCAATCCTTCGAGTGGCAGACTTCCCGTGCAAAACTATAACGTGTTCTAATCCGTCGAGGTCGATCCAGAGGAGGACGTGTGCGGAACCCGCTGAAGCTGCCGCTGTCGGTCGTACGGCACCTGCTGCCCGACCCGTCCACGTGGGACCTGTTCGACCTGCCACCCGTCGACCTGCCCGAGGGTCGCTGGCTCGACCTGCCCCGGCGAGGACGTACGTGGCTGACCGACGTACCGGGTCCGACCCCGGACGCCCCGGCGATCGTCCTGCTGCACGCGGTCGGCTGCACCGGCCAGCTGACCTGGTTCCCCGCGATCCCCCGGCTGGCCGAGCACTACCGCGTCATCACGTTCGACCAGCGCTGGCACGGCCGCGGCATCACCTCCGAGCGGTTCCTGATCTCCGACTGCGCCGACGACGTGGCGGCCGTGATCGACGCGCTCGACCTGGGCCGGCCGATCATCGCGGGCTACTCGATGGGATCGGTCATCGCGCAGCGCGTGTGGCGGCAGCATCCCGACGTCGTCGGCGGGCTCGTCCTCGCCGCCAGCACGGCGCACTTCCGTACGAACGGCCGCGAGCGGGTCTTCCACACCGGCATGGCGCTGGGCATGGGGCTGACCGCGACGCTGTCGCGCTCACGAGTGGTGCGGCGCGCCAGCACGGCGGCCGTCGAGGAGATCGAGGCCGGCAGCTCCGACACCGCAGGGTGGGCCATGAAGCAGTGGCGGTCCAGCAGCCCGTGGGCCGTCGGCCAGGCCGTCGCGTCGCTCGGGCGCCATCACTCGACGCCTGTGGCTGGAGCGCGTCGACGTACCGACGGCGGTCGTCGTGACCACGAACGACCACGTGATCCCGCCGGACCGCCAGCGCGACCTCGCCGCCCGGATCCCCGGCGCGACGGTGCACGAGGCCGCGTGCGGGCACGCCGGCTGCGTGCTGGAGCACCAGGCCTTCGTCCCGGCCCTCCTCGAAGCCGCCCTCGCCATACCGTGCGGACGCGCGATACGAACGCGCCAACCCGCCTGAGCCGACGGTCGCGGCCATCAGCCCAGGACGGCCTTCTTCATCGCCTCGAGCTCGACCGGGAACTGGTCGACCAGGTCCCAGACGTTCGGCATCAGCTCGCGGCAGGCGATCGCGCCGATGTGCATCTGACCGTTGTTGCTCATCACCGTGATGTTGAGCCCCGCACCGTGGAAGATCGGGCCGAGCGGATAGAGCGCGTCGATCCGCGCGCCGACGAAGTACAGCGGCACCGGCGGCCCGGGCACGTTGGAGATCACCAGGTTGTGGATGACCGGCGCCTTCTCGGCGAGCCGGAGGTCCGACACCATGCGCACGGCCAGCCCGAACGTACGAGGGGCGGCGAACTCGGCCCATTCCTGCAGGGTGTCGGCCGGTACGGCCTTGTGGTGGTCCTTGGCGTGGGCGTTGGCCACCGACATCTCGGTGATCCGCTCGAGCGGATCCTCGACGTCGGTGCCGAGCCGGCAGAAGATCGTCGAGACCTTGTTGCGCCCGCCGGTCCTGGTCGACTCGTTGCGCACCGACACCGGCACGCTCGCGAGCAGCGACGTGTCGGGCAGCTCGCCGCGGTCCTGCAGGTAGCGGCGCAGCGCGCCGCCGCTGAGCGCGAGCACGACGTCGTTGACCGTCGCACCGGGCACCGCGTGCTTGATCTCCTTGATGTCGTCCAGCGAGACATCGGTGAAGGCGATCGACCGGTGACCCGTGATCGTGCCGTTGAAGGACGTACGCGGAGCGGTCAGCGGCGCCGCCATCGCGGTGCCCTGCCGCGCCCGGCTGGCCGTCTCCACGAGCGTGCGTACGGTCGGCGTCACGAGCTTCGCGAGCTGCCACGGCTTGGTCGCCGTCGGCGAGCAGCCCGCGGCCGACGAGCTCGAGGTCGGAGGGCGCACGCTGGTGATCGCCGGCGCCCTCGCCGAGTCGAGCGGCGGCGCATCGGCCTCGAGGCTGCACAGGTACGAGATCATGTTGGAGCCCGAGACCCCGTCGACCGAGGCGTGGTGCATCTTGGAGAACACCGCGATCTTGCCGTTCGCCAGCCCCTCGATGACGTGCATCTCCCACAGCGGCCGCGACCGGTCGAGCGGGATGCCGGCGAGGTGGCCGGCGACCTCGGTCAGCTCGCGCTCGCTGCCCGGCGCCGGTGCCGCCATGCGGTGGACGTGCCGGTCGATGTCGAACTCGTCGTCCGTCACCCAGATGGGGAAGTCGATGCGACCCGGCACGAGCTTGAGCTTGCGGTTGAACATCGGGATGCCCGAGACCCGCTGGGACAGCTCCTCCTTGAACCGCGCGAAGTCGTAGCCGCCGGGGATCGTCGCCGGGTCGACGACGATCACTCCGCACACGTGCATCAGCTGCGTACCGCTCTCCAGGTACAGGAAGCTGGCGTCGAGTCCACTGAGTCGATCCATGGCCGTATCCTAGACCCGCCTAGAACATGTTCTACCCGTCTGAGGAGATCGCCCATGTCAGCCGGGTTCACCCGACGCCAGCTCACCCTTGCGGCTCTGGCCTTCAACGCCGTACGTCCGGCGCGACGCGGCTGGTCCGCGCTGCCCAGCTTCGCCCTCGGCTGGCCCACCAGTGAGCTGGCCCCGCACCTGCTGGGCGCTGCCGCGCTCGACACCGCCGCCGAGCTGACCGTACGGCGAGGCAAGCCGTCACGGCTCGGCCTGGTCGCGGCCGCCGCCGCCGCAGGGCTGCTCGGCCACACGATCGCCGGTGCGCGACGTACCGGGACCCAGCTCGACGAGGCGCTGCGCGAGGGCATCGGCGACGGCTACCTCGACGAGATCGACCTGCCCGGACCCATCGACCTGCGGCTCCCCCGCGGATCGGTCGTCCGGCCGTTCAACTTCCGCGCCCGTGACATCGAGGTGCTGCGCAACGTGCCCTACACCGAGGGTGGCCGCCGGGCCCACCTCGACATCCGGCGCCCCAAGGACCGCGACCTGAGCAAGGCGCCCGTGCTGATCCAGATCCACGGCGGCGGCTGGACGATCGGCAACAAGGAGCAGCAGGGCCTCCTGCTGATGAACCGCATGGCCCAGCAGGGCTGGGTCTGCGTGTCGGCGAACTACCGGCTCGCGCCGAAGCACCGCTTCCCGACCCAGATCGTCGACGTCAAGCGGGCGATCGCCTGGGTGCACGAGAACATCGCCGACTATGGCGGCGACCCGTCGTACGTCGTCATCACCGGCGGCTCCGCCGGCGGCCACCTCGCGTCGCTCGCGGCCCTGACGCCCGGCCTCGCGGACTACCAGCCCGGCTTCGAGGACGTCCGACACCTCCGTGTCCGGGTGCGTCCCGTTCTACGGCGTCTACGACCTCGGCGGCATCACCGAGCAGCCGCTCGGCCGTCGACATGCGCGACCGGTTCCTCGGTCCGCGGGTGTTCGGCAAGGACCCGCGTACGCATCTCGACCACTTCGTCCAGGCGTCGCCGTTGGCCCAGGTCAGCGAGCACGCGCCCGACTTCTTCGTGATCCACGGCAGCAACGACACCGTCGTCTCGGTCAAGCAGGCGCGCGCCTTCGTCACCGCCCTCCGGGAGAAGTCGGACGCCTCCGTCACGTATGCCGAGCTGCCCGGCGCCCAGCACGCCTTCGACGTGTTCTCGTCGATCCGCAGCCAGCACACGATCGCCGCCGTGCAGCGCTGGCTGCAGTGGCACCGCGCGAAGAGCCAGCACTCGGTGGTTGAGGTGCGGAGGCCGCCCGCGGCCGGAGCCTCGAAACCACCAGGTGTCGATACTGAGCGGCATGCCCCTTCGTCTGCACCACGTCGTCATCGACGCGCACGACCTGCCCGCGCTCGCACAGTTCTGGTCCGCGGCGCTCGGCTGGCCGGTGCTCTCCAGCCGCGAACGTGAAGTCGTCATCGGTCCGAGCCTCGACGCGCCGATCGGCGTGTGTCTCATGCCGGCCGGCGAGCCACGCAAGACCGTCAAGAACCGCGTGCACCTCGACCTGACCACGACGGACGGCGACCGCGACTCCGAGATCGAGCGACTGATCGGTCTTGGCGCCCGCCGGATCGACGTGGGCCAGGGCGACGAGGATGTCCTGGGACGTCCTCGCCGATCCCGAAGGCAACGAGTTCTGCGTCGTGCGACCCAAGACCACCCTGATCGGCTGACACAAGATCCGCTCGCCAGTGAGGCCGCCCGCGGCCGAACGTGAGGCCGAAGGCCGAGGCGGAGTGACGCGCCTGACCAGCGCCGGGAGCACACCTCACCCCGCCTCGCTTCGCTCACAGTCCCCCGACTCGCAAGCTCGTGGGGAGCCCCCAGGCCGCAAGCGGCCTCCTTGGCGGGCGGTGGGCTGACTCAGCTGCGAGGCAGGCCCAGCACGCGTTCGGCGACGACGTTGCGCAGGATCTGGGTCGTGCCGCCGGCGATCGACAGGCACCGGGTCAGCAGCATCTCGTGCACGTCCGCCGCGACCTGCTCGTCAGACCCGAACAACGCAGCCGGCCCGAGCATGCGCACGACGAGCTCTGAGGCCTCCTGCCGATTGCGTACGCCCAACAGCTTCGCGACGCTCGACTCCGGCCCGGGCCCACGCCCGGCGATCGAGCGCAGCGTCGAACGTACGCCGAGCAGCTGGCACACCGAGGCCAGCGCGACCTGGTGACCGACCAGCGCTGCATCGGTCTCGGACTCGCGACCGGCCAGCAGCTCGACCGCGCGCTCGGTGCTCATCCCGAGCTTGCTGCCGGCCATCGCGACACGTTCGTTGGCCAGGGTCGTACGGGCGAGCTTCCAGCCCTCGTTGACCTCACCGACGATGCACTCGTCGGGCACGAAGACCTCGTCGAGGAAGACCTCGTTGAACATCGCGTCGCCGGTCAGCTCACGCAGCGGTCGGATGTCGATGCCGGCCGACGTCATGTCGACCAGGAAGTAGGTGATGCCTCGATGCGGCGGGGCATCCCGGTCCGTTCGCGCGAGGCAGATCGCCCAGTCGGCTTCACGCGCTCGCGATGTCCAGACCTTCTGGCCGGTGAGCCGCCAGCCACCCTCCACGCGCACGGCACGCGTGCTCAGCGAGGCGAGGTCAGAGCCTGCCCCGGGCTCGCTGAACAGCTGGCACCACTTCAGGTCACCGAGCAACGTCGGCATGACGAACCGCTCGGCCTGCTCGGCGGTGCCGTGCCCGATGATCGTCGGCACGGCCCAGCCGCCGATCGCGATGTCAGGCCGGCTGAGTCCGGCGCGGGCCAGCTCCTCGTCGACGACCAGCTGCTCCACCGGTCCGGCGTCCAGGCCGTACGGTCGCGGCCAGTGCGGCGCGAGGTAGCCGGCCCGGGCCAGCGCGGCTCGCTGCTCGTCCGCGGGCAGCGCGGCGATCGCCGCCATCTGCTGGCGGGTCGCTTCCCGGAGCTCCGCATCCGCGTCACCGAAGTCGATCTCGGGCACGCGCCGCTGACCGGTGCCGGCGCGCCGCGCCAGGCGGGCGGCCGACTGCTCGGCGCCTCCGGTCAGCGAGGCGACGGTGAGGCTCAGGGCGATCGCCCGGCGAAGGTAGAGGTGGGCATCGTGCTCGAACGTGAAGCCGATCCCGCCGAGCACCTGCACGCAGTCCTGGGCGACCGACACGGCACCGTCGAACGCGACCGTCGCGGCGACGTCAGCGGCGTACGCCGCCTCGCCATCAGGTACGTCCGGCCGCTCGCTGGCACCGGCGTCCCAGGCGACGGCCGCCACCGACTCGGTGGTCTCGAGCATCTGGGAGCAGAGGTGCTTGATCGCCTGGAACGAGCCGATCGGCGCGCCGAACTGCTCCCGCACCTTGGCGTACGCCACCGCCGTGTCGAGGCACCACTGCGCGACGCCCGCGGCCTCTGCCGCCGCGAGCGCGACGAGGATCCGGCGGACCGACTCGGCGCTCACCCCCGGCAGCTGTACGACCTGGTCACTCGTTGCCGCAACGCGTACGGACCCTCCGCGCCGGGACAGGTCGAGCCCCTCCTCAGGCTGGACCGTGAAGCCATCCGCAGCGATCAACACCCACGAGTCGTCGGTCGCACGCGCCACGAGCCAGCGCGCGTCGACCACGTCGAGCACGGTGTCGAGGTCTCCTCGGGCGCCATCGGCATCGACCGCGACCGCGCCCTGCAAGGCGACCGCTGCGCTGTCGCCGTGGGCGATCCCAGCGAGCACCTCGGCATCCTCCGCGAGCTGGCCGACGAGCACCGTGCCCAGCAGCGGCCCGGGCACCAAGGCGTACGCGGCCGACTCGAGCGCGACCATCTGGTCGAGCAGGTCGCCGCCACCGCCACCGTGCCGCTCATCGATGGCGATGCCCGTCAGGCCCGCCTCGACGACGGACTGCCAGCTCTTGGCGAACCCGGCGGCGACATCGCTCTCGGCTTCTCGCACCGCGGATGCCGCGCTCAGGCCGACGGCCCAGGCCCGTAAACTGGTACTCAGTTCTAGATGCTCACGAGTCACGCCGACCGGCATCAGTGTCGCCTCCAAATCTAGAACGTGTTTCAATCATACCGAGGGTCGGCGCAGTCACTCTGAGCCCAGCGACCCGGACAGGAGACGATGCGCGATGGCGACCACCACCGAGACGGCCGGCTCCAACGCCCAGCGCGAGCGCCGACGCCGCATCCTCGATGCCACGATCGCCCTGGCCGACTCCGGCGGCTTCGATGCCGTGCAGATGCGCGCGGTCGCGGACAACGCCGATGTCGCCCTCGGCACGCTCTACCGCTACTTCCCGTCCAAGATCCATCTGCTGGTCACCGCCCTCGGCCGCGAGTTCGAGCGCGCCGAGGCGCAGTCGCGCACGCGCGTCGTGCCTGGCGACACGCCTCACGAACGCGTCATGCACGTCCTCGGCGTCACCACGACGGCGCTGCAGAAGCAGCCCCAGCTGACCGAGGCCCTGACCCGCGCGTTCATGTTCGCCGACGCGTCGGTGGCCGACGAGATCCACCTCGTCGGCATCAAGCTGACGGCCATGATCACGCATGCGATCGACGGCACCGACGAGGCCCGCGAGCCCACCACCGAGGACATGGCGATCGTCCGGGTCATCGGCGACGTGTGGCTGTCGGCCCTCATGGGCTGGGTCACCGGCCGTACGTCCGCGGATGACGTCACGAAGTCCATGGACGTCGCGGTCAAGCTCCTGCTGCGCTGAGTCGCTCAAGCGGCCGGTTCGATCGTGAACGTCGCCTCGAGAGCCCTCACGTGACCACGAGTCCCCGGCCCGTGACCAGCGGCAGGTCGAGGCTCGTGACGAGGCCGGGCTTCGCGCCGACGACCGCGGGGACGGCGTTGACGAGGCGCATCGCCGTGGCTTTGAGCCCGGCGGTGTTGTGGTCGCCGTCGGTGCCGAGCAGCTGCAGGTCGAGCGTGTAGTTGGGCTCGCCCTTGATCTCGACGCGATAGCAGCCGTGGCCCGCAGGCTGCGGCCAGTCCGGGCCGATGTCGTCGTGCACCCGCGTCACGTGCTCGAGCACCACGACCGCCTTGTCGCCGACCTTGCCGCGTACCTCGAAGTGCAGGCCCGCGACGGTCCCCTCCTCGATGCGGCCGCTGTCGATGTCGAACGACTCGGTCGCCGGCAGCCGCTCGTAGAACTCCTCGACGTCGTCGAGCTCGACCCCGAGCCCGGCGGCGATCTGGTGCACGACGCTGCCCCAGGCCATCGTGAGGATGCCCGGCTCCAGCAGCATCGGGACGTGGTCCATCGGCTTGCCGAACCCCATGACGTCGAAGACGATCATCCCCTGGTCGTACGTGTTGTAGTTCAGCACCTCCGAGCAGCGCACCTGGTCGATCCGCTCGCTGATGCTCGTCAGCGACAGGGGCAACCAGTCGTTGGCGAAGCCCGGGTCGATGCCGTTGACGTACAGCGAGACACCGCCCTCGGCCGCTGCCTGCTTGACGCCTTCTGCCATGTCGACGACGGGGCCGGACGGGAACTGCAGGAACACCGGCCCGCTCGAGACGACGTTGATGCCCGCCCGCAGCAGTCGCTCGAGGTCGGCCATCGCCTCGAACAGCCGGTCGTCGGCCATCGCGGAGTGGATCACGCAGTCCGGCTTGAGCGCGATGATCGCCTCGACGTCGTTGGTTGCGAGGACGCCGAGGTCGCGGTCGAGCCCCGCGAGCCGGCCGGCGTCCTTGCCGACCTTGTCGGGGTTGGATACCCAGAGCCCGACGAGGTCGAGGTCGGGCCGGGCGTCGATGCCGGCCAGCACGTGCCGGCCGACGTTGCCCGTGCTCCATGCAACGACGCGAAGGTTCATAGCTCTTCTCCCAGGTCAGGCAGTGCCATGTCGAGGTTGGGCTGGTCGATGCCGCCGTCGACCTCCAGCACCTTGCCGGTGAGGTAGCCGCCGGCGGGGCTGGCGAGGAACAGCACCGTGGCGGCGATGTCGTCGGGGTCGCCGATCCGGCGCAGCGGGGTGTTGGCCTCCATCTGCGCCGTCAGTCCCTCGTCGCCCGTGACGATCTCGAGCGCGGAGGTTGCCACGGAGCCGACGGCGATCGCGTTGACCCGCACGCGGGGCGCGAGGTCTCGCGCCGCCAGCCGGGTCCAGTGCGCCAGCGCAGCCTTCGCGGTGCCGTACGCCAGATAGCCGCGTCCGCTGACCCGACCCATGACGGACGAGATGTTGACGACGGCTCCACCGTCACCCTTCAACAGGTGCGGCAGCGCAGCCCTGGTCAGGGCGTGTGCGGTCGAGACGTTGAAGTGGAACGCGCCCTCGAGCGCGGCCACGTTCGTGCGTACGAACTCCTTAGGCATCGAGCCGCCGACGTTGTTCACCACCACGTCGAGCCGGCCGAACGCGTCGACCGCGGTCTGCGCCAGCGCCGCCACCTGGTCGAGGTCGGACAGGTCGGCAGGCACGACGAGCGCCTTGCGGCCCAGCGCCTCCACCTGCGCGGCGACCTCGCGCAGCTGGTCCTCCGTGCGTGCGGCCAGGACGATGTCGGCGCCGGCCTCGGCGAGAGCGAGGGCGCTGGCGGCCCCGATCCCACGGCCTGCACCGGTGACGACGGCAACCCGGTCGTCGAGGCGGAATCTTTCGAGCACCATGGCGGGGACAGTAGCGCAAAACTGGAACACGTTCTAGTCTTGAGGACCCAGGCCGCCTCGTTGCCTGGCGCACCTGACAGGCTGCATCCATGTCCCTGGCCATGTTCACCCTCGAGGGCGACCGGCTCGTCCCCGCCGAGATCGCCCGCAGCTTGTGGAAGCACGACCAGATGCACGGCGTCGCCGTGAGCGGTGCCCTCGCCCGGGCCCTCGAGCTCCGCCTCACCGAGCTGGGCCGTGACGACCTGCGACCGGCCCGTTACACCGTCGACCTGTTCCAGCCGGCCCGGATGGCGCCCTGCACGGTGGAGACCGAGGTCGTGCGCGAGGGACGCCGCATCTGCCTGATCGACGCAGTCCTGCTTCAGGACGACGAGCGGGTCGCCCGCGCCAGCTGCATCTTCCTGCTGGCGACCGAGTCGCCCAAGGGCGACGTGTGGACACCGGTCGACCACCCGCAGCCACCGCCGGAGGATGTCGTGCCGCCGAGCGACGAGCCACGAGTGCCGCACTTCAACAGCGAGTCACCGTGGTCCCAGTCGTTCCCCGACCACCAGAACGCCGGCCGCAAGCAGACGTGGCAGGCTGGACTGCCCGTCGTCGACGGCGAGAAAGGTACGCCGTTCCAGTCCGTCGCGAGCATCGTCGACGGCACCAGCATGGTCGTCAACTGGGGCACCGAGGGCGTCAAGTTCATCAACACCGACATCACCCTCGCCCTGGCCCGGCGCCCGGTCAGCCGCGAGATCGGCCTGTCGGCGACCGACCGCGTCGAGCACGACGGGATCGCCGTCGGCACTGTCGAGGTCTTCGACCGGGCCGGACCGCTGGGCACCGCCATGGTCACCGCGCTGGCCAATGCCTCGCGGCCGATCGACTTCGGCGACATGGAGTTCGAGGACGACGGCAGCCGCAAGCCCGCTCGCGACTGACCCGCGGCCGGCATCTGAGGTTGAATGGTGCGATGACGGCGCGTGAGCAGCGGCTGGGCACGGCGGACCTCGCCGGCAGGCAGGTGGCCTACGCCGTGACCGGCAGTGGGCCGTACCTGCTGGTCGTGCCCGGCTGGCTCAGTCACCTCGAGCTCGGCTGGGCCATCCCGGCCGAGCGCATGTTCCACGAGTCGCTGGCCCAGGGCCGGACGCTGGTGCGCTACGACCGGCCGGGCTGCGGACTGTCCGATCCGTACGACGGGCCGCGCACGATGGAGCTCGAGCTGGCGACCATTGCGGCCGTGACCGAGCGCGCTCGGCATGACGCAGTTCGACGTCCTCGGCTTCTCGTTGGGAGCGGCGGTCGCCGCGCAGTGGGCGGCGGATCGTCCGGAGACGGTCTCGCGCCTCGTGCTGTACGGCGGCTGGTCGGCCGGTGCCGAGATCGGCGACGACGACAGCCGGCACCACGTGCTCGGGCTGCTCTCGACGCATTGGGGCCTGGGCTCGGACCTGCTCGCCAACCTGTTCGCGCCAGAGGCCGATGCCGGGACCCGACTGGCCTTCGCCGGCTACCAACGCGCTGCCTCGTCGGCCGAGACGGCGGCGGCGCTGCTGCGGCCTGGCCTACGACCTCGACGTACGTCCCGCACTGCCGCAGGTCCAGGCGCCGACCCTCGTGCTGCACCGGCGCGAGGACCAGGCTGCGCCTCGTGGCCCTGGGCAGGGAGCTGGCCGCCGCGATCCGGGGTCCGAGTTCGTCGAGCTCGAGGGCCGTTCCCACCTCCCTGCCATCGGTGACTCCGGCGCGGTCGTCGCGGAGGTGCGCCGGTTCCTGGGCTGCCGCCGCTGCGGCGATCGGTGCCGACCGGACTCACGGCCCGGCAGACCGAGGTCGCCGCGCTCGTGGCCGAAGGCCTCACCAACCGCCAGCATCGCCGGCGCCTGACCATCACCGAGAGGTCGGCTGAGTCCCACGTCGAGCGGATCCGGCTTGCGTCTCGGCTTCCGGTCACGCTCGCAGATCGCGGCTTGGTACGTCGCGACCGGGCCGCACAAGTGAGGTAGTTCCACGGCTGCTGTTCGTCACCGTCGCCTCCGCAGCATGGAGGACATGTCCCGACGTCCTGTCCATCTCGTCCTGTCCGCTGCCGCCTGGCTCGGCTTCCAAGCGACCGTCGTGTGGACCATGGCCTTCCTCGCCGACGTGGTCATCCCGCGAACCGTCGACGGCCCGGCCCGCATGGCCACACCCGGTGCGATCGGCATCGACGTGGCGCTCCTGCTGCTCTTCGGCGTCCAGCACTCGGTCATGGCTCGCCGCTCCGTCAAGGCGTGGCTGGGTCGGCGCATACCGGCACCGCTCGAGCGCACGACGTACGTGCTGGCCACCGACGCCTGCCTCGTGCTGCTGCTGGTGTTCTGGCAGCCGTGGGGCGGCACGATCTGGCACGTCCACGGTGCAGTGGCGGTCAGTCCTGTGGTTAACCCACAACGCCGAGGCGGACGAGCACATCCCTCGCTGTCTCGCACGACCGCGTGACCACGCAGGAAGGCGGCCAGCTGTTGGCTCAACTGACCGCCCCGGCGCCGAAGCGCCTGCCGTTGAGCGAGCAGGTGCACCTGTTCGCTCAACCCGCGGCATGTACCCGCTCCCCGAGGGACAAAGCGCGGGCGATGAGACCGTCCAGCCGAGGCTCACTCCGCGACGGGCAGCCGCACCGTGACGCTGAGGCCCCCGCCGTCGCGAGGTGCGAGCGTCAACGTGCCGCCGTGGGCGTGCACGATGCTCTTGACGATCGCCAGCCCGAGACCGACGCCGGCGTGATCCGTGCGTACGCGCTGGGTGCCTCGCTGGAACGGCTCGGTGAACGTGGAGACCAGCTGTGCGGACACGACCGCACCGGTGTTCTCGACCCGGAGCACCGCCGTGTCGGCATGCGCCTCGGTGGCGACCCACACCGTGCCGCGATCGGGCGAGTTGTGGACGATCGCGTTGTGCACGAGGTTCGTCGCCATCTGCAGCAGGAGCGGGTGCGAGCCGGTCGTGACGACGACATCCCCCGAGGTCTCGATGACGATGCCGCCCGTCTCGGCGAGGGGCAGCAGCGTCTCGGTGGCTTCCTCCACGACGAGCGACAGGTCGACAGGAGCGCGGGTGAACGACTGCTGGTCGGCACGACTCAGCAGGAGCAGCGCCTCGGTGAGGTCGATCGCCCGGGTGTTGACGAAGTGCAGGCGCTCGATCAGCTCGGCGGTGTTGGGGTTCGGATCGGTGCGGGCGACCTCGAGCAGGGTCTGCGTGATCGCCAGCGGCGTACGCAGCTCGTGGGAGGCGTTGGCCGCGAATCGCTGCTGCTCCGCATTGTGCGCCTCGAGCCTGGCCAGCATGGCGTCGAAGTCGTCGGCGAGGTCGCGGAACTCGTCCTTGCGACCCTCCAGCCGGATCCGGTGCGAGAGCGATCCGTCCGCGACGAGACGGGTCGCATTGGTGATCCGGGTCAGGGGCGCGAGCATGCTGCCGGCCAGGACCCAGCCTCCGACCAGTCCGAAGACCAGCAGGCACACCAGCATGATGGCCACCTTGGGGGCGAAGGCATCCATCAGGTCCGAGCGGTCGGGTCCGCTCGCCGGGCCGAACATCACCTCAGGGACGTACCGCAGCAGGAAGACCCACACGACCGCGAGCAGCATGACGCCCGCGATCATGATGAACCCGGCATAGCTGAGCGTCAGCTTGAGGCGGACGCTCAACCCGGGCTGCCTATCCACGATCGCCGCCCTCGGCCGGCACCGGCGCCGGGTCGTCGATCCGGTAGCCGACGCCGGGCACCGTCGCGATGACCCAGGGCTCGCCGAGCCGCTTGCGCAGCGCGGAGACCGTGATCCGTACGGCGTTGGTGAACGGGTCGGCGTTCTCGTCCCACGCCTGCTCCAGCAGCTGCTCGGCGCTGACGACACCGCCCTCGGCCGCCACGAGCACCTCGAGCACTGCGAACTGCTTGCGGGTGAGTGCGACGTAGCGGCCGTCGCGATAGACCTCGCGGCGGAACGGGTCGAGCCGGAGGCCGGCGATCTCCCGCACGGGCGGCCGGTTGTGAGGCCGCCGGCGATCGAGGGCCCGGAGGCGGAGGACGAGCTCCCGGAGGTCGAACGGCTTGGTCAGGTAGTCGTCGGCGCCCAGCTCGAAGCCTGTCGCCTTGTCGTCGAGACGATCGGCCGCGGTCAGCATGAGGATCGGCATGCCACTGCCGGAGGCGACGATGCGCGTGGCGATCTCGTCGCCGGTGGGCCCCGGGACATCGCGGTCGAGGACCGCGATGTCGTACGCGTTGATGCTCAGCAGCTCGAGGGCCGTGTCACCGTCACCGGCGATGTCGGCGGCGATCGCCTCGAGGCGCAGTCCGTCGCGGATCGCCTCAGCCATGTAGGGCTCGTCCTCGACGATCAGCACACGCACACCATCGATGCTACGAGTCCGCGCGTATCGCCGGCGTATCCAAAACCACATACGCACCGGCAACATCACGCTGCCTTGACTGGCCGCATGCCTCCCACTGCACCCGCACCGGCGACATCCCGGTGCTGACCGTCAGGCCGATCAGCACCGCCGAGCACCTGGCGTTCGTACGGGCACAGGAGTCGACCAGCTTCCTGCAGACCCCGGCCTGGGGACAGGTCAAGACCGAGTGGCGCAGCGAGTCGCTCGGCTGGTTCGACGACCGGCGGCTCGTCGGCGCCGGGCTCGTCCTGCACCGCCCGGTGCCGCGGCTCGAGCGATTCACCCTCGCGTACCTGCCCGAGGGTCCGGTCATCGACTGGACCGGCGACATCGGCGCCTGGCTCGACCCACTGGCGGCGTACCTCAAGGCGCGTGGCGCGTTCGCGATCCGGCTCGGCCCGCCCGTACGCACGGACAGCTGGAGCTCGGCGCAGGTCAAGCAGGGCATCGCCGACCCGGGCATCGAAGCGGCTCACGGACCTGCCCAGCCAGCGAGTCCGACCGAGGTCGGCGCCCGGGTGACCAGCCAGCTCGTCGCCGCGGGTTGGCTGCCGCAGAGCCCTGATCACGGCTTCGGGACGGGGCACCCGCAGTTCACGTACGAGCTGCCGCTGGCCGGCCGGACCGAGGACGACCTGCTGGCCGGCATGAACCAGCTGTGGCGCCGCAACATCAAGAAGGCAGCGAAGGCGGGCGTCGAGGTCAGTGTCGGCGACGACCTCAAGGCGTTCCACGACCTGTACGTCCACACCGCCGAGCGCGACCGCTTCACCCCGCGGCCGCTGCGCTACTTCGAGACCATGTTCGCGGCGCTCAACGCCGAGGACCCCGGGCGCATCCGGCTCCACCTCGCCCGGCACGAGGGCACTCTCGTCGCCGCGGCGATCATGGTGCGCGTCGGCACTCGCGCCTGGTACGCGTACGGCGCCTCCTCCAGCGAGAAGCGGGAGGTCCGCGGCTCGAACGCGTGCCAGTGGGCGATGATCCGCGACGCACTCGCGGCCGGTTGCGACGTCTACAGCCTGCGCGGGATCACCCCGACGCTCGACACCGCCGACCCGCACGTCGGCCTCGTCCAGTTCAAGGTCGGCACCGGCGGCGAGGCCGTCAGGTACGTCGGCGAGTGGGACCTGCCGCTGCGGCCGGTGCTCTATCGCGCGTTCGACCTCTACATGCGGCGGCGCGGGCGCTAGCGGCGGAAGCGACCGGCCAGGTCACCCAGCACCGTGACGATCACGGCGGTCAGCACGACGCTGGCGACGAAGACCAGGACGACGAGGCCGAGCAGGATGCTCAACGCCGCTTGCCCTGCAGGGTCCGGTCGACCAGCCGGTCGAGCACCTCGCCGAGCGGCAGTCCGGCGGCGGCCATCATGCGCGGATAGCGGCTGTATGACGTCAGGCCCGGCAGCGTGTTGACCTCGTTGAGCACGACGGTGCCGTCCGGCTTGAGGAACATGTCGACCCGGGCCAGGCCCTTGCAGCCCAGTGCGCGGTAGATCGCCTTCGCGGTCTCCTGCACGAGCGACCGTGCCTCGTCCGGGATGTCGGCGGGCACGATCGGCGTCGAGTTGTCGGAGCCGGTCTCGGGCGAAGCCTCCTGGTGGATCCGGAAGAAGCCGTGGGACAGGGCGATGCGGTCCACCTCGCCGGCGACCAGCCCGAATCGCTCGCCGAGGATCGCGCAGCCGACCTCGCTGCCGTCGACGGCTTCCTCGATCAGCACCTTGGAGTCGTACTGCTTCGCGACGACCACCGCATCCAGCAGGTCTTCCTGCCGCGACACCTTGCTGACGCCGAACGACGAGCCCGAGCGGGCCGGCTTCACGAAGACGGGATAGCTCAGCCCGTCGAGGTCGATGCTCTCGTTCGCCGCGACGACGCGGTGGTGGGGTGTGGCGATTCCTGCGCTCGCCGCCACGACGTACGCGAGCGACTTGTCCATGCACAGCGCCGAGCTCGGCACGTCGCAGCCGACGTACGGGATGCCGGAGAGCTCGAGCAGGCCCTGGATGGCACCGTCCTCGCCGTGCTTGCCGTGCAGGACGGGCAGCACGACGTCCAGGCGGATCACCTCGTGCCGGCCCTCGGCGAGGACGAGGAGGCCGTGGCTCGCGGGGTCGGGCGACAGCACGGCCGGGCGGCTGCTGCCGTTCTCCCAGTTCTCGCCAGGACCGCCGCAGAGCCTCCATTCACCACGCTTGGTGATGCCGACGTAGAACGGTTCGTACGTCTCGGCGTCGAGGTGCTTCGCGACCTCCTGCGCCGACTTGACGGAGATGGGGTGCTCTTCGGAGGAGCCCCCGAAGATGACGGCGATCTTCAACTTATCCATGGTGTCTGCTCTCGTAGGTCAGGGAGTTGCGGATGGAGCTCTCGACGGCATCGCCGAGTGCGTGGTCGGTGAAGTAGGCGGTGTGCGGGCTGATCAGGACGTTCGGCAGCTCGTGCAGGCGGGCCAGCGGCGTGCCGGTGATCGGCGTGGCCCGGCAGTCGGCGTAGAACATCCCCTCCTCCCCCTCGACGACGTCCAGCGCAGCGCCGCCGAGGCGGCCGTCCTCCAACGCGTCGGCGAGGGCCTCGGTGTCGACGAGGGCGCCGCGGCCGGTGTTGATGACGACTGCGTCCGGTTGCATCAGCCCGATGCGTCGGCGGTCGAGGAGGTGGTGCGTGTCGGTGTCGAGCGGCGTGTGCAGGGTGACGATGTCGCTCACCCTGAGCAGCTCGTCGAGGGCCATGTACGCGGCGGCGGTGCCGGGCCGGGTGTCGTGCGCCACGACTCGGCAGCCGAAGCCTCGCAGCCTGTCGATGACGGCGGACCCGATGCGGCCAGTGCCGACAACTCCGACAGTCAGGTCGCGCAGCTCCCGGCCCGGGGTGCCGTGCAGCCGGTAGTCGTGGGCCTGCGTGCGACGGATGACGGACTGCGCATGGCGTACGGCCATCAACATCAGCATCAACGTGTAGTCGGCGACGCTGTCCGGCGAGTAGGCCACGTTCTCGACCGTGATCCCGAGGCTGTCGGCGTACGCCATGTCGATGTGGTTGAAGCCGATGCTCCTCGTCGAGACGTACTCGACGCCTGCGCGGCTGAGTGCGCGAAAGGTCTCGGCGGTGACCCGGGTCTTGTGCCCCACGCTGATGCACCTCGTGCCGGCTGCGAGACCGGCATTGAGCTCGGAGACCGGCGCCTCGGTGATCGTCAGCGTCACGCCGAGACGCGGCGCCAGCTCACGGAACAACGCGGCTTCGTGGGGCTCGCAGCCGTAGACCGTCAGCCCCAGAGCCGCGGACGGCAAAGGGGCCAGCGCGCGGGCGCGGCGAGCCGCGACCATCTCGCTGCAGCTGATGCCGAGCTCTCCGTAGACCATGCGGACCAGTCAAGGCGCGACGGCGTTGCCGGTACGTATGTGGATTCCGATACACCGGCGATACACAACTCCCGGGTTGTGTATCGCCGACATATGCGCTCTCTCATACGCGCCGGCAACACCGCTTTTCCTTGACTGGGGGGCATGAACACCAACCACGAGGACTTCGTCTACGTCGACGAGTGGGTGCCCGGAATCCGCTGGGATGCCAAGTACGCGACGTGGGACAACTTCACCGGCAGGCCCGTCGACGGCTACGCCGCGAACCGCATGATCGGGACCAGGGCGTTGTGTCTGGCGCTCGAGCAGGCACGGGAAAAGGCAGCGTCGTTGGGCTTCGGCCTGCTGCTCTGGGACGCGTACCGGCCGCAACGCGCGGTGGACTGCTTCCTGCGCTGGGCCGGCGAGCCCGAGGACGGCCTGACGAAGGCGCGGCACTATCCGCACATCGACCGCGCCGAGATGTTCGAGCGGGGCTATGTCGCGACGAAGTCGGGCCACAGCCGCGGCAGCACGGTCGACCTGACGATCTTCGACCTGGCCGAGCGGCGAGCTCGTCCCCATGGGCGGCGGGCACGACCTGATGGACCCGATCTCACACCACGGCGCCAGCGGGATCACCAGCGCCGAGACGCAGAACCGGCACCACCTGTGCTCGCTCATGGAGGCCTGCGGGTTCAACCGGTACGACTCGGAGTGGTGGCACTACACGCTGGCCGACGAGCCGTACCCGGACGCGTACTTCGACTTCCCGATCACGTAGATCCGCACGGGGTGTCTCATCCGTGCCAGCACGGACGACGCCGGGCGCCGGCACCGCTAGATTCGAGGCTCCCCTCATCCACTCCCGAAGCATCTGGGACGCTCGCGCCCTCGGAGGCCGTCGTGCTCACCACCACCCGCACCCGTCCAGCCGCGCGCACCACTCGGCTCGCCGGCCTCGCCGTCGCTCTGCTCGTCGCCCTGACCGGCCTGGTCGCAGTCGCCCAGCCGGCCGCAGCCGCTGGCGCCACCATCACCGGTCGGGTCCTGACGACCGACGGCAAGCCGATCGATCGCATGTGGATCTCCACCGGCGGAGTCACCCCGGCGCAGGCGATCACCGCCGCCGACGGAACCTTCACGCTGACGGGAGTGCCGGCCGGAGGCGTGGACGTCAGCACGTACGACCCGTACTTCACCTACAACCCGGCGTTCAAGCATGTCACCGTGACCGAGGGGCAGACGCTTCCCATCGCCGACTTCAAGCTCGGCGAGCACGACAACTCCAATGTGGACGAGAAGCTCTCCGGTCACGTCTACGACTCATCGGGCAAGCCTGCGCGCGGGGTGCAGGTGCTGGCGAAGCGGACCGCCGACAACCAGATCGGCGGTGCCGCGGTCACCGACCGCAATGGGCTGTTCCTGATGGACTCATCGACGGGCACGTTCGGTGCGCCGCCGCCCGCGCCCGGCACGTACAAGCTCGTGTACCAGGACGCCTTCGTTGCGAACCCGGTCGACCCGAGTTTTGACCCGTTCGACCGGTTCGGCTACGGCATCCGTTACTCCGGCAACCAGCCGACCCTGGCCCGCGCCACGATCGTCACCGTCGACTCCGGCTCGCACGACGTCGGCCCGGTGACCGTCACCCGCAACGGCGGCATCTCCGGCACGGTGACCAGCACCGTGCCGATCACCAATCGCGGCGTGACGTTCTACGACTCCGACGGCGAGCTGGCCGCCATCGTGCCGAACACCAACCCTGACGGAACCTACGAGACCGTCTCGCTGCGTCCCGGCACCTACTACGTCCGCTTCGCCTCCAACGATGCGCTGCCCGGCGGCGGCGCCAAGCTCATCCGGGCCTATTGGCACAACTCCTCGTCGCTCGCTGACGCGACTCCGGTGATCGTCAAGAGCGGGGCGTCGACGACCGGCGTCAGCCAGGTCCTGAGCGACCAGCTCACCGCGTACGTCACACCGACCATCTCCGGGAAGGCGCTCGTGGGTTCGACGCTCACCGCGTCGCCCGGGTCGTGGAGCCTGGTCTCGAGCACCGAGTACACATACGAGTGGCTGCGTGGCGTCGATGTCGTCGGCACCGCGAAGACGTACAAGGCCGTGACGGCTGATGCCGGCAAGGCGCTCAGCGTACGAGTCACCGCGGTGGCTGGCGATCGTTCGGGCACCGCCACCTCCAAGGCGACCACGACCGTGAAGCGGCCGTCCAAGGTCACCGGCAGCGGCAGCTACTCACGCTCGAAGAAGCGGCTCACGCTGACGGTCCGCGTGACAGTGTCGGGCGTGTCGAGCCCCGGTGGCACCGTCACCGTCAAGGAGGGCTCGCACACGATCAAGTCGAAGGTCACCGTGCGCAGCGGCAGGGCCGTCATCCTCATCAGCAAGCCGAAGTCGGGCCGGCACACGTACAAGGTCAGCTACTCGGGGACCAGCACCGTCGCATCCGCCACGGGCAGCATCGTCTACACGGTCCGCAAGTAGCCGCGGAAGACTGGCTACGAAGCGAGACGTTCTCTCAGCCCGGCGGCGAGACCGGCAATGGTGAGGGCGTCGAACATCTCGCCGACAGAGTTGACCAGCCAGAGCCTCTTGACGGGTCCGAGCCGGAGTCGCAGATGTACGCGGGTGGCGTCGGTGCCGGCGGGACTCAGGGCGATCGACCAGCTCACGGACACCGAACCCCGCTGCGACCGGTAGACGAGGGTGTGTGGGGCGGCGATCTGCGCGACGGTGAACGTCTCGTCCCGTCCGCCGTAGTCGGGGATGACGTCGCCCACACCCAGGTGCAGCCACCGGTCATCGATGGTGCGGAGGGCTCGCCGCGATCGCGGTGTCCATCGCTCGACTGCCTTCGGCAGGTACCACCCTGCTCGTCGCTTGCCGAGCTGGAGGATCCACGGCCAGACCTCGTCCGCAGGGCCTGGCACGGTGAACGCGCGGTCCATCACGGCGTCGGCGTCCGCCACGATCTCGTCACCCGCCATCGCAGCGTTGCGCTCGATCTCGGTGGGGCGGATCTCAGCTCTCATTCCGAGTCTCGGCGCCGGCGGCGGGGAGCGGCCGAGCGGGGCGGCGCCGAGCGCATGTGGTCGCGCACCGGCGAGAGCAGGTCGGCGAGAGCCCGGACATCCTGCGCTGACAGCGGCAGGAAGAGCTGGTGACTGATGACCTCGGTGTGTCCCGGAAGAACCTTCTCGAGTCGCTTCCGCCCAGCGTCGGTGATCGTGACCGTGACGCCTCGATCGTCGTCCTCCGATGGGCTGCGCGTGACAAGACCCGCCTTGTCGAGCAGTCCGGCCTGATAGGTCAGCCCGCTTCGGCTGAGGACGACACCGTCCGCAAGATCGGTCATGCGTTCGCTGCCCGTCGCCGAGCCGAGTCCCAAGCGCGCCAGCAGCTGGAACTGGACGAAGCTGAGGTCACCGACCTCGCGCAGCTGTTGCTCGACCGCGTGCTTGAGCAACCCCGCCACCTCCGTGAGGGCGAAGTACGCGCGGAGCTGCTCTGCGTCCAACGATGTCGAGGCCTTAGTCATACGGGCATCCTATCGCGATGTTTCAGTTTCAAAGCACTTGCTTCACATTCAAAGCACTGCTATCGTCATCGATGTGCTTCACATTCGAAGCACCTAGACGAAAGAGAGAACTGCCATGAAGGCCATCCGATTTCACGAGTACGGCGAGCCCGACGTCCTGACCTACGAGGACACCGACGTCCCCGTGGCGGGTCCGGCGCAGGTCAGGATTCGCGTCGCCGGCACGTCGTTCAACGGCGTCGACGGCAACATCCGCGCGGGACTGATGCAGGGGCCGATGCCGCTCTCACTCCCCCACACCCCGGGCCTCGATGTCGCGGGCACGGTCGACGAGCTCGGCGAGGGCGTGTCCGAGCTGAAGGTCGGCGACAAGGTCGTCGGCTTCCTCCCGTTCGGCGACGACGGCGCCGCGGCCGAGTACGTCGTCGCGGCGGCGAGCGGCTTGGCGCATGCGCCGGAGACGATCCCCCTCGCCGACGCGGCCGCCTTCCCCATCGTTGGCCTCACCGCGTACCAGGCGCTGTTCGACCACGCGGATCTCAAGGCTGGGCAGCGCATCATGATCAACGGTGCCGACGGGGCCGTGGGCGGCTATGCGGTGCAGCTGGCGAAGGCCGCCGGGGCGTACGTGATCGCCACTGCGAGCTCGCGCACCAGTGACGCCGTTCGGGCCAAGGGAGCGGACGAGGTCATCGATCACACCACGACCGACGTGATCGGCGCGGTGGCCGAGCCCATCGACGTTCTTCTCAACCTCGCCCCGATCGACCCGGACACGTTCACGGCTCTGGCGGGACGCGTGGGCGATGGCGGAGTCGTGGTCAGCACGACCGTGTGGATGCCTGCCCCGAGCGACGACGAGCGCGGGGTGCGCGGCATCGACCTCTACGTCAACAACGATCGCGAGCAGCTGGCCGGTCTCGTGGACCGGATCGACAGCGGCAGCCTCACCGTCGATGTCGCTCGCCGAGTCCCGCTCAACGAGCTGCCCGCCATCCACGAGGCCGCGGCCGCCGGCTCCCTGCACGGCAAGATCGTGGTGGTTCCCTGATCGCGGCGCGGGTCAATCCCGTCGGCAACGCGAAGACCCCCGATATCGCTGCAGTTCAGCGAGAATCGGGGGTCTTCATTGTGCGGTGGCGGTGGGATTTGAACTCGAAAATCGGCCTTTCACGACCTGCGCGCGACCCGCGAATTCCCTGCTATTTCAATGAATTCGCATCACAGTGATGTGTCTGAATCCCGCTAGATCACAACAAAGTGTGCCCAAAATGTGCCCACGAAATCGGCCCGTCTCGAGGTCAGCTCTCGGTCTGGCCGAACCGCTGATATGCGGCCTGGCGCGTGGTGTCGAGAGCCAGACCAATCGTCGCCCACGTGTCCCCCGCGTCTCGGGCCGCTTTGACGGCGGCGCGCAGGTCGTCGTCCGCCTGCTCGACGGCCTTGCGCGCAGCGATGATCGCCCGGAAGTGCGAGGCATCACGCGCAGTCGAGGTGGACGGGTCGAGCGAATCGAGACCCGTGTCGTCTTTGTGCATCAACTTCGCCATTGTCATCACCTCAGATATTCGTAGAACTTGGGCCGGAGTGCATCGGCGTGGATGATCCGGTTGGGCTCGCCTACCGGGACGGCCACCAGCTCGAGCAGGCGACCAGTTCGATCAGCGCCGATCACGAGCACTCGGTCTTCACCGTTGTACTCGTACTCGACGATTCGGATCGCGTTCTCGTAAGCGTGGACAATGTCCGCGTCATCGACCCCATGCTTACGGGCCGACTGGACGATCTCCACGTGTAAAGACTACCTTTACGATGCGATCCTGTAAAGGTGGTCTTTACAACCTTCGATCCCGCGGTCGCAGTGGCGCTTCGAGTGCGGCGTGAGGCCTATGCCCATGCTTGAGAACATTGACCTGATCATCGAGCGGCGTCTGACCGCCTATCAGGAGCCCTCGGATACTCGACGCCGAAATTGTCGGCAATCACGGCGATCGTCTCGCAGTTCCAGTCACGACGCTGGTCAATCGGGTCATCCCCGGCGTCACACTGCCCGCTTCCACTCCCGCAGTGCTCGTGCAGCTTTATCAGCTTGCGTGCGAGCGGGTCTTCGATCCTGTTGAGGCGTTTCATCGCCTCTATCCAACGCGCGGCAGGCACAGGCGCATCGTCAATCTCATGGACGACGTCCATGTGGTGCTTCGCGCTTGCGGCTTCGTCGTATTCGTAACTCATCTGGCGACGATAGAGCTCTCGTGGGTCAGACGGTTCGACGCAGAAACTAGCGGCGCTTCCAGGGCCATCGCGAGGGGCTGCGTTGTCGAGTCGGCTGCGTCATCTGGTCTCGGTCAAGCAGATCGCTGCTCATGGGGCGCGGCGTTGGCTTCGGGGCGGCGACGCCAGCATGGAATGCGATCACCCTCGCGAAATCGTCCGGAAGGTCAGAGACCGCCAGGGCCGATTCGATCGCCGCCTTCTGAGGTTCGCTCGGCGAGCTGTATGCAGTAGCCGCGGAGGTCGCCAGCCACGCTCTCAGATCCAATTCGCCCAGCGAAGCGAGGCCTTGGTCCGGATCAGCCAGACCCTCGAGGTCACTGCGAATGCGATCCCATGTACTGATGTCACGACGAGCACGCCAGGCCGCGCGCCTGGTCCAAGCCTGCGCGGACGATGCAGCACCGTCGAATGAGTCGTATCGGACCTGAGTCATGTTGCCCAACCGTTCAGCAGCAGCTTTGGTCACCTTCGGGCTCGTATCGTGAAGCAGTCTCAGTAGGAGGCCAACGTCGTGCGAGCCGCTGGGCATCAGCCTGATAGCAGCAAGCCGGACCCGAGGCTCGCGATGCTCGATGAGTCCGTGCACAACAGCGTCCGGCAAGGTTTGGCCGGTCTCCTTGAGCCCATCCAGCACGACGCTCAGCGAGACACTCGAGTCCGCGTGCTGCTCCCACTGCGCCAGATAGAACGTCTCGGGCCGGTCACCAGATCGCCTAGATCGCCATTGCGCCGCCTGCCTCACTCGCGCAGAGGAATCGAGTAGACCTCGACCGATGTCATCAGGGGTCAGATCCTTGTCGTCCAGCGAGTAGAACGCGGTCAGGCGGCCTTCGACGTACGAACCGGCCAGAAGGCGGGTTCTGACGTCAGGCGTGGGCGCCGTCGAGGCGAACGCTTCCGCCAGCATTCGCTTCGAGACCTGATCCGCTTCCGCCTCCAGACGCCGCCAGATCTGCTCGGCATCCAACCCACCGTTCCCGAGCGCCATCGCGTACGCAGCGCGGCGTGTGGCCACGTCCTCGTTCTCCATCAACCTCAGTGCTAGCGCTATGCCGTGACGAGCCGTCACAACCTGCATGTACGCATCGAGCGCAAGGGCACCAAACTGACGCGCTCCGAGCGCGTGCAGTAGCGGCAAGCAGATTGCCGCATCCTCGAGCGATGTCCGACTGAGCATCTCTGTCAGTGCGGGGTCGCGAACCTGCTCGACGTGGTCGGAGCTTCGCAATGTCAGAAACCTCAGCGACTGTGCATCACGTCGCCGCGACACCTCTGCCACAGCCCGTTCCCGCAGATGGCCCGACGGGTGCAGGCTCGCCAAGCCCGCAGAAAGCCCATCCCGCCGAAGGTCTATCTGGTCCCATTCGTCGGGCCGGCCGAGCGGGCCGTAAGACCAGCCGCGCGACCTGGCCCGGTCGTCAAGCCGTACGAGCTCTCTGGGAGTTCGCTCGTCTAGCCATTGCATCCATTCGTCACGACTCGGCTGCCGCGCGTGCCGAACGATGCTGAACATCGCCGCGAGCGCCTCGTCAGCAGCCGTCTGTGTGAGCACGAAAACGATCATCGCGTATTCATCGCTCGAGATCGGATGGCGCGCCAACCTGCATGAGGTGGGCGTTATCGGATCTGAATGCCTCGCGCTCCCTGACAAGCGACAGCCTGCTCACCGGCCGGAGAGCACCCACGGCTTGTCGATAGTCCAACCAAGGAATCGACGGCCTCCACCGCCACTGCCGTCCGCGTCGAAGGACCCGCCGCCGATGACATGCGCGAGGCCGTCGACGATCTCAGTCCAGTTGACCTGCTGGCCCGGCGAAGCCTCACGCGCATGACCCAAATACTCACCAGCGGCGGACGGATCCTGGCTGATGAAGAAGAGGCCCTGGCGCCATGCGTACGCCGCGTCCTTGATCGTCGCGAGTGGCCGACGCTGTGTCACTGCAAGGTCGAGGAGCGCTGCAGTTCGGTCCAAGCAAACCAACGCAGCTCCGAGCCAGCCGGCCGAGGGCTCAACTCCCTCGCGCTTGAGCAGAGCAAGGTTGTGCGTCGTCAGGATCTGCGCCTACTCGATTGCCATCCCATTCGCAGCAACAGACCAACCGGCCTGTTGGCGAGCTGGCGTGCGTTCGTCCACGATGCTCGAGAACGACCGAGCGTCAGCGTCGGAGGGAGCGGTTGGGCGTCGCCACCAGTGACGGCGGGGCCGAGGGGTCTTGGGCTCTTTGAGGGAGAGGATCTCCTCAGCGTTGATCCCGTAGTACCGCTCATATAGCGTGCCCGCGTTGACCTGAGCGGCGATCTTGCCTGCCGCCGTGAACTTCTTCGAGAACCTGCCCATGAAGATGTCGGCTGCTAGTTCTTCGGTGAATGGGAGCGGTCGACCGCCCGCGGAGAACAGCGCGTGGAGTTCTCGCACGAGCGGGTTCGGGAGGATCGTGCTCGGGAAGTGGTCGAGTGCAAGCTTTGAAGCTCTGTGAGCGACTCTCAGGGCCTCCGGACGGTCGTTGGGTCCTGCCACCGCACCCAGGGCGTTGATCCAGGGCAGTTCGTCGAAGCTCACCTGCTTGGCTAGGTCGACGAGCAAGAGGGAACGTCGCGCCCTGAATGCCCGGTACGTCGCAGACACGAGCCGCTTCAGCGCCTCATCATCGAACTCGGCCGCGACGACATCCGCCGCGATCTGCGGTATCAGCGATGCCATGACCTCCGCGGAAGGCACAACGCCTTCGTCGATCAGAGTCTCGATGGGCGCGCTTCTCGCGCGCTTCACGGTCCGTCCCACGACCGCAGGCATCGCGATCCCAGCCAAGAGCCCGGACTGAGCCGACTCCTGCTGAGTGATCGGCTCGAGAACCGAACCGACCTCGAGCAGACCGCTGGTCGGATCGAAGTCGGCGAGTCGTGTCGCGGCCAGGCGAGCAAGCCTCGCGTGCGACGGAGTCTGGGCCACATGGCCCTGCTCTTCGCGCAGCTCGGCCAGTTTGGGGGATTCTGGCGTTCCTCGCTTCGCAACGATGTCGCGTAGGGCGGTCGTGACCTGGCCCCGCAGACGCGCGTCCAAAGGTGTGCCGGCTGCAGCGCTCTTCAGCCCTCGTATGAGGATCGCGAGATTCTCTTTCGGCTTTCGATGCTTGGTGCACGCGGTGTTGGCTGCCGCGAGTCGCTCATACTCGGCGAGGAGCGTCTGAGCTCGAACGACCCATTCGGCAGGCGTGTGGCCGTCCAGGTCACCGTCGACTACTCGTTCCCACCACAGCGCGACGACACGGTCGCTGAACGGGTTCCAGACGGCAAGCGCTTCACGCTGAACTTCCACGGCAGGCTTGGGTTTCCGGGACTCCAGCAGATGCTGCGCGTCGCCGACGGCGATCCTGTTCACATGGTCGGGAGGTGCGATCGGCAAGGGCCCCATCTTTGGGACAAGCCGCAAGCGACCGGCCAGTGGCCCTAATTCCTCCAGGACCTTGAGAGCCGCAGCGCGATGACCGCGGGTCGCCAGCCACGCGACGACGAGAAGTGCAGCGTCCTCAGGAACGTCTATTCGGTACGTGCCAGCATTCAGTAGGGTCGTGAGCTCGTCCAGACCGGCGTCGGTGAGCAGGTACATGAACAGTGCGCGACGATCGTTCGGTAGTCCCAGTCGGGCGGCCATGGCCACTTCGTCTTCACCGAGCGGGATCTCAGCCAACGCGGAGCCGGTGGCGAAACCGCCTCGCAGCACCTCCAAGGTGACCCAGATCGGCAGCCCGGCAACCGGGCGACGAGGCCCTACTTCGACCTCGCCGGTCCTCCACGCCGACAGCATGCGTGTCCACTGCTCTACGCGCTTCTCAGCGCTCCGCCGTGTCGCGGCATCCTCGTGCGTGACCGCGGTCTGGAAGGCGCGGCTCAACTCGCCGAGTACAAAGTTGTTCGTCATGGAGTCCTCACGACGGGTGTTGGTTGCCGACGCGGCGGGTGCTGCCCCCGCTCCCTCCGGGTCCGGAGCCCGGTGCTCTGCTGCTGAGCTACGCGTCGTCGCTACATACAAGTAGCGTGCTCACAGTAGCGTTCGACGGCCTGCAGCGGTCCTCAATGCATGGGCCTGCGTGGGTTGATCCAGGGACACTGATCGACCGGCACGACCCTCGCGGTCTGCTCGAGAACGGCGTTGACCAGCTCCGCGACCCGTTCGGCGAGCATTCGTCCTTCGAAGGTGTTGATTGCTCCGTACCTGCGCGTTATGTCGGTCACCTGGTCGACGATCAAGGCCATCAACTGCAGGTCCTGGCCGACGACGTTCAGACAATCGTCTGTTGTGTGGGCACGGCGGCGACCGGACGAGGACTGGCGACGCGAGACTTCTCGGCGCGCGCCACGCTCCTGCGCCTCCTCGACAACGTCCGACAGATCCTTGATCTTCGGCTGCTTGTCCTTCCAGCTCTCCAGGCCGTGGCGCTCCTCGTACGCCGACTGCCGGCGCTGCTGCGAGCACCAGCGACGCGGACGGCCCCGCTTCTGCGGCGGCATCCGCTTGCCGCATCGTTCACACAACCGCGGTTTGCTCGGCTCCTTCGACCCGTTGCCATCGCTCATAACTCCACAAGGCCGAGACTTCTAGCCCGAGAGGCCACCATGCCCAAATTTTCGTCACACACCTACTGCACTCTCGGATTTCCTGACGAAACGCGGTTTCTAGTTGATAAGAACCATTAGGCAACGATCGCCTGTATCAGCAGCGACTCTTGATAAGATCAATTAGATACTGATCTGTCTTATCAACTAGGAGCTCCGCATGGCGCGAGGTAGACCCTCAAGGGCCACCGTGTATGCCCGTCTCGAAGGCGCGCTGAGCGAGCTACGGGAGCGACTCGGCGGACTACCCTCGCCCGAGGAATCCGAGTTCATCTGGTCGGACATCTGGCACCTAGAGGCGCACCACTCGACCGCCCTCGAAGGCAACACCTTGGTTCTCCGCGAAGTCGAGGCACTGCTCGACAAAGGCAGGGCCGTCGGGGCGAAGCCGCTCAAGGAGTACATGGAGGTTCAGGGATACGGCGATGCTGCGGCATGGGTATACCGACAGGCGCTTGAGCCTGGTGATTGGACCAAGGATGAGTTGCTGACTGTTCAGACTGTCCGCCACGTTCATCATCTGGCGATGAACCCCGTGTGGCAGGTGGCGCCGCACCCGGAGGCCACCGATCGCGAAGCTCCCGGCAGCCTGCGCGAGCACGACATTCGTCCCTTCGGCGGAGGCATGAAGCCACCGGACTGGCCCCTCGTACCGGGTCTCCTCGATGCGTGGGTTACCAAGGTCAACAAGGCCGCGAAGTCCGCCTCCCAGGGTGCCCTCGATCGACCACTGCCTGAGGTTCTCGCCGAACTGCACAACGCCTTTGAACGCGTACATCCGTTCCTCGACGGAAACGGACGCGCTGGACGTCTCTTGCTCAACCTGATGCTGGTCCGCCTCGGCTACCCGCCGGTGATCATCTTGAAGCGCCAGCGACCGCAGTACCTGGCGGCGCTGCAGAAGGCCGACAACAATGACTTCGGCCCGTTGGGCGAGATCCTTGCCCGCGCGATGTACGACAACCTGAACCGGTTCATCCTGCCCAACCTCGCCGGGCCAGCCCGAATCGTCCCGTTGGCCGCCCTCGCAAACGACGAGTTCTCTGTCGCCGCGCTCCGTCAAGCCGCTCAACGCGGGCGCCTCGAAGCAATCCAGGGGTCTGACGGCGTGTGGCGGAGCAGCCGCAAAGCTGTCGATCAATACCGCCACACCAAGGGGGAACGTCGGCGGTAACGTCCGACCTTCACCCTCGAGAAACGCCTGCTCAGAGCAGTCCCGTCTGGCCCGCGGAGCCGTCCGCCGCGCCCACGTTCCCCCGAACGTTCCCCCCTCAACGTTCCCCAACGTTCCCCCGATTCTTGAACGTTCCCTGGCCCTTCGAGTGCACTTGCGCGGCCTTAGGTGGGTGTGATGCCAACGGATACGGAGGAAGCAAATGACTGATCAGGTGATGGAGCGCCTCGTCGCGCCAGAGGATCTCGCCGAGCTGCTCTCGGTGACAACCGGGCAGCTGGCGCAGATGCGCTACCTCGGGACCGGCCCGGAGTACGTGAAGGTCGGCACGCGGGTGAGGTACTCACTGTCGGACGTACGGACCTGGCTCGACGAGCAGCGGCGCGTTCGCACGTGACGCGAAGGCTGTGATCCACAGGGATTGGGATCACCGCCGTTGTCCACAGTTCAGCCGTCGCCTCTGGTCTCACGGAGGACGGCGGCGGTATGCCCGGAGTGACGAAGGGAGGTGATTCACGATGGCGACCATCGAGTCGTACGAGACATCCGGCGGCAAGCGGTATCAGGTCCGCTACCGCACGCCCGAGCACAAGCAGACCAAGAAGCGCGGCTTCAGGACCAAGCGCGACGCCGAGCAGTTCGCCGCCTCGGTCGAGGTCCAGAAGTACCGCGGCGAGTACGTCTCGCACCAAGCCGGACAGGCGACAGTCGGGGAGCTTGGACCGGGCTGGCTGGTCCGCCAGAGCGCACACCTCAAGCCGTCATCCCTACTGGCGCTCGAGATCGGGTGGCGCGTCCACGTCAAGCCGCGCTGGCGGGACGTACGGGTCAGCGACATCAGCCGGACGACGATCCAGGACTGGGTCGCTGCGCTCGGTGCCGACCGGTCGGCCACGACGGTCAAGCGTGCATTCGGCGTCCTGTCATCCATCCTCGACGACGCCGTCGACGATCGCCGCATCATCGCCAACCCAGCCAAGGGAGTGAAGACCAAGCGCAAGGTCATGCGCGGCCGCGTCTACCTCAACCACCGACAGGTCGACCGCCTCGCTCGCGAGGCCGGCGACGCTGCCGGCGTCGTCCTGGTCCTCGCGTACACCGGCATCCGCTGGGGCGAGATGATCGCGCTCCGCGTGCGCGACGTCGACACCTCCCGGCGCCGCCTCTCGATCGAACGCAACGCCGTCGAGGTCGGCACCGAGATCCACATCGGTACGCCGAAGAATCACGAACGCCGCTCGGTGCCGTACATCCAGATGCTCGACCCGCTCTTCGAGAAGGCGTGCGCCGGCAAGCCACCCGAAGCGCTGCTCTTCCCCGGGCCCGACGGCGAGCTTCGTCGGCGCACCCGAACCGACGGCTCATCCGGTGGTTGGTTCGCCGGCGCCGTTCGCCGCGCTGGCATCCCCCGCGTCACCCCTCACGACCTCCGGCACACCGCCGCATCGCTCGCGATCTCATCAGGCGCGAACGCCAAGGCAGTCCAGCGCATGCTCGGCCACAAGTCAGCCGCCATGACCCTTGACGTCTACGCCGACCTCTTCGAAGACGACCTCGACGCAGTGGCAGTTGCTATGAATGAGGCAGCGGTCCGAGCACTCGGGAGTTCATGAACGCTTGGTCAATGCGAACAAAAAGCGGCTGCCTCGACTGTCTCCACGAAGAATGCAAGCAGCCGTTACGGCAACGATGTAATTCCGCCCGATCGTCCCGTGCATGATGGGGTCGTGAGTGAACTGTCGAGACGAGTCGTGTGCGCGGTTACGATTCTGGCGTTCGGACTAGCGGGATGCTCGACGAACTCAAGCAAGAGCGCGCCGGACCCCGCTGATTTCGGTACGACTTTTACTCGAATCGCGCCCAACGGTTACGTCGACCTGAGCCTCGACTTCAAGAATCCCACCGACCACCCCGTCACTCTTTCCGGCCGACTGATCGCTCGCGACGGGAGCAACCGCGAGATGCCGCGCGTCGTGGTGACAACTGCATTTGAGACTGAGAAAGGTCGCGCGGTGGTAATGCCCGGCGGGTCCGTCGACTTCGTCCAACTTCGCGGCCCGGGCGCAGAGCAAGTTCGTGACATCACTTTCGAGGATCTCTCAGTCACGAACGCCAAACTTCCGGTCATATCCAAACTCGTCGATCTCACCCCGCTCGATTCGAATGGTATGGACCTCGACTACGACATGGATGCTCAGCAGGTTCGCCTAGAGAATCCCAACGGCGATCGCGCCAACGTCCGCGTCGTATTGATGGTTCTCCGGGCCCCGCAAGACGGCGTTCCTCAGCAGGCGATCCTTGTCCGCGATGTGACCACGGTCCTCGTGAAGCCAAAAGCCTCAAAAACGGTCGATCTCGACTCGAAGACCATCTCGATCCTCCAAGCACGCGGCGCTGGTTCCTTCGTGACGCTCCGGCCCGTCCTCGCACCTTGACCCTACGAAGCTGACACTTGCCCTAAAGGCGGCGAAATGACGCACCTCTACGACCGCACAATCGCGACGTGAGGCAATCGCTCTCGCGGGGTGCGCTGACACACTTGCGGCATGAGGTCAGTCCAGCTCTTTCCCGCCATGCGCACCCAGCAGCTCACGTCCATGCTGGACGACATGGGTGAGCGCGCAGATTCGGAATGGTTTGGGATCGCCGACGCTCGACTTGAGGTCAAGGTGGAGGAACACGACTCGATCGCGGACCTCCTTCGAGCGGTACGCGATGAGGGCTCTTGGTCCGCGTCCGAGATCGACGCGCTGCAACAGGCGGGGAATGAGTTAGGTGGGTCGTGGGTCGAAGTCCGAGTTTCGGGCCAGGTCGATGGCCAGGAAGAGATGCGAAGTTTGGTTCTTCGTCTGCTCGCCGAGGGTGGCTACGGGTTCGACGATCACTCCGACCGCGCATGGTCTCTCGAAGAGATCCGTGACGGACTTCCGACCGGCGAATCATTCACGGCCTGACGGTCAGGCGCACGTCAACGAGCGCCAGGCCGTTCGCGGCTACTAGACACTTCCCGAAGGATCGGTGTCTGGCCAGACTCGGTCTAGGTGTTCGGCGGGATGCTCTATTTGCGGCTGCCCACCCGTTCTCGGGTGTGGCTCTATTCCGGCTTGCAGCCCGTCGAGCACCGCGGCGGAGTGTGGCTCAAGAGGGACGTGCCCAGCTCGCAGTAGCAGTGCCCACCTCGCCAGTCCATCGTTCAGACTGCGTGAGGAGTGCAGGTGCAACAGGTCATCATCGGGGTCGATCCCCACAAACTGTCCGCCACCATCGAGGTTGTTGATCACCGTGAGCGGATCCTCGGCTCGGGTCGGTTCACGACTGACGAGGCCGGCTATCGAGCGATGCTCGAGTACGTCTCCGATTGGGTCGATCCGATCTGGGCCGTCGAGGGAAGCAACGGCGCCGGCCGCTCTCTTGCCCAACGCCTGCTCGCTGACGGCCATCATGTGGTCGACGTGCCAGCCAAACTCGCAGCCAGGGTGCGGCTCCTCGATACCGGTCACGGCCGCAAGACCGACGCGCACGATGCGCACGCGGTCGCCGTTGCCGCGGTCCGCGCGAAAGAACTACGCCGGCTGAGTGTCGACCCGCAGCAAGAGGCGATGCGGATGGTGATCGACCGCAGGGACGAGTTGACCCGGCAACGAGTGCAGACCGTGAACCGGCTCCACCGCCTCCTCGCGGAGCTCTTGCCGGGCACCAGCAAGAAGGACATCACCGTCCTGCAGGCCGGGGCGCTGCTCGGCTCGGTGCGACCTCGGGACCTGGTCGGGAAGACCCGTCGACGGATTGCGACCGACGAGCTCGCCGACCTGGTCACGATCGAGAAGAAGATCAAGACCCTCACCAAAGAGCTGACCGAAATGGTGCAGGCCAGCGGGTCGACGCTGACCGAGTTGCCAGGTGTGGGCACGATCGTCGCCGGCCGGGTCCTGACCGAGGTCGGCGACGTCACCCGCTTCGCCGACCGCAACAGGTTCGCCTCCTGGACCGGCACCGCACCCCTGGAGGCGTCCTCTGGTGAGCACGTCCGGCACCGGCTCTCGCGGGCCGGGAACCGGCGGATGAACCACATGATCCACATCGCCGCGACCACCCAGATCCGCCTCGACACTCCCGGCCGGGCCTACTACCGGCGCAAGCTCGCCGCGGGCAAGACCCGGATGGAAGCGATGCGGTGCCTGAAACGACGGATCTCCGACGCCCTCTACCGCCAACTCGTTGCCGATGCCCAAACATCTGGCACGGGTCCGGGAGGGCACTGCGGGGCGTCTCTAGAATCCAGCGCGGTCGACCTGCCCCCGCATATCGACACTTCGGATCAGCCACTTCCCGGACCCGCGAAACCGACGCTACAACCGGCCGCTCGACGACGGAAGACCCCGACCAAGGAACCACTCAAACAAGCCGGTTGACAACAGAGGGGTGCCGGAATGACGCAGGTCCTATCTCCGGCACTGAGGCTGGAGCCCAGGTCAGCCGTCGTAGTCCTGCAGAAGCAGAGCATCGCCGTAGTTCGCGCTTACGAACGTTCCGTCAGGTCTGCGATCGGTATCGTCCCCGGCATCCAGCAGATCCGCCCACTCAACGCCCTCGCCACTGCGGCTGGATTGAACCGCGGAGTAGAGCTCTTCGCGCATCCCGACTCGCAACCCAGTCGCAACTAGCGTCGCCGCGACATACCCCGGGGGGCCATCGGCGAGTGCCTCGCCAAGATCAATGGCGGTGGCAAACGGCTCGTAGTACGCCTCGAAGAAGCGTCCCTCATTGATGTCGAGGTCAAACGTCTCGTTCTTCGCGACCTCGGGATCGAAGGCGTCAACGCGCATTGGGCCACGGATCCCGCCGCGCAAGATCGGAAATGAGGCGACGCATCCAAGGGCGATCTCTGGCGCATGTCCGGCGACCGTCCGAACCGTCCCTTTCTGATCGATGAGGGTCTGTCGCAGAGCAGATTCCATGCCGTTGAAGCGACCCTTGGCCTCGGCTACCACCCAGCGCTTCGGCCCAATCCGCCCGAACATGTCAGCACGGCGGCGCGTGGGGCCGAACTGGACTCGCCATCTCGAGGCGTACCGATCGACGTGCATCAAATGAGTCACTCCAAGAATCTGCTCGCAAAAGATGCCCGTCAGCGCTTGGCCCAATGCGTAGGACACTCCGACCTTCTCGGAGCGATCGAGCGAGTCGGCAAGTGCAGATTTCATCAGGCGCCCCGACGGCGTGCGCCGAATGTAGGCAGGCACGAGGCTCGATCTGTGAATCCATTCCCAGAGCGACATCGAGCCGTACCGAGTCTGGTCACCTGGGGCTCTTCCCGTGACGAAGAGCGCATGAGCGAGCGCGCTCGAATCGAAGCGCATCACTCCCCTACGAGCGATATGACCCGGGAACGCCTCAGCGCGAAACGCTACTTCAAACATGATCGACATCATGACGTGAATGGCTTGGCCGGGCCAGGTACGAACCAGTTCCGCCCGTGCCTAACCAGCCGGGACTTGTACTCGACCGCGGCGAAATGGCGCAGGTGCCTACAAGCAGCCAGCCGTCACCGCGCGGTGACGGCTGATGGGCTGATGGCGTGGTCGGCAGTCGGCGAACGCCGTGCACACGCGAACGGGAGTAACCGATTCAGTGCGAGGTGTCGGATGCACGCCGTAGGGTCGGACTCGAATCCCGGGTAGGACAGTGAAAACACGTGACTGAACGTTCATCTGATGATGTCGACGGCACCACGAGCAAGGTCGACCCCAAAGTGGGAGCCGTAAAATCAATCGAGCCTTCCGTTGTTGCGGACTTGGGAAGTCCAGAGCTTCTACCTTCTGATCTCATCACTGATTCGGCGCTCCAGGACATCGGCAGCGATCAGTTCTCTCACCATGAGATCGCCGAACGCGTGGCTGAACTAGCGGCGCACTCCGATCTTCCAGTCAACATCGCGCTTTTCGGCCCCTGGGGCTCAGGAAAGACAAGTCTCTACAACCTGATCGAGATGTCGTTGGCGTCGACTTCGCAGAATAACGACAAGTCAGCGCGCATCAAGACAATCAGGTACGACGCGTGGAAGTTCGGTGGAGCCTCACTGAAGCGCAACTTCGTCGCTCAGGCCGCGGAAGATCTCAAGGTCACCAAGGAGGACTACCGGGAGACCTTGTACGAAAACGTGTCGTTTATTCGCATTCCCCTGCGGGCGTTCTGGATTACGAACTGGGCGCGCACCGTGTGGACGATTGTCACCATTCTGGGGATCGCCGCCACAGCGATCGTTGGCTGGAGCCTGCACGACTTCCTGTTCGTGAACGTGAAGCCGAAGGCGCCAGATCCGGGCTTCTGGACAATCTTGGCGGACCACGCGAAGGACGGAGCGAAGTTGTCTTTGGCGAGCGCGATCCCGGTGTTGGGTGGGCTGCGCCTGTTGGAGTCTGCTCGCGTGAGCGTCTCGCGAGATGCTCCGAGTCAGGATGAAGAATTCGAACGTGCTTTCCATGACCTGATTGATAGGGCGACCACAAGATCCGGCTGGTGGGAACGGCGTCATAGGTGGGCAGGAGCCAACGTTCTTGCTGACAAGCCAACCGATCGCAAGACCGGCATGACCGAGGAGGACTTTGCCGAGGTACGCGAGCGCAAGGCAAAGCGTCGAGCGCGCATTGCAGGGCCCGAACGCTGGGACCGCGTATTGTTCTTCGTCGACGAATTGGATCGCTGCGCCCCGGACGACGTATTGGCCACGCTCGTCGGAGTAAAGACATTCCTCGAGCACGACCGCTGCGTGTTTGTCGTCGCCGCAGATCGTGACGTACTTGTAGAAGCCCTAGAAGTTCCATCCGCGGAAACGAACTCGAACCGGCAGGTAACGCCGTTGCGAGAGGACGCGCCCTACTACAGCACGGCAGGGGCATTCATCGACAAGATGTTCCAGCATCAGATCGACCTCCCACCGTTGCGGCGCCACGCACTCACCACATTTGCGAAAAAGGTGGTCGCAGGACACAGCGACGGCATCTGGTTCGACTTGGAGAGGACGGGCAAGCTCGACGATGTGATCTGGACGTTGATCCCGCTGCATGTGCAGAGCCCGCGTCGAATCAAAGTGTTGTTGAACAACTTCGCAACCACTGCACGCATCGCTTCAGCACGAGGAATCCAATGGCGCGACAACCCGATCGAACTGGCCAAGTTGACCGTGCTCCGGACCGAGTTTCCCCGCTTCGCTCAAGACTTGCTGGTTGAACCGAAATTGGTCCGCTACCTCCAAGAAGGCCGCGCACCTGGCGAGGACGCGAGCGGCAACTTGCGTCGTCTCTACGACATATACGCGGTCGACGCTTCGGCAATTGCGACCACAGAAGCAACTACGGTTGGCACGGCAATCCTCGAGACGGAGGCCGAAGAAGAGGACGCCGCAGAATTTACTAGCACCGGGCCAAACACTAAAGCACGGCGCGCGGCACTCGCCCGTGCAGGACAGACCTACCTGCGGCAGCTCCACCAATACCTCGAAAAGGCTGCTTTCGCGGGAGCCGTCGGGCCGAGCCGCGCGCTTCTGTATATGGAGAATGTCGGTGACCGTGAGGGCCTCTCGGATCCCGACCTGAGTGACGCGATAGACGACGCCCCAGATCGCTCACCCGATATCACTGTTGAGGCGTTCGAGGGCAAACCCGACGATGCTGTTATCGCCATCCCAATCTTGGCTGGAGAGGTGAGCAACCAAATTGGACCGGGCAAGCAGGTCCTCACGACTGTGATCTGCGGTCTCGCTGAGGGCTTGGACGACGAACGACTCGATTTGATCGCAGGCGAAGCGGCAGCCGCTGTCGAACCGGTGTTGGCGGGGGATCTCGGGACCGGTTCAATGATGGCCGGCGGGATTGCTATCACCAACTCCCCCAAATCGCGCACCGATCCGACAGCAGCGATCCGAAAGTTCGGGGAACTCGTTGTGAAGACGGACGAAAATTTCGAGACACTCGACCTCCCGGCCGTGAACCTCACCTTGGAATTTCTGACTGGACCGCACTTCGAAACCTTGAGCGCACACCTCGCCGAGGCGTTCAATAAAGGAATGGATGGAGTCGAGCCTGGGCTCATCGATCTGTCGGGATCAGTCGTCGATCGCTACTGGGACGAGATTGCCGACACGATCTTCACTGAGATTGCTGCAATGCAAGAGCGCCAGAACGCCGCGACTGAAGCGGCGACCCCCGCCGCGTCTGACGAGCCCAAGGACGCTGCGAAAACCTGGTTCATGTCGATTGTTCACGCACTCAAAGAACGTAACGAACCCGCCGAACACCTGGTGATTGATGCGTACTTCAGAGGGATGAGTTTCTCGCCAACCATTTATGCCGAAGCCCTTTCCTACGCCGAAGCGATCAGCGAATCCGCTCCCGAAATCGAGTGCGGACGACTTGGGGCGCTCGGCATCCAGGAAGGCCCTACGAGCGATTGGCCGACCTGGTCCAAGCTCCTCGGTGCAAGTGTCCTTAATCCGCAGGTCGCTTCAGCAGCGATACAGCGGGTTCTCGCAGAGGTCGACGCTACTGAGTCCGACCTTCGATCGGCCGCGCTCGACCTCCTCGAACGTCTCCACTCCGACGCCCTTCCCGACCCCGACCTCGGACCAATTGCCGCCAGTATCGGCGCTCAGCTTGAGGCCAATCCGTGGACAACGGCTGGCCAGCAATCGGTCCGTGAGTTCGCTGAGCAGGTCGTGACACTTCTTGCGGAGCACAACCCGAAAATCATCGGCCTGTACCAACCGTTTCGTGGCACAGACATTGTCCGTGTCATTGGCCAGACCTCGACCACCCCGGCCTTTACCAACCAAGTTCTCAAGTACCTGCACACTCTGGCCGGCGACGACATTCCCCCGATACTGGAAGCGGTTGATGCTGCGTTCCCGACGTTCCCGACGACCACTCACGGGATGCGGCTTCTCACCCACCTAAAGACGATGGTGCCCGGCCAAGCGGCCTTCCCGGTCGCCGCCCTTACGGCTCTATCTGCAGACTTCTTGCGGAATCAGACAGTCAACGACTGGCTGCGCCTCGACCCGCCGGTTGAGGACCTAGTTGCCCTCGCGGAATCGGGATTCAGCGTAAATGTGAACGAGTCGGTTCTTGGCTATGTTGGCCGGTTGAGTAGTGCTCAGCGGGCAAGCCTGTGGACTGAACTCCTTCGCATCGGAACCGGGGATACGGTGTTGGAAGCGGTTGCAGGTCCAGGAGTGATGCCCGAGGTAGCCCAACCGTTCTTGGACGAGGCGCTGTTCGCCGACCGCCATCAAGTCAGAAGAGCAGCCGTTTCAACCTTGCTCACCTTGCCATTGCACGATGACAATCTCGTGGCTGCAACGTCCGAGACAATCTATGGCCTTACGCAGACTGGCAAATCTGGCGATGTGAAGCTAGCTGGCGAATTGGCGATCGTTGCCCGCGACATCAAGGGCGGCCACAAAACTGACGTGAAGAAGGTCTTCGACCGGCATCGAGGACAGTTCAGTACTAAGCAGCAAGTGCGCTTGACAGCGTTCCGGATGCTGTCTCCCCGAAAGGGCATTGCCGATCGAGTTGAAGACTTCGTCCGCTCAATCTTCGGTTGATGAATCGGTTCGCGTCCCTCGTACGATCTGGTGCCGGACACGTTTGGCTCACGGGAGCGCCAACCAGGCCGGCAGTGTGTCGGGCTACCTGAACGGCGGCGCCGTTGGCAGATGGCGCGCTCCACCTCGCGTCTAACTGCGTGGTAGGACGCAACCCAATTGGTCGCCTCAACGGGTCAAGTCATGGACTCGCTCGAGCTTCGACCCAGGGTCTCCAGATCACGTTTGGGCCGCTCGGAATTTGTTGCATCGTGAGAAAAGTGTGCCCAAAATGTGCCCAAAACCGACATTGTGAGAAAGTGAAAACCCCCGATATCACTGGGATTCCAGTGAAAATCGGGGGTCTTCATCGTGCGGTGGCGGTGGGATTTGAACCCACGGTGGGTTTGACCCCACACATCATTTCGAGTGATGCACCTTCGGCCGCTCGGACACGCCACCGCGGACGAGGTTACCGGAACCCCGGGCGCTGGCCGAATCCGCCCCGGGCTGGCGGTCAGGCGCCGATGTGGGCGCGGATCACGGCACCGATCGTTGCCATCTCGGCGAGCACGCGGTCGCGCGGATCGTCGAGGGGGATCTCGGGCCAGCTCGCCAGGACGGCGTACGCGACGGAACCGCCGGGCCCGGTGACGACGCCGACGTCGCCGCGGACCGTGCTGATGGTTCCGGTCTTGTTGACGAGCGTGATGCCGCGGTCGCGGCTCGGCATGGGCCAGCGGGTCGAGGCCGAACGCGTACGCCACCATCGACAGGTCGGCATTGGCGGCGACCCAGCCGAGCACGCGCGAGCTGACCTCCGGCGAGACGATGCCGCCGCGGTGCAGGCGGGCCATCAGGTCGGACAGCTCATCGGCGCTGCCGGCCGACAGGGTCCACGGGTCGCGGGGTCCGCGATCGTCACGCACCCGGTCGAGCAGCGCCGAGCGTACGAAGCCCAGCGACCGGGACGTGGCGCCGACCGCGTCGATGCCGATACGACGCACCAGCACGTTGGTGGCCAGGTTGTCGCTGAACCCGCCGACCAGCCAGCAGAGGTCCTCGACCGTGAACGTGTCGTGCCGCATCAGGTGCCAGAGGCCGGAGTCGGCGACCGCATCGTCAGCGGTACGTCCGAGCTCCTCGCCGAGGTCGAGCTCACCAGCTTCGGCCTGGCGGGCGATCTCAATCAAAAGGAACAGCTTGCCGATGCTGGCGGTGCGCAGGACCAGCTCAGGCGATACGGCAGCAAGCACCTCTGAGGTGGCAGCGTCCCGGACGCACACGGACCACTCGACGTCGGGAGACAGCGGCGGAAGACGCACTGTCACACAGTAGCGAGGAAGTGCGCGAGAATCTCGCGGCCGCCGAGCAGCGACGAGACCGGCACCCGCTCGTCGACCCCGTGTATGCCCGACCGTCGGCGACCGTCGGGGTCGACCGTGGCCGGCGCGAAGCCGTAGCAGGCGATGCCGAGCAGGCTGAACGCCTTGGCGTCCGTGCCCCCGCCGAGGCAGCCCGGCACCACGACAGCGGCGGGATCGACCTGCTGGATGGACGCGACCATCGCATCGAACCATGGGCCGTCGATCGGCGCCTGCACCGAAGGCTCCCGCACCGAGTGCTCGAACGCGACACCATCACCGACCAGCGCAGGCAGGGCGGCGAACAGCTCGTCCTCGAACCCCGGAGGGCAGCGCACGTCGATCTCCGCCTCGGCCACCCCGGGGATGACGTTGACCTTGTAGCCGGCGCGTACGACCGTCGGTGTCGTCGACGCACGGACCGTGAACATCGCGACGTCGGCGGCATCACCGAGCTCGGCGATCGTGCGCAGCACCCCGTCGTCGGTCGTCAGGTCGGCCTTGTGACCGAGCGCGGCGGCGGTCTGCTCGAGCTGCGCCCGCACCAGCGGTGACACGTGCAGCGGCCAGTCGTGATGGCCGATGCGGTGCAGCGCGTCGACGAGGGCGAGCACGGCACCGCCTTCGGTCGGCCGCGACGCATGCCCGGAGGTGCCGGTCGCGGTGAGGCGCAGGTGCAGGGTGCCGCGCTCGCCGGCCGCGATACGGGCAAGACGTACGGGCGCACCGTCGGCACCGACGTGCGACTCGACGACTCCGCCGGACTCACCGATGCCGACGGTCACGCCGGCGAACAGGTCGGGATGCGCCTCGACGAGCCACTGCGCGCCGTACGCCCCGTCGGTCTCCTCGTCGGCGACGAACGCGACGACGACATCGCGACGCGGCCTCTCACCGGAGGCAGCCCAGTCGAGCAGGACCGACAAGGTCATGGCGCACATGTCCTTCATGTCCATCGCCCCGCGCCCGGTGACATAGCCGTCGATCACGTCACCACCGAACGGGTCGAAGCTCCACTGCTCGGGCTCGGCCGGCACGACGTCGAGGTGCGCGTGCACCAGCAGGCCCTCCAGCGACGGGTCGGTGCCGGGCACCCGTACGACGACGTTGGCCCGGTGCGGTGCGTCCTCGCGGGCCAGCAGCACCGGTTCGAGGCCGGCCTCGGTCAGCTGGTCGTGGATCCAGGTCGCCGCCGCGAGCTCGCCCTCGGCATCGCCGGGCGCGCGGTTCGTGGTGTCGTGGCGCAGCAGGGT
Source organism: uncultured Actinomycetota bacterium (assembly GCA_963806345.1). Taxonomy (GTDB): domain Bacteria; phylum Actinomycetota; class Actinomycetes; order Propionibacteriales; family Nocardioidaceae; genus Aeromicrobium. The sequence continues at coordinate 69,104 of CAWDXV010000016.1, read as the reverse complement.
CTGCAGCAGGGAGACGACGTCCGGGCGTTCGGCCACGACAGTCCCCCGTTTCGGACGATGGCGCGTGTCCGCCGATTTGCGGAACACATCAGGCAGCCCACTGTGCACCACACCGAGCGGATCGGTCCAGTTTTACGCTTGCACACGCTCATCGTGTGAAAGTTGTGTTACGTATCTCGGGAAAATCATTGACATCGACCCAGCCCTGCTGAACAGTGCGAAGGGTGCCGGGACGACTCGGCCGCACAGCACTCCACGATCGGGGACCCATGATCACCACGTCTCGCTCTCGCCTCTTGCGATCACTCACGGGTGTCGCGACAGCCGCCCTGCTGAGCCTCGCCGGCGCCACCGTCGCCACGCCGGCCCACGCCGCTGACGACTCCAAGCCGATCAAGGTCGCGATGTTCAACGACGTCGACACGTTCAACCCGTTCACGGCGGTCCTGCTGCAGAGCACCGGCATCAACCGCTACCAGTACGAGGCGCTGGTCGGCTACGGCAGGAACAGCGAGCCCGATGCCGGGATCGCCGACAAGTGGGAGACCAGCGAGGACGGCAAGACCTGGACGTTCCACATCCCCGAGGACCGCAAGTGGTCCGACGGCAAGGCGATCACCGCCGACGACGTGGCATACACGTACACCTCGATCATCGAGACCACCGCGCTGCAGGCGGCCAACGGCGGACTCGTCACCAACATCTCCGAGGTCAAGGCCACCGACCCGCAGACCGTCGTCATGACGCTGAAGTCGGCCCAGGCGCCCAACCCCGGCCAGGAGATCCCGATCGTCCCCAAGCACATCTGGGAGAAGCAGGACGCCGCCAAGTTCGCCGCCGACAAGGACGTCGTCGGCTCGGGCCCGTTCACCATCACGAGCTTCAAGACCGGTCAGTCGGTCTCAGCTCAAGGCCAACCCCAACTTCTGGCGCGGCAAGCCCAAGGTCTCCGGCGTGACGTACGTGGCCTACAAGAACTCCGACGCCGCGGTGCAGGCCCTCAAGTCCGGCGAGGTCGACATCGCCGACGGGCTGACGCCGGCGCAGTACGACTCGCTCAAGGGCGCCAAGAACATCACCCGCCACGCCGGCATCGGCCGCCGCTACCAGGCACTCGCGATCAACCCCGGCGCGATCGACATCGACGGCAAGCCCATGGGCGACGGCAACCCCGCGCTCAAGGACCCCAAGCTCCGCGAGGCGATCTTCATGGCGGTCGACAAGAAGACGCTGCTCGACCGGGTGCTGCAGGGCCTCGGCGACATCGGCCAGACCGAGGTGCCCAAGTCGTACGCGAACTTCTTCGGCTTCGCCGACGGCTACCAGGAGGTGCCCTTCGACCTCGACGCCGCCAACAAGCTGCTCGACGAGGCCGGCTACAAGAAGGGCTCGAACGGCATCCGCAACGACAAGGACGGCAAGCCGCTCAAGTTCCGCCTGATGGGCCGCAACACCGAGCCGGCGCACGCGCAGATGGCCGACTTCCTGACGAGCTGGTTCAAGGACATCGGCATCGGCCTCGACGTCTCGATGGTCACGCCCGACAAGGTCAACGAGGACTCGACGCTCGGCAAGTACGACCTCTACTTCACCGGCTGGAGCCTCGGCCCCGACCCGGACAACCAGCTCGCGATGAACACCTGCGCCTCGCGCCCCAACGCCGACGGCTCGGGCAACACCAGCGAGAACAACTGGTGCTCGCCGGAGTTCGACGCGGCGTTCAAGGCGCAGCACGCCGAGCTCGACGAGACCAAGCGGCAGGAGCTGGTCAAGAAGGCGTTCAGCATCCTCTACGACGCGTACGTCAGCGACCCGATCTGGTACATCAAGCCGCTCGAGGCCTACCGCAGCGATCACTTCACGGGCTTCGGCCTGCAGCCCGAGAAGGGCGGCGTGATCCTCAACCAGAACGGCTACTGGGGCCTCTACGGCGCCAAGCCCGTCAGCTCCGACAGCTCGTCCGACGACGGAGGGCTGCCCGGCTGGGTCATCCCCGTGGGTGCCATCGTGGTGCTCGCAGCGATCGGCGGCGCGGTCGTCGCCTCGCGCCGGCGCAGCACGGGTGAAGACAGGGAGTGAGACATGACCGTCATCGAGACGGTCCCCGCGGACAGCGAGGACACGAGGGGGTCCTCGCTGCCGCGGTACCTCGCGCTCAAGGCCGGCGGCTCGCTCATCAGCCTCGCGCTGGTCGTGGTGCTCGGCTTCTTCATGTTCCGGATCATGCCGGGCGACCCGGCGATCAACATGACCCGCGGTCGTCAGGTCAGCCCCGGCGAGGTCGAGCGGCTCCGCAAGGAGATGGGCCTCGACCAGCCGCTGCTCGTCCAGTTCTGGCGCTTCGTCCGCGACCTGTTCACGGGTGACCTCGGCACCTCGTACGTCTATCGGCGGCCCGTCACCGAGCTCATCGGCGACTACGTCGGCCCCACCCTCCTGCTGACCGGCACCGCCGCGCTGATCTCCGTGGCACTCGGCCTGTGGCTGGGCCAGAAGGCGGCCTGGCGACGCGGCAGCTGGTTCGACAAGATCCACACCGGCGTCGCCCTGGTCTTCTGGTCGGTGCCGACGTTCTGGCTGGGCCTGTTGCTGCTGCTCATCTTCGGCGGCGGCCTCGGCTGGTTCCCGACCGGCGGCATGAGCACGGCCGCGTCGACCGACACCGGGCTGGCCCACGTGCTCGACGTCGCCCACCACCTGGTGCTGCCGGTGACGACGATGGTCGCGGTGATCTATGCGCAGTACCTCATGGTCATGCGCGCCTCGGTGCTCGAGGAGATGTCCGCCGACTACCTCACGACCGCGCGCGCCAAGGGCCTGCGCGAGGACCTCGTACGTACGCGGCACGCCGTGCCCAACGCGCTGCTGCCGACCGTGACGCTGATCTTCCTGACCCTCGGCCTGCTGATCGCCGGCACCGTGACGGTCGAGACGGTGTTCTCCTGGCCGGGTCTGGGCTACCTGATGTACAAGGGGCTCAGCGCGCCGGACTTCCCGCTCGTGCAGGGCGTGCTTCGTGGTGTTCTCCGCCGCGGTGATCCTCATGAACTTCATCGCCGACCTGCTCTACCGCGTCCTCGACCCCCGTCTGAAGTCCTCATGACCGACGTCAGGACAGCGCGGCGATCCGCGCTCGCCGGCGCGCACGGTTCACCGAGGTCGTACGCGAGATCGCCTCGCACCCGTCGGCGCTGATCGGCGCCGGGCTGCTGCTGCTCATCATCGTGCTCGCCCTGCTGGCGCCCGTGCTCATGCCGATGGACCGGCTCGACGTCACCAAGGTGACCGCGCGGGGCAACGAGTCGCCCAGCGGCGGTCACTGGCTCGGCACCGACCCGTCAGGTCGCGACGTGCTCGGCCTGCTGCTCTGGGGCTCGCGCGCGTCGTTGCTGGTGGGCTTCTCCGCCACGGCGATGGCGATGATCATCGGCACGACGCTCGGGATGGCTGCGGGGCACTTCACCGGCATCGTGCGCGCGGTGGTGCTGCGGATCATCGACTTCTTCCTCGTGGTGCCCAGCCTCGTGCTCGCGATCGTGCTGTCGGCGGTGCTGTCCCGCGGCCTGTCGACGATCATCATCGCGATCGGCGTGACCTGCTGGGCCCACACCGCCCGCGTCGTACGCGCACAGACCCTGACGATCGAGACCCGCCCCTACATCGAGCGCTCCCGCGCCCTCGGCGCCGGCGACCGGCACATCATCGGCAAGCACGTGTTCCCGTCGGTGCTGCCTCTCGTCATGGCCAACACGACGCTGGTGGTCGGGCAGGCGATCATCCTCGAGTCGACGCTGGCCTTCCTCGGCCTCGGCGATCCCACGACGTTCTCGTGGGGCTCGATGCTCAAGACCGCGCTCGACACCGGCGCCGCGACGGCCGGCTACTGGTGGTTCGTCCTCGCGCCCGGCATCGCGATCGTCATCGTCGTGCTGTGCTTCACCCTCGTGGGTCGTGCCCTCGAAGCCGTGCTCAACCCGACCCTGAGGTCGCGCTGATGACCGAGCAGGCACCGACCCTCGCCTGGGACGACGTACGCATCACGTACGCCGGCGGCACCACGGCAGTCGACGGCGATCAGCCTCGAGATCGAGCGCGGCGGCACCGTCGGGCTCGCCGGCGAGTCCGGCTGCGGCAAGTCGACGCTGGCGATGTCGGTGCTCCGGCTGCTGCCGCGGTCGGCTCGCATCGAGGGGCGCATCCTGCTGCAGGGCGAGGACGTGTCCGCCATGTCCTGGGGCCGGCTGCGCGCGGTTCGCTGGACCGAGGCGGCGATCGTCTTCCAGGGCGCGATGCACTCGCTCAACCCGGTCCGCCAGGTACGCCATCAGGTCGCCGAGGCCCTCGCGCTGCACAGCACCAAGGAGTTTCCCGACTCCGCCGCGCGGCTGCGCCGGGTCGACGAGCTGCTGGCGCTGGTCGACCTGACGCCCGCCAAGGGACACGCCTATCCGCACGAGCTGTCGGGTGGTCAGCGGCAACGCGTCATGATCGCGATGGCCCTGGCCTGCGACCCCGAGCTGATCATCGCCGACGAACCGACCACGGCGCTCGACGTCGTCGTCCAGGCGCAGGTGCTCGAGGTGCTGAACGGCCTCGTCCGTGACCGCGAGCTGACCCTCGTGATGATCAGCCACGACCTCGCGGTGCTCGCCGCGGTGTGCGAGCGGATCGTCGTGATGCGCAACGGCCGTATCGTCGAGCAGGGCAAGGCGCAGCAGATCCTCACCGCGCCCGTCCACGAGCACACCCGCGAGCTGGCGGCGGCGTTCCCGGTCATCGGCGACCCGGCGTCGCGCCTCGTCGTCGGGTCCCGCTCGTCGAACTCCGACGCCGCCGAGCCGGTCGCCGACGCTCACACGGTCCTTGAGGTCCGTGACCTCACAGTCGACTTCCGCTCCCGCGGCCAGCACGTACGCGCGGTCGATCACGTCGACCTGACCTGCGGCTCCGGTGAGATCGTCGCCCTCGTCGGTCAGTCCGGCTCGGGCAAGACGACCCTCGCACGTACGATCCTCGGGCTGCAGAAGCCGACCAGTGGTCACGTGCTCCACGAGGGCAAGCCGCTACCGCACCGCCGCGCGGCCCTCAAGGCATACCGGCGCAAGGTCCAGTACGTCCTGCAGGACCCGAGCGCCTCGCTCAACCCCAAGCACACCGTCTACGAGGCCGTCGCCGAAGGCATCCGCATCCACCGGCTCGACGACGAACGGGAGCGGGTGATCCGGGCGCTGACCCGGGCCGAGCTCACCCCGCCCGAGAAGTTCTTCGCCGCGATCCCGCAGGAGCTCTCCGGCGGGCAGCGCCAACGCGTCGTGATCGCCGGAGCCCTGGCCCTCGACCCGACGTACCTCGTGGCCGACGAACCGGTCGCCAGCCTCGACGCCTCCGTGCGCGGCGAGATCCTGGGGCTGTTGCTGCAGCTGCGCCGCGACCTCGGACTCGGCGCACTCGTCATCACGCACGATCTCGGCCTCGCCTGGAACATCGCCGACCGCGTCGTCGTGATGCACCAGGGCCGCATCGTCGAGAATGGCCCGGTGGAACAGGTCCTGCTCGACCCCCAGCACGACTACACCAAGTCGCTGCTCGAGGTCGTGCCCTCCAAGCTGGGTGCGCGATGAGGCCGGGCGACCGGGTCGCGCTCGTCGCACCCGCCGGCCCGGCACCTGCGCAGGACCTGGCCGTGGCCGTCGGCCTGGTCGAGTCGTGGGGGCTGCGACCCGTCACGTACCCCAGTGCCACCGCGGTCCACCCGCGCGCTGCCTACCTGTCCGGCGACGATCGCGTACGCGCCGACGACGTGCAGCAGGCGTGGTGCGACCCCGACATCGCCGGGATCTTCTGCATCCGCGGCGGCTACGGCGCCGTACGCATCCTCGACCTGCTCGACCGCGACGCCATGGCGGCCGCCGAGCCCAAGCCGCTGTTCGGCAGCTCCGACATCACGGCCCTGCACGAGTGGATCCGCGAGCAGCTCGGCGTGCCGACCTGGTTCACCCCGATGATCGGCACCGCGAGCCTTACGCAGGACCTGGTGGCTCGCGACGCCCTGCGGACTGCCGTGCTCGAACCGGAGTCCGTACGCGAGTGGACCTCCCCGCAGGCGGTCACCCTCGTCGAGGGCCAGGCCGAGGGCACACTGATCGGCGGCAACCTCTCGTTGCTGTCGCTCACGACGGGCGCGCGCAACCGGCCACCGCTCGACAACTCCGGCTGCATCGCACTGCTCGAGGACTTCACCGAGGCGACGTACCGGATCGACGGCTACCTCCAGACCCTGCTCCGCTCGGGCTGGTTCGACGGCGTCACCGGCATCGCACTCGGCAGCTGGGCCAAGTGCTCACCGGTCGAGCAGATCCACGACCTGTGCCTCGAGGTGCTCGGGCCCCTCGGCGTGCCCATGGTCGGTGAGCTCGGCTTCGGCCACGGCCCCGGCGCGCACAGCATCCCGCTCGGCGTGCCCGGTGTGCTGCGTTCCGACGCCACCCCCATGCTCCGGCTCGGGCCGCCCGAGGACCCGCGCACGCACTCCCTCACGTCGTCCGGAAGGCTGGAGAGATGACCGTACGTCCTGACACCAGCCGAGCGCCTCGCTCGGCCACGATCTTGAAGTCGCGGCTGATCGACGCGCACCGGCAGGAGTTCGAGGCGGGCCTCGAGTGGGCGCTGACCGACCCGATGATCGAGGCCGCAGCCGCCCGCATCACCGGGGCACGGCGACGGTTCGTCCTCGGCGCGGCCACCTCGTTCACGTACGCCTCGCTGCTCGCCGCCAAGCTCAGCAACTCGCTGGCGCAGGTCACCCTGGTCGACGGCACGATCGTGCGGCCGCTCGACATCTTGTCGGACGTACGCGCGAGCGACGTCATGATCGTGCTGTCGTTCCGCCGCTTCCGGAGCTACACGATCGACACCGCCCTGCCGTTCGTCGACGCCGGCGGCTCGCTCGTGCTGATCACCGACTCCGACAACAACCCGCTCGCCGAGCGCGCCACCGAGGTGATCGTGATCGGCCCCGACGACACCGCCGGCTACGCCCACGTCGACGAGGACCTGAGCATGCACCCCGAGACACCCGAGGTGTCGCCGCCCGTCGTTGCGCTCGTCATCGACCTCCTGGCCACGCTCTCCACGGCCAGCGCCAAGGGCGCCAACCGCCGGTTCGCCGAGCGCCAGCGGCTCGCGTCGGAGCTGGGTCTCTACCGTGACTGACCACTCCTCGGTCCTCGTCGGCCAGCCCGCAGCGATCGAGGCGCTGAGCCTCGCTCCCCTCATCGACGGGCACAACGACCTCGCCTGGGAGGCCCGCGACCAGCGCGCATACTCCGTCGACGGCCTCGACGCCGACATGACCGGCGTCTACCAGACCGACCTCCCCCGGCTGCGTCGCGGCGGAGTCGGCGCGCAGTTCTGGTCGGTCTACGCACCGTGCGAGCAGCAGGGCGCAGACGCGGTCACCTACACGCTCGAGCAGATCGACTTCGTCCTGCGGCTCATCGACCGCTATCCCGACCAGCTCGCGTACGCCTGGAGCGGTGACGACGTGCGCCGCGCGTGGCGGAGCGGGCGCATCGCGTCGCTGCTCGGCGCCGAGGGCGGGCACAGCATCGACGGTTCGCTCGCGGTGCTGCGTGACTTCGCCCGGCTCGGCGTGCGCTACATGACGCTGACGCACAACGACAACACGCCGTGGGCAGACTCGGCGACCGACGATCCGGCGCATGGCGGGCTGACCGACTTCGGTCGCGAGGTCGTCGCGGAGATGAACCGACTCGGCATGCTGGTCGACCTGTCGCACGTCGCCGCCACGACGATGCACGACGCACTCGACGCGACGACCTCGCCGGTGATCTTCAGCCACTCGTCGTGCCGCGCGGTCACCGACCATCCGCGCAACGTCCCGGACGATGTCCTTCAGCGGCTTGCCGGCAACGGCGGCGTCATCATGGTCGCGTACGTCCCCTATTTCGTGAACCAGGACTCGGCCGACTGGTCGTTCGGCGATCGCTCGACGCCCGCACCGCGTACGACCGTCGAAGACGTCGTCGCGCACGTCGAGCACGCCCGTGAGGTCGCCGGTGTCGACCACATCGGCCTCGGCAGCGACTACGACGGCGTCGCCGCGTTCCCCGAGGGGATGGGCGACGTCACGGGGCACGCCCTCCTGATCGACCGGCTCGCCGAGCGCGGCTGGTCGAGCCTCGACCTCGCCAAGCTCATGGGCGACAACGTCCTGCGCGTCCTCGACGCCACGGCTCAGGGACGCTGATGGCGGATCCCGACAAGCACACCCGCGACCTGGCGGCCCAACGGCTTGCCGCCGGCGATCCGACGGCGTGGTTCGAGGACCTCTACGCCGAGGCGTCCGAAGGTCGCGCCGTCGTCCCGTGGGACCGCAACGCGCCGTCGCAGCTGGTCGAGGCGTGGATCGAGTCGCGTACGTCCGACGGTGCCGGTCAATCTGCTGTCGTGGTGGGCTGCGGCTACGGTCGCGATGCGGAGCTGATCGCCCGGCACGGCTATCGCACCCTCGGCTTCGACATCGCACCTACGGCGATCGACGCTGCTCGGCAGCGGCACACCGGGTCGCCGGTGGACTACCAGGTCGGTGACCTGCTGGCGCTGCCCGAGGAGTGGGTCGGCGCCTTCGACCTCGTCGTCGAGAGCATGAACGTGCAGGCGCTGCCTGCCGAGGTCCGCGCCGCCGCGATCGCCGGGGTCCGCAGTCTTGTGGCTCCGGGCGGCACACTGTTCGTCATGGCGGTGGCGCGCGATGACGGCGAAGCGGTCGACGGTCCGCCGTGGCCGCTCGATCGCGCGGAGATCGAGTCGTTCGGCGCTGGTCTGGTCGTACGTTCGCTGGAGCGCATCACCGATGCCGTCGATCCCGCCATCAGCCGGTGGGCCGCAGAATTCGTCCGCGAAGCCGGCTGATGGACGCCGCTCTGCTCGACAACCTCGCCGCACGGGCGCGCGGCCTCGTTGCCGCTGATGGCCGCGCGCTGCTCGGCATCACCGGGGCGCCCGGTGCCGGCAAGACCACTCTCGCGGCGGTCCTCGTCGAACGCCTGCGCGCTGAGGGTCTCGGCGTCGCCCACGTGCCGATGGACGGCTTCCACCTCGCCGACGCGGCGCTGACCGAGCGCGGAATCCTCGACCGCAAGGGCGCGATCGAGACCTTCGACGCGTACGGCTATCTCGCGCTGCTCCGGCGACTGCGCGCCGAGCTGGATCACGACGTGCTCGCGCCCGACTTCGAACGTACGTTGGAGCAGCCGATCGCCGGCGCCATCACGGTACGTCCGGAGGACCGGCTCGTCGTGAGCGAGGGCAACTACCTGCTCGACGACGAGGGCGGGTGGGCCGACGTGCGTGCCGCGCTCGACGAGGTGTGGTTCGTCGACGTCCCCGATGACATCCGCGTCGAGCGGCTGGTGCGTCGGCACGTCCAGTTCGGCAAGCCCGAGGCGGAGGCACGTGCCTGGGTCGCGCAGGTCGACGAGCCGAACGCCCGCCGGGTCATCGCACGGCAAAGTGCCGCCGACCTCACGGTCGACGGCACCCTGATCTGAAAGGTTTCGAGGCTCCGCTCGCAGAGCTCGCTACGCACCTCAACCAGCGAGTAGCCCGGTGGTTGAGGTGCGGAGGCCGCCCGCGGCCGAAGCCTCGAAACCACCAACTCTTCAGCGTGGGGTTGAGAGATCGAGAGGAACGTGTCGCTGAACAGGTCGATGTCGTCCGACGGGCCGCGGCCCGTGCCGGCGCCCTTGAGCAGGCTCACGAGCTCGCCGGCGGCACGGTCGATGCGCTGGCCCAGCGCGTTCGTACCGTCAGTGCCCCAGTCGTAGGGCGAGGCGAAGACGCCCGTCGGCACGATCAGCGCCTGGAGGTACGCGAACAGCGGCCGCAGCGCGTGGTCGATCGCGAGCGAGTGACGGGCGGTGCCGCCGGTCGCCGCGAGCAGCACCGGCTTGCCGATCAGTGCGTCTGCCTCCAGCACGTCGATGAACGACTTGAACAGGCCGGGATAGGACGCCTTGAAGATCGGCGTCACCGCGATCAGGCCGTCGGCCGCGACGACCTTGTCGATCGCGTCCTGCAGGCGAGGCGGTGCGAAGCCGGTCAGCGTCGCATCGGTGATCTCGTGCGCCAGCTCGCGCAGGGACACGACCTCCACCGACACGTCGCCCGACTGCTGCTGCACCGACTCGACCAACCGGTCGGCGAGCATGCGCGTCGTCGACGGGTCGCTCAGCCCGGCTGAGATCGCCACGATCCTCGTCATACGCTCACCCCTTCACTGCTCTCAACAGCCGCTGCATCGGCAGCATTCCGGGCCGCGACCCGGGCGGCGTGCGTCGGGGCATCCGGTACGTTCGCCGGCCGGCGCGCGTCGAACTCGGCACGCAGGGTCGGCAGGACCTCACCGAGCAGGTCGAGCTGCTCGAGGACGATCTTGATCGGCAGACCGGCGTGGTCGACGAGGAACAGCTGGCGCTGGTAGTCGCCGAAGTAGTCCGCGAACGCCAGCGTCTTCTCGACGAACTCCTGCGGGCTGCCCACGGTCAGCGGGGTCTGCTCCGTGAAGTCCTCGAGCGACGGCCCGTGACCGTACACCGGCGCGTTGTCGAAGTACGGGCGGAACTCCTTGACCGCGTCCTGGCTGTTCTTGCGGATGAAGAACTGACCGCCGAGACCGACGATCGCCTGCTCCGGCTCACCGTGGCCGTAGTGCTGGTAGCGCTGGCGGTAGAAGTTGATCAGCCGGATGTAGTGCTCCTTGGGCCAGAAGATGTTGTTGGCGAAGTAGCCGTCGCCGTAGAACGCGGCGAGCTCGGCGACCTCGGGCGTGCGGATGCTGCCGTGCCACACGAACGGCGGGACGCCGTCGAGCGGGCGCGGCGTCGCGGTGAAGCCCTGCAACGGCGTGCGGAACTGGCCCTCCCAGTCGACGACCTCTTCGTCCCACAGGCGGCGCAGCAGCTGGTAGTGCTCGATCGTCAGCTCGACGGCCTTGCTGCCGTCATAGCCGAACCACGGGTAGACCGGCGCGGTGTTGCCGCGGCCCAGCATGAGATCCATGCGGCCGTCGGCGAGGTGCTGCAGCGTCGCGTAGTCCTCGGCCAGCTTGACCGGGTCGTTGGTCGTGATGAGGGTCGTCGACGTCGAGAGGATCAGCTTCTCGGTCTGCGCGGCGATGTACGCCAGCGTCGTCGTCGGCGAGGACGGCACGAACGGCGGGTTGTGGTGCTCACCGGTCGCGAACACGTCGAGGCCGATCTCCTCGGCCTTCTTGGCGATCGTGATGGTGTTCTTGATGCGCTCGTGCTCGGTTGGGATCGTCTCGTTCACGGGATCGGGCGTGACGTCACCGACCGTGAAGAGTCCGAACTGCATGCTGGTCATCTGGTTCTCCTTCGCCAAGGCCCTTCCATGACCTTGTTGAATGTTCAACTAGATTATCACACGCGGTATTCCCGTCAGACCCGCTTCTGCCACGCGCCTTCATAGCCGATCGCGCGGAAGCCCATCGCCTCGTTGACGTCGAGCATGGGCCGGTTCTCCTCGGCGTTCCACGTGACGATCGCCTCGCGCTCGGGCGCCTGCTCGAGCAGCAGGTCGGCCGCCGCGATCTTGACCAGCGTGCCGAGTCGATGACCGCGGTGGTCGCTCAGCACCAAGGTGTCCTCCTGCGTGGCGAGAGGCTTGCCCTCGGACAGGACGAGCTCGGAGAACCCCGCCAACGTCCCGGAGGGCACGTGCTCCACGACGGCGGTCAGGATCGTCCGGCCACTCTCGGCGATGCGCGCATCGTGCTCACGGACCCGGTCGACGTCCCACTCGTCGACCGTCATCACCAGCCCGGCGTTGGGGGCGTCGGTGCTCATGCGCGTACGCAGCTCGGCGAGGTCGCCCGTCCACCGGTCCGGGGTGAGGCCGGCCCAGGTGATGACCCGGTAGTCGTCTCCGGCAGCCTCGACCGCCGCCTCGCGCAACGGCTGGACGCGTTGCATGAGGCCGGCGGTGTCGAGCAGGCTGATGCGGTTGATCTGCTCGAGCGCATAGCCCCGGGAGCGGAGGAACCGCACGCCGTCGTCGTCGGCCCACAGGTCGCCGAAGCCGGTCGACGCGCCGACTCGCGGGCCGTCCGCCGTCGCGGTGTGCGGGAGGTTGACCTTGAGGACCGGCGCCCCGGCGTCGACCGCCGCCTGCACCACGACGTCGTGCAACGCCGAGCCGATGCCCATCCGTCGGTGTGCCGGCAGGATGTCGGCCATCAGATGCGCGCCGGTCTCCGGCTGATGAGGCCGCAACGTGACGATGCCCCGGCCGATGATCACGCCGTCCTGCCACACGGCGAAGTGCCGGCGCGTGCGGTGCGGGTTGTCGCGATACTCCGACCACACGTCGGGCAGCGACATCTCCAGCAGGTCCGTGCCCATCGTGTGGGTCTCGACCGCGTTGCGGACGGTCACGTACTCCTCGAAGACCTCCCAACCCGGACCCTCGATCGACGCGGGTACCTGGATCTCCTCGATCGTGAAGCTAATGCTGCCCATCCCTTTCAGTGCTGCCCTTGCGGTGGTCTGCGAAGAATTGCTGAAGCATGGTCGTCGATCGCTCGGCGAGCACCCCGCTGACGACCTCCGGCCGATGGTTGAGCCGGCGATCGCGTACGACGTCCCAGAGCGACCCGACGGCGCCCGCCTTGTCGTCGAAGGCGCCGAACACCAGTCTTTCAAGACGTGCCGACACAATCGCACCGGCGCACATCGTGCAGGGCTCGAGCGTCACGACGAGCGTGCAGCCCTCGAGCCGCCACTCACCCCGGACCGCCGCCGCCTCACGGATCGCGACGATCTCGGCATGCCCCGTCGGGTCGCCGTCGCGCTCGCGGGTGTTGCGGCCCCGCCCGATGACCACGCCGGCCGGGTCGATGACGAGCGCGCCCACTGGTACGTCACCGTCGGCCAGCGCCGACTCGGCGAGGAGCAGCGCCTGCTCCATCTCGTGTTCGTACGTCACCCGATGACGGCCTCGAACTCGTCGCCGAACCCCAACCGTTCCGCGACATCGCGCAGGATGTCCTCGGGATAGAGGTCGTCGTCATCGCACAGCACGCCCAGGTCCATCGCCGGCATGCCGAGGTCGCTCAGCAGCTCGAGGTCGCCCGCGGCCTGCGGCTCGTCGTCGTCATCGAGGTTGGGCAGGTCGAGCAGGTCGGCCACGCCGACCGCGAGCGGCCAGTCCGTCACCGCGGTGATGTCCGACAGCATCGCGCGTACGCGGGTGCCCGAACGGCGCAGGATCACGAAGAAGTCGTCGTTCATCGACACCAGGCCCAGCACCCCGTCGTCGGACGGGAACCGGCCCAGCGCGTGGCTCAGCTGCTCCACGTCCTCGCCGAGGCGCGGATTGAGCTCGACGACCTGCCACTCACCCTCGTCGCGGTAGGCGGCGACGGCGAAGTCGACATCGTCTTCTGCCATGCGTGCACCTCCTGTCGGACGGGCTCCCTAGCGATGGTGACAGACCCGTCGTGGGCACCGCTAGGGTATGCCGATCCGCGCCGGTTCGATCAGGGCGCGCGGCATCCGCGCCCGGATGACAAGGCAGAGGAGGGAGGCGCACCGGGTTTGTGCGACGACCGACGATAACGCCGTCAGCCGGGATGCGGGGTCGCGCGACCCGGATCGGCGCGGATCGGGATGCCCTAGTCTGCTGACATGCAGGTACACGTCGCCGACCACCCGTTGATCTCGCACAAGCTGACGGTGCTGCGCGACGAACGCACCGACTCACCGACGTTCCGGCGGCTCGCCGACGAGCTCGTGACGCTGCTGGCGTACGAGGCCACGCGCGACGTCAGGGTCGAGACGGTCGACGTCGTGACGCCGGTCGCGCCGGCCAAGGGCGTACGCCTGTCGGACCCGCCGCCGCTCGTGGTGCCGATCCTCCGAGCCGGCCTGGGCATGCTCGAGGGCATGCAGCGGCTCCTGCCGACCGCGGAGGTCGGGTTCCTCGGCATGGTGCGCAACGAGGAGACGCTCGAGGCCGTGACGTACGCCGAGCGGCTGCCCGACGACCTGACCGGGCGTCAGTGCTACGTGCTCGACCCGATGCTGGCGACCGGCGGCACCCTTGCCGCGGCGATCGAGTTCCTGGTCAAGCGCGGCGCCGACGACATCACGGCGATCACCCTGCTCGCGGCGCCCGAGGGCGTCGCGCGTCTGGAGTCAGAGCTCGCGGCCATCGACGTGCCGGTGACGCTCGTGACGGCTGGCCTCGACGAGAAGCTCAACGACCTGGGCTACATCGTCCCGGGCCTCGGCGACGCCGGCGATCGCTTGTACGGCGTCGTGGGCTGAGCGAGCCCTTCGGCTCACCTGCCCTTGATCTCGATACGCCCGCTCGTTCCTCGCGAGCACTCGATCAGCGGGCTCCTCGCCGATCAGCGAGCTTCTCGCCGGTCGAGTAGCAAGCTCGCTCAGCGAGCGGCGTACGAGACCCCGCGGCTCCGGGCTCAGCGGTAGATGCCGAAGTAGAAGATCGCGACGACGACGATTGCCAGGACCAGGAAGATGACGGCCTTGCTGCCTGCCGACTCCTTGTCGTCCGGCCGGTCGTACTCGGGCTTGTCCACGGGTCCTCCAAAGGATCGGGTCACCATACTCAACGAATGTCGAGCACAGGCGTCACGCCACGGTCAGAGCTCGCGCAGGATGTCCTCGACGCGTTCCTTGGCATCGCCGAACAGCATCTGGGCGTTGTCGCGGAAGAACAGCGGGTTCTGCACGCCGGCATAGCCCGCGGCCATCGACCGCTTGAACACCACGACGTTGTCGGCCTCCCACACCCGCAGCACCGGCATGCCGGCGATGGGGCTGCCCGGGTCCTCGGTCGCGGCGGGGTTGACGGTGTCGTTGGCGCCGATGACCAGCACGACCGACGTGCCGTCGAAGTCGTCGTTGATCTCGTCCATCTCCAGCGCGATGTCGTACGGCACCTTGGCCTCGGCGAGCAGCACGTTCATGTGCCCGGGCAGGCGGCCGGCGACGGGGTGGATGCCGAAGCGCACCTCGATGTCACGCTCGCGGAGCTTCTTGACGAGGTCGGCGACGGGATACTGCGCCTGGGCGACGGCCATGCCGTAGCCCGGCGTGATGATCACCGATGAGGCGTTCTTGAGCAGCTCTGCGGTGTCGGCGGCGTTGATCTCGCGGTAGTCGCCGTAGTCGGTGTCGTCGGCCGCGGAGGCCTCCATGCCGAAGCCGCCGGCGATGACGGAGATGAACGAGCGGTTCATCGCCTGGCACATGATGTACGACAGGTACGCACCCGACGAGCCGACCAGCGCACCGGTCACGATCAGCGCGTTGTTGTCGAGCAGGAAGCCTGATGCCGCAGCGGCCCAGCCGGAGTACGAGTTGAGCATCGACACCACGACCGGCATGTCGCCGCCGCCGATCGACGCGACGAGGTGCCAGCCCAGCGCCAAGGCGACGATCGTGACCGCGATGAGCAGCCCGATGTTGGGGGTGATGACGAACCAGATCGTCAGCCCGGCGAACGCCGCCAGGGCGCCGATGTTGATGTAGTTCTTGCCCGGCAGCATCAGCGGCGCCGACTTGATCCGAGCCGACAGCTTGAGGAACGCGACGATCGAGCCGGTGAACGTCACCGCGCCGATGAAGACGCCGACGAACACCTCGGCGTTGTGGATGTCCTCCAGCGAGCCCGTGAGGTGGTTGTCCTCGAGGTGGCCGTTCCAGCCGACGAGCACCGCAGCGAGACCGACGAACGAGTGCAGCAGCGCGATGAGCTCGGGCATACCGGTCATCTCGACGACGCGGGCCCGCCACAGGCCGATCGCCGCACCGATCGCGACGGCAATGAGCAGCAGGATGATGCCGAGCGCGTCGGACACGTCGGCGACGACGATGAACGTCGCGACCAGGGCGATCGCCATGCCGACGATGCCGTAGAGCACGCCCTGACGGGACGACTCGTGCTTGGACAGTCCGGCGAGGCTGAGGATGAACAGCAACGCCGCAACGAGGTATGCCGCGGTGGCCACGCTTTGCGAAGTCATCGCGATCAGCCTTTCGAGAACATGCTGAGCATGCGTCGGGTCACGGCGAATCCACCGAAGACGTTGATGCTGGCGAGCAGGACGGCGACGAACGCGAGCGTGCGGATCGCCGCGTCATCGGCGGCGATCTGCTGCATCGCGCCGACGACGATGATGCCGGAGATCGCGTTGGTCACCGACATCAGCGGCGTGTGCAGCGCGTGGTGCACCTTGCCGATGACGTAGTAGCCGATCACGATCGCCAGGACCAGCACCGTGAAGTGCTCAGGCAGCGGCTCGGGGGCGTACGCGTTGACGAGGAACAGGGCCAGGACGCCGATGCCGATCAACGTCAGCTTGCGCTCCGTCGACATGGGCTGCTTCTCGGGCTTGGGCTCTCGCCTTGGGCCTTGTCGACCACGGCGGCCGGCGCGGCCGAGACCTGCACCGGCGGTGGCGGCCACAGCGTCTCCCGGTCACGTACGACCGTGATGGTGCGCTGCACGACGTCGTCCAGGTCCAGGACGAGCTGACCGTCCTTGCCCGGCGTGAGCAGCTTCATGAGGTTGACCAGGTTGGTGCCGTAGAGCTGCGACGCCTGCGTCGGCAGCCGGCCGGCCAGGTCGGTGTAGCCGATGATCGTCACGCCGTTGTCGGTCACGACCGCCTCGCCGGCGACCGAGCCCTCGACGTTGCCGCCGTTGGACGCCGCCATGTCGACGATGACGCTGCCGGCCTTCATGCTCGCCACGTCCGCTGCGGTGATCAGCACCGGAGCGGCACGACCCGGGATCAGCGCCGTCGTGATGATGATGTCGACGTCGGCCGCCTGCTCGGAGTAGATCTCGGCGGCTCGCCGGTCGTAGTCCTCCGACGTCGCCTTGGCGTAGCCGTCGGTGCTCTGCTCGGTCTCGACGTCGACCGCGAGGTACTCACCACCGAGCGACGCGACCTGGTCGGCGACCTCGGCCCGCGGGTCCGTCGCCCGTACGATCGCGCCCATGCTGTTGGCGGTGCCGATCGCGGCGAGGCCCGCGACGCCGACACCGGCGACGAGCACCTTGGCCGGCGGCACCTTGCCCGCCGCGGTGATCTGACCCGTGAAGAACCGGCCGAACACGTGGGCCGCCTCGACGACCGCGCGATAGCCGGCGATGTTGGCCATCGAGCTCAGCACGTCCATCGACTGTGCGCGGGAGATGCGTGGCACGGCATCCATCGCGAGCACCGTGATCGGGCGCTGGGCGAGCGCCTCGACGAGGTCAGGGTTGAGCGCGGGGCTGATGAGGCTGATGAGCGTCGCGCCGTCGGCGAGCTTGCTGATCTCGAACGTCGAGGGCGCATTGACCTTGAACACGATGCCGCTGTGCCACACGTCGACGGCGGGGGCGATCACCGCGCCGGCCTCGACGTACGCCTCGTCGGTGAACGACGCCTTCGCGCCGGCGCCCGACTCGACCGCCACGACGTACCCCAGGTCGATCAGCTGGCGTACGGTTGCCGGTGTCGCGGAGACACGGGTCTCGCCGGGACTCGACTCGGCAACAACACCGATCACCGCTGCCGGCGGGCTCTCTTGCTGTCCGTCGCTCATTCGGCGAACGTTATCTGTTCGCAACACGCGCGACCACCCTGTGAGACTCGCGTCTCATTCCTTGAGTGTGCGCTGAGCGTGGCGCCTCTGACGATGACCTGGTTACGCGGGCAGTGCCACGATGCGGTTCATCGTCGCGTCGCGGCCGAGCAGACCTTCCTGACGGCAGACGATCACCGACCACACGACGGTGACGACGGTGGTCGCCAGAGTCATCGTGAGGATCGTCCCACTCTTGACCAGGATGAAGTCGACCGTCGACAGCGTCAGCAGCAGCCACAGGGTGACAGCGCCCTTCACCAGGATGACCAGACCCCACATCAGCGTGAGCCCACGGAACAGCCGGCAGATCCCGGGTCGTTCGGAGAGGGAGGCGTGCATCGGGCAGAAGTCCGGTGCGAGACGAGCGACGAACGGTCGCTCCGTGCGCAGCGAGGTGAGGAAGACAGCTCCCACGACCGCGTCGACCAGGACCGGCTGCACGAAGTAGACGAACGTGTTGCCCGTCGCGAAGGTGATCGTGGTCTTGACGGTCATGATCACGAGCGTCAGGACGAGGAGTCCCGACACGGTCCGTCCGGTCGCCCCTCGCCACGAGATCGCGGCGACGACCCAGGCGAGCGCCACGATCATCGCTGTCGGGACGTTCACGAGCACCACGACTGCCGCGAACAGGACGGCCGGCGCGATCACGGCGGTCGACAGGCTCACGGCCACGCGCGCGATGACGGCGCTCAGGCGTGGCATCGCCACGGGCTCGCCCGGATGCGGAACAAGAAGGGTTTGGTGAATCGGTGCCATGCATCGGCCCGTCCCCGGCGACAAGGCCGGATACTGACGTACGCCGAAAACGACGGAGTGGACCTCTTCGTTCGAAAAATCCTCGGCTCTTCGACTGTACGCGCCTCCTCGCTCGGCACCAGATGGTTTTCCTGAGAAGGTGCGGCTGCCGCCTGGCCCGCTAGTCCTGGCGCGGGCTCCAGTCGGGGGCGCTCTCCCATTCCGGTGTGCTGGTGAGCGTCTTGAGGTTCGAGCCGTCCTTGCCCATGACGAACAGGTCGGGGAGTCCACTGTCGCCGGTCATGGCGAAGACGATCGACGATCCGTCAGGGGAGAACGACGAGCCGTACACCGTCTTGCCCTTCGCCCGCGTGAGCTGGGTCAGGCCAGAGCCGTCGGGGCGAACCGTGTGGATGTCGCCCACGAAGTCGGTGTCCGGGAGCTCGGACCGGAAGCTGATCAGCGAGCCGTCGGGTGACCATGCGGGATCGGCTGCGTTCAGCTTCCACGGGGTGATCTGGCGCTCATCGCTCCCGTCGGCCTTGGCGACGAAGATCGCCGTGGCGTCGAGCGGCTCGGCGGTGATGTTGAGGCGTACGAACGCGATCTGCCGGCCGTCCGGCGACCAGGTCGGAGTCTCGTCCTCAGCGTGGGTGGGCCGCTTGGTCTGCGTGATGAGCTCGGCGCCGGTCCCGTCGAGAGCCATGACGCCGATCCCCCGCACCTCGATCGTCTCCTCACCGCGTACCTCCTTGAGGGCGCCGTGCGGCCACGAGAACGCGATCGCCTTGCCGTCCGGCGACCAGGCAGGGTCCGACTCCTCGCAGATCTCGTCGTCGGTCACGCCCGTTGGGCAACCCGGATCCACCTGTTGCTCGTCAGATCCGTCGGCCTTCACGGTGTAGATCTCGTACGGCTTGCCCGTGAACTCGCGGTGGAACACGATGCGGTCGCCGTCCGGAGACCAGTCCGGCAGTGAGTCGATCGCCCCTCTGGGTGGATTGGTGAGCTGCTTGTCCCCCGTGCCATCCGGGTTCATCGTGAAGAGCGCGGCCTGTGAGTTCGCGGCGTCGAGGAAGCGGCGGAAGACGATCGCGCCCGGCTCTGCCTCGGGCGTACGGGACGCCTTCGCCGGCTCCGAATCGCTGCCGGAACAGGCGGTGAGCAGCACGGCGGCGACGGCGATCGCGCCGGCCGCCCCGGTGCGAGTGCGCGTGCGATGTGTCGTCATGACGTCTCCTCGGAGATGAGTTCTCGGATCTTCTGGGCGACGATCTCGGGGACGTCACTCGGCATGTCGTGGTCGCAGTCGCACTGGTACAGCGAGCCTTGGTCGAGCCCCTTCACCCAGGCGCGCAGCTTCTGGTTGTACGCCTTCTTGGACCACTCCTCGGGCAGCTCGGTCAGCTTCCCGTTCATCACGGTGACCGGGACGTCCGGCAGTAACGCCTCCAGCGATTGCACCTTCGCGTAGCCGTCGTAGGCGTCGAGATTCTCCTGGTTGGCATCCATCTCGGCCTTGACGTCAGCGACGGTGTCGGGCGGGTCGAGCTCGGGCTCGAACGGCAGGGTCGCGTCGGCCAGGACCACGCCGCCGACGTCCTCGGGATACGTGCCGGCGTACATCAGGGAGAGCATCCCGCCGTAGGAATGGCCCACGAGGATGTATGGCGGCTCGGCTCCGACCTCGGCCATCAGGTGGTGCAGGTCCTCGACGCTGTCGAGCGCCGAGTGGCGCGCCGTTCGACGGTCACTGCGACCGACGCCCAGCCGGTCGTACCAACACCGGTGGGACCCCTTCAGCGCATCGGCCGCCACCTCCCAATCCTTGCCGACGCCACCCAGACCGTGCAGGAAGACGATCGTCGGTCCGCCGGAACCGGCGCACTTGGCATACAGGCGATGCGTCCCGACATCGAACCTGCCGCTGGACTTCGGTGCCGCCTGCGGCCGCTCAGCGTCATCCGAGGCGCTCCCCGAGCATGCCGCTCCGGCGATGAGGACCAGGACAGCCGCGACGACAAGGAGCGTGCGCCGCAACGACCAGGACTTCGAGTGATTCCTCATGCCTTGCACGCTGCCACTCAGGACGGCAGTGGTCGTCGGAGCCAACTCCGATCTTCGGTCAGGGCTAGCACTGAGCCCGCCCGGCTGCACGAGTCGGCTCACGATCGCTCCGTCCTGGCGATCCAGGCGAAGGCCAGCGCAGCCAGCAGGGCACCCGGCGGGTACGCCCACCACAGCGATGCGACTCCGGAGAGAACCAGCAGCACCGCGGCTCCCCTGGGGATGGCACGTCGTCGCCAGCCCGTCACACCGAACGCGATGAACCCCACCAGGCCGAGGATCATCTTCGGAGCCGGGAGCAGGCCCAGCCACAAAGTGAACTCGAGGAACTCGTCGTCGGTGACGTACTCCGTCAAGTGCGGCGCGACGGTCGCCAGGCTCCAGGAGAACGCGGCGATCGCAGCACAGGCACCGGCGCTCAGGTAGACCGTCCAGCGCGGCACGTCGAGGACGCGGGCGAGGCTGGGGAGGGCCGCCGCAAGGCCACCGAAGGCCAACGTGGCCAGGACGTTGACAGCAACCGAATACGGACTGCGCGTTGCCTCGCGCTGGCTCAGGTCGCTGAGCAGGGCGAAACCGGCGATGAATGCGGCAGAGGCGAGCGCCCCGACGAGGGCTGCGGTGGCGACAGCGCCATAGCGCGCCGTGTCGGGGGTGGAATCGTGATGGAGAGCGGTTGTGGACACGGGGTCCTCCTCAGGTTGTGGGCCGCTTGGTGCGGCCTTCGTGCTCTCAGAATCACCCGTCCAGGGCGGCCTCCCCACCGCCGCGGGTCTCGACTTACGGGTCCTTCGGCAGGTGGAGAATCTGCTGGCATTCCGCCTTTCGGTGGAACCCGGAGTCCATCTCGGGACGGGTCCTTTCGGCGCGGTCCGGGCGTACGATCAACGGATGAGGGCGCCCGCGATCAGCCGCGATCAGTGGCTCGACTACGTGTTCGCGGCCGTGGCCGCTGTCGTCGGGGTCGCCAGCGTGCTCACCACGGATCCGTCGGTCGCCTACGACTACCCGCCCGCAAATGCTCAACTGGTCCTGCTCGCGCTCGGTGCGACCCTGCCGGTGGCCGTGCGCCGGACCTATCCCTACACCGCGCTCCTGATCTCGGCGGCCGCGATCACCACGATCATGTCGTTGCGATGGAACGAGGGCGTGACGCCCTTGGGCACCCTGGTGCTGCTCTACTCGGTGGCCGTCTACCGGCAGTTCGGGGTTGCTGTCGCCGGGCTCGCCACGGTCCTCGGCATGTTCACGTTGTTCGCCTTCATGGGCGCGCCGTTCTTCGACAACCCTGCCGGCGTCCTGAGCACGTTCGTCTTCTGCGTGCCGTGGGCCATCGGCCTCTCGGTACGTCGGCAACGACTCATGCGGGAGGAGGCTCTGAAGAAGGCGCTGACCGCCGAGCGAGACCTGGCCGCGGCAGAGGAGCGCGCCGTGTTCGCCGAGCGCCTGCACATCGCGCGCGAGCTGCACGACGTCGTCTCCCACACCCTCTCGGTGATCGCCGTCCAGTCGGGCGTGGCGCGTCATCTGTCCCAGGCCCAGCCCGAACGGGTCGAACCCGCACTCGAGGCGATCGAGAACGCCAGTCGTACCGCGCTCGACGACCTGCGGCGCATGCTCGGCGTGCTCCGGGAAGCACCGGGTGAGGACGCGGACACGGCACTGCAGCACCAGCTGGCACCGTCACCCGACCTTGCCGACATCGAGGAGCTCGTGGCCCAGCACCGGCAGTCGTACGGGCCGGTGGACCTGTGCATCCACCCCGCCGCGGATCGGATGCCGCCGAGTGTCCGGTTGACCGTCTACCGCATCGTGCAGGAGGGACTGACCAACGCCCGCAAGCACGCGCCCCGTTCGCCGGTCCAGATCAGCGTGGACACCACCGCACGGGACCTCACCGTCGTGGTGGACAACGCAGCGACGGACCTCCCTTCGGCCACGACCGAGTCCGGTTTCGGGCTCGTGGGCATGCGGGAGCGGGTCGGGCTCTTCGGTGGCGACGTCGAAGCCGGACCCACCACCGACGGCGGCTTCCGGGTGCGTGCACACCTGCCGGACGTCGTCAGCGCAGAGACGGTGGCCACGTGACCACCCGCGTGGTCGTCGTCGACGACCAGGAGCTGGTGCGCGCTGGCTTCGTCGCGCTCCTGGCATCGAGCCCCGATCTCGAGGTGGTCGGCGAGGCCGGACAAGGCGACGAGGCGGTGAGCCTCGTGCGACGGGAGCTGCCGGACGTGGTGCTCATGGACGTCCGGATGCCGGTCCTCGACGGCATCGAGGCCACCCGGCAGATTCTCGCGGATCCCCGATGTGGTCAGGTCAAGGTCATCGTCCTGACCACCTTCGCGATCGACGAGTACGTCTTCGGTGCCCTGCGCTGCGGCGTCGTGGGATTCCTGCTCAAGGACACCCCGCCTGCCGACCTGATCCACGCGGTCCAGGTGGCCGCAGCGGGCGACGCGCTGCTCTCGCCGTCGATCACCAAGCGGCTCATCGAGGCGTACGCCTCGACAGAGTCCCGGCCGGCATTCGCCCAGCTTCCTGACCTGACCGACCGTGAGAACGACGTCCTCGGGCTCGTCGCACGTGGCCTGTCCAATGCGGAGATCGCAGCCGAGCTCCATCTCGGCGTCGCCACCGTGAAGACATACGTCAGCCGGCTGCTGGAGAAGACGGGCGCCACGACCCGGGTCCATCTGGTGATCCAGGCTTACGAGTCCGGTCTGTTGTTGCCCGGGACCAGCGTGCGCGGGGCGGTTGATGCGAAGTCCTGATCGGAGAGCGTCCGGTCAGTAGTACCAGGGGTACGGCGTGAAGTCCGGATCGCGCTTCTCGAGGAACGCGTCGCGACCCTCCTGCGCCTCGTCCGTCATGTACGCCAGGCGCGTCGTCTCGCCGAGCAGCACCTGCTGGCCGACGAGTCCGTCGTCGATCAGGTTGAAGGAGTACTTCAGCATCCGCTGCGCGGTCGGCGACTTGGCGTTGATCTTGCGACCCCACTCGAGCGCCTCGGCCTCGAGCTCGGCGTGCGGCACGACCTTGTTGACCATGCCCATGCGATGTGCGTCGGCGGCGGAGTACTCGTCGCCGAGCAGGAATATCTCGCGGGCGAACTTCTGCCCGACCTGGCGGGCGAGGTACGCCGAGCCGTACCCGCCGTCGAACGAGCCGACATCGGCGTCGGTCTGCTTGAACTTCGCGTGCTCAGCCGAGGCAAGCGTCAGGTCGGCGACGACGTGCAGGCTGTGCCCGCCGCCGGCGGCCCAGCCGGGGACCACGGCGATGACGATCTTGGGCATGAAGCGGATCAGCCGCTGCACCTCGAGGATGTGCAGGCGGGCGAGCTTGGCCTTGTCGACGGTCTCGGCGGACTCACCCTCTGCGTACTGGTATCCGGCCTTGCCACGGATGCGCTGGTCGCCGCCGGAGCAGAACGCCCAGCCGCCGTCCTTGGGCGACGGCCCGTTGCCGGTCAGCAGGACGCAGCCGACGTCGGAGGACTGACGGGCGTGCTCGAGGACGCGCAGCAGCTCGTCGACCGTGCCGGGGCGGAACGCGTTGCGGACCTCGGGGCGGTCGAACGCAATGCGTACCGTGCCGTGGTCGGCGGCGCGGTGGTAGGTGATGTCCTCGAGCTGCTCGAAGCCGGGCACCTCGCGCCATGCGGAGGGGTCGAAGATCTCGGAGACGGTCATGACGGCGAGGGTATCGCGCAGCGACGGCTCGATATCGTCCTGGCATGCCCGAGAACCAGCTGACCACGATCCACGGGACACCTGTCCTCGTCATGCCTGACGACGGCGCGCCCCTCGCCACGGTCGAGGCCGCGACGGAGATCATCGGGGACGCCGCCTGGGGCGAGGCCGAGATCGTCGCGATCCCGGCCGCGCGGCTGACCGATGACTTCTTCGAGCTCAAGACCGGGCTCGCCGGCGAGGTCGCGCAGAAGTTCGTCAACTACCGCCTGCACCTCGTGATCGTCGGCGACATCGAGGCTCGCGTCGACGAGAGCGTCTCGCTGCGCGCCTGGGTCACCGAGTCCAACCGCGGGCGGCAGCTCTGGTTCGTACCGACCCTCGACGACCTCGCAGATCGCCTCGAGGCCTGAGCGCGCCTATGTGACATCGGCCATGGCGCATTCCGGATACCGGCGGTATGTTGGCCTGATGGCTGACAACTTCACCGGCAAGGTCGCGCTCATCACCGGCGCCGCCCGGGGCATCGGGGCCGGCGTCGCACGCGGCTTCGTCCAGCGCGGCGGCAAGGTCGCCCTCGTGGGTCTCGAGCCCGACCTCCTCACCGAGCTGTCCGACGAGCTCGGCGACTCGGCAGCATGGTGGGAGGCGGACGTACGCGACTCGCTCGCCGTCGCCGCCGCGATCACGGCGGCTGCCGAGCACTTCGGCCGCATCGACTTCGTGCTCGCCAACGCCGGCATCGCGTCGTACGGGACGGTGCGCCAGATCGACGACGCGGCATTCGAGCGAGTCGTCGACATCAACATCAACGGCGTCTTCCGCACCCTCAAGTACGCGACGCCGCACCTCGCCGCGACCAACGGCTACGCCTTGGTCGTCGCGTCGCTCGCCTCGTTCACGGCGCTCGCGGGCCTGGCGTCGTACAACGCCAGCAAGGCCGGCGCCGAGTCGCTCGCGCTGGCGTACAAGCAGGAAGTCGCGCACCTCGGCATCGACGTCGGCATCTGCCACCCGTCGTGGATCGACACCGACATCGTGCGCAACGCGGAGAAGGACCTGCCGTCGTTCCGCGACGTGCGCAAGAAGCTGCCCTATCCGGCCAACAGCACGACCAGCGTCGAGGAGTGCGTCGAGCTGATCCTGCACGGCTTCGCCAAGCGCAAGAGCCGGGTGTACGTGCCCAAGGGCGTCGTGCTCGCCAACTGGAGCAAGGCGCTGACCAACTCGCCGCTGCTGTGGCCGGTGCTCAAGCGGCTGACCCGCAAGACCGTCCCGCAGATGGAGAAGGAGGTCGACGCGCTCGGCCGCTTCCACCACTCTCACGTGCCGGAGACCAAGCCCCAGGACTGAACGGGGCGATTCTCGTTCGCCAGTGAGGCGTTCCGCGGCCGAACGTGAGCGAAGCGAGGCGAATTTCCGCAGGACGTTGTACTCCCGTCAGCCGTCCGAGTCACCACGCCTCGCAGTCTGGCGCCTTCGGCGCGGAACGCTCACGCTTCGCTGGCGCGCTTCGACGCTCGCTCGCAGGGCTCGCTCGGTCTCAGCGGGACTGCACGGATGCGGCCAACGAGACCATGTGGCCGAGCCTCGCGAGCTCGGAGGCCAGGAACTCCGGACCGCCGTGCCGGCCCACGACCACGACGAACCCGTCGCCGCGACGATCACGCGCGGGCGACGCCGCGAGCACCGTCGAGTCCCACTCCGGCACCTCGCGCAGGACCTTGGACTTGCGGATGCCGAGCCATGCCGTTGCCTCGTCGACGAGCTTGGGCGCGGTCGACGACTTCGCCATGACCACCGCCTGGCCGTCGACCCGGTTCAGGGCCATCGCCCAGTCCGTACGGAATGTCGACGGGATGACCTCGACGAGGTTCTCGATGGCCTTGGCCGGGTCCTCCGTGAACCGCTCGACCGCCTCGAGGTCCATGCTCAGGTTGGCGCCGGCGTTGTAGCGCGAGATCCAGTCGACCTTGACCCCGTCGAGCTGGTGGCACGCCGTGATCAATGCGTCCGGCATGACCCGCGCCGGGAGCTCGAGCAGCACGTCGTCGACGACCCGGCCGTCCGAACGGCGCTCGACGATCTCGATCGCCTCGATGTCGGCCCCGGCGCCACCGAGAGCCGTCGCGAGCGCACCCAGGGAACCGGGTACGTCGGGCAGCTCGACGCGCAGGAGGAAGGCCATATGACCATTGTCACTGGCCCACATTGCCCCTGCGTTACGCGGGTAGCGTGGTGGCGTGAATCCCTCTACCGTCCGCACCATCTTCCGTACCGTCGCGATCGCCGAGGCCTTTTCCTGGGCCCTGCTGCTCGCGGCGATGTTCTGCAAGTGGATCCTCGAGTCCGAGCCGTTCGGCCTTCACGAGGGTGGCGTGCCGGTCGCCGGCCCCATCCACGGCGGCATCTTCATGCTGTACGTCGCGAGCTGCATCGTCGCCAAGCTCGTCTTCAAGTGGGATGCCAGGACGACTGTGCTGGCGCTCGCGTCGAGCATCCCGCCGTTCTGCACGTACTGGTTCGAGACCGTCGCCGATCGCAAGGGCCTGCTCAGCAAGCCGGTCGAGGCGACCGCGACTTCGTCGTGAACGCGACGGTGCCCCTGGGCTCGGACCCAGGGGCACCATGTCGCACACAAACACGCAGCGATGCGTGCGACGCAACTGCGGATCAGCCGAATGGACGGGTCTGACGAGGAAACCGCCCTCTTGCATCTCCCACCATCCGAAACTAGCTCGCGCTCAAGGCCCAGTCACCGCGTTGCGGGAAACCTTGCGGGAGACCGCAACAGCGGATCAGCCTGTCGGTGCGACGTCCGCACCGTAGCGATCGACGCAGAACTCCCGCAGCCGGGCCGCCAGCTCGTCGAGCGTCTCAGCCGCGTGATGACCGGGCTCCCACGCCGCGAACAGCTCGATCCGCAGCGGGCCGTCCCGCCCGACGATCTCCAGTGGGTGCAGCCCGAATCGCGGGTCGTCCGACACCACCGCCGCACCCCGCCCCGCAGCGGCGAGTGCCTGCGCGACCTGGGGATTGCTGCAGTCGACGACGGTTCCCGGCGACACACCGGCCCGCTCCATCGCCCGGTCGAGGATCTGCCGCGGCTTGAACGCCGGCGTCAGGGCGAGCACGGTCTCGGTCGCGAGGTCCTTGAGGCGTACGGAGTCACGGTCGCGCCACGCGTGGTCCGCCCGCACGTACGCCCACACGGGCAGCACCGCGAGCGCCGTGCTCGCCAGTCGGGCCGGTGGTGGCTCGGTCGCGATCGCGAGGTCGGCGCCGTGCCGCAATGCGTCGTACGCCTCACGGGGGTCCGACTCGCTGACCGTCGGCATGGGATCGTCCGGCCCGAGCGTCGCCAGGAACGGCGCGATGACGTCGGTCAGCGTCGTCGTCGGCGCGGCGATCGTGATCCGCTCGAGCCGCCCGGCGGCGTACGAACGCGCGGCGTTGCGGGCGCCTTCCGCCCGGCGCAGGACGTCCTGCGCGTGCGGCAGGAACTGCCGGCCGGCGGCGCTGAGCTGCAGCCGCCCACCCGCTCGGGCGAACAGCTCGACCCCGAGCTCGGTCTCCAGCTGCCGGATCTGCCGGGACAGCGCCGGCTGGGTCACGTGCACGACATCAGCGGCCGCGCTGACCGAGCCGGTCTCGGCGACCGCGACGAAGTATCCGAGCGTCCGCAGTTCCATGCCTGCACAGCATAGTCTCGATCAGAACTGAGTATTGGACGGCATACCCTCCTCGCGGCGAGAATCGGAGCATGTCTGCCTCGCTCGAGCAACGCCGCAACCTCGTCACCGCCATCCCCGGTCCTCGCTCGCAGGAGCTGATGACCCGCAAGAAGTCCGCCGTCGCCCAGGGCGTCGGCACGACGATGCCGGTGTTCGCGGTCGAGGCCGGCGGCGGCATCGTCAAGGACGTCGACGGCAACTCCTTCATCGACCTCGGCTCCGGCATCGCGGTCACGACGGTCGGCAACAGCGCCCCGCGAGTCGTCGACGCCGTGCGCGAGCAGGTCGAGGCCTTCACCCACACGTGCTTCATGATCACGCCGTACGAGGGCTACGTCGCGGTCGCCGAGGCGCTCAACCGGCTGACCCCGGGCGACCACGACAAGCGGTCGGCGCTGTTCAACTCCGGCGCCGAAGCCGTCGAGAACGCCGTCAAGATCGCCCGTGCGCACACCAAGAAGCAGGCCGTCGTGGCGTTCGACCACGCGTACCACGGCCGGACGAACCTGACGATGGCGATGACCGCCAAGTCGATGCCCTACAAGAGCGGCTTCGGCCCGTTCTCCCCCGAGGTCTACCGCGCACCGCTGTCCTACCCGTACCGCGACGAGAAGAACGTCGACGGAGCCGCCGCCGCGCGTCGCGCGATCACCTACATCGAGAAGCAGGTCGGCGCCGCCAACCTCGCCGCCGTCGTGATCGAGCCGATCCAGGGCGAGGGCGGCTTCATCGTGCCGGCCGAAGGATTCCTGCCCGCGCTAGCCGAGTGGTGCACCGCCAACAACGTGGTGTTCATCGCCGACGAGGTGCAGAGCGGCTTCGCGCGTACGGGCGAGCTGTTCGCCTGCGAGCACGACGGCGTCGTGCCGGACCTGATCGTCACCGCCAAGGGCATCGCCGGCGGACTTCCGCTGTCGGCGGTCACCGGCCGCGCCGAGATGATGGACGCCGCGCACGTGTCCGGGCTCGGCGGCACGTACGGCGGCAACCCCATCGCCTGCGCCGCCGCGCTCGCCACGATCGAGACGATCGAGGCCGACGGACTCGTCGAGCGGGCGCGACAGATCGAGCGGCTCATGCTCGACCGTCTGCACCGCCTGCAGGCCGACGACGACCGCCTCGGCGACGTACGAGGCCGCGGCGCGATGATCGCCGTCGAGATCGTCAAGAGCGGCACCGACGAGCCCGACCCGCTGCTGACCAACGCGATCGCCGCAGCCGCGCACCTCGCCGGGGTCATCGTGCTGACCTGCGGCACGTACGGCAACGTGCTCCGCTTCCTGCCGCCCCTGTCGATCAGCGACGAGCTGCTCAACGAAGGTCTCGACGTCGTCGCCGCCGCCTTCAAGGAGAACGCATGAACGACCTCTTCATCGGCGGCCGGTGGCTGCCCGGCTCGGCCGGCGAGTTCGACGTCGAGAACCCCGCCGATCGCTCGGTCATCGCCCAGGTCGTCCGACGGCGGACCCGCCGACGCGACCGCCGCGGTCGACGCCGCGGCCGCAGCGCTCCCGGCGTGGAGCGCCATGCCGCCGCGGCAGCGCTCGGAGATCCTCCGCCGTACGTACGAGCTGATGGTGCGCGACACCGAGGAGCTCGCCGCCATGATCTGTGCCGAGAACGGCAAGTCACTGGCCGATGCGCGCGGCGAGGTCACGTACGCCGCTGAGTTCTTCCGCTGGTTCGCCGAGGAGGGCGTACGCACCGGCGGCGACTACGGCGTCTCGCCGGCGGGCGGCACCCGCACCGTGGTGACGCACAAGCCGGTCGGCATCGCCGCACTCGTCACGCCGTGGAACTTCCCCGCCGCGATGGCGACGCGCAAGCTCGCGCCCGCGCTCGCCGCCGGCTGCACCGTCGTGCTCAAGCCCGCGTCCGAGACTCCGCTGACCGCCCTCGCGGTGACCCGCCTGCTCGTCGAGGCAGGCGTGCCCGATGGCGTCGTCAACGTCGTGCCGACGACGGACGCGTCCGCCGTCGTGTCGACCTGGATGGCCGATCCGCGGGTCCGCAAGATCTCGTTCACCGGGTCGACCGGCATCGGCCGCGTGCTGCTCAAGCAGGCCGCCGACCGCGTCGTGAACTCGTCGATGGAGCTCGGCGGCAACGCCCCGCTCGTCGTGACCGAGGACGCCGACCTCGACGCTGCGGTCGCCGGCGCGATGATCGCGAAGTTCCGCGGCGGCGGCCAGGCCTGCACCGCCGCCAACCGCCTCTACGTGCACGCCGCTGTCGCCGAGGAGTTCACCGCCAGGCTCGGCGCCGAGGTCGAGAAGCTCACCGTCGGTCCGGCGGCCGAGGGCTCGCAGATCGGTCCGCTGATCTCCGCCAAGGCCGTCGACGGCGTCACCGCACTGGTCGACTCGGCGACTCGCCGCCGGCGCGCGCATCAGCCACCGCGCGGACGTGCCCGAGAGCAAGGGCTACTACTTCCCGCCGACCGTGCTCGTCGACGTACCGGCCGACGCCGACATCGTCACGAACGAGATCTTCGGCCCGGTCGCCCCGATCGTGACGTGGACCGACGAGGCCGAGATGCTGCGACTCGTCAACGCGTCGGAGTTCGGCCTCGCCGCGTACGTCTTCGCGGGCGAGCTGCAACGCGCGATGCGGATCGGCGAGGCGATCGACGCCGGCATGATCGGCATCAACCGCGGGCTAGTCTCGGATCCATCGGCACCATTCGGCGGCATGAAGCAGAGCGGCCTCGGACGTGAGGGCGCCCGCGCCGGCCTCGAAGAGTTCACCGAGACGCAGTACCTCAGCATCGACTGGCCCTAGGTCCCACCACCCGAGGAGACGCACATGACCACGACATCAGGACCCGCGTACCAGGTCGTCAACCCCGCGACAGGTGAGGTCGTCGAGACGTTCGACACCGCATCGGACGCCGACATCGAGGCGGCGATCTCCGGGGCTGCACAGGCGTACGCGTCGTGGAAGGACGTGCCGATCACCGAGCGCGGCGAGATCGTCAAGAAGGTCGCGGCGCTGTTCGCCGAGCGTGCCGACGACCTCGCGGCGATCGCGAACGAGGAGATGGGCAAGCCGGTCAGCGAGGGCGTCGAGGAGGCCGAGTTCTGCCAGTCGATCTTCGACTACTTCGCGACCGAGGGCCCGACGCTCGCCGCCGACCAGCCGATCAAGACGTTCTCGGGCGGCAAGGCCGTCGTCCAGAAGCTGCCGGTCGGCCCGCTGCTGGGCATCATGCCGTGGAACTTCCCGTACTACCAGATCGCCCGGTTCGCGGCGCCCAACCTGATGCTCGGCAACACCATCATCCTCAAGCACGCCGAGTCGGTGCCGAAGTCGGCGCTGGCCGTCGAGCAGATCATGAAGGACGCCGGCGTGCCCGAGGGCGCGTACGTCAACGTGTTCGCGTCGCACGAGCAGATCGAGACCATCATCAGCGACCCGCGCATCCAGGGCGTCTCGCTGACCGGCTCGGAGCGCGCAGGTGCCATCGTCGCCGCGCTGGCCGGCAAGAACCTCAAGAAGTGCGTGCTCGAGCTCGGCGGCTCCGACCCGATGATCGTGCTCGACAGCGACAAGCTCGACGAGGTCGTCGACAGCGCGTGGGACTTCCGGATGTACAACACCGGCCAGGCCTGCAACTCCAACAAGCGCATGATCGTCATGGACGACCTGTTCGACGACTTCGTCGGCAAGCTGACCGAGAAGGCCTTGGCCATCGACTCGTTCTCGCCGCTGTCGTCCCGCAGGGCTGCCGAGGCGCTCGCCGAGCAGGTCGACGACGCCGTGAGCAAGGGCGCGACGCTGCACGCCGGCGGCGTGCTGAGCGACGGCCCCGACGCGCACTACACACCCGCCGTCCTCAGCGGCATCACCAAGGACATGCGCGCCTACTCCGAGGAGCTGTTCGGCCCGGTCGCGGTGGTCTACAAGGTCGGCAGCGACGAGGAGGCGCTCGCGCTCGCCAACGACACGACGTACGGCCTCGGCGGCGCGGTGTTCTCCAAGGACCCGGCCCGCGCGGAGAAGATCGCCCAACGGCTCGAGGTCGGCATGGCCAACGTCAACACCACGGCCGGCGAGGGCGCCGAGATCCCGTTCGGTGGCGTCAAGCGGTCGGGCTTCGGCCGCGAGCTCGGCCCGCTCGGCATGGACGAGTTCGTCAACAAGCGGATGTTCTTCATCGCCGACTGACGGACAGCCTCCGGTAGCCCCAGGCGAGGGCGAGCGCAAGGGCCAGCACGACGAGGCTCGCCACCGCGACGGCCAGGCCGCCGTGCCGATCGACGTCCAGGAAGTCGTACGGCACGTCGGCCCGGCGATCGCTCGTGACGGCGTAGGACGGGTCCGACACGGCAGCACGGATCAGCGTGTACGCCAGCCAGGCGAGCGGCCAGACCAGGAACCACAGGGCGCTCCGCTCGAACCGGGTGCGCGGCCGGAACAGCACGAACCCCAGCACCGAGAGCGCCGGCACGACGTAGTGGAAGATCTTGTCGTACCACCACTCGATGCCCGTGAAGTCGCCGTTGCCGGCCAGGATCGTGGCGTAGACGATGCCGGTGATCGTGATCGCCACGAGGCTGCCGAGCCGCAGGATCCCGAACGCCTCGCCGCCACGGTCGGGCCGCGCTGCGATCAGGGCAGCCGCGATCATCACGAGGACGTTCGACTCGATCGTGAAGTAGCTGAACAGGTTGACCAGCGAGCGGTCCCGGTCGATCGTCAGGACGGTCTGCCCGACGAGCGCGAACGCGGCCAGCGCCGCGATCGCGCCGTGCCAGAGTCGGGTCACGCCCCGACGATAGCGCCGTACGACGTCAGCGGGCCTGCAACGCGTCGAGCGCGACACCCATCGCCGCCGCGACTCGCCAGTCGAGCTGCCAGCCGTTGTCGAGCACCGGCACCGTCAGCTCGTACCGGTCTCGCAGCGAGCGCTGGCGCTCCGACGTGAGGATGACCTGCCCGTCAGGCGCCGTGAAGTCGAAGTGGAACCGCAGGAAGATCGGCAGGTCGCCGACCATCTCGATGACCCGCCGGGCGATCGCCACTCCCTGGCTGCGCTCCTGGCCGACCGCGACCAGTCCGTCCGGCGTCTGCAGGTGCCACGTCGACCGCAGCAGCGACTTCTTGAAGTCCTTGCGGAACTCGCCGATCGGGTTGCCCTCGGCGTCCGTGACGTCGTAGGTCGCGGCGAGATCCATCCGCTTGCGGGCCTTGAACCCGAAGACCGGCTGGGTCCGTGCCTCGTCGGAGTAGAACGTGACCTGCTCCTTGAACGCCATCCGCTTCTGCTGGGCCATCGCGATCAGTGGACCCTCGACGCCGTCGTCGCCGAGCGCACGCAGCTCGTAGCGGTTGACCATCATCGTGATCTTCTGGCGAAGGGTGAAGCGTTGCGTCGCGTCGGTCATGGCTCCAGTCTCGCAGTGGAGGGCTCCTCAGCGCAGTGGGTCGAAGCTCGCCAGCAAGTCGGGTGTCTCACCGCGGACGATCTGGGCGGCGAGCAGCTTGCCGCTCAACGGACCGAGCGCGATGCCCCACATGCCGTGCCCGCCCGACACGAAGACCCGGGCCGACCTCGTACGCCCGATCAGCGGCAGTCCGTCCGCGGTGCACGGCCGCGAGCCGACCCACTCATCCGTGCGGGCCGACCAGTCGACGCCGGTCAGCATCGGCGTCGCGGCGTCGATGATCGCCGCGATGCGGCGCGGGTCGAGGGGCGCTCCCGGCTTGCGGAACTCCATCATCCCGGCGACCCGCAGACCGTCGCCGAGAGGCGTGCACGCCACCCGCTGCGCCGGGAAGTACATCGGTGCGGCGGGCATGTGCTCGGGTTGCACCGTGAAGCTGTAGCCGCGGCCGGCCTGGACGATCGTCTTGACGCCGACGTCACGCGCGAGCGCGCCGAACCACGTGCCGGTGGCGATCACGACGGCGTCGGCAGCCAGCGGTGCACCGGTTGCGACCTCGAGGCGTACGCCGTCCGCCGACTCGGAGATGTCGCGGACATCGACGTCGGTCCGGATCTCTGCGCCGCGGCTGCGCACCGCGTCGGCCAGGGCGTTGACGAACCGCCCGGGGTTGATGAATCGCTGGTCTCTCAGGCGTACGCCGCAGGTCACCGCGTCGCCCAGCGCGGGCACGAGCGCGTGCATCTCGGCGCGGTCGAGCAGCTCGGCAGGAGTGTCGACGCCGAGCTCGCGTACGTGCTCGAACTCCTCGAGCAGCGTCTCGCGGTCCTTCTCGGAGGCGAATGCGGCGAGGAACGGCTCGGCCGCCTTGATCGGCTCGGCCAGCCCGTCGGCAACGATCTCGTCGAACGCGTCGAGCGCCTGCCGATTCGCCTCGGCGAAGACCGTCATCGCGGCACGCCACCGTGCGGGCGTGCAGTGCCGGGCGAAGTCGAGCAGGAACTTCAGGAGCCGCGGGTTGCCCGTCACCGGCACGTAGACCGGCGACGACGGCTTGAGCGTCGCCTTGATGCCACCCGCCAGGATCGCCGGATCCGGCAGCGGGAGCGTCAGCGCCGGCGCGATCCAGCCGGCGTTGCCCCACGACGAACCGGCCGCGACGCCGGCCCGGTCGACGACCGTGACGCGTACGCCCTCGGCCTGCAGGAACCACGCGGCCGACAGCCCGACCATCCCGGCACCCACGACGATCACGTGCTCGGGCCGAGTCATGCGTCCATTGTGCTGGTGCCGAAGGCTCAACTGGCAGTCGATACCCTGACGGCGGACCGGAGGAGGACAGGTGGACGAGCACACCCGCGGCGCAGGGCACGTGCAGCACATCGGCAAGTCACGCCTGTTCGTCGAGCCGCCCGTACGATTCCTCGGCCCGTTCGTCATCCGCTCCGACACCCGCGTGGGCGCCTTCACCGAGATCGGTCGCGAGGTCGAGGCGCAGGCCGCCACGATCGGCCGCTACTGCGAGATCGGGCCCGGCAGCCTGCTCGGCGCGACCGGGCATCCGACGACATGGCTCAGCGTCTCGGCGTTCCAGTACCGCGAGTCGACGTGGGGCTGGCACCCGTCCGCCGACGCCAACGAGGTCATCGACCCGGAAGCCGGCGGGCGACAGTCCTTCCGCAGCGTGGCCGGTGACCTGGCGACGATCGGCAACGATGTCTGGATCGGCGCGAACGTCGTCGTGCTGCGCGGCGTGACGATCGGCGACGGGGCGATCATCGCGGCCAACGCCGTCGTGACCAAGGACATCCCGCCCTACTCGATCGCCGGCGGCATCCCGGCCAAGGTCATTCGTCCGAGGGTCCCGGACGACCTCCGCGACGAGCTCCAGGCCCTGCAGTGGTGGCGGTTCTCCCCCAACCAGCTCACCGGCATCCCGTACGACGACCCGGTCGAGGCCGCACGCCAGCTGCGCCCCAGGGTCGAGGCCGGCCTCGAGGCGTACGCCCCCGAGCTCGTCGAGATCCCCAAGCCGGCCGGCCCGGCGCCGCGCCGCTTCTTCCGGCGCTGACTACCCCGCGCGCGCCGAATCGCCGGCCAGCGCACCGAGATAGATCTGGGCGTGCGCCTCGGCGACCTTCTGACGTTGCTCGATGCGCTCGTCGACCGACACGGGCGCCAGGGGCGATCGCTCGTACGCCCGGTGGACCGCGTCGATCACGGACTGCTCGTCGAAGCTGTTGCCGTCCATCCTGAACTCGAACACCGGCGTGTCATCGCCGAAGTACCTGCCGGCGGGCGCGATCACCGCGGTTCCGACATCCCGGCAGGCCTCGAGCCAGCTCGTGTGGGGGCCGAACCGGTAGGGCAGGATCGACGCGTCCAGACCGGCGAGGTAGTCCCACATCTGCGCCTCGCTGAAGAACTCACGGACCCGCACGCGGACGCGGTGCTTCTCGCGTTCGATCTCGGTCGCAAGATCGACGTTGAAGCGCCCGCCGCCGGGCCCCAACACGTCGGGATGCGCATCGATCTGGAGGATCGCGCCCGGGATCGACCGGACAGCCCGGACCAGTGCCGGCAGCAGCGTGAACGGGTGGTCGCCCGACCGCGGCTTCGACACGCGGAGGCCGACGGTGAACGGCCGGTCGCGATGCAGGGGGGTCTGCCGGCGACGATGCATGCGCGCCATGGCGGCAAGGTCGACGACGTGCGGATGGGGAAGCACGCGGGGCTCACGCCCCCACCTCGTCTTGATCTCGCCGGCCGCGCCCTCCGTCAGCGCGATCAGCGCATCCGCCTCCGGGACCAGGACGTCGAGGCGCGCGTCATGCAGCTTGCGGCCGTAATCCTTGGCGCTGTGCAGGTCGTGGACCGTGAAGACGAACGGCTTGCCCGCCCCCCTCAGCGTGCCGAGCAGCTCGTGCAGACGAGCCGGGTCGACATTGTCGAAGCCGAAGTGCAGGTGGAACAGGTCGAACTCACTGTGGTGCTGACGCACCCACTCAGGTTCGAGCATGACGGGCGGCCACCACCGCGTGAGCGTCGTACGACTCGGGTTGGCCGGGTCCGGGTCCGCGAGCCTGATGACCCGCGGCAGGTCACGGAACTCGCGCACCGGCGACAAGTGCTGGACGTACGGGTGGGCGGACGGGACGGACGCGATCTTGATCCGGCCCCTGCGGTGCCAGCGGGCACGGCTGAGCTGCTCGGGTCGGGCGGAGCGCACGGCCGGCATCGCAGCCTCCCTCCAGCGGAGAAGTTCGGAGTGGCGACCTGCTGCACCACCGTCGAACATACCCAGAATGCGCCGAGACATTCCCTCTGCGCCAGAGTCGCGCATGCCTCAGTTCGTTCCGGGTAGCAGTCACGCGAGGGACTACAAGCAGAGGGAGAATTCGAGATGGAGCATTCAGCTGACGGATCCGGCGGCCGGCCCTGGGGATTGGTGACCGGCGCTTCGAGCGGGATCGGGGAAGAACTCGCTCGCCAGATGGTGCAGAACGGCTTCGACCTGATGATCGTGGCCGAGGACGAGGCGATCGTCGACGTCGGAGCGGAGCTCAGCGATCTCGCGGACGTCCGCCCGGTCCGCGCCGACCTGGCCACGCACAGCGGCAACGACATGGTCATCGACCTCATCGCTCAGGAGGGCCGGCCGCTTGCTGCTGCCGCGATCAACGCCGGCATCGGCGTCCATGGGCGACTCGTCGACACCGAGCTCGACGACCACCTGCGCGTCATCGCGCTCAACATCGTGTCCGCCGTCCACCTCGGCCGCTCGATCGCGCGCGACATGGTGGCGCGTGGTGAGGGTCGCCTGCTGTTCACGTCGTCCGTGGCCTCGCAGATGCCCGGGCCGTTCTACACGACGTACGCGGCGTCGAAGTCGTTCATCCAGTCGTTCTCGCTGGGGCTGCGCGAGGAGCTCCGCGACACCGGCGTGACGGTGACGGCGCTCATGCCCGGCCCCACCGACACCGAGTTCTTCGAGCGAGCCGGGATGGACGGCACCAAGGTCGCAGAGGGGCCCAAGGACGATCCGGCCGACGTCGCGGCGGCCGGGTTCGCGGCGATGATGGCCGGTCACGACCACGTCGTCACCGGCAGCTGGCGCAACAAGCTGCAGACGGCCGCCGCCGGAGTGCTGCCGGATGCGATGGCGGCGAAGGTCCACCGCTCGATGACCGAGCCGCACGAGGACTCAGGAGGGTAGAGTCGAGCGCAGATCTGTCGTGAGAGGCCGGGTATGTCCGAGACCGAACGCCAGCGGGCTCTCGCGAAGTTCGCCACCGTGCTGGCGTCCCTCAACCACGAGGAGTCCCTGACCGCTCGCCTGTGCGAGGCCGGCCGCCTGATGCTGGACGCCGACGGCGCCTCGATGACGTTGGACTATCAAACCAGCGGCCGACTTCTGCTCCACGCCACCGACGAGCTGTCAGCACGTCTCGACGACCTGCAGGACGTTCTCGGCGAAGGCCCGTCGTTCGAGGCAGCCCATACCGGGGAAGTTGTGGTCGTGCACGTGGGCGATGGCGAAGCGGAACGCTGGGCCCTGTTCGCCGACCGTCTGAACGCGACCGGTTTCACCGGCACACTGGTCTCGGTGCCGATGCGCGCTGAGCTCGCGACCCTTGGCGTGCTCTCCTTGCACAGCTTTGGACCGGAGAGAGAGGTGGATCTCGTCTCGGCGCGGTTCCTCGGCGCGACCGTGGGCACGGCGCTCCTGCAGGATCCTAGGGTCGACCGCCTCGAACATGTGACCAAGGAGGCCTGGGCCACCCGCTCCCAGATCCACCAGGCAACTGGGATGGTCGTCGCTCAGGTCGGTGTCCGCGCCGAGGACGCCATGGCACTGCTGCGTGGCCAGGCATTCGCACGCAACACCTCGCTGCTCGAGGTGGCGCAGGACATCCTCGAGCGACGGGTCAACTTCCGCGAGTTCACGATTGAGGGGGACTAGACCATGCAAGCGTCCCGTGCCGCCGACGCCCTGGCCAAGGCCTCGGCGGCCCTGATCGGCCAGACCGATGCCGCCGGATTCCTGGCGGCGTTGCTCGCCAGCAGCAGCGAGGTCCTCCAGACTGACGCCAGCGGGATCCTCGTGGAGAACGCCGGTCACCTCGACGTCCTCGCGGCCTCAAACCACTCGGCGGGCGAGCTCGAGCTGCTCCAGGCGATGCTCGACGAAGGCCCCTGCATCGATGCCCACGGGTCGGGCCGAGGTGTCAACGCGCACGGCTTCGAGCTGCACACGCGCTGGCCGACGTTCGGGCCAGCGATGACGGACCTCGGCTTCTCAGCCGTTCGCGCCTCGCCGCTGCGCTGGCACGGCACGGCGTTCGGCGCGATGGGCCTGTTTCGTCGATTGGACGTGGCATTCACCCCGGAGGAGCAAACCGTTGCACAGGCCTTCGCCGACCTCGTGACCTTGCTGATGGTGCAGACCGAAAAAGTCGGCATCCACGCTCTCGAGAGCCGCGTGCAACTGATGCTCACCGGGCGCATCGTCATCGAGCAGGCCAAGGGCGTCCTCGCCGAGATCTACGGCTTAGACATGGGCAAGGCCTACGAACTGTTGCTTTCGCGCTCCGCCGAGGGTGGTGGCAATCTGTCCGAGACGGCTCGGACCATCCTCGACGAGGCACAGCAAGGACTCACCTGACGAGCAGCACCAGGACCCCGCGACTCTCGTACGAGCGGTGCTCGACGAGCCGCAGGCGGAGGTCGGGATGATCCGCGAGGTGGTCGCTCACGGCGGCGACCTGCTCGAGGTCCCCGAGCTGCAGGACGGCCGATCCGCCGTCTGCCAGGTGCGTCCCGATCACTTCGGCGCACGTCCGAGCCAGGTCCAGACCGTCCGTTCCGCCGTCGATCGCGTGGTCAGGGTCGTCCTGATGGTCGGCGATGTCCTCGCTTCGCACCCATGGCGGGTCGGCAATGATCGCGGCGAAGCGTTCCTCCTCGCCGATCTGCTCATCCATGGGGCCGCACCGGATGTCGACCGGCGATGCCAGCCCGGCGCGTTCGACGTTCGCCGCGGCGTGGTCGCAGGCGATCTGGGACGAGTCCACCAGCACCAGAGGACGCGACTGGCCGACCATCGCCAGCAAGCCGATGTGCCCGACGCCTGAGCAGAGCTCCAGGACCGGACCGTCCGGCGCGTCGCGCAGGAGGGCCGACGCCCATGCCGACTGTGCGGTCGTCCAGCGCCGGGGTCGCAGCACACGCTGGTCGAACTGGATCGACAGCGATCCGAACTCGATCAGCTCGGTGCGTACCTGCTCGATGTCAACGGTCACGGCGACTCCTTCGTCACGGCCCGCCGCGCGGACGGTCACGCGGAACTACCCCGGAGAGCCACGTCGCAAACCGCTCACGTGTCCTTCAGCTCGAAGGCCGGCACCACGACCCACATGACCAGGACGAACGCAGCGATCAGCCCGGCCACCAGCCACGCGACCCACTCGGCGGCCACGACGTCGAGGATCAGCCACACGGCAAAGATGTTCGCCAGCGCCAGCGTGCCGAGCCCCCACCGGGAGGCCTGATGAGCCGCCTCCACGAGCCAGGACCGGGCATGCCGGTGGAACAGCGCGCGGTGCAGCGCGACGGGCGTCATCAGCAGGAATGTCGCGGCGACAGCAGAGCACAACGCCGCGGTGTAGACCGCGTGACGCGACTCCGCGAGATCCTCGAAGCGCGGCGTGAAGGGCAGGGTGAGCAAGAAGCCGGTCAGGATCTGCACGCCGGTCTGCGCGACCCGCAGCTCCTGGAGCAGCTCCTGCCAGTTGCGGTCGACCTTGCCCGGCTTCGAGCGCTCGGCCACCTCAGTGGTTGCGGAGGGCCTTGACCAGCTCCGACTTGTTCTTGCCCGAGTAGTTGGTCAGGCCCAGCTCCTTGGCGCGCTTCCGCAGCTCGGGGACCTTCCAGTCCTCGTACGAACCGGACTCGCCACCCTTGCGGCCGACCGACGACTTCGACCGGCCCTTCTGCGCGGCGGCGTTGGAGATCCGTGCTGCCTTCTCCTTCGAGGCACCGTCCTCGCGCAGCTCCTCGTACATGTCGGGCTTCTTGAGGCTCGCATTCTTCTTGCCTGGCATGGCTACTCCTTTCCCTTCTGGTTGATCAGAAGACGGGCTTGCCGCCCGTCACGCCCAGCACGGTCCCGGACACATAGCTCGCATCTCGCTCGGAGGCGAGGAACACGAACGCCGGCGCGACCTCGGCGGGCTGTCCCGCGCGTCCCAGCGGGGTGTCCTGGCCGAACTGCTCGACCTTCTCGACCGGTTGGGTCGCGGGCTGCAACGGCGTCCAGATCGGGCCCGGTGCCACGGCGTTGACCCGGATGCCCTTCTCACCCAGCTGGCCGGCGAGGTTGACCGTCGCGTTGTTGATCGCGGCCTTGGTCGCTGCGTAGTCCAGCAGCGTGCTCGACGGGTCGTAGGCCTGGATCGACGAGTTGTTGATGATCGCCGAGCCGCGCTGCAGGTGCGGGACGGCGGCCCGCGTCAGCCAGAACAGTGCGTACAGGTTGGTCTTGAAGACCCGGTCCATCGTCTCGTCGGTGATCTCCTCGAGGCCCTCCTCACGCGCCATCTGATAGCCCGCGTTGTTGACCAGGATGTCGAGGCCGCCCAGCTGCTGAACCGCGTCGGCCACGACCCGGTCGCACGTCTCGCGATCGCGCAGGTCCGCCTCGATCGCGACGTGCGCCCGTCCGGCCCGCTCGAGCTGCGCGGACGTCTCATCGGCGTCAGCCTTCTCGTCCGGCAGGTACGTGAACGCAACGTCCGCGCCCTCACGGGCATACGCGATGGCGATGGCGCGGCCGATGCCGGAGTCGCCGCCGGTGATCAGCGCCTTACGGCCTTCGAGCCGGCCGCTGCCTTGGTAGGAGTCCTCTCCATGGTCCGGGCGTGGCCGCATGTCCCCGGTGAGCCCGGGCGGATCCTGCTGCTGGGGTGGAAATGCTTGCGATCCGTCGTCGTGCGTCATGCGGGAACCGTGCCCACTCCGCCGACGCATAAACCCAGATGACTGGCGTCAGCGGATCAAGCGCGATTCACTTAGGCATGCGATCCATCTGGAAGGGCGCCATCAGCTTCGGTCTGGTCAATGTGCCCGTGAAGGTCTACAGCGCCACGGAGAGCCACGACGTCTCGTTGCACCAGGTCCACAACAAGGACGGCGGCCGGATCCGCTACCAACGCAAGTGCGAGGTGTGCAACAAGGTCGTCGCCTACGAGGACATCGACAAGGCGTACGACGACGGCGACAAGACCGTCGTGCTGACCGACGAGGACTTCGCCTCACTGCCGGCCGAGCGCAGCCACGAGATCGAGGTCGTGGAGTTCGTCCCCGCCGACCAGGTCGACGTCCTGATGCTCGACAAGGCGTACTTCCTCGAGCCCGAGGAGCGGGCGCTCAAGCCCTACACGCTGCTGCGCCGCGCCCTCGAGGACTCCGACCGCACCGCGATCGTGCAGTTCGCGCTCCGCCAGAAGACCAGGCTCGCAGCCTTGCGGGTCCGCGACAACGTGCTGGTGCTCCAGACCATGTTGTGGGACGACGAGGTGCGCAAGCCCTCGTTCGACGTGCTCGACTCGACTCCCCGCATCAGCCAGAAGGAGCGGGACATGGCCGCGCAGCTCGTCGACTCGCTGTCGGAGGACTTCGACCCCTCGGCGTTCACCGACGACTACCAGGAGCAGCTCCGCACCCTGATCGAGGCCAAGATCGAAAAGGGCGCGTCGCTCGACACCGAGGCGACCTTCGGCAAGCAGGAGGAAGAGGAGAGCGCCGACGTCGTCGACCTCATGGAGGCGCTCAAGCGCAGCGTCGATCGCAAGAACGCCAGCAAGGCTCCCGCGAAGAAGAAGACCACCAAGAAGAAGGCAGCGGCCAAGAAGAAGGCCGGCTAGCTCGCAGTCGTCCGGTCGCCCGACAGCTCCGGCGTCTCGAACGTGGCGTCGGGTGAGTTGCGGTGCTCGACGACCCACTCCGCGACGTAGCGCAACTTGACGTTGTGCGCCTGTGACTGACGCCGCAGGAAGTCGAACGCGCGGTCGGCGTCGAGGTCGAACCGCTCCATGAGGATGCCCTGTGCCTGGCCGATGAGCTTGCGGGCGTCGATCGCGACCTGGAGGCCGGCCTCGTTGTGCGCGTTGGCCAGGGCGACGGCGGCGTGGCGGACGAAAATCGCGGCGACCGCGACGTCGTCGTCGTCGAACGCATCCACGGTGTCGCCGTAGAGATTGAGCGAGCCGTAGCGCCGGGTCCTGGTCTCGAGCCTGACGCTCAAGACGCTCCTGATGCCGAGCTCAGCCACCGCGGGGCCCCACTTGAGCCACCGCGGGTCATTCGCGATGTCGCCCGACTGATAGATCGGCAGTCCCTCGATCGCGTCGAGGCAGGGGCCTTCGTCATGGATGATCTGCAGGTTGTGCGACTCGCCGACACGCTGGGACGTGGCGGCCGCGGTCTCGATCTGGTTGCGGGCGTGGACCAGCATGATGCCGGCGTCGTCGCACGTCGTGGCGATCCGGGCATAGTCGGCGATCAGCTCGATCGTGCGCTCCGCGGTCGGTTCGTCGTGCAGGTCGAGCGCCATCTGCGAAAAGAACGTCGAACTGTCCACGTACGGACTCCTCGTCTCCGGATCTTTCAAGAGAAGCACACCCTTTGGGTGAAATATATAGCGGCGGGGGTGCGGTGTTTGCTGCGAGAGGCGGTGGGTACGTCCGCCGCAGCAAGATACGCATCATCGACGACAGCTGTCGCTGTCATTCGACACTCGGGAAGGGGTGCCCGATGGCGAAACCGCCGGGCTCCACCGGAACCACCGTCACCTTGTTCGGTGCCAGTGACATGCTCGATCACGCCTTGAGCAACCAGCTCGAACAACGGGGCTGCAAGACACATTTCGTGACGGTGCCCAGCGGCTGGCTCCGATCCGCGACGCACGTCATCCTGCGCCTCGACACCATTGCGGGCGCGGCTGCGCTCGAGCAGCTCGCCGAGACGCAGGAGCCGCGATCCCACGTCATCGCGGTCTGCCCCGAGCAGAGCGACCCTGCCGAGTCGGATCGGCTGCGCGAGATGTGCCGCGCCTGCGGATCGCACCATGACGTCTCGTTGATCTGGCACACTCCCCTCGCCGCCGGTACGCCGGTCAACCGCGCCGCCGCCGCGGCACTGGCCGCCAGCGTCGCCGACGAGATGGTGGGGCATGCGCCGGGCGGCGGTCCATCGTTCGTGGCGCGACCTGTGACGCTCGAGCTCGACCCGCATCAGTGATCGACCTCCTCGGCGAGGTCGTCGAACATGCCGACGGTCGCCCGTACGTCCCACAGCGCGGCAGGCGCATCGAGGGTCTCGACCACGATGGTGGGATGCC
Organism: uncultured Actinomycetota bacterium; assembly: GCA_963806345.1. GTDB lineage: Bacteria > Actinomycetota > Actinomycetes > Propionibacteriales > Nocardioidaceae > Aeromicrobium. Next base: position 25,376 of record CAWDXV010000016.1, on the reverse strand, counting down.
CGTCCGCGGTGACGGCAGACGCGATCACCTCGCGGTGGAGGGTGAACTCGTGGAGCAGGTCCTGCTGGATGCCGTGGCCGCTCAGCCGGAAGGTCAGGGTGGTGCGCCGCAAGAATGGCCCCTCGGGGTCAGCAAACTGAAGCGGCTGCTGCTGAACCGGCGATGCCAACTCTATCGTTCGCTCCGCTCACGGTCGGCCGCGGGCGGCCTCCCTAGGAACCGGGCAGAGCGACGCTCACGGTCGGCCGCGGGCGACCTCCTGGGTACGGCAAGCGCGACGGCGGCCACCGGTCTCGGTGACCGCCGTCCTACGTGGACCTAGGCCGCGTCCGCTGCCGTTGCCGACTCCCTGAGACGGGCCAGGAGCTTGGCGAGCCGTCGCGAGATCTGCATCTGGCTGACCCCGACGATCTCGGCGATCTCCTGCTGCGTCTTGTCCTCGACGAACCGGAGCCGCAACAGCTGCCGCTCGTCGTCGTCGAGATCGCGGCAGAGCGGCTCGATCGTCACCCAGTCGTCGATGAACTCGTAGTCGGAGGTGTCGCCGGCGATCGACTCACCCAGCGGACGGCCGCTCTCGCGTACGGGCTGGTCGAGCGAGGTCGGCGAGAAGCAGCTGCGAGCCGCCATCGCCTCGCGTACCTCGTCGACTCCGGCATCGATCTCGCCGGCGATCGTCGCGAGGTCGGGCTGCCGCGAGTCCGACTGCAGGCACCGCTCCGTCGCGCTGGAGATGTCGGCCTGCATCTGCTGGATCCGACGCGGTGGCCGGATGCCCCAGCAGTAGTCGCGGAAGTACTTCTTGATCTCACCGAGGATCGTGACCGTGGCGAACGGGACGAACTCGCCCCGCTCATGGTCGAATCCGCGGATTGCCTTCACCAGGGCAAAGCACGCGACCTGGGCGAGGTCGTCACGGTCGGCGCCCCGTCCTGCGTAGCGTCCGGCGAGATGGTGCGCGAGCCCGAGATGACGACGAACAACTTCGTCCTCGAGGAGTGCGCGTTCGGCTTCGCTTGCGTGGCGAGCCGCTTCGATCAGATCGTGCGTGTCATCGTTCTGCGCCAATGCGGGAGCAGCGTTCACGGAAAACCCCCAGGGGTCTCGATCCGTCAACCGGCTTCTGCTCAACCGGCCCTCCAACCATGGCACTGTGGAGTCTGAAGCGCAAGAGGTCACGTAGTCGCACCGAGCCAGTGGATATGGTTCTTTCGAACCATCTCAGCATTCCGGAACGGCGCAGCCTCGTGTTTCGCCCGGGTCCGCCCGGGTACGAGCCGGTGAGCGAGAGGAGACCCGATGGCGCGTACGAACGACACCCAGACCGTGTCGGTCGCCGGCCAGCGCCTCCGCCTCACCAATCCCGACAAGGTCATCTACCCGTCGACCGGCACGACCAAGGCCGAGGTCATCGCCTATTACATGGAGATCGCGCCCTACCTGCTGCCACACCTGGCCGACCGCATCGTGACCCGCAAGCGCTGGGTCGACGGCGTCGGCACCGCCGACAAGCCCGGCGAGGTCTTCTTCGAGAAGAACCTCCCCTCGTCGGCACCGAGCTGGATCCGCCGCGTCGAGATCCAGCACAGCGATCACGTCAACACCTACCCCGTCTTCGACAGTGCGGCAGCCCTCGCCTGGGCCGGACAGGTCGGCGCATTGGAGCTGCACGTGCCGCAGTGGAAGGTCGGCCCCCGCGGCGGCAAGCAGAACCCCGACCACCTCGTGCTCGACCTCGACCCGGGCCCGGGTGCCGGCCTTCCCGAATGCGTGGAGGTCGCCAAACGGGCCCGCGCCCTGCTGCGCGACCTCGACCTCGAGGCGTACCCGGTGACGAGCGGCAGCAAGGGCATCCATCTCTACGCCGGGCTCGACGGCAAGCACGACGCCGACTACGTCAACCGGTTCGCCAAGCAGTTCGCGCAGGTCCTGGAGGCCGAGCTGCCCGATCTCGTCGTCAGCTCGATGAAGAAGAGCCTGCGCGGCGGCAAGGTCCTGGTCGACTGGAGCCAGAACAACGCCAACAAGACCACGATCGCGCCCTACTCGCTGCGCGGGAGGCCCGAGCCGTACGTCGCGGTGCCCCGCACGTGGCGCGAGCTCAACGACGACCTGCAGCACCTCACGATGGACGAGGTGCTGAAGCGCATGAAGCGTCGCAAGGACCCGATGGCGGATCTCGCCGGCCCGGTGCCGTCGAGCGACAAGCTCTCGACCTATCGATCCAAGCGCGATGCCAACAAGACCCCTGAACCTGTGCCCGAAGCCGCGCCGGGCGCCGCCGACGGCCAGACGTTCGTGATCCAGGAGCACCACGCGAGCAGCCTGCACTGGGACTTCCGCCTCGAGCACGACGGCGTGCTGGTCTCGTGGGCGCTGCCCAAGGGGGTGCCGACCGATCCCAAGAAGAATCACCTCGCCGTGCAGACGGAGGACCACCCGCTGGAGTACGGCACGTTCGAGGGCACGATTCCCAAGGGCGAGTACGGCGGCGGCGAGGTCACGATCTGGGACGCCGGCACGTACGAGCTCGAGAAGTGGCGCGACGGCAAGGAGGTCATCGCGACGCTGACCGGTCGCAAGGGCGGCGGGCTCGGCGGCCCCCGCAAGTTCGCCCTGATCAAGACCGGCAAGAACTGGCTGATCCACCTGATGGAGCTGCCGGCCAAACCGCGCAAGAAGGCCCCCGCACGTTCGATGAAGAGCGGGTTCGTCGCGCCCATGCTGGCGAAGCTCGGCTCCGCCGAGGACGTCCGCGACGAGGACGACTGGGCGTTCGAGATGAAGTGGGACGGCATCCGCGCGGTGGCGGTGATCGACGGCAAGGACGTCGGCCTGTTCACCCGCAACGAGAACGACGTCACGGCCGGCTACCCCGAGGTCGTCAACGCGCTGGCCGAGCTGGGCCTCGACGACACCGTCCTCGACGGCGAGATCGTCGCGCTCAACGCTGCCGGCGTCCCCGACTTCGGCCGGCTGCAGCAACGCATGGGGCTGACCAAGGAAGCTGACGTCGAGGCGGCGCGAAAGGACGTGCCGGTCAAGTACCTCGTGTTCGACCTCATGCGATCGGGTGGCGACTCGTTGCTCGACACGCCGTACGTCGGACGTCGCAAGGCGCTGCGGAGCCTCAAGATCGCCGCCGACGTCGTCGACGTCCCCAAGGCGTTCGACGGATCGCTTGCCGATGCCGTCGAGTCGAGCAAGACGCTCGGCCTCGAGGGGGTGCTCGCCAAGCGCCGGGACAGCCGCTACCTCGGTGGCAAGCGAGCGACGGCGTGGACCAAGGTCAAGCACCAGCGCATGCAGGAGGTCGTCGTCGCCGGGTGGCGTGAGGGCCAGGGCGCACGCAGCGGCACGATCGGCGCACTCCTGCTCGGCATCCCCACCGAGGACGGCCTCCGCTACGTCGGCAAGGTCGGCACGGGCTTCGACGAGCGCACGCTGGCCGACCTCCAGAAGCGACTCTCGAAGCTCGCCCGCAAGACCAGCCCGCTCGCCGAGACACCTCGCGAGATCGCCAAGGATGCCCATTGGGTCACCCCCAGCCTCGTCGGCGAGGTGTCGTTCGCGGAGTGGACCTCCGGTGGCAACCTGCGCCAGCCGAGCTGGCGGGGCCTACGTACGGACAAGAAGCCGCAGGAGGTCGCCTTGGAGTAAGGCTGCGCCCGACCCGACATCATCACGACACGAGGAGTTATCCATGCCGTTCAAGAAGAAGAAGTTCCGCACCAAGCTCGAAGCCCGTCTGGATGACCTGGCGAGCCAGACCGAGGAGCTCCGTCAGCAGGTTGTCGATCGTGCGCCCGGCGTACGCGACCAGCTGGTCGACATGCTTCCCGACAAGGACCAGCTGCGTGACCTGCGCGATGACCTGTTCGAGCGGCTGCCCGACGGAGTCGCCGACAAGGTGCCCGACAAGGTCAAGCCCAAGAAGAAGCGCTCGAAGCTCAAGCGAGTGGCCTTCCTCGGGATCCTGACGGGTGCCGGCGCGGCGGCGGTCGCCGCGGTCAAGGGGCGCACCAACACCCCGCCGCCTCCGCCCGAGCCGTTCCCGGCGCCGCCGAAGCCGACGCCGCCGGCCGATGTCACCCCGCCGAAGCCCGCCAAGAAGGCTCCTGACAAGAAGCCGTGAGCGACCAGCACGAGTCCCCGGGCGATGTCCCGGGGACTCGTGCGTTCAGCGGTGAATACGGGCGGGACAACGGGGTATGCCGACGAGACCACTGATGCCCCGGAGGCCCTCGCATGACGACAGAACTCGATCCGGCCTGGACCGCGGAGGAGCTGAGCTCGATCCGCGACGGGCTGGTGCTGGCCGCAGAGCGGCTCCGCGCGGAGCTCGCGATCCTGGACAGCGCGTCGGCGCAGGCCGTGTCGGCGTCGACGCTCGAGGTGCTGCATGACGAGATCGACATCGCTGCGCACCGCGCCGAGCTGATGCAGGACGCCGTGCAGGTCGAGAACACCGCCGCGATCCTGGCGCAGACCGAGCACGTGCTGACGCGGCTGGACCTTGGGCTGTACGGCTCGTGCGAGCAATGCTCGGCGGCGATCGCCCGCGCTCGGCTCGAGGCATTTCCTCGTGCCACGCTCTGCATGACCTGTGTCGCCGCCTGAGCCCGGCGGGTCGCCCGGACGAATCCGGCGACCGGGCGTTTGGCGCCTTCGGGCTAGGCTCTGTCCGTGACGGAACAGAAGAAGGCCAAGAAGCAGCTGCCGGTGTGGCAGGAGTCGATCCTTCTGGTCGCAACTGCCATGGTCATGGCAGTCATCGTCAAGACGTTCTTCCTCCAGGCGTTCTACATCCCGTCGGCATCCATGGAGCCGACGATGCTCGTCAACGACAAGATCCTCGTGCAGAAGGTCTCCTACTGGGGCGGCGGCGACGTGAAGCGCGGGGACATCGTCGTGTTCGACGACCCGGGGGGCTGGCTCACCGAAGAGGACTCCAAGCACGCGTCGAACCCGATCCAGAAGGCGCTCGAGACGGTCGGACTGTTCCCCACCGGCGGCCACCTGATCAAACGCGTCATCGGCGTCGGCGGCGACACGATCGAGTGCTGCACCGACGGCAAGCTCACGATCAACGGCAAGCAGATCACCGAGCCGTACGTCCTCGACGAGACCGCCACGAAGGACAAGCCGTTCAAGGTCGTCGTGCCCAAGGGTCATCTCTGGGTCATGGGTGACAACCGCGGCAACTCCAGCGACTCGCGCGTCCACCAGGGCGATCCCGGCGGCGGGTTCATCGCCGAGGACAGTGTCGTCGGCAAGGCCTGGCTGCGCGTGTGGCCACTGGGCCGCGCCGGGTTCATCCACAAACCCGACACGTTCGACGCCGACCTCGATCCCTGACCAGGCGACCCAGCAACGACAGAAGTCCCGCCCGAGCCTCTGGCTCCGGCGGGACTTCTCACATCTGGCGCGCCCGAAGGGATTCGAACCCCTAACCTTCTGATCCGTAGTCAGATGCTCTATCCGTTGAGCTACGGGCGCATGCCCCGAAGGGCCTCGCCGAGTCTAGCGTGGCGCCGCGCAGAGAGAAAATCTGGGCACTTCCTTCGAGTTCGCCCGCACGTCCTCGGGGTGCCCTACTGTGTGCTCGAACAACACCCTGTCACCGATCGCGGAGGATCCCGCCATGTCGCCACGCCCGCTGCGCACTCTTGCCAGCGTCACATCCACTTTCGCGCTGGTCGCGGCGGGTATCGCCGCCACCACCAGCGCTGCCCAAGCCGTACCGAACGTCGACACCACGATCTGCCCAGGTACGCCTGTCTGGACCGGCGGCTTCACCCCCGACTCAGCCGGTCACCGGCAAGACGACGGTCGAGGGCAACGTGCTCGAGACCTTCCAGGGCACCTACGTCGACACGCATCACCGACGGCGCCGGACGACAACCACATCTACTTGTTCGACATCAGCGGCAGCCGCATCACCAACGGCAACAAGGGGCGACGTCTCGACTGCCGGGCATCTGGGCCGGCATGTCCGGCTCGCCGGTCTACGACGCAGACAACAACCTCGTCGGCTCGGTCTCCTACGGCTTCACCGGCTACAGCTCGAGCACCTCGCCGGCATCACGCCCGCGCCGACATCGTCACGATCGACAGACCCGACTGCCGCGGCCTCACGCCGTCAAGACTGACAGCGTCCGAAGGCCGTCGCGCAAGTCGGCCTGGCGTCGCCAGCGCAACCAGCCTCCAGCTCGGCGTCGGCCTACTCGTCGATCCACAGCTCGCGCTGCCTCGCGTCTCCGGTCGGCACGCGCCAGCAAGGACGCGACCAAGATGGCCGCGAAGTCTGCGAGCTGCCAAGAAGCCGCCGGCGTCAGACGGTGCCACGTTCCAGACCGCTCGCCGGCGACCGCTCGATCCCACGCAGCCGATCGTCGCCGGGCGGCAACATCGCGACCGCGTGCTCGTACGGCGAGTCGCCATGGCGTCGGTCGGCACTGCTCACGGCGGTGTGCGGCGACCAAGGTCTTCGCCTATCGGTCACCCGGATGACTTCATCGGGCCGTCGACGCGAGACATTCCACGAGGCCACGCGCTCGGCTCGTCATCCAGACGGACCGACCACGGTTCGTACAAGCTCGCCAACATCGACATGACCCGGCCGGACAGCGTCACGCCAGGATCGCCTCAACGGCATCATGGGGTCACCCTCGGCCAGCTGCCCGACTCGACCCTGGTCACGACGCACACGACCGTCAACGGCCACCACGGTCGATGCGCGACCACCAACGTCGCCGTTCCGGCGCCCTCGGCTCCGCCGTCGGCACCAGCTGTTCAACGACGTGCTCGACGGGCTCAGACGCCTACTCGCGCCGGTGGCGAAGCGCTGATGACCTGGACGATCAACTACATCCGCCCATGACGGCGGTCGCGACGCCGCGACCTACGACGCGGACCCAGCGGGTCTCGACGAACGAGTACTTCGCCGACAGGTCCCGTACGACGTGGCCAGCGACGTCGAGTCTCCTGCAGACCGGCTCCGACGACCAAGGTCACGATCAACTCGGTCGACGTGTCAACACCGACCTGAAGCCGGACTACGATCGCGCTGCGCATCTTCGCGATCGACATCTGGAAGAACGTCGCAGCGGGTCAAGGTCAAGAACGGCACCAAGGTCCCGGCGCGTCGCGGCAAGGCGTTCCCGCTGCAGGTCCGACCTGGTCCCGGCGAACGGTGACTCCGACGACGACGGTTCCCGAGACCAAGCGGCTCGACCGACGATCTCCACGTCGGCATACGGCACGGGCATCGTTCTCGTTCGTCGGTCAGGCTGAACTACTACGACGACGAGGAAGAGTTCGACGATCGACATCGACGAGCGACGACGAGGAGGCTCTACTACGAGGATCGACGAGCCCCTGACACTCGCCGAGTCGCTCGCCGCGTTGAAGGCCCAGGTCCGCCACGACTACCGCTCGCAGCGCGCAGCAGTACACGACGAGGTCCGGCACCGATCGGATCTCGCACAGGACCGTCGACACGTCGCCGGCGATCGTCCGGTCCGCCTACATCCGGCTCGGCTACACCAAGTAGTCCAGCACGAGTCACGAAGGAGGGGCGGTGCCGCGAGGCACCGCCCCTCCTGACATGTGTGTGACTATGTTCACCCCTTCCGACCAGCCCATATGCCCGATGTGACCCGTAAAGTCGGCTGAATCGTCATCGCCCGTCGGTGCCGATTCATCACACATCAGCTACCCGAGGCCCGCATGCCGAGGGAGTGCGAATCAATGCGCTTGGTTCGCGATGCGCGAGAAGGAAAAGTTCACACATGTCCGCAGACACCGCCCTATCCACCTACCGGACGACGCACCCCAGGCTCCAGGCCTGGGTCGATGATGTCGCCGCCCTGACTCAGCCAGCCGCCATCCACTGGGTCGAAGGCACTCCCGAGGAATGGGTCTCCCTGACCGATGACCTCGTCGCCTCCGGCACCTTCGTACGACTCGACGAGTCCAAGAAGCCCAACTCGTTCTGGTGCGCGTCGGACCCGAGCGATGTCGCTCGGGTCGAGGACCGTACCTACATCTGCAGTGTTGACGAGGCCGACTGCGGCCCGACCAACAACTGGATGGAGCCTTCGGACATGAAGGCGATCATGACGAACCTCTACGACGGCTGCATGCAGGGCCGCACGATGTACGTCATCCCGTTCGTCATGGGTCACCTCGACTCGAACAGCCCGATGTTCGGCGTCGAGATCACCGACTCGGCATACGTCGTCGCCTCGATGACCGTCATGGCCCGCGTCGGCAAGAACGTGCTCGACCGGATCGAGGAGCTCGAGGCCGACTACGTGCCGGCGCTGCACTCGATCGGCGCACCGCTGGCCGACGGTGAGCAGGACGTCCCGTGGCCGTGCAACGACACCAAGTACATCGTCCAGTTCCCCGAGGAGCGCACGATCTGGTCGTTCGGCTCGGGCTACGGCGGCAACGCCCTGCTCGGCAAGAAGTGCTACTCGCTGCGCATCGCCTCGGTGATGGGCCGCGACGAGGGCTGGATGGCCGAGCACATGCTGATCCTCAAGCTCACCTCGCCCGAGAACGTCGTCAAGTACGTCGCGGCGGCGTTCCCGAGCGCGTGCGGCAAGACCAACCTCGCGATGGTCGAGCCCACGGTGCCCGGCTGGAAGGTCGAGACGATCGGCGACGACATCGCCTGGATCCGCGTCGGCGCCGATGGCCGCCTGTATGCCGTCAACCCCGAGTTCGGCCTGTTCGGCGTGGCTCCCGGCACGGGCTGGGACACCAACGCCAATGCGATGCGCACGATCGACCAGGGCAACTCGGTCTTCACCAACGTCGCGCTGACCGATGACGGCGACGTCTGGTGGGAGGGCATGACCGACGAGGCGCCCGCGCACCTGACGGACTGGAAGGGCCGCGACTGGACCCCTGAGTCCGACGAGGTGTCGTCGCACCCCAACAGCCGGTTCTGCACGCCGATCAAGCAGTGCCCGACGCTGGCCGACGAGTACGACGACCCCAACGGCGTACCGCTCGACGCGATCCTCTTCGGTGGGCGGCGCAAGACGACGATCCCCCTGGTGACCGAGGCCCGCGACTGGACCCACGGCACGTTCATGGGTGCGACGCTGTCGTCGGAGACCACGGCCGCAGCCACGGGCGCCGTCGGCGTGGTCCGCCGCGACCCGATGGCGATGCTGCCGTTCATCGGCTACGACGCGGGTGACTACTTCAGCCACTGGATCAACATGGCCAAGAACAACGACGAGTCGAAGTTCCCCAAGATCTTCTACGTCAACTGGTTCCGTCGCGACGAGGACGGCGGCTTCCTGTGGCCGGGGTTCGGCGAGAACAGCCGCATCCTGAAGTACGTCATCGAGCGCGTCGAGGGCAAGGTCGAGGCGGTCGAGACCCCCATCGGCCTGGTGCCGACGCCCGGCGCGATCGACACCGAGGGCCTCGACGTCACCGACGAGCAGCTCGAGAAGGCGCTGCGCGTCGACGTCGACGAGTGGCAGGCCGAGATCCCGCAGATCAACGAGTGGTTCGAGAAGTTCGGCGACAAGCTGCCGACCGTCCTCTGGACCGAGCTCGACGCCCTGAAGGCCCGCCTCGAGGCCTGACCACCCTCCCGCTGAGCCTGACGTTTCTGCAGCGACACGCCGTGTCGTACTAGCAGAAACGTCAGGCTCAGCGCGTTCAGGTGCGGGGTTTCCAGCCGATCGCCGGGAGCACGTGGTCGGCGAGTGCGCCCAGCAGCCGAGCGTTGTAGTCGACGCCGAGCTGGTTGGGCACCGTGAGCAGTAGCGAGTCCGCCTCGCGCACCGCGACGTCCTGGGCGAGCTCCTCGGCCAGCGCGTCGGGCTCTCCGACGTACGACTTGCCGAACCTTGCGATGCCGCCGTCGAGGTGGCCGAGCTGGTCCTCGCCGCTGCGCTCGCCGAAGTAGGCACGATCCTGCGCATCGAGGATCGGGATGACGCTACGGCTGACCGACACCCGCGGCTCGCGCTCCCAGCCGGCCTCGGCCCAGGCGGCACGGAAGCGCTGGATCTGCTCGAGCTGCAGCTGGTCGAACGGCACCCCGGTGTCCTCGGTCAGGAGCGTCGAGCTCATGAGGTTCATGCCCTGCTCGGCGGTCCACTCGGCGGTCGCTCGGGTGCCCGAGCCCCACCAGATCCGATCGGCCAGGCCTGGCGCCTGCGGCATGATCGGCAGCGGCACCGACTGCCCCGTCATCTTGGGATCGGACATCACGACACCGGCGCCGGCGATCGCGTGCCGGAACAGCTCGGTGTGCTCCCGGGCCATGTCGGCGTCGCTCTGACCCTCCTCCGGCAGGTGGCCGAACGACTCGTAGCCGCGCAGCGCGGTCTCGGGTGATCCGCGGCTGATGCCGAGCTGGAGCCGGCCACCGCTGATCAGGTCGGCCGCCGCGGCGTCCTCGGCCATGTAGAGCGGGTTCTCGTAGCGCATGTCGATCACGCCGGTGCCGATCTCGATGCGACTCGTACGCGCGCCGACCGCGGCCAGCAACGGGAACGGCGACGACAGCTGACGGGCGAAGTGGTGCACGCGGAAGAACGCGCCGTCGAGCCCAAGCTCCTCAGCCGCGACGGCGAGGTCGATCGACTGCAGCAGCACATCACCGGCCGTACGCGTCTGTGAGCCCGGGACAGCTTGGTAGTGGCCGAAGGAGAGGAAGCCGACGTTCTTCATACCTCGGCACAACGTCGAGGAGCCATGCCCTGTTCCGACTAGAGTGCCTCCCGTGATCGTCGCCGCCCTGCTCGTGCTCGCCCTGGGCCTCGCGACCGGCATCGTGGCTCGCTCCAGCGCGTCGGCCCGTCCGCCCCGCGCCGCCCACTTCCCGGGCCAGTCGACCCATCTCGCCGACAAGCCTCCGCTGCGCCTGCGGGTCTGGGCGATCGTCGCCGCCGCGCTGACGCTCGTCGTGCTGATCGACGTGCTGCTGCAGCCCGCCGCCGCACTGGTCATCGCGATCGTCGGCAGCCTGGCGCTCGCGGTGATCGCCGGCACGATGCACCGGTACGCCCGTGAGTGCGCCGACGCCGCCGAGGCCGTCGAGGCGTACGCACCCACGATCGCGATCCCGTATGCCGGCAAGGTCGGCGTCCACATCGGGATGTGGTCGCCCTGGGTCGAGCGCACAGGCGTGCACTGGTGCATCGTCGCCCGCACGCCCGGCGCTGTTCCGCCAGCTCGCCGACATGTATCCCGCCGTGCCGATCGTGCAGGGGCAGATCCCGGCGAGCGTCCGCGGTGCGCTCTATCCGCACGGCGCGGCGGCCAACACCGACTTCATCACGGGCTCGTCCGCGACGCACGCATTCCTCGGCCACGGCGACAGCGACAAGCCGCTCAGCGCTTCCGAACGGGTGTTGCAGTACGACCTCGTCGCGGTCGCCGGCCAGGCGGCGATCGACCGGTTCGTCGCGGCCGGGCTGTCGATCCCGGCAGACAAGCTGCGCATCATCGGCCGGCCGCAGACCGAGGGCATCGTGCCCGCGACGGCCCGGTCCCACGGCCACCGACCGTGCTCTACGCGCCGACGTGGCGGCACGCCGACGACAGCCTCAACGTCTCGTCGCTCGCGGTCGCCGACCGGCTCGTCCAGGCCCTGCTCGACCGCGGCTGCACCGTCGTGTTCCGGCGCCACTTCGCGGGCCAGAACCATGTCGAGGCCGAGGCGATGATCGTCCGCGTCAACGAGCTGCTCGAGGCCGACGCCGCCACAACCGGCCGCCCGCACCGGTGGGGCAAGCCCGCGATGGACGAGCCCTTGATCGAGGCGTTCAACTCCGTCGACGTGATGGTCTCGGACGTGTCGGGCATCGTCGTCGACTTCATGGCCAGCAACAAGCCACTGGTCATGTATGCCGCGCAGTTCGACGACCCCGACGCCTTCCGCGACGCGCACCCGACGTCGGCCGCGGCATACGTCATCGACCGTGACCTCGTGCACCTCGACGAGGCACTGGACGCTGCCCTCGGCGACGATCCGCTCGCCGCCGTCCGAGCCGAGCGCGCCGACCACTACCTCGGCGGCCCCGACCGCGCCGAGCCGGCACGGCGTTTCATGGACCTGGTCACCGAGCTCTCCGGGTCCTAGGCGAGGTTCCACAGCTGCCACACGAGCACGACGGCCCCGAGCAGACGCCGCCACGGAGCCGCCCCGCGTACGAGCTCGTCAAGGCTCCAGACGATCAGCGCACCTGCGCCGATCCAACGCAGCTCGCCGTCACGCGAGTCGTACGGGCTCCACCGCAGCATCGCCGCCGCGAGCCAGACGCAGAGGGCGGGGTTGGGGACCTGGAACACCACGAGCCGACCGGACTCGTCCCGGAAGAACGAGCCGAGGTGGATCACGCAGTCATGTTAGGTGCAGGTGCGACGAGCCGCCCGCCGAGCGGGCCCTCCAGCGTGCCGCTTCCGGGAGGCGATGGCGCGCCTCAGCGGCGCGGCGTCGCTCAGCCCGGTACCTGATCACCAGGAACGCGCCGAAGATGGCGTTCGCGATGACAACCGCGACCGCAACCCACAGCAGGATGACCATGCTTCCGGTCTACGCGCAACGCGCGCCGGCGGACAGGGACGGGGTCGTGGTTTGTGGGTTGCCGCACGCATCATGCGGAGCGCCACAGCCTCAGCGGCTCCAGACCTCGGCGACCGCGATGAACGCCGACGACGAGGGGCGTGCCGTGGTGCCGCTGACCTGCGGCTCACCCGCGAGCTGTTGTCCGTCGTGGACGAGCGAGGCGCTGCGGCACGGTGCCAGCACGAGGCTCAGGCTGTGGTCGGCGCCGTCGAGAGCGAACTCATCGGTGGTGAACGTACGCCTGTCGAGCACGTCGGACATGTGCAGCTCGAGTCCCGCAGTCCGCGCATGCATGCCGGTTGCCAGGTCGATGGCGACCTCGACGTCCTCTCGGACGACGACCGGGTCGGGCCACACGAGTCCTTCGGCCTCGGGGAAGTGGCGTACGAAGTCGTGCTCGAGCCAGGCCGCGAGCTCGGTGTTCGCGCCGTACAGGTGGACCTGGTCGTCGCGCCACAGGACGAGGGCGTTGCCGCTGCCGTGGATCGACCAGTCGACGCGCCACACCGAGACGTACGCCGTGAGGGTCGCCCCGTCGTACAGGCGCAGGCCGGGGTTCGCGCCGACGAGCACGGGCGATCGCGTTGCCGCCACACCTCCGGACATACCGCAGCCTTCCCCTCGAGCCACAACGTAGCGGAGGGGAAGGCTGGGTGGTGATCAGGCGGTTGCCGGCTCCAGGATCGACTCCGGGGACGGCTCCTGCTCGAGCTGCTCCTCGAGCTTCTCGGCCGAGATCGTGGGGATCGCGAGCCCGGCGATCGCCGCGAGCAGCAGCGCGCCGCCCAGCACCGCGAAGCCGGCCGTGTAGCCGATCTCCTTGGGGAACCCGCTCGGCAGGAAGTGCGCCGTGACGATGCTCGCCATGACCGCGGTGCCGACCGAGCCGCCGATCGTACGGATGTTGGCGTTCATGCCGCTCGCGACGCCGGTCTGCTCGGGCGGCACGGCGCCGACGATCAGACCCGCGAGGCAGGCGAACGCCAGGCCGATGCCGATGCCGGTGATGCCGTTGGCGATCGCGATCTGCGCCTTGGTGTCGTGCATGAAGGCCAGCATGAACATGCCGACGGCACCGACCGCCGACCCGAAGACGACGACGGTCTTGGGGCCGATGCGGCGGGCGATCGAGGCGGCGACGAGTCCGGTCAGGAACGTCGCGACGGCCGACGGCAGCATCAGCATGCCGGACTCGGTCACGCTGGACCCGAAGCCGTACCCGCTGGCGCTCGGCGTCTGGTTGAACTGCGGGATGAAGCCGAACGACGCGTACATGCCGACGCCGAGCAGGAGCGCGACGAGGTTGGTCGTCCACACGCCGGGCAGCCGCATCATGCGCATGTCGATCAGCGGGACGGCGGCGCGCTGCTCGACCTGGATCCACGCCACCATCAGCACGACGGCGAGCACGAGGAGGCCGATCGTGCGGCCGGAGCCCCAGCCCCACTTCGGCGCCTCGCTGAGCGCGAGCAGCAGGGCGACGAGCCAGCTCGACAGGAGCACGGCCGGGAGCACCGAGATGCGGCCGGGCGTGCGGAGCGGCGACTCGGGCACGAAGACGATCGCGGCCACCGCGGCGATCGAGGTCACGATGAACGGCAGCCAGAACAGCCAGTGGTAGCCGAGGCCGGAGACGATCGGGCCGGCCAGCACGATGCCCGCGCCGAAGCCGACGGCGAGCAGCGACGAGACGACGCTGACGGCGCCGCCGACCTTGTGGTGCGGGAACTCGTCGCGGATGATGCCGAACGCCAGCGGCAGGACGCCGCCACCGACGCCCTGGATGATGCGGGCGACGATCAGCGACGCCGATGCTGCCGGCGAGGGCCGCGAGCAGCGAGCCGGCGGCGAGGGCGACCAGCGACAGGACGAGCAGGCGCTCCTTGCCGAACGCGTCGCCGAGTCGGCCCATGATGGGCGTGAAGACCGAGGCCGACAGCAGGTACGCCGTCAGCACCCAGGTCACGGTGTTCTGGTCGGTGTTGAGCTCGTGCTCGATCTCGGACAGCACCGGGATCGTGAGCGACTGCATGAGCGAGTACGACGACACGGCCACCGCGAGCACGGCGAAGGTCAGCCAGTAGTGAGTGCGTCGGGTCGACGAAGGCACAGGAATTCTCCAGGAAGAACGGGGTTGATGCGGGGACGGTGATTGCTCCGCGCAACCAACTATACGGAGTCGTCCTCCGGATCGCTACGTGCGCCTCGTCACCCTGGACGCCCTCAATCCTCGGCCGCGGACTTCTTCTCCAGCTCGGACCGGAGGAGTCTCACCTCGTCGCGTAGCGCGAGGATGTCCTGACGTTGGAGTGCATCTGACTCCTCCTCGATCTCCCGCACTTGCTCGATGAGCCACGTCGCCAGCGAAGCGGTGACGACGCCCAGCAACGCGACGCCGACGACCATCAGAGCCACAGCGATGCAGCGCCCCTCCGTCGTCACGGGGTAGTGGTCGCCGTATCCCACGGTCGACAGCGTCGTCATGACCCACCAGATCGCGTCCCCGTACGTACGGATGTTGCCCTCAGGGCTCTCGCGCTCGACTTCCAGCACGGCAAGAGAAGCGACGAAGGACGTCAGGACGATTGCGCCACCGACGTAGACCCCCACCCGGCCGATCAGCGAATGACCGACGTGTCGCTGCAAGAAGCTGACGAGCAGCACGAGCCTCAGGAGCCGAAGCGGCCGCAGGACCGGCAGGACCACGGCCGCCACATCCAGCCAGTGATGCCGGAAGAACGCCTTCTTGCTCTCCGCGTGCAGGAATCGGATCGCCACCTCCACAGCCAGGAGCGCCCAGGTCACCCACACCGCAGTCCGACAGGCAGCCCTGAGCCCCGCTGGCGCGTCGGGAGCCAGGATCGGGATCGCGTATGCGACGAGGAAGATGAGCGCCAAAAGCATGGCCACGAACTCGAGCTGTTTGGCCCACAACGTGGGCGCTTCGTCACCTCGCCCGCCACCCATGGTTCAGCTCCCGAGGAGTTCGTCGAGGATGCGCTTGTCGTGCGCGGTGAACACCGTGACGCCGGCTTCTTCGTTGAGCCGGCGCAGCGTGGCGTGGTTGGCGATGACCTGCTTGCGGTCGACGGCCGCGAACGTCTCGATGGCCCTGAGCCGCCTCGACATCGACACGGAGGCGCCGGACGGGAGCGTCGGGGAGTAGGAGCTGACGTCGAATGCCGCGTCGCCCGCGTGGATCAGCAGGCCGCGGTCAGGCGTCTCGACGGCGACGGCCGCATGTCCCTTGGTGTGCCCCGGCATCGGCAGGTAGGTGATGCCGGGCAGCACCTCGATGCCGCGGAGGCCGTACTTCCATTGCTCGCCAGGCCCGCCGTGGGTCTGGATGCGAGGGTCATGCGACAACGGCTTCAGGGAGTAGCGACGACGTGAGGCGAAGTCAGGATTGACGACGGCCCAGTCGTACTCATCGGCCGTCGTGTGGACCGTCGCCTCCGGAAAGTCGGCGAGGCCGCCGATGTGGTCGAAGTCCATGTGCGTCAGGACGACGTGCCGCACGTCAGACGCGGAGAAGCCCCTCGCCTCGATCTGGCCGATCGCGGTTCCAGCGTCGTCACGGTCAGGCCGCATCACGAATCTGGCCGCACCCATCCGCTTCGGATCAGCGAAGTCATGCCGGCCGAGGCCACTGTCGACGAGCACCAGCCCGTCCGGGGTCTCGCACAGCAGCACGTGGCAGACGATCTCCGGCATGCCGCGCGGGTGGAACGACCCGCAGCTGAGGTGGTGGACGCGCATGGGCTCGATCCTGTCGGAGTTGCCCGCGACGCGTCACCCGAACGCGTATTTCGTGCGTGGCTACGATCGAACCGTGACTCGCCGATCCCGCCTCGTCCTCCTGGCGGCCGCGACCTACGGCCTCACCCTGGTCCTCATCGCCGCGTGGCCCTCGCACGTCGACGAGAACATCAACTCCCTCGACGCGCCGCCGGGCACCTGGCTCATCGACCTCGGCCTGCCGCCCAATCGGGCGTACGAGCTGGTCGAGGCCTCGGCCAACGTCATCTTGTTCATACCGTTCGGCGCATTGCTGATGCTGGGCTCGCTGCGCATGACCTGGCTCCGGGCCACGGCGGTGGTGCTCATGGTCTCGGTCGGCATCGAGCTGTTCCAGGGCGTGGCGCTGCCGGGTCGCACGGCAAGCCTCAGGGACGTCCTCAACAACACGCTGGGCGGGATCATCGGTGCGCTGGGCGTCGTGGCGTGGCGCCGGTACGCCCGAAGGCGAGCGGCGCGGGTTCGCGCTTAGATGTCAGGTCGGCTGGCTCGACGGGTCGCGGTCTTTCCCACTTCGAGCGTGCGGCTCCCGGAGCGGAGCGAGCTCCTCAACTGGTCACGACGCGAAAAGACCAGCCACTCTTCGTGGCTGGTCTCTTCGATTCTTGCTCGTTGCGTTGCGGCGGAGGTGGCGAGATTTGAACTCGCGAGAGGTTTAAACCTCAACCCGCTTAGCAGGCGGGCGCACTAGGCCACTATGCGACACCTCCCCGCTGCCGATCGAAACCGGCAACCGGAACAGGATACCGACCGCGACTCCAGTCCGACGAATCGGGCATTCCGCTCCGCCCGCCACAGAAGATCTATAGAGTTCCTCGAGGCCCAGACAGCCAGTCTCGGCGGCTGTCTCGGAAGGCACCTCTTGCTCTCGCATGCCCCGCGCCGCGCCCTCGCCGCGTGCGCCTCAATCCTCATCGTCTTCGGTTTCATCGGCCTGACGTCCTCCGCCTCGCAAGCAACAGCTGGCGAGGGCGCGATCAGTGGCTTCGTGTTCGGTCCAGATGGAAAGGGCGTCAAAGGCGTCGACATCGTGGTGTTTCAGGCGACGTCCGATCCGGAGCATCCCTGGCAGCGCGTGGAGCGCGAGGACGAAACCTTTGATGACCCGTCCGGCACGCATCCAGAACTCGTCGGCAGGTACACGATCGCCCTGCCGCCGGCCACCTACCGACTGGGCTTCGACGTGGGGTCGAACGGCCAAGTCATGGAGGGGCTCCTCAGGGGGCAGTTCTACGGCGATGCAGAGACTGTCGAGGCTGCGCAGTCGATCGACGTGAACGCCGACACGACCACCTCCGGCCATGACGTTCACCTGCGCTACTCCGGCGGAACGATAAGCGGCACCGTGACTGATGCGCTCGGCAAACCGGTCGGCTTCGCTGAGGTCGGCGGATATGACATCTCCCGCTCTTACGGAGACTTCCAGCCATGGAATCTCGACCCGAACGTCCAGACCGTCACGGACGCGCAAGGGCACTACACGCTGCGCACCCTGGGCCGGCCCGTGTGGCTCTACTTCTGGCAGGACAGTGGCGGATACGTCGGCCAGTACTTTGATCACACAACGCTGTGGGCCGAGGCGGCTGTGCTGGACGCACCATACGGGATCGCTCTTACCGGCAAGGATGCCGTCCTCGGACCTCGCCCGCTGGTGAACAAGGACGCACCACAGCTTTCAGGCGACTTCTTCGCAGGCGGCACTGTCCGTGTCTACCGCGGCACATGGTCTTCCAACAGCGCGACCTACAAATATCAATGGATGAGGGTGAGCAACGGGGTCTCGACGCCGCTCGGCAGCCCCACCACGAGCAACACTCGGCGCGTGTCCTCTACCGACATCGGGAAGAAGTTGCAGGTGCTGGTCACCGCTTCGCAGGCTGGCACCCAGAGTGTCGGGGCAACCAGCAATCTCAGCGCAGCGGTCAAGCGAGGGGCGTCGGTCTACCTGTCCGGCACCTCGCCGTCAAGAGGCAAGGTCACGCTCAAGCTCACCGTCAAGGTCACCGGCGTCACTTCGCCGTCAGGCAAGATCAAGCTTCGCTACGGTCTCTCCTCCAGGTACCCAAACGCCAGTCGCACGGTCACCTTCACCAAGGGCCGGGCGACCATCAGTGTCAAGAATCTGCCGCGCCACAAGTACGTCTACTTCAGAGCGACCTTGGCTGCCACGAGCACCGTCGCCAGCGACACGTACCTACGGCGCGTCAAGGTCGACTGACTCAGCTGGGGGTGAATCGGCGGTAGCCGTTGGCGGTGTTGAGCCGGTCGTAGATGTCGCGGAGCAGTTCGGCCGCGCGACCGCCGACGTACGCCAGCGGGAACGCGACCACCGCGTCACCGCCGCGGTCGACGAACAGGCGGGTGCTGTCGATCGTGACGTCCTCGACGTCGAGCCACGGAACGTGGATCGGCTTGACCGTGAGCGGTCCGCCGAGGCGCAAGCCGCCCGGATCCGTACGCACGACCACCGGGGGAAAGGCGAACACCCGCACGGCGTTCGCCAGTGCGGCGATGGCCAGCAGGCCGAAGATCCAGGCCAGCAGGGCGACGGATGACAGGAAGAGGGCCAGGGCTGCGGCGACGCCGGCGACCATCACGTTGGTGCCGACGGCGAGCAGCACGAATCTGCGGTCGAGTCGATAGTTCGTCAAGCAGAGGGGGCGGGATTCGAACCCGCGGCTGACATTGCTGCCAGCGAGCGCTTTCAAGGCGCTTCCGATCGGCCGCTCCGGCACCCCTCCTGGGTGGCAGCACCAAGGCGCTGCGCCGCGTCGATTATCGCACTACTTGAGCGCGGCGAAACGAGGAGGTTCCACGCGTGCGACCGGCGCGATGGCGCGGGCCGCCCGGGACGAGGGTTCCTTCATGAGTTGGCGCCGCAGCACCAGCCCCACGATCAAGCCCAGGACACCGGAGTAGAGCGTCGAGAGCGCGATGTACTTGGGGAACGCGCCGGGTGAGACCAGCGACGTCGTCAGCACCGCCGTGCCGATGACCGCGAACACCAGGACCCACCAGCCCTCCCGCCGCTTGGAGCGCAGCGAGACACCGACGATCAAAGCCGGGAACCCGATGAGCACCTCGATGGGCCGTGGTGCCCCGTGGAACGTCTGACGGGTCCAGATGACCGTGTCGGTGAACGCCTGGACGAGCGACTGCGAACCATGTGTGCGGACGAAGCTGCTGTAGGCGATGACCAGCATGACGAGCCCCGCGACACCCAGCAGGATCGCGAGGTTCTGCCGGCCCAGACCGTGGAGTCCGGCGCCGAGGTTCCACACCAGCGTGATCGCCAGGCCGAGCGAGACCGTGAGGACGATGAGGTTGAACCGCTGGTAGTTGACCGGCGCGTTCCACGCTGCCACGCCGACCGTCCCGCTCAGCGCGACCAACAGGGCCAGGGAGTACTCGCGGATCGCGCCCACCACCGTCGCCACCGGCCGCGTGACGAGTACCGCCCACACCGACGCCAGCACCGCGGTGACCGCAGCCGCCGACGCCAGCAGGACGTTGGTCTCGAGCCCCACGGCGGCGGCGCCCAGCACCGCGGTCATGGGCAGCCACAAGCGCATGTGTCCACCGCCGCGATGGGTCAGGCCGATCGCGAAGACGACCATCAGCAGGGCGGCCGACGGTCGCTCGATCCAGCCTGGGGTGTCGACGGCGAGGATCGAGGTGGCCGAACCCGCAGTCCCGGCGAGCCAGCCGAGGAACACCACACCCATGAGGAACCGAGCCGTGCGTGGCGACTCGATGCGCGGCTCACGGGTCGGGAGGTCGTACTCCGGGGGAACGGACGCGTCGAGACGACGGCGTCCACCCTTGGGGGCGCGGCTCATGCCATGGCCACCGTGGAAGAACAAAGATACGGAGGCCATGGCCTGATTGCTGCCTCAAGATTCACTCGCTGGCGCTCGCTCATGGGTAAGTACGGATCCTTCGATTGGCCAGTGACGGGTTGATCTCCCGTGCACGCGCCAGCACCTCGGGGTCGAGGGTGGCGCGGATGATGTCGGGAGCCAGATCCGCCTCGCCCACGATAGAGCCCCACGGATCGACAACCAAGGAGTGCCCGGTGTATCGGTCGCCGCCCTGCGCTGCAGCCACGACGTAGACCGTGTTCTCGATCGCGCGGGCCGCCAGCAGCGTGCGCCAATGATCAAGCTTGAGGTCGCCGGCCACCCACGCGGCCGGCAGCACGATCGCCTCCGCGCCGGCATCGACGAGCGCTCGCGCGTGCTCCGGGAACCGCAGGTCGTAGCAGGTCATCAGGCCTGTCGGCGTGCCGGCGATGTCCAGCACGACCGGACTGATGTCGCCGGCTCGCAGCCGGTCGGACTCCTTGTAGCCGAAAGAATCGTAGAGGTGGATCTTCCGGTATGTCTGACGGAGCGCGCCGTCAGGTCCGACGACGATCAAGGTGTTGAACGGCAGGTCATCGGTACGTTCGAACATTCCCGCCACCACCGTGGCACCCAGTCGCCGCGCCTCGTCCCCTATGAGCTGAACGAACGGGCCGTCGAGCGGCTCGGCGACGGCAGCGAGGTCGTGATCGGCCGATCCGAAGTCGTGCATCGCAGCTTCTGGGAGCACCACGAGATCGAGCTGATCGGCGGGGTCGAGCGCTGCCATTCGAGACCGGATGTCTTCACAATTGGCCTCCGAGTCAGTCGCCGAGACGAGCTGAACCAGTGAAACGCGCATGGTTTCCATCTTCGCAGGTGGGCCCTGAGCAGGGTGCGAACTAGGGGTGGCGTCCTTTCGACGGGCTCAAGGACCGTGTCCCGACACCGGGACGTTCTCGCGCAGGAAGTCGATCTGATCGGCGACCACCTCGTCGAACCACGGCTCGAGGTAGAGGTCGAAGTGGCCGGTGCGATAGCGCTTGATCCGGCCGTGACGCGCCTTGCGTACGTGCCAGATCGTCGACCGGGACGGAGCCACGCTGTCCTTCATCGCGACGCAGAACAATGCGGGGCACTCGAGCGAGGCGGCCGCGCGCCCGGGGTAGTAGAGCGGGATGCGCAGGGCGACCCGCGCCGGGACCTTGCCCGGCTGGGCCTGACCCTCCGGGACGAGCGCCGCATAGCCGTCCAGGACGTCCGGGGCCGTCATCAGCGCTGCGTCGCCGCGACGCCCCGCCACTGCGATGCGCACGGGACGCCGGCCACGGAACCCGCGCAACGCATCGCGTACGCCGAGGACCGTCAGCTTCACCAGGCTCCGCAGACCGATCGTGCGCATCGAGGCGAACCCGTCGGTGAACGGGCACTGCGAGATGATCGCGGCAACGCCACCGTCGCGACTCGCTGCCTCGATGACGTGGCCGCCGCCGAACGACGTGCCCCACAGGACGATCCGCCGGCGGTCGACCTGCGGCAGCGACCGCACATGGTGCATCGCCGCTGCCCAGTCGTCGAGCTGCCGCTGGATGTCGAGCAGGTCGCGGGGCTCGCCGTCGCTGTCGCCGAAGTGCCGGTAGTCGAACACCAGCACGCGATAGCCCTCGGCGACGAACCGTTCGGCGTACGCATCGAGGCGCATCTCCTTCACGCCGCCAAGGCCGTGCGCCATGATCACGACCGGGCCTGGGGTTTCGACAAGCTCAACCGGCGAGGCGGACTCCGGCTCGTACCACCAGCCGGCGCACCACCCTGGTCCCGATGCGAAGCGCACGTCCACGCGGCTCATGGGGGAAATGCTAGAGGGGAGGGGAGCGCGGAGGGCACCGGGCGGCTAACCTGCGGGGATGCGCGCCGTCATCGCTCCCAACCCCGGAGGCGTCGAAGCCCTCGAGGTCGTCGACCTGCCCCAGCCCGAGCCAGGGCCGGGTGAGGTGCTGATCCGCGTGGCCGCGGCCGGCCTCAACCGCTCAGACCTGTTGCAGCGCCAAGGCCTCTACCCACCGCCGCCGGGAGTCTCCGACGTCCTCGGGCTCGAGTGCTCGGGCGACATCGTCGCCGTTGGCGAGGGCGTCACCGACCTGCCGCCCGGCACGCATGTCGTCGCGCTGCTGGCCGGTGGCGGCTACGCCGAGTACGTCACGGTGCCGGCCGGTCAGGTGGCCACGGTGCCCTTGGGCATCTCGCTGGTCGACGCCGGCGGTTTGATGGAGGTCGCCGCCACGGTGTGGTCCAACGTCTTCATGATGGGCAAGCTGCAGCACGGCGAGACGCTGCTCATCCACGGCGGCGGCAGCGGCATCGGCACGATGGCGATCCAGCTGGCCAAGGCGTTCGGCGCCCGCGTGATCGTCACGGTCGGCTCGAAGGAGAAGGGCGACTTCTGCCGCGAGCTCGGCGCCGACGTGGTGATCGACTACAAGAAGCAGGACTTCGCCGCCGAGATGAAGGCGGCCGGGGTCACCGCGGACGTCATCCTCGACATCATCGGCGCGAAGTACCTCGAGGCGAACGTCTCGGTGCTCTCGACCGCCGGGCGCCTCGTCGTGATCGGCCTGCAGGGCGGCGTCAAGGCCGAGCTCAACCTCGGCGCGCTGATGTCAAAGCGCGCCGCGGTCATGGCGACGACGCTGCGCGCCCGCCCGTCGTCCGAGAAGGCGGCGATCGTGTCAGCGATGGTCGCGCAGGTCTGGCCGCTGATCTCCGACGGCACGGTGCGGCCCATCATCCACGCGACGTACGCGCTGGACGACGTACGTCAGGCGCACCAGGTGCTCGAGGAGTCGAGCCACATCGGCAAGGTCCTGCTCACCCCTTGACCTTGACCCGCTCGACGACGCGTTCGCCGGCCTGCAGCAGCGGCGGCGGCAACGCGACCTGAGCCATCGTCGAGGTCGTACGACGGATGGCCCGGTCGAAGAACGGGTGGGCGAGCACCCGCAGCACCACGACCGTGACCGCCAGGGCCAGCAGCGTCGCCTCGACCTGATCGATGCCCGCACCCTGGAACGCGTCCTGCAGCACGAAGACCACCGGGATGTGCAGCGCGTACACGGCCAGGCTGCGACGGCCCAGCCCCTCCATGTGCCGCAGCCGGGACGGCACGACGGCGAGGATGCACGCGCCGCACAGCGTCGCGAGCGCGAGGCACAGCACCCGGAACGCGACCGCCTCAGGACCGGTCACACCCATCGACACCGCGGTGTCGGCGCCGCGGATCCAGCGCGGGTCGAGGCCCGTGCGGACCACGACAGTCGTGACGGTCACCAGGCAGGCCGCCGCCGACGCCATGACGATGGTCGAGGTCTCGGCCGTACGCCTGAGGGCGCCCGTGCCGTACAGGTGCCCGGCGACGAAGAACGGCAGGTAGCAGAGCGCACGGGACCAGGCGACGAGGTCGCCGTCGGGGTAGGGCAGCAGCACCGCGACGACCGCCACGGCTGTCGCGGCCGGCAACGCGTACGCGCCGAGGCGCACGACGAACGGCAGCGCGATGAGCCACCACCCCATCGCCAGCAGGAACCACAACGCGTACGTCGGATGGAGCAGGCGCTCCATGCTCAGGTCACCCACGCCGAACCGCAGCGCGACGTACGCCGTCTGGAGCAGGACGTAGAGCCCCACCATCTCGACGAGGCGGTGGGCCAGCCGGCGCGGACGTGCCGTCACGCCCGCGAGGAACACGAACAGCGGCATGTGGAACAGGTAGAGGAAGGTCAGGATCCACCGCTGCGGGTCGTGGTGCCATCCCGAGTAGAGCGCGCCCGGGGCCTGGCCGCCGGAGGTCTCGAGGAAGTGGCCCAGCACGACGCCGGCGATGAGGAGTCCCTTGAGCAGGTCGAGTCGACGGTCACGGGTTCGGGGCATCCCTTCCACCATGGCAACCCCGTTCAAGAGATGCCGGTCACGTCCGGCTGGATAGGCTGAGGCAATGACTGAGCAATCGCCCGAGATCATCGGTCCCGACGGCGCGGCCGTCACGCCCTCGGCGCACACCACGCCGCTCGGAGACCTGGTGGAGCAACCCGCCAAGGTCATGCGCATCGGCGGGATGATCCGCCAGCTCCTCGACGAGGTGAAGGCAGCCCCGCTCGACGAGGCGAGCCGCGTACGCCTGCGCGACATCCACCTCCAGTCGATCAAGGAGCTCGAGGACGGCCTCGCGCCCGAGCTGATCGAGGAGCTCGAGCGGCTGAGCCTGCCTTTCGACGGCGAGACGCCCAGCGAGGGTGAGCTCCGCATCGCCCAGGCACAGCTCGTCGGCTGGCTCGAGGGCCTGTTCCACGGCATCCAGGCGGCGCTCTATGCGCAGCAGGTGCAGGCCCAGGCGCAGTTCCAGAACATGAGGCTGGCTCTACCGGGTCCAAACGACACCAAAGGTGAAGATTCGGAAACGTCCGGCGAAAACAGTGGCTCAGGGGGTATGTACCTCTAGAGTGGTCCACGATGTGAACGAAAAACGGCGCAGGAGTGTCGCCGCCTCCGTTCTCGATTGGGAAGAGGGAGCCCATGACCATCGTGGTCGACACAACGACGCCTCCGTGCGCATTCGTGCCGGAGGTCTATCAGGACGAGCTGTTGCACTCACCCCCGGCGCGGACCGACATCACCGCCGCCGAGTGGGAGACCCTGACGGTCAAACGCGCCACAGCGCACCGGCAATGTGCGGGCTGCCCGCTCATGGTCGAGTGCCTCTACCGGGCGGTCGTCGAGATGGACGTGTCCGGCTATGTCGCCTGCACGACCGAGAGTGACCGGCTCAAGATCCGGCGCCGGCTCGGCATCGAGATCCACGAGCCGACGACCGTCGCGTACGGCGCGGCCCGCGTCGGCGGCGGTCCGGTGAGCCATGACGCGGTCATCACGGCGCGCCAGGCGTACCCGAAGGACACCTGCCACCAGCTCGCCGACCGGCTCGGCTGCTCGACGTCGACGATCAAGCGTCACCTCCGACGCGCCCGCGAGCAGAAGCGGAGGACACCGTCGCCCCCTCGGCGCCGACCCTGCCGTCTGTCGATGCCGTGCTCGACCTGTTCGACGAGCTCGAGAGCAGCAGGACCGCCTGA
>CAWDXV010000015.1:0-25596 GCA_963806345.1 uncultured Actinomycetota bacterium | reverse complement strand
GCTCGAAGAGCGCGGACATGCGGCCTTCGGGGTCGAGCCCGGGCAGCAGTGCATCGGCGATGCCGGTCAGCTGACGGATCTGTTCCCGCGTGAGCGGGTCGAACACGTACCGCCGCACCGCTTCGACATGGCCATGTGACGCGGCCACCACGACGTCCCAGCCTTCATCGGTGAGCTTGGCGTTCGTCGCCCGCGCGTCCTCGGGGCACGGAGTACGTCTCACCAGCCCGCGATCCTCCAGGCGGCGCACGACGTGCGACAGCCGCGGCAGTGTGGCGTTCGTGCGCTGCGCCAGCGACGTCATCCGCAGCGTCCGGTCGGGGGCCTCCGACAGCATCGCGAGGGTGAAGTACTCGAAGTGCGTCAGCTTGGCGTCTGCGCGGAGCTGAGTGTCCAGCGCGCCTGGAAGCAGCTCCACCACGGCGATGAACCGGAGCCACGCGGCGCGCTCGGTCTCGTCCAGCCATTGGGTGCTCATGTCAACAGGATAACCCCTTAGTTAACACGACAACTAAATACGACTGTCGGCGCAACGTCGCGCGGCCGGCGTCAGGTGGCGACGCGGAGATCTTGGCGGCGTGCCAGAGCCTGGCGACGGGTTCCTCGGGCAGAGGGAGCGCCCGAAGCGCGGCGTACATGACCCGTCCCACGGTGGGTGCGCTGGTCGCCGCCTTGGTGGTGAGGTCGGCAGCGCGAGCGATGCGGGGTGCGTCCAGGAGGTCCGCGCCGACCCGACGTCGCAAGGCCGCGACACTGCTCCGCTCACGCGCCGTGTGGGCAGCCTCGGGAGTGACGATGTCCCAGACATGGGGGATGTGGCGCGCGACCTCGCCGTCGGCGAAGTTGTAGAAGGCTGCGTGGACGACCTCGGGCAGGGACGCGGCCGAGCGGTGCGGCCCTCCCGGCGAAGTACGCGTCCCAGATGTTGCGGAGCCCGAGAGACGTCTCGACGTCGGACAGCGCTTGGTTCCCGAAGCTGACCGCGGCGATCGGCTCGATCAACCCGAACATCCGTCGACCCGTGGACTCCATCGTTCCTCCTTGCGAGGCAGCCGTGTTGCCGCCTTCTTACCTGTTCCACGAACGGGGTGGGCAAGATACGACAGCCACCGGCGCATTCTGCGACGAGCGACGTGTAGGACTGGACCATGACGAATGAAGATGTCGACGTCCTGGTCGTCGGGGCCGGCGCGACGGGCCTCTCCGCCGCGTACGCCCTGCAGCGAGCGGGCAGGTCGGTGCTGGTGCTGGAGTCTCGTGAGCGCGTCGGTGGTCGGCTGTGGACCGACGAGGTCGACGGCGTCGACCTGGAGATCGGCGGTCAGTGGGTCTCGCCCGACCAGGACGCGCTGCTGGCGATGCTCGACGAGCTGGGCCTGGAGACGTTCGAGCGGCATCGCGAGGGTGAGTCGATCTACGTCGGCCTCGACGGCGAGCGCCGCACCTTCACGGGCGAGGTGCTGCCGGTCCCCGCTGGCGTGGAGTCGGAGATGACCCGGCTTACCGAGCTGCTCGACGCGCTCTCGGCACAGATGGACCCGGCGCGGCCGTGGGACATGCCGGGCGCCCGCGAGCTCGACCAGGTCACGTTCCTCGGCTGGCTCGAGCAGAACTGCGACGAGCCGGAGGCACGCGACAACATCGCGATGTTCATCGCGCAGGCGATGCTGACCAAGCCCGCGCACACGTTCTCAGCGCTGCAGGCCGTGCACATGGCAGCGAGCGCCGGCAGCTTCAGCAACCTGGTCGATTCGGAGTTCATCCTCGACAAGCGCGTCATCGGTGGCCTGCAGCAGGTGCCGCTCCGACTGGCCGAGCGACTCGGCGACGCCGTACGCACGGGCCGGGACGTCGAGAAGGTCGTGTGGACCGACGAGGGGGTCACCGTCTCGTCCGGCGACCTGACCGTCAGTGCCCGTGACCTCGTGCTGGCGATCCCGCCGACCGCGGTCACCCGCGTCCGCTTCGAGCCGCCGCTGCCATCGATCCAGCGAGAGACTCGCCAGCACCAGTCGTTCGGGCAGGTCATCAAGGTCCACGCGACCTACGAGACGCCGTTCTGGCGCGACGCCGGCCTGTCCGGCACGGCGTTCAGCCCGTACGAGATCGTGCACGAGGCGTACGACAACACGAACCACGACGAGTCGCGGGGGACGCTCGTGGGCTTCGTCTCCGACCTGCAGGCCGATGCCGTGCTCGCGCTGTCCGCCGACGAGCGCCGGGAGGCGATCCTGTCATCGCTGTCGACGTACTTCGGGCCGCAGGTGACCCAGCCCCTGACGTACTTCGAGAGTGACTGGACCTCCGAGGAGCTCGGCAGCGGGGCGTATGGCTCGAGCTTCGACATCGGCGGCCTGACCCGGTTCGGCCCGAGGCTCCGCGAGCCGGTCGGCCCGATCCAGATCGGCAGCTCCGATGTCGCGGGTCTGGGGTTCCAGCACGTCGATGGCGCCCTGCGGGTCGGCGCCGAGCTGGCGCAGAAGATCATCGACAGCTGACCGCAGCTGGGATCAGGCGAGACGCGCGGGGAAGCCTCCGGTCGCGACCGGACCCCAGCGTTTCGGGGTGATGCGCAGCAGGCACTTGCCCTGGTCGAGCATCGCCTGGCGGTACTCGTCCCAGTCCGGGTGCTCGCCGGAGATGTTGCGGAAGTACTCGACGAACGCGTCCAGCCCCTCGGGCACGTCGAGCACCTCGCACGCTCCATCGACCTGCACCCACGGACCGTCGAAGTCGTCCGACAGCACGACGACGCTCACGTCGGGGCGTTTGCGCGCGTTCTTCGCCTTGGCCCGTTCGGGGTAGGTGGAGATGACGATGCGACCGGAGTCGTCGACGCCGCCGATGACGGGCGAGGCCTGGGGCGAGCCGTCGGCGCGCTGGGTGATGACGAGCATCCGGTGGCGCGGCCGGACGAACTCGATCAGCTCCGACTCGCTCACCGAGGTGGTCGTGGCGATCTGGCGGGCCATGGGGTGTCCTTCCGTCGGCAAGCGGGCTCCTTCGATCGTACGGACCCGGAGGTGATGCAACTGTCGGGACCAGGCGCGATGCTGGTCCCATGACCACGTACGTCGTGCTGTTCCGCGGCATCAACGTCGGCGGCCGCAACAAGGTCCCGATGGCGGAGCTGCGCGAGCACCTGGGTGCCGACTTCGCCAACGTTCGTACGTACATCCAGTCCGGCAACGTGCTGCTCGACTCCGACCTGTCGGCCGAGGAGGTGACGGCGCACATCGACGCCGCCCTGCCCAAGGCGTTCAGCCTCGACTCAGAGCTCGTCCGGGTGCTGGTGCTCGACGCCGACACCTACAGGGAAGTCGTGGCCGCGGCACCTGCCGGATTCGGCGACGAGCCCGATCGCTGTCGCTACGACGTCGTCTTCTACATGGGCGTCACTGCTGCAGAGGTCGAGCCCTACATCGTGGTCAATCCGGAGGTGGACACCGCGTTGATAGGGGAGCGAGCCGTCTACCACCAGCGCATCATGGCCCTCGCGACGCGCAGCAGGCTCAACAAGATCATCGGCTCGCCGGTCTACTCGGCCCTCACGATCCGCAACTGGAACACGACGCTCAAGCTGGCGGCGATGCTGGACGAGTGAGCCGCCCGGCTCAGCTCGGCTTGGCGTACGCCGCGACGCCGGTGTCGACCAGCACGCAGGGTTCGTCGCCGACGGTCCAGGCGTCGTGCCCGGGTTCGATCACGACGACGTCGCCGGGGCCAACCGTGATCTCGTCCCCGTCGTCGGATCGTACGGTCATCTGCCCCGACAGGCAGAAGCCGGTGTGCCGGGTTTGGCACGACTCGGTGCCGGCGATCGGCTTGACGTCCTCGGACCAACGCCATCCGGGCTCGAACACGCCCCGTCCGAGCGTGAAGTCACCCAGGGTGACGACGTCCATGTGCCCGTGGCCCTTGAAGGGGCGGGTCTCGTGCGGTGTCTCGATGTTGAGTGTGGAAGTGGACATGCGATCTCCTGATGTCCCGAGCCTGACGCGGCCCGGTTTCCCCGACGGTCATCTCCTGTCGATCATGCGCCTGGTTCGTGGCGATGTGAAGGGGACCGCTCCGTCAGACGACCGAGAACTCGTAGCGCACCACGTTGACGTACGTCTCGCCCGGCCGCAGGACCCGCTGGGGAAAGTGCGAGTGGTTGATCGAGTCGGGGAATGTCTGCATCTCCGCGGTGACGCCGGCGAACGGGGCGTACGTCTCGAGGTCGCCCTTGGCGCTCGCGCCCTCGAGGTAGCCGCCGGCGTACACCTGGATGCCGGGCTGGTCCGTGACCAGCGTGAGGCGCCGGCCACTGGCTGGATCGGTCAGCATCGCAACCTGGCGCATGCCGACGCCGTCGAGCACCCAGTTGTGGTCGTAGCCGGCGTTGTCCACGGCGCCGATGTTCTTGCCGATCGGCGTCTCGGCGCGGAAGTCGAACGGGGTGCCGTCGACGCTGAGCACCTCGCCGGTGGGCAGCAGCTCGGCATCGACCGGCGTGTAGAACCCGCCGTCGACCTGCAGCAGCTGGTCGAGGACCGTGCCGGAGTCGTGCCCGGCGAGGTTGAAGTAGGCGTGGTTGACGAGGTTGACGATCGTCGCGCGATCCGTCTCGGCCTCGATGCGGATCTCGAGTGCGGCGCCGTCGAGGGTGTAGGTGACCCGCGCGTCGAGGGTGCCGGGGTAGCCCTCGTCCCCGTCGGGCGATCGCAGGGAGAAGGTGACGCTGTCGCCGCCCGTGTCCAGGGCCGTCGACCACACGTACGTGTCGAAGCCCCGGGGCCCGCCGTGCACGTGGTTGCGGCCCTCGTTGGGCGTCACCTCGTACGCGGTGCCGTCGATCGTGAACCGGCCCTCGCGGATCCGGTTGGCGTACCGGCCTGCGGTGACGCCGAAGTAGTACGGATCGCGGGGCAGCTCGTCGTACGACTTCCGCCCCAGGACGACATCGGCGAGGACGCCGTCACGGTCGGGCGCGTGCAGCTCGAGGATGCGCGCGCCGAGGTCGGTCAGCACGACGCGGCAGGCATCGTTCGAGATCGTGACGACGGTGATGTCCTGGTCACCTGCGGTGGCCGTGAAGCTTTCGAGCATCCTGTGACTTTCTGGGTACGAGTCGGGAGCCCCACCGTCTGGTGTGGCCACGGAGCTCCTCCTCACCGCGCCCAGAACTCTAGCCGAGCACCGCGCGCCCAGGCCGATCGGCATGAGGGAGCATGGCTCGTATGGAAGACCAGCTCGAGGCAGCAGTCGAGACGTACTTGTCAGCCCTGCGGGAGGCGGATGTCGAGCGAGTCATCTCGCTCTTCACCCCCGATGCGGTCGTGCACTCACCGCTCTACGGGGTCATGGCGCCGGCCGACTTCTACCCGGCGCTGTTCGCCGACACGAGCGAGGCGAACCTGGAGCTGCGATCGGTCATGCACGGTCGGGACATCGGCGGCGGCAGGACGATGAGCTTCTGGTTCCACTTCGACTGGCGGCTTCCGTCGGGAGCGGCAGCGCCGTTCGACGTGATCGACGCGGTGACGCTCGACGACGAGGGCAGGTTCACGTCGCTGCACATCATCTACGACACCGTCGACGTGCGGCCCGCCTTCGAGGCCGAGACCGGCCGACCCTCCTGGCGTCAGTAGTCTCGCGTCAGGACAGGACGCGGCCGCTCAGGCCGTCGAGCACGATGTCGAGGATGCGGTCGTGCCACTCGTGCCGGGCGGCGTTCGAGAGGTCGCCGTTGGTGCCAGAGAGCGCGAAGGTCCCGACGGTCCCCTTGACGGAGGTCGTCAGCGCGAGGTTGCCGGCGACCTGGACCGCGACCGTCGCGTCCTCGATCGTGAATCCCTGGTCGTGCAGCGACGCGATGTAGGGCGTGACCTGGGCGATGATGCCGGGCGACCACTTGGGCGGCGAGAGTGCGACGACGTCGTAGCCGGGATAGCGCTCGCAGATGGTCCACACGGAGTGCGTGATCTGGGTGAGCAGCTCGCGCCACGGCATGTCGGCATCGGGCCAGTCGACCGAGAGCGCGGCCTTCTCGATGGCGCTGACGAGCAGGTCGTCGCGATCCTCGACGTATCGGTAGAGCCCTGAGTGTGCGACGCCGAGCCGGGCCGCGACCGACGGCATGCTGAACGTGGCGATGCCGTCTGCGAGCACGGCGTCGACGATGAGGTCCAGGCTTAGGGAGCGTGGCCGGCCTGGCGAGCGGTCCATGGGTTCGATCGTACGTTCTCCACTTCTCACAGTCCGGGGTGGTGGAGCTGTGAGGACGGCGTGTCACATTCGCTCGGGTGATGACTCCTCGAACACCAGCAGCGTACGAGTGCCGAGAATCCCCGGGATGCTCTGGATCTCGTCGAGGACGAGTCGCCTGAGGCCGGCGTTGTCGCGGGCGCGCACCAGCATCACGACGTCGAACTCGCCGCCGACCAACGCGATGTGCTCGACGCCCTCGAGCGCGCGCAGCTTGGCGTGGATGTTGCGCCAGTCCGGTTGCCGGACGTTCATCGTGAGATAGGCGGAGGTGCCCAGTCCACGGCCGACGGGGTCGACCAGCGCGGTGTAGCCCTTGATCACGCCCGACTCGGTGAGCCGTTCGACGCGGGCGTACGCGTTGGCGCGCGAGATGTGGACCTCCTCGGCGAGCTGGCGCATCGACAGCCGGCCGTCGCGCTCGAGCGCCGTGAGGATCTGGGTGTCGATGTCGTCGATCGGTGCTCCGGCCATCTGTCTCTCCTGACTCGTGTGACGTGGGTCATGCTGGACATACGGCATCGATCAAGCCGCTCTGGCGAGACATCTTCTCGACAATCCTGCAGCACTTGAACCCGGATGGCCAGAAGGCGCACTGTTCTGTGAACAGGTGTAGTCCTCGAAAGGGAGTGGCCCGGTGCCAAGCAACGACCTCCTGCCCTCGGAGCAACCCGTCCAGCTGCTCGACCAGGCGGGCAGCCGGGTCGAGGGTGTGGCCGGTGACTTCCCGTCCGACGAAGCCATGATCCGGGCACACGAGGCGCTGGTCGTCGGTCGCCGGATCAACGAGCAGGCGTACGCGCTGGTGCGCCAGGGTCGCCTCGCGGTCTACCCGTCGTCGTACGGCCAGGAGGCGTGCGAGGTCGCTGCCGCGCTGGTGCTCGGCGAGCAGGATTGGCTCTTCCCGACGTACCGCGACGTCGTGTCGATCATCGGCCGTGGCGTCGACCCGGTCGAGACCCTGACCCTCCTCAAGGGCGACTGGCACTGCGGCTACGACCCGGTCGAGCACCGCGTCGCGCCCCAGACGACCCCGCTGGCGACGCAGCTGATCCACGCCGTCGGCGTGGCGCACGCCGCGACCCTGCGGGGTGAGGACACCGTCGTGATGGCGATGTGCGGCGACGGCGCGACGAGCGAGGGCGACTTCCACGAGGCGCTCAACTTCGCGGCGGTCTTCAAGGCACCGGTCGTGTTCTTCGTGCAGAACAACGAGTACGCGATCTCGGTGCCGCTGGCCCGGCAGAGCGTCGCACCTTCGCTGGCGCACAAGGGCATCGGCTACGGCATGCCGGGGGAGCGGGTCGACGGCAACGACATCGCCGCCCTGCTGTCTGTCCTCGGCGCCGCAGTCGACTCGGCTCGCAGCGGCAGCGGACCGCAGCTCGTCGAGGCCCACACCTATCGGATGCAGGCCCACACCAACGCCGACGACGCGACTCGCTATCGCCAGGACGACGAGGTCGAGAAGTGGAAGGGCCGCGACCCCTTGCTGCGCAGCGAGTCATACCTGCGCAGTCGTGACCTGCTGACGGACGAACGTACGTCGGAGATCGCGGCCGCTGCCGAGGCGGTCGCCACCGCGATGCGCGACGGCCTCATGGAGGACGTCGAGCCGGACCCAGCAGACCTCTTCGCCCATGTCTACGTGACGCCGACGCCACAGCTGCGCGAGCAGCAGGCGTTCCTGGCGGACGAGCTGAGCCGGGAGGAGGCCCGCTGATGGCCGAGCACGAGAAGATCACGATGGCGCAGGCGTTCAACCAGGCGCTGCGCGACGCGATGACCGCTGACGAGTCGGTCTTGATGTTCGGAGAGGACGTCGGCGCGCTCGGCGGAGTCTTCCGGGTCACCGACGGGCTGACGGCCGAGTTCGGCGACGCGCGCTGCTTCGACACCCCGCTCGCGGAGTCCGGGATCATGGGCATGGCCGTGGGCCTGGCGATGAACGGCATGCGGCCCGTCGTGGAGATGCAGTTCGACGCGTTCGCCTATCCCGCGTTCGAGCAGATCGTCAGCCACGTCGCCAAGATGCGCAACCGCACCCGCGGCGCCCTCACCATGCCGATCACGATCCGCGTCCCGTACGCCGGCGGCATCGGCGGCGTCGAGCACCACTGCGACTCGTCGGAGGCCTACTACGTCCACACGCCGGGCCTGACGGTCGTCGCGCCGGCCACCGTCGCGGATGCTTACACGCTGATGCGCGAGGCCATCGCGTCGCCGGACCCGGTCGTCGTGCTGGAGCCCAAGAAGCTCTACTGGAGCAAGGACGAGGTCGACCTCGACGAGGCGCAGCCCGGCATCGGCCGCGCGGTCGTACGTCGTGAAGGCACCGACGCGACCCTCATCGCGTACGGCACCTCGGTGCCGATCGCGCTCGAGGCGGCCGATGCTGCTGCGGCGGAGGGTCGCAGCCTGCAGGTCGTCGACGTCCGGTCGCTCGTGCCGTTCGACGACGAGACGGTGTGCGCCGCCGTACGGTCGACCGGCCGCGCCGTCGTGGTCGCCGAGGCGCCCGGGTTCGCGAGCGTCTCGTCGGAGATCGTCGCGCGGGTGACCGAGCGCTGCTTCCACCACCTGGCCGCACCGGTCCGTCGGGTCACCGGGTTCGACATCCCCTATCCGCCGCCGAAGCTCGAGCACCTCCACCTGCCGAGCGTCGACCGCATCCTCGACGCCGTCGACACGCTCCAGTGGGACGACGTCTGATGGCAGTCCAGACATTCGTGCTGCCGGACCTCGGTGAGGGACTCACCGAGGCCGAGGTCGTGCGCTGGCTCGTCGCGGTCGGCGACGAGGTCGTCGTCGACCAACCCGTCGTCGAGGTCGAGACCGCCAAGTCGATCGTCGAGGTCCCCTCGCCGTACGCCGGCCGGGTCAGCGAGCTGCACGGCGCCGAGGGTGGGACGGTCGCGGTCGGCAGCCCGCTCATCTCGGTCGAGGGCGGCCTGACGGTGGCACCCGAGCCTGCGCAGGTCGCAGCGGCGCAGTATCGCGAGGAGGAGAAGGCCGGCTCAGGCAACGTCCTGATCGGCTACGGAACGCCCGAAGGATCCGGCAGCGGTCGCCGCAGGCGTCCCCGGGCCCCGCATTCGGCAACAGGGGAGCCGAACGCGTCGGCCCAGGGGCGGGTCCCGCGGGTGACGTCGCCGTTGGTGCGCCGGCTGGCCAGGGAAGCCGGCGTGCCGATCCTCGGGATCACCGGCACCGGGGTCGACGGCCTCATCACACGGCGCGACGTTCAGGCCGCGATCGACGCGACCGCCCCGCAGGCCGAGCGGCAGACCGCGAACCGTACCGGGCTCGAGGTGGCACAACGCACGCCGATGAGCGGCTTCCGCAAGGCGGTCTCGGCCGCCGCTGTCGCGCAGCCGCAGCGAGATCCCCGAGGCGACGGTGTGGGTCGACGTCGACTTCACGGAGCTGTTCGCCATCCGCGCCGCCGCCAAGGCGGCGGGCAAGCCCGTCCCTGGGTCTGCTGGCCTACCTGGCCCGGTTCACGGTCGCCGCGCTGCGGGCCCACCCGGAGCTCAACGGCGAGGTCGATGCCGTCAACGACGAGCTGATCCAGTACGCCGGCATCAACCTCGGGCTCGCCGTGCAGACCGATCGTGGCCTGCTCGCGCCCGCGGTGCTCGACGCGCACCGGCTCACCACCGCAGAGCTCGATGTCGAGATCCAGCGTGTGACGGCCGCGGCGCGCGAGGGGCGCGCCACGCAGGCAGAGCTGACCGGCGGCACGTTCACGCTCAACAACTACGGGGCGTTCAACGTCGACGGCAGTGCTGCGATCATCAATCACCCGCAGGTCGCGATCCTCGGCTTCGGCCGGGTCATCGACCGTGCCTGGGTGGTCGACGGTGAGCTGGCGGTGCGCAAGATCGCCCAGATGTCGTTCGTGTTCGATCACCGGGTGTGCGACGGCGGGACGGCGGCTGCCTTCATGCGGGTCGTCGCCGACGCCATCGAGTCACCCGGCTCGGCAATCGCCAATCTCTGAGCCCGTCCCTCGGCCCGTAGTGAGGCCGCCCGCGGCCGAACGTGAGCGAAGCGAAGGGGCATACGTACGCCGAGATGCTCGGGCGAGTGGGACCTTGCGTTGGTTTCGCCTCGGTCGCTGGCGCTCCCTCACGTTCGGCCGCGGGCGGCCTCACTGGCGGGCGAGTGCTCGGCCGCGGGCGGCCTCGCTGGCGAGCGAATGCTTCGCTAGAGAGTGGTCTCGGTGACTTCGCCGGTGAACGTCGTCATCGTCGCGACGTCGAAGGTCTGCGCGTCGGCGGCGGTCTCGGCCATCTCGGGAGACTTCAGGGCCGCCTTGAGCGCATCGGCGTCGTCGAACCACAGCTCGGCAACGAGGTAGGGCGCGTCGCCGCCCAGGCCGCGCGGGTGCGATCGGCTGAAGCGTCGCAGCCCGGGCAGCTTCGACGCGAGGGGGATGTGGACCTCGGTGTAGTGCTGATCGAACGCTTCAGGGTCGGTGGGGGCGCCGTACTGGATCGTGATGCGGTGCATGGCAGTCCTCAGAGGGTCTTGGCGACGAGGGTCAGGACGTCGTACGTGGCGACGGGCTGGCCGTCGGCATTGGCGACGACGGCATCCCAGCGCACCTCACCGTAGTCGGCGCTGTTGCGCGGCGTGATCTGCTTGACGGTCAACGTGACGTCGATCGTGTCGTCGGCCTTGACCGGCGTGAGGAACCGGAGGTTGTCGACGCCGAAGTTGGCCAGCACCGGGCCGGGGTCGGGATCGACGAACAGGCCGGCGGCGAGCGACACGACGAGGTAGCCGTGCGCGACGATGCCGCCGAACAGCGGGTTGGCAGCTGCCGCGTCCGGGTCGGTGTGCGCATAGAACGTGTCGCCGGTGAACTCCGCGAAGTGGCCGATGTCGTCGAGGGTCACCGTGCGCGACGCCGAGCGGATCGTGTCGCCGATGCGCAGCTCGGCGAGACTCTTGCGGAACGGGTGGACGTCGTCGACGCGCTGCGCCGAGCCCTTGATCCACTGCCCGGTGATCGCGGTGAGCATGTCGGGCGATGCCTGGATGGCGGTGCGCTGCATGTGGTGGAGGACGCCGCGGATGCCGCCGAGCTCCTCGCCGCCACCGGCTCGGCCGGGTCCGCCGTGCACCAGCATCGGCAGCGGCGAGCCGTGCCCCGTGGACTCCGGGGCGGCGTCGCGGTCGAGCACGAGGATGCGGCCGTGCCACGGCGCGAGGCCCAGGGTCACGGCTCGTGCGACGGCGGGGTCGTGCGTGACGAGGGAGCCCGCGAGGCTGCCCTGCCCCCGGGCCGCCAGCGCGATGGCCTCGTCCACCGAGTCGTACGTGATGACGGTGCTGACCGGTCCGAACGCCTCGACGTCGTGGGGCTCCGAGGCGCCAGCGGTCGCTCGCAGCAGGATCGGCGACATGAACGCGCCGGCTTCGGCGTCTGCATCGACGACGTCGACGTGGTCGGGGTCGCCGTACACGATCTCGGCCGAGCTGCGGAGGATCTGCACCGCCTTGCGGACCTCGTCACGCTGCGCCAGGCTCGCGAGGGCTCCCATGCGTACGTCGGGGTTTGCGGGGTTGCCGACGGTGATCTTGGCGAGCCGCGCGCTGATCGCCGCGATCACCTCGTCGGCCATCGCAGCGGGCACGATCGTCCGCCGGATTGCCGTGCACTTCTGCCCGGCCTTGACGGTCATCTCCGCGACGACACCCTTGACGTACAGGTCGAACTCCGGATCGTCGGTCGTGACGTCGGGTCCAAGGATCGAGCAGTTGAGCGAGTCGGCCTCGACGCCGAGCTGCACGCCGCCGTGCAGGATCGAAGGGTGCTGACGCAGCGTGGCGCCGGTGCTCGCCGAGCCGGTGAATGCGACGGAGTCCTGCGCGCCCAGCTGGTCGAGCAGGCCGTCGGGGCTGCCGCAGAGCAGCTGCAGCGAACCTTCCGGCATGAGGCCCGAATCGATGATGCGACGCACGACGAGCTCGGTCAGGTATGCCGTCTGGCTGGCGGGCTTGACGATCGTCGGGAGCCCGGCGAGGAAGGCCGGGGCGAGCTTCTCGAGCATGCCCCAGACCGGGAAGTTGAACGCGTTGATCTGCACCGCGACGCCCGGCCGCGAGGTCCAGAGGTGCTGGCCGAGGAACACGCCGGTCTTGCCGAGCTGCTCGGTCGCGCCGTCGAGGATCACGGTGTCGTTGGGCAGCTCGCGGGTGCCCTTGCTGGCATAGCTGAACACCGTGCCGATGCCGCCGTCGATGTCGACCTGCGAGTCGCGGAGCGTGGCGCCGGTGCGCGCCGACAGTGCGTAGAGCTCGTCCTTGTCCTCGCCGAGGTGCTTGGCGACGGCCTTGAGGATGCCGGCGCGCTGGTGGAACGTCAGTGCGCGGACCGCGGGGCCGCCGACGTTGCGGGCGTGCTCGACCATCGCCGACAGGTCGAGGCCGGTTGCCGAGATGCGGGCGACCTCCTCACCGGTTGACGCGTCGAGAAGGGGCTTGCCTTCGTCGGTGGCGCGGAACCAGGAGCCTCCGGCGTAGCTTTCGAGCAGTGCACTCACGGGTCGGGAACCTTCCATTGCGCGAACCTGATGACGCGTGCAAGACTATTACAGACCGTTCGGTCAGTAAATGGTTGACGCGAGATTTCTGGAGGCGCGCATGACGCTGGCACCCGAAGCCGACGAGTCGGCGCTGCAGGCGACCTTCGACGCCACGATCGAGCGGCACGACCGCATCGAGCCGCGCGACTGGATGCCCGAGGCGTACCGCAAGACCGTGGTCCGGCAGGTCGCCCAGCACGCCCACTCCGAGATCATCGGCATGCAGCCGGAGGGCAACTGGATCACCCGGGCGCCGTCGCTGCGGCGCAAGGCGATCCTGCTGGCCAAGGTGCAGGACGAGGCCGGCCACGGGCTCTACCTCTACTCCGCGTGCGAGACGCTCGGCGTCTCCCGCATGGAGCTCACCGAGATGCTGATCAACGGCAAGCAGAAGTACTCCTCGATCTTCAACTACCCGACCCTGTCGTACGCCGACGTCGGAACGATCGGCTGGCTCGTCGACGGCGCGGCGATCTGCAACCAGGTGCCGCTGTGCCGCACGTCGTACGGGCCCTACGGGCGGTCGATGATCCGCATCTGCAAGGAGGAGTCGTTCCACCAGCGCCAGGGCTATGAGCTGCTGGCGACGATGATGCGCGGCACCGACGAGCAGCGCGAGATGGTGCAGGAGTCGGTCAACCGGTTCTGGTGGCCCGCCCTCATGATGTTCGGCCCGCCCGACGACGACTCGCCCAACACGGCCCAGTCGATGGCGTGGGGCATCAAGCGCAACACCAACGACGACCTGCGTCAGCGCATGGTCGACATGACGGTGCCGCAGGCCGAGGCGCTCGGCGTGACCCTCCCGGACCCCGAGCTGAAGTGGAACGAGGAGCGGCAGTCGTACGACTTCGGGTCGCCGGACTGGGACGAGTTCAAGGACGTCATCAAGGGCAACGGAC
This sequence comes from uncultured Actinomycetota bacterium, assembly GCA_963806345.1. GTDB lineage: Bacteria > Actinomycetota > Actinomycetes > Propionibacteriales > Nocardioidaceae > Aeromicrobium. Next base: position 11,849 of record CAWDXV010000015.1, on the reverse strand, counting down.
CGTGCAACAAGCAGCGCATCGCGCACCGGCGCCGCGCGCACGAGGACGGCGCGTGGGTCCGCGAGGCCGCGACGGCGTTCGCCGCCCGTACGGAGGGAGTGGCATGACTGAGATCCAGGGTGACTGGCCACTGTACGAGGTCTTCGTCCGCGGCAAGCGCGGGCTCAACCACGTGCACGTCGGCTCGCTGCACGCGGCCGACGACGAGATGGCGGTGCGCCATGCGCGCGACGTCTACACCCGCCGCAACGAGGGCGTCAGCATCTGGGTCGTCCGGTCCGACGCAATCACGGCGTCGAGTCCGGACGAGAAGGACCCGCTGTTCGCCCCGAGCGGCGACAAGGTCTATCGCCACCCGACGTTCTACGACATCCCCGACAACGTCCCGCACATGTGATGACCATGAACAACACACCTGATCCGAGCCACCTGCCCGACCATGACTCCGTCTATGACGGGCTGCTGGGCAGCGATGACACGCAGTGGGCCTTCGGCACCGACTTCGAGGACCCACTCGCCGGCGTCGACACGACGGTGCCCGACGGCGTCGACACGCACCAGCTCGCGACCTACTGCCTGATGCTCGCCGACGACGCGCTCGTCATGTCGCACCGACTGTCGCAGTGGTGCAGCAACGCGCCGGACCTCGAGGAGGACATCGCGCTGGCCAACATCGCGCTGGACCTGCTGGGCCAGGCGCGGCTGCTGCTGGCCAGGGCTGCCGCAGCGGATCCCTCAGTCGTACCGGCACTGCCCGAGGGGTCGCCGGTCCCGCCGGAGGACGCCCTGGCGTTCTTCCGGAGCGATCGCGAGTTCCGCAACGTACGCCTGGTGGAGACCGACAACGGCGACTTCGCCGTGACGATCGCCCGGCTGCTGCTGTTCTCGACCTGGCGACTCGCGCTGCTCCAGCGCCTCGCCGCCAGCCGCGATCACGTGCTGTCGGCCGTCGCGGTCAAGGGCGTCAAGGAGATGACGTATCACCGTGACTACGCAGGTCGTTGGTTCCTCACGCTCGCTGGTGGCACCGAGGAGTCGCGCCGTCGCCTGGTCGCGGGGCTCGAGGCCACGTGGCCGCTCCGTGCCGAGCTGTTCACGTCCCATCCCGCCGAGCTCGTCGCCGCGGAGTCCGGCGTCGGGGTCGACCCGGCGGACGTCGCCGACGAGGTCGACGTGCTGCTGGAGCAGGTGTTCTCGATGAGCGGCGTCGACCGGCCCGAGGTCGCGCCGCTGGCCGGCGTACGCGGCGAGACCGGCCGCGACGGGCTGCACACCGAGGCGTTCAGCAGGCTGCTGGCCGAGATGCAGGTCGTGGCCCGGGCGCACCCGATGGGGAGCTGGTGATGGTCGCCGCGCGTGAGATCGCCGCGTCTGTCACGGACCCCGAGATGCCGATGCTCACACTTGAGGACCTCGGCGTGCTGCGCGACGTCGAGGTCGACGACGAGCGGGTCGTCGTGACGATCACGCCGACCTACTCCGGCTGCCCGGCGATGGCGACGATGCGCGACGACCTGGTGCACCGGTTGCGCGACGAAGGCTTCGCCGATGTCGAGGTGCGCGTGAGCCTGCACCCGGCCTGGTCGAGCGACTGGATCACGCCGCGCGGGCGGGCCGCACTCGTCGAGCACGGGCTCTCGGCGCCGGGTCCGGCGCCGTCGCACGAGGGCCCGGTCGTCCTGTCACTCCAGCCCACCCGCCGTACGCTCACCTGCCCGCGCTGCGGCTCGTCCGACGTCGAGCTCACGTCCGAGTTCGGTCCCACGGCCTGCAAGGCGCTCTATCGCTGCACGTCCTGCCTGGAGCCGTTCGAGCACGTCAAGGAGATCTGAATGGTTTCGACAGGCTCAACCACCATCGCGACACCGGTCTCCGCAGCACGCGCCGCGTTCCACACGCTCACGGTGGCGTCGGTCGAGCAGCTGACCGAGGACTCGGCCGCGATCACGTTCGAGGTGCCCGATGACCTGCGCGCGGCGTACGCGTTCGAGGCCGGACAGTCACTGACGATTCGCCGGGTCATCGAGGGCCAGGACCACCGACGGACGTACTCGATCTGCGCCGCCGTCGGCGAGCGACCGCGCGTCGGGGTGCGAGAGATCCCCGACGGCCTGTTCTCGCACTGGCTCGTGCACGACGTGCGCCCGGGGGACCGCGTAGAGGTGCAGACGCCGACCGGCAGCTTCCGCGCCGATCCCGAGGCCGGTGGACGGCATCTGTGCATCGCCGCAGGATCCGGCATCACGCCGATGATCTCGATCGTGTCGTCGGTGCTGAAGCACTCGGACGCCGACATCACGTTGTTCTACGGCAATCGCACCAGCCAGTCGGTGATGTTCGCCGAGGAGCTCGCCGACCTCAAGAACCGATACGGCCCGCGCTTCGACCTCGTGCACGTCCTCTCGCGGGAGCCGCGGGACGTCGAGCTGTTCTCGGGCCGGCTCGAAGCCGATCGGCTGCGTCGCCTGCTGACGGCGCTGGTGCCTGTCGGCGCCGTCGACCACGTGTGGCTGTGTGGCCCGTTCGGACTGATCGCCGATGCCCGCAAGGTGCTCGAGGAGCTCGGCGTCGAGCCGGGCAAGGTGCACTTCGAGCTGTTCTACGTCGACGAGCCGCCGCCGGAGCTGCATCGTGCCGACAAGGTGGTCTCCGGGATCACGAGTGACGTCACGATCGTGCTCGACGGGCGTACGACCACGGCGCCGATGCCGCGCGACGAGAGCGTCCTCGACGGTGCCGCCGCGACGCGCAACGACCTGCCGTTCGCCTGCAAGGGCGGTGTGTGCGGCACATGCCGGGCCAAGGTCACCGACGGTGAGGTCGAGATGCGGCGCAACTACGCGCTCGAGGACGCCGAGGTCGATGCCGGCTTCGTGCTGACCTGCCAGAGCCACCCGGTCACCGAGACCGTCACGGTCAACTTCGATGCCTGAGGTCGAGCGAGCTCTGCGAGCGAGCGCCGAAGGCAGGTTGAGCGATCGCGGCGAAGCCGCCAGATGACGAAACCCCGTGAGATCACAAGGAGAATCATGACCGCACACGAGGTCGCGCAGGCCAGCGCGGCGACGATGTGGGCCGGCGATCGGGCCAGCCGGCTGCTCGGCATGGAGATCGTCGAGGTCGGTCCCGGCCGCGCCACGGTCTCGATGATCGTGCGGCCCGACATGATCAACGGCTGGAACGTCTGTCACGGTGGATTCATCGCGTCGCTGGCCGACAGTGCGTTCGCCCTGGCGTGCAACTCCCACGGCGAGGTGACGGTGGCCGCCGGCTTCGACATCTCGTTCCTCGAGTCGGCTCGGGAGGGCGACTCGTTGCTCGCGACCGCCAAGGAGCGCTCCACTCGCGGGCGTACCGGGATCTATGACGTCACGGTCGCCAGGACCGCGGGGGAGCGGTCGGAGACCATCGCCGAATTCCGCGGCCGCAGCCACGCGACCGGCCGGCCGATCAGCTAGCTCTCGTGCAGCGAGAGGCCGTCGAACGCCAACGTGGCGATTGACGCGGCGAGGTCATCGGGGTCGACGGGGCCGCCGGGCCGGTACCACTCCACGAGTGAGTTGACCATGCCGAACAGCAGCCGGCTGATGAGGTCGGGCGGGATGTCACCGCGCAGCGCGCCCTCGTCGACCGCGGCCTGCACGAGCGTCGCGAGGCGCTCGTCGATGCGGCGCCGACGCTTGAGGGCGGCGAGCTCGACCTCGCTGTTGCCGTGCACGCGCAGGAGCAGGGTCACGGCCGGCAGGTGGGCGACGAGGATCTCGACCGACTCCTGCACGACGGTCCGCAGCCGCTCGTACGCACTGGTGCCGGGTGCCGCCGCAGCGGCTGAGTCGACCGCGGCCGAGAGCCCGTCGAGCGCCTCGTCGAGGGCGGCCGCGAGCAGGTGCTCCTTGCTCGGCACGTGATGGTAGATCGCCGACTTGGTCAGCCCGAGCTCCTTGGCGAGATCGCCCATGCTGGTGCCGTCGTAGCCCTGGCGGTTGAACAGCTCGATCGCGCGACGGAGCACCGTCTGCTGGTCATAGCCGGGCCTCCCGCGTCGGGGTGTCGCCGCCTCGGTCATGGCCCAAGCGTCTCACAGCGGGATCCGAGAAAGCGCAACCAAAGGGTTGCGTCAGCACGGAGGATGCGCAACCATGGAGTTGCACATCGATCAACGATTCAAGGAGATGCCATGACCACCACGACGCAGGACCGCATCGAGCGGGAGATCGACATCGACGCACCCGCCGAGAAGGTGTGGGCACTCATCAGCACGCCGGGGTGGTGGATCAACGAGGGCGTCGTCGGCGACAACCAGATCGAACGGAGGGCGGATCTTGACGTCGTACGCCATGAGAAGTGGGGAGAGTTCCCGATCCTGACCGTCTCGCTCGACGCGCCACGGTACGCCGCATTCCGCTGGATGCCTGACCCGGGTGGCGACGCGGTGCAGGGCACGCTCACCGAGTTCTGGATCGAGGACCGCGACGGGGGAGTCGTGCTCAAGGTCTCCGAGAGCGGCTTCGACTCGCTCGACGTGTCCGAGGAGAAGCGTCGGGCGATGTTCGCCGACAACAGCCACGGCTGGACCGACCAGGTCAAGGCGGCGAAGGCTCACGTCGAGGGCCGATGAACACTGTCACGACGGCTGAGGTGTTCGCCGCGTTGGGTGATGACAACCGTCAGCAGATCCTCGAGCTGTTGGCGGTACGCGGGAGGGCGACGGCAACCGAGCTTGCCCACCCGCTGTCGGTGAGCCGTCAGGCGGTCACGAAGCACCTGGTGATCCTCGAGCGCGCCGGGTTCGTCGACTCGCAGCGCGAGGGCCGTCAGGTGCAGTTCGGCGTACGTCGTGACGGCTTCGAGCGGTCCGCACAGTGGCTCGCCGAGATCTCGGCCAGTTGGGACCGCAAGCTTGCCGGCATCAAGAAGCTCGCGGAGTCCTAGGCGAACGCCGACAGCCCGGTCAGCTCGCGACCGATCGTGAGCTGGTGGATCTCGGCGGTGCCCTCGTAGGTCAGGACGGACTCGAGGTTGTTGGCGTGCCGCATGACGGAGTACTCACCCGAGATGCCGTTGGCGCCGAGGATCGTCCGCGCCGTGCGGGCAATCTCGAGGGCGACGCGCGTGTTGTTGAGCTTGCCGGCGCTGACCTGGGCGGGCTTGAGGATGCCGGCCTCCTTGAGGCGTCCGAGGTGGACGCTCAGCAGCAACGCCGTGCCGTGCGCGACGCTCATGTCGGCGAGCTTGCCCTGCGTGAGCTGGAACGCGCCGATCGGCTTGTCGAACTGCGTGCGGGTCGTGGCGTAGTCGATCGCCGTCTCGAGGCACGAGCGCGCCGCGCCGGTCGTGCCGAAGACGATGCCGAACCGCGCCTCGTTGAGCGCACCGAGCGGGCCACGCAGGCCCTCGGCACCGGGCAGCAGCGCGGAGCCGGGGAGGCGCATGTTGTCGAACGTCAGCTCGCTGGTGACGGAGGCGCGCATCGACATCTTGTGCTTGATGGCCCGGCCGGAGAAACCGGCGGTGTCGGTCGGCACGACGAAGCCGCGGATGCCGTCGTCGGTCTGCGCCCACACCACGACGACGTCGGCGACGCTGCCGTTCGTGATCCACATCTTGGCGCCGTTGAGCACCCAGTCGTCGCCGTCCCGCTTGGCGCGCGTACGCATGCCGTTGGGGTTGGAGCCGTGGTCCGGCTCGGTCAGTCCGAACGCGCCGACGTAGTCGCCCGCGGCCATGCCGGGGAGCCACTGCTGCTTCTGCTCCTCGGAGCCGTAGGCGTGGATCGAGTACATCGCGAGCGAGCCCTGGACCGAGAACAGCGAGCGCAGGCCGCTGTCGATCGCCTCGAGCTCGATGCTCGCCAGTCCGTACGCCGTGGGGCCCACGCCTGCGCAGCCGTAGCCCTCGAGGTGCATGCCCAACAGGCCGGCGCCACCCATCTGCTTGGCGATGTCGCGGGCCGGCAGCTCGCCGGTCTCGGCCCACTCGGCGACGTGGGGTGCGAGCTTGTCCTGGGCGAACCGGCGCGCGGTGTCGCGGATGGCCCGCTCCTCGTCGGTCAGCAGGTGGTCGACGTCAAGCAGGTCATGCGGTGCGTTCATGGGTCAACCTTCTCAGAGCAGGGTGTCGGTCGTTCAGGGGCTGCTGGCGGCGACTACGAGTCGAGCCTGCGGCCGGCCCACGACCAGGCGTACGCGTCGTCCTCGGCGGCGAGTCCGCCCTCGCCGAGCTCGAGCGGCCGGAACGTGTCGACCATGACCGCGAGCTCGTCGAACGCCTCGACGCCGAGGCTCGCCTCGATCGCACTCGGCTGCGGCCCGTGGGCATACCCGCCGGGGTGCAGCGAGATCGAGCCGATGCCGATGCCCGATCCCTTGCGTGCCTCGTAGTCGCCGTCGACGTAGAACATGACCTCGTCGGAGTCGACGTTGGAGTGGAAGTAGGGCACCGGGATCGAGAGCGGGTGGTAGTCGACCTTGCGTGGCACGAAGTTGCAGACCACGAAGTTCTGCCCCTCGAACACCTGGTGCACCGGCGGCGGCTGGTGCACGCGACCGGTGATGGGCTCGTAGTCCGAGACGTTGAACGTGTAGGGGTAGAGACACCCGTCCCAACCGACGACGTCGAACGGGTGGGTGTCGTACGTCATCCGGCTGCCGACGATGCCGTTGGCGCCCGATCCGCGGTGCTTGACCAGGACCTCGATGTCGGTGCCGTCCTCGAGCAGCGGCGCCTCGGGTCCGTGCAGATCGCGCTCGCAATAGGGCGCGTGCTCCAGCAGCTGGCCGTATCGCGACAGGTAGCGCTTGGGTGGCGCGATGTGGCTGTTCGACTCGATCGCGTACGCCTTGACGGCTCCGTCAGGGAGCCAGCGGTGCGTCGTGGCGCGCGGAATGATGACGTAGTCGCCGGTGCGGAACGACAGCGCGCCGAAGACCGTCTCGACGACGCCGGAGCCGGACTCGATGAACACGCACTCGTCGCCGATCGCGTTGCGGTAGAGCGGCGACGGCGCGCTGCCCACGACGTACGCGATGCGGACGTCACCGTTGCCGAGCACGAGGCGCCGGCCGGTCACCAGGTCAGTCGTGGCCAGTTCGGCGTCGGCGAACAGCTGGGGCAGGCGGAGGTGGCGCGGCTTGAGCGGATGGTTGGCGGTCGTCGAGTGGTCGGGCAGGTCCCAGATCTCCGACGCGACGATGCCCGAGGGCACGCCGAGGTGGTAGAGCAGCGACGAGTCGCTCGAGAACCCCTCCTCGCCCATGAGCTCCTCGCGGTGGAGGTCGCCGGCGTCCGTACGGAACTGGGTGTGCCGCTTGGGTGGGATCGTCCCGACGCTGCGGTAGTGGGCCACGAGATCTCCTGTATCCGGATAACGGATGAGTATGTCCGATAAAAACACCATGCGATACCGTGAGGAACGTGTCAACCCTGCTCGATCGCCTGGTCGATGACGCCGCGATCTTTCCGCCCGGCAATGCGCCGCTCGACGTCGCGATCCGTGAGCACGCCGACCATCGGGCCAGTGCGTATGCCTCGCTGATCGGGCCGCTGCTCGTTCGCGATGTCGACGTCGCTCGCGTGCCCGGGCTGACGCCGAGCCGCTGCACATCGGCGTCATCGCGACGGCAGGTCCCCGCGGGCTCGCGCAATCCGTCGCGACGCTGCACGACTTCCCGCACGTCCAGCGTGGTCGCGTTCGAGATCCCGTCTGCCCCCGGCGAGTCTGTCGGCGAGGGATCTGGTCGCAGCGCTGACGGTGCCCGAACGGCGTCACGATCTCGGTCGAGCTGCCGCGTCCCGGCGCCTACGTGTCCGATGAGTGGCTCGCTGCTGCCGACGAGATCGCCGCGGCAGGGTTCCAGGCCAAGTTCCGCACGGGCGGGGTCGAGCCTTCGGCGTATCCCGACGAGCGCGAGCTCGCGATGGTGCTCGCGGCGCTGGTGCCTCGCCAGTTCAAGCTGACGGCCGGTTTGCACCGTGCGGTGCGCAACACCCAGGCCGGGACGGACTTCGAGCAGCACGGGTTCGTCAACATCATGGTGGCGGTGCACCGGCTGCTGGCTGGCGGCACAGCGGATGAGGCAGCCGAGGTGCTGGCGGTCCGCGACGGTGGTGTGTTGGCGGCCGACGTCGGGTCGTGGAGCGACGAGGATGTCCAAGCTGTGCGCCGTACGTTCCGCGGCTTTGGCTGCTGCGGCGTGACCGAACCCTATGAAGACCTCCTCGAGCTGGGACTGATCGCATGACCGGATACGGAATCGACCACCTGCCGTACGGCGTCGCGTCGCACCAGGGGCGCGCGCTCGTGGTCGTACGCCTGGACGATGACGTCGTCGACCTCGGTGTGTTGGCTGCGGCTTCGCCGCCCGGGTTCGACCCGGCCGTTCTCGCAGGACCGTCACTCGCGCCGTTGATGGGCGCAGGTCCTGCTGTGTGGGCGGCCGTACGTGCGTGGCTGCAGGAGACCTTGCCCAACGAGCCCGCCGGACGTATGCCGCTGAGCGCCGTCGAGATGCGGATGCCGTTCGAGGTCGCCGACTACGTCGACTTCTACGCCTCGCTCAACCATGCCTCGAATGTCGGCAAGATCTTCCGGCCCGACGCCGAGCCGCTGCTGCCCAACTGGCGGCACCTGCCAGTCGGCTATCACGGCCGCGCCGGCACCGTCGTCCCGTCAGGGACGCCGATCGTGCGACCTCACGGCCAGCGCCGGCCGGGCCCTGACGGTCGGCCGACGTTCGGTCCGTCCCAGGCGCTCGACATCGAGGCCGAGCTCGGCTTCGTCGTCGGCGCACCCAGTCGCATGAGCGAACCGGTCCCGGCCGGGGCGTTCACCGATCACGTCTTCGGTGTCACGCTGCTCAACGACTGGTCGGCGCGCGACATCCAGGCCTGGGAGTACGTCCCGCTGGGTCCGTTCCTCGGCAAGTCGTTCGCGACCTCGATCTCGCCGTGGATCACGCCGTTGGCCGCGCTGGAAGGCGTACGTGTGCCGCTGCCCGGCCAGGACCCCGAACCGCTGGACTACCTGCGAGTCGACGAGCCGTCCGGCTACGCGATCGACCTCGAGGTCGTGGTCAACGGCAGCGTCGTGTCGCGGCCGCCGTACGCGTCGATGTACTGGTCACCCGCGCAGATGCTCGCCCACATGACGGTCAACGGCGCCTCGGTGCGTACGGGCGACCTCTACGGATCCGGCACGATCTCCGGGCCCGAACGCGAGCAGCGCGGATCACTTCTCGAGCTGTCGTGGGGCGGCACCGAACCGTTCACCCTCGACGACGGCACCACCCGTACGTACCTCCAGGACGGCGACACCGTGAGCCTCCGCGCCACCGCAGGCACCATCACCCTCGGCGAGGTCGAAGGCACGATCACACCCCGCTGACAGTGACGTTCGGGTCGCGAAACGCCGGGGGACGGCGACGCAAACGTCACTCCCAGCGAAGTCCTAGGTCAGGGCCTCGGCGACGGCTTGCGCTGCCTCGAGGACGAGGGGTTCCACGGTCGCCGCGTCGATGTCGTGCAGGCTGACGATGCCGACCGAGGCCTCGAGGCCGGGCACCCCTCGCACCGGGGCGGCCAGTCCGGCTGCACCGGGCTGCAGCTCGCCGGCCGTGCTCGCGACACCGTCGCCATCGGCGCGGCCCAGCAGGATCGCCTTGCCCGCCGCGCCCGTGTCGAGGCGGTGGCGAGCGCCGACGCGGTAGGCGACGTGCAGGTCGCTGCGGCTCGGCTCGACCACGAGCAGCGCGACCGCGTCCTCACCGTCGGCGATCGTCAGGTGGGCCGTGGCGCCGCTGGCGTCGGCCAGCCGCGTGAGCGCCGGGGTGGCGCGCGACTTGAGCTCGGGCAGGTACGCGTTGCGGAACGCCATCATGCCGAACCCGGCGCCGATGCGCCCCTGGTCGTCGCGGTGCAACAGGTCATGCTCCTCGAGCGTGACGATCAGGCGGTACGCCACGGTGCGGCTGATCCCCAGCGACTCGGCGATCTCGTTGATCGTGAACCGGGAGTCCGACGCCGCGACGAGCGCCAGGATGCGCAGCCCGCGATCGAGGGTCTGGGCGGTCTCGGCGGCCATGGGTCCCTCAACCCTTCGCCGCGACGCGTGGGCGGATGACGCGGCCCAGCAGCGCCTCGACGGGGCCGGATGCGACGAGCAGGAGCAGCGACCACAGGCCGATCGACGGCACGAGGGTCGCGATCAGCAGGGCGACCAGCATCAGGGAGGCGAGGGCGACCTGCGGGATGACGCTCTTGGCGTCGCCGGAGTCCTCGGCCCGGATGATCAGCCACTTCTGCGCGAGGCTCGCCAGGCTCGTGACCAGCATCGTCCCGACGTACAGCCCGTACGTCCACGGCTCGTTGTCCGTCGTGCCCAGCAGCTCGGTCGGGAACGGCAGGAACACGATGCTCGCGAGCCACACCAGGTTGGCGTTGACGAGTGGCTGGTTGTAGGCGTCGACGTGCTCGTACATCTGCAGGTGCCCGCGCCAGAAGATGCCGATGACGAGGAAGCTCAGCGCAAACACGAGCAGGTCGCCGCGGTGATCGGCGAGGTAGTCGCCGACCGGATGCTCGTCGATCTCCTGGGCGAGGTCGACGAGCGGCAGCACCAGCAGCGTCATCGCGATGGCCACGGTCGCGTCGCCGAAGGCCAGCAGTCGGTCGAGCCCGCGAGAGGTCGCCCTCATGCGAACACCGCACCGGGATTGAGGATGCCCTGCGGGTCGAGCGCGGCCTTGACGCGGCGGTTGAGGTCCATGACGTCGGGCCCGAGGTATGCCGGCAGCCACGGCTTCTTGAGCCGCCCCACGCCGTGCTCGCCCGTGATCGTCCCGCCGAGGCCGATGGCGAGCTCCATGACCTGACCGTATGCCTCCTCGGCCCGCGCGGTCTCATCGGGATCCATCGCGTCGAAGACGATCAAGGGGTGGGTGTTGCCGTCACCGGCGTGGGCGACGACCGCGATCGTGATGACGTGCTGCGCCGCGATCGCCTCGATGCCGCGGACCAGTCCGCCCAGCTGGGGCAGCGGCACGCCGACGTCCTCGAGCAGCAGCGAGCCCTTGTGCTCGAGCGCGGGGATGACCATCCGGCGGGCCACGACGAACGCCTCGCCGGTCTCGGCGTCGTCGGTCGAGAACACCTCGGTGCTCTGGTTGGCCTCGCAGATGGCGGTGATCTCGGCGATCTCGGCAAGGCCGTGGGTGGCCGGCTCTCGGACTGGATGACGAGCAACGCCTCGGCGGTCCGGTCGAGTCCCATCTTGGTGATGTCCTCGACGGCGTTGATCGAGGCTCGGTCCATGAACTCGAGCATCGCCGGGCGCATGCGGCGGGTGATGTCGAGGACGGTCTGTGTCGCGTCGTCGAGAGAGGCGAACGTCGCGACGAGCGTGCACGGCGGCCGCTGCGCGGGGACGAGCCGCAGCACGACGCGGGTGATGATGCCGAGAGTGCCCTCGCTGCCGACGAACAGCTTGGTCAGCGACAGCCCGGCGGCGTCCTTGAGCCGTGGCCCGCCGAGCTCGACCGCGGTGCCGTCGGCGAGGACCACCGTCAGCCCGAGGACGTAGTCGCTCGTCACGCCGTACTTGACGCAGCACAGGCCACCGGCGTTGGTGGCGACGTTGCCGCCGATCGAGCAGATCTCGTACGACGAGGGGTCCGGTGGGTACCAGAGGCCGTGCTCGGCCGCGGCCGCCTTGACCTCCGCATTCATCGCGCCGGGCTCGACGACGGCGATGCGCGTCGCCGGGTCGATGTCGATCGCCCGCCAGTGCGCTTCCAGCGAGATGACGAGGCAGCCGTCGAGTGCCGAGGCGCCGCCGGACAGTCCCGTCCCGGCAC
>CAWDXV010000014.1:0-84823 GCA_963806345.1 uncultured Actinomycetota bacterium | reverse complement strand
GGCTCAAGGGCTCAGCGCTTCACCGGGCCTGACCACTCAGGCGGACACGCCGGGGAACGACGAAGCCCCCGCCAGCAATGCTGGCGGGGGCTTCGTGTCGTGCTGCGTCAGTGCACCCTCGGGATGCCGGTCTCGGACACGCCCTGGAACTCGTCGCCGAGCTCGACCGGGTGACCGTCGTGGTCGCGGAGGTGCTCGTCGGCGTGGTGGACGTCCTCGACGGTCGGCTTGTCGACCGCGCCGTCGTAGTAGAACGCCCGGGCCTTGGCCCGCAGCTTGGCCATGCGGCCGTGCGGCGCTGCCACACCGTTGGCGTCGGTCTCCGGGGGAGCCTCGAGCGCCGGCAACCGGTCGTGGTTGGTCAACGTGAACTGCGAGCCGGCCGGCAGGGGAGCGTGGCGCTCGGCGAAGCCGCCATCGGGCGAACGCTCGATGACGCCGGTCTCGTAGCCGTGCAGGATGCGGTTGGCGTCTGCCCGCTGCAGACCGATGCAGATGCGCTTGGTGATGATGAACGTGATCACCGGCAGGACGAACAGCCCGATCCGGCAGAACCAGGTGATCGCGTTGAGGCTCAGGTGGAACTTGGTGGCGATGATGTCGTTGCCACCGCCGATCCACAGCACGCCGTACGCCGTCATGGCCGAGACGATGAACGCAGTCCGGAACGGCGCGTTGCGCGGGCGCTCGAGCAGGTGGTGCTCGCGCTTGTCACCGGTGATCCACTGCTCGAGGAACGGCCATGCCGCACCGACTCCCAGGAACAGGCCCGGCAGGATCGCCGCGGGCAGGAAGACGTTCCAGCTCCACGTGTAGTTGAAGAACGTGCTCTCGAAGTTGGGCATGATGCGCACGGCACCCTCGACGAAGCCCATGTACCAGTCCGGCTGTGATCCGGCCGTGACCTCGGACGGGTTGTAGGGGCCGTAGGCCCAGATCGGGTTGATCTGCAGCACGGCGCCCATGATCGCGGTGAAGCCGAACACCACGAAGAAGAAGCCACCCGCCTTGGCGGCGTAGACCGGGAGCATGGGGTAGCCGACGACGTTCTTCTCGGTGCGCCCGGGACCGCCCCACTGCGTGTGCTTGTGGTAGACGAGCAGCAGCATGTGCGCGCCGATGAGTCCCAGCAGCAGGGCCGGGATCAGCAGGATGTGCGCCATGTAAAGGCGGGGGATGATGACGTCGCCGGGGAACTCGCCGCCGAAGAGGAAGAACTCGAGGTAGGAGCCGACGATCGGGATCGATCGCAGCAGCCCGTCGACGAAGCGGAGGCCCGTGCCGGACAGCAGGTCGTCGGGGAGTGAGTAGCCGGCGAAGCCCTCGACGAGTCCCAGCACCATCAGGCCGATGCCGATCAGCCAGTTGAGCTCGCGCGGCTTGCGGTAGGCGCCCGTGAACATGACGCGCAGCATGTGCACGATCATGGCCGCGACGAACAACGCAGCAGCCCAGTGGTGGATCTGCCGGATCAGCAGCCCGCCGCGGACGTCGAACGAGATGTCGAGCGTCGAGGCGTAGGCGTGGGACATCTCCAGGCCGTTGAGCGGCGTGTAGGAGCCGTTGTAGGTGGTCTCGGCCATGCTCGGCTGGAACCAGAACGTCAGGAACGTGCCGGTCAGCAGCAGGACGACGAAGCTCCAGAGGGCGATCTCGCCGAGCATGAACGACCAGTGCTCGGGGAAGACCTTGCGGAGCAGGTGTGAACGCTTGCTGGCGCCGGCGAGACCCAGTCGGTCATCCAGCCACTCGACGGGCCCAGCGGCCTTCTTGCCGAAGGCCGTGTCCTCGATGTTGGTGCTCTCGTCGATGGTGCTCATGACTTATCATCCAACCTCTTCTGGTCGCGGGCCAGTTCTGGATAGCTGGGGCCCACCACCTCGGTGAAGTCGCTCACTGCGATCAGGTAGCCGTCGGCGTCGACCGCGAGCGGCAGCTGGGGAAGCGGCCGGTGCGCCGGGCCGAAGACGACCTTGCCGTTGTCGGCGAGGTCGAACGTCGACTGGTGGCACGGGCAGAGCAGGTGGTGCGTCTGCTGCTCCCACAGGCTGATGGGGCAGCCGACGTGCGTGCAGATCTTGGAGTAGCAGAGGATGCCGTCGACGCCCCAGTTCTCGCGGCCCTTGTCCGGAGTGATGTCCTCGGGACGCATGCGCACGACGATCACGGCAGCCTTGGACTTCTCCTGCAGCAGCTCGGTGCCCTCGATGACGGGGTGGCCGTCCTTGTCCTTCTCGTACATGATCGCCGGCTCGGCGTTGACGAGCTGGCCGACCTGGAGGTCCGACGGCTTGATGGGCGTGCCGGCGACGTCGTTGACGACGCGCATGCCCTTCTTCCACAGCGTGTTCTTGTGGCCGTACGGCAGCGGGCCCATGTCGCGCAGCAGGATGACCGACGGCAGCGCCAGGGCGCCCATCGACAGGAACAGCGTGCGACGGATCATCGGGCGCCGGCCGAAGCCGGACTCGTTGATGCCGTCGTTGAGATCCTTGAGCGTGTCGGCGCGGTCCTCGGCGGACGATCCCGCGGGATGACGCAGCTCGACCATCTCGTGGTCGCCCATGAGCTTCTTGGCCCACTGGATGATCCCGACGCCCATCAGCAGCAGCGCGCCGCCGAGCGTGGCGCCCAGCGTGAAGTTCATGGCTGACCAGCCGAGGAACGTCTGGTCCTTGTCGATCATGATGTAGCCGACGCAGAAGCCGACGAGCAGCAGCGCGGCCACGGCGAACATGCCCGAGATCTGCCGCTCGGCGCGCTTGTCCTGTGCCTCGTCGACGTCCGTCGGGCGGTACTGGTGGTCCGGCAGCCCGGGATCCTTCACCGGCTCGGTGTCGGGCAGGCGGTCGAGGTCGTCGCTCATTTCTTCTTCACTCTCGCTCCGTGCGCGCCGATCCAGATCGCGGCGATCAGCAGGCCGCCGATGCCGATGATCCACGTGAACAGACCCTCCGACACCGGGCCGAGCCCGCCGCCGGCCATGCCGCCATAGCTCGGCTGGTTCTGCACCTGCTTGATGTAGGCGATGATGTTGCTCTTGTCCTCAGGCGTGATGACGTCGTCGGAGAAGACCGGCATCTGCTGCGGGCCCGTGATCATGGCCTCGGCGATGTGCTTGGCGCTGACGCCGTCGAGCTTGGGCGCGTACTTGCCGCCGGGCAGGGCGCCGCCGGCGCCGACCGAGTTGTGGCAGGCCGTGCAGTTGGTGCGGAAGAACTCGCCGCCCTCACGGATCTGCTCGACGGTCTTGCCGGAGATGTCGGTGTACTCGTC
This sequence comes from uncultured Actinomycetota bacterium, assembly GCA_963806345.1. GTDB lineage: Bacteria > Actinomycetota > Actinomycetes > Propionibacteriales > Nocardioidaceae > Aeromicrobium. Next base: position 81,547 of record CAWDXV010000014.1, on the reverse strand, counting down.
GTCCGGGATCGCCGGTCCGGGGGCCAGGGACGCGATGTAGGCAGCGAGCTGCCGGGTCTCCTCGGCGGTGTACTCGGGATCCTTGACCGGAGCCTGCGGTGCGGACTGGGCCATCGGCATGCGGCCGGTGCCGACCTGGAAGTCGACAGCTGCAGCACCGACGCCGATCAGGGACGGACCGTAGTTGCCGCCCCGCTTGGTCTCGATGCCGCTGGCGTTCTTGCCGTGGCAGCTGGCGCAACCGACGAGGAACAGGTTGCGGCCGGCCTTGACGTCGTTCGCCGTCGCGGTCTCAGCGCTTGCGGGCTGGAATCTGACTGCTGAGTAGACCCCGCCGACAACGCCGAGTGCCAGGAGCAGAACGACGATGCCGGCAAGCGGGTGTCGACGTCTGGTGGACAGTTTCCGCACCGAGAACCTCATTCCTTGAAGTGCTGCTGAGAATACCTTCGGGCGGTGACCCGACATGCAGTGAGGGGAGCCTTATTTGAGGATGTAGATCGTGGCGAACAGCCCGACCCACACGACGTCCACGAAGTGCCAGTAGTAGGACACGACGATCGCGGAGATCGCCTGCTCGTGGGTGAACTTGCGGGCGACGAACGTACGGCCGATCACGAGCAGGAAGGCGATCAGGCCGCCGATGACGTGGAGGCCGTGGAAGCCCGTCGCGAGGTAGAACATGCTGCCGTACGGCGAGGACGAGATCGTGACGTGCTCGGTGACCAGGTTGGCGTACTCCGTGGCCTGGCCCGCGATGAAGATCGCGCCCATGAGGTAGGTGAGGACGAACCACTCACGCATGCCCCAGAGCTTGATCTGCGAGAGCTTGCCGCTGCGCCCGGGCTTGCCGCGCTCCGCGGCGAACACGCCGAACTGGCAGGCGACCGACGACAGCACGAGGATCGTGGTGTTGACCGCGGCGAACGGGACGTCGAGCTTGGCCGTCTCCTGGCTCCACAGGTTGGGGGAGATGTTGCGAATCGTGAAGTACGCGGCGAACAAGCCCGCGAAGAACATCAGCTCGCTGGAGAGCCACACGATGGTCCCCACCGTCACCATCGACGGACGACCTTCTTGGCCATGGAGTCGGGAAGCAGGAATCACGGATGTAGTCGCCACGCGATCATTATGTACGATCGACCCGTGAGCGAGCACAAGCCCCTACGTGTCCTGGTCTACAGCGACGATCGTGACGTCCGCGCTGCCGTGTTGTCGGCCCTCGGAGCCCGCCCTCACCCCGACCTCCCGCCTTTCGAGTACGTCGAGTGCGCGACCGAGCCGGTCGTGTTCCAGCACCTCGACGAGGGCAAGATCGACCTCGTCATCCTCGACGGCGAGGCCGTGCCCGCCGGCGGTCTCGGCATCGCCCGCCAGATGAAGGACGAGATCTACCAGGCACCTCCGGTGCTCGTGCTGACCGGGCGCCCGCAGGACGCGTGGCTCGCGACCTGGTCGCGCGCCGAGGCGGCCCTGCCTCACCCCATCGAGCCGATCCGCCTCGCCGAGGTCGTCATCGACCTCGCGCGTGGCGTGCTCCAACCCGGCTGACGTCATGTCGACGACATGGCCGGAGGTGCTCTCCACGCTCGTGGCCAGGCAGGACCTCGACGCCGGCTCGGCGACGTGGGCGATGGAGGAGATCCTCTCCGGCAACGCCACGCCGGCGCAGATCGCCGGGTTCGCGGTGGCCTTGCGCGCCAAGGGTGAGACCCTCGCCGAGGTGCAGGGCCTGGTCGACGCGATGTACCGCCACGCGCTCCCGTTCACGGTCGAGGGCCGGGTCGTCGACATCGTCGGAACGGGTGGTGACCTCGCCAAGACCGTCAACATCTCGACGATGTCGGCCGTCGTGATCGCGGGCGCGGGCGTGCGCGTGGTCAAGCACGGCAACCGTGCGGCGTCCAGCGCCAGCGGTGCCGCTGATGTCCTCGAGGAGCTCGGCGTCCGGCTCGACGTGCCGCCCACCCGGCTCGGCGACGTGCTTGATGCCGTCGGCATCACGTTCTGCTTCGCACCCGTCTTCCATGCGTCCTACCGCTTCACGGCGGTGCCGAGGCGCGAGCTGGGCATTCCGACGACCTTCAACTTCCTCGGCCCGCTGGTCAACCCGGCCAAGCCCGCAGCGTCGGCCGTAGGGGTGGCCGACGCCCGGATGGGACCGATCATGGCCGGCGTGCTCGGCGCGCGCGGAGCCGATGCGTTCGTGTTCCGCGGTGAGGACGGGCTCGACGAGATCACGACGAGCACCACGTCCCGTGTGTGGGTCGCCGAGGGCGCCACTGGTGAGGTCGTGGAGGACGTCATCGACCCCCGGGCACTCGGGTTCGACTACGCGCCGGTCTCCGAGCTCACCGGCGGGGATCCGGCATTCAACGCCAAGGTCTTCGAACGGGTCCTGGGTGGCGAGCAGTCAGCCGTACGCACGGCCGTGCTGCTCAACGCCGGCGCCGCGATCGCCGCGCACGCAGCCGGCACGGGCGACCTGGAGTCGCGACTCAGCGCCGGCATCGAGCGGGCCAGGGAGTCGATCGACACCGGTGCTGCGACGAAGGTGCTGGAGAACTGGGCCAGGACGACGCAGACGTTGGTCTGAGACCTACAGCCCGATCGAGAAGGCTTCCTCGAGATCGTGCTGGCTGAACGTCTGGAAGGCGATCTGGGTCTGGGTCGACAGCACGCCGTCGACCTTGTTGAGCTGATCGGCGACGACGGATGAGACGTCGTCGACCTGTCGCACGCGGACCATCGCCAGCAGGTCGAGGTCGCCGGTGACGGAGTAGACCTCGCTGACCCCGTCGATGTCGGCGATCTGCTCGGCGATCTCGGAGAGCCGCGAGACCTCGGCCTGGATGAAGACGATGGCGGTGATCACGACCAGAGCCTAAGGCATCTCGTCCCGCCCATGCTCGGCTCGCGCCGCCCCGCATCCCGTCTGGCGGCGTTATCGTCGGTCGCCGCACAACCCCGGTGCGCCTCCCTCCTCTGCCTTGCCAGGCGGGCGCGGCTGCCACGCTCGCTGATCGAGCCTGGGCGGGACGAAATGCCTAACCCGGCCGCTGGAGTCCTTGCCATGACGCGCTGGCGTCCTCGAACGGCGACAGGTGGCGCGCGGCGCCACCCAGGGGCGTGTGCCATGAGCCGCGGACCATCCGCATGCCGGGGGAGTCGAGCCAGCGCAGCAGCGTCTCGGTCTCCTCGGCCGTGGCGGCAGGGATGGGACCGAAGCCCGGCTCGACGGTCTCGGCAGTGGCGAGCAACGCGTCGACCCAGCCGATGGGGTGCGTCCCGCGAGGCATGACGCCGGCAGCGGCCAGTCGACCGAACCGGATCACGTGGATCTCCCAGCCCTCGGGGTGCGGCGCCGCAGCGACGAGCTCCGGGGTGCCGGTCAGCTCGCGGAGCCGTTGCGTACGTGCGACGGCGCGCAGGAACCCGGTGAGCCGGTCGCGCCAGATCGCGGCGTCCTCGAACCGCTCGGTGCGGGCGAGGTCGAGCATGCGGGCGCGAATGGCGATGACGAGCTCTTCGGGATCGCCGGTCATGGCGTGTCGTACGTGGGCGACCTCCGCGGCGTACGTCGGGAGGTCCACCGATCCGTCACAAGGCGAGAGGCAGTGCCCCATCTCGGCGAGGGCGCACGGCGAGATGTGTGACTTCTTGGCGAGCTTGGTCGTGCACTGACGAATGCGGAAGGAGTCGTGCAACGCCGTGAGCGCGCCCTCGGCGGCGGCACGACCGCGGAACGGACCGATGTAGTCGGCGTCGTCGTCGAGGATCTTGCGGACGATCGACAGCCGCGGCCACGGCTCGCGGGTCAGCTTGAGCCAGCTGAGCCGGTCGGGGAATCGGGACCGCCGGTTGTAGGGCGGCCGGTGCTTGCCGATCAGGCGGAGCTCGCGCACCTGGGCTTCGAGCGCGGTGGCACAGACGATGCCCTCGATGCGTTGGGCGAGCATGACCATCTCGCCCATCCGGGTCCGGGTCTCGGCCTTGGTGAAGTAGGACCGGGTGCGCACGCGGAGGTTGCGGGACGTGCCGACGTAGAGGATCTCGTCGCGCGCGTCGCGGAAGAGGTAGACGCCGGGAGCCTCGGGCAGGTGCTCGGCCAGGTGGCGCTTGCGGCGTTGCTCGGGCTTGACCTTGGCCGTGTAGGTCGACACCTCCTCGAGTGTCGTGACCCCGAGGGGGCCCAGGCGCTCGAAGAGGGCGTGGAGGACGTCCACCGTGGCACGGGCGTCCGACAGCGCCCGGTGATTGGGCGTCGTGGTGGCCGAGAACGTGGCCGCCAGGGTCGCCAGCTTGCAGTTGGGCACCTCCTCGCGGGACAGCACCCGGCGGGCAAGGATCGCCGTGTCGAGCGTCTCGAAACCCGGCCACGGGATGCCCAGCTCGCGGCTGAAGTGCTTGAGGAAGCCGACGTCGAACGGCGCGTTGTGCGCCACCAGCACGCTGCCCCGGGCGAACTCGAGGAAGCTCGGCAGCACCTCGGCGATGCGGGGCGCGCCGATGACCATCTGGTTGGTGATGCCGGTCAGCACGGTGATGTAGGCCGGGATCGCCTCGTCGGGGTTGACCAGGCTCTGGAACTCGCCGATCACCTCGCCGCCGCGGATCTTGACCGCTCCGAACTCGGTGATCTTGGAGCCCTTGGCTGCCGAGCCGCCGGTCGTCTCGAGGTCGACGACGCAGAACGTCGTGTCGACGAGGGGACGGCCGAGCTCGTCGAACGATGCCTGAACTACCTCCATGTGGTTCACCGTAGGTGGGGGTACGGACAGAGCAGCGGAACCTGCAATGCGCGGCGTTTTTGTCGGGACCGGCTCCTAGCGTCGTACGTGTCCCGAAAGACGGGGCTTGTGGCAAACAGCAGGAGGTGCAGCCATGACTGAGATTTCCCCCGACTCCGTGGTCGTCGATTGCGACCGGTGTCTCGTACGCAGTCCGAGTGCGTGCGGCGACTGCATCGTGACGGTCCTGCTCGGTGCTCCACCCGCCGGCATCGAGATCGACGCCGAGGAGATGGCGGCGCTCGGCGTGCTCGCAGACGCCGGGCTGACGCCGCCCCTTCGCCTTGTGACTCCGGTCACGGGGCCCGAGACACAAGTTGGTTGAAGTTGATCTGACCCCAACCTCCCCTTACAGTGGGCACTTGTGTGACCGGTGAACGCCGTCCCCCCCGGGCGGCGTCGGGCGCACCGCCGAATTGCCACAGTCATGGGGAAGATGTCTGAGGCGAACCGGGGACCCATGTGTGTGGGGTGAATCGGATCGAGCTGATCTGTCAAAGGATTGGCGCGAACTGTAGGGCAGACCTTGGCCCGAACCCGTCAGCTCACCCGGTAGGCGTCGAGGCTACATAGGAGTATTGCGTGCGCTTGCCCGCTACCCGAACACGTCGTCAAGGATTTGCCGCAGCTGCAGGACTGGCTTTGATCGGTGGGTTGTTCGCCCTTCCGTCCGCCGGAGCCGATCCAGCCGTCACGCCCAAGGACGTCGAAGCTGCGTTCCACAAGGCCGAGGCCATGAACGAGCAGGTCAACCAGCTCGACGTGCAGGCCAAGCAGACGCAGGCCGAGATCGACGACATCACCGGTGACATCGACCACGACCTCGTCGACTACAACCGCCAGAAGTCCGAGCTCGGCGACGCGATCGCCCAGCAGCAGATGGATGCGCCCCTCGGCCCCAGCGTCAACCTGCTCAGCAGCGGTGACCCTGACCAGTTCCTGGCCGGCCTCGGTGCCGTACAGGCGCTCAACAGCACCCGCGCGGACGCCCTCGAGAAGTTCGGCGAGACGAGCAAGGAGCTCAAGAACCGTCGCGCGCAGCTCGAGGACCGCAAGGCCGAGCTCGCTGCCGCCAAGAAGGACGCCGACGCCAAGCGCGAGAAGATCCGCAAGCAGTACGCCGACGCCAAGGCTGAGCTCGCTCGCCTGACCGCGGCGCAGCAGGCCAAGTTCAACGCCAGCGACACCAACATGCCCGAGGTCGAGGCATCGGGCCGTGCCAAGGTCGCGATCAACTTCGCGCTCGCTCAGCTCGGCGACCCGTACGTCTACGGTGGCACCGGCCCCAACTCCTGGGACTGCTCGGGCCTCGTCATGAAGGCCTGGGCCGCCGCCGGCGTCTCGCTCCCGCGCGTCGTGGGTCCGCAGATGGCCGCCACGACGCGGGTCCCGATGAACGCGCTGCAGCCTGGCGACCTCGTCGCCTACGGCAGCATGGCGCACATCGGCATGTACCTCGGCGGAGGCAAGGTCGTGCACGCCCCGCGCCCCGGCAAGAGCGTGGAGATCACGAGCCTGAGCGGCTTCACCGTCGGCGGGCGGGTTGGCTGACCCAGGCCGAAGACTGGGGCCGAATGCGGTCGCAGTCCTAGTCCTGATCGCCCTCGGCGCGACGCTGCTGCTGTGGCAGCGCCCGTGGCAGGACGAGACCAGCACGAGCCGCGTCGGCATGCCCGCCGATGCCTCGGCCCAGCTGACAACCCAGTTCCGCACGCTCTCCGCGGCTGACTCGGAGTCGGCGTTCGTCGCCGCTGCCGGGACATCGCGGGCCGCCAAGACGTTCGCTCGGCAGGCGTGGGGGGCTCGCGAGGCGCTGGGCGCCAGCGCTGTGGAGCTCAGGTACGTCAGTGGCGGCGACGTCGCCGATCGTGCTGACGGCTCCGCGGTGGCGTTGGTCGATGTCAGCTGGCGTGCCGGTGCGCAGATCGGCCTGAGCGGGACGACCGTGCATACGTCGTCTGTGGCGTTTCGCGTCGCTCCTCAGGCAGACGGCCACTTCTCCCTGGTGACGGCGAGTCCCCGTGAGGGCGCCCTGCCGATCTGGCTCGCGGGTCGCGTGGCGGTCGAGCGCAACGCCGGGTCCGTCGTGATCCGCGTCGACGGGGGCGACGTGAAGCTGCCCGTGGAGTCGATGGCCGCGACTGCGCGAACCGCCGTGGGCCGCGTCGTGCCCGGCACCAAGGGCGAGGTCACGGTCGTCTCGCCACACACGCAGCAGCAGATGGCGCGGCTCGTCGGGCAGCCGCTCGACCAGGTCCGCCAGATCGCCGCGGTCACGACCCGGCTGGACGGACGCGGAGGCTCGTCGGCCGACACCGTCATCGTGCTGAACCCGACGGTGTTCGCGACGATGGACCGGCGCGCTGCCCAGATCGTCCTGACGCACGAGGCGACCCACCTGCTCACCCACGCGGTCGGCACCCGAGCCGAGAGCTGGGTCGTCGAGGGTTTCGCGGACTTCGTCGCCCTGTACGACGACTCGGCCTCGCTGTCGGTCAGTGCGGGACAGATCCTCGGCGAGGTCGACGCCGGCCGGGCGCCCAAGCACCTGCCGACCGCGACCGACTTCGATGCCGAGGGCCATGGACTCGGTGCGGTCTACGAGTCGGCGTGGATGATCTTCCGGATGCTGGGGGAGCGCTACGGAGATGCGCGGGTCGTGGAGTTCTACCGTGCGGTCCTCGGCGGATCAGAGCTCGGCGACGCCCTCAGGGCATCGTTCGGTCTCACGGTCGACCAGCTGACGACGAGCTGGCGCGACTACCTCGCGAAGAGCGCCTCGACCGTGTCGTGAAAGTCCCGCAGGACGGCATTGCGCTTGACCTTGAACGACGGGGTCAGATAGCCGTTGTCCTCGGTCCAGTCCTCGGGGAGGATCACGAACTTGCGGATCGACTCGGCCTGCGACACCTGTGAGTTGGCGTCGTCGATGGCCTTCTGGACCTCGGCCTTGAGCGTCGGGTCGTCGAGGTCGCCGGTCCACGCTTCGGCGTCGATCGTGACGAGCGCGGCGACGAACGGCTTGCCGTCACCGACCACGAGGCACTGGCTGACGTACGCGTTGGCGCGCACGCGATCCTCCAGCACCGCCGGTGCGACGTTCTTGCCGCCCGCGGTCACGATGATCTCCTTCTTGCGCCCCGTGATGCGTACGTAGCCGTCGTCGTCGACCTCGCCGAGGTCACCGGTCGCGAACCAGCCGTCTGAATCGAGTGCCTCTGCGGTCGCCTCGTCGTTGTGCCAGTAGCCGACGAACACCTGCGGGCCGCGGAAGCTGAGCTCGCCGTCGGCGCCGACCCGGACCTCGGTGCCCGGCAGCGGACGGCCGACCGTGCCGATGCGCTGATCGCCCGGCGTGTTGACGCACAGCGCGGCGGTCGTCTCGGTGAGGCCGTATCCCTCGAGGACCGTCACGCCGATGCCGCGGTAGAAGTGCGCCAGACGGTCGCCGAGCGGTGCGCCGCCCGAGATCGCCCACTCGGCGTGGCCGCCGAGGGCGGCGCGGAGCTTGCCGAAGACCAGCCGGTCGAACACGGCGTGCCGTGTGCGCAGCGCAAGGCCGGGCTTCCCGTTGTCGAGCGCCTTGCTGTACGCGATCGCGGTCTGCGCGGCCCGGTCGAAGATCTTGCCCTTGCCGTCGGCGTACGCCTTGCTGCTCGCCGTGTTGAACACCTTCTCGAACACGCGGGGGACCGCGAGGACGAAGGTCGGCTGGTACGACCCGAGGTGGGTCACGAGATCCTTGACGTCGGCGGTGTGGCCGAGCTTGGCGCCCGACCGGATCGCGCCGACCTGGATGATGCGGGCGAACACGTGCGCCAGCGGGAGGAACAGCAGCGTCGAGGCGCCGTCGCGCTCGAACAGCTCGGGCAGCTCCGGGATCGCGGCGCCGAGCTCGTAGCGGAAGCTGCCGTGCGTGAGCTTGCAGCCCTTGGGACGCCCCGTGGTGCCGGACGTGTAGATCAGCGTCGCGAGGGTGTCGCTCGTGAGGGTCGCGCGGCGCGACTCGACATCGGCGTCGCTGACGCTGCTGCCGCGGGAGGTGATCTGCTCGATCGCGCCGGACTCCAGGACCCACACGTCGCGCAGGCCAGGCGCTTCGGCCTCCTTGACGCGGGCGAGGTGCGCCTCGGACTCGACGATCGCAGCGACCGCTCCGGAGTCGGACAGGATCCACGCGATCTGCGCAGCGGACGAGGTCTCGTAGATGGGGACGGTCGCGGCGCCGATCCACCAGATGGCGTAGTCGGCGACGGTCCACTCATAGCGGGTCTTGGACAGCAGTGCGACGCGGTCGCCCGGCGCGACGCCCGCACCGATGAGGCCCTTGGCCACGGCGATCACGTCGGCGTGGAACTCGCCGAGCGTCACGTCCTGCCAGTCGCCGTCCACCATGCGGGCCAGGGCGACGTCGTCAGCATGTGCCGGAAGACGGTCGAGGATGTCGTCGGAGAGGTTGCCCAGTTCGGGTGCTTGCGGCTGCGTCACGTACGGCAGGCTACTCTCACGGGCTCCGACGCACGGAATCGGTGGCGTCCCGGCGGCGACCTCCCGGGGACCGCGCCCGACCTGCTGACCACTAGCATGGGGACACACATCGAGCCGGACGAGGAGGGGTGATGGCGCGAACCACGAGCGACATCGTCATCGACGCTCCCGCTGACCAGATCATGGACGTCATCGCCGACTTCGGGGCCTACCCGGACTGGGCGACAGGCGTCAAGGCGGCCAACATCGTCGCCGGATCCGAGGGCGGCCGGGCCGAGCAGGTCCACTTCATCCTCGATGCCACACCCATACGCGACGAGTACGACCTCGGCTACACGTGGGACGGCAACCGCTCGGTCTCGTGGAGCCTCGCCGAGAAGGGCTCGATGCTGAAGTCGATGGACGGCGCGTACATCCTGGAGCCGCTCGACGGCGACCAGACGCGCGTCACCTACCAGCTGGCCGTCGACGTCTCGATCCCGCTGCTCGGCATGCTCAAGCGAAAGGCCGAGAAGGTCATCATCGACACCGCGCTCAAGGGGTTGAAGAAACAGGTCGAGGCGCTGTGAGCGAACACAGCTCCAGTGCAGGGCCCGCAGCGTCGGGCTCGGCACCCTCCGACCCAACGGATGCAGACCCGGTCGGCTCGGTCGCCGAGGAGGCGTTCAAGCTGTTCCGCGCGATGGCGAGCCAGCCGCACGCTGCTCGGCGACACCGAGCCTCATGTGTGCACCACGAGCTGGTGCCCCGTCTGCCAGGTCGCCGGCTTCGTCCGCGACAACCCCGACGCCCTGTCCAAGGTCTCGGATTCCGTCGCCCAGCTCACCCGCTCGCTCCGCGAGCTCATCGACACCGCTATGACACCTCGGGAAGAGACATGACACTGGCCGTTGGCGTCGACATCGGCGGAACCAAGATCGCGACCGGACTCGTGTCCGACGATGGCAAGATCCTCAGCTCGGCGTCCGAGCCGACGCCCGACGACGCGACCAAGATCCCGGAGATCGTGGCCGACCTCGTCGAGCGACTGGTCGGCGAGGAGGACGCCGCCGGGATCGGCATCGGCGCCGCAGGCTTCGTCGGCGAGGACCGGTCGACCGTACGCTTCGCGCCCAACATCGAGTGGCGCGAGGAGCCCCTCGGCGAGCGCGTCCGCGCCCTCGTCGACCTGCCCGTCGTCGTCGAGAACGACGCCAACGCCGCGGCGTGGGGCGAGTTCCGCTTCGGTGCCGGCGAGGACACCGACGACCTGTTGCTCGTCACGATCGGCACCGGCATCGGTGGTGGCATCGTGCACCGCGGTCAGCTGTTCCGCGGCGGCTTCGGCGTCGCCGCTGAGATCGGCCACATGCGCGTCGTCCCCAACGGCATCCTGTGCGGCTGCGGTCAGCACGGCTGCTGGGAGCAGTACGCGAGTGGCAGCGCGCTCGTACGCAATGCGCGTGAGCGCGTCGCGAACGGCGACGAGGGCGCCTCGGCGCTCGCGGCGCTCGGCGACGGTGACCTCAACCGGATCACCGGCCCCGGCGTCACCAAGCTCGCGCAGGGTGGCGACCCCCTGGCGATCGAGCTGCTCGCCGAGCTGGGCCGCTGGATGGGCGAAGGGATCGCCGTGCTGACGACGATCCTCGACCCCAGCGTCATCGCGATCGGCGGTGGCGTCGGTGCGGCCGGTGACCTCCTGATGACGCCGGTCGTCGAGGCCTTCGAGGCTCACCTGCCGGCCCGCGCCCACCGCCCGGAGGCCGCCCTGCGCCTCGCCGCTCTCGGCAACGAAGCCGGCATCATCGGCGCCGCCGACCTCGCACGAGTCGAGCCCAACCATGGCTGACAAGCTCGCCGTCGGGATCGACATCGGCGGAACCAAGATCGCCGCCGGCGTCGTCGACGAGGACGGCCACATCCTGGCCCGGCTCAAGCGCGAGACCCCGACGACGGAGCCGCTCGAGGTCATCGACGCGATCGCCGACATCACCGAGGAGTTCCGCCGCGAGCACCACATCCGCGCGATCGGCGTGGGGGCGGCCGGGTTCGTCGACGCGACCCAGTCGACCGTGCTGTTCGCCCCGCACCTCGCGTGGCGGCACGAGCCGCTCCGCGACGCGGTGGCGCGGCGCACCGGACTCCCTGTGCTGGTCGACAACGACGCCAACGCAGCCGGCTGGGCCGAGTGGCGTTATGGCGCCGCCCAGAACGAGGCAGACCTCGTGCTCATCACGCTCGGCACCGGCATCGGGGGCGCCATCGTGATCGACGGCCAGCCCTACCGCGGCCAGTTCGGCATCGCGGGGGAGTTCGGCCACATGCAGGTCGTCCCCAACGGCAATCAGTGCGAGTGCGGCAACCAAGGGTGCTGGGAGCAGTACGCCAGCGGTCGCGTCCTGACGCGTCGCGCCCGGGCGGCGGCCACCGAAGGCACGGCGTTCGGCAAGACCCTGCTGGCCGAGGCCGGTGGCGAGGTCACGTCCATCGAGGGCCACCTGGTCACCAAGCACGCCCAGGCCGGCAACGACGAGGCGATCGAGTGGATCGCCGAGGTGGGGGACTGGCTCGGAGTCGGCATCGCCAACCTCGCGGCAGCACTCGACCCCGGCATGTTCGTCATCGGCGGCGGGGTCAGCGATGCCGGCGAGCTGCTGGTCGGTCCGGCACGCGCGGCGTTCAGTCGTACGTTGACGGGTCGGGGCTATCGCGCCGAGGCGCGGATCGTACGGGCGCACCTGGGGCCGGAGGCCGGCCTGATCGGCGCGGCCGACATGGCGCGGCTCACAGCACGGCGCCGTCGTCCGGCCAATCCTTCCGCGAGGGCCCGTGTTCGGGCAACTGCAAGATCAAGTAGATCGCCGCGCCGACGAAAATGAGCGAGGCGGCGGCGATGATCGACCGGTCGAGGAAGACCCCGGACAACGTCGCGACGACGAGCGACAGTGGTGCGCCCAGCACGCCGACCCAGGCCAGCAGGACTCCGCGGCGTCGCGGGATCAGCGTGGTCGGCTCGACCTTGCGGTAGAACGGCTCCTCGGCGTCTTCGGCGTCGACGTCGTCGTCCGTGCGGGGGGACCACGCCGGCTCGGGCTCCTCGGCGGGCTCGACCGGCTCGTCGACGAACGACAGGTCGAGCTCCAGCCCTTCGACGATCTTGTCGAAGTCGTCGCGCTCAGTCATCGGGCGTCCCGACGTGCTCGGCGATGAACGTCGTGGTGCGGTCGAAGATCAGCTGGTCGTCGTTGTCGATCGTCGCGACGTGATAGCTCTCGGGCAGTGCGACGACGTCCACCACCTTGGACGACACGCCGGCCCGGATGAGGTCGACCGACGTCGCATCGAGGACGTGATCCTCGTCGGACTTGAAGATCAGCAACGGTTGCGTGACCTTGTCGAAGTTGTTGCGGACGTCCTTCCACATCACGAGCTGCGACGCGAGCGCCTTGAGCGGGGTGCGGGTGTAGCCGACCTCGTCCTGCCCGGGCTTCTTGATGTCGTTGCCGATGCCGGGCATCGAACGTACGACGAGCTTGAGGGCCGGCAGCAGCTTGAGGTCGAACCGCGCGAGATTGACCGCGGGGTTGACCAGCACGAGGGCATCGACGTCAGCGGGGCGTTGCTCGGCGAGGCGCAGCGCCAGGCAGCCGCCCATCGACAGGCCCGCCACGACGACGTGGTCGCACCGCGACCGCAGCTCGGTCAGGGCCGCGTCGACCTCGGCGTACCACTGCTCCCAGCGGGTCGTGTTGAGCTCCTGCCATGTCGTGCCGTGACCGGGGAGCCGCGGCACCCGCACGGTGTGACCCGCCACAGCGAGTTGCTTGCCCCACGGCGTCATCGAGGCCGGCGAGCCGGTGAAGCCGTGGCTCAGGAGCACACCGAGGCGGCCACCGTCGGCGGAGAAGGGCTCGGCCCCGGGCAGCAAACCGGGTGACGTCGTCGAGGTCATGGGTTCATCTTCCCTCATCGAGGTTCCGATCGCGTCGCATCATGCGAAAGGGACGCGGTTCAGAGTAGTGTCCTGTCCGTGTTCTATTGGTTCCTGAAGTTCCTCGCACTGGGCCCGTTGCTCAAGCTGATCTTCAGGCCTTGGGCCGAGGGCACCGAGAACGTCCCCAAAGAGGGCGCGGTCATCCTCGCCAGCAATCACCTCTCGTACTCCGACTGGCTCTTCATGCCGCTCGTGATCCCGCGCCGCGTGACGTTCGTCGCCAAGGCTGAGTACTTCGAGGGCTCGGGCATCAAGGGCTGGCTGCAGAAGACGTTCTTCTCCGGCGCCGGCCAGGTGCCGATCGACCGCACGAGCGGCTCGGCGGCGGCCGGAGCCATCAAGACCCAGCTGCGACTCCTCGCGGACGGTGAGGTGTGCGGCATCTACCCCGAGGGCACCCGCTCGCACGACGGCAAGCTCTATCGCGGCCGCACCGGCGTCGCTCGGCTTGCGCTGGAGGCTGGCGTTCCGGTCATCCCGCTCGCCGTCATCGGCACCGACGTGGTCGCGCCTCCGGGCAAGATCTTCGGCAAGTTCGCCCGGCCCGGAGTCCGCTTCGGCAAGCCGCTCGACTTCAGCCGCTACGAAGGCATGCAGGACGATCGCTACATCCTGCGCGCCATCACCGACGAGATCATGTACGAGATCATGCGGCTGTCCGAGCAGGAGTATGTCGACCTCTACGCCCAGGACTCCAAGAAGCGTGACCGCGACACCGAGCGGGAGGCCGCCAAGGTCGCCGCCCGCGCCGAGGCCGACGAGGTCTGGGACGAATTGACTGAGTGAGCTGCGAGCGTCCTTCGCTCGCAGAGCTCGTTCCCGGTCGGCCGCGGGCGGTCTCCCTAGGAACCGGACACGATTGAGGAAGGGACAGGCATGAAGGTTGGAATGCTCACAGGGGGAGGCGACTGCCCCGGACTCAACGCGGTCATCCGTGGCGCAGTGCGCAAGGGAGTGTCCACGTACGGCCATGAGTTCGTCGGGTTCCGCGACGGGTGGCGAGGCCCCCTCGAGAACGACACCATCACGCTCGACATCAATGCCGTCCGCGGCATCCTGCCCCGCGGTGGCACGATCCTCGGCTCGTCGCGCACCAACCCGTTCGCGATCGAGAACGGCGTCGAGAAGATCAAGGACAACCTTGCGGCCAACGGCTGCGACGCGCTGATCGCGATCGGTGGCGAGGACACCCTCGGCGTGGCGACCAAGCTCGCCGACCTCGGCGTCAACGTCGTCGGCGTGCCCAAGACGATCGACAACGACCTGTCCGGCACCGACTTCACCTTCGGCTTCGACACCGCGGTCAACATCGCGATGGAGGCGATCGATCGCCTGCACACGACCGCCGAGTCGCACCACCGCGTGCTCGTCGTCGAGGTCATGGGCCGGCACGCGGGCTGGATCGCCCTGCACGCGGGTCTCGCCGGCGGCGCCAACATCATCCTGATCCCCGAGCGCCCGTTCGACATCGACAAGGTGTGCGCGCAGGTCGAGAGCCGGTTCGCCACGCACTACTCACCGATCATCGTGGTCTCCGAAGGCGCCGTGCCGGCCGACGGTGGATCGATGTCGCTGGTGAGCGGTGAGAAGGACGCTTTCGGCCACGTACGCCTCGGCGGCATCGGCGACCGGCTCTCGTCGGAGATCGAGCGGCGTACGGGCAAGGAGGCCCGGGCCGTCGTGCTCGGTCACATCCAGCGCGGTGGCACTCCCACGGCATTCGACCGTTGGCTCGCCACGCGGTTCGGCCTGCATGCGATCCAGGCGGTGCACGAGGGTGACTTCGGCACGATGGTCGCCCTGCGTGGCACCGACATCGCGCGCGTCCCGTTGTCGGAGGGCACCAAGGAGCTCAAGGTCGTACGCCCCGAGCTCTACGAAGAAGCCGAGGTTCTCTTCGGCTGAGGCGCGCGGCTCGTTCCTCGCCGCATCAGCGGCTCCTTCGTCGCCGCTGCCGGGCTCCGCCCGGGCGCCCGCCTCGCTGCGCTCGGCCCATGGTCCGGACGCGTGCGGGGCCATCGTGCAGACCCGCGTATCATTGGCTGGTGAGCATTCCCAGCCTTGACGACCTCCATGCGATGGGTGCTGCCCAGCAGCCCACGTATGTCGATCCGTCCGCCCGCGACGCCGCGGTGCAGACGCTGCGGAAGATGCCGCCGCTGGTGTTTGCGGGTGAGTGCGACGCGTTGCGCGACCGGCTCGCCGAGGTTGCCCGTGGCGAGGCCTTCCTGCTGCAGGGCGGCGACTGCGCCGAGACGTTCGAGGGCGTGACCGCCGAGAACGTCCGCAACAAGCTCCGCGTCCTGCTGTCGATGGCCGTCGTGCTGACGTACGCCGCGAGCGTCCCGGTCGTCAAGGTCGGCCGGCTCGCCGGGCAGTACGCCAAGCCGAGGTCGAGCGACTCCGAGACCCGCGACGGCGTGACCCTGCCGGCCTACCGCGGCGACGCCGTCAACGGCTTCGACTTCAACGCCGCATCGCGAGCGCACGACCCGCAGCGGCTCGTCGACGTCTACCACGCCTCGGCGTCGACGCTGAACCTCGCACGCGCCTTCACGACCGGAGGCTACGCCGACCTGCGCCAGATGCACGCGTGGAACACCGACTTCGTCAAGAACAGCCCCGTGGGTGAGCGCTACGAGCGCATCGGCGCCGAGATCGACCGTGCCCTGGCCTTCATGGACGCGATCGGCGTCGACCCCGACGAGTTCCACACCGTCGACTTCTTCTCCTCGCACGAGGCCCTGATCCTCGAGTACGAACACTCGCTGACGCGCATCGACTCGCGCACCGAGCGGCCGTACGACGTGTCGAGCCACTTCGTCTGGATCGGCGAGCGCACGCGCCAGCTCGACGGCGCCCACGTCGAGCTGATGAGCAAGATCGCCAACCCGATCGGCGTCAAGCTCGGCCCGACGAGCACCGCCGACGACGCGATCGCGCTCTACGAGAAGCTCAACCCCGAGCGCACGCCGGGCAAGATCACGTTCATCACCCGCTTCGGTGCCGGCAAGATCCGCGACGGGCTGCCCAACCTGGTCGAGAAGGTCACGGCCGCGGGCATCGAGGTCGCGTGGGTGTGCGACCCGATGCACGGCAACACGTTCGAGACCTCCAACGGCTACAAGACCCGCGAGTTCGACGACGTCATCGACGAGGTCCGCGGCTTCTTCGAGGTGCACCGCTCGCTCGGCACCTGGCCCGGCGGAGTGCACGTCGAGCTCACCGGCGACGATGTCACCGAGTGCGTCGGTGGCGGCGCCAAGCTGTCGGCCGAGGACCTGTCGCACCGCTACGAGACGCTGTGCGACCCGCGCCTCAACCGGGCCCAGAGCCTCGAGCTCGCGTTCCTCGTCGCGGGCATGTTGTCCGAGCAGTCTTGACCCACGAGCTGACGTACTCCGAAGTCGGGGGCACGGCCTCCGAGCCGCTGCCTGCGGGCTATCACCACGTACGCGCTACGCGCTCGCTCGGTGTCGTGGACCTCGACGAGGTCGCAGAGATCCTGTTCGGCTGGAAGGTGCAGGAGCGCGCCGGCGTGCGCCGGGTCGCCGGCCCCGATCGGGTCGCGCTCGGCGTCGACGTGACGTTCCGCTCGCTGCTCCAGACGATCCCGTGCCGAGTGGTCGACGTGGTCGACGAGCCTGACCGGCGTGGCTTCGCGTACGGCACCCTTCCCGGTCACCCCGAGACGGGGGAGGAGCGGTTCATGGCTCAGCGAGACCCGCAGACCGGCGAGGTCACGGCAACGATCTGTGCCTTCTCCAACCCGGCAACGTGGGTGACCCGGCTCGGCGGCCCCGTCGCCCGGCTCGTGCAGCGACTGATGACCCAGCGCTATCTGAAGGCGCTCCAGCCCTGACGCCCCGCGAGCGGCGCAGTGTGGTCGGATCTGGGCGCCTCAGACCGGCCACAGTGCGCCACTCGCGGGGCGTCTAGGCCTCCGGCTGCACTCTGAGGGTCAGCAGGACCGTCGCCAGTGAGTCGTACTGGCCGCACAGCAGCAGGAACTCGATCAGCTCCGGCTCACTGAGGTGCTGGCTGAGAGCGGCCCAGGTCTTGTCGTCGATGAACTTGTCGTCGACGAACTGGTCGACCGCAGCGAAGAAGGCCCGCTCGCGGTCGGTCCACCCGTGCCACGTCTCGTCGGCGAGATGGTCGATCTGGGCAGGCGTGACGCCGGCCTTGCGGCCGATGCGTACGTGGTGGCGCCGTTCGTACTCGCACTCTCGGATCGTGGCGATGCGCAGGATCACGAGCTCGCTCTCGCGACGGGGCAGTCGGCCACCCGGCATGAGCTTGCCGCTGTAGTAGAGCCACCCACGGAACAACCCGCGCTGGCGCCCGAGCGTCGTGAAGATGTTGGGCTTGCGTCCGCCGATGACCCGACCGGCGAGGGCGCTGACCCCGTAGTTGACGAGTCCGAGCTCCTTGAGGCCGCCGGGCGCGATGCGGGGTTCATCCATCGCGTCAGTCTAGGGGAACTTGTACGTCCGTCTCACTACGACCGGTCGTCTCCGCCAGGACCATCGCGGCCAGTACGAGCGCCCCACCGATCAGGAGCCGCCAGCCGAGGCCCTCGTCGCCGAACGTGATCGCGAACGTCGCGGCGAAGACGGGCTCCATCGTCATGAGGAGGGCCGCGCGCGACGCATCGAGCTGGCTCTGCGCCCAGGTCTGGGCCAGCATCGCGAGTGCGCCGGCGGCAAGCGCCATGTAGACCGTGGCGACCCAGTCACCGGAACGCTCGGGCAGCGTGAGACCACCTGGGGCCGCAGCGATGAAGCACAGCGTGGCGATGACGCCCATCTGGATCGTGGCCATCGCGTACGCATCCTTGGCCGTCGACCACCGCGACAGCACGACGATGTGCACGGCGTAGAGGATCGCGCAGACGAACGTGATCGACTCGCCGAACCCGACGGCGAATCCGCGCAGCGAGAGGATCGCGAGCCCCATCGTCGACAGGCCCACGGCGACCCAGACGGTGCGCGGCACACGTTGCCGGAAGGCCAGGGACGCCAGCACGGGAGTGGCGACGACGTAGAGGCCGGTGATGAACCCCGACACGCTTGCGTCGGTGTGGCCCAGGCCGACGGTCTGCATGATCTGCGCGACGCCGTAGATGCCGCCGGCGTACGCGCTGCGGCGCCGCATCTCGGGGGAGAGGCGACCGATCGCGCGGGGCGCCAGCAGGAGCAGGGCCGTGAACGCGATCGCGAAGCGTACGGCGAGGAAGTCGGGGGCCGGCACCCGGTCGAGCAGGTCCTTGATCAGGAAGAACGTCGATCCCCACACCGCGGTGACGCTGAGGAGCGCCGCGGCGGCCAGCCGGGTGCGCACCGTCAGAAGCCGACAATGGTGATGGTGCTGTTCTTTCTGCGCTCCGACCCAGCAGACGGCGTTTGAGCCTTGACGGTGAAGTTGCCGGCGCCGAATGCCGCCACCCTGAAGCCGGCCGCCTTGAGCATCTTCTCGGCGTACGCGCGGGTGTGGCCGACCATGTCGGGCACCGTGATCAGCTCGGGGCCCTTGGACACCGTCAATGTGATGGTGTTGCCCTTGAATTTCGTGCCGTCGTTGGGGTCCTGCGTCACGACGCTGCCCTCGGCGATGTCGTCGCTGAAGACCTCGCTGGCCTTGACCTTGAACCCGGCGTCCTCGAGCCCGGCCTTGGCCTCCGCGAACGGCCGCCCGCGATAGTCCTTGACCTCGATGGGTGTCTGTCCCTTGCTGACGCCGAGCACGACCGACGTGCCGCGCTTGAGCGGGTCGGTGACCTTGTAGTTCGTCACCCCGATCACGCGACCCTTGTCGACCTTCTCGCTGTAGAGGGGCTTGGTCCTGGCGACGTCGAGGTCGACCTTCTTGAGCGCTGCGGTGGCCGCGGTGACGGTCATGCCCCGGAGATTCTTGGGGAGGTAGACACGGTCGGGGCCCTTGGACACGACCGCATGGATCGTGCTGCCTGGCAGGATCTTGTCTCCTGGACCGGGGTCCGTGGTCATCACGGTGCCCGCCGGTGCGGTCTCGGAGAACTTCTCGTCGGTGACCTTGAGCTTGAAGCCGGACTTCTCGGCGTTCTCCGTGGCCTGGACCACGGCATTGCCCACGAGGGTGGGCGTCGTGTCGTAGCGGCCGACGCTGAACCAGTAGCCCGCCGCGAACAGCACCAGCGCCAGCAGGATCGTCAGGATCAGCAGGTTGCGCCCGCGGTGCGATGTCGGCTCCGCGGCGCGAGCCTTCTTGTAGTCCTCGGGCGACATGATCGGGTGCAACCCGGCTGGACGGTCGGCGGTCTCGGGGAGCACGGGCGGGGAGTCGAGGCCCTCGCGCGTGGCGGCGTCGACCGGAGTGAGCGGGGCCAGTCCGTTCGACCACTGGACCGTGGCCTCGTTGACGTGCACGGCCTCGGTCGCCTCGGAGTCGGAGGCCGCCGAACGAGTGGCCGGCGGAACGGGACGGGTCACGGAGACGGTGGCTTCGTCGTCGTGGGGGCGCGCTCCGGGCAACAGGTCGGCGACCAGGTCGGGGTCCTCGGTCAAGCCGGCGTCAAGGGCGCGTTGCACCGACCTGACCTGCTGCAGCATGACCCGCGCGTCGGTGGAGCGCTGATCGCGGTCGCGTACGGTCGCACGGGCCACGAGCGCGTCGACGTACGCCGGGATGCCCGGCTGGACGGCCGAGGGCGCGCCGATGTCCTCGTGCACGTGCTTGTAGGCCACCTGGATCGGTGACTCGCCGGCATGCGGCTTGAGCCCCGTGAGCATCTCGTAGAGCATCGCGCCGCAGGCATAGATGTCGGAGCGGGCGTCGGCGCCGTCGTTGGTGACGATCTCCGGCGCGAGGTAGGACACGGTGCCGATCAGCGTCCCGCCGGTCGCGGTCGTCGCGGCGCTGACGGCCCGGGCCAGGCCGAAGTCGGCGACCTTGACGTCGCCGTCGGGGGTGATGAGGACGTTCTCGGGCTTGACGTCGCGGTGGATGATCTTGGCCGCGTGGGCGGCCGACAACGCGACAAGCACCTGCTCGAGCAGCTCGAGCGCCCGGTAGGGCGGCATCGGCGCTTCCTCGCGCATGAGGTCGCGCAGCGTGCGGCCGGGGACGTACTCCATGACGAGATAGGTGACGTCGCCGTCGCGGCCCTGGTCGAAGACCGAGACCACGTTGCGGTGGTTGAGCTTGGCGGCCGACTTGGCCTCGCGGACGAAACGGTCGGTGAACTGCTGGTCGTCGCCGAGCCCGTGGTGCATGACCTTGATCGCGACCTCGCGGTCGAGCCGGCGGTCGACAGCGAGGAACACGCTGGCCATGCCGCCGCGTGCAATGCGGTCGCCGATCAGGTAGCGGTCGTTGAGGACGCGTCCGACCAGGGCATCATCGCCCGTCACTGTCACGCCACCCTCCCTCGACAACTGGATCCCCCGACCCGTCAACTGATTCTAGAGACTCTTCCACACCAGGAACGTGACGGTGGGCGTGTCACGGTCGACTCGTGACGTTCGACACGGGCGGATGGGGGACCATGAGACATGCGACGCGGCGGCTGGCTCCTCCTGCTGCTCCTCGTCGGCATCGCGCTGATCGTCGTCGGTGTACGCGACAACACCGCCCTGGACGAGCCGTCGGCGACCCCGACCGCGCAGGCGCAGACCCCACGATCTGACCAAGGCCTGCCGGACGAGGCGTTCGAGACCATCGCCCTGATCCGGTCGGACGGCCCGTTTCCCTACAGCAGGGACGGCGTCGTGTTCATGAATCGCGAAGGTCTGCTGCCGCGGCACGAGCGCGGCTACTGGCACGAGTACACGGTGCCGACACCCGGCGAGTCCGACCGCGGCGCCCGCCGGATCATCGCCGGGCGCGGCGGCGAGCTCTACTACACCGCCGATCACTACCGTTCATTCGTACGCGTGAAGGAGTCACGATGACCGCGACGTTCGACTCGGTGCTGTCCGGGGCCGTGTCTCCTGGCGTCTACTGCTGGCGTGGACGCCGCGATCGCGACCTCGTGGGCGAGGCGACGGCTGCCGGCTGGCAGGCGATGAGCCTCGACACGCGCTCTGCGACGTCGTTCGACGACTTCTACGACGCCGTCGCCACGGCCTGGGACCTCCCGGAGTGGTTCGGCCGCAACCTGGACGCCCTGTTCGACGTCCTCGCGGACCTGACGACGCGGCCCACGTTGATCGTCTGGGACGGGCTCCGCGCGCTGGCAGACGTCGACCCGATTCAGGCCGGCGCCGTCGTCGAGGTCCTGCGGGATGCCACCGGACAGGCTTCGACCCTCGTGGTGATCGTGCGCGACGAGCTGGAGATCAGCGAGTTCGACGGGTTGCTGTGAGCGCGAGCGGGCCGATGATGTCGCGCGCGCCCGCACCAAGGCGGTCGATCGCCTCGTCTGCGGCGGCCTCGAGCCCGGCGATGTCGTCCTCGACGGCCGCGAGTGCGCCG
Source organism: uncultured Actinomycetota bacterium (assembly GCA_963806345.1). GTDB lineage: Bacteria > Actinomycetota > Actinomycetes > Propionibacteriales > Nocardioidaceae > Aeromicrobium. The sequence continues at coordinate 59,839 of CAWDXV010000014.1, read as the reverse complement.
GACGTACGGATGAGGTCACGCACCGCGTCGACGCCGTCCGACGTGCCCAAGGAGGTGCGGAGCAGGTCTCGGCCGGCGTCATCGGTCAGCTCGGCCGCCCGGGCCACGAGCACGGTCCGCTTGCCTTCCCGGAGATCGTCGCCCGCCGGCTTGCCGGTCTGCTGCGGGTCGCCAAAGACCCCGAGCACGTCGTCGCGCAGCTGGAACGCCTCGCCGAGCGGGAGCGCGACGTCGGTCAGGACGCTGATCAGGTCGGGGCCGGCGCCCGCGAGAGCGGCGCCGATGTGGAGCGGGCGTTCGACGGTGTACTTGGCGGACTTGTAGCGCACGACCTTCATGGCCTCGGCGACCGAGAGGGACTCTCTGGTCTGCCCTGCCACGTCGAGGAACTGCCCGGCCACGACCTCGGTCTTGCAGCGGTCGAGGTAGTGGAACGCCGTCGCGCACGTGAGCGGCAGGCCCGATCTACGCCCGTGAACATCTCGTCGCACCAGGACAGCATCAGGTCGCCCAGCAGGACGGCGGCCGAGGTGCCGAAGCCGACCGCATCTCCGTGGCGGGACTCCTCACGGTGCTGCGTCTCGAAGGCCCGATGCACGCTGGGCCGGCCTCGACGGGTGTCGGAGCCGTCCATCAGGTCGTCGTGGACGAGCGCGCTGGCCTGCAGCCACTCGAGCGCGGCCGCGGCCGTGACGATTCCCGGCTCGTCAGGTGCGCCGCCCGCAACGAGCCAACCGGCGTAGCAGAACTGGGGGCGGAGTCGCTTGCCGCCGGCGACGAACGCGATCGCTGCGTCGGCGAGGCCCTCGAGGTCGGGGCCGAGGTCGGCGAGGAGCGTACGTTGCGCCTCGACGAAGGATTCGAGGGTGTGATCAATACGCGTCCGGAATTCGGGATCATCGGCACGTGAATTCACAGCTCGGACGATACCGTTGGACCATGCCTTCCCAAGACCAGTCCCTTGTCGACGCCATTCGTGGGCCGTCGCCGAGCTACTCGTTCGAGTTCTTCCCGCCCAAGGACGACGAGGGCGAAGCCGTGCTGTGGCAGACCATCGCCGATCTCGAGTCGCTCGAGCCGACGTTCGTCTCCGTGACGTACGGCGCCGGTGGCACCAGCCAGGAACGTACGGTCCGCATCACCGCGCGCATCGCCGAGCAGACGCGGATGCGTCCCGTCGGCCACCTGACGCTGGTCGCGCAGACCCGCGGCGAGATCGAGTCGGTCCTCAAGCAGTACGCAGCGGCCGGCGTCGACAACGTCCTGGCCCTGCGCGGCGATCCCAAGGGCGGTCCCCGGGCGCCGTGGGAGCCGCACCCGGACGGCATGGAGCACGCGATCGACCTCGTCGAGCTGGCCACGGGCCTCGGCGGGTTCCGCATCGGCGTGGCGGCGTTCCCCGAGGGACATCCCGACGCGGCGAGCCTCGACCACGACGCGCAGGTGCTGGTCGACAAGGCCGAGGCCGGCGCGGAGTACGCCATCACCCAGCTGTTCTTCCGCGCCTCGGACTACTTCGATCTCGTCGAGCGCGTACGAGCCAAGGGCTGCAACATCCCGATCGTGCCGGGCATCATGCCGATCCTCAACTTCGCCCAGGTCGCCCGCATGGCCGAGCTGTCCGGCGCCGAGCTGCCGCGCGAGGTGCTCGACCAGGTCGAGCCGATCCAGGACGACAAGCCGGCCGTACGCGCCAAGGGCATCGAGCTCGCCACCCAGCTGTGCCGTGAGCTGCTCGACGGCGGAGCGCCGGGCCTGCACTTCATCACCCTCAACCGGTCCAAGGCGACGCGCGAGATCTTCGAGGCCCTGCGCGCAGACGGTCTGGTCTAGGGCTAGCCCTAGCGGGGCGCGGGGCCGACGGACTCGGCGATCGCGGCGGTCGCCATGCCGATGCCCTCGAGCGTCGCAGCGGGATGGGCGTGCGCTCCCGCGAAGAAGAGGCCGCCGGTCGGCGCGACCCCGGGCATCTCGAAGGCGCTGGTCCATCGGCGCCACACCCAGCCCCAGTGCCCGAGGCCCACGAGATCGCTGGGGCTGAGGTCGATCTGCTCCTCGACGTACGGGCGCAGGTCGATCCCGAAGCGCACGAGGGCGCGCAGGGGATCCTCGCCGCTGCGGTGCTCGATCGTCCAGAGGCCGTCGCCGCCCGACCACATCCGGATCGGCGGGTTGGCGTGCACGAACACCTCGTCCGGCATGGCCGGCGCATCTGACGACAGGGCGATCAGGCTCCGGGACGCGGGGATGACCGGCATCAGCTCGATTGGCGGCAGGGGAGCGGGCCACGCCGGCGCACACCACACGACGATGTCGGCCGGCACCGTGCGCCGTGAGGTCACGACGCCGCGAACCACGCCACCGTCCAGGACCAGCTCGTGGGCTGACTCGCCGAGCTCGATCGTGACGCCCCGCTCACCGAGCCTCGACTCGAGCGTGGCGGCGAGGGCGGGCAGGCCGCCATCGAAACGCCACCGCCCGAACGAACGCTCGACGTAGTGGCTGACGGCGACGAATCCAGGGATGGCCAGCCGGTCCTGCCCGGCCAGCCGGACGGGGTTGAGCACGAGCTTGCGGAGCCGGTCGTCGTCGAGGTCCTTGTTGGCCAGCGTCGCGAGGTTGCGACGCGGGCGCAGGACCTTGTGAACCGTACGGTCGACCGCGGGCTTGCCCGCGAACACCTGGTCGAGCGCCATGCGGCGGATGACGTCCCACGGCTCGGCGAGGGTGTCGACCCACGGCGACCACTCGTCGGCGCCGAACGCCTCCATGAGCGCTCCGTGCTGGTCGCCGCGGTTGCCGAGCGGGAAGTCGAGCACCGACTTGTCCTTGAAGACGTGCCGCCGGCCCTCGGTCTTGGTGAGGTCGAGGACGCGCTCCAGCGGGCGGCCCGACTTGCGGAACAGGTCACGGAACACGCCCGGCAGCGTCACGGTGTCGAGCTCGAGCTGCCACGTACGCCCGCCGACGGTCATGCCGTTGAGCCGCCCGCCGAGGCTCTGGCTGCTCTCGAGCAGCGTCACGTCGTGACGCAGCTTGGCCAGTCGAGCCGCAGCCGACATTCCGGCGAAGCCGCCACCCACGACCACGACGTTCGCCATGCGCGCAGACTACGCGGTGGCGCGCCGCCGTCTGCGCCATGCCTTGCGGATGACCCGCCACAGCAGGACGACCATGACGGCACCGGCGATCAGCAGGGATGCCGAGATGCCGAGCGCGATCCACGGATGTGACACGGCAAGGGCGACGACCGTGACGACGCTGACATCCTCGGCCGTGCTCACGATGCTGTTGGTGAACGGCTCGGGAGACGTGTTGACGGCAAGGCGCAGGCCGGACTTGATGCCGTGCGAGGTGAGCGCGGTGCCGCCACCGAGCGCCGTGAGCAGGGCCTGGTCGAGCCCGCCGGAGTCACCGGCGAACTGATAGGCCACGAACGCGCCGACTGTCGGGCGTACGACCGTCGACACGACGTCCCACAGCGAGTCGACCACCGGGACCTTGTCGACGAAGAACTCGATCCCGAACATCACGAGCGAGATCGCCAGCACGTCGGTGCGCCCAAGGGTGTCTGGAATGGCAGCGGTGTCGCTGAGCCGGTCGACCAGGCCGAGCACGGCGACAGTCGCGTACGCGTTGACGCCGCTGGCCCAGCCGCTGGAGAACACGAGGGCTGTGAGTGACTCCATGCCGGGACGCTATCGGAAAGGCGGATCGCCGCTGTGGCACAGTGTCCGTCATGGGTCCGGTCCGCACCGAGTTGATGTGGCAGTCCGTCGTGGATGCCGTCGACGCAGCGGGGGCCGGCGACGCGCTGGATGTCCTCGACCTCGGCGGTGGCACGGGCAGTGACGCCGTACGCCTTGCAGCGCTGGGGCACCGCGTCACGGTCGTCGACCCGAGCCCCGACGCGCTGGCCTCGCTCAACCGTCGAGGCGTCGAGGCGGGCCTCGCCGAAGGCGTCAACGCCGTGCTGGGTGACGCTGCCGACCTGCTCGACCATGTCGCTCCCGGCTCGTTCGACCTCGTCATCTGTCATGACGTCCTCGAGCACGTCGACGACCCCGGCCAGGCGCTCGCGACGATCGCCACGGTCCTCCGCCCGGGCGGACACGTCAGCGTCGTCGTCGCCGGTCGCAACGCCGCCGTCGCAGCTCGCGCCCTTGCCGGTGACTTCGTGACGGCGCAGTCGCTCGTCGGTCGCTCGTCGAGTGCCTGGGACGTTCGCACGATGGGGCCACGCCGGTTCGTCGTCGCCGAGCTCGAGGCGCTGCTCACGTCCCACGGATTCCTGCCGGTCGCGACGACGGGTGTCCGCGTCTTCGCCGACCTCGTCCCCAGCGCGATCGTCGACACCGAGCCGGGAGCACGCGACGCGTTGTACGCGCTGGAGCGACTCCTGAGCACTTCTGCGGACTTCACATCGCTTTCGGCTGGTCTGCACACGATCGCGCGCCTAGACTCGTCAGTAGCAACACCCGATCCAGGAGGCAAAAGTGCCGCTCTCTGATGAAGAGGCCCGGCTGCTCCATCAGCTCGAGCAGTCATTGGCCGCAGAAGACCCCGACTTCGCGTCCACCCTCCGTGGCTCGAAGTTCATGGCGCACAACCGCCGCATCGCGATTCTGGCCGTCCTCGGATTCCTCGGCGGCCTGGTCCTTCTGTTCGCCGGCGCCGTGTCGGCCATGACCTGGCTCGGGGTCGTCGGCTTCGTCGCGATGCTCGGGACCGCCTATCTGTTCATGAACGCCTGGAAGCGGGGGATCGGCCGCAGCAACGACGAGCCGGCCGGCAGCTCACGCAAGCCCCCGAAGCCCACCGGAACATTCGTGGATCGCATGGAAGAGCGTTGGCAGCGTCGCCGGGACGGCGACGAGCGCTAAACCGCCCCACTTCCCTCCACTTTCACCATGACCGCCCCCTCGGGGGCGGTTTTTCTTTGCCCTGACGGCATTTTGCCCACCCTCCATGCGGGGGAGTGGCGATCCAGAAAAGCCCTCAAATGTGCCCAGAATGGGCGCAAGGTGGGGGATCGTGGGGTATGGTGGAGCGAAATGGAGGAACTGGTCGGCGGCGAGGAGGAGAGAGGTGAACCCGGATGTCGCAAACTTCTTCGGCACCTACACCCCTCGTCTCGACGACAAGGGCCGGCTCTTCCTCCCGGCCAAGTTCCGTCCGCGGCTCGAGCACGGCATCGTCCTCACCCGCGGCCAGGAGAACTGCATCTACGGATGGACGACCGAGGCGTTCAACGCCTTCACCGACCGGGTCCGGGACACGCCGTTCACCAATCAGGCAGCCCGAAACTTCACCCGCATGTTCTTCTCCGGCGCCTCCTCGGAGGTGCCCGACAAGCAGGGCCGGATCTCGGTTCCGCCGGTGCTGCGCGAATGGGCCCACCTCGACCGCGAATGCACGGTCGTCGGGGCGATGGACCGCATCGAGATCTGGGACTCGGGCCGTTGGACCGAGTTCTCGACTGCACAGGAAGGTCCGTTCGCGGACATGTCAGAGGAAGTGATGCCCGGCATCTTCTGACAGTCGCGCGGCGAGATCTGCGCCCGCGTGGTTCTGACATCACTTCCCCGGTGTCAGACCCAGCGGACGCAGATCTGGCCACACGACATCAGCCGGGCAGAGCAACAAGGAGAGGACGAGGCGGCATGAGGATCGACCAGGGCACGAGGCGCGTACGGCACGAGGTTGCCGACGGCGTACGGCTCATGGCCTTTTCTCTCGGCTCGTCCCTCGCGATCGCAGCGCTCATCGCGATCCTGCTGGGGTCGCTATGACCGAGGCGAGCCACGTTCCCGTACTCCTCGAGCGCGTTCTCGACCTCCTCGAACCATCAGTTGCCGTCGATCGGCCAGTCGTCGTCGACGCGACGCTGGGTCTGGGCGGGCACACCGAGGCGATGCTCAACCGCTTCGCCGACCTGCACGTCATCGGCATCGACCGCGACCCGGAGGCGCTGGCGCGGGCCAAGACCCGGCTCGCCGCGTTCGGCGACCGGGTGACCTTCGCGCACGCGGTCTACGACGAGATCGCCGACGTCGTCGCCGAGGCCGGCTTCCGCACCGTCTCCGGTGTCCTGTTCGACCTCGGGGTGTCGTCGATGCAGCTCGACCTCGCCGATCGGGGCTTCGCGTACGCCCAGGACGCGCCCCTCGACATGCGGATGAACCCCGAGGACGAGCTGACCGCGGCCGACATCCTCAACACGTACACGTCGCGCGACCTCGCCAAGGTCCTGCGGGAGTACGGCGAGGAGAAGTTCGCCAAGCGCATCGCCGACGCCGTGGTCGCCGAGCGGGCCCGCGAGCCGTTCACCGACAGCGCCCGCCTGGTCGACCTCATTCGTACGTCCATCCCGGCCGCCGCCCGTCGTACCGGTGGCAACCCGGCCAAGCGGACCTTCCAGGCGCTGCGCATCGAGGTCAACGACGAGCTCGGCGTCTACCGCCGCGCGCTGCCGGCCTCTCTCGAGATCCTGGCGCCCGGCGGCCGGGTCGTCGTGCTGGCGTACCACTCGCTCGAGGACCGCATCACCAAGCGCGCCTTCACCGAGGTCACCACGACCGACGTGCCGCGCGACCTGCCGTTCGTGCCTGAAGGGCACGAGGCGCGCTTCCGCCTGGTCACCCGGGGTGCCGAGATGGCCACAGAGGCGGAGATCGACGAGAACTCCCGCGCCAGGTCCGTACGCCTGCGCGTCGTCGAGCGGATCGCGGCATGAGCCAGCTTGCATCGGCCGCCGCGTCGTTCCAGAGGATCGCGGCCAATCCCCGTGGGGTGCCGCAGAGCGCCAAGGCAGCCGGCCTTCGCCTGGTCCGGCCCGTACGCAGCCGGGCCCGCAAGGCGCCGTTCGTCGCGGTCGTGCTCACGGTGCTCTCGATCGGCCTTGTCGGGCTGATCGTCATGAGCACGGTGCTGCAGGCCCAGTCGTTCGAGTCGCAGCGACTCAACCGGCAGGCCGCCGAGCTCGAGACCCAGCAGCAGCTGCTGTCTCGTGAGGTCGACCGGCTGCAGAGCCCGGCCAACGTCGCACGGCGCGCCATCGCGTACGGCATGGTGCCCAACACCAACCCGGCGTTCCTGCGGCTGTCCGACGGCAAGGTCCTCGGCAAGCCCGAGGCGGCCAAGCCCGGCAACACCAACATCCGGAGCGTGACGCCATGAGCGTGAGCAAGACCGTGTCCCGCCGGCGCCTGCGCATCTGCCTGGCCATGATGGTCGGGGTCTTCGGGGTCTTCGGCGCTCGGCTGTTCCAGATCCAAGGGCTCGACGCGAGTGCGTACGCGGCCAAGGCGATTGACGCCGGCACGCAGAAGAGCACCGTCCCGGCGCCGCGCGGGGCCATCCTCGACCGCAACGGTGCCGAGCTGGCGACCAGCGTCGACGGGCTGACCCTGACGGCGGACCCGTCGATGACCGCGGCGTACGCCCCGCAGATCGCTCGCATCCTGCGCGAGAAGCTCGGCAGCCGCATCGACTACTTCGACACGATCGACAAGCTGCGCACGCCCAAGTCCAAGTTCGTCTATCTCGTCCGCGACGTCCCGGCCTGGACCGCCAAGAAGGCACTCACGGCCATCGCCGAGGCCAACATGACCGGCGTGTTCAGCGAGAAGGAGACCCTGCGGACGTACCCCGGAGGCAAGCTCGCGGCCAACCTCCTCGGCTACGTCAACGGGTCGGGCAAGGGGGTCGCCGGCATCGAGCAGGAGTACGACAAGACCCTGACCGGCACCGACGGCGCGAGCACGTTCGAGGTCGACCCCAACACCGGCGTGCGCATCCCGATGGCGGACAGCACCGTGACCAAGATGGTGCCCGGGCGGAACGTGAAGACGACGATCGACCGCGACCTCCAGTGGTACGCCGATCAGCGCCTCGCCGACGCGGTGCGCGAGTCGAGCTCCGACTGGGGCCTCGCGATCACGATGGACACCAAGACGTGCCAGATCGTCCAGATGTCCCAGGCGCCGACATTCAACGCTGACGACCGCACGGGGATGACCGACTCCAACACCGTGTCGCGCGGGGTGCAGAACGTCTACGAGCCCGGCAGCGTCATGAAGACCGTCACGATGGCGGCCCTCGCCGACCAGGGCAAGATCGCGTCGGACACCCCGATCGTCGTGCCGTCGGGCATGGACATCGACAACTTCCACATCGGCGACTACTGGGAGCACGGTGTCCTGCACCTGACCGCAGCGGGCGTCATCGCGAAGTCCTCCAACCTCGGCACGATCGTCGCGTCGCAGCAGATGAGCAACTCGGTGATGTACAACTACTTCCGCAAGTTCGGCTTCGGCCAGAAGTCGGGCGTCAACCTGCCCGGCGAGTCCGACGGCATCCTCAAGAACGGCAAGGACTGGACCAAGGCCAACCATGCGACGATCGCGTTCGGCCAGGGCGTCTCGGTGACGGCGCTGCAGATGGTGCGCGCTGTCGGCGCGATCGCCAACGCCGGCAAGATGTGCGAGCCCTCGGTCGTCAGCTCCACGACGGGTGCCGACGGCAAGCAGGTCAAGGTCGCCGCCAAGCCCAGCAAGCGCGTCGTGTCCAAGGACGCCGCGGCGACCGTGACACGCATGATGGAAGCCGTCACGGCACCCGATGGCACGGCCCCGGCCGCCGCGATCAAGGGCTACCGCGTCGCCGGCAAGACCGGTACGGCATGGCGGGTCGACCCGGCCACGGGTCGCTACATCCGGGGCCAGAACACCGTGTCGTTCATGGGCTTCGCGCCGGCCGACAACCCGCGCTTCCTGACCTACATCGTGCTCGACAAGCCGTACAGCAACGCCGGCGGCGGCTCGACCGCGGCGCCGGTCTTCCACGACATCATGTCGATGGCCCTGGAGCGCTTCGGAGTCGCACCGACGGGTTCGAAGAGCCCGAAGGTGGCCCAGACTTGGTAGGCGGCACGCGCTCGTTCCTCGCGCTCGCTTCGTGACTCGCTGGCGCTCGCCGCGGGCCGCCTGTCGGGCTTCGCCCGACCTTCATCTCGCGTGATCGCTGGGCTGGTTCGGACACGTGGCTGGGACGTGGCCAGCGCGAGCCGGCGATGTTCAGTAGATAGGTTGGGGTTGTGACTGAGGAGATGCGCGTACGGCCGCGGGAGACGCCCCGATGGACACTCACCGAGCTGGCCGCCGAGCTCGACGCCGTCGCCACCTCCGAGGCGATCGTCACGGGCATCTCGCTCAACACCAAGCACCTCGAGCAAGGTGACCTCTACGCCGCCCTGCAGGGCGCCAACTCGCACGGCGCCGCCTTCGCCGGGATCGCGCGCGACCTGGGTGCCAGCGCGGTGCTGACCGACTCCGAGGGCTCGGCGATCGTGGACGGGCTGCCGATGATCGTGGTCGACGATCCCCGCCGCGTGCTGGCCAGGCTCAGCAGCACGTTCTACGAGAACCCCAGCGACGCCTTCACGACTGTCGGCATCACCGGCACGCAGGGCAAGACCACCACGACCTACCTCGCCGAGGCGGCGCTGGGCGAGCGGTCCTCCGCCGTCGTCGGCACGATCGGCACCCGCATCGGCCGCGTCCCCGCGCCGTCGACGCTGACGACCCCCGAGGCGCCGCAGCTGCAGGCGCTGTTCGCCGTCATGCGCGAGGAGCAGGTCGAGCTGTGCGCGATGGAGGTGTCGAGCCACGCGCTGGTGCAGGGCCGCGTCGACGGGTTCACGTTCGACATCGGCGTCTTCCTCAACCTGGGGCGCGACCATCTCGACTTCCACAAGGACCTCGAGGACTACTTCCTCGCCAAGGCGGCACTGTTCACCCCGGAGCACGCGCGCCACGCCGTCATCAACATCGACGACCCTCACGGCCGCAGGCTGCGCGAGCTGACGCCGCTGCCGGTCACCACGTTCTCGACCGACGGCAATCCCGCCGACTGGCGCGCCGTCAACATCCGGCCGCACCGTCTCGGCACCGATCTCGAGGTCCTCGGGCCGGACGAGATCGCGATCGACCTGTCGGTCCCGCTTCCCGGCGTCTTCAACGTCTCCAACGCCTTGTCCGTCATCGCGGCACTGGCCCAGGCCGGGTACGACCCCAAGGAGCTTGCCGAAGGCATCGCCGCGAGCACCGGGGTGCCGGGCCGCATGGAGCGCGTCGAGGTCGGGCAGCCGTTCACCGCGATCGTCGACTACGCCCACAAGCCCGACGCCGTCACGGCCGTGCTGACGGCCTTGCGCCCGGTCACCGCGGGCCGGCTCATCATCGTGCTGGGCGCCGGAGGGGACCGCGACCACGGCAAGCGGCCGCTCATGGGCGAGGCGGCGGCCCGGCACGCCGACGTCGTGATCGTGACGGACGACAACCCGCGTACGGAGTCCGCAGGGTCGATCCGTGCGTCGGTGCTCGAAGGAGCCGCCGCAGGGCCCGGCGTCGCGATCGAGGTCCCTGGACGTCGCGAGGCGATCGCCCACGCCGTCCAGATGGCGCACCTCGGCGACACCGTCGTCATCGCAGGCAAGGGTCACGAGCACGGCCAGGAGATCAAGGGTGTCGTCCATCCGTTCGACGACCGCGAGGTCCTCGTGGAGCTGATCGGGGAGCAGGCGTGATCCCGCTGACGCTGGGCCAGATCGCCGAGATCACCGGCGGCCGCGTCCACGGCGACGCCGGGATCGTGGTCGATGCGCCGCCGACCCTCGACTCCCGCGCGGCCGAGCCCGGCGGGCTGTTCGTGGCGATCGCCGGCGAGCATGCGGACGGGCACGAGTTCGCCGCGCAGGCGGTCGGCGTCGGCGCCGCTGCCGTGCTCGCGTCGCGAGAGGTGGACGCCCCGGCAGTCATCGTCGACGATGTCGTCGCGGCGCTCGGCACGCTGGCGCGGCACGTCATCGACGAGCTCGAGGACATCACGGTCGTGGCGATCACGGGCTCGTCCGGCAAGACCAGCGCCAAGGACCTGCTGGCCCAGCTCCTCGAGCCCGACGGGATGACCGTCGCCACCGCCGGCAACTTCAACAACGAGCTCGGCGTCCCGCTGACCGTCCTCCGCGCGGACGAGCTGACCCGCTTCCTCGTCGTCGAGATGGGAGCACGCGCGCTCGGCAACATCACCGAGCTGTGCGAGATCGTCCCGCCGGACGTCGGAGTGGTGCTCAACGTCGGCCACGCCCACATCGGCGAGTTCGGGTCGGCAGAGATCATCGCGCAGACCAAGGGCGAGCTGGCCGAGGCGGTCACGAGCGACGGTGTCGTCGTGCTCAACGCCGACGACTCGTTGGTCGCTCCGATGGCCGCACGCACCGAGGCGGCGGTCGTGACGTTCGGCAGGGCCGGCGACGTACGCGTCAGCGATCTCGAGACGGACTCGGCGGGCTGCCCGCGCTTCACGCTGACGTACGACGGCAGGACGGCACAGGCGTACGTGCCGCTGATCGGCGAGTACCACGCCTGGAATGCAGCGGCCGCCACGGCGGCGGCGATGATGCTCGGTGTCGACCTCGCGACCGCCACCGCACGGCTCGCCACCGTCGGCACCCGCTCACCGATGCGGATGGAGCGCCACGAACGTCCGGACGGCGTCGTCGTGGTCAACGACGCCTACAACGCCAACCCGGAGTCCATGGCGGCCGCCCTGCGTGCGATTGCCGCGGTCGCCGAGGGACACGCCGTCGCGGTGCTGGGGGAGATGCTCGAGCTCGGCGCCGACAGCCACGAGTCGCACGTCGAGGTCGGCAGGCTCGCCGCGGAGCTCGGCTTCACCCGTGTGGTCGTGGTGGGTGAGGGAGCTCGCGGCATCGCCGAAGGGGCAGGAGCGATCGCCACCTTCGCCGAGGACGTCGATGTGGCCGTTCGCACACTGTCCGCGAGCCTGTCGGGTCACGAGGTGGTTCTTGTGAAAGCATCGAGGGGCGGCCGCCTGGAGAGGGTCGCGAACGCCCTTCTGCAGGGCTGACGGCATACTCGACCGAGCATGCCCAATCGCCCGGGGAAAGGACCAGCCACCCGATGAAGGCCATCCTGATCGCAGGAGCACTGTCCCTTCTCGGGACACTCATCGGCACCCGCTTCGCGATCTCGGTCCTGGTCAAGAAGGGTTACGGCCAGCTCATCCGCGACGACGGTCCCACGTCGCACCACACCAAGCGCGGCACGCCGACGATGGGCGGCCTGGTCGTCATCGCATCGGTGCTCGTCGCCTACTTCGTCGCCAAGCTCGCGACCCAGACCGAGCCCAGTGCGTCTGCGCTGCTGCTGCTGTTCCTGTTCACGGGCCTGGGTGCGATCGGCTTCCTCGACGACTTCATCAAGGTCTTCAAGCAGCGCAACCTCGGGCTCCGCAGCAAGGCGAAGTTCATCGGCCAGGTCGTCGTCGGCCTGATCTTCGCGTGGCTCGCGATCGGCATGGAGGACGACACCGGCCAGACGCCGATCACCCATTTCATCTCGTTCACGCGCGACTTCAACGGTCCCGAGCTGCCGACGGCCCTGCTCGTGATCTGGGTGCTCCTGATGATCGCGGGCACCAGCAACGGCGTGAACCTCACCGACGGCCTCGATGGTCTCGCCACGGGCGCCTCGGTGATGGTGTTCGGCGCGTTCGTCATCATCAACATCTGGCAGAGCAACCAGAACTGCTCGGCGATCACGGCGGGGTCCAAGTGCTACGAGGTGCGTGACCCCCTCGACCTCGCGGTGGTGGCCTCCGCCCTGACGGGTGCCTGTTTCGGCTTCCTGTGGTGGAACGCCTCGCCCGCCAAGATCTTCATGGGCGACACCGGCTCGCTGTCGCTGGGCGGTGCGATGGCCGGCTTCGCCCTCATGACCCGCACCGAGCTGTTGCTGGTCGTCATCGGCGGCCTGTTCGTCGCGATCACCGCGTCGGTGATCCTGCAGGTCGGGTTCTTCAAGCTCAGCGGCGGCAGACGCATCTTCCGCATGGCGCCCCTGCAGCACCACTTCGAGCTGCTGGGCTGGGCCGAGATCACGATCGTCGTCCGGTTCTGGATCATCAGCGGTCTGTGCGTCGCGGCCGGACTCGGCATCTTCTACGCCGAGTGGGTCACCGGAGCATGACGTCTCGCGATGTCTCGGCGCTCGGCCGGGAGTCGTCGTGGGAAGGCGTACGCGCCGTCGTCGGTGGCCTCGGCGTGAGCGGCTTCGCCGCGGCCGACACCCTGCAGCACCTCGGCGCCAGTGTCATCGTCCTGGATGACGGCGACGACGACGGCCTGCGCGAGAAGGCGACGCTCCTGGAGATCCTCGGCGTCGACGTACGCCTCGGGCCCGGCTCGACCGCGACCCTCCCTGACGACATCGACCTCGTCGTCACGTCGCCGGGCTGGGGTCCGAGCACGCCGCTGCTTGCTCGAGGCGGCCGGTCGTGGCGTGCCCGTATGGGGCGAGGTCGAGCTCGCCTGGCGCCTCCGCGGCGAGGGCGCAGCACCGTGGCTCGCGGTGACCGGCACCAACGGCAAGACCACCACGGTGCAGATGCTCGAGGCGATCCTGCGTGCCGAGGGCCTCAACGCGCTGGCTGTCGGCAACGTCGGGACGCCCGTGCTCGAAGCGGTGATGAACCCCGAGCCGTTCGACGTGCTGGCTGTCGAGCTGTCGAGCTATCAGCTGCACTGGAGCTCCTCGATCTCCGCGCAGGCGAGCGCCGTGCTCAACGTCGCCCCCGATCACCTCGACTGGCACGGGGGCCTCGACGCCTACACCGCCGACAAGGGGCGGATCTACCACAACACGCAGCTGGCGTGCGTCTACAACGTGCAGGACCCGGTGACCGAGCGACTCGTCGAGGAGGCCGACGTCATCGAGGGCTGCCGGGCGATCGGCTTCACGCTCGGCATTCCAGCGCCGGGCATGATCGGCCTGGTCGACGACGCGATCGCCGACCGGGCCTTCATCGCTGGGCGACTCTCGAGTGCCGCCGAGCTCGGCACCATCCACGACCTGGCACCGGCCGAGGGCGAGGTCGCCGGCACCCCACAACGTCGCCAACGCGCTCGCCGCCGCAGCGCTCGCGCGGGCCCACGGCGTCGCGCCGAGAGCCGTGCGCGACGGCCTGCGATCGTTCAAGCCGGACGCCCACCGCATCGCCGAGGTGGCTCGCATCGGCGACGTCAGGTGGGTCGACGACTCCAAGGCCACCAACACCCACGCAGCGCAGGCGTCGCTGCAGAGCTTCGAGCACGTCGTGTGGGTGGCTGGGGGACTGGCCAAGGGCGCGAGCTTCGACGACCTCGTGATCGCGACCCGTGACCGCCTCCGAGCAGCGGTCTTGATCGGTACGCGACCGCGAGCTCATCGCGCAGGCGCTCGCGCGACACGCGCCTGATGTGCCCGTCGTCGAGGTCGACACCGGGGAGACTGATCCCATGGATCGCGTCGTCGAGGTCGCGGCATCGCTCGCCCGTGAGGGTGACACCGTGCTGCTGGCTCCTGGCGCCGCGTCCATGGACCAGTTTCGCAACTACGGCGCGCGGGGCGACAGCTTCGCCGCGGCGGTGCAGCGGTTGCGCGACAAGTCCTGAACCTTCCTTCCCCGAGGCAGAGGACCACGACATGACGCGGAGCAGTGGCACATGTCGGTGACCGCGACTGCTGAGCGCCGATCGCCCGCGATCGTCGAAGCTGCGCGCCGTACGCTCGAGCGCCCGCTCGCGTCCTACCAGCTCGTCCTCGGATCCACGGCGTTGCTGCTCGGACTCGGCCTGATCATGGTGCTGAGCGCCAGCTCGGTCTACGCGCTGCGCAACTACGGCAACTCGTTCGCGATCGTCGAGCGCCAGCTGATCTTCGCGGTGCTCGGCGTCATCGGTGCCGTCATCGCCGCCCGCGTCCCGCTGACCTTCCTGCGCAAGCTGATCCTGCCGTTCCTGCTGAGCACGGTCGCCCTGATCGCCGCCACGTTCGTCATCGGCGTCGACGTCAACGGCAACCGCAACTGGCTCGCGCTGCCGGGCGGCTTCCAGCTGCAGCCTTCGGAGTTCGCCAAGCTCGCGCTCGTCCTGTGGATCGCCGACCTCTACGCGCGCCGGCAGAAGTACCTCAGCACCCCGCGCTACGTCCTGACGCCCATGGTGCCGATCGCCGGTGCCGTCGCCGCCCTCGTCGTCGGCCAGCATGACCTCGGCACCGCGCTCGTGCTGTTCGCTCTGATCGGCGGGATGCTCTGGGTGGCAGGCCTGCCGGCCAAGCAGATGAGCGCCGTGATCGCCGGCATCGTCGTGATCCTCGTGTTCTTCGTCGCCACGGCGCCGCACCGCGTGGCGCGACTGTTCAACTTCACCGACCCGCAGTCCGACCCGGACAGCGCCGGCTTCCAGGCGATCCACGGCATGATGGCCCTTGCGCGAGGCGGGTTCTGGGGCGTCGGGCTGGGCGGCAGCCGGCAGAAGTGGGGCTCCCTGCCGGAGGCGCACACCGACTTCATCCTTGCCGTCATCGGCGAGGAGCTCGGACTGCTGGGCACGTTCGTCGTGCTCACGCTGTTGCTCGTGCTGGCGTTCGCCGGCATCCGCATCGCGAGCCGCACCACCGAGCCGTTCGTCCGCTACACCGCTGCGGGCATCACGATCTGGATCATGTCCCAGGCCGTCATCAACATCGGCATGGTGCTGGGCCTGCTCCCGGTGATCGGGATCCCGCTCCCACTGATCTCTTACGGCGGGTCGAGCCTGCTGGTGACCTTGGTCGCCATGGGCGTTCTGCTTAACTGTGCCAAGACCGAACCCGGAGCCCGGCGAGCCCTCGCCGCAGGCCGTGCCAGCCGTGCACGGGGCCGCGTCTCACGGAGGAGCTGAACAGTGCGTGCGTTGCTTGCCGGCGGAGGGACCGCCGGTCATACGTCGCCGCTCCTGGCCACCGCTGCGGTCCTGAGCGAGGCCGGCGTCGACATCACCTGTCTCGGGACCCCGCGCGGTCTCGAGGTGACGCTGATCCCGCAGGCGGGCTATCCGCTCGAGCTCGTCCCGCCGGTCCCGCTGCCCCGCAGGCCCGGCAAGGCGATGGTGCAGGTGCCCAACAAGCTGCGTGCTGCGGTCAAGGCGACCGGCGAGGTCATCGACCGCGTACGACCTGACGTCATCGTCGGCTTCGGCGGCTACGTGTCGGTCCCGGCCTACCTCATCGCCCGCAAGCGGCACATCCCGCTCGTCGTGCACGAGGGCAACGCGATCCCCGGGATCGCCAACAAGCTGGGCGCGCGGTTCACCGAGCACGTAGCGACGAGCTTCCCCGACACCGATCTGCCGCACGCGCGCTACATCGGCCTGCCGATCCGCCGCGAGATCTCCGGCCTCGACCGCGCTGCCGTACGTGCGGAGGGTCGGGCCCACTTCGGTCTCGACCTCGACCGCCCGACGCTGCTGGTCACCGGCGGCTCGCAGGGCGCCCGGCGCATCAACCAGACGATCTCGGCAGCGGCCCGTGACCTGGCCGACGCCGGCGTCCAGGTGCTGCATGCCGCGGGACGCCCAGACGAGGTGGCGGTCGAGCCGCGCGCGGGCGATCCGCCGTACGTCGTGCTGCCGTTCATCGATCGCATGGACCTCGCCTACGCCGCGGCTGATCTCATCGTCTGCCGGGCCGGAGCCAACACCGTGACCGAGGTCGCGGCCGTCGGACTGCCCGCCGCATTCGTGCCGCTGCCGATCGGCAACGGCGAGCAGGCCCACAACGCGCACCCGGTCGTACAGGCAGGGGGAGCGCTGCTGATCGATGACGCCGCGCTGACCCCGGCGTGGATCGACAACGTCGTGATCCCGCTGGTGTCGCACCCCGGACGGCTGGCCGCGATGTCGGCCGCGGCGTCCGGCATCGTCCCGCGCGATGCCGACCAGAGGCTCGCCGCGATGGTCCAGACGGCGGCGCAGCCGTGAGGATCCCCGTACCTGACACGATCCCCGCAGCCCAGGATCTTGGTGCGGTCCACTTCATCGGGGTCGGTGGCGCCGGGCTCTCCGCGATCGCCCGCCTGATGGTCCAGCAGGGCATCCGGGTCAGCGGCAGCGACGCCAACGAGTCTGCGGTCGTCGACGCGCTGCGTTCTGAGGGCATCGTGTGCTTCGTCGGACATGACGCCGCGCACCTCGAGGGAGTCGACACCGTGATCGCGTCGACCGCCGTACGCGAGGACAACCCCGAGATCGTCGAGGCGCAGCGACGCGGTCTCCGCCTGTGGCCGAGGTCTGCGGGCATGCGGTCGCTGATGGTGGGCCGGCGCACGATCGCGGTCGCCGGCACGCATGGCAAGACGACCACGACGGGCATGCTGACCTGCGCGTTGATCGCCGCCGGGGCGGAGCCGTCGTTCGCGATCGGCGCCGAGGTCGCCAGCCTCGGTGCCAACGCGCGACTCGGCCGCAGCGACCTGTTCGTCGCGGAGGCCGACGAGAGTGACGGCGCCTTCCTGCACTACTCGCCCGAGGGTGCGATCGTCACCAACGTCGACGCCGACCACCTCGACAACTACGGCACGGTCGAGGCCTACGCCGCCGCCTTCGACGAGTTCGTCGCATCGGTCGGCGGGTTCCTGGTCCTCAACGCCGACGATCCGGGCGCGCGAGCTCTCGTCGTCCCCGCCCGACAGCGGGGACTCGAGGTGCTGCTGGCCGGCTTCGCCGAGGATGCCGACCTGCGCGGCCGCGACCTCGTCGTCGAGGGCTCGTCATCGACGTTCGCGGCGTCCCTGCACGGAGTCGACCTGGGCCCCGTACGCCTTGCCGTGCCCGGTGCCCACTACGCCCAGGATGCGTTGCTGGCTCTCGGCGCCGGGTTGTTGCTCGGCCAGAACGTCGACCTGCTCGCGGCCGGCCTGACGGCATACACCGGCGCCAACCGCCGCATGCAGCTCCTCGGAACAGCCGGCGGCGTGCGGGTCTACGACTCCTATGCTCACCACCCGACCGAGATCCGCGCCGACCTCGCCGCGGCTCGCTCGATCGCGGCCGGCGATCGACTCGTGGTCGCCTATCAACCGCACCTCGTGAGTCGCACGCGCCTGTACGGCGCAGAGATGGGGGAGGCCCTGTCCAACGCCGACCGGGTCTTCGTCGCCGACATCTATCTCGCCCGCGAGGACCCCGACCCCGCTGTCACCTCCGCGCTGATCGTCGACGCGATCCGTGGCACCGAGTCGTCCCTCGGCGGACCCGTTCAAGGACTCGCGGACATCGTCGTGCCGGAGCTGCGGCCCGGTGACCTGTTGCTGACGCTCGGCGCCGGTGACATCACCACCGTCGGCCCCGCCGTCCTGGCGGCTTTGGGCACATGAGCGAGCGCCAGCTGGGGGTCCCCCCACGAGCTCTGCGAGTAGGGAGCGCGAACGATCAGACTGTCATGCCGGTGTCTCCCTATCGTTGGTTTCTCAGGGAGGCGCCGGCATGACGGAGCTGGACGACAGGTTCGCCGAGCGAGCGGCGTACGAGCGGCGGCGTCGGCTGCGGCGAGTGGTCGCGGCGGTGCTGGCGCTGGTCGTCGTCGGTGCGTTGGTGTGGATCGTGCTGTTCTCCAGCGTGATGGCGGTTCGCCGGGTGGCGGTCGACGGTGAGACCACGTTGCGCGAGTCGCAGGTGCGGCAGGTCGCCGACGTCCGCACCGGGCAGCCCTTGGCGCGGGTCGACCTCTCCGGCATCGAGGCGCGGGTCGCCTCGATGGAGCGCATCGAGAGCGTCAAGGTCTCGCGGTCGTGGTTCCACACGGTGCGCATCACGGTGGTCGAGCGGACACCGGTCGCATGGCTGACGGATGCCGGAGTGATCCGCGGACTCGACCGGTACGGTATCGACTTCCGTACGTACGACAAGGCGCCCAAGGGACTGCTCGAGGCCGAGGTCACGGCGACGGAGCCCCGTCGTCGGCAGCAGACCCTCGCAGCCGTCGCCGCGGTCGTGCAGCTGATCGAGGACGACGACCGGGCGTTGCGCAAGCAGGTCCAGGCGGTCAGTGCCGCGACCAAGGACTCGATCGAGCTCAACCTGACCAAGGGCCGCACGGTCCTGTGGGGGAGCAGGGGCGACTCGAGCCACAAGCTGACCGTGCTGCGCGCCCTCCTGCGGATCGACGCGAAGCGGTACGACGTCAGCGCGCCGGACCAACCCACGACGACGGGCTAGATCCCGGCGTGTCGTCCCGGCGTGCTGGGTCGGCGCGCGTACCGTTTCACATGAGTCACAGGTTGACATAACTATAAACCTCCACCTCAGGGTTAGAGTTCTTCAAATCCCCGGAAGGGACACACGATGGCGGTACAGAACTACCTCGCCGTGATCAAGGTCGTCGGCATCGGCGGTGGCGGCGTCAACGCCGTCAACCGCATGATCGAGGTGGGGCTCAAGGGAGTCGAGTTCATCGCGATCAACACCGACGCCCAGGCACTGCTGATGAGCGACGCGGACGTCAAGCTCGACGTCGGACGCGACTCGACGCGCGGGCTCGGCGCCGGCGCCAACCCCGAGATCGGCAAGCGCGCCGCAGAGGACCACGCCGAGGAGATCGAGGCAGCCATCAAGGGCGCCGACATGGTCTTCGTCACGGCTGGCGAAGGCGGCGGCACCGGCACGGGCGGCGCCCCGGTCGTGGCCCGCATCGCCCGCTCGCTCGGAGCGCTGACGATCGGTGTCGTCACCCGGCCGTTCAAGTTCGAGGGTCGCAACCGTTCGGGCCAGGCCGATGCCGGCATCCAGGCGCTGCGCGACGAGGTCGACACCCTGATCGTCATCCCCAACGACCGGTTGCTGTCGATCAGCGATCCCAACGTCAGCCTGCTCGACTCGTTCCGCCAGGCCGACCAGGTCCTGCACCAGGGCGTCTCGGGCATCACCGACCTCATCACGACACCAGGCCTGATCAACCTCGACTTCGCCGACGTCAAGTCGGTCATGTCCGACGCCGGCTCGGCCCTGATGGGCATCGGCTCGGCCCGCGGCGAGCACCGTGCGGCGGTCGCCGCCGAGAGCGCCGTGTCGAGTCCGCTGCTCGAGGCCTCGATCGAAGGCGCCCGCGGTGTGCTGCTGTCGATCGCCGGAGGTTCAGACCTCGGCCTGTTCGAGATCAACGAGGCAGCCGGCCTGGTGGCCGACGCCGTGCACCCCGACGCCAACATCATCTTCGGCGCCGTGATCGACGACGCCCTCGGTGACGAGGTGCGTGTCACGGTCATCGCCGCCGGCTTCGACGGTGGCGAGCCGATGCTGCGCGATGCGACCAAGCCGGCCCTGCTCAAGGAGGCCAAGCCAGAGCCCGCCGACGTCACGGCACCGCCGACCGCACAGAGCTTCCTCGATCCCGATCCCTACCTCGACGGGCCCAAGGTCCCCGAGGACGGTGCCGGCAACGTGACGGTCCCGCCGGACCCGGTCCCCACCGAGTACGGCGACGACCTCGACGTGCCCGACTTCCTGCGCTGAGCTTGTTCCTGCAGCGCGAGTCCGTCGGCCGGGTCGAGCTCGCCTTCACCGACCGTGAGGGTGGCTTCAGCGACGGCCCCTGGGGGTCACTCAATCTCGGCACGTCGAACGGCGACGACCCGGAGACGGTCGAGCGCAATCTCGCGTCCCTGGCCGACGAGCTGGGCCTCGACCGTCTCGTGCGGATGACCCAGGTGCACGGTGCCGACGTGGCGTGGACCGGCGACCTCGTCGAGGGCGAGATCCCGGTCGCCGACGCGCTCCTGACGGACCAGCCGGGCGTCGGAGTCCTCGTACGTGTCGCGGACTGCACGCCGGTCGTGCTGGTGGGCCTCGACGAGCCCGTGGCCGGCGTCGTCCACTGCGGCCGCGAGGGACTCGTCAAGGGAGTCGTGTTGGCCGCGGTCGCCGCGGTCCGCGAGCACGGCACCGAGTCGCTCGAGGCCTGGGTCGGCCCACGCGCCTGTGGTCGGTGCTACGAGCTGCCTGAGGAGATGGCCGATGCCGTCGCCGCGGTCGTTCCGGAGGCCCGGTCCACGACGTCATGGGGCACGCCGGCGATCGATGTCGGCGCAGGCGTCGTGGCGCAGCTCCGCGAGCTCGGCATCCCCGTCACGGACCTCGGAGAGCACGAGTGCACGATCGAGGACGAGCGGTTCTTCTCCTACCGCCGCCAGGGGCACGACTCGGGCCGCTTCGGCGCTGTTGCGATGATCAGACCATGAACCACCACCCCACGAAACCGCTCCCTACGCAGACTCCCGTCGCGCTGCCCGCTCGCGCTCCGGAGGCTCCGGTCACGCTTTCGCGGGGACCCCGATGAATCGACTCGACGAGCTGCGCGATGGTCTCTCGACGACCGAGGAACGCATCGCCGACGCCTGCCGGGCCGCGGGCCGTGACCGGTCCGACATCACGCTCATCGTGGTCACGAAGACCTATCCGGCCTCCGACGTCGAGCTGCTCGCCGAGCTCGGGGTCCGGGATGTGGGGGAGAACCGCCACCCCGAAGCAGGGTGAAGTTCCAAGGACTACGGGCCATGGAAGCCGACGCATGTCGTGACGCTACCGAGATGTCATTTCCTCGGCGGGCTGCAGACCAACAAGGCTGGTGCCGTCGCCCGCTACGCCGACATGGTCCACAGTGTCGACCGGGTCAAGCTCGCCAACTCGCTGTCCCGCGGGGCCGAGGCGGCCGGGCGTACGCTGCCATGCCTCATCCAGGTCGACTTCGACGCGACCGATCCCGGACGTTCGGGTGTCGTGCCCTCGGGCATACCTGAGCTGGCCGCCACGATCGCCGCATCCGACCACCTGACCCTTGGCGGGCTCATGACGGTCGCCCCGCTCGGGGAGGACCCGGCACCGCACTTCGACCACCTCGTACGCCTCGCAGGCGAGCTGCGGCAGGACCACCCCGACGGCCACGATCATCTCCGCGGGGATGAGCGGCGACTTCGAGGCCGCGATCGCCGCCGGCGCGACACACCTGCGCATCGGGCGCTCGGTGCTCGGTGAGCGTCCACCTGCGGGGTAATCTCAGTAATGTCATTTCCGATCGCACACACGGAGTTCTCATGGCTGGCGCAATGCGGAAGGTCGGCGAGTATCTCGGCCTCGTGGAACAAGCTGACTTCGACGACGAGTTCGAGGATGACATCGACGACCCCGCACCCGTGAGCCGGCAGCCTGCTGTCGTGCGCCCGGCGCCGGTCGCGAGCATCGACGACCACCGTCGCACCGAGCGTCGCCCGGAGCGTCGCGCGTCCAACGCCTCCGACCTCGCACGTATCGAGACCGTGACGCCGCGCACCTACAACGACGCCCGCACGGTCGGTGAGCACTACCGCTCCGGCGTGCCGGTCATCATGAACCTGTCGGAGATCGACGACGACGACGCCAAGCGCCTCGTCGACTTCGCCGCGGGACTCGTGTTCGCCGTCCACGGCTCGATCAACCGTGTCACCGCCAAGGTCTTCCTCCTGTCACCCGAGAACATCACGGTGACGGACGAGGACAAGCAGCGCATCGCTGCCGGCGGCTTCTACAACCAGAGCTGACGCATGGAGCTGGTTGGCGGCATTCTCGACCTGATCCTGCTCCTTGCCATCATCTTGCTGATCGCTCGGTTCGTCCTGGACTGGGTGCAGATGCTGGCGCGGAACTGGCGACCCCGCGGCCTCGTGCTGGTGTTCTGTGAGGGGCTCTACTCGATCACTGACCCGCCGCTGCGTGCCGTGCGCCGGGTGATCCCTCCACTGCGGCTCGGTGCCGTGATGCTCGACCTGTCTCCGATGATCCTGCTGATCGCGATCTTCATCCTCCGCGCGGTCGTTCGGGCCGTCTTCTTCAACTGACTCTGAAAGCTTGCCAAGAGTCCTCCGCTCGACCCGCTGAGTTTGGGACTCCTGTGGAGGAAGTGAACGTTGGCAGAGTACGGTGGAGACTCAGAGTCCCCAGGACTAACCCCAACCCCGAGGTGTACTCATGCCATTGACGCCAGAGGACGTGCGTAACAAGCGTTTTACGCCTGTCCGTCTTCGCGAAGGCTATGACATGGGCGAAGTGGATCAGTTTCTCGACGAGGTCGAGGCCGAGCTCGAGCGACTCACGGTCGAGAACGAAGAACTTCGCGCCAAGGTAGCCGCCGCATCAACCGGCGAACCGACCGGTCTCATCCCCGCAGTCCAG
This sequence comes from uncultured Actinomycetota bacterium, assembly GCA_963806345.1. Lineage (GTDB taxonomy): Bacteria > Actinomycetota > Actinomycetes > Propionibacteriales > Nocardioidaceae > Aeromicrobium. Next base: position 36,756 of record CAWDXV010000014.1, on the reverse strand, counting down.
CCGGCGACCCCGGCCCCCCAGGCTGCGCCGACCCCCGCCGTCCAGGAGCCTGTGCAGCAGTACACGCCTCCGCCGCCGGCGCCCGAGCCGATTCCGCAGGCGCCTGTCGCCGCACCGGAGCCGACCCGCAGCGCGCCTTCGATGGGCGACGCGTCGTCCGCCGCGGCTCGCCTGCTGGAGATCGCGTCCTCCAACGCCGACCAGCTCATGGAAGCGGCCAAGGAAGAGGCTGACCGCATCGTCGGCGAGGCTCGCGCCAAGGCCGAGCGACTGGTCAACGAGGCACGTGGCAAGGCTGACCGTCTCGAGACCGACGCCCGCATCCGCGCGCAGAAGCTCGACGACGAGACCAACGAGCGCCGCCAGCAGGCCGTCGCGACCATCGAGCGGGATCGCTACGAGATCCAGCGCGAGGTCGAGCACCTGCGGGCGTACGAGCGTGAGTACCGGGCCCGGCTCAAGAACTACTTCCAGAGCCAGCTCGACCAGCTCGCGGCCAACGAGAGCACCAACAGCTCGCAGCCTGTCCAGGCTCCGGCAGACGCGGGTCCCCGCCGTCTGCGGTCCCTGCTGGGCGACGACGAGAGCTTCTGAGCTCCAGCTGACACGCGAAGGGCCCGTCACCGTGAGGTGACGGGCCCTTCGTCATCTTCCCGACCATGGGCCGAGCGCAGCGAGGCGGGCGCCCACGCGGAGCGTGGCAGCGACGGAGTCGCTGGGCGGGCGGAGCCCGCGCGCCTCAGGCCTTGGCGAGTGAGAAGGCGAAGCCCAGCTCCTCGTCGGTGAAGTCGGCGGCGGCGTCGTCCTCACTGATCGACGTCGCCAGAACCTCGTCGGCGATCAGCGCCTCGTGCGCCCTCATGGCCTCGGCCATCTGTCCGGAGGCCGACCACGTCAGCGTGATGCGATCGCTGATCTCCAGGCCGGAGGACTTGCGCGCCTCCTGGATGACCCGGATCGCCTCGCGGGCGAAGCCGGCCAGGCGAAGCTCGTCGTCGAGCTCCAGGTCGAGCGCGACGGTCTCGCCCTGGTCGTTGACGACCGACCAGCCCTCGCGCGGACGCTCGGAGATGATGACGTCGTCCGGTCCGACCTCGACGGGTGAGCCGTCGAGATCGACCGTCGCAGTGCCGGTCGCGGCGAGCGATGCGGCGAGCGCGGCCGCGTCGGCTGCGGCGATCGCGGCGGCCACCTGTGGCGTCTGCTTGCCGAAGCGCTTGCCGAGGTTGCGGAAGTTGCCCTTGGCGGAGTGGTCGACGAGGTCTCCGCCGGCGTCGGCCAGAGACTCCAGCGTGCCGACGTTGAGCTCCTCGCAGACCTGGTCGCGAAGATCCTCGCCGAGCTGCTGCCACGCACTGGAGGCCACGAGGGCACGGCGCAGCGGCTGGCGCGTGCGCACCTTGGCCTCGGCGCGAGCCGCCCGGCCGAGCTCCGTCACGCGGCGCGAGAGGTTGACCCGGGCGCTCAGGCCGTCGACGATGAGCGACTCGTCGGCGACGGGCCAGTCGGCCAGGTGCACCGACTGCGCAGCGCCGGGAGTGACCGGCACGATCACGTCCTGCCAGACGCGCTCGGCGATGAACGGGGTCAGCGGCGCCATGAGGCGCGTCAGCACGTCCAGCGTCTCGTGCAGGGTCGCGAACGCCGCGGTGTCGCCGCGCCAGAAACGGCGGCGCGACCGGCGGACGTACCAGTTGGACATGTCGTCGACGAAGGTCGCGATGCGGGCACCGGCGGTCTGCGTGTCGAAGGTCTCGAGCGAGGCGGTGACGTCGCGGGTCAGCGTGTGCAGCTCGGACAGCAGCCACTGGTCGAGCACCTGGCGCTCCGCGACCGGCGGCACCTCGCCCTCGGCCGGCGTCCAGCCCTCCGTCCCGGCATAGAGGACGTGGAAGGCCGTGGTGTTCCAGTACGTCAGCAGCACCTTGCGGACGATCTCGGACAGCGCCGTGTGGCCGATGCGTCGCGGCGCCCACGGCGAGCCGGAGCACGCCATGAACCAGCGGAGCGCGTCGGCTCCGTGCTCGTCCATCAGCGGCATCGGCAGCAGGATGTTGCCGAGGTGCTTGCTCATCTTCTTGCCGTCCTCGGCAAGGATGTGGCCGAGGCACACGACGTTCTCGTACGAGTTCTGGTCGAACACCAGCGTGCCGACCGCCATGAGCGAGTAGAACCAGCCGCGGGTCTGGTCGATCGCCTCGCAGATGTACTGCGCGGGATAGGCCTGCTCGAACTTCTCCTTGGAGCCCTCGACGTGCGGGTAGCCCCACTGCGCGAACGGCATCGAGCCGGAGTCGAACCACGCGTCGATGACGTCGGGCACCCGCCGGTACGTCCCTGACTGGCCCTCGATCTCGAACGTCACCTCGTCGATGTAGGGCCGGTGCGGGTCGAGGTCGGTCAGGTCACGCCCGGTCAGCTCCGACAGCTCACGCAGCGAGTCGACGCACACGAGCTTGCTGGGGTCCTCGTCGTTGCGCCAGATCGGCAGGGGCGTGCCCCAGTAGCGGCTGCGCGACAGCGACCAGTCGATGTTGTTGGTCAGCCAGTCGCCGTAGCGGCCGTTCTTGATCGTCTCGGGGAACCAGTTGGTGCCGGCGTTCTCGGCGAGCAGCTTGTCCTTGATCGCCGTCGTGCGGATGTACCAGGCCGGGAGGGCGTAGTACATCAACGGCGTGTGGCAGCGCCAGCAGTGCGGGTAGGAGTGCTCGTAGGCCAGCTCGTTGAACATCAGGCCGCGTGCGGCGAGGTCGTCGGCCAGCACCCGGTCGGCGGTCTTGAAGAACTGTCCGCCGACGAGTGGCACGTCCGCCTCGAAGTGGCCGTCGGGCGTGATCGGGTTGACGACCGGCAGGTCGTACGCCTTGCAGACCGCCATGTCGTCAGCGCCGAACGCGGGGGACTGGTGCACCAGGCCGGTGCCGTCGTCGGTCGTGACGTAGTCGCCGAGCACCACGAAGTGCGCGGGCGCAGGGAAGGCCACGAGGTCGAACGGCCGCTGGTACGTCCACCGTTCCATGTCCTTGCCGCTGAACGACTCACCCGTCGGCGTCCAGCCCTCGCCGAGCGCCTTGGCCAGCAGCGGCTCGGCGACGACGAGCGTCTCCTCGCCGTTGGATGCCGTGATGTACGTGACCTCGGGGTTGACCGCGACTGCGGTGTTGGAGACGAGGGTCCACGGTGTCGTCGTCCACACCAGCATCGAGGCCTTGCCGGCAAGCGGGCCGGACGTCAGCGGGAAGCGTACGTAGACCGACGGGTCGGTGATGGTCTCGTAGCCCTGCGCGAGCTCGTGGTCGGACAGCGTCGTGCCGCAGCGCGGGCAGTAGGGCGCGACCCGGAAGTCCTCGGTCAGCAGGCCCTTGTCGAAGATCGTCGACAGCGCCCACCAGACGCTCTCGACGTACGACGACTCCATCGTGCGATAGGGGTTGGCCATGTCGACCCAGTAGCCCATGCGCTCCGTCATCTCCTCGAAGAGATCGACGTTGCGGACCACGGCCTCGCGGCACTTGGCGTTGAACTCGGCGATGCCGTAGCGCTCGATGTCGGGCTTGCCGTTGAAGCCCAGCTCCTTCTCGACCGCGATCTCGACCGGCAGGCCGTGGCAGTCCCAGCCGGCCTTGCGATCGACGTGATAGCCCTGCATGGTCTTGAACCGCGGGAAGATGTCCTTGAAGACCCGCGCCTCGACGTGGTGCGTGCCGGGGGTGCCGTTGGCCGTCGGCGGGCCCTCGTAGAACGTCCAGCGCGGCGCGTCGGCCGGGGTGTCGAGGCTCGCGGCGAAGGTGCCCTGATCGGCCCACAGCTGGAGGATGTCGCGCTCCAGCACCGGAAGATCGACGTGGGCGGGGACGGGGCGATAGGACGCGTGCTGGGTCACACCTTCAATTCTACGGGTGACCAGCGGCGACACTGCGGCGGTGCGAGTTGGCTTTGCCCCACGAGGGGTCTAATCTTCGTGCATGCCAAACACCAAGCTCGCCGTTCGAGCCGACGAGAAGCCCTGGACCGCCGCCGAGACCAAGGCCGTGCGTGCCGAGCTCGAAGCCGACCTCGTGCGCTTGCGCGGGGAGCTCGACCAGTCGGCCCGCGAGCTGCAGGACCTGCTGCGCGACGGCGTCGACGGTGCAGGCAACGACCAGGCCGATGTGGGCTCCAAGGGCCTCGAGCGCGATGCCGAGATGTCACTCGCCGCCAACCAGCGCGAGCTGCTCCTGCAGACCGAGAAGGCGCTCGATCGACTCGAGAAGGGCAGCTACGGCCAGTGCGAGATCTGCGGGGAGCCGATCGGCAAGAATCGTTTGATGGCGTTCCCCCGTGCGACACTGTGCATGACATGCAAGCAGCGCGAGGAGCGTCGCTGAGCCCTGGCGACGACCACGGCCCGACCGCCACACACACGTACGTACGACTGTTTGCGGTGATCGCTGCCCTGACGCTCGTCGTGGACCAGGTCACCAAGGCGCTCGCGGTCGAGAAGCTGCAGGGTCGTGAGTCGATCGAGCTCATCCCCAACGTGCTGTCCCTGTCGTTCCTCCGCAACGGCGGAGCGGCGCTCGGCACGGGTGCCGGATTCACCGTCGTCCTGACGATCGTCGCGATCGCGGTGTCGGTCGCCGTCGTACGCATGGCCACGCGCCTGCGCGATCGCTGGTGGGCCGTCGGGCTCGGCCTGCTGCTCGCCGGCGCGGTCGGCAACCTGTGCGACCGGCTCTTCCGCGAGCCGGCTCCGCTCAAGGGCCATGTCGTCGACTTCATCGACTACGGCGTGTTCGTCGGCAACGTCGCCGACATCGCGCTGACGGTGGCGGCTGTCATCATCGTCTGGCGCACGTGGCGTGGCGTCAGCCTCGACGGAACCCGGCAGGTGAAGTCATGACCGCCGAAGGTCTCGAGCACAAGGTCATCCAGGTCCCTGAGGGCCTCGCCGGCGAGCGCGTCGACAGCGCCCTCGCCCGGCTGCTGGGCCTGTCGCGCACGCGGGCCAGCGAGCTCGTCGCCGACGGGCACGTCACGCTCGACGGTTTCGCGCCGGCCAAGTCCGACCGGGTGACGCCCGGCTCGATCCTGGAGGCGTCGATCCCGGCGCCGCGCCAGATCGCGGTCGTGGCGGCCGAGGTCGAGGGCATGCGCCTGGTGTTCCAGGACGACGACTTCGTCGTGGTCGACAAGCCCGTCGGTGTCGCCGCGCACCCCAGCGTCGGTTGGTACGGCCCGACGGTCCTCGACCACCTCGCCGGCGCCGGCATCCGGATCTCGACCTCGGGTGCGCCCGGAGCGCCGCGGCATCGTGCACCGCCTCGACGTCGGCACGAGCGGGCTGATGGCCGTCGCGAAGTCCGAGCACGCCTACACCGTGCTCAAGCAGGCGTTCCGCGACCGCACGGTCGACAAGACGTACCACGCGCTCGTGCAGGGCCACCCCGATCCGCACATGGGCACGATCGACGCGCCGATCGCCCGGCACCCCAAGCACGACTTCAAGTTCACGGTCAAGGACGGCGGCCGCGAGAGCGTCACGCACTACGACACGCTCGAGGCGCACCGCTACGCCAGCCTGCTGACGATCAAGCTCGAGACCGGCCGCACGCACCAGATCCGGGTCCACATGAGCGCGCTGCACCACCCGTGCGTCGGTGACCTGATGTACGGCGCCGACCCGACCCTGGCCAAGAAGGTCGGGCTCGACCGCCAGTGGCTGCACGCCAAGAAGCTCGGCTTCATCCACCCGCGCACGGGCGACTACGTCGAGTTCGACTCCGACTACCCCGACGACCTCAACGAGGCGCTGGCAGTCGTACGCGACCTCGACTGAGTCCTTCATCGCGGTCGTGGACAATGACTCCATGAGCATCGTGCGCCAGTCCGAGAAGCTGAGGGATGTCCTCTACGACATCCGTGGACCCGTCGCGTCACGAGCCGCCGCCCTGGAGGCCGAGGGCCACCGGATCATGAAGCTCAACATCGGCAACCCGCAGCCGTTCGGCTTCGACGCTCCGGCGGAGATCCTGCAGGACGTCATCGCGGCGCTGCCGAGCTCGGCCGGCTACTCCGACTCGCGCGGCATCCAGTCGGCGCGGCGTGCCGTCGTGCACCACTACCAGCTGCAAGAGGGCTTCCCGACGATCGACATCGACGACGTCTGGATCGGCAACGGCGTCTCCGAGCTGATCCAGATGGCGCTGCAGGCGTTGCTCGACAACGGCGACGAGGTGCTCGTGCCGGTGCCCGGACTACCCGCTGTGGACCGCGGTGACCAACCTCGCCGGCGGGGTGCCGGTGCACTACCGCTGCGACGAGGACAACGACTGGAACCCCGACCTCGAGGACCTCGAGTCCAAGATCACCGACCGCACCCGGGTCATCGTCGTGATCAACCCCAACAACCCCACCGGCGCGGTCTACTCGCGCGAGACCCTCGACGCGATCGCCGACCTCGCCCGCAAGCACGACCTCGTCCTGATGGCCGACGAGATCTACGACAAGATCCTCTACGACGACGCGGTCCACATCCCGCTGGCGAGTGTCGCGCCGGACGTCCTGACGCTGACGTTCAACGGGCTCTCCAAGGCGTACCGGGTGTGCGGCTACCGCGCCGGCTGGCTCGTCGTGACAGGGCCGCTCGAGCGGGCCGGTGACTACCTCGAGGGCATCACGCTGCTCGCCTCGATGCGGCTGTGCCCCAACGTGCCTGCGCAGAACGCGATCCAGGTCGCGCTCGGGGGCTATCAGTCGATCAAGGAGCTGATCCTGCCCGGCGGCCGGCTGCTGGAGCAACGCGACACCGCGGTCAACGAGCTGCGCAAGATCCCCGGAGTCAGCGTCGTCACCCCCAAGGGCGCGTTGTACGCCTTCCCGAGGCTCGACCCCGAGGTCCACCCGATCAAGGACGACCAGCAGCTCGTGCTCGACCTGCTGCTGCAGGAGAAGATCCTCCTGACCCAGGGCACCGGCTTCAACTGGCCGGACCCCGACCACCTGCGCATCGTGACGTTGCCGTGGGCCCGCGACCTCTCGGACGCGATCCAGCGGCTCGGCAACTTCCTCAGCAGCTATCAGCAGGTCTGAGCCGGGCCGGTTCGTTCGAGAACTCGTCATCTGCACGTGGTGCGAGGGCCACCAACGTTTCGTACGTTCGGAACATGAAGACCTTCGCGCGTACGATCACCGCCCTGCTCACCGTGGCCGCCGCACCCGGCGCCCTTGCCGTCGCCCATGAGGGCGACGGGCCGGGCCGTGGACACACCGCGCACGGCTCGTCGCTGGCCCGTGACTTTCGCGCGGTGGACCGTGACACGAAGTGGCAGCTCGTCGACAAGCTGAAGCTCGACTTCCCGACGTTCCACACCGAGGGCCTCGCGGTTGCCGGCGACCGGGTGTTCCTGTCCGCCGTCGAGATCCTCGAGCCGACCGTGAAGTACCCGGCCCCGGTGGACGGATACGACCGCACGCCGGGCAAGGGCATCGGGCACCTGTTCGTGATGGACCGCCAGGGCCACCTGGAGAAGGACATCGTGCTCGGCGAGGGCGACATGTATCACCCGGGCGGCATCGAGTTCGACGGCTCGTCCGTATGGGTGCCGGTCGCGCAGTACCGCCCCAACAGCAGCGCGATCATCTACCGCGTCGATGCCAAGACCCTGAAGGTGCACCGCGAGTTCGAAGCCGACGACCACATCGGGGGCATCGTGCTGGACAAGACGACGGGGCACCTGGTCGGCAACACGTGGGGATCGCGGCGGTTCATCGAGTGGAACCGCCGAGGCCGCGAGCTCGACGCCTGGGCCAACACGAGCTACTTCGTCGACTACCAGGACTGCCAGTACGTGCCCGACGCCAAGATGCTCTGCGGCGGTGTCACCAACCTGCCTCAAACACCGTCAGCCGGGGGGACGACCGCCACCTACGAGCTCGGCGGAATGGCGCTGACCGACCTTCGTACTCACCAGGTCCTGCGGGAGGTGCCGTTCCAGCAGTGGTCGACTGCGGGCCACGTGGTCACCCGCAACCCGCTCAAGCTGGTGGCGGACGGCAACCAGCTGACGATGTGGGCGGCACCGGACAACGGGGACGAGGGCAACGGCACGGAGCTCCTGACGTACCGGGCCACCGTGACGCCCAGGCAGTAGTGGCGGCCCCGGAGTCGGGTTGGCGCGCGCGGGCGGCCGTCCGCCGGTAGCCTGTGACCTCATTCGAGGTTCGGGGGACCTGTGGACGGCTTGGATCGACGTACGCTTCTGATCGGCTCGGCGGGGCTGTTCCTCGCTGGTTGCAGCGGCGGCAGTGACCCCAAGAAGGCCAAGCCGACGAGCAAGGGCCCCAACATCGTCAAGCCCAGGACGGGCAACGTCGTCACCGAGGCCGACCTCAAGGACCTCACCGGCCGGCTCAACGCGGCGGTCAAGTCCGGCGACATCAAGCAGCTGATGCAGGTCGTCGACAGCGAGGACTTCGCTCGCGGCGACTTCGAGAAGCGCTGGCGCCGCCGCCTCGACAACTTCAACCGCCTCGGGTTCGTCGACGGCGAGTGGTACATCGGCCTGCCGGGCGGGCGTACGCGCAACTCAGCCGGCGGTCTCGTCGAGTACAGCGGCGACCTGGTCTTCGCCCACACCATCAAGGGGTGTGACGGCCAGCAGGTCGTGGAGAGCATGCGTGCCGACTACCGCAAGAAGTCGACGAAGGCGCCGCTGGAGCTGACCCACGTCGGTGAGGTGGATGCCTTCTTCGACCCCTCGATCTGGGACGTCGCCGAGATCGACGCGATCGAGACCAAGCACGCGAACATCGTGTTCCGCCTCAAGGACGCCAAGCGCGCCAAGGCGTACGCCTCGCGCATCGAGGCCGGAGCCAAGCGGGCGCTCCAGGTCATGCCCAACCCCAAGGGTGTCGACAAGATCTTCTACGCCCTGACGTGGCCGGCGGTCGACGGCAAGCTGTGGGGCGGGGTCGCCGTCGGCGATGCTGACGCGCACGCCTACTACCACCCGTTCCTCGACCCCAAGGAGCTCGCGCGCGGTCAGAAGGAGGTGGCCGGCAACAAGGGGCTGCCGCTGGCCACGGGCCGCGTCGGACTTCACCAGGGCTCGTTCAGCCGGCCCGACTTCGAGGACGTCGCGTGTCACGAGGCCGTCCACGTGCTCGCGGAGCAGTGGCGCGGCGGAGGCGGCGCTCCCATCTGGGCCATCGAGGGCCTGGCGACCTGGGGTGAGAGCCCGCTCGGGCCTCATGGCGCGTGAAGGGGGGCGGATCAGGGCGGCGTTCCGGGGCTTCGAGTCCGTCGCGCTGAAGGGCTACGACGAGTTCCACAAGACCTCGCGCGAGTACGACTACTACATGTGCGCCGGCGCCGTCTACGAGTACCTCGACCAGGAGAAGGGCCGCGACGCCGTGTTCGAGACGGCGGACGCGTTCTACGGCGCTGAGACGCGCAAGGCGGGAGCCAAGAAGCTCGGCCGCAGCGAGAAGGACCTGCTGGCCGCGACCCGGAAGTGGCTCGGCGCATGAGGCGGCTCGCCGCAGTCGCCGTCACCGTGGCGCTCGCGCTGACCGGATGCACCGGCGGGGGAGACGACAAGAAGGCCGAGGACCAGCCGTCCCTGCCGCTGCCGGCGAAGGCTCCGTCGGCGCGCGGCCCGGCGATCGGTCCCGCACTGGAGCCCAAGGTGCTGCTTGCCGCATCGGACGACCTCGAGGAGCTGACCGGCTCGCTCGACACCGCCCAGGTGGAGCGCAGGTCCGGCGCGTTCATCAGCGGCCGCAAGGTCGTCGGCTACTCGGTCGACGACATCTCCGGCTACGACCTCACGTCCGGCGACAAGCTGTGGACGGCGAAGCTCGACCTCGGCGGCGGCACGGTGTGCTTCGTGTCCGAGCCCGACCGGGCGGTCAAGACGTTCACCGTCGCGTACGGGGAAGGCAGCTACTGCCCCAAGCTCGCGACGATCCGGGTCTCCGACGGCAAGGTCGTGAAGAAGTCCGACAAGCTCAACGACCTCGTCGAGTACGAGGGTGACAGCGCCGGGGGCACGGTCAACCACCTGTTCACGGTCAAGGGCCGCGACTACCTGGTCGACATGCACGGCGTCGTCTGGAAGATGGTCAAGGGGGAGCCGAAGCCGGTCACCCGGCTCGAGGCCGACTCCTACTACGAGCTGTCGCCGACCCCCAAGGGCGATGTGCTCGTCGGCTCGCGGGCCAGCGACCGCAGCCGCTGCCGCGTGGAGGGCTACGCGCTCCCGTCGTTCAAGCCGCTCTGGACGACTGATGCCAAGGCGCTGTTCCCGGGGACGAGCGAGGACTGCGGGGTCTCGGTGATCCCGGGCAGCTCGGCCTGGCTGGAGCAGGAGACCTCCGACAAGGTGCAGATGGCCCAGGTCGATCCGGCCAGCGGTGAGGTGCTCGGCCGGACGGACGCTCCGAGGAACTCCGGCGGAAAGGCGGCCAAGGGCGAGTTCGACCTCGCCAGCGCGGCCAACCAGAGCGACCAGGCCCTCGGCCTGCCCGGCGGCGACACGATCTTCGCGCAGGTGAACGGCCTGACGCGCTACTCGCTCAAGAGCGGGAAGGTCGCGTGGGACCTCGACCTCAGGCAGATCCAGCTGGACTCCGACGAGGAGTTCCCGCTGACCACGGTGCTGCCGCAGGGCGTCACGGCTGACGGCTACCTGGTCGCCTCGGTCAGCAACGACACGTCGGTCGAGATCGTCGCGGTCGACGTCAAGACGGGCAAGCTGGTGGCGCGGTGGCCCGTGCCGAAGGAGTATCGCAACGGATTCCAGGTGAATCCGGGAATGACCCTGTTCGACGGCGGCCTCGTGCTGACTCGCAACTTCGAGGCGTGGGACTTCACGTTCGCCGACTACAAGGACCTCAAGCCGCCCAAGGGCGACCGGTTCGACATCGGCGTCTTCACCTTCCCCGAGCCCGACAACTCGGGGTCGGCGGCGGTGCCCACCGTCGGGCCCGTCGACACCCAGGCGAAGGCCCTCGGAGGCGTCAAGACACCCAAGACGGCGAAGGGGGACCGCCGTGCGGGAGCGTTCAGCACCGGGGCGCGGCTGGTCGCGTACGCCGGCAACACCCTGACCGGCTTCGACACCACGTCCGGCGACGAGAAGTGGACGCTCGCTGCTGACGACGACACCGAGGCACGCATCTGCGCGGCCCCCGAGCCCGACAAGGCGGTCAAGACCTTCACGGTCGCCTACCGCGGCGGTGCCAAGGGTGCTTCATGCGACACGCTGCTGCGCGTACGCGCCTCCGACGGCGAGGTGCTGAGTCGGATCAAGGTGCCTGCCAAGGCCCGCTCGGTGTCCCGCATCGTGGTTCACGACGCGGTCGTGTACGTCATCACCGGTGACGCCAAGGTCAGCCGCATCAAGGACGGAGCACTCGTCGAGCACGCCAAGCTGGCGCACCCGGTGTGGTCGCTGGAGCGGACGCCTCAGGACCCGTCGCTCCTCATCAGCACCTCGTCCCTCAGGGACGGCCGTGACTGGGCGATCGACGCCTACCAGCTGCCGTCGTTCGATCCGGTCTGGTCGACCACCGGCAAGAAGGCGTTCGGCAAGGTCGACAAGAGGAACTGGATCGACTCGTGGCACGGCAACGGGCTGTGGCTCTCCACCAGCTTCGGTGACACCTCGGCGTACGAGGCGAAGGTGCAGCACACACTCGTGCAGCTCGACCCCGAGACCGGTCGGGTCGCCGCGCGCACCGGCCCCGTCAAGAGGGACTTCCGGACCGACGACCTGCGGCGGTTCTCGCTGACGGGCGGCATCGCCAGCGCGTACGCGACGGTCGGCTTCGACGACGGTGACGTCGTCGTGCCGCAGGAGTCCGGGATCGTGCGCTACTCGCTCGCGGACAAGGAGATCCGCTGGGCCGTCGACACCGCGTCGATCATGGACTCGATGGAGCGCGACCGAGGCGCCACCTCCGTCGACCAGCAGTTCAACCTGATCGACGGCGGCAAGACGATCCTGGTCACGCTGAGCAACGGCATCTCGGTCGAGCTGATGACGGTCAAGGCAGCGAGCGGCAAGATCTCCGGCCGGTGGAACATCCCGGTGAAGTCGCGCAACGGCCTCCAGGCATCTCCCGATGCCGTCCCGTTCAAGGGCGGAGTCGCGTTGGTGCACAGCGACTACTCGTGGGACTACGTGTTCCGGCAGTCCGGGCGCAAGGTGCCGCCGCAGCAGCGCTACGACGTCGGCCTGTTCGGGCTGTCGAAGCCCAAGGGTTGAGCCGGCCGGGCGTCAGTCGGCGGCGCGGAGTGCCTGGCGTACGTCGGCTGCGCCGTGGTCGTCGGCGTCCCGCAGCCGGTCTGCGGCGAGGTCGCCGGCCCGGCGTGCCGCGTTGAGCATGTGCCGCACCTGGTCGAAATGGTTGGTCCAGTCGCGCTTGAAGCCGTCGTTGCTGCCGACCCGCTCGTCGTCCGGCAGCATCCGGCCGGCGCGGATCGCGAGCCGGATGTCCTCGAGCCGGTGCTCGGCCTGGTCGAGCGTACGGGCGCCTTCGTGGATCGCGTCGCCGACCGTGCGTACCGCCGCAGGCCCGGAGATCGTGTGCTGGGCGGAGCTGTCGTCGTGGCTCTCTGCCTCCTCGAAGGCAGCGTTGGTGTGCCGCGGGAGCTTCTCGTCGACCTGGTTGTCGGCCGTCTTGGCCTTCTGGACCAGGTCGGCGTACTCGTCGACGAGCCCGCGGACCGTGTGTCGGTAGGCCGTGATGGCCTGCTCGACGGCGCTGCCGTCCTCGAGCAGCATCGCCTGAGCGTGTGCGCCGCCGGATCCGTCGGCGAACGTGACGCCGGCCTGCCGCTTGAGCTGGGTCAGGTGGGCGCCGGCCGCGTCGGAGTCGATGTGGTGGATGAGCGCCTCGACGTTGGCAGGCGCGTTCTTGTGGCCGTGCAGGGCGTCGCGGAACGTGTCGCGGGCCTGGCGCCACCTGCGGCTGAGGTCGTCGACGCCGTCCTGCGAGTGCGTCAGCACGTCAGCGGCGTGATCGATCGCGTCGGCCAGCGCCTCGAGCTGCTGCGAGTCGGCGTCGAGCGTACGTCCGGTGCGCTGCGCCGCGTGGGAGAGCGCGAGGACGATGCGCCCACGCTCGCCGTCCGGGGGATTGGCCTGCTTGAGCTGGTCACTGGCCTGGTCGACCTGGCGGCAGAGGCCGCGAAGTCCCTGCACCGCGCTGCGGAGCTGCGCGGGCTGACCCGGGATGCGGATCGTGTCGGGTCCGATAGGTCCGGCGACGAGCTCGGCGTGCAGCGTCATGATTCCCCCTGAAAGTCTGACGAGTGCTGCCCGATTATTGCCGACAGCAGCCGTTCTTCGCCAGTCGCGCGCCGGTCAGTGCCCGGACTTCTTGCGCGCGGCGTATGCCGCCGCCTCATCGGCGCGGAACGTCGCGATGGCGCCGACCAAGTCGGCCGGCAGCGGCTCGTCGAGCGGGAACTGGACGGCCGACTTGCTGGTCCGGTACGCCGAGAGCTCCTCGGTGAAGTGCGCGAACGTGGCGGCTGTGGGGAAGAACGAGAGCGACGTGTGATGAGCGAAGCCGGCGAACTGGATCACGACGACACCGTCCTGCTTGTAGGCCGGGATGTTGTAGCTGATCGTCTCCTCGGCGTTCGGCAGAGCGGCGCGGATGATCTCCCGCATCTCGGTCAGCCGCGGCTCGACGTCGTACGTCGCCGCCTCGAGGTACTCGCCGACCGTGGTGAACTTCTGCTTCTCATCAGTCACCACTCAGGTCTAGTCGACTTTGCTCGCAAAGGACAATTTTCACCCGCGCGACGGGTCGACACGGCTGATGTTGGTCCAGAGCGTCGGGCCCCTCGACTAGGCTGAAGCTCTTCCCCCACGATCGCGCCGAGGAGGCCATTTTTCGATGTCGAGCGACTCGCCATTCGTGCACCTGCACGTGCACACGGAGTACTCGATGCTCGACGGCCACGCCCTCCTCGACCCGCTGTTCGAACGCACGGCAGAGCTCGAGATGCCGGCCATCGCGATGACCGATCACGGCAACCTGCACGGCGCCTACGACTTCTGGGCCAAGGGCAAGGCGCACGGCGTCAAGCCGATCATCGGCATGGAGGCCTACCTCACCCCTGACATCCCGCGCACCGAGAAGAAGGCCGTGCAGTGGAACAAGGGCGGCGACGACGACGTCTCGGGGCGCGGCGCCTACACCCACATGACGCTGCTCTCGGAGACGACCGAGGGCATGCACAACCTGTTCCGCATCGGCTCCTACGCGAGCCTCGAGGGGCAGTATCGCAAGCCGCGTGCCGACCGTGACCTGCTGCAGCGCTACGGCAAGGGGATCATCGCTACGACGGGCTGCCCGTCCGGCGAGATCCAGACCTGGTTGCGCATCGGCAACTACGCCAAGGCACGTGCTTCGGCCGCCGAGTTCCAGGACATCTTCGGCAAGGAGAACTTCTTCCTCGAGCTGATGGAGCATGGGCTCGAGATCGAGGCCCGCGTCCGCGAGGGCCTGCTCAAGCTCAAGGCCGACCTCAACCTGCCGGTCATCGCCACCAACGACTCCCACTACGTCGCACCCGAGGACGCCGAGGCGCACGACGCGCTCCTGTGCATCGGCACCGGCACGACGCTCGGCGACCCCAAGCGGTTCAGGCTCGACGGCGGCGGCTACTACATCAAGTCGGCCAAGGAGATGCGCGACCTCTGGGAGGACCGCTTCGACCTCAAGGAGGCGTGCGACAACACGCTGCTGATCGCCGAGCGGTGCAACGTCGAGTTCACCGAGTCCAACGGTGGCTACATGGCGCGGGCCGACATCCCCGCCGGCGAGACCGAGGAGTCGTGGTTCGTCAAGGAGGTCTGGCGCGGTGTCGAGTCCCGCTATCCCGGCGACAAGCTCACCGACGAGGTCCGCGCCCGCACCGAGATGGAGCTCGACGTCGTACGCGACAAGGGCTACTGCGGCTACTACCTCGTGGTCGCCGACTTCATCAACTGGGCCAAGGACAACGGCATCCGGGTCGGTCCCGGGCGTGGATCAGGCGCCGGCTCGATCGCCGCGTATGCGTTGCGGATCACCGACCTCTGCCCCCTGACGCACGGCCTGATCTTCGAGCGCTTCCTCAACCCCGAGCGCCCGTCGATGCCCGACTTCGACATCGACTTCGACGAGCGTCGTCGTGGCGAGGTCATCCGCTACGTCAGCAACAAGTACGGCGAGGAGCGCGTCGCGATGATCGCGACGTTCGGCCGGCTCAAGTCCAAGGCCGCGATCAAGGACGCCGCCCGCGTCATGGACTACCCGTTCACGCACGGCGAGCGCATCACCAAGGCGTTGCCGCCCGACATCATGGGCAAGGGCGTCACGCTCAAGGGCCTGTTCGACAAGAACGACAAGCGCTACGGCGACGGCGCCGACTTCCGCCGGCTGCACGACGAGGACGCCGACGTCCGCAAGATCTACCAGACCGCACTGGGGCTCGAGGGCCAGGTGCGGCAGTGGGGCGTCCACGCGGCCGGCGTCATCATGTCGAGCGACCCGCTGATCGACATCGTCCCGATCATGAAGCGCGAGCAGGACGGCGCGATCATCACGCAGTTCGACTACCCGATGTGCGAGGCGCTCGGGCTGGTCAAGATGGACTTCCTGGGCCTGCGCAACCTCACGGTGCTCGACGACGCGCTCGAGAACATCAAGCGCAACCGCGATGTCGACCTGGTCCTCGAGGACCTGACGTTCGACGACCCGGCGACGTACGACCTGCTGGCTCGGGGCGACACCCTGGGCGTGTTCCAGCTCGACGGCGGCCCGATGCGCGCGCTGCTGCGCAGCATGAAGCCCGACAAGTTCGAGGACATCTCGGCCGTCGGCGCGCTCTACCGGCCCGGGCCGATGGGTGCTGACTCGCACAACAAGTACGCCCGCCGCAAGAACGGCCGCGAGCCGATCGACCCGATCCACCCCGAGCTCGAGGAGCCGCTCGCCAAGGTGCTCGGCGAGACGTACGGCCTGATCGTCTACCAAGAGCAGGTCATGGAGATCGCCCAGGTCCTGGCGGGATTCTCGCTCGGACAGGCCGACAACCTGCGGCGCGCGATGGGCAAGAAGAAGAAGTCCGAGCTCGACAAGCAGTACGCCGGCTTCCAGGGCGGCATGCTCGAGCGCGGCTACTCCCAGAAGGCGATCACGACGCTGTGGGACATCCTGCTGCCGTTCTCCGACTACGCCTTCAACAAGGCGCACTCCGCGGCATACGGCGTCATCTCCTACTGGACTGCCTACCTCAAGGCCAACTACCCGGCCGAGTACATGGCGGCGCTGCTGACCAGCACGCGCGGCGACAAGGACAAGTCGGCGATCTACCTC
Source organism: uncultured Actinomycetota bacterium (assembly GCA_963806345.1). Classification (GTDB taxonomy): domain Bacteria; phylum Actinomycetota; class Actinomycetes; order Propionibacteriales; family Nocardioidaceae; genus Aeromicrobium. The sequence continues at coordinate 20,394 of CAWDXV010000014.1, read as the reverse complement.
AACGAGTGCCGCCGCATGGGCATCAAGGTGCTGCCGCCTGATGTCAACGAGTCGGTCTCCAACTTCGCGTCCGTCGGAGCCGACATCCGTTTCGGGCTCGGCGCGATCCGCAACATCGGCGAGAACGTCGTCGCGGGCATCGTCGAGGGCCGCACCTCCAACGGCGCCTACAGGGATTTCAACGACTTCCTCGACAAGGTGCCGACGCTGGTGTGCAACAAGCGCGTCCTCGACTCCTTGATCAAGGCCGGTGCGTTCGACTCGCTCGGGCACCGCAGACGTGCCCTGACGACGGTGGCCGAGGAGGGCGTCGACCTCTACATCGACCTCAAGCGGCAGGCTGCGATCGGGCAGGACTCGCTGTTCGGCGGCATCGACGACGCGTTCACGGGCGGCACGATCGAGGTGCCCGACACCATGCCGGAGTGGGAGAAGACCCAGCTGCTGGCGTTCGAGCGCGACATGCTCGGCCTCTACGTCTCCGACCATCCGCTGCAGGGCCTCGAGCACGTTCTCCGCGCCAGCAGCGACTGCACGGTCGGCGAGCTGCTGACCAACGCCGAGCTGCCCGACGGCAGCACCGTACGCATCTGCGGCCTCATCACCGGCGTGCAGCGCCGCATGAGCAAGAAGGGCGACTCCTGGGCGTCCGTCACGATCGAGGACCTCGAGGGTGGCATCGAGGTCATGGTGTTCCCCGGCGCCTACCAGCTGGCGATGCCGGTCCTGATCCCCGACACGATCGTCGTCGTCAAGGGGCGTGTCCGGCGCAAGGACGAGGGCGTCGAGCTCAACGCGCTCGAGGTGACACTGCCGGCGATGAACACCGGCGGACCCGAGCGCCCGCTCGTCGTCAGCCTGCCGGTGGCACGCTGCACGACCGACACGATCGGCACCTTCAAGCAGGTGCTCGCGGCACACCCCGGCGTCTCCGAGGTGCACCTGCGCCTGATCGGCAACGGCTCGACCAAGGTCATGCGGCTCGACGACAGCCTGCGTGTGGCACAGTCGTCCTCGTTGATCGCCGACCTGAAAGAACTGCTGGGCCCGCATTGCCTCTCCTGAGAAAACTGATCCTGACTGCCGCCGCGATGCTCCTCCTGGGCGTCGCGGCAGGTTTCGTGTGGGAACGCCTCGCGTCTCCGGCCGAGTGGGAGGTCCGCCAAGGCGGCATCGTGATGGGTGAAGCCGCGGCCAAGGGCGACTTCGCGGTCATCGTCGTGTTCATCGCCGTCGGCGCCCTGACCTGTCTGCTGTGGGGCGCGTTCGCGGCCTGGACGCTGCGTGACCTCGGCTGGATCGTGACCCCATTCATCATCGTGCTGACGGCGATCGCGTCAGTGATCGCCTGGCGCCTCGGCATCCGGCTCGGCCCGCCGGACCCGGCATCGGTCAAGGGGCTCACGGTCGGCGACCACGTGCCGGCCAAGCTGGCGGTCGACGGGATCGCGCCGTTCCTGGTGTGGCCGATCTTCGGCCTGGCCGGATTCATCAGCGCGACCATGCTCAGCGCCCGCCTCGACGAGTCGGCATACGAGCCCTTCAACCACAGCTAGCGGGCGATACGCGCGACAACGGCCTCCGTCAGCAGGATCAGGTCGCTCGGCTGGAGCTCGGCCTCGAGGCCGCGACGCCCGCCGGACACGAAGATCGTGGGCCATTGTGCCGAGGTCTTGTCGATGACCGTGCGGTGCCGGCGCTTCTGACCCAGCGGCGATATCCCGCCGATGACGTACCCCGTGGCCCGCTGCGCCTGAGCCGCGTCGGCCATCTGAGCACGCTTGCCGCCCAGCGCATCGGCGAGCGCCTTGAGGTCGAGCGATCCCATCACCGGGACGACGCCGACGCACAGCTCACCGTCGACCTCGGCCATCAGCGTCTTGAAGACCCGCCCAGGCTCGACCCCCAGAGCCTGCGCCGCTTCCATGCCGAACGAGTCGGCCCGTGGGTCGTGGACGTACGCGTGCGGGGTGAAGGGGATGTTGGCGCGGTGGAGCGCGACGAACGCCGGTGTTGCATCGGTGGGCTTCTTGTTGGCGGCCACCAACCCACGGTAGCCCGTCCGTAGACTTGGCGGTGTGATGCGACGTCTTGACCTGCGAAATCTTGAGCCCGGTGCCGATGAGTGGCAAAGGGTCTACAGCGCCGCCGTGCCGCGGGCTGAGGTCGACGTCGAGCACGCCATGGCCGCGGTCCGGCCGATCTGCGAGGACGTGAAGTCACGTGGCGCCGACGCGGTGCTCGATGCGGGGGAGCGTTTCGACGGCGTGCGCCCGACGCAGCTTCGCGTGCCGCGCGCCGCGATCGCCGACGCACTGGAAGCCCTGGCCCCGGACATCCGCGCCGGTCTCGAGGAGTCGATCAGACGCCTCCGTCAGACGAGTGAGGCCGAGCTCGAGCGCAGCCTCGTCACCGATGTCGCGCCAGGCGCCACGGTCGAGCGTCGGATCGTGCCGATGCAGCGCGTCGGCCTGTACGTCCCCGGTGGCCTCGCGCCGCTGGTCAGCACCGTCATCATGAACGCGGTTCCGGCCCAGGTGGCCGGCGTGCCGGGCATCGCGCTCGCCAGCCCGCCAAACGCCGAGTTCGGCGGACTGCCGCACCCCACGATCCTGGCGGCCTGCGGACTGCTCGGGATCGACGAGGTCTACTCCGCCGGCGGTGCCCAGGCGCTCGCGATGTTCGCGTACGGAGCGGGGGAGTGCCGCCCGGTCAACCTCATCACCGGACCCGGCAACATCTATGTGGCCGCCGCCAAGCGCTACCTGCAGGGCACCGTCAGCATCGATGCCGAGGCGGGGCCCACCGAGATCGCGATCATCGCCGACGACTCGGCCGATCCGGCGTTCGTTGCCGCCGACCTGATCAGCCAGGCCGAGCACGACCCGATGGCCGCCAGCGTGCTGATCACGGCGAGCGAGCAGCTCGCCGGCGCGGTCGACAGTGCCCTCGACGACCAGATCGGCTCAGCCAAGCACGCCGAGCGGATCCGCACGGCGCTCGAGGGGCAGCAGTCGGCAACCGTGCTCGTACGCGACGCGGACCAGGCCGTGCAGGTCGCCAACGGCTATGCCGCCGAGCACCTCGAGATCCAGACCGTCGATGCTGCCGCAGTCGCGGCGCGCATCGTCAACGCCGGTGCGGTGTTCGTCGGTTCGCACACGCCGGTCTCTCTCGGTGACTACGCCGCAGGCTCCAACCACGTGCTCCCCACGGCCGGCTGCGCCTGCCACTCGTCGGGCCTCTCGGTGCGGGCCTTCTGCAAGAACATGCACGTCGTCACGTACGACGAGGCCGCCCTGCGCGAGGTCGGCGACCACGTCGTGACCCTTGCCGAGGCGGAGAACCTGCCGTCGCACGGCGCGGCCGTGTCGATCCGGATGTCACGCTGATGCCGCTGCCCGCGTGGGTGCCGATCCGCGAAGAGCTGCGAGACGACGAGCCCTATGGCGCGCCGCAGCTCGACGTCCCCGTGCAGCTCAACACCAACGAGAACCCCTACGGGCCCAGTGACGCGGCTGCCCGCGACATCGGTGACGCGGTCTACCGCGCCGCACTGTCGCTCAACCGCTACCCCGACCGCGAGGCGACGGAGCTCCGCACGGCCCTCGCGGCATATCTCGGTCACGGGCTGACCGTCGACCGGGTGTGGGCGGCCAACGGTTCCAACGAGGTCATGCAGCAGGTGCTGCAGGCGTTCGGCGGACCGGGCCGCACCGCCGTGTCGTTCGCTCCGACGTACTCGATGTATCCGGAGTACGCGCGCAACACGCACACGCGCTGGGTGGCAGGACGCCGGCGAGACGACTTCGGCCTCGATGTCGACGCAGCGCTCGCGCTCATCGCCGCGGAGCGCCCCGACGTCGTCATCCTGACCTCGCCCAACAACCCCACCGGCACGGCTCTGGACCCCGAGCACACGCGCGCCATCGTCGAGGCCGCTCCCGGGATCGTCGTCGTCGATGAGGCCTATGCGGAGTTCCGCCGTGACGGCACGCCGAGCGCGCTGGACCTGCTCGACGAGTTTCCTCGGCTGCTGGTGACCCGCACGATGAGCAAGGCCTTCGCGCTGGCCGGCGGCCGGCTCGGATACGTCGCTGCGGACGCCGCCATCATCGACGCGCTACGCATCGTCCGGCTGCCCTATCACCTGTCGGCCGTGAGCCAGGCCGCGGCGACCGCTGCGCTGCAGCACGAGGACGAGCTGCTGGCCCAGGTCGACGCGCTCCGGATCACTCGTGACGAGACCGCGACCTGGTTGCGCGAGCAGGGATTCGAGGTTGCGGAGTCGGATGCCAACTTCATCCTCTTCGGACGCTTCGACGACCGGCACGCCGTCTGGCAGGGCCTCCTCGACCACGGCGTCCTGATCCGCGAGGTCGGACCCCTAGAATGGCTGCGCGTGTCGATCGGCACGCCGGACGAGATGCAAGCGTTCCGACAAGCACTCCTGGAGGTGACCCGATGACCCGCACTGCGCGCATCGAGCGAAAGACCTCGGAGTCCCATGTCGTCGTCGAGGTCGACCTCGACGGTTCCGGCACCAACGACATCTCCACCGGTGTCGGCTTCTATGACCACATGCTGACGGCCTTCTCGCGGCACTCGTTGATCGACCTGACGGTCAGGTCCGAGGGTGATCTGCACATCGACGCGCACCACACCGTCGAGGACACCGCGATCTGCCTCGGCGAGGCGATCCGCGAGGCGCTCGGCGACAAGGTCGGCATCCGACGCTACGGCGATGCGCTCGTGCCGCTCGACGAGTCGATCGCGCAGGCCGTCGTCGACGTGTCGGGGCGCCCCTATTTCGTGCACTCCGGTGAGCCGGATCGCCAGATCACCGCGATCATCGGTGGCCAGTACACCGGCGCGCTGACCGCTCACGTCTTCGAGTCGATCGCGCACCACGCGGGGATCACGATGCACGTACGCCTGCTGGACGGCCGCGACCCGCACCACATCGCGGAGGCCCAGTTCAAGGCCGTTGCGCGTGCACTCCGTGACGCCGTCGCGATCGACCCGCGCGAATCGGGCATCCCCAGCACCAAGGGAGCCCTGTGACCGAGCGCCAGCTGGGGGTCCCCCCACGAGCTCTGCGAGTAGGGGGAGGGCACCGAGAGAGCATCACAGCGGCGCCTTCGTATGCTTGTGCCCTTTCTGTGAAGGCGCCGCTGTGACTGGTCGCCGCGTTGCGGTGCTCGACTACGGCTCTGGGAACCTGCGCTCGGCAGTTCGCGCTGTTGAACGTGCCGGAGCCGAGGCCGTGCTCACCAATGACGCAAAGGTGGCGCAGGAGGCCGACGGCCTCCTGGTGCCCGGTGTCGGCGCGTTCGAGGCCTGTATGCGCGGGCTGGTCGGCGTCGACGGCGTCCGCATCGTGGAGCGGCGGCTCATCGCCAACCGTCCGGTGCTGGGCATCTGCGTGGGCATGCAGATCCTGTTCGGCGAAGGCATCGAGCACGGCGTTCGCACCGAAGGATGCGGCGAGCTGCCCGGCGTCGTCGAGCGGCTCCAGGCGCCGATCGTGCCGCACATGGGCTGGAACACCGTGCAGCCCGGCGAGGGTTCGCGGATGTTCGCGGGCATCGAGGACGAGCGGTTCTACTTCGTGCACTCCTACGGCGTACGAGACTGGGTGCTGAGCCAGCCGCCGGCGATGCCGGAGCCGGCCGTGACGTGGACTGACTACGCGGGCGACCGGTTCGTGTCCGCCGCGGAGCACGGGCCGCTGTGGGCGACGCAGTTCCACCCCGAGAAGTCCGGCGACGCCGGGTCCCAGCTGTTGCAGAACTGGCTCGCGACGCTCTAGGTCACTCAGATCGCGTCGCGCAGGACCTCGGCGAGCTGCTCGGGCTTGGTGAACTGCGGCCAATGACTCGTCGGCAGCTCGATGATCGTGACGTCCTTCATCTTGGGCAGCTCGGCGAAGTAGTCCTCACCGGCCGCCGTGTAGGTGTCGATCTGCTCACGGGTGAAGGTCGTCGTGATCAACGTGACCGGCACGGCGTAGCGCGCGTCCTTCGTCAGCACCTGGGGGTCCTGGGCTGCTGCCGCCGGGTGCGGCACGGCGCGCTCCCGGAAGTCGGCGAGCTGCGCCTCGGTGAAGTCGTCGAGGTCGTGCGACCCGTCGCCGCGGAAGACGTCCCACTCGGGGAGCGGGAGATCAGGACCGTCGGACGGCAGGTGGGGGTTGGTGGGCGTGCCGTGGGGGAGCGGCCCGCTGTCGACGTAGATCGCCCGCGCCACGCGATCGGGCCGTTGGTCGACCGCGGCGTGGATGACCGTGCCCCCGCCGCTGTGCCCGACGAGCACGACCGGGGTCGTCCGACCGGTCGATCTCGGCCACGACAGCCGCAACGTGCTCAGCGAGTCCGATGCCCGAGCGATCGGCGTCGACCGACTCGACTCCGGGCAGTGTCAGGGCGGTGACGTCATGGCCGGCCGCTTCGAGTGCGGGAGTGATGCGGTCCCACGACCATGCGCCGAGCCAGAATCCGGGTACGAGTATGAGCTTCATACCGACCACCGTAGGGTCGACCGCCGACAGATACGATCACCTGCGTGACCCTCGAACTCCTCCCCGCCGTCGACGTCGCCGATGGACAGGCCGTACGCCTCGTCCAGGGCGAGCTCGGCAGCGAGACGACCTACGGATCCCCGCTCGACGCCGCCCTGCAGTGGCAGTCAGACGGGGCGGAGTGGATCCACCTCGTCGACCTCGACGCCGCGTTCGGCAAGGGCTCCAACCGAGAGCTCCTTGCTGATGTCGTGGCACGCCTCGACGTCAAGGTCGAGCTCTCGGGTGGCATCCGCGACGACGCCTCGCTCGAGGCCGCGCTGGCCACCGGCTGCACGCGGGTCAACCTCGGCACGGCCGCCCTGGAGAATCCGGAGTGGTGCCGCAAGGTCGTCAGCCAGTACGGCGACCAGATCGCCGTCGGCCTCGACGTGCGCGGCACGACGCTGGCAGCACGGGGCTGGACGCAGGAGGGCGGAGACCTGTTCGAGGTGCTCGAGCGCCTCGAGCGCGACGGCTGCGCCCGCTATGTGCTGACCGACGTCACCAAGGACGGCACGCTGACCGGCCCCAACCTCGACCTCCTGCGCCAGGTCTGCGAGATCACCGACAAGCCGGTCGTCGCCTCCGGAGGCGTCTCGAGCCTCGACGACCTCCGCGCGATCGCCTCGCTCACAGGCGTCGGTGTCGAGGGTGCGATCGTCGGCAAGGCGCTCTACGCCGGCGCGTTCACGCTGCCCGAGGCGCTGGAAGCGGTCTCCGGAGTCCGACCGGCCTGACCCGCCACGTTCGGTCCGGCTGCTCCACTGACTCAGCAGCCGCTGCGCATGAGCTCAGGCAGCTTGCCGGACGTGACCTCGATGAACGAGACCTTCGAGGAGTCGGTGATCGTGGCCGGGGTCGCCTCCCCGAACAGGAAGCCGATGTGATCGTCGCCGACGGTGTGGAACACGCCTGCCTGGTCGAATCCCGCCGCCTTGACGTCGGAGAGCTCGAGATAGGCAGCCTTGACCTCGGCGAGCGTGCTGCCCACCCCGATCCCTTCGACCGTCCGCGGACCGCCCTTGGTGACCCCGAGCGACCCGATGGAACCGTCCTCGCGGGTCAGCACGTCGACGCCCTCGAACTGCTTCTTCCACTGCAGCGCGAACGTGCAGCCCTCGACACCGTCGACGTCAGCGTCGAAGAACCCGGTCGCGAGCGCCTCCTCCTTGGTCATCCCGGCCTTGACGTCGCCCACCTTGCCCGGTGCCACGACCAGGTCGCTCGAGTCCTCCGGCGACGCGGTCGTCTCCGGAGTCGCCTCGGGAGAGGCCGACGTCTGCTCGACCGTGGGGTCGTTCCCCTCGCTCGTGGGGCCGCTGCCGCAGCCAGCAGTGAACAGGACGAGCACCACGATGGTGCCGAGCATGCGCTTCATGGGTCCTCCGACCAACCAGGTTGAGTCGACCGTAGTGGCTGACGACCTCGCTCAGGCGGATTTCCCCCACCGAGGGACTGTCCGTGCCGACAGATAGGCTCATCCGGTGAGCCTCGCCGTACGCGTCATCCCGTGTCTGGACGTCGACAACGGCCGGGTCGTCAAGGGCGTCAACTTCGTCAACCTGCGCGATGCGGGCGATCCGGTCGAGATGGCCAAGGTCTACGACGCCGAGGGTGCCGACGAGCTCACGTTCCTCGACATCACGGCGTCCTCCGACAGCCGTGACACGACGTTCGACGTCGTCGGCCGCACCGCCGACCAGGTGTTCATCCCGCTGACCGTCGGCGGCGGAGTGCGTACGCCCGAGGATGTCGACCGTCTGCTGCGAGCCGGCGCGGACAAGGTCGGCATCAACACCGCGGCGATCGCCCGGCCGCAGGTCATCGCCGAGATCGCCCAGCGATTCGGCAACCAGGTCCTCGTCCTCAGCGTCGACGCGCGGCGCAGCAGCGAGCAGCCCAGCGGGTTCGAGGTGACGACCCACGGCGGCCGTACGTCGGCGGGGCTCGACGCCGTCGAGTGGGCGCGCACGGCCACCGAGCTGGGTGCCGGCGAGATCCTGCTCAACTCGATGGACGCCGACGGGACGAAGGACGGCTTCGACCTGGAAATGATTCGGGCGGTCCGTGGCGTTACACAAGTGCCACTCATCGCGAGTGGCGGCGCCGGCCGGCTCGAGCACTTCCCAGCGGCCATCGATGCCGGCGCTGACGCAGTGCTCGCCGCAAGTGTGTTCCACTTCGGCGACATGACCATCGGACAGGTGAAAGAGACGTTGCGAGCAGCAGGACACTGTGTCCGATAGGACGACAGCAGAACCCATCGAGGCAGCCGCCCCAGACCCGGACGAGCGCGACCTCGGAACGGCCGACCACCAGCACGTGACCGGCCGTGGCTTCGCCCTGCTCGGCCGCGGCATCCGCGAGCAGCGATTCCTGTTCTCGCTGTCGGTCATCGGCAGCGTGCTCTACGGCGCGATGACGGTCGCCGACGCCTGGGTGCTCGGCTGGGCGACGGATCACGTGATCCGGCCCTCGTTCGAGCGTGGCGAGATCGCCAAGGGCGCGCTCGCCGGTGCCATCGCGCTGTTCCTGGCCGTCGCGATCCTCCGCGCACTCGGCATCATCGGACGCCGGCTCATCGGCGGGGTCGTGTTCTACCGGCTCATCGCCGACTACCGCCGGCGGGTCACCCGCAAGTACATCTCCCTGCCGATGGCGTGGCACCACCGCCACCCGACCGGCCAGCTGCTCTCCAACGCCAACGCCGACGTCGAGGCCACGTGGTCGGTGTTCATGCCGCTGCCGATGGCCGTGGGCGTCATCGCGATGCTGGTGGCGGCGATCATCGCGATGCTCGCTGCTGACGTCGTCCTGACGATCGTCGGGCTGATCGTCTTCCCGGCGCTGTTCGCGATCAACGTGTTCTACCAGCGCTGGCTCTCACCCAAGGTCTCCTACGCCCAGTCGCTCCGCGGTGACGTGAGCTCGGTGGCGCACGAGTCCTTCGACGGCGCGCTCGTCGTCAAGTCGCTGGGTCGCGAGGCCGACGAGACCGAGCGGTTCACCCGCGTGACGCACGAGCTGCGCGACGCCAACATCGCGGTCGGCCGCATCCGCAGCATGTTCGACCCGCTGCTGGAGGCGCTGCCCAACCTCGGCATCCTGCTGGTCATCGTGCTCGGCGTCGGCCGAGTGGCCAGCGGTGCTGCCGATCCCGGTGACGTCGTCCAGGTCGCCTACCTGTTCACGGTCGTGGCGTTCCCCGTACGCGCGATCGGCTGGGTGCTCGGTGAGCTCCCGCGCAGCGTCGTCGGCTGGGAGCGCGTCGTCGTCGGTGCTGGAGGCCGAGGGCTCGATGTCCTACGGATCCTCGACCCTGCCCGGCAGCGGACCCGTCTCGCTCGACGTCGACGGTCTGACATTCGGCTTCGCCGACCCTTCGACAGGCTCAGGAACCGCGGCGAAGGACGTGCTTCGGGGCATCGACGTCGAGGTCGAGCCCGGCAAGGTCGTCGCAGTGGTCGGTGCCACCGGCAGCGGCAAGAGCACCCTGACGTCGCTCCTGACCCGTCTCGTCGACCCGCAGCACGGCGCGATCCGCGTCGACGGCCACGACATCCGCGAGCTCACCCACGCGGAGCTGGCCAAGGCGATCGCCGTGGTCCCGCAGGCCACGTTCCTGTTCGACGACAGCGTCCGCGAGAACGTCACGCTCGGCGGCGACTTCAGCGACGAGGAGGTGTGGGCCGCTCTGCGTACGGTCCAGGCCGACGGCTTCGTCGCCAAGCTGCCTGCCGGTCTCGACGCCGAGCTCGGTGAGCGCGGCACGACGCTGTCCGGCGGCCAGCGCCAGCGCCTGTCCTTGGCTCGCGCGCTCGTACGCCGTCCGCGCCTGCTGGTCATGGACGACGCGACCAGTGCCGTCGACCCCGAGGTCGAGCAGCGCATCCTCAAGGCGCTGGCGGCCCACACCGCTGATGACGACGGCCCGACGGTCCTCGTCGTCGCCTACCGCAAGGCGACGATCGCCCTCGCCGACGAGGTCGTGTTCCTCGACGACGGCGTCATCGCCGACCGCGGCAGCCACGCGGAGCTCGTCGAGCGTTCGGCCGACTACCGCGACCTCGTCAATGCCTACGACCACGCCAGGGAGGTGGAGTCATGAGCACGACCGACACGGACACCGGCGCGGGCGTCGAGGCCGACCGGCTGACCGGCATCGCGATCCTCCGACGCGGACTCTCGCTCTCACCGGCGATCAAGGACGGCCTCGGCCTGACCCTCGTGCTGGCGATCCTCAGCACGATCGGCGGCTCGGTCGTGCCGATCGTCATCAAGCAGACCGTCGACTCCGGGCTCGGCGACGGCGACGGCACCCAGCTGAGCGACGTCGCCGGCTATCTCCTCGCAGCGCTGGGCGTGATCGTGGTCTCGGGCCTGCTGGCCTACTGGATGCGCGTACGCCTGTTCGTCGCGAGCGAGCGCGGGCTCGCCCAGCTGCGCGTCGACGCGTTCCGGCACGTGCACGACCTGTCGATGCTGACCCAGAACTCCGAACGTCGTGGCGTCCTGGTGTCGCGGGTGACCTCCGACATCGACCAGGTCTCGCAGTTCCTGCAGTTCACCGGGATCATGATGGTCGTCAGTGTCGGCCAGATCATCGTGGCGACCGGCATCATGGCCTACTTCTCGTGGCAGCTGACGATCGTCGTCTGGGTCTGCTTCCTGCCGTTGGGCATCAGCCTCAAGTACTTCGCCGAGCGCCTCAGCCGGGCCTACGACATCGTCCGTCGCACGGTCGGCGAGATGCTGGCGGTCATCGCCGAGCCCGTCGTCGGCGCCTCGGTCGTCCGGGCCTACGCGATCGAGCGCCGCACGCAGCAGCGGGTCGACGACGGCATCGCCCGCAACCTCGACGCCAACGTACGAGCGCAGAAGCTCGTCGCCGTGACGTTCGCCTCCGCAGGCGTGGCCGGCGGTCTCGCCAACGCCGCAGTCATCGCGTTCGGCGTGGCGATCGGCCTGTCGGGCCAGCTGTCGATGGGCACCGTCATCGCGTTCGCCTTCCTCGTCGGGCTGTTCGTCGGTCCGGTGCAGATGGCGACGCAGGTGCTGACCGACGCGCAGAACGCGATCGCGTCGTGGCGCCGGGTCATCGAGCTGCTCGACACCCCGGCCGACGTCGTCGACCCGGGCGAGGCCGGCACGACGCTGCCGGGTGGCACCCTCGGCGCCCGCTTCGAGCACGTGACCTTCGCCTACCCCGACGGTCCCGACGTGCTCAAGGACGTCAACGTCGAGATCGCGCCGCGCCAGCGCGTCGCGGTCGTGGGGGAGACCGGATCGGGCAAGACGACGTTCGCCAAGCTGCTGACCCGCCTCATGGACCCGACCGCCGGCGTCGTACGCCTCGGCGAGACCGACATCAGCCGGGTCTCGTTCAACGACCTGCGCCAGCACGTGCTGATGGTGCCCCAGGAGGGCTTCCTGTTCGACGCCACGCTGCGCGACAACCTGCTCTACGGCAAGAAGGACGCGACCGAGGCCGAGCTCGTCGACGTCTTCGCGTCGGCTGGGCCTGACCGACTGGTACGCCTCGCTGCCTCGCGGCCTCGACTCGCAGGTCGGCCAGCGCGGTGAGTCCCTGTCGGCCGGCGAGCGGCAGCTCGTCGCCCTCGTACGTTCCGCGCTCGCCGATCCGGAGTTCATCGTGCTCGACGAGGCGACCAGCGCCGTCGATCCGCAGACCGAGCTGCGCGCGACCCGCGCGCTCGACCGGTTGCTCGACGGCCGCTCCAGCGTGACGATCGCGCACCGCCTCTCGACCGCCGAGAACGCCGACCGTGTCCTGGTGTTCGACGCGGGCCGGCTCGTCGAGGACGGCACGCATGCCGAGCTCGTCGAGCTCGGCGGGGTCTACGCCCGGCTGCACGCGAGCTGGGTGGCCCAGGCGTCGCTGTCGAGCCACCAACCGGCCGTCGACCCTGTGTGAGTCCGCCGCCTTCTGGCGGGCCTGAGAGAATGGTTGCTGTGAGCTCCCTCGATCCGGCCATCGCCGAGCGCCTCAAGCGCGACGCCCATGGCCTCGTGACCGCCGTGATCCAGGACGCCGAGAGCCGTGACGTGCTCATGGTCGGCTGGATGGACGACGAGGCGCTGCACCGCACCCTGACGACGGGTCGCGGCACGTTCTGGAGCCGCAGCCGGCAGACGTACTGGGTCAAGGGCGAGACGTCCGGCAACACCCAGGCGGTCCGCGAGGTCCGGCTCGACTGCGACGGCGACACGCTGCTGGTGCTGGTCGACCAGACCGGCCCGGCCTGCCACACGGGCGCCCGTACGTGCTTCGACGCGGACCGGTTGCTGTGAGCTCGCGCCGCCTCTACGCGCCGGTCGTGCTCGGCACCCTTGCAGCCGGAGGGCTGGCCTTCTTCGCTGCCTCCCGCACGTGGGCCCACGTGCGCATCGCCACCGACGGCCTGCCGTCGGACTCGGTCGACGTCACCGGGGCCGACGCCCAACCGCTTGGTCTCGGCCCTGGCGCTGGTCGTGGTGACGGCCGCGCTGGCCGTGCTTGCCGCATCTCCACGCGTACGCCGTGTGGTCGGCGGGTTCACGGTCCTGATCGCGGTCGCCGCGACACTCGTGGTCCTGTTCGGCGGGTCGTCGCTCGACAACGCCGTGGATCACGCCGTCGAGGCGTCGCCTGCCTTCACCGGCGGCGGCGACCACGACTTCACCGTGTCGGTCTGGAAGTACGTGACGGCGTTCGCGTTCGTGATCGCCGCCGTTCTGGGCGGCATCACGGCCAAGCTCGGCGCGACCTGGCCCACCATGAGCAGCCGGTACGACGCCCCCGCGGCTCGCCCGGCGGTCGCGGCTCCGCAGTCCGATGCCGAGATGTGGAAGGCGTTGGACGAGGGACACGATCCAACCCAGTAGTCTGAGCGCAGATCACGACCACGAGGAGAATTCACCCATGCATGGATCATCGCCCGCCGCCTGGACCGCCGTCCTGCTGTGCCTCGCCGGCATCACGATCGGTGGCGTCGCTCTGATCCCTGAACCGCACTGGATCTGGTTCACCGTGGGCTGCGTGATCGCCGTCGGCTCCGGCCTGGTCGGCCGGCTCATGTCGGCAGCGGGTCTTGGCGTCGACCGCGCCGAGCACGCCGAGCACTGAGAAGCCTCAGAGCATGACTGAGCCGCCGCAGTACCCCAGCTATCCCAGCAACGAGGGACCCGAGGGCGAGTCAGGCCAACAGCCTCCGCCACCTCCGCCACCGCCGCCCGGCTACGGCCAGGCGCCCCAGGGCCCGCCGGCGTACGGTCACCGGCGCCAGCGTACGGCCAGCCGCCGTACGGCCAGCAGCCGTACGGGCAGCACCGGCGTATGGGCAGCAGCCGTACGGCCAGCCAGCGTACGGATACGGCTACGCTGCCCCGCCCAAGCAGAACCCCAAGGCGCTGTGGGCCATGATTGTCGGGATCGTCTCGATCCTGTTCTGCTACGTCGGCCTGCTGATCGGTCCGGTGGCGATCGTCCTGGCTGTGCAGGGCAAGAAGGACATCAAGCGCAGCAACGGCTCGCAGACCGGTGAGGGCATGGCGACAGCGGGCCTCATCACCGGGATTGTCGGCACCGTGGTCCAGGCGATGCTGATCACGCTGGTCACCCTGTCCGAGGTCTACAACTGGTGACCCTGTCGCCGAGGCTTGACGACGAGCGCCGCGTGTCGGTGGCGAGTCTTCGCGCCCCGGCGCTGGTGGGGGCTGCGGGTCTCGGCGCTGCGGTGCTGCTGCACCTCCACGACCCGCACGACTCAGGGTCCTACGGCTACTGCCCGTTCCTGCAGCTCACCGGCAAACCCTGCCCGGGCTGCGGTGGCCTGCGCGCGGTCAACGACCTGACACGCGGAGACTTCGTCGCGGCCGTCAGCAGCAACGTGCTGGCGGTGGCGCTGGTCGCTGGACTTGGCGGTGGCGTGGGCGCTGTGGGTCGTGCGCCGGCTGCGCGGCAAGGTCGGTCCGATGATCGTGCTGAGCTTCGAGGCGGGCTCGCGATGCTCGTCGCTGTCGTGCTGGCATTCGGTGTCCTTCGCAACACCCCGTGGGGTTCCTGGCTCGCGCCCTGAGTACGGCGCACCGGTTGCCCTGGACCCCACGGAGGGTCAGACCTTGGGCAGGTCCAGCACGCCGGTGGCGAACAGGATGATCCACACGATCGAAAGAACCGTGGCGACGATGCCGAGGACCAGGCCGGCGGTCGCCATTCCGCCACCCTTCTGTGCGCCCTGCGCCGCCGCAACCTGACGACGGCCGAAAATCGCGAGGACGATCGCGACCGGTCCGAAGATCACTCCGCACGCGCCGATGAGACCGAGGATGGCCGCGATGATGCCGACGATCATCGACCAGAGAGCCAGTTGGTTCTGCCGCGGCGGCTCGCCGTATCCGCCGGGCGCGGGTGGCTGGCCACCCGGTGGCGGCGGGTAGGAACCCTCCGGGGGCGGCGGGGTCGATCCGTAGCTCGGAAGACCACTCGTGGACGGGGGCTGTTCGCCCGGATAGGGGGGCGGCTCATTCGTCATGCAGCGAGCATAGGGGTGGGTCCCGCGATCCGCAGCCTCGGCGGTCAGCCTGTCAACAAGGGGGACAGGAAGAACGAGAGGATCAGGAGTCCGAGAGTCGTGGCGCCGAACGTCAGCCCGATGATCGCGACCAGGTCGCCGTCTTCGCCGCCCTTCGAAGCGCTGATCTCCCGGCGGGCGTGTACGCCGCAGGTCACCGAGGGGACGGCCAGGACGAAGCCCAGGAACGGGATGACGAGGGCGAGAGGGAACGCCGCAGCACCGAAGATCACGCTGTAGATCGCCTTGCGGTTGGTGCGGAGCCCCGCGCCGTCGTCGCTCACGTCACCCGAAATTCGACTGGTAGTCCGTGTCGATGGTGCCGCTCGCGTACAGGATGATGATGACGACGAAGATGACGATCGCCACCGCTCCGGTCGCGATGCCGGCGATCGCCATTCCGGTGCCGGTCTGGGCACCGTTGGACTTCGCGATCTCGCCTTGAGAGATCAGCCCGAGGATGATCGAGACGATCCCGATCAGGCCGCCGAACGTGCAGCAGAGCCCGACGATGCTGGCGATGCCCGTGATCATCGACCACATGGCCATCTTGTTCAGCTGAGGCGCCGGAGGACCGTAGCCACCGGGGGCGGGCGGATAGCCAGCGGGGCGGCGGCGGGTAGGAACCGCCCGGCGGTTGCGGCGCGGAGCCATAGCTCGGAGGTGGCGGCGGCGTGGTCGGCTCGTTGGTGGACGGGTGGGGTTCGCCGGGATAGGGCGGCGGCTCGTTCGTCATGCGCAGAGCATAGTGACAACTGGACTCCGGGGAACCCCTGCGAGACGCGAGCCGCACCGGGGATACTCTTGAACAAGTCCATCGCGCGTGAGGAGGAGGTTCCGTGTCCGTACTCGACGAGATCCTGGCCGGCGCCGCCGAAGACCTCCGCGAGCGCATGGAGCAGACCTCCCTTGACGAGCTCAAGGCTCAGGCCGCTCGCCAGAAGGAAGCCCTCGACCCGATGCCGGCATTCCGCGGCGACGGGGTCTCGGTCATCGCCGAGGTCAAGCGCGCGAGCCCCAGCAAGGGTGAGCTCGCCGCGATCAAGGACCCGGCCGCACTGGCATCCGACTATGCCGCCGGTGGAGCAGCCGCGATCAGCGTGCTCACCGAGCAGCGCCGATTCGGCGGCACGCTCGACGACCTGCGCGCCGTACGTGCGAACGTCGACGTCCCCGTGCTCCGCAAGGACTTCATCACGACGTCCTACCAGCTCTGGGAGGCGCGGGCAGCCGGCGCCGACATGGCGCTGCTGATCGTGGCAGCGCTCGAGCAGATCGCCCTCGAGAGCCTCATCGAACGTGCCCGCTCGATCGGCCTCACGCCGCTCGTCGAGGTGCACGACGAGGAAGAGGTCGACCGGGCCGTCGATGCCGGCGCCGACCTGATCGGCGTCAACGCCCGCAACCTCAAGACCCTCGAGGTCGACAGGGGCACGTTCGAGCGACTCTCGCCGCGCATCCCCGACGGCGCCGTCAAGGTCGCCGAGTCGGGTGTCCGTGGGCCGCACGATGTCATCGAGTACGCCAAGTGCGGTGCGCACGTCGTCCTGGTCGGCGAGACCCTCGTACGCGGTGACGATCCTCGCGCGAGCGTCGCCGACCTCGTCGCAGCGGGAGCACATCCCGCCCTGCAGCACCGCTGGTGAAAGCGTCATCGTCTCGACGGTGACGCGCCTTCGCCCTGCCGCTTCCACCCCTTGAGGACCTCCGATGTACGCACAACCTGACACCACGGGACATTTCGGCCGCTTCGGCGGACGTTTCATGCCCGAAGCACTCATCGCCCCGCTCGACGAGCTCGACCACGCCTGGACCGATGCCAAGGCCGACCCCGCGTTCATGGCCGAGCTCGACCGCATGCTGCGCGAGTACGCCAACGTGCCCAGCCCGCTCTACGAGGCGCACCGCTTCTCCGAGGCGGCCGGTGCCCGCATCCTGCTCAAGCGCGAGGACCTCAACCACACGGGCGCGCACAAGATCCGCAACGTGATCGGCCAGGCGCTGCTCGCCAAGCGCATCGGCAAGCCCCGCGCCATCGCCGAGACCGGCGCCGGGCAGCACGGTGTCGCCTCGGCCACGGCGTGCGCCTACCTCGACCTCGAGTGCGTCGTCTACATGGGCGAGCTCGACACCCAGCGCCAGGCCCTCAACGTGGCGCGCATGCGGATGCTCGGCGCCGAGGTCGTCCCGGTCACGACCGGCAGCCGTACGTTGAAGGACGCGATCAACGAGGCGCTGCGCGACTGGGTCGCGAGCGTCGACACGACGTCGTACCTGTTCGGCACCGCGGCCGGTCCCCACCCGTTCCCGAGCATGGTGCGCGACCTGACGAGGGGCATCGGCGACGAAGCACGCGCGCAGGTGCTCGAGCTGACCGGCGCACTGCCCGACGCCGCCGTGGCCTGCGTCGGCGGCGGGTCCAACGCGATCGGGCTGTTCACGGCCTTCATCGACGACGCCGACGTCCGGCTCGTCGGCATCGAGGCCGGCGGCGACGGTGTCGAGACCGGCCGCCACGCGGCGACCATCACGGGCGGTGACGTCGGTGTGCTGCACGGCGCACGGTCGTTCCTGCTGCAGGACGAGGACGGCCAGACGATCGAGTCGCACTCGATCTCAGCAGGGCTCGACTATCCCGGTGTCGGCCCGGAGCACTCGTTCCTTGCCGACACAGGCCGTGCGTCGTACGTCCCGGCCACCGACGCCGAGGCGATGTCGGCGTTCGACCTGCTGTGCAAGACCGAGGGCATCATCCCGGCGATCGAGTCGGCGCACGCCCTCGCCGGCGCGCTAGATCTGGCCAAGGAGCTCGGCCCCGACTCGACGATCCTCGTCAACCTGTCGGGTCGCGGCGACAAGGACGTGCACACCGCGGCGGAGTACTTCGGCCTGATCGACGAGCCGGTCGTCCTCGAGCAGGGAGTCGAGGAATGACCACGAGCGAGCGCCAGCGAGTGAGCCATCAGGTGCAGTTCATGCCGTCGTCGCCCTACCGTGGCTCTTTTTGGGAGGCGGCGGCATGAATATCGATGATCTCTTCGTCCGTACGCGGGCCGAGGGGCGCGCTGCACTGGTCGGCTACCTGCCGGCCGGCTTCCCGTCCAAGGAGCTGTCGATCAAGGCCATCGAGGCGATGGTCGAGGGCGGGGTCGACCTCGTCGAGGTGGGCCTGCCCTACAGCGATCCCGTCATGGACGGCCCGACGATCCAGGCCGCGGCGGAGCAGGCCCTGCGCGCCGGATCGCGCACGACCGACGTCATCGACGTCGTACGCGCGAGCGCCGCGACTGGCGCGCCGACGGTCGTCATGACGTACTGGAACCCGGTCGAGCGCTTCGGCGTCAACCGGTTCGCCGAGGCGCTGGCCGACGCCGGGGGAGCCGGACTCATCACCCCCGACCTGATCCCCGACGAGGCAGCCGAGTGGGTTGCCGCCTCCGAGCAGTACGGCCTCGACCGGATCTTCCTGGTCGCGCCGTCGTCGACCGACGAGCGCCTTGCGATGACGGCAGACGCGGCGAGCGGCTTCATCTACGCAACGGCGGTCATGGGTGTCACCGGTGCACGTGAGCAGACCAGTGCGCTCGGGCCCGAGCTCGTCGCGAGACTGCGCAAGGTGACCGACAAGCCGGTCGGGGTCGGGCTCGGCGTGAGCAACGGTGAACAGGCCCGTGAGGTCGCCGCGTTCGCCGACGCGGTGATCGTGGGGTCTGCCCTCGTACGCTGTCTGCTGGATGCCGAGGACGAGTCCGCCGGGCTCGAGGCCATCCGCCGGTTGGCCCAGGACCTGCGCGCCGGCGTCGAGAGGAACTAGACACGTGAGCGTCGCGTCATACATCCCCAGCCCGTCGCACGGAGTCTGGGACATCGGCCCGATTCCGATCCGGGCCTACGCCTTGGGCATCATCATCGGCGCGATCGTGGCCATCATGATCGGCGAGCGGCGATTCCAGGCCCGCGGCGGCCGTGAAGGCCTGATCGGCGACGTCGCGATCTGGGCGATCCCGTTCGGCATCGTGGGTGCGCGGATCTATCACGTGTCGACCGACCCCGAGCTCTACTTCAGCGACGGCAAGCACCCCCTCAACGCGTTCAAGATCTGGGAGGGCGGCCTCGGCATCTGGGGTGCGATCGCGGGTGGCGCCCTCGGGGCGTACATCGCATGCCGCCGATATGGCGTGACGTTCTCGTCGGTCGCCGACGCGCTGGCGCCCGGCCTGCTGGTCGCGCAGGCGATCGGCCGCATCGGCAACTACTTCAACCAGGAGCTGTTCGGCAAGCCGACGACCAAGCCTTGGGGCCTGGAGATCGACGCCGCGCACCGGCCCGACGGCTACGCCCAGTTCGCGACGTTCCACCCGACATTCCTCTACGAGCTGCTGTGGAATCTCGCCGCTGCTGCGCTGATCATCGCGATCGACCGCAAGCTCAAGCTCACCGGCGGACGGGCCTTCGCGCTCTACGCGATGCTCTACACCTCCGGCCGGGTCTGGATCGAGGCGCTGCGCATCGACGAGGCCAACCACATCGGCCCGTTCCGGCTCAACGTCTGGACCTCGATCATCGTGTTCACGGTGGCGGCGATCTTCTTCTTCGCCACCCGCAAGCGCGGACGATCGATGAGCGCTTTGGGTCGTCAGGACGACCCAAAGCTCTCATCCTCCTCGCCAGCAGCCGACGACGACGAGGGGAACGGGTAGCGGAAGCTGCCGAATCCCTCATCGTCCGTCCTGCGCACAGCAGGAAAGCCTGACCTTCGGTGACGGCCGCGCACTGACAGACGTACGTTTTCACCATGACCGAAGCAGTCGAGAGCACCGAACCCCTCCCTGATCCCGAGCACGTCGATCACGAGCATCCCGACGTCACCGGTGGTTGGCTGCGCCCTGCGGTGTTCGGCGCGATGGACGGCCTCGTGTCGAACTTCGCGCTGATCATGGGCGTCGTCGGCGGCAGCAGCGCGAACGACACCAAGCCGGTCGTCCTCGCGGGCCTGGCCGGGCTGGCCGCGGGATCGTTCTCGATGGCGGCGGGGGAGTACACCTCGGTCGCGAGCCAGAGCGAGTTCGCGCTCGCCCAGGTCGACATCGAGCGCGACGAGATCCTCAACAACGAGACGGCCGAGGAGGCCGAGCTCGCGGTGATGTTCATCGAGAAGGGCGTCGAGGAGGAGGTGGCCCGCGAGATGGCGGCCCAGATCCACCGCAACCCGGAGAACGCCGTCAAGGTGCACGCGCGCGAGGAGTTCGGTGTCGACGT
>CAWDXV010000013.1:0-35510 GCA_963806345.1 uncultured Actinomycetota bacterium | reverse complement strand
ATGTCGGCGGCCCGCCGATGACCGCGCTCCGGGACTACTCGGCGGCGGTCACCCAACCCACGCTGACGGCCGGGCCGGCGCGCTACGACGAGGTCGTCGGCCCCGACGGCACCCTCCGGGCCGCCTGGAAGCTGCTCGCCGAGACCGCGGTCCAGCTGACTGACGCGGACCTGCGACGCGTCAGCGGGGACATCGAGCGGTTCCTCGCCAACGACGGCGTGACCTACACCCCGCCGGAGGACGTACCCGGACCGTGGCGGCTCGACCCCATACCGCTCATCATCGACGCGGCGGAGTGGGCGAACCTCGAGACCGGGCTGGCGCAGCGTACGGAGCTCCTCAACGCGATCCTGGTCGACCTCTACGGTCCGCAGCGGCTGCTCTCGTCGGGCGTCCTCCCGCCGTCCGTCGTGTTCGGCCACGAAGGCTTCCTCCGGGTCGTCGCCCGGGCGTCGGCGGCCGACACACAGCCCCTGCTGCTGGCCGCGGCCGACCTCGGACGCAACGCCGCAGGGGAGTGGCAGGTGCTCGCCGACCGGGCCCAGGCGCCGTCGGGCATCGGCTTCGCGATGGAGAACCGCCGCGTCATCTCGCGCGTGATGCCCGAGATGTACCGCCAGGCCGGGCTGCACCGGATGGCGCCGTTCTTCCAGGCGTTGCGCTCGACCTTGATCGACTCGGCGCCTGATACCAGCCCGAACCCGCGCGTCGTGGTGCTGTCGCCCGGCACGCACTCCGAGACCGCGTACGACCAGGCGTTCGTCGCGTCGAGCCTCGGCTTCCCGCTCGTCGAGGGCAGCGACCTCGTGATGCGGGGCGGCGCGGTGTGGATGCGAGTCTTCGGCCGCCTCGAGCGCGTCGACGTGATCCTGCGTCGTGTCGACGCCGCGTGGAGCGACGCATTGGAGCTGCGCAAGAACTCGCAGCTCGGTGTCGCGGGCCTGTCCGAGGCGGTCCGACGCGGCAACGTGCGGGTCGTCAACGGTCTCGGCTCGGGCGTGCTGGAGAACCCCGGCCTGCTGCCGTTCCTGTCCGCGATGTGCGAGATGCTGCTCGACGAGCCGCTGCGCCTGCCGTCGGTGCAGACGTGGTGGGCCGGCGATCCGCGCTCACAGGCGTACGTGCTGGACAACCTCGACGATCTCGTCGTGCGGTCGATCGACGATCCCACCGATCTCTCCGACAAGCCCCACGACGAGCTCCGGGCCGCGATCCTCGCCGAGCCGCACCGCTACGTCGGGCAGGAGCCGCTGGTGCTGTCGCAGTCACCGACCCTCGACGCCCGCGGCGTGCACCCGCAGGTGCTGACGCTGCGCACGTTCACGCTGAGGTACGGCTCGACGTACCGTCCGCTCATCGGTGGTCTGGCCAACGTGTTCGAGTCCGGCAAACCGGCCTCCAGCAAGGACGTGTGGGTGCTCAAGGACAAGCCTGAGGATCCGGACCAGGGCCTGACGGACGTGCTGCCGCTGACGAACGTACGCGCTCCGGCGGCGATGGTGCCGCGCGTGCTGGAGGACATGTTCTGGTTCGGCCGCTACGCCGAGCGTGCCGAGGACATGCTGCGGCTCGTTCTCACGGCGCATGCCAGCGCCGAGGACTTCCGCTCGCGCCCGCACACCGCCGGTGGGGCGAGCCTCGCGGTGCTGATGCGCGCGATCGCCAGGCTCAGCGGTTCGCCGTACGGCGCGGACCAGCTCGACGAGGACTTCCGGTCGCTGCTACTAGACGCGCACCGTCCGGGATCGGTCGCGCAGTCGATCAGTGCGCTCCGCGATGCCGCCCAGAGCGTGCGCGACCAGCTCTCGCCCGACACGTGGCAGGCATTCAGCTCGACCGACCGCGCCTCCGCGGCGCTCAAGAGCTATCACTACAGCCACCAGGTCGCCGAGAGCGCCGGCCGCATGCTGACCGGCATCTTGTCGCTCCAGGGCGTGACGGCCAACATGATCCGCGATCCCGGCTGGCGCATGATCGGCACCGGGCGCGCGGTCGAGCGAGGCCTCCAGCTGTGTCACCTGCTCCGCTCGACCACCACGGTCAGGCGCGGGCTCGACGTCGACCGCGACCTGCACACCGCGGTGCTGTCGGCCGCGGAGAGTGCTGTCACGCACCGCATGCGTTACCGCGGCTACGTACGCCTCGCCGGCGTGCTCGAGCTGCTGCTGACCGACGGCGACAATCCGCGGTCGCTGGCCTTCGGCATCGCGGAGCTGCGAGAGCACCTCGCGGCGATGCCGGGCTCGACCGGCTCGACGCGGCCCGAGCGGCTGCTCGACGACCTCGCCGAGGAGCTCGATCGCGCTGACATTGCCGCATTGACCGCGATCTCGGGCGAGAACCGGCCCAACCTCGAGCGTTTCCTCGATGCGTACGTCGCGCAGCTCACCCGGTTCGCCGATGCGGTCGGCGAGCTGCACTTCGCTGCCGGCCCCGCGCCGCGCTCCTTCGGCTTTGCGGCGGTGAGCGAGTGACGGGCTATCGGGTCACGCACCGGACGACGTACTCGTACGACGAGGACGTCAGCGACAGCCTGGGCATCGCCTACCTCGTGCCGCGCGAGCTGCCCTGGCAGCGCATCGTGTCCCACGAGCTGGCCCTTGACCCGGCCACCGAGGACGCGACCACCGACCTCGACTACTACGGCAACACCGCGACCTACTTCCAGGTGACCTCCGCCCACCAGGTGCTCGACATCCTGGCGACGAGCGAGGTCGAGGTCGAGGCGCCGTCCCACGACTCTGCGGCCCTGGCGGTGCCGTGGGAATCAGCCCGGCCGATGCACCGGGATGACGTCGCCGACGCCTGGCAGGTGCAGGACTTCGTCCTCGCCTCCTCGCTCGCCGACCAGACCGCTGCGGCGCGGGCGTACGCCGCCGAGTCGCTGACGCCAGGACGGCCCGTGGGCGAGGCGGTCACCGACCTGATGCACCGGATCCATGCCGACTTCACGTACGACAAGACCGCGACGACGGTGAGCTCGACGGTCGACGACATCTTCGACAAGCGCGCCGGCGTGTGCCAGGACTTCGCGCACCTGACGCTCGCCTGCCTACGGACGTCCGGGCTCGCCGTGCGGTACGTCAGCGGCTACCTCGCGACGACGCCGCCGCCCGGCAAGGAGCGCATGGTCGGTGCCGACGCGACTCACGCGTGGGCCGCCGTGTGGATCCCGGACGGCGGCTGGCTGGCGGTCGATCCGACGAACGACCAGTGGGTCGACGAACGCTACGTCACGGTGGCATGGGGCCGCGACTACGCCGACGTACCCCCGGTCAAGGGCGTGATCTTCACCGAGGCCAAGACCTCGAGTCTCAAGGTCGAGGTGGACGTGGCCCCCATCGGCCCCTAACGAGGCCGCCAGCGGCCGAGTGTGAGCGAAGCGAAGGGGCGTCACGTGAGCCCCTTCGCTTCGCTCACGCCCTCCTTCGTCGGGCTAGGGGCCGGGCTCGCGACTGCTCGAAACCCTGACAGGATTGGTCTGTGAAAGCCTTCTCCTGCAGGAACTGTGGCAACCCGCTCTACTTCGGCAACTCGAGCTGCGTGAAGTGCGGCACCCGCCTCGGGTTCTCCCGCGAGGAGAAGGCGATCGTGCCGGTCGACCAGCACGGCCAGTACGTCGACGCGTTCGGTCGCGTGTGGCACGTGTGCGCGAACTCGGCCCTGTCCGGCTGCACGTGGCTGGCCGATGCGCCCGGCGGCCGGTGCTTCAGCTGCGAGCTCACCCGGAAGCGGCCGTCCGACGACGACGTCAAGGGGTTGTCGGAGTATGCGATCGCCGAGAGCGCCAAGCGGCGCCTGATCGTCGAGCTCGACGACCTCGGGTTCGCGATCCCCACGCGCAAGGAGGATCCCGAGCATGGGCTGGCGTTCGACCTGCTCTCGAGCGTCAACGAGAAGGTCACCATCGGCCACGCCGACGGCGTCATCACGCTCGACCTCGCCGAGGGCAACGACGTGCACCGCGAGCAGCTGCGGGTGTCGATGGACGAGCCGTACCGGACGATGCTCGGGCACTTCCGGCACGAGATCGGGCACTTCTACTGGCAGCAGCTGGTCACCGGCGACCTGCTCGAGGAGTTCCGCGAGCTGTTCGGCGACGAGCGCCAGAGCTATGCCGAGGCGATCGAGCGGCACTACAGCGAGGGTGCGCCGGACGGCTGGCAGGACAACTTCATCAGCCAGTACGCGACGATGCACCCGTGGGAGGACTTCGCCGAGACCTTCGCGCACTACCTGCACATCTGCGACACGGTCGAGACCGCCTCGGCGTACGGGCTGGCCACTGTCGCGTCGCCTCGGCAGTTCACGTCCTTCCGCGACCTGGTCACCGGTGTGTGGGTCCCGCTCAGCATCGCGCTCAACCAGATCAACCGCAGCATGGGCAAGGAGCCGCTCTACCCGTTCGTGATCCCGCCGCCGGTCCTCGACAAGCTCGACTTCGTCGCGCGCCTCTCACGGTCGTAGCTCTGCGATTCGGGGAAGTCGGGCCCCGAATGAGAGAATGGAGAACGTGTCCTCCGTCAACCCGAACCCGCTGCCGCTCGTCTTCGAGCAGAAGCGCGGCCGCGTCAAGCCTCCGCGGCACCTGGCCGACCTGAGCGCCGACGAGCGTACGGCTGTCGCTGAGGCGCTGGGCGAACCCGCGTTCCGGGTCAAGCAGGTCGCCAACCACTACTACGCGCGCCTCGAGCGGGATCCGGCCAACATGACCGACCTGCCGGCAGCGAGCCGCGACCGGATCGTCGCCGAGCTGTTGCCGACGCTGCTCAACCCCGTGCGCACCATGGAGGCCGACAAGGGCGCCACGGTCAAGTCGCTCTGGAAGCTGTTCGACGGGGCGCTCGTCGAGTCGGTGCTGATGCGCTACACCGATCGCGCCACGATCTGCGTCTCCAGCCAGGCCGGCTGCGGCATGGCGTGCCCGTTCTGCGCCACCGGACAGGGCGGCCTGGAGCGCAACATGAGCTGTGCCGAGATCGTCGACCAGGTCCAGGACGCCGCAGGCAAGATGACCCGCGGTGAGATCGCCGGCGGGCCCGGTCGTCTCTCCAACGTCGTGTTCATGGGCATGGGTGAGCCCATGGCCAACTACAAGGCCGTCATCGGCGCCGTACGCCGCATGGTCGCGCCCGCTCCTGACGGCCTCGGCATGTCGGCGCGCAACATCACGGTCAGCACCGTCGGCCTGGTGCCCCGCATGAAGCAGCTCGCCGACGAGGGCATCCCCGTCACGCTCGCGCTTGTCTCTGCACGCGCCCGACGACGAGCTGCGCAACGAGCTCGTCCCGATCAACACCCGCTGGTCCGTGCACGAGGCGGTCGAGGCGGCGTGGGAGTACGCGCAGAAGACCAAGCGCCGCGTCTCGATCGAGTACGCCATGATCAAGGACATCAACGACCAGGCCTGGCGCGCCGACCTGCTGGGCGACGTCCTGCAGTCGTACGGCGACTGGGGCTGGGTGCACGTCAACCTGATCCCGCTCAACCCGACGCCGGGGTCCATGTGGACCGCGTCGCGTCCTGAGGACGAGCGCGAGTTCGTCCGCCGGCTGATCGCCAAGGGCATCCCGACGACCGTCCGCGACACCCGCGGCAGCGACATCGACGGAGCCTGCGGCCAGCTCGCTGCGCCGTCGAAGAGCTAGAGCGCCGCGGCGCGATTTGTGAAGGTTGAAGGCGTCTGCCGCGCGCCAGTGCGAGACGCCTTCAACCTACAAACTCGCGGCGCGGCGGACGCTAGACCAGCGCGGGCTTCGGGGTCAGCAGCTCGAGGTTGCGGTCGGCCTTCGTGCCTTCCTGGGCCGATCGGCGCTGCTGAGGATCGTTCATCGCCAGCTCGCGGGCCAGGCCCGCCAGCGCGACGGGATCGTTGAGCACTCCGCCGTACGCCGCAGGGCCTGCGTGGTCGACCATCGTCGTGAAGATCGAGAGCGTGCCGTCGTTGTTGTCGACCAGCTCGATGAGCCGCGACTGCTGCGGGAAGTCGATGTGCGACGCCGTGTTGATCTCCCAGAAGCCGCCGGAGCCGTCGGGCCGTGCGTGCGACCACACCTGGTTCTGGTGCGTGTGGCCGTTGACCCACGCGACGACGTTGGGATGCGACAGCAGGAGATTCAGAACCGCGTCGCCGAGAACGCGAGGCTGCAGGTCCAGGCCGGTCGCGATGAGTGGGTTGTCCATGGTGCCGGAGGTGTGGTGGCTGAACACCAGGACGTACTTGCCGGTCGACGCCGCGAGCAGGTTGGTCAGCCACGTCATCTGCTGCTGGTCGAGCGACCCGGTGTCGTAGCCGTTGGGATTGACCGTGTCGAGCACGATGCAACGCACGTCGCCCTTGTCGAACGTGTAGTAAGCCGTGCCGTCCTTCTTGTTGTCCGCCGTGAAGCCGTGGCCGACCGGCGTGCCGGTGGTCTTGAAGTGCTCCGCGACGACCTCAGCTCGAGTGATGTTCCGGCGCTTGAGGTCGGGCGAGACGAGCCGTACGGACGACAGCCCGAGCGCTCCGAGCAGCACGTTGGGGTCAGCAGTCGTGAGGCTCGTGAGCAGGTCGGTCTGCGAAGCGCCGGGCGGGACCGCCATGACCTTGAGCAGCCCGGTCGACACCAGGCTCAGCGGCAGCGAGTGCGGGAAGTTGCCCTGGACGAGGCCGTCGTGGTTGCCGAACGCGGTGTACCAGGGCATCTGCAGGCCCTTGGCCGTGAACGGCTTGCGCGCGGCGGTGAGCAGGCCGGGTACCTGCGGGAAGCCGAACCGCGACTTGTAGATGTCGGCCTGCTGCCCGGCCGGCGGGGTGTCGGGGTGCCAGTAGTGACGGTCGTACGTCACGTTGTCTGACACGCCCTCGTACTGGGACAGGTTGCCGGAGTCGGGGGTGATCTGCTTGCCGCCGTCGAGGATGTCGATGTTCCAGCGGAACTCGTTCTGCTGGCAGTTGTCGGAGTTGTCGCCGGTCTGGATCGCGAACGCCAACGGGGTGCCGCTGACCGGGGCGGCCTGCACGTCGTTGATCGCCCGGACCATCGACTCGGCGACCTGGAGCGTGAGCATCTCGTGCGCGCGATAGCTCGACGAGAGCAGCCCGATGACGGGGTCACCGGGGGAGTACTGGTCCTCGAGCCGGTCGACGTACTCCAGGCGCATCGGCGACTGCGCGTCGACCAGGTGCACGTCGGTCATGTGGGCGAAGGCGAGGACCGGTGTGCGGGTCGTCGTACGTGCGGGGTTGGCGGTGCCGCCGAGGTCGGTACGCACCGTGTGCGGCTCGCCGGCCTGCACGATCACAGGGGCGTAGCCGCCGGTGCCGGGGGTGCCGCGCACGAGCGTCCGCGCGAGCGTCGTGTGCTCAGGGGTGAGCTGCCCGGTGACGGCCCAGGCCGCGGAGGAGAGCGCCATGTCGGTCAGCGCCGTCGCGCCGCCGATCACGACACTGGACTGGATGAGGGCGCGACGAGACAGGACCATGCACCAACAACGACTCGGTTGCTGTGACGTTACTCACAAGT
Organism: uncultured Actinomycetota bacterium; assembly: GCA_963806345.1. GTDB lineage: Bacteria > Actinomycetota > Actinomycetes > Propionibacteriales > Nocardioidaceae > Aeromicrobium. The sequence goes on along the minus strand of CAWDXV010000013.1, from coordinate 28,005 downwards.
CATATAGCCGTCGTGCGGGCGCGGCAGGCAGCGTCTGAGCAGGGCCGATAGCGTGGTGACGACCCGAAGGAGACCCATGCTCGGTGTGACCACGGACGGACCTGTCGTCGTCCTCGAACTCCAGCGCGAGGACCGGCGCAACGCGCTCAACCTCGAGCTCTGCCGCGCCATCCATGCGGCGGTCGACGAGGCAGTCGCCGGCGGTGCCCGCGTCATCGTCGTCACGGGCCAGGGCACGGCGTTCTGCTCGGGCGCCGACCTCGGCGGGGTGTACGGGCCGGAATTCCTCGACGCGCTCTACGGCATGCTGCACCACCTCGCCAAGCTGCCGGTGCCGCTCATCGCGGCGGTCAACGGGGCGGCGATCGGCGCAGGCACGCAGCTCGCCATCGCGTGCGACCTGAGGGTCGCCGACGAGAAGGCCAAGTTCGGCGTGCCGACGGCCCGCAACGGCCTGGCCGTCGATGCGTGGACCATCCGTACGCTCTCGGACATCGCCGGCGCCGGGCCGGCGCGTCGCCTCATGCTGGCGGCCGAGACCTTCGACCGCGACACGGCTCTCGGCATGGGCCTCGCGGATCGGCCCGGCACGCTCGACGACGCCGTGGCGTGGGCCCACGAGATCGCCGAGTTCGCGCCGCTGACGCTCGCGCACAACAAGCTGATCCTCAACGGGTCGGCTGACGACGACGCCGCGATCGCCGCGAGCTTCGACGCGGTGTGGGCCAGTGCCGACGTACGCGAAGGGGCAGCCGCGCGGGCCGAGAAGCGTACGCCGAAGTTCGAGGGGCGCTGATGGCAAGCCTGATCTATCGAGTGCTCGACGCGCACGTCATCCACGGCCTCGCCGACAACCTCGCGATCGAGGACCAGCGCGGCACGATGTCGTACGCCGAGCTGCTCCACGAGTCCGCCTCGATCGCCGGGGCGTTCACGAGCGTCGGCATCGCTCCGGGCACGGGCCTGCAGATCGATGTCGCGCATGGGCGCGAGCTGGTCGTCGCGGTGCTGGCGTGCGCCCGCATCGGCGTGCTGCCCTCGCCGGCCGCCGACATCCGGCTCGCGGGTGTGCCGCCGGTGCTCCACCTGCCGGACACCGAGGTGCCGTGGCACCTGCTGATCCAGGCCGGACGCACCGATCCGGAGCCGGCGCCGCCTGAGGATCCCGAGGGCTACGAGTCCCGCATGCGCGAGGCGTACCCCGACATCTTCAGCGCCCTGGAATCAGGCGAGACGATCACCGCTGGGTGACCGAAGGCGGGAGCGGCGAAGCCGCTCAGCGCACACCCCAGGAGTACGTCTGCTTCTCCAGGCGCAGGTAGACGAACGTCTCGGTCGTCACGACGCGGTCCAGCGCGCTGATCTGCTCCGACACGATCTCGAGGAGCTCGTCATCGCTCTCGGCCACGAGCTCCGCGAGGATGTCGAAGCGCCCCGTCGTGATGACGATGTAGTCGAGCTTGTCGATCGCGGAGAGCTCGGCGGCGACCTGGCGGACGTTGCCGCTGACCTTGACCCCGATCATCGCCTGGCGGGCGAAGCCCATCTGCATCGGATCGGTGACGGCCACGACCTGCATGACGCCACTCTCGATGAGCTTCTGCACGCGATGTCGCACCGCGGCTTCTGACAGGCCGACCTCCTTGGCGATCGCCGAGTAGGACAGACGGCCGTCGTCCTGCAGCAGCTCGATGATCTGCTTCGCGGTCTCATCGAGGTGGTTGCCTCGTCCCTCCACCGGTTTACGCTCGCTCATGATCGACATCATGCCCCAAGACGACGGATTCCGTCGCCCCCATTTCGCCGTATGGGTGACGCTTTCCGGAGTGAAACACGATGTTTACGCCGGAATCCCTTGTCGTCGGACCAATATCTTGCGAGTATTCGTGGTCAGGGCAATCAGAGGGTGGGATATGGCTGGACTGGAACGACGAACTCTGCTCAAAGGTGCGGGCGGTCTGGCCGCCCTCGGACTGAGCGCAGGAGCGCTCACTCTGTTCGACACCCCCGACCGCAAGCAGAACCCGGCCGACTGCCAGGCCAAGGACGTCTCCGAGTCGGACAAGCGCCTGGTCTTCTCCAACTGGCCCGAGTACATCGACGAGGACGACGGCAAGTACGTCTCGACCCTGACGCAGTTCGAGAAGGACACCGGCATCAAGGTCGACTACACCGCCGACGTCAACGACAACAACGAGTTCTTCGCCAAGGTGTCCAACCAGCTGGGATCCTGCAGCTCGTCCAAGCGTGATCTGTTCGCGCTGACCGACTGGATGGCCGCCCGCATGATCCAGGTCGGCTGGATCCAGAAGCTCGACGCCTCCAAGGTGCCCAACCTGCACGCCAACATCATCGACTCGCTCAAGTCGCCGGGCTGGGACAAGAAGCGCGACTTCTCCGCCCCATGGCAGAGCGGCCTGACCGGCATTGCCTACAACAAGTCCAAGGTCGGCGAGATCAAGTCGTTCAGCGAGCTGCTGACCCGCAAGGATCTCAAGGGTCGTGTCACGATGCTGACCGAGATGCGCGACACCATGGGGTTCATGCTCCTGGTCGACGGAGCCGATCCCGGTGACTTCACGGACGCGCAGTGGAGCAAGGCGCTCGACCGCCTCGACAAGGCCAACAGCGACGGCCAGTTCCGCGCCTTCACCGGCAACGACTACGTCCAGGACCTGGCGTCGGGCAACGTCCTGGCCGCCGAGGCATGGTCCGGTGACATCGCCAATGCCGGCGACGACAACCTCGTGTGGATTCCGCCAGAGGAGGGAGTCATGATCTGGGCCGACAACATGATCATCCCCAATCTCGCGACTCACAAGGAGAACGCCGAGAAGTGGATCAACTACTACTACGAGCCCGAGGTCGCGGCCAAGCTGGCGGCCTACAACAGCTACATCTGTCCCGTGAAGGGCGCGCAGGAGGCGATGGAGAAGGTCGATCCTGACCAGGTCGACAACGAGCTGATCTTCCCGACCGACAAGTCACTGGCCGCGACTCACGGGTTCATGGAGCTCGACGAGGCCAAGATGCGGACCTACGAAAAGGATTATGCCGATGTCACAGGTGCATGAGGGGCCGACCACCGCTACAGCTTCGAGCTCAAGCTCCAGGGACCTGCGGCTCTCCGGGCTGACCAAGGAGTACGCAGCCTTCACCGCAGTGAAGTCGCTGGACCTGGTCGTTCCGCAAGGCTCGTTCTTCGCCCTTCTGGGTCCGTCCGGGTGCGGCAAGACCACGACGCTGCGCATGGTGGCCGGCCTCGAGACCCCTACGTCGGGCACGATCCACCTCGGCGACACCGAGATCACGTACGCGAAGCCCTACAAGCGGCCGGTCAACACGGTGTTCCAGAACTATGCACTCTTCCCGCACCTCAACATCTCGAAGAACGTGGCCTTCGGCCTCGAACGTCGGGGGGAGAAGGACGTGAACCGCAAGGTCTCCGACATGCTCGAGCTCGTCGAGCTGACCTCGCAGGCACACAAGAAGCCCGCACAGATGTCCGGCGGCCAGCAGCAGCGTGTCGCCCTCGCCCGCGCGCTGATCAACCAGCCCGAAGTCCTGCTGCTCGACGAGCCACTCGGCGCGCTGGATCTCAAGCTCCGCCGCGGCATGCAGCTCGAGCTCAAGCGCATCCAGACCGAGGTCGGCCTGACCTTCGTGCACGTCACGCACGACCAGGAAGAGGCCATGACGATGGCCGACACGATTGCGGTCATGAACGGCGGCCTCATCGAGCAGATGGGCGCCCCGAGCGAGCTGTACGAGAATCCCAGGACGACGTTCGTGGCCAACTTCCTCGGCCAGTCGAATCTCATCGAGGCCGAGATCCAGGGGCGTGATGGTGATCAGGTGAAGGTGCGCGTGCAGGGTGCCATGGCCTCGATCCCTTCGGATCGCGCGCATTCTGAGTCCGGCAAGGGCTGGTTGGGCATCCGCCCGGAGAAGGTCCTGATCGCCGAGGCGGGAGAGCCGATCGACGCCCCTGGTGACGTCATCACCGGCGGCCACATCACGGACGTGAGCTTCGTCGGGGTCAGCACGCAGTACATGGTCAAGATGCCGTGGGGGCAGGAGCTCATGGTGTTCGAGCAGAACACGGGCTCGCGTCGCATGCTCCCGGTCGGCACCAAGGTCGACGTCTCGTGGCGTCCGGAGTACGCGTTCCTGCTGGATGCCAGCCAGGACGCCAAGGCCGGGATCGAGGAGGACTGATGACGTCCACCGCCGGTGTCGCGCCGGCCGACCCCCACGAGAGCTCCACCCAGGCCCCCCGAGGGCGCAAGCGCACGGGCTACTGGCTGATCCTGCCCGCGGCACTGTGGCTCGGGGTCTTCTTCGTCATCCCGTTCTACTCGCTGATCGCCTCGAGCCTGTTCGACCCGAACGGGTCGGTGCTGACCGGCTACAACATGGATTGGCACTTCGGCAACTACGTCGACGCGATCGATCAGTACAAGGGGCAGCTCTGGAGGTCGCTCTGGTACGCCGGCGTCGCCACGATCGTGTGCCTCGTCATCGGGTACGTGTTGGCCTACGCCATCGCGTTCAAGGCGGGGCGCTGGAAGAACCTCATGCTGGTCCTGGTGATCGCACCGTTCTTCACCTCGTTCCTGCTCCGCACCCTGTCGTGGAAGCTGATCCTCGCCGACGACGGTTACGTGGTCGACTTCATGAGGGCGACCCACCTGACGGACGTCCTGCAGTTCCTCAACCTGACGAGCGACGACCGCTTGTTGGCCACGCCGTTCGCCGTCATCGCCGGGCTGACCTACAACTTCCTGCCGTTCATGGTGCTGCCGCTCTACGCGAGCCTCGAGAAGATCGACGTGCGACTGATCGAGGCCTCCAGCGACCTCTACGCGTCGCCGGCGAAGGGCTTCTTCAAGGTCACGTTCCCGCTCTCCCTCCCTGGTGTCGTCGCCGGCACGCTGCTGACCTTCATCCCGGCGGCCGGTGACTACATCAATGCCACGCTGCTCGGAAACACCAACACCCGCATGGTCGGCAACGTCATCCAGAGCCTGTTCACGACGCAAGGCGACTACGCCGCCGCCGGTGCGCTCTCGGTGACGCTCATGGTGATCATCGTCGGGATGGTGCTGGTCTACATCCGCACCTCAGGGACGGAGGACCTCGTATGAGCGCATTCGCGCGCATGAGGCGATGGATCGGCAAGCACCTGGTGCTCGGCCTCGGGCTTCTCGTGCTGGTCTACACGTTCGTGCCGATCGCCGTCGTGGTGCTCATGAGCTTCAACGACAACAGCAAGTCCAGGAACGTCTACAAGTTCCAGGAGTTCACCTGGAACAACTGGCTGCACCCGTTCAAGCCGGGCGGCATGAAGGACTCGGTGATCCTCAGCATCGAGATCGCGCTCCTGGCCACCCTGGTCGCGACGATCCTGGGCACGTTGGCGGCGTTCGCGCTCTCGCGTCACCGGTTCGCGGGACGCAATGCGGCCAACCTGATCATCTTCCTGCCGATGGCCTCGCCCGAGATCGTCATGGGCTCGTCGCTGCTGGCGCTGTTCGTGTCCCGTGGCTTCGGTGGGCAGCTGGGATTCTGGACGATCCTCATCGCCCATGTGATGTTCTGCCTGTCGTTCGTCATCGTGACGGTCAAGGCTCGCCTCAGCGGGCTCGACGACAACCTCGAGCAAGCCGCGATGGACCTCTATGCCAACGAGGTCCAGACGTTCTGGCGGGTCACCTTCCCGCTGGTGCTTCCGGGCATCATCGGTGCGGCGCTGCTGAGCTTCTCGCTGTCGTTCGACGACTTCATCATCACGAACCTCAACGCCGGCCAGGAAGTGACGTTCCCGATGTTTGTCTACGGCTCCAGCCAGCGCGGCGTGCCGATGCAGGTCAACGTCATCGGCACGGCGATGTTCCTCATCGCGATCGTCATCGTCGTCGGCAACGAGATCGTGCGTCGCCGCCAGGAGAAGGCGTTGGCTGCGTAACCGCCGGACATGCTGAGGGCCCCCACCGGAATGGTGAGGGCCCTCAGCATGTCTGGGATCAGAGGTGACCCTGAGCCTCAGTCAACACTGCTCGCAAGATTGACTCCATCTCGTCGAAGTGGCTCTGGTCGGCGATGATCGGCGGCGAGAGCTGGATGACCGGGTCGCCACGGTCGTCGGCGCGGCAGTAGAGACCGTTCTCGAACAGCGCCTTCGACAAGAACCCGCGCAGCAGCCGCTCCGACTCGTCGTCGTCGAACGTCTCCTTGGTCGCCTTGTCCTTGACCAGCTCGATGCCGTAGAAGAAGCCGTCACCGCGTACGTCGCCGACGATGTCGAGGTCGAGGAGCTTCTCGAGCGTCGACCGGAATGCGCCCTCGTTGTTGCGGACGTTGTCGTTGAGCTTCTCCCGCTCGAAGATGTCGAGGTTCGCCATCGCGACAGCGGTCGAGACGGGGTGGCCGCCGAACGTGTAGCCGTGGGCGAAGCTGTTGTCGCCCTGGAGGAACGGCTCCATGACCCGGTCGGTCGCGATCATGGCGCCGAGGGGGGAGTAGCCGGAGGTGAGGCCCTTGGCGCACGTGATCATGTCGGGCAGGTAGTCGTAGCGCGTGGCGCCGAACATCTCACCGAGCCGGCCGAACGCGCAGATGACCTCGTCCGACACGAGCAGGACGTCGTGCCGGTCGCAGATCTCGCGGACGCGCTGGAAGTAGCCGGGCGGCGGAGGGAAGCAGCCGCCGGCGTTCTGCACCGGCTCGAGGAACACCGCGGCGACGGTGTCGGGGCCCTCGGCGAGGATCGCGTGCTCGATCTGGTCGGCCGCCCAGATGCTGAAGTCGTCGATGTTGTCGCCGTGCTCGGGGGCACGGTAGAAGTTCGTGTTGGGCACGTGCACGGTCGACGGCACGAGCGGCTCGAACATCTGCTTCAGCGCGGGGATGCCGGTGATCGACAGGGCGCCGTGCGGGGTGCCGTGATAGGCGACCTGACGGCTGATGACCTTGGTCTTGAGCGGCTTGCCGGTCAGCTTGAAGTACTGCTTGGCCGCCTTCCACGCCGTCTCGACGGCCTCGCCGCCGCCCGTCGTGAAGAAGACCCGGTTGAGGTCGCCGGGAGCGTACGACGCGATCCGCTCGGCGAGCTCGATGGCGTTGGGGTGCGCGAACGTCCAGACCGGGAAGAACGAGAGCTCGGCGGCCTGCTTCGCGGCGGCTTCGGCCAGCTCCTCACGACCATGTCCGACCTGTACGACGAACAGCCCGGCGAGCCCGTCGAGGTATCGCCGCCCCTTGGCATCCCAGACGTACATGCCGTCACCCTTGGTGATGATCGGGATGTCGTGGGCGTCGTCGTAGCTCCCGTGCCGGGAGAAATGCATCCACAGGTGGCGCTTGCCCGCCTTCTGCAGCCGGTCGTAGTCCTCGTCGGAGTAGTTCATGCTGCCATCTTCGCAAGAGCTCTCGCATAAGTACAAGGGAATCAGTCGTGCGATCTCGCGTTTGCTTCGGATTCCGTTGCTTCCCATGTACGCGTGAGGTTGGATGGAGGCATGGATCGAACCATCACCAACGTGATCAACGGCGAGCTCGTCGCCGCAGCCAGCGGAGCGACGTACGAGGTCATCGACCCGTCGACCGGCCAGGTGTACGCCTCGGCGCCGCTGTCCGGCGCGGAGGACGTCGACCGTGCGTTCGGTGCCGCGTCGACGGCGTTCGAGACCTGGCGGGACACCACCCCGTACGAGCGCTCCAAGATGCTGCACCAGTTCGCCCGGGCGATCGAGGACCGGGCCCAGGACATCGTCGACGTCGAGTCGCGCGACACCGGCAAGCCCAAGGCGCTCACGATGAGCGAGGAGATCCTCGGCCAGGCACTGGACGCCATGACGTTCTATGCCGGCGCCGCCCGCGTGCTCGAGGGCAAGTCGGCGGGGGAGTACCTCCGCGGCCACACGTCGATGATCCGCCGCGAGCCGATCGGTGTCGTGGCCCAGGTGACGCCGTGGAACTACCCGTTCGTCATGGCGATCTGGAAGATCGCGCCGGCGCTGGCCGCGGGCAACACGATCGTGCTCAAGCCCAGCGACACGACCCCGGCCTCGACGACCTTGCTCGCCGAGATCGCGCAGGAGTTCTTCCCGCCCGGCGTCTTCAACGTCGTGTGCGGCGACCGTGACACCGGCCGCGCGCTCGTCACGCATCCGACGCCGCAGATGGTCGCGATCACCGGCTCCGTCCGCGCCGGCATGGAGGTGGCCGCCTCTGCGGCGGCCGGCCTCAAGAAGCCGCACCTCGAGCTCGGCGGCAAGGCGCCCGTCGTGGTGTTCGACGACGCCGACCTCGCGGCCGCCGCCGAGGGCATCGCCGGCGCCGGCTACTTCAACGCGGGCCAGGACTGCACCGCGGCGACCCGCGTGCTCGTGCATCCCCGGGTGGCAGCCGACTTCACCGCCGCGCTGACCGAGGCCGCCCGCGGCACCAAGGTCGGCATGCCCGACGACGACGTCGACCTCGGTCCGGTCAACAACGCCAACCAGCTGGCCCACGTCAAGGAGTTCATCGACTCGCTGCCCGACCACGCGACGCTCGAGACCGGCGGCTCGCGGATGACGGCGCTCGGCGACGGCTACTTCTTCGAGCCGACCGTGCTCTCCGGCCTGCTGCAGGACGACCACGCGAGCCAGGACGAGATCTTCGGGCCGGTCATCACGGTCCAGCAGTTCAGCGACGAGGACGAGGCGGTCCGCTGGGCCAATGGCGTCGACTACGGCCTGTCGTCGTCGGTGTGGACCAAGGACCACGGCCGCGCGATGCGGATGGCCCGGCGCCTGGACTTCGGCTGCGTGTGGATCAACACGCACATCCCGATCGTCGCCGAGATGCCGCACGGCGGCTTCAAGCACTCCGGCTACGGCAAGGACCTGTCGATGTACGGTCTCGAGGACTACACCCGGATCAAGCACGTCATGACCAACCTGGACGCCTAGCCGGGCTGGGGAAGGGACGATGGTGGAGCACCACGACGCGATCGTGGTCGGTGCCGGCGTGGCGGGGCTGACGGCCGCCCGGCTCCTGTCACGCGAAGGCCTACGGGTCGTCGTGCTCGAGGCGCGCGACCGGATCGGCGGCCGCGTGTGGACCGACCGGCGCGACGGACGCGCCACGGACCTCGGAGCCTCCTGGATCCACGGGACGACCGACAGCCCGGTCGCCGCGGCCGCCAAGGCGTTCGGGATGCGGATGCACGAGTTCACGGTGGGCGGCTACCAGCCGGACGGCCGACCGATCGCCTATTACGGCCCGGACGGCGAGCGCTTGTCGGACGTCGCGGCTCGGCGCTTCGTCGACGACATCCACACGGCCGACGCCCTGCTGCCTGACGTCATCGCCGCCTCCGACGCGGACGCGTCGTACGCAGACGTCACCGAGCGCGTCCTCGCGTCGCTGGAGTGGGACGAGGCTCGCGCGGAGCGGGTGCGCGAGTACCTCCGGCACCGCTCGGAGGAGCAGTACGGGGTGGCGAGCGAGGACCTTGCGGCGCACGGTCTCGACGACGACGTGATCGAGGGCGACGAGGTGGTGTTCCCAGACGGGTACGGCCGCCTTGCCGAAGGTCTTGCTGAGGGGCTCGACATCCGCCTCGGGCACGTCGTGTCGCACGTGCGCTGGGGGCCGGACGGTGTGGTCGTCACCGGTGGTGGGAGCGAGATGTCTGGCGGTGCCGTCATCCTCACGGTCCCGGTCGGGGTCCTGCGCAGCGCCGACCTCGTCATCGAGCCTCCGCTGCCCGAGCCGGTGGCCGGCGCCCTGGGCCGGCTCGAGATGAACGCCTTCGAGAAGGTCTTCCTGCGGTTCCGGACCCGATTCTGGGACGAGGACGTCTACGTCGTACGTCAGCAGGGCCCCGATGGTGCATGGTGGCACTCCTGGTACGACCTCACCTCGCTGGACGGCACACCGACGCTGCTGACGTTCGCGGCCGGACCGGCGGCCGTCGCCACGCGTGGGTGGGAGAAGTCGCGAATCGCCGAGTCGGTGCTCGTGCAGCTTCGGCGGCTCTACGGCGACCGGGTGGAGGAGCCGGTCGACGTCCAGACCACCGACTGGCAGGGCGACCGGTTCGCGCGCGGCTCGTATGCGTACATGACGGTGGGCTCGACGACCGCTGACCACGACGATCTGGCCACCCCCGTCGGCGGGGTCCTGCACGTCGCGGGCGAGGCGACGTGGACGGACGACCCGGCGACCGTGACCGCGGCCATGGCCTCGGGCCACCGGGCCGCTGTCAACGTCCTGCAGCGCGACATCCCGATCGAGCAGGCGTGGGAGACGCCCTGAGCGGACCGCGCGGGCTCAGCAGGAGACCGCACAGCCTGACCCGGCTGGACTATCCTGACCGCGTCCAGCCGAAGGAGACCGCATGCCCAAGCGCGAGATCGTCCCCGAGCCGATCGTCACCGTGATCGACGACTACGACGGCAAGGAGCTGCACCCCGACACGCCGCCGGAGCGCTACCGGATCAACGGCCGGACGTACGACCTCTACCTGTCCGACGAGTCCAAGAAGGCCGTCGACGACTTCCTGCGCAACCTCCTCGACGGAGCAGAGGAGGTCCGCGACACCTATACGCGTGGGGGCCGCGGGCGCGGCGGGTCGGGTGTCGCGATCCGCGACGGCTACACGATCCACGACCTCCGCGAGTGGGCGCGAGCGAACGGACACCAGGTCAGCGACAACCGGCGTGCGCCGTCCAAGGTCATCGAGGCGTTCAACGCCGCGCATTCCTGACCGAGGTCTCAGAGCAGGCCGGCGTCGTGCATCGCGATGGCGACCTGCACGCGGTTGGTCACGTCGAGCTTGGTGAAGATGTGCGAGATGTGCGCCTTGACCGTGGCGACACTCATGTGGAGGTCTGCTGCGATCTCGGCGTTCGACGAGCCACCGCCGACCGCGATCGCCACCTCACGTTCCCGCTCGGTGAGGCAGGACACCCGTGACAGCGCCACGGCGTCGTCCCGCTGCCCTGGGGCTGCATCGGTGACCTGGCGGATCAGCTGCTGGGTGATCGTCGGCGACAACATCGGCTCGCCGTCGACCACCTTGCCGATCGCCGCGACGATCTCCGCAGGCGGCGTGTCCTTGAGCAGGAATCCGTTGGCGCCGGCCGCGAGCGCCCGGACGACGTACTCATCGGCATCGAACGTCGTGAGCACGATGACCTTCGGCGGATCGGTCAGCTCCAGGATCTCGGCGGTGGCGGCGATGCCGTCGAGCACCGGCATGCGGATGTCCATCAGGACGACGTCGATGCCGCCCGCCAGCACGGCGTCGACCGCATGCCTGCCGTTGACCGCCTCCCCGACGACGGTGATGGCGTCCGACCCGCCGAGGATCAAGGCGAGCCCGGCGCGCACCAACGGGTCGTCGTCGGCCAGCAGCACCCGCGTCGTCATGCGGGCCACGGTAGCCATGCCTTGACGACGAACTCGCGCCCCGGGGTGATGCGGTGCTCCAGCCGTCCGCCGACCAGGGCCGTACGCTCGGCCAGCCCGATCAGCCCCAGTCCCGACTCGGGCTGCGCGGAACCGGCGGTGCCGACCTCCAGCAGGTTGGTCACGACGATCAAGAGCCCGGCGTACGGACTGCCCGTCACGGACACGGTCACCAGCGTGTTGGGCGCGTGCTTGCGGGCGTTCGTGAGGCTCTCCTGCACGACTCGATAGAGCGTACGGCCGATGGTCTCGGGGATTCCCTCGAGCGCGACGAGCTCCTCGGTCTCGATCCGCATGCCCGACGCGCGTGCCTCGTCGAGGAGGGCGGGCACGTCGACGGCCGACGGCTGGGGCCGTTCCGGGCTGGAGTCGCCGGGATCGTCTCGGAGGATGCCGAGGACGTCCCGCAGCTCGACGAGGGCCTGGTGCGAGCTCTCCTGGATCACTGCGGCGGTGGCCCGCATCTCCTCGGCGGTCAGGTCCTCGCGGAATGTCAACGCGCCCGCGTGCATCGTGACGAGCGAGATGCGGTGGGCGAGCACGTCGTGCATCTCGCGGGCGATGCGGCCGCGTTCAGCCGTACGTGCCTGGGCGACGCGGGCGGCCTGCTCGGCCTCGGCGGTGATGGCGCGTTCGCGCAGCGTGGCCAGCAGCTCGCGGCGCGAGCCGATGTACATGCCCCAGCCGACCGAGACGGCGATGACGGCCGTGATGAACGGGATCGTGAACGCGAGGACATCATCGCTGACCGGGTTGACGCTCTCCGCCGTGATGCTCGCTGTCAGGGCGAGGCAGCCGACCGGGATGATCTCGCGCCAGCGTCGTCGCGTCGCCATCGACACGAGGGCGAGGGTCGCCGGACCGGCCGACGACCACGACACGAACGACAAGGCGTTGGTGACGATCGCGATCTGCACCGGGAACTTGCGTCGCCAGTGAACAAGGACCAGGCCGAGGAGGCCGAGTGCGAGGTCTGTCCAGAACCACCACCGCTTGTGGTCCCACTGCCAGTACGCCAGCTCGAACCACGACGCGCCGGAGATCAGGAGCACGACGGCATAGCGCCAGACGTGACTCCACCAGCGGAGCTGGGGTTGGTAGTCGACGGCCTGCACGTCCCAAGGCTAGGGGTCGGGACAGCCGCGCACGACGGCCGATCGGCTGGCCACTCTCATACTTTCGGCTATCGAGCAATGGTCGGTCGACCGATGTTTCTGCACCCGCGCGGGGGCAGACTGGGTGTCATGATCACAGTTGAAGGTCTCACCAAGACGTATGGCGGCTTCAAAGCCGTCGACAATGTCTCTTTCGAGTGCAAGCCAGGAGCCGTCACCGGCTTCCTCGGCCCGAACGGTGCCGGAAAGACGACCACGATGCGCATCATGGCCGGGCTGACCATCGCCAGCTCGGGTGCGGCTCTCGTGAGCGGCGTCCAGTACCAGAACATCCCCAACCCCGGAACCCAGGTGGGCGTCCTGCTGGACGCCTCGGCGCAGCACGCAGGACGAACCGGACGCGAGATCCTGACGCTCAGCGCGTTGACGATGGGTCTGCCGATGTCACGCGTCGACGAGATGCTCAAGCTCGTCAGCCTGACCCCGGACGAGTCGAAGCGCCGCGTCAAGAACTACTCGCTCGGCATGCGCCAGCGCCTCGGCATCGCCAACGCGTTGCTGGGCGACCCGAAGATCCTGATCCTCGACGAGCCGGCGAACGGCCTCGACCCGGCGGGCATCCACTGGATGCGCAGCTTGCTGCGTGAGTACGCCAACCGGGGCGGCACCGTCCTGCTGTCGTCGCACCTGCTCCACGAGATCGAGGTCATCGCCGACGAGATCATCGTCATCGGCAACGGCCGGATCGTGGCCCAGGGCACGAAGGCGGAGCTCCTGCAGACTGCAGGGACGTTCGTGAAGGCCGGCGACATGTCGGCGCTCGCCAACGCGCTGACCACCGCCGGCATGGCGGCGTCGCCCTCCGGAGACGGCGGACTGCGCACCGAGGCCACCCCGGAGCAGGTCGGCAAGGCCGCGGCATCCGCCGGCGTTGCGCTGATCGAGCTGCGACCCGCCGAGGGCGCCGGCCTCGAGGAGATGTTCCTCGAGCTGACCGCCGGCACCCAGCGTGAAGAAGTCACCACCGAAGGAGCAACGGCATGAGTGCCACCGCAATCGCCATCGACACCAACCGGCCGGGCGTCCCCATGAGCCGACTCTTCAAGGTCGAGCTTCGCAAGATGTTCGACACGAGGTCGGGCTTCTGGCTCATGATGAGCATCGCCATCGTGTCGACCATCGCCACGATCATCGTGATCCTCGTGCAGGGTCTTGCCGACGATCCGGGAGTCACCTACGGCACGTTCGCGGGGGCGATCGGGTTCCCGATGGCCGTGATCCTGCCCATCATCGCGATCCTGGCGGTGACGGGCGAGTGGAGCCAGCGCACCGGACTCATCACGTTCACGTTGACACCTCACCGCAGTCAGGTCATCGCGGCCAAGGCCCTGGCGGCGGTCGCCGTCGGAGTCGGATCCATGATCCTCGCGATGGCGATCGGCGCGCTGGGCAACGTCATCGGATCGACGATCACCGGCGGCGACATGGTCTGGGACGTCGGCGTGGGCGACTTCTTCCTGATCATGCTCGGCAACGTCCTGGGGCTCCTGATCGGGTTCATGCTGGGCGTCCTGATCCGCAACTCCGCCGGAGCGATCGTGGCGTACTTCGTCTACTCGTTCCTGTTCCCGACGATGTTCGGCATCCTCGCTGAGCTCGTGGGATGGTTCAAGGATCTGCAGCCGTGGATCGACTTCAACTTCTCGCAGAGCAAGCTCTTCGATCCGCCCGTGAGCGGTGAGGAATGGGCGCAGCTCGCCACCTCGAGCATCATCTGGTTCATCATCCCGATGGTCTTCGGCATCTGGGCGGTCCTGAGGTCCGAGGTCAAGTAACCGAACTCCCGGGGCGGAGGGGGCGCGGCGACAGGACATCCCTCGTCTGCCGCCGCTCCGGGGCTGAACCCGATGGCGGCACTCCTTGCGGGAGTGCCGCCATCGGCATGTCCGGGAGTAGGTGACCCGGAGCCCATCAGGGACAATGGCGGCATGCGCAAGCGTGTCGCCGTTCTCGGCTCTACGGGATCCATCGGGACCCAGGCCCTCGAGGTCATCGCCGCCAACCCCGAACGCTTCGAAGTCGTCGCGCTTGCCGCCGGCGGCAGCAACCCGCGGCTGCTGGCCGAGCAGGCCATTGCGTTCAACGTGCCACTCGTCGCCGTGGCCAAGGCGAGCGCGGCCGAGGACGTACAGCTCGCGCTCTACGCCGAGGCGCAGCGCCAGGGCTACGCCCAGGGGGATCACCGGGTGCCCCGGCTGCTCGCAGGCCCCGACGCGGCGGTCGACGTCGCCCGCATCGAGTGCGACGTCGTGCTCAACGGCATGACCGGAGCCGTCGGCCTGCTGCCGACCCTCGCCGCCCTCGAGGCCGGTACGACCCTGGCGCTCGCCAACAAGGAGTCGCTGATCATCGGCGGCGAGCTCGTGATCGGCGCTGCCAAGCCCGGCCAGCTCGTGCCGGTCGACTCCGAGCACTCGGCCCTCGCGCAGGCGATGCGCGGCGAGCGGCGTGACGACGTACGCCGCCTGATCGTCACCGCCAGCGGAGGACCGTTCCGCGGACGTACGCGCGCCGAGCTCGCCGACGTCACGCCCGAGCAGGCGATGGCCCACCCGACCTGGGACATGGGTCCGGTCATCACGATCAACTCCGCCACGCTCGTCAACAAGGGCCTTGAGGTCATCGAGGCCAACCTGCTGTTCGACATCGGCTTCGACCGCATCGAGGTCGTCGTGCACCCGCCGTCGATCGTCCACTCGATGGTCGAGTTCACCGACGGCGCGACGATGGTCCAGGCGTCGCCGCCCGACATGAAGCTGCCGATCGCGCTGGGCCTCGCCTGGCCCGACCGCGTGCCCGATGCCGCTGCGGGCTGCGACTGGACGCAACCCGCAACGTGGGAGTTCTTCCCGCTCGACGACGAGGCATTCCCCGCGGTGAGCCTGGCTCGCAAGGCCGGCACCTTCGGGCGTACGGGACCGGCGGTGTTCAACGCCGCCAACGAGGTCTGCGTCGACGCGTTCGTGGCAGGCGACTTGGACTTCCTCGGCATAGTGGACACGGTGGGCGTGGTCCTCGACGAGCACCTCGGCGATCCTGACGTGGCCCGCCAGGACCTGACCCTCGACGGCGTGCTCGGCGCCGATGCATGGGCCCGCACCCGGGCCGCGGAGCTGGTGGAGAAGCGATGAATGCCCTGATCTACACCCTCGGCGTCGTTGCGTTCATCATCGGCGTCGCGGTCTCGATCGGCCTGCACGAGCTCGGCCACATGTATCCGGCCAAGAAGTTCGGCATCAAGGTGACGCAGTTCTTCGTCGGCTTCGGCAACACCGTGTGGTCGGTCAAGCGCGGCGAGACCGAGTACGGCATCAAGTCGATCCCGCTCGGCGGCTACGTCAAGCTCGTCGGCATGCTGCCGCCGGCCAAGGACGCCGACCCGCACGAGGTGCGCAAGACCAACACGGGCCTGTTCACGCAGCTCATCTCGGACGCCCGCAACGCCGAGTACGAGCACGTCGAGGACAAGGACCTCGACCGGTTGTTCTATCGCAAGCCGTGGTGGCAGAAGCTGATCGTCATGGCCGGCGGCCCGATGGTCAACATCCTGATCGCGATCGTCCTGTTCACGATCGTGTTCATGGGCTTCGGCGCGTTGAAGCCGACGACGACGGTGCAAGCCGTGTCGGACTGCGCGATCAGCGATGCCGAGGCCGGACGCACGTGCAAGGCCGACGACCCCGTCACACCTGCCAAGAAGGCCGGGATCGTCGCGGGCGACCGCATCACCTCGTTCAACGGCACGAAGGTCTCGTCGTGGGACGAGCTGACCAAGCTGATCCGCGCCAACGGGTCACGCGAGGCGACGATCGGCTTCGAGCGCGACGGCAAGGCCCGCGAGGCCAGCGTCGCCACGTCAGTGCTGGCACGAGCCGATGTCAACGATCCCACCAAGACCGTCAACGTGGGCTTCCTCGGCGTGATCGCGACCGAGGAGATGCAGCGCCAAGGACCGGGCTACATCGCGTCGACGATGGGCACGTACGTCAAGGGCACCGCCGAGGCGATCGCCCACCTGCCGCAGCGCATGGTCGACGTCACCAAGGCCGCGTTCGGTGCTGACCGCGATCCCGAAGGACCCATCAGCGTGGTCGGCGCGAGTCGGGTCGCGGGCGAGATGGTCACGGTCGACGATCCCACCTGGTCCGAACGCGTCCAGCGGGTGCTCGTGCTGCTCGCGGGGCTCAACCTGTTCCTCGCACTGTTCAACTTCATCCCGCTGCTGCCGCTCGACGGCGGCCACATCGCCGGCGCTCTCTACGAGGCGGTTCGCCGGGCATTTGCCAAGCTGCGCGGCCGGCCCGACCCCGGATACGTCGACGTCGCGAAGATGTTGCCCGTCGCGTACGCCGTGGGTGGCCTCCTTATGCTGATGAGTGTGATCCTGATCTACGCCGACATCGTCAACCCCGTGAAATTGAGCTGAAGAACATGACCTCACCCCACGGAACTGCTCGCACCCTCACGACACGGGGCGACCTCACGTCGGCCCGCGCTCACATGTCCGCGGGGGCCCCGAGATGACTGATCTCGGACTTCCCGCGATGCCCCCGCCGGTGCTCGCACCGCGCCGCAAGACCCGCAAGATCAAGGTCGGCACGGTCGACGTCGGCGGCGACGCACCCATCTCGGTGCAGTCGATGACGACGACGCTGACCTCCGACGTCAACACGACGCTGCAGCAGATCGCCGAGCTCACCGCGGCCGGCTGCGACATCGTCCGTGTCGCCTGCCCCAGCCAGGACGACGCCGACGCGCTGCCCGAGATCGCCAAGCACTCCAACATCCCGGTCATCGCCGACATCCACTTCCAGCCCAAGTACGTCTTCGCGGCGATCGACGCCGGTTGCGCGGCCGTCCGCGTCAACCCCGGCAACATCCGCAAGTTCGACGACCAGGTCGGCGCGATCGCCCGCGCGGCCAAGGACGCCGGCGTCTCGATCCGCATCGGCGTCAACGCCGGCTCGCTCGACAAGCGCATCTACGACAAGTACGGCAAGGCCACGGCCGAGGCGCTCGTCGAGTCCGCCGTCTGGGAGGCGTCGCTGTTCGAGGAGCACGACTTCCACGACTTCAAGATCTCGGTCAAGCACAACGACCCCGTCGTGATGGTGCAGGCGTACGAGCAGCTCTCCCAGCGCGGCGACTGGCCGTTGCACCTCGGCGTCACCGAGGCGGGCCCGGCGTTCCAGGGCACGATCAAGAGCGCCACGGCGTTCGGTGCGCTGCTGAGCCAGGGCATCGGCGACACGATCCGGGTGTCGCTGTCGGCGCCGCCCGTCGAGGAGGTCAAGGTCGGTCTGCAGATCCTGCAGTCGCTCAACCTCCGTGAGCGCAAGCTCGAGATCGTCTCGTGCCCGTCGTGCGGTCGCGCCCAGGTCGACGTCTACACGCTCGCCGAGGAGGTCACCGCCGGCCTCGAGGGCATGGAGGTGCCGCTCCGCGTCGCGGTCATGGGCTGCGTCGTCAACGGTCCGGGGGAGGCCCGCGAGGCCGATCTCGGTGTGGCGTCCGGCAACGGCAAGGGTCAGATCTTCGTCAAGGGTGAGGTCATCAAGACCGTGCCGGAGTCCAAGATCGTCGAGACGTTGATCGAGGAAGCCATGCGCATCGCCGAGGGCATGGAGCCGGTCGAAGGCGGGTCGCCCGCCGTCACCGTCAGCTGATCCTGTTGCGGGCGTGCCATGGGCGCGCGGTCCGCGCGCGTCGTAGGCTGGGGGCACCATCCAGGGAGGCGCTGTGCTCAAGACGACGACGCACGTCCGTGCGTTGACGACGCCCGACCTCCCTGAGCTGTGCGCGCTTCTCGACCGCGATCCGCTGGTCAACCTGTTCGTCCGCAACCGCGTCGACGCGACCAAGCTGCAGACGCGCTGGCTCGGCGGCCAGGTGTGGGGCTACTTCGAGGACGGCGCTCTCGTCTCGGCCTGTCACGCCGGCGCCAACGTCGTTCCGGTCCAGGCCACCCCGGCAGCCGTCGAGGCATTCGCCGACCGGGCCATCGCCGACAACGTACGACCGTCGTCGATCGTCGGGCCGCGCGACGCCGTGCTGCCGATGTGGAAGCGGCTCGAACCGCACTGGGGCCCGGCCCGCTCGCCGCAGGCTCGACCAGCCGTTCATGGTGCTGGAGCGTGACAGCCGCCTGCGGCCCGACCCGCGCGTACGCCCCGTGGTGCTCGACGAGTTCGACACGGTCTATCCGGCGTGCGTCGCGATGTTCACCGAGGAGGTCGGCGTCGACCCCGAGGTCGGCAACCGCAGCGGCTACCGCGCGCGCGTCGCCCAGCTCATCTCGCAGGGCTGGGCCTTCGCGATCATCGAGGACGGTGACGTGCTGTTCAAGGCCGAGGTCGGCGCCGCGACGCCGTACGCCTGCCAGATCCAAGGCGTCTACGTCCGCCCCGACCTGCGGGGCCAGGGCATCGCCGCGCCGGCCCTCGCCGCAGTCGTGCAGCAGGCGCGAGCGACGGTCGCGCCGATCGTCACGCTCTACGTCAACGATCACAACGTCGCGGCCCGCAGGGCGTACGAGCGGGTCGGCTTCGAGCAGACCGCGACGTTCGCGTCGATCCTGCTCTGACATGCTCGCTGCATGAGTCGTGACATCAAGGTCCTGGCCGGCATCTTCGCGGTGTCCGGTGTGCTGCACTTCGTGACGCCTCGGACGTACGAGGCGATCGTGCCCAAGCCGCTGCCCCGCAAGCGCGAGCTCGTGCAGGCGTCCGGCGTCGCCGAGATCGCCTTGGCCGGGATGCTGCTGCATCCCCGCGGGCGACGCCTGGGCGGGCTGGGTTCGGCCGCGTTGCTCGTCGCGGTGTTCCCGGCCAACGTGCAGATGTCGCTCGACAGCGCTCGTGACTCGCGCAAGCCGTGGTGGTTCACGCTCGGCACCGTGCTGCGGCTCCCGCTGCAGCTGCCCATGATTCGCATCGCCCTCAAGGCCGCCCGAGGCTGATCCGGCGACACCGACCGAATAGGGTCGTCCGTATGCGTATGTCCCGGCTCTTCCTGCGAACTCTCCGCGACGATCCGGCCGACGCCGAGGTGCCGAGCCACAAGCTCCTGGTGCGCGCCGGCTACATCCGTCGGGTCGCCCCCGGCATCTACTCGTGGCTGCCGCTGGGCCTCAAGGTGCTCGCCAAGGTCGAGAAGATCATCCGCGAGGAGATGGAGTCGATCGGCTCGCAGGAGGTGCGGTTCCCCGCCCTGCTGCCGCGCGAGCCCTACGAGGTGTCAGGGCGCTGGACCGACTACGGCCCCAACGTGTTCCGGCTCAAGGACCGCAAGGGCAACGACATGATGCTCGGCCCGACGCACGAGGAGTTCTTCACGCTGCTGGTCAAGGACCTCTACTCGTCCTACAAGGACCTGCCGCTGAGCCTCTACCAGATCCAGACGAAGTACCGCGACGAGGCGCGTCCCCGCGCGGGCATCCTGCGCGGCCGTGAGTTCATCATGAAGGACTCCTACTCGTTCGACATCGACGACGCGGGCCTCGAGAAGTCCTACCAGGCGCACCGCGAGGCGTACGTCCGGATCTTCGACCGGCTCGGCTTCGAGTACGTCATCGTGCACGCGCAGTCCGGTGCGATGGGCGGCTCGGCGAGCGAGGAGTTCCTCGCGGTGTCCGAGACGGGGGAGGACACGTTCGTCCGCTCGCCCGGTGGCTACGCCGCCAACGTCGAGGCCGTCACGACCGTCGTGCCCGACGCGATCCCGTACGACGACGCCCCGGCCGCCCACGCCGAGCAGACTCCGGACACGCCGACGATCGACACGCTCGTCGACCACCTCAACGAGCGGTTCCCCCGCGACGATCGGCCGTGGGCGGGCTCCGACACGCTCAAGAACGTGCTCGTGATCCTGCGCCACCCCGATGGCACGCGTGAGCCGCTGGCGATCGGCCTGCCCGGTGATCGCGAGGTCGACGCCAAGCGGCTCGAGGCCGTCGTCTCGCCGGCCGAGGTCGAGCCGTTCGAGGCCAAGGACTTCGCCCAGCACCCCGCGCTGGTCAAGGGCTACATCGGCCCGGCTGTGCTCGGCGCTGAGAGCGAGTCCGGCATCCGCTACCTCGTCGATCCTCGCGTCGTCGACGGCACGCGCTGGGTCACCGGCGCCAACGTCGACGGCTCGCACGTCATCGACCTCGTCGCGGGCCGCGACTTCACCGCCGACGGCACGATCGAGGCGGCCGAGATCCGGCCCGGCGACCCGGCTCCTGACGGCTCGGGGCCGCTCGAGCTCGCCCGCGGCATCGAGATGGGTCACATCTTCCAGCTCGGCCGCCTGTACGCCGAGGCGCTCGACCTCAAGGTGCTCGACGAGAACGGCAAGCTCGTCACGGTCACGATGGGCTCGTACGGCGTCGGGGTCTCCCGCGCGGTGGCCGCGGTGGCCGAGTACGCGCACGACGAGCGCGGGCTCGTGTGGCCCAAGGAGCTCTCACCCTTCGACGTGCACCTGATCGTCGCGGGCAAGGACGAAGCCGTGGTCGAGGGCGCGGAGCAGGTCTACCAGGACCTGATCGGCGAAGGCCTCGAGGTGCTCTACGACGACCGTCTCGGCAAGGTCTCGCCGGGCGTGAAGTTCAAGGACGCCGAGCTCATCGGCATACCGACGAGGGTCACGGTCGGCAAGGGCTTCGTCGACGGCGTCGTCGAGGTGCAGGACCGGGCAACCGGCGAACGCACCGACGTACCGCTCGGCGACCTGCTGTCCCACCTCCGCGACTGACCGAATCGCCAAGATTTGGCGGCAGATCAACCTTTCCGGCCGGGATCGGGCGAGATTTCGGTTGATCTGCCGCCAAATCTCGGGGAGTCAGTCGGGGAGGCCGGGGAACGGCTTGGGGCGTCCGGCCCAGCTGAGCTCCGCGAGGGCGGCGCGGCGCAGTCCTGCCGTCGCGTACGCCCGGAGCTCGCCGACGCTCTCGCCGGCAAGAGTCAGGCACGCGGCGGCGATGTCGCGCTCGACCCGTCGTGCGGCAGCCGCGGCGCGAGCCTTGGTGCTCAGCCGCCCCACGTCGTACGTCAGCGCGGTCGGCACGGGCTCGATGTCCATGCGGTCCAGGCGGAACAGCAACCGGTCACGTACGTCGCGATGCTGGCCGTACGACGTCCTGGCGCGCTCGGTCATGGCGTCGAAACGCGCACCGATGATCGGGTAGAGCCAGACCGCTTCGTGCTCGAGCGCGAGCCAGTCCTGCATCGCCTCTGTGGAGGTCATCGCAGGTCACCCACCGCGTGAGCGCACTGGGCCAACCCGGCCGACATCGACGCAAGGACGCGCGCGAGCGCGGGGGAGGCCGCCTTGCCCGAGTCCGCCGCCCGCGCCCTGGACGCGGCTGCGTAAGCCGATGCCAGCGTACGAACTGCGGTGTCGCGGTTGGCGGGAGGTGCGGCGATGTCCGGCACCGTCGCAGCGACGCCGACCGCTTTGGCGTGCGCGGTGCTGATCGCGACGAAGGGGTCGAGGCGCAGCGCCTTGTGCTTGCTCGCCGTGGCCTCGACGCGAGCGAGCAGGGCATTCTGATCGGCAGCGACGCGGGCGATGAGCCGGTCGTCGTCGGGATCGGGTTCGGAGTGGGGCTCGATACCGACGCCGCGGGCCAGGTCGTCGAGCCGATGCGTGAGGGCGGCGCCTCCGAGTCCGGCTGCGGCGACTGCGGTGGCAGCGCCCGTCCCGAGGAGCGCACGTCGGCTGATCACCACGGCAGGCTAGCCGACTCATGGCGTTCACCGGAGGACCGGCGGTTCGGTAGGGTGGTTCCCGACACCGAAGCCGGTGCCCACAACGAGCTGATCACAAAAGAACACCGGAGGACGAGCCATGGACGAACAACTGGCAGCCCTCGTGGAGGATTGTGTATCGGCTCTCGGCTTCGACGTCGAGGCGATCGAGCTGACACCCGCCGGCAACAAGCGGGTCCTTCGCATCGCCCTCGACCGCGACGGCGGTGTCGGCATCGACCACATCACCGACGCCACGCGCGCGCTCTCCGAGGAGCTCGACGCCTCCGACGTCATGGGCTCCCAGCCCTACACGCTCGAGGTCACGTCGCGTGGCGTCGACAGGCCCCTCACCGCCCCCCGTCACTGGCGGCGCAACGCCGGCCGCCTCGTACGCCTGAGGCTCGCCGACGACTCGTCGATCGACGGCCGCATCGGCGAGAGCGACGACGAGGGTGTCGTGATCGAGGGGCGCACCACCACCCAACGGTTGTCATACGACCAGATCAACACCGCGCTCGTGCAAACCGAGCTGAACAGGAAGGACGCCTGATGGACATCGACATGGCCGCATTGCGCGCCCTCGAGCACGAGAAGGACATCTCCTTCGACGTCGTCGTCGAAGCGATCGAGACAGCACTGCTGTCCGCGTACCACAAGACCGGAGGATCCCACCCGCACGCGCGCGTCGAGCTCGACCGCAAGAGCGGGCACGTGACGGTGTGGGCCAAGGAGCGTCTCGAGGTCGAGCCGCCGCCCGAGCCCCGCGACGCAAGCGACGACTCGGAAGTCTCGGAGGAACCCGAGCAGCGACCGACCCACACATTCACAGAGGAGTTCGACGACACGCCTGACGACTTCGGCCGGTTCGCGGCGACGATCGCCCGCCAGCTCATCATGCAGCGGATCCGCGACGCCGAGGACGAGTCCAAGTACGGCGAGTTCGCCGGCAAGGTCGGCGACATCGTCTCCGGCGTGATCCAGCAGAGCCGCCCGGGTGACGTCGCCCTCGACCTCGGCCGCATCGAGGCGATCCTCGTCGCTTCCGAGCGCGTGCCCGAGGAGAAGTACGCGCACGGTGAGCGCCTCAAGGCGTACGTCTACGAGGTCGAGAAGGGCCTGCGCGGACCGCGGGTCAAGGTCTCCCGGACACACCCCAACCTGGTCAAGCTGCTGTTCGCCCTCGAGGCGCCGGAGATCGCCGACGGCTCCGTCGAGATCATCGCGATCGCACGCGAGGCGGGCCACCGCAGCAAGATCGCCGTGCGCGCCAACGTGCCCGGCGTCAACGCCAAGGGTGCGTGCATCGGCCCCATGGGTCAGCGGGTCCGCAACGTCATGCACGAGCTGCACGGCGAGAAGATCGACATCGTCGACTACAGCGACGACCCCGCTGAGTTCATCGCGCACGCGCTGTCGCCCTCGCAGGTCAAGGGCGTGACGCTGGTCGACCCCGCGACGCGCTCGGCGCGAGTCGTCGTACCGGACTTCCAGCTCTCCCTCGCGATCGGCAAGGAGGGCCAGAACGCCCGCCTCGCCGCCAAGCTCACCGGCTGGCGCATCGACATTCGTTCCGACACCGAGGCGCCCAGGACCGAGGGCGCCTGAGTCGATGGCGCGACGGCTTCGCGAAACGGGTAGACTGGACGAGGTCGTTCGGACGTGCATCGGTTGCAGGCAACGTGCGGACAAGACCACTCTGGTGCGAGTCGTCGCAGTTCAGGAGCCCACGGCCACGGTCGTGAGACCTGATTCGCGCGGCACGCTGCCGGGGCGGGGGGCGCACCTGCACCCCACGACCCGGTGCCTGGAGCTGGCAATTCGCCGCAAGGCGTTCGGTCGGGCCCTTCGAGTCGAAGGGCCGCTCGACCTGAGCGAGCTGGCGGGGATCGTCGAAACAGCATGACCACCAGGAACGCTGCACCTGCGGCGTTCATGACATGAAATCGGAGCATCCGCTCATGAAGAAGCTGTGAGTACTGCGCGATGAGTACTGCGCAATGAGCACGTTCGTCAACTAGTGGTCTGATCCTCTTTCGGGGTCGGACCCCCCTGAAGGAGAAGAGTGGCTGTAAGAGTCCACGAACTCGCACGCGAGTTCGGTGTCGAGAGCAAAGTCGTCCTGTCCACCCTGAAAGACATGGGTGAGTACGTGAAGTCGGCTTCCTCGACCGTAGAAGCCCCTGTCGTCCGGCGCCTCAACGAGGAGCACGGCGAAGCCCTGCGAGCGCAGGGCGCCAAGAAGTCCGGCGGCAAGCCCGCCGCCAAGAAGGCAGCACCGGCACCCGCCGCCGAGCCCGAAGCCGCACCGGCTCCGGTCGAGGCTGCTGCGCCGGCTGCCCCTGCCCCCACGCGTACGCCCGGCCCGACGCCTGGTCCCCGCGTGGCCCCGACGCCCGAGCCTGAGCCCGAGCCCGTCGCCGAGGCACCCGCCCCGGCAGCCGAGCCCGAAGCTCCCGCGGCAGCCGCTTCGGCACCTGCCTCGGCCACCCCGGGACCGCGTCCCGGACCCAAGGCCCGGCCCGGCAACAACCCGTTCTCGTCGACGCAGGGCATGCAGAGCGCCCCGCGTCCGCCGGCTGCACGTGCCGGTGGTCCGGCGCCCAGCGGTGCACCTGGCATGCCACGGCCCAACCCGGCCATGATGCCGCGCCAGTCCGGCCTCGCCGGCCCCTCGACCGGTCGCGGTGCGCCCGGCCGTGGTGGACCTGGTGGAGCTCCCGGTCGCGGCGGTCCCGGTGGTGCACCGGGTCGCGGCGCTCCCGGCGGCGGAGGCGGCGGCGGTTACGCCGGTCGTCCCGGCGGCGGCGGTGCTCCCGGTCGCGGTGCTCCCGGCGGCGGTGGCGGCTTCAGCGGCCCTCCGCGCACGGGTGGCCCCGGTGGCCGCAACACGCGTGGCGGCACGCAGGGTGCGTTCGGTCGCGCCGGCGGTCCCGTACGTCGTGGACGCAAGAGCAAGCGCGCGAAGCGTCAGGAATTCGACCAGATGCAGGCTCCCGCCATCGGCGGCGTCCGCGTCCGCAAGGGCAACGGCGAGACCGTACGCCTGACGCGTGGCTCCTCGCTGGCTGACTTCGCCGACAAGATCGGCGGCGACTCCGCATCGCTCGTCGAGGTGCTGTTCCACCTCGGTGAGGTCGTCACGGCGACCCAGTCGGCCAACGACGAGACCCTGATGTTGCTGGGCGAAGAGCTCAACTACAACGTCGAGGTCATCTCGCCCGAGGACGAGGACCGCGAGCTGCTCGAGTCGTTCGACATCGAGTTCGGCGAGGACGAGGGCGACGAGGCCGACCTGGCCGCGCGTCCCCCCGTCGTCACGGTCATGGGTCACGTCGACCACGGAAAGACCAAGCTCCTCGACGCGCTGCGCAGCAGCAACGTCGTCGACAAGGAGGCCGGTGGCATCACGCAGACCATCGGCGCCTACCAGGTCGCGACCGAGGTCGACGGCACCGAGCGTCGCATCACCCTGATCGACACACCGGGTCACGAGGCGTTCACCGCCATGCGTGCCCGTGGTGCCCAGGCGACCGACATCGCGATCCTCGTGGTCGCGGCCGACGACGGTGTCATGCCGCAGACGGTCGAGGCGCTCAACCACGCCAAGGCCGCCGGCGTCCCGATCGTCGTCGCGGTCAACAAGGTCGACAAGCCTGACGCCGACCCGACCAAGGCTCGTGGCCAGCTCACCGAGTACGGCCTCGTGCCCGAGGAGTACGGCGGCGACACGATGTTCGTCGACGTCTCGGCCAAGGCCGGCACGGGTCTCGACGACCTGCTCGAGGCCGTCATCCTCACGGCTGACGCCTCGCTCGACCTGCGCGCCAACCCCAACCAGAACGCCGAGGGCCTCGTCATCGAGGCGCACCTCGACCGTGGTCGGGGACCTGTCGCAACGGTGCTGGTCCACCGCGGAACGCTCAAGGTCGGCGACTCGATCGTCGCCGGTCCGGCGTTCGGTCGTGTTCGCGCCATGCTCGACGAGCACGGCGAGAACATCGAGGAAGCCACCCCGTCCCGTCCGGCACTCGTGCTGGGTCTGACGGCGGTGCCCGGAGCCGGTGACAACTTCATGGTCGTGGCTGACGACCGGCTGGCCCGCCAGATCGCCGAGAAGCGCGAGGCGCGCGAGCGCAACGCCCTCCTGGCGCAGCGCACCGGCCGTCGTACGCTCGAGGACTTCATGTCCTCGATGGAGAAGGGCGAGACCGACGAGCTGCTCCTCATCCTCAAGGGTGATGGTTCCGGTTCGGTCGAGGCGCTCGAGGACGCACTGGCCCAGATCGACGTCGGCGAGGAGGTCGCACTCCGGGTCATCGACCGCGGTGTCGGTGCGATCACCGAGACCAACGTCATGCTGGCCGCCGCGTCCAACGCCGTCATCATCGGCTTCAACGTCCGCCCGCAGGGCAAGGCGACGGAGCTGGCCGACCGCGAAGGTGTCGAGATCAAGTACTACTCGGTCATCTACAACGCGATCGAGGAGATCGAGGCATCGCTCAAGGGCCTGCTCAAGCCGGAGTTCGAGGAGGCGCAGCTCGGTACCGCCGAGATCCGCGACATCTTCCGCTCCAGCAAGATCGGCAACATCGCCGGTTGCATGGTCACGAGTGGCGTGATCCGGCGCAACGCGAAGGCACGCCTGCTTCGCGACGGCTCCGTGGTCGCGGACAACCTCGACTTCTCCAGCCTGCGCCGCGAGAAGGACGATGTGTCCGAGGTTCGCGAAGGCTTCGAGTGCGGTCTCGTGCTCAAGGGCTTCAACGACATCAAGGTCGGCGACATCGTCGAGACGTTCGAGCTGCGCGAGAAGGTTCGCGCGTAAGCACTGACCCCGTCGGACGCCTCCCCTCACGCTCACGCGTGGGGGAGGCGTCCCACTCAGTTTGGAGAGAATCATGGCTGGACCTCGGATCCACAAGGTCGCCGACCGGATCAAGGTCATCGTCGCGCAGATGCTCGAGCGCCGGGTCAAGGATCCGCGCCTCGGCTTCGTGACGATCACCGACGTACGCATGACCGGTGACGGCCAGCAGGCCTCGGTGTTCTACACCGTCATGGGCGACGAGACGGCGCGAGCCGAGACCGCCGCTGCACTTCGCAGCGCCACCGGTCTGATCCGCTCCGAGGTCGGCAAGCAGCTCGGCACCCGCATCACCCCGTCGATCGAGTTCTTCCTCGACGCCGTCCCCGAGACGGCCAAGGAGATCGAGGACCTGCTCGCCAAGGTCAAGGAGTCCGACGAGGAGGTCGCCTCGCGCTCGGCGGGTGCGCAGTACGCCGGCGACCCCGATCCGTACAAGAAGAAGGACGAGGACGACGCGGAGCTCGATGACTGACGCCCCGGTTTCGGGGCTCGTCGTCGTCGACAAGCCTTCCGGCTGGACCTCGCACGACGTCGTCGGCCGCATGCGCCGTATCGCCGGCACCAAGAAGGTCGGTCACTCCGGCACGCTCGACCCCATGGCGACCGGCATCCTCGTGCTCGGCATCAACCGCGCGACGCGGCTGCTCGGCCACCTGACGCTCGCCGACAAGGAGTACGTCGCGACGATCCGGCTCGGCCAGGCGACAGTCACCGACGACGCCGAGGGCGAGGTCACCGCGTCGACGCCCGCGTCCCACATCGACGA
>CAWDXV010000012.1:0-22886 GCA_963806345.1 uncultured Actinomycetota bacterium | reverse complement strand
CATCACCGACGCATACGACAACCCCATCTACTTGTTCGACCTCAGCGGTAGCCGGATCACCAACGGCTACAAGGGGCAAGGGCCTGCGGGCATCTGGGCAGGCATCTCCGGATCGCCCGTCTACGACGCAGACAACAACCTCGTCGGTTCGGTCTCCTACAGCTTCACCGGCTACAGCTCGAGCACGCTCGCCGGCATCACCCCGGCCGCCAACGTCATCAATGCAGACCCGACTGCCGCGCCTCACGCCGTCCGACTGACTGCGTCCGACAGGGCGACGCTCAAGAAGGCCGGCGTCGCTGGTGCAACCAGCCTCCAGTCGGCGCAGCCTCTGGTGCCTCAGCGGGTCGTCGTCGGTTCCGGTGCGGCACGCGCCAACAAGACCGCACAGAAGTCGCGCTATCTGGCGAGCAAGACCGGGCGTGACGGTGCCACCTACCAAGCTGCCGGCATCGCTAGCATTTCCGCACCGATCGAGCCGGGCAGCAACGTCGCGGCTTCCTACTCGTACGGCCAGATCGCCTTCGCCTCTGTCGGGACTGCCACGGCGGTCTGCGGTGACAAGGTCTACGCCTATGGGCATCCTGATGAGAACATCGGGCCGTCGACGCAGACAATCCTCAAGGCCGCGACGCTCGGAATCGTCACCAACGGACCGCAGTCGTACAAGCTCGTCAACATCGATCCCGATCCGGCCGGCTCCCTGACGTCAGACAACACCAACGGCATCAGCGGCACCCTCGGCACAGTTCCCGACTCGGCCCTGGTCACCACGCACACGACCGCCAACGGCCAGACGGTCGATCGCGAGACACACGTCAGCACGCCATACGCCGTGGCGGCCGTCGTCGCCACACAACTGGGCAACGACGTCTACAACGCGTACAAGAAGGACGGCGCCGGGACCGCGCTGACGACCGTCAAGGTCGACTTCGTCCGCGACATCGACGGGGTCGCGACACCGCAGACGTACGAGCGCACGATGCGCATCGCGGCGGCTGAGTACCTCCCGGACGAGGTGTCGTACAACGTCGCCGGTGACGTGGAGACGATCATGAGCAACGGCTTCGAGGACGTCACGATCACCGGCGTCGACGTCGCCACGACGCTCGACCCGGACTACCGGGCGTACGCGATCAGCGGTGCCCAGTACTTCAGCGGCGGCGTGTGGAAGAACGTCGCAGCGGGCGGATCGGTCCCCACCAAGGTCGGCGCCTTCGTCAAGCTGCGCGTCAAGCTGAAGGCCGATCTGGGCAGCAAGGTGCTGCCGACGACGACGGTTCAAACCACGTGGAAGACGTCGGTCTCTAGCAAGAAGTCGGGCACGTTCTCGTTCTTCGGTCAGGCGTACGGCTACGACGACGAGGAAGACTTCGAGGACGAGGGCGACATCGAGGAAGAGGAAGGCATCGACATCGAGAGCTTCGACGAGCTGCTTGACCTCATGCAGTCGACGCCGCGCGCCGACGACGTCCTGGCCCGATACCGCTACAGCACCAAGTCGGGCCGGCTCGAGAACTACAAGAACCTGCGCGCTCCCAGCATCGTCAGCGGTGGTTTGACGATCCACCTGAAGTACTCCAAGTAGTTCCTGCCACATCAGGAGGGGCGGTGCCGCGAGGCGCCGCCCCTCCTGACATGTGTGTGACTATGTTCACCCCTTCCGACCAGCCCATATGCCCGATGTGACCCGTAAAGTCGGCTGAATCGTCATCGCCCGTCGGTGCCGATTCATCACACATCAGCTACCCGAGGCCCGCATGCCGAGGGAGTGCGAATCAATGCGCTTGGTTCGCGATGCGCGAGAAGGAAAAGTTCACACATGTCCGCAGACACCGCCCTATCCACCTACCGGACGACGCACCCCAGGCTCCAGGCCTGGGTCGATGATGTCGCCGCCCTGACTCAGCCAGCCGCCATCCACTGGGTCGAAGGCACTCCCGAGGAATGGGTCTCCCTGACCGATGACCTCGTCGCCTCCGGCACCTTCGTACGACTCGATGAGTCCAAGAAACCCAACTCGTTCTGGTGCGCGTCGGACCCGAGCGATGTCGCCCGGGTCGAGGACCGTACCTACATCTGCAGCGTTGACGAGGCCGACTGCGGCCCGACCAACAACTGGATGGAGCCTTCGGACATGAAGGCGATCATGACGAACCTCTACGACGGCTGCATGCAGGGCCGCACGATGTACGTCATCCCGTTCGTCATGGGTCACCTCGACTCCAACAGCCCGATGTTCGGTGTCGAGATCACCGACTCGGCGTATGTCGTCGCGTCGATGAGCGTCATGGCCCGCGTCGGCAAGAACGTGCTCGACCGCATCGAGGAGCTCGAGGCCGACTACGTGCCCGCGCTCCACTCGATCGGCGCCCCGCTCGCCGACGGTACGCAGGACGTGCCGTGGCCGTGCAACGAGACCAAGTACATCGTGCAGTTCCCCGAGGAGCGCACGATCTGGTCGTTCGGCTCGGGCTACGGCGGCAACGCCCTGCTCGGCAAGAAGTGCTACTCGCTGCGCATCGCCTCGGTGATGGGCCGCGACGAGGGCTGGATGGCCGAGCACATGCTGATCCTCAAGCTCACCTCGCCCGACAACGTCGTCAAGTACGTCGCCGCGGCCTTCCCGAGCGCGTGCGGCAAGACCAACCTCGCGATGGTCGAGCCCACGGTGCCCGGCTGGAAGGTCGAGACGATCGGCGACGACATCGCCTGGATCCGCGTCGGTGCCGATGGCCGCCTGTATGCGGTCAACCCCGAGTTCGGACTCTTCGGCGTGGCTCCCGGCACCGGCTGGGACACCAACGCCAATGCGATGCGCACGATCGACCAGGGCAACTCGGTCTTCACCAACGTCGCGCTGACCGACGACGGCGACGTCTGGTGGGAGGGCATGACCGACGAGGCGCCCGCGCACCTGACGGACTGGAAGGGTCGCGACTGGACCCCGGAGTCCGACGAGGTGTCGTCACACCCCAACAGCCGGTTCTGCACGCCGATCAAGCAGTGCCCGACACTGGCCGACGAGTACGACGACCCCAACGGCGTACCGCTCGACGCGATCCTCTTCGGTGGGCGTCGCAAGACGACGATCCCCCTGGTGACCGAGGCCCGCGACTGGACCCACGGCACGTTCATGGGTGCGACGCTGTCGTCCGAGACCACGGCCGCGGCCACGGGCGCCGTCGGCGTGGTCCGCCGCGACCCGATGGCGATGCTGCCGTTCATCGGCTACGACGCGGGCGACTACTTCAGTCACTGGATCAACATGGCCAAGAACAACGACGAGTCGAAGTTCCCCAAGATCTTCTACGTCAACTGGTTCCGTCGCGACGAGGACGGCGGCTTCCTGTGGCCCGGGTTCGGCGAGAACAGCCGCATCCTGAAGTACGTCATCGAGCGCGTCGAGGGCAAGGTCGAGGCGGTCGAGACCCCGATCGGCCTCGTGCCGACGCCCGGCGCGATCGACACCGAGGGCCTCGACGTCACTGACGAGCAGCTCGAGAAGGCGCTGCGCGTCGACGTCGACGAGTGGCAGGCCGAGATCCCGCAGATCAACGAGTGGTTCGAGAAGTTCGGCGACAAGCTGCCGACCGTCCTCTGGACCGAGCTCGACGCCCTGAAGGCCCGCCTCGAGGCCTGACCACCGTCCCGCTGAGCCTGACGTTTCTGCAGCGACACGCCGTGTCGTACCAGCAGAAACGTCAGGCTCAGCGCGTTCAGGTGCGGGGCTTCCAGCCGATCGCCGGGAGGACGTGGTCGGCGAGTGCGCCGAGCAGCCGGGCGTTGTAGTCGACGCCGAGCTGGTTGGGCACCGTGAGCAGCAGCGAGTCGGCCTCGCGGACCGCGACGTCCTGGGCGAGCTCCTCGGCCAGCGCGTCGGGCTCACCGACGTACGACTTGCCGAACCTCGCGATGCCGCCGTCGAGGTGACCGAGCTGGTCCTCGCCGCTGCGCTCGCCGAAGTAGGCACGGTCCTGCGCATCGAGGATCGGGATGACGCTACGGCTGACCGACACCCGCGGCTCGCGCTCCCAGCCCGCCTCGGCCCAAGCGGCACGGAAGCGTTGGATCTGCTCGAGCTGCAGCTCGTCGAACGGAACGCCGGTGTCCTCGGTCAGGAGGGTCGAGCTCATGAGGTTCATGCCCTGTCCGGCGGTCCACTCGGCGGTCGCTCGAGTGCCCGAGCCCCACCAGATCCGATCGGCCAGGCCGGGCGCCTGCGGCATGATCGGCAGCGGCGCCGACTGCCCGGTCATCTTGGGATCGGACATCACGACACCGGCACCGGCGATCGCGTGCCGGAACAGCTCGGTGTGCGCCCGGGCCATGTCGGCGTCGCTCTGACCCTCCTCCGGCACGTGGCCGAACGACTCATAGCCGTGCAGCGCGGTCTCGGGTGATCCGCGACTGATGCCGAGCTGGAGCCGGCCACCGCTGATCAGGTCGGCCGCAGCTGCGTCCTCAGCCATGTAGAGCGGGTTCTCGTAGCGCATGTCGATCACGCCGGTGCCGATCTCGATGCGACTCGTCCGCGCGCCGACCGCGGCGAGCAACGGGAACGGCGACGACAGCTGACGGGCGAAGTGGTGCACGCGGAAGAACGCGCCGTCGAGCCCGAGCTCCTCAGCCGCGACGGCGAGGTCGATCGACTGCAGCAGCACATCACCGGCCGTACGCGTCTGCGAGCCCGGGACAGCTTGGTAGTGGCCGAAGGAGAGGAAGCCGACGTTCTTCATGCCTAAGACAACGTCGTGGAGCCATGCCCTGTTCCGACTAGAGTGCCTCCCGTGATCGTCGCCGCCCTGCTCGTGCTCGCCCTGGGCCTCACGACCGGCATCGTGGCTCGCTCCAGCGCGTCGGCCCGTCCGCCCCGCGCCGCCCACTTCCCCGGCCAGTCGACCCATCTCTCGGACAAGCCTCCCCTGCGCCTGCGGGTCTGGGCGATCGTCGCCGCCGCGCTGACGCTCGTCGTGCTGATCGACGTGCTGCTGCAGCCCGGCGTCGCACTGGTCATCGCGATCGTCGGCAGCCTGGCGCTCGCGGTGATCGCCGGCACGATGCACCGGTACGCCCGTGAGTGCGCCGACGCCGCCGGGGCCGTCGAGGCGTACGCGCCCACGATCGCGATCCCGTATGCCGGCAAGGTCGGCGTCCACATCGGGATGTGGTCGCCTTGGGTCGAGCGCACCGGCGTGCACTGGTGCATCGTGGCCCGCACCCCGGCGCTGTTCCGCCAGCTCGCCGACATGTATCCCGCCGTGCCGATCGTGCAGGGGCAGATCCCGGCGAGCGTCCGCGGTGCGCTCTATCCGCACGGTGCGGCGGCCAACACCGACTTCATCACCGGCTCGTCCGCGACGCACGCATTCCTCGGCCACGGCGACAGCGACAAGCCGCTCAGCGCATCCGAACGCGTGTTGCAGTACGACCTCGTCGCGGTCGCCGGCCAGGCGGCGATCGACCGGTTCGTCGCAGCCGGGCTGTCGATCCCCGCAGACAAGCTGCGCATCATCGGCCGGCCGCAGACCGAGGGCATCGTGCCGTCGGACGGACCGGTCCCACGGCCACCGACCGTGCTCTACGCGCCAACCTGGCGGCACGCTGACGACAGCCTCAACGTCTCGTCGCTTGCGGTCGCCGACCGGCTCGTCCAGGCCCTGCTCGACCGCGGCTGCACGGTCGTGTTCCGGCGCCACTTCGCTGGCCAGAACCATGTCGAGGCCGAGGCGATGATCGTCCGCGTCAACGGGCTGCTCGAGGCCGACGCCGCCGCAACCGGACGCCCGCACCGGTGGGGCCAGCCCGCGATGGACGAGCCCTTGATCGACGCGTTCAACTCCGTCGACGCCATGGTCTCCGACGTGTCGGGCATCGTCGTCGACTTCATGGCCAGCAACAAGCCACTGGTCATGTATGCCGCGCAGTTCGACGACCCCGACGCCTTCCGCGACGCGCACCCGACGTCAGCCGCGGCATACGTCATCGACCGTGACCTCGTGCACCTCGACGACGCACTGGACGCCGCCCTCGGCGACGATCCGCTCGCCGCCGTCCGGGCCGAGCGCGCCGACCATTACCTCGGCGGCCCCGACCGCGCCGAGCCCGCACGACGCTTCATGGACCTGGTCACCGAGCTGTCCGGCTCCTAGGCAAGGTTCCACAGCTGCCACGCGAGCACGACGGCCCCGAGCACACGCCGCCACGGAGCCGCCCCGCGTACGAGCTCGTCAAGGCTCCAGGCGATCAGCGCACCTGCACCGATCCAACGCAGTTCGCCGTCGCGCGAGTCGTACGGGCTCCACCGCAGGGCCGTTGCCGCCAGCCAGACGCAGAGGGCGGGGTTGGGGACCTGGAACGTCACGAGCCGCCCGGACTCGTCCCGGAAGAACGAGCCGAGGTGGATCACGCAGTCATGTTAGGTGCAGGTGCGACGAGCCGCCCGCCGAGCGGGCCCTCCAGCGTGCCGCTTCCGGGAGGCGATGGCGCGCCTCGGCGGCGCGTCGACGCTCAGCCCGGTACCTGATCACCAGGAACACGCCGAAGATCGCGTTCGCGACGACAACCGCGACCGCAACCCACAGCAGGATGACCATGCTTCCGGTCTACGCGCAGCGCACGCCCGTGGACAGGGATGGGGCTGCGGTTTGCGGGTTGCCGCACGCATCATGCGGAGCGCCACAGCCTCAGCGGCTCCAGACCTCGGCGACCGCGATGAACGCCGAGGACGACGGGCGTGCAGTGGTGCCGCTGACCTGCGGCTCACCCGCGAGCGGTTGTCCGTCGTGGACGAGCGAGGCGCTGCGGCACGGTGCCAGCACGAGGCTCAGGCTGTGGTTGGCGCCGTCGAGAGCGAACTCATCGGTGGCGAAGGTACGCCTGTCGAGCACGTCTGACATGTGCAGCTCGAGTCCCGCCGTCCGAGCGTGCATCCCGGTCGCCAGGTCGATGGCGACCTCGACGTCCTGTCGTACGAGGGCCGAATCGGGCCACACGAGTCCTTCGGCCTCGGGGAAATGGCGTACGAAGTCGTGCTCGAGCCAGGCCGCGAGCTCGGCGTTCGCGCCGTACACGTGGACCTGTTCGTCGCGCCACAGGACGAGGGCGTTGCCGCTGCCGTGGACCGACCAGTCGACGCGCCACACCGAGACGTACGCCGTGAGGGTCGCCCCGTCGTACAGCCGCAGGCCGGGGTTCGCGCCGACGAGCACGGGCGATCGTGTTGCCGCCACACCTTCGGACATACCGCAGCCTTCCCCTCGAGCCACAACGTAGCGGAGGGGAAGGCTGGCTGGTGATCAGGCGGTTGCCGGCTCCAGGATCGACTCCGGGGAGGGCTCCTGCTCGAGCTGCTCCTCGAGCTTCTCGGCCGAGATCGTGGGGATCGCCAGTCCGGCAATCGCCGCGAGCAGCAGCGCGCCGCCCAGCACCGCGAAGCCGGCCGTGTAGCCGATCTCCTTGGGGAACCCACTCGGCAGGAAGTGCGCCGTGACGATGCTCGCCATGACCGCGGTGCCGACCGAGCCGCCGATCGTACGGATGTTGGCGTTCATGCCGCTCGCGACGCCGGTCTGCTCGGGCGGCACAGCGCCCACGATCAGGCCCGCGAGGCACGCGAACGCGAGGCCGATGCCGACGCCGGTGATGCCGTTGGCGATCGCGATCTGCGCCTTGGTGTCGTGCATGTAAGCCAGCATGAACATGCCGACGGCACCCACCGCCGACCCGAAGACGACCACGGTCTTGGGGCCGATGCGACGGGCGATCGAGGCGGCGACGAGACCGGTCAGGAACGTCGCGACGGCCGACGGCAGCATCAGCATGCCGGACTCGGTCACGCTGGACCCGAAGCCGTACCCGCTGGCGCTCGGCGTCTGGTTGAACTGCGGGATGAAGCCGAACGACGCGTACATGCCGATGCCGAGCAGGAGCGCGACGAGGTTGGTCGTCCACACGCCGGGCAGCCGCATCATGCGCATGTCGATCAACGGCACGGCGGCGCGCTGCTCGACCTGGATCCACGCGACCATCAGCACGACAGCGAGCACGAGGAGGCCGATCGTACGGCTGGAGCCCCAGCCCCACTTCGGCGCCTCGCTGAGGGCGAGCAGCAGGGCGACGAGCCAGCTCGACAGGAGCACCGCCGGGAGCACCGAGATGCGGCCGGGAGTGCGGAGCGGCGACTCGGGAACGAAGACGATCGCGGCCACCGCGGCGATCGAGGTCACGATGAACGGCAGCCAGAACAGCCAGTGGTAGCCCAGGCCGGAGACGATCGGGCCGGCCAGCACGATGCCCGCACCGAAGCCGACGGCGAGCAGCGAGGAGACGACGCTGACGGCGCCGCCGACCTTGTGGTGCGGGAACTCGTCGCGGATGATCCCGAACGCCAGCGGCAGGACGCCACCACCAACCCCCTGGATGATGCGGGCGACGATCAGGACGCCGATGCTGCCGGCGAGGGCCGCGAGCAGCGAGCCGGCGGCGAGGGCGACCAGCGAGAGGACGAGCAGGCGCTCCTTGCCGAACGCGTCGCCGAGCCGGCCCATGATGGGCGTGAAGACCGAGGCCGACAGCAGGTACGCCGTCAGGACCCAGGTCACGGTGTTCTGATCCGTGTTGAGCTCGTGCTCGATCTCGGACAGCACCGGGATCGTGAGCGACTGCATGAGCGAGTACGACGACACGGCCACCGCGAGCACGGCGAAGGTCAGCCAGTAGTGAGTGCGTCGGGTCGACGAAGGCACAGGAATTCTCCAGGAAGAACGGGGTTTGATGCGGGGACGGTGATTGCTCCGCGCAACCAACTATACGGAGTCGTCCTCCGGATCGCTACGTGCGCCTCGTCACCCCGTCCTCGTCGAAGACACCCACGCAGCCGGACGA
Organism: uncultured Actinomycetota bacterium; assembly: GCA_963806345.1. GTDB lineage: Bacteria > Actinomycetota > Actinomycetes > Propionibacteriales > Nocardioidaceae > Aeromicrobium. The sequence continues at coordinate 14,000 of CAWDXV010000012.1, read as the reverse complement.
GTAGCAAGCTTGCTCTGCAAGCGGCGTATCGAGACTCAGTGAGGTGAAAGGCTCGCCTCGCGCGATCAGTCCTCGGCGAGCACCACGACGCGATCGAGGGGATCGATCGCGAACAGTGCCGACTTGGCCGGATTGACGTGGACACCGAATCCCGCCGCTGGGTCGTCTGCCTCGGCCGAGACGCGATAACCGATGGCCGTCTCGCCGCGACGCGCGGCCGCCTCCACGATCGTCATGTACGTCACCTCGTCGCCCGCCGTCACGTAGTGCTCGGCCGGCCGCAGGTAGATCTCGGAGCCGTCGGCGTCGAGCAGGTCTTGGAAGACAGCCTCGAGCCTCGCGTTCTCGGAGAGCTGCGACAGGATCAGGCTCAGGATCTCGTCGGACACGATGACGTCGTCCACGTGGGCGACCTGGGCGAGCGCGCGATTGCGGTCGTCCAGCATCTCGCTCACGATCGACGGCCGGTCACCCTTGGTGCGGTCACCCACCATCTCTCGCAGGTGCAGGAGCGTGACGAGCGTACGAGCGTCGGCTCGCTGAGCGGTCAGCTCATCGGAGTAGCAGAGCACGATGACCTGGTCGTACTCACCGATCGGGTACGGGTCGAGGCTCGCGCGCTCGGATGTCCGGCCATGACGGACCGTCGCCGTCAGATTGGTGAGCGCCGGCACATCGGGCTTGCCGTACTCGGTGAGGATCTCGAGCGTTGAGCCCGGCGCTGCATACTCATCGAGCTCACGCACCACGGTGTGGGCGCGTTCGTTCCAGCCGAGCACGAGCACCTTCGACGGCTCCTCGGGCACCGGCGCGATAGCGCTGATTCGCGCCTCGTCGATCGCGGCGCTGCTGCGTTCAGCCGTCTCGAGCGCCGAGTCGTCCTCAGCGATTGCAATGATCTCGTTGTCGCCGACGATCGCCGTGCCCGGAGGGTTGAGCTGGACCGACCCGTCCGCTCCAGCCAGACCGATGATCGATGCCGACTCGTATGCCTTGACGGCTTCGGCGAACGTGGCCGATGCCAGCGAGGGATCGGCGTGGAAGTAGACCTCGTCCCCGTCGAAGTCGAACAGCTCCGTGTAGACAGCGGCGGCGCCCGACTGCCGCGCGGTCTGGACGATCAGACGTGCGATCGTCTCCCGCTTGTCGACGATGACCGTACGGTTGCCGCCGACGAGACGCGCTGCGTCGAGGTTCTGCGGGTCCTGGATCTCAGCGACGATGTGAGCCGATGCGTCCGCGCCCTCGTGGGTCAGCGCAAGCAGCGTCTTGATGACCTCGGTGTCGGGCTCGTCGCCGTCCGGGGACAGCACGATGATCGAACGCGCGTCACCGTGGTTGCTCAGCGCCAGATCGCCGAGGTCGAGGGGCGAGCCGGTGCGGCAGATCACGCGGGTGCCGCGCAGGTCCGGCACCTTCTCGCGCAGCTCGTCCTCCATCTCCACCTTGTCCTGCTCCGCAAGGATCACGACCGCGGGCCTGCGGCGGCTCTCGTTGGCGATCGACAGCTCCCGCACGATCGCAAAGACCGAGTCGGACCATCCCAGGATCACCGTGTGATCGTTCTCGATCACCAGAGAACGGCCGCGCCGCAGGTCGTCGAGCTTGGAATCGATGCCCGTCGCGATGACACCGATCAACGCGCTCACGATGAAGAGACCGGCGAGGGTCAGCAGGAGCATCGTGATGAGGAACGACCAGCCGCCGGTGTCGCCGGCGACGGTGCCGGGATCGAGCGCGTGCATCAGGCTGTTGAAGAGCTGCTTGAAGAAGCCCGGCTTGCTGCCGTCCTCGTTCTCCGGAGCCCACTGCGTGATGAGGATGAAGATCGTGAACACGAGGATCAGCACCAAGGTCACGGCGGCGAGCCACATCACCAACGCCGACGTGCCTCGGGCCATCGTCCCGTCGAACCAGTAGCGCAGGCGGGCGTTGCGGTCCGGCGTCTTGCGAGGCTTCGTACGCGTTCCAGCCGCGGACTGCTTCATGGTCTTGAGCGTCCGCTGCCGCATCTGTTGACCGGTTCTACCCATGGTTCAGCTCCCGAGGAGATCGTCGAGGATGCGCTTGTCGTGCGCGGTGAACACCATGACGCCGGGTTCTTCGTTGAGCCGGCGCAGCGTGGCGTGGTTGGCGATGACCTGCATGCGGTCGACCGCCGCGAAGGTCTCGATGGCCCTGAGCCGCCTCGACCTCGGCACGGAGGTGCCAGACGGCAGCGTCGGGGAGTAGGAGCTGACGTCGAACGCCGCGTCGCCCGCGTGGACCAGCAGGCCGCGGTCAGGCGACTCGACGGCGACGGCCGCATGGCCCTTGGTGTGCCCCGGCATCGGCAGGTAGGTGATGCCGGGCAGCACCTCGATGCCGCGAAGGTCGTACTTCCACTGCTCACCAGGTCCGCCATGGGTCTGGATGCGAGGACCATGTGACAACGGCTTCAGCGAGTAGCGCCGGCGTGAGGTGAAGTCCGGATTGACGACGGCCCAGTCGTACTCTTCAGCCGTCGTGTGGACGGTCGCTTCTGAGAAGTCGGCGAGGCCGCCGATGTGGTCGAAGTCCATATGCGTCAGGACGATGTGCTGCACGTCAGAGGCAGAGAAGCCCCTCGCCTCGATCTGGCCGATCGCGGTTCTGGCGTCATCACGGTCGGGCCGCATCACGAACCTGGCCGGACCCATGCGCTTCGGATCAGCGAAGTCATGCCGGCCGAGACCACTGTCGACGAGCACCAGCCCGTCCGGGGTCTCGCACAGCAGCACGTGGCAGACGATCTCCGGCATGCCACGGGGGTGGAACGAACCGCAGCTGAGGTGGTGGACGCGCATGGGCTCGATCCTGTCGGAGTTGCCCGTGACGCGTCTCCCGAACGGATATTTCGGGCGTCGCTACGATCGAACCGTGACTCGCCGATCGCGCCTCGTCCTCCTGGCGGCCGCGATCTACGGCCTCACCCTGGCCCTCATCGCGGCCTGGCCCTCGCACGTCGACGAGAACATCAACTCCCTCGACTCGCCTCCGGGCACCTGGCTCATCGAGCTGGGCCTGCCGCCCAATCGGGCATACGAGCTGGTCGAGGCCTCAGCCAACATCATCTTGTTCATCCCGTTCGGCGCATTGCTGATGCTCGGCTCGCTGCGCATGACCTGGCTGAGGGCCGCAGCGGTGGTGCTCATCGTCTCGGTCGGCATCGAGCTGTTCCAGGGCGTGGCGCTGCCTGGCCGCACGGCCAGCCTCCGGGACGTCCTGAACAACACGCTGGGCGGGATCATCGGTGCGCTGGGCGTCGTGGTGTGGCGCCGGTACGCGCGAAGGCGGGCAGCGCGGGTGGGTACTTAGACCTCCAACACACGGCGTGGATCTCACGCAGCGGAGCGAGCTCCTCAATTCGTCACGAAGCGAAATGACCAGCCACTCTGCGGCTGGTCTCGCGAGCCTGTCGAGTCGCGGTCTTTTCCGCTTCGAGCGTGCGACTCCTGCAGCGGAGCAAGCTCCTCTGTCGTCACCAAGCAAAGTGACCAGCCGCGTTTGCGACTGGTCACCTTGATCGTTGCTTCTCGCTTTTCAGCGGAGGTGGCGAGATTTGAACTCGCGAGAGGTTTAAACCTCAACCCGCTTAGCAGGCGGGCGCACTAGGCCACTATGCGACACCTCCCCGCCGCCGATCGAAACCGGCAACCGGAACAGGATACCGACCGCGACTCCAGTCCGACGAATCGGGCATTCCGCTCCGGCCGACATAGATGATCTATAGAGTTTCTCGGAGCCCAGACAGCCAGTCTTGGCGGCTGTCTCGGAAGGCACCCTCTTGCTCTCGCATGCCCTGCGCCGCGCCATCGCCGCGTGCGCCTCGATCCTCCTCGTCCTCGGCTTCATCGGCCTGACCTCGTCTTCGTCGAGCGCGGACGAAGCGCTGTGGACAGTTCGCGGCAATCTCTCGCCCCCATCCAGCACCGGGCTCCTCAGCTCCGTGACTGTCAGGTTCTACAAGGCGACGGGCAACAGCGACGAGCCGTGGCTTCTCGCCGAGACCGCCCACTCGAGCGTGGAGAGTGCGACCCGCGGCGACTACACCGCACATCTCCCGGCCGGCACCTACCGAGCGACGATCAACGAGTTCGACGACGGCTCGGCAGCGTGGGGCGCGTGGAAGCCGCAAGTCTGGGACAAGCCGCAGGACCCGGTCGATCAGTTCACCGTCTCAGGGGCGAATCTGTACCTCGGCCAGACGAAGCTGGAGTTTCGCGGCGGCACCATCACCACGAAGCTGATCGACCAGTGTGGGAGCACTCCGGTCTACACCAGCTTCAGGATCTACGACGCCACCCTCGCATCACCGCAGGCGAGCTATTCCGAAGCCCCGCGCGAGGAGTCCGGAGGCTATCAGCTCCACGTCCTGTCCAAGCCCACCAAGATCGTCGTGGAGGCGAGTGGCATGTATCAGCTGTCCTACCCGGCGACATGGTACGGGGACGCGCCGTCGTTCGAGACTGCAAAGGCCATCACGCTGGACCCGAGCGACGTCACTGCCAGTCACGACATCGTCCTGCGCAGGCCCCTGGACCTCTCACCCGGTGGCGTCCAGACGTTGAGCGGCGTGGTCCAAGCGCCCGACCACACTGGCATCGTCGGGGTTCCTGTGCGCTTCTACCGCGCCACGAACGACCCGGAAGACCCCTGGTCACTCGAATCGACGACGACCACGCAACCGGTCGATTCCAACAACCCGAGCGGGCGCCCGTCGGGCCGCTTCGACGCCAGGCTGCCGGCGGGGGAGTACCGCGTCACGGTGAACGAGGCGACCAACGGTGAGCCATCCTCACGCGCCTGGCAGGCCCGCCTCCTCCCCAACACTGCGACAACGAACGCGTCCGTCATCTGTCTCGAGCGCAACTCCGGCAGGAATGCCTCGACGACTCTCGACTATGCCGGAGGTCCCATCACTGGCCGCCTCACCAGCCCGCGTGGCCTGCCGATCAAGGGCGCGTCCGTGGAGGCGTACGACGCCAGCGGCGAAGCAGGCGCACCGGTTCCTGCGCCGAGCACCGTGGCCGTGACCGATGTCAACGGCGAGTACACCGCGCACGCACTCTCCGGTGCCACGAAGCTGCGGTTCGTCAAGGAGGGCTACACCCTTCCTGCGTGGTTCGGCGGGACGAGCTTCGACACAGCAACGCGCCTGACGGTCCCCGTCGACGGCTCGTCCACCGGCAACGACGCCGTGCTGTTCGATGCTCCGCTGCGTTCGACGACAGCGCCGCGGCTGCGCGTGACGGCGCTCTACGGCAACAAGGTTTCGGCCTACGAAGGCAAGTGGGCTCCCGGTTACGCCGTGACGAGGTCGTACCGCTGGGCCCGCAAGAGCGGGACCAAGCTGACGTGGGTCTCCAGCTCGTCATCCTCGTCGATGTACACCGTCCGATCCGGCGATGTCGGCAAGCGGCTTGTCGTGCGCGAGACAGTCACGCCTGTCGGCAACTTCCCAGGCGTCCCTGCTGGCGTCCGCTACAGCACCGCCTCCAACATCGTGAAGCGCGTGTCCAAGTTGTCGCTCACCTCGAAGCGCTCTGGCGGTCGTCTCAAGATCACCGTCCGGGTCTCGGTCAAGGGTGTCTCCCATCCCAAGGGCACCGTCAAGCTGAGGGCGCGCAAGACTTCCGGAGGCGGATCGAAGTCCAAGACCGTCACCTTCAAGGACGGCAAGGCGACGTGGACCTTCAAGGCCAGTGCGGGCGGCTGGGCGTACGCGGGCACCTACATCGGCTCGTCCACGGTGGCGCCGGCGTACGACGACGGATACCGGTTCGCGCCTCGCTGATCAGCTGGGAGTGAAGCGGCGGTAGCCGTTGGCGGTGTTGAGCCGGTCGTAGATGTCGCGGAGCAGCTCGGTGGCACGACTGCCGACGTACGCCAGCGGGAACGCGACCACCGCGTCACCGCCGCGGTCGACGAACAGGCGAGCACTGTCGATCGTGACGTCCTCGATGTCGAGCCACGGCACGTGGATCGGCTTGACCGTGAGCGGTCCGCCGAGACGCAAGCCACCCGGATCCGTACGCGCGACCACCGGCGGGAAGGCGAACACTCGCACGGCGTTCGCCACTGCGGCAACGGCGAGCAGGCCGAAGATCCAGGCCAGCGCTGCGACGGATGACAGGAAGAGGGCGAGGGCTGCGGAGACGCCGGCGACCATCACGTTGGTGCCGACGGCGAGCAGCACGAATCTGCGGTCGAGTCGATAGTTCGTCAAGCAGAGGGGGCGGGATTCGAACCCGCGGCTGACATTGCTGCCAGCGAGCGCTTTCAAGGCGCTTCCGATCGGCCGCTCCGGCACCCCTCCTGGGTGGCAGCACCAAGGCGCTGCGCCGCGTCGATTATCGCACTACTTGAGCGCGGCGAAACGAGGAGGTTCCACGCGTGCGACCGGTGCGATGGCTCGGGCCGCCCGGGACGAGGGCTCCTTCATGAATTGGCGCCGCAGCACCAGCCCCACGATCAAGCCCAGGACACCGGAGTAGAGCGTGGAGAGCGCGATGTACTTGGGGAACGCGCCGGGTGAGACCAGCGATGTCGTCAGCACCGCCGTGCCGATGACCGCGAACACCAGGACCCACCAGCCCTCCCGCCGCTTGGAGCGCATCGAGACACCGACGATCAGGGCCGGGAACCCGATGAGCACCTCGATCGGCCGCGGCGCCCCGTGGAACGTCTGCCGGGTCCAGATGACCGTGTCGGTGAACGCCTGGACGAGCGACTGCGAGCCGTGCGTACGGACGAAGCTGCTGTAGGCGATGACCAGCATGACGAGCCCCGCGACGCCCAGCAGGATCGCGAGGTTCTGCCGGCCCAGGCCGTGGAGCCCGGCGCCAAGATTCCACACCAGCGTGATGGCCAGGCCGAGCGAGACCGTGAGGACGATGAGGTTGAACCGCTGGTAGTTGACCGGTGCGTTCCACGCCGCCACGCCGACCGTCCCGCTCAGCGCGACCAACAGTGCGAGGGAGTACTCGCGGATCGCGCCCGCCACCGTCGCCACCGGACGCGTGACGAGGACCGCCCACACCGACGCCAGCACCGCGGTGACCGCAGCCGCCGACGCGAGCAGGACGTTGGTCTCGAGCCCCACGGCGGCGGCGCCCAGCACCGCTGTCATGGGCAGCCACAAGCGCATGTGTCCGCCGCCGCGATGGGTCAGGCCGATCGCGAAGACGACCATCAGCAGGGCGGCCGACGGGCGCTCGATCCAGCCGGGGGCGTCGACGGCGAGGATCGAGGTGGCCGAACCCGCAGTTCCGGCGAGCCAGCCGAGGAACACCACACCCATGAGGAACCGAGCCGTGCGCGGCGACTCGATGCGCGGCTCACGGGTCGGGAGGTCGTACTCCGGGGGAACGGACGCGTCGAGACGACGGCGTCCACCCTTGGGGGCGCGGCTCATGCCATGGCCACCGTGGAAGAACAAAGATACGGAGGCCATGGCCTGATTGCTGCCTCAAGATTCACTCGCTGGCGCTCGCTCATGGGTAAGTACGGATCCTTCGATTGGCCAGTGACGGGTTGATCTCCCGCGCACGCGCCAGCACCTCGGGTTCGAGGGTGGCGCGGATGATGTCGGGAGCCAGATCCGCCTCGCCCACGATAGAGCCCCACGGATCGACAACCAAGGAGTGGCCGGTGTATCGGTCGCCGCCCTGTGCTGCAGCCACGACGTAGACCGTGTTCTCGATCGCGCGGGCCGCAAGCAGCGTGCGCCAGTGATCGAGCTTGAGGTCGCCGGCCACCCATGCAGCCGGCAGCACGATCGCCTCCGCGCCGGCGTCGACGAGCGCTCGCGCATGCTCCGGGAACCGCAGGTCGTAGCAGGTCATGAGGCCTGTCGGCGTGCCGGCGATGTCGACCACGACCGGACTGATGTCGCCGGCTCGCAGCCGGTCGGACTCCTTGTAGCCGAACGAGTCGTAGAGGTGGATCTTCCGGTATGTCTGTCGGAGCGCGCCGTCAGGTCCGACGACGATCAAGGTGTTGAACGGCAGGTCGTCGGTACGTTCGAACATGCCTGCCACGACCGTCGCACCCAGCCGCCGCGCCTCGTCCGCGATGAGCTGAACGAACGGACCGTCGAGCGGCTCGGCGACGGAGGCGAGGTCGTGATCGGCCGATCCGAAGTCGTGCATCGCAGCCTCTGGGAGCACCACGAGATCGAGCTGATCGGCGGGGCTGAGCGCTGCCATTCGAGACCGGATGTCTTCACGGTTGGCCTCCGAGTCAGTCGCCGAGACGAGCTGAACCAGTGAAACGCGCATGGTTTCCATCTTCGCAGGTGTGCCCTGAGCACGGTGTGACCCCGCGATTTGTGAGGTTGTAGGCGCTTCCGAGCGTTTGAAGCGCCTACAACTTCACAAATCGGGGAGAGCGGGGACGGTCGACCGGAGGAAGTCGATCTGGTCGGCGACCACCTCGTCGAACCACGGCTCGAGGTAGAGGTCGAAGTGGCCGGTGCGATAGCGCTTGATCCGGCCCTGGCGTGCCTTGCGTACGTGCCAGATCGTCGAGCGGGACGGGGCCACGCTGTCCTTCATCGCGACGCAGAACAGGGCCGGACACTCGAGCGAGGCGGCTGCGCGCCCGGGGTAGTAGAGCGGGATGCGCAGGGCGACCCGCGCCGGGACCTTGCCTGGCTGGGCCTGACCCTCCGGGACGAGCGCCGCATAGCCATCCAAGACGTCCGGCGCCGTCATCAGCGCTGCGTCACCGCGACGCCCGGCCACGGCGATGCGTACGGGACGCCGGCCACGGAACCCGCGCAACGCATCGCGTACGCCGAGGACGGTCAGCTTCACGAGGCTCCGCAGGCCGATCGTGCGCATTGACGCGAACCCGTCGGTGAACGGGCACTGCGAGATGATCGCGGCGACACCGCCGTCGCGACTCGCCGCCTCGATGACGTGGCCGCCGCCGAACGACGTGCCCCACAGGACGATCCGCTTGCGGTCGACCTGCGGCAGCGACCGGACGTGGTGCATCGCCGCTGCCCAGTCGTCGAGCTGGCGCTGGATGTCGAGCAGGTCTCGGGGCTCGCCGTCGCTGTCGCCGAAGTGCCGGTAGTCGAACACCAGCACGCGGTAGCCCTCGGCGACGAAGCGTTCGGCGTACGCATCGAGGCGCATCTCCTTCACGCCACCGAGGCCGTGCGCCATGATCACGACCGGGCCGGGGGTTTCGACAAGCTCAACCGGCGAGGCGGACTCCGGCTCGTACCACCAGCCGGCGCACCACCCCGGTCCCGATGCGAAGCGCACGTCCACGCGGCTCATGGGGGAAATGCTAGAGGGGAGGGGAGCGCGGATGGCACCGGGCGGCTAACCTGCGGGGATGCGCGCCGTCATCGCTCCCAACCCCGGAGGCGTCGAAGCCCTCGAGGTCGTCGACCTGCCCCAGCCCGAGCCAGGGCCGGGTGAGGTGCTGATCCGCGTGGCCGCGGCCGGCCTCAACCGCTCAGACCTGTTGCAGCGCCAAGGCCTCTACCCACCGCCGCCGGGAGTCTCCGACGTCCTCGGGCTCGAGTGCTCGGGCGACATCGTCGCCGTCGGCGAGGGTGTCACCGACCTGCCGCCCGGCACGCATGTCGTCGCGCTGCTGGCCGGTGGCGGCTATGCCGAGTACGTCACCGTGCCGGCCGGGCAGGTGGCCACGGTCCCGCTGGGCATCTCGCTGGTCGACGCCGGCGGCTTGATGGAGGTCGCCGCCACGGTCTGGTCCAACGTCTTCATGATGGGCAAGCTGCAGCACGGCGAGACGCTGCTCATCCACGGCGGCGGCAGCGGCATCGGCACGATGGCGATCCAGCTGGCCAAGGCCTTCGGCGCCCGCGTGATCGTCACGGTCGGCTCGAAGGAGAAGGGCGACTTCTGCCGCGAGCTGGGCGCCGACGTGGTGATCGACTACAAGAAGCAGGACTTCGCCGCCGAGATGAAGGCGGCCGGCGTCACTGCTGACGTCATCCTCGACATCATCGGCGCGAAGTACCTCGAGGCGAACGTCTCGGTGCTCTCGACCGCCGGGCGCCTCGTCGTCATCGGCCTGCAGGGCGGCGTCAAGGCCGAGCTCAACCTCGGCGCGCTGATGGCCAAGCGCGCCGCGGTCATGGCGACGACGCTGCGCGCCCGTCCGTCGTCCGAGAAGGCGGCGATCGTGTCAGCGATGGTCGCGCAGGTCTGGCCGCTGATCTCCGACGGCACGGTGCGGCCCATCATCCACGCGACGTACGCGCTCGACGACGTACGTCAGGCGCACCAGGTGCTCGAGGAGTCGAGCCACATCGGCAAGGTCCTGCTCACCCCTTGACCTTGACCCGCTCGACGACGCGTTCGCCGGCCTGCAGCAGCGGTGGCGGCAACGCGACCTGAGCCATCGTCGAGGTCGTACGACGGATGGCGCGGTCGAAGAACGGGTGTGCGAGCACCCGCAGCACCACGACCGTGACCGCCAGGGCCAGCAGCGTCGCCTCGACCTGATCGACGCCCGCACCCTGGAACGCGTCCTGCAGCACGAAGACGACCGGGATGTGCAGCGCATACACGGCAAGGCTGCGACGGCCCAGCCCCTCCATGTGGCGCAGTCGGGAGGGCACGACGGCGAGGATGCACGCGCCGCACAGCGTCGCGAGCGCGAGGCACAGCACCCGGAACGCAACCGCCTCGGGACGGCTGACGTCCATCGACACCGCGGTGTCGGCGCCGCGGATCCAGCGCGGGTCGAGGCCCGTGCGGACCACGACCGTCGTGACGGTCACCAGGCAGGCCGCCGCCGACGCCATGACGATCGTCGAGGTCTCGGCCGTACGTCTGAGGGCGCCCGTGCCGTACAGGTGCCCGGCGACGAAGAACGGCAGGTAGCAGAGCGCACGAGACCAGGCGACGAGGTCGCCGTCGGGGTAGGGCAGCAGGACCGCGACGACCGCCACGGCTGTCGCGGCCGGCAACGCGTACGCGCCGAGGCGCACGACGAACGGCAGCGCGATGAGCCACCACCCCATCGCCAGCAGGAACCACAACGCGTACGTCGGGTGGAGCAGGCGCTCCATGCTCAGGTCATCCACGCCGAACCGCAGCGCGACGTACGTCGTCTGGAGCAGGACGTAGAGCCCGACCATCTCGACGAGACGGTGAGCCAGGCGGCGCGGACGTGCCGTGACGCCCGCGAGGAACACGAACAGCGGCATGTGGAACAGGTAGAGGAAGGTCAGGATCCATCGCTGCGGCTCGTGGTGCCATCCCGAGTAGAGCGCGCCCGGGGCCTGGCCACCGGAGGTCTCGAGGAAATGGCCCAGCACGACGCCGGCGATGAGGAGTCCCTTGAGCAGGTCGAGTCGACGGTCACGGGTTCGGGGCATCTCTTCCACCATGGCAACCCCGTTCAAGAGATGCCGGTCACGTCCGGCTGGATAGGCTGAGGCAATGACTGAGCAATCGCCCGAGATCATCGGTCCCGACGGCACGGCCGTCACTCCCTCGGCACACACCACGCCGCTCGGAGACCTGGTGGAGCAACCCGCCAAGGTGATGCGCATCGGCGGGATGATCCGCCAGCTCCTCGAAGAGGTGAAGGCAGCCCCTCTCGACGAGGCGAGCCGTGTACGCCTGCGCGACATTCACCTCCAGTCGATCAAGGAGCTCGAGGACGGCCTCGCGCCCGAGCTGATCGAGGAGCTCGAGCGGTTGAGCCTGCCGTTCGACGGCGAGACGCCGAGCGAGAGTGAGCTCCGCATCGCCCAGGCCCAGCTCGTCGGCTGGCTCGAGGGCCTGTTCCACGGCATCCAGGCGGCCCTCTATGCCCAGCAGGTGCAGGCCCAGGCGCAGTTCCAGAACATGAGGCTGGCTCTACCGGGTCCAAACGACACCAAAGGTGAAGATTCGGAAACGTCCGGTCAAAACGATGGCTCTGGGGGTTTGTACCTCTAGAGTTGTCCACGATGTGAACGGAGAACGGCGCAGGAGTGTCGCCGCCTCGGTTCTCGATTGGGAAGAGGGAGCCCATGACCATCGTGGTCGACACAACGACACCTCCGTGCGCATTCGTGCCGGAGGTCTTTCAGGACGAGCTGTTGCACTCACCACCGGCGCGGACCGACATCACCGCCGCCGAGTGGGAGACGCTGACAGTCAAACGAGCGACCGCGCACCGACAGTGCGCGGGTTGCCCCCTCATGGTCGAGTGCCTCTACCGGGCAGTCGTCGAGATGGACATCTCGGGCTACGTCGCCTGTACGACCGAGAGTGACCGGCTCAGCATCCGGCGCCGGCTCGGCATCGAGATCCATGAGCCGACGACCGTGGCGTACGGCGCAGCCCGCGTCGGTGGGGGACCGGTGAGCCACGAGGCCGTCATGACGGCGCGCCAGGCATACCCCAAGGACACGTGCCACCAGCTCGCCGACCGGCTCGGATGCTCGACCTCGACGATCAAGCGTCACCTGCGTCGGGCCCGCGAGCAGAAGCGCGAGGACGCGGTCGCCCCCTCGGTGCCGAGTCTGCCGTCCGTCGACGCCGTGCTCGACATGTTCGACGAGCTCGAGACCAGCAAGACCGCCTGACTCCCCGGCTCGACCAGCGGTTTGCGACCATCGTCTGTATGCGTAGTGAGATGGTTGCGGTTCGTACGGGTGGGCGTTCTGTCGTCCACGACCTGACCTCGGAGTGCGCGGCATTCGTGCGCGACGAGCAGGATGGCCTGCTGCACGTGTTCGTGCCGCACGCCACCGCGGGAGTGGCGATCATCGAGACCGGCGCCGGCAGCGACGGTGACCTGCTGACTGCGCTCGATGACCTGCTGCCGCGCGACAACCGCTGGGTCCACCAGCACGGCACGCCCGGCCACGGCCGCGATCACGTGGTGCCGGCGTTCCTGGCCCCGTCGATGACCGTGCCTGTGCTGGGCGGACGGCTCCTGCTCGGCACGTGGCAGTCCGTGTGCCTCGTCGACACCAACGTCGACAACCCCGACCGCGAGGTGCGGCTCAGCTTCCTGAACGGCTAGACGTACTTGCTGAGCTCGGCGACAAGGCCGTCCTCGTCGATCGTGCCCACCACGGCGTCGGCCACGGCCTTGACGTCGTCGGGCGCCTGGCCCATCGCCACTCCGCGGCCGGCCCACTCAATCATCTCCAGGTCGTTGTTGCCGTCGCCGACCGCCAGCACCTCGGACCGGTCGATGCCGAGCTTGCCGCAGAGGAACTCCAGGCCCGATGCCTTGGAGACGCCCTCGGGCGCGAGGTCGAGCCACGCGGAGTAGCCGATGTAGTAGTTGGTGCCGGTCAGGCCCAGATCCTTGACGATCGCGGTGAACTCGTCGCGGCTGTGCTCGGCCGACCGGATGACGACGCGGGCGACCGGCTCGGCGATCAGCGACTCGACGTCCTCGACGACGAACTGCCCCAGGATCTCGTTGTCGGGGAACGGCTTGTTGAGCCGGAAGCCGATGCCGACCTCCTCGACCGCGACCAGCGCCTCCGGCATGTGCTCGAGGACGCGCCGCACCGCCTCGCTGGCGTCGAACGTCACGACGTCGAGCAGCTCGACCTCAGGGTCGTAGCGGAACGTGACGGCCCCGTTGCTGGCGACCCCGTAGCCCTCGGTGAACCGCAGGTTGTCGGCGGCGTCCATGACGCCGGGCACGCCGCGACCGGTGGCGATGACCGTCTCGATGCCGGCATCTCGCACCGCGTGCACCGCGGAGCGTACGGCCTCGGACATGACGTTCTCGCCGTCGACCAGCGTGCCGTCGACGTCGAGCGCGATCAGCCGGGGCTTGAACGTCACGCGAGCGGCCTCAGGACCTCGCCCAGCAGGGGGTGCAGCGCAGCCGGAAGGCGTACGGAGCCGTCCTCCTGCTGACCGTTCTCGAGCAGCGCGATGATCGTGCGCGTCATGGCGCACAACGTGCCGTTAAGCGTCGCCGCCGGCGTTGTCCCGTCCTCGCCGCGCACACGGATGTCGAGACGCCGC
>CAWDXV010000011.1:0-283192 GCA_963806345.1 uncultured Actinomycetota bacterium | reverse complement strand
CAGGAGACCCTGATGCGCTACATGACCACGTCAACACATGGACAAGAGGTAGGACGATGAGCACCGCAAGCACGATGAAGGGCCTGTTGCGAGGCAACCTCAGGCAGTACGGCATGGTCATCGCCCTCGTGGCGATCGTCGTGTTCTTCCAGATCAAGACCGACGGCGTGCTGCTGCGCCCGCTCAACGTCACCAACCTGCTGACCCAGAACGCGTCGATCCTGATCCTGGCGATCGGCATGGTCATGGTCATCATCGCCCGCCACATCGACCTGTCGGTCGGCTCGGTCGCGGCCTTCGTCGGCGCGGTCGCGGCGACGATGATGACGAAGTGGGACGTGCCGTGGCTCATCGCGGTGATCCTCTGCCTCGGCATCGGCGCCGCGATCGGTGCCTGGCACGGCTTCTGGGTGGCCTACGTCGGCATCCCGGCGTTCATCGTGACGCTGTCGAGCATGCTGCTGTTCCGTGGCCTGACGCTCGTCGTCCTCGACGGCGCGACGATCGGCAACCTGCCCAAGGGCTTCCAGTCGATGGGCAACGGCTTCCTGCCCGAGGTCGGGCCTGACACGGGCCTCGCCAACCTGACGCTTGTGATCGCGGCTCTGCTGGCGGTGTTCCTGGTGTTCCTGGAGTTCCGCAAGCGCTCGTCGGCGATCCGCTACAACTTCGAGGTCCTCCCGCTGCCGGTGTTCTACGCCAAGCTGGTCGCGATCGTCGGAGCCCTGTTCTGGTTCTCCTACATCCTCGCCCAGTACCGCGGCCTGCCGATCGTGGGCCTGATCCTGTTCGTCCTGATCGGCATCTACAGCTTCGTCATGGAGCGCACGATCATCGGCCGTCACGTCTACGCGATCGGCGGCAACGTCGACGCCGCGACGATGTCGGGTGTGCGTACGCGCCGCATCGACTTCCTCGTGATGACCAACATGGGACTGCTCGCCGCCCTCGCCGGCATGGTCACCGCCGCGCGCCTCACGGCCGCCAACCCCAAGGCCGGCACCAACTTCGAGCTCGACGCCATCGCGGCCGCGTTCATCGGTGGTGCCGCCGTCACCGGCGGCGTCGGCACGGTCATCGGCGCCATCATCGGTGGCTTCGTCATGGGTGTCCTCAACAACGGCATGTCGCTGATGGGCACCTCGATCGACTGGCAGCAGGCGGTCAAGGGGCTCGTGCTGCTCGCCGCGGTCGCGTTCGACGTGTGGAACAAGAAGCGCACCTCGGTCGGCGGTGGTGCAGGGTCCGAGGACGCGTCCACCACGGCGCCACCACCTGACGACCTCGTCGACGAGATCAACCAGGCGGCGGTCCCCGGCACGGAGGAAGTGCGCACCTAGCCGCCCCCCATAGGATCGACCGCATGAAGACCTCGAGCGCACGACTGTCAGGTCTCGGCACCACGATCTTTGCCGAGATGAGCGCGCTCGCGCTGCGGACCGGCGCGGTCAACCTCGGCCAGGGCTTTCCGGACACGGACGGCCCTGGCGAGGTCGTCGAGGTCGCGGTCGACGCCCTGCGCGGTGGCCGCAACCAGTACGCCCCGGGCACCGGCGTACCGGAGCTTCGCGACGCGATCGCGGCTCATCAGAAGCGGTTCTACGGACTCGACGTCGACGCGGACTCCGAGGTCGGCGTCACGACCGGCGCGACCGAGGCGATCGCCTCGGCGCTGCTGGGACTCGTCGATCCCGGCGACGAGGTCATCGTGCTCGAGCCCTACTACGACTCGTACGTCGCAGTGATCCAGATGGCCGGAGCGGTACGCCGGCCCGTGACGCTGCGGGCGCCCGACTTCCGGCTGCCGCTCGACGAGCTGCGAGCCGCGGTGTCGCCCCGCACGACGGCGATCCTGCTCAACTCACCGCACAACCCGACCGGCAGCGTGCTGCGGCGCGAGGAGCTCGACGCGATCGCCGAGATCGCGATCGAGCACGATCTCGTGGTGATCAGCGACGAGGTCTACGAGCACCTCACGTTCGACGGCCTCCCGCACATCCCGATCACGACGCTGCCCGGCATGGCGGAGCGGACGCTGACGATCTCGAGCGGCGGCAAGAGCTTCTCCTTCACGGGCTGGAAGATCGGCTGGGCGACGGGTCCGGCCGAGCTCGTACGCGCGATGATCGGCGCCAAGCAGTTCCTCACCTACACCTCCGGCTCGCCGTTGCAGCCGGCGATCGCCCACGCGCTGGGCGCCGGCGATGCGTACTTCGACGACCTCCGCGACCGGCTGCAGTCGCAGCGCGATCTGTTGTGCGGCGGCCTGGCCGCGATCGGGTTCGACGTCTATGTCCCTGAGGGCACCTACTTCGCGACGACCGACATCACCCCTCTCGGGTTCACCGACGGGGTCGAGTTCTGCCGGACCCTGCCGGAGCGCGCGGGTGTCGTCGCGATCCCGCACCAGGTGTTCTACGATCACGTCGACGTCGGCGCCCCGCTGGTGCGCTGGGCCTTCTGCAAGCAACCCCACGTCATCGAGGAAGCCCTCGACCGCCTGAAGGTGCTGCGCAACTCCGCTCCTTGAGCTTGTCGAAAGGACTCAGTCCGGCCAACGTCCTTTCGACAGGCTCAAGGACCGAGTTCTCACCTGTACGCCGGGGCTCTTGAGGTGCCTTCGGTCGCGCCCTTGCGGAGCATCGGCAGGATCCTCGGGCGTACCAGCTCCGACAGCACGATCACGCTCGTCGACCGCACGACCGACCCCGACTGGCTGATGTGCAGCAGGGTCGCTTGGAGGTCCTCGTGCGATGTGGCGGCGATCTTGCACACCACGTCGGCCGTGCCGCTCGTGACGTACGCCTCCAGGACGTTGGGCAGCGAGTCGAGCTCGTCGGTCACCGCGTCGAGCATGCCTTGGGCGATCTCGAGCGTCACGAACGCCAAAACCGGGTGGCCGGCGGCGACGAGGTCGACGTCAGGGCCGTACCCGGTGATGACGCCGGCCCGCTCGAGCTTGGCGAGTCGTGACTGCACCGTCGCGCGCGCGACCTTGGTGATGCGGGACAGCTCGAGGTCGCCGACACGCGGGTGCTCGCGCATGGCCTCGACGAGCGCGACATCCAGCTGATCCATACGCCCTCCAGATGGGCAGATTGTGTAGTTCGACTCCAGACTACGCGACTGATGTAGCACATGCGCACACCCTTCACTACGCCGCTTGCTCATCCACTCTCGATGCGTTGGTGTGGACCCATGACTCTCGACCTGACTGACTCCGAGCGCCTCGCCCACCTCGACCTCGACCAGCTCAAGCAGCTCGTCGGCCTGGTGGAGTACGACACCGCAGCCGACCCCTTCCCGGTGACCGGATGGGACGCCGTCGTGTGGGCCGTCGGCAACGCGACGCAGTCCGCGCACTTCTACCAGTCGGCATTCGGCATGGACCTCGTCGCCTACTCGGGTCCCGAGACCGGCAACCGCGACCACCACGCGTACGTCCTGGAGAGCGGTGCCGTGCGGTTCGTCCTCAAGGGTGGCGTCGACCCCGACAGCCCCATCCTCGACCACCACCGCGCTCACGGCGACGGCGTCATCGACATCGCGCTCGAGGTGCCCGACGTCGACGCATGCATCGACCACGCCCGCGCCCAGGGCGCCACGATCCTCGAGGAGCCGCACGACCTGACCGACGAGCACGGCACGATCCGCACGGCGGCCATCGCGGCATACGGCGAGACTCGCCACACGCTCGTCGACCGCAGCGCGTACACCGGCCCCTATCTGCCCGGCTACGTCGAGCGCCGCTCGTCGATCGTGAAGCCGGCGGACGCGCCGAAGCGGATCTTCCAGGCGCTCGACCACGTCGTCGGCAACGTCGAGCTCGGCCACATGGACGAGTGGGTCGACTTCTACAACCGGATCATGGGCTTCACCAACATGGCCGAGTTCATCGGCGACGACATCGCCACGGAGTACAGCGCCTTGATGAGCAAGGTCGTGGCCAGCGGCAACCACCGGGTGAAGTTCCCGCTCAACGAGCCGGCCGTCGGCAAGCGCAAGTCACAGATCGACGAGTACCTCGAGTTCTATCGCGGCCCCGGCGCCCAGCACCTCGCGCTCGCCACGAACGACATCCTCGACACCGTCGACCGGCTCCGGGCCGCCGGCATCGAGTTCCTCGACACCCCCGAGTCGTATTACACCGACCCCGAGCTGCGGGACCGCATCGGCAACGTGCGCGTCCCGATCGAGGAGCTGCAGAAGCGCGGCATCCTGGTCGACCGCGACGAGGACGGCTACCTGCTGCAGATCTTCACCAAGCCGATCGGCGACCGGCCCACGGTGTTCTTCGAGCTCATCGAACGCCACGGGTCGCTCGGCTTCGGCAAGGGCAACTTCCAGGCACTGTTCGAGGCGATCGAGCGCGAGCAGGCCAAACGCGGCAACTTCTGACAAGGGGTACGTTTGGCCTACGGGGCCACACTGAAATGGCAGGTGTGGCGGGGACCCGGGGAAGGCTGAGCCATGGAGTCGATGTCAGAGCTGGAGATGCTCGTCGGCGCGTTGATCGAGGTCTTGGCGCTGTTGATCGCCTGGGCGATCTATCCATTTGTCGTCGGTCGCAAGCCGTCACGCCGCGACTGACGCCGCGCTGCCCTCATAACCAATCGCCGCGCCCCCTCGTTGAGCACGTCACAGGCGAACGAGGGAGAACACGATGTCCACCACAGGAACCATCGTCGCTGGGCTGATCGAGGTCCAGGGTCTGCTGATCGCGTGGGCCATCTATCCGCGGATCTTCGGGCGCAAGTCCCAGCGAGGCTGAGACCTGGTCGAGTTCGGCTGTTGCCGCGTCACGAGCTCACTGAGTGAGGCTCGAGCCAGCCACCTTCGATGACGCGAATCATGCGCTCCACGCCTCGGAGAAGCATCTCGCCGGCTGTGACCGGGTCGGACAAGTACCCTCGGACCATCGCACCGTCGCGCAGAAGCGCAAAGTGGTGGGCAGCATCTTCAGGGTGGCTGTGCCCGGCCGCGGCGAATGCATCCACCAGGAACTGCTGAAACCAGTCACGGTGCTCCTGGACCATCTGTCGGACCGGACTTGCCGGATCCGCATACTCGGCGCCGGCATTGATGAATGCGCAGCCCCTGAACCCGGGTCTACACACGTCCTGGGCCACGCCGCCTGCGACGATCCACACCAGATCGAACCCTGAGGCGTTCTCGGCGGCCGCATCGAGCTCGTGGCGGATCGCGGTGTGAGCCGTGCGCAGGTAGGCCAGCACGAGGTCTTCCTTGCTGGGGAAGTGACGGTAGAACGTCGCCTTGGTCACGCCAGCTTCAGCGATGATCCTGTCGACGCCGACGGTACGAATCCCGTCGGCATAGAAGATTTCCATAGCCGTCGAGAGCAATCGTTCGCGGGCCTCAGAGCGTTTCGGCTCCTGGACGGCGGTGGTCGACGAGTCCATGGACCACACCTTACCCGACGTACCAGAAAGACAGGTCTGTCTTGACAATGACCACTCGCCCTGCTTGTCTCTAGTAGAAAGACCTGTCTCTCTACCTATCAACGGAACACGAGGAATTCGAACCATGGCCGCATCCACTGCACTCCCCACCCCCGCTCAATCCCTGCCCACAGCGCTACGCCGGCTGTACTTCGTGCGGTTCGGATTCGCGATCGCCTGGGCCGTCCTCATCCTGGTCACCGGCTCGGACATCAACCCCGTGAGCGCCACTCTTCTGGTGCTCTACCCGGCGTTCGACGTGGCCGCCGCAGTGGTCGACCTCCGCGCGTCCAGGACCACACGCTCCGCGACCGGTCTCTACGTCAACATCACTCTGAGCGTCGCGGCGGCCGTCGGCCTGATCATCGCCCTCAACACCGATGTGCCCGCCGCGCTTCGGGTCTGGGGGGCGTGGGCCATCACCGCTGGACTCGTCCAGCTCCTGGTCGCCCTTTCACGTCGTGGTCTCGGAGGCCAGCTGCCCATGATGCTCAGTGGCGGGATCTCAGTCCTTGCCGGTGGCGCCTACATCGGCATGGCGTCGGCCGACGACGCAAAGCTGTCCAGCATCGGCGGGTACGCGGCGCTCGGAGGAATCTTCTTCCTCATCTCGGCGCTGCGTCTGAGCCGCACGGCTGGAGTCCAGCAGAACGCCTGAGACCGCGTGCAATATCACCGTCAGCGCTGCGTGCCCGGTCGGCGAGAAGGTTTGCCGATCGGGTCGTCAACGCTCGCGGAGGAAGATGCCCGGGGGGTACGCGCCTCGGCAGCACACGCAGGCATTCCAGCGGGCTCGGCAGACCCCGGCGATTCGCACCCCGGGGCCTGCCGCAGTTGTCCTGACTAGGGGACGTAGGTGAGTGCAGGAACTGCCGAGGTCTTGGCGGCGGTGATACCGGCCGCCGCGTCGTACGGCTGGATGAATCCCTGCTTCTGCAGTCGCTGCACTGCTGCGGTGTACTTGCCGACGTAGTCGTCATGTGATGGGTAGGACGACGCCAGCTGTGCCGGAGTGAACGCGGCGAAGGTGCCGATCAGCGAACAGTTGGCCGTGCCGGTGTTCGTCCGCAGACCTGAATTGATGCCAATCGGAACTGTCACCTGAGGAAGTCGCAGGCCACCCTTCGCGAGGCCCAGCGAATTCTTGACGTAGCTCGTGCCGTCCGGCGTCACCTCGAGTCGGTCCACCACAGGTGGCGCCTTGCGGCTGTCGCCGACCCAAGCGGGCATGACGTGGAAGACCGTGTTGACGACATCATTGAATCGGAGATTCCCGATCGGCTGTGCGCACGTGGTGAGCTGGACGGGCGGCTGGTTGGTCGGCCACTCCCGGAACACCTGGATGCGCTGCTGAGCCTCCTCCGCGGAATCGATGTGCGCCGAACCGGCCACTTCCCACAGCCGGAAGCTGTCCGAGTCCGGCTGCCTCGCGTGGACGTACCCGGTAGAGGCGTTCGCCACATCGCTCTCAGTCTCCAAAGTGAGCACCTTTCCGACGATGTCGCTCCGGATCTGCGTACCCGTAGGCGCCGGCGTCGTCGTGTTCAACGCGGCGGGATTCGCGCTTCGGCTGTTGAGGATGATGCCGTCGAAGACTTGATCGCGATTCTGAAGAGCGTCGGCATAGGTCGTGAGACGGGCCGCGGACTGGGAGTCGCCGTAGGCAATGAGTGAGCGAACCTTCACGTTGCCGATGGGATTCGTCGCTCCGGCGGACCGGATCGCCTTGCCGACCTGCGCGAAGATGTCGTACGAATACTGGTCGCCGGGATGGGTGAGCGTCCCGTAGCGGTCGGGGTCCCACGCCTTGAGCCCTGTGGGGCTGGTGATCACCGTCTGCTGGGCGGAGACGCCGACGTAGATGTCGTGATCGTGGATGAGGCCGGAGCCGCCGAAGGTCCATCCGACATCCAGGTCACGTCCCGTCGTGGCGTTGAGCCATTCGACCACGACGTTGCCGCTGAACTGAGACATGTCGACCGGCTTTCGGACAATGATCCGCGTCTTGTACGCAGCGGTGTCCGCCTCACTGACCGCCCACTTCCCGTCCGTGGTCAACGAATGATCTGCCGCGTAGGAGCGGGCAGCGCCGGAGATGAAGTATTCCGATTCGCTGTATCCGTGGGAGTCGAGATCGATGGCGGAGGCCGTGTAGGGGATGCCGCGCGTGTTGTCCAACCTCGGCAGCGTGACGACCGGGCCGGCGACGGTCGGAGCCGGAACCGGCACTCTCGCTGGTGGCTTACTGTGGCCGTTCCCGTGGTCACCACCTTGGCTTGCGACTGCGGGCGGACCGAATCCAAGAACTATTGCGGCCGCGCCGCAAAGGATCGCTGATCCGATTTTCAGGCCTCTGCTTGGAGGCGACTGTATGTGCATCATTGCCTTCATTCCTTCGGTGAGTTGACGGCGCCTTGTTGACGGCTTGATTGGCTGTTCCTCGAGACGGTCGACCCCCGATTGCCCGTGTGCCGCGCGTCACATCGGGGAACGTACAGTGATGATTAACGGACTGTCAATCGTTGACTTACGCGCCCGTGGCAATCGAAATATTCAATCGGCCCACGAGCGGGGCTCGATTCTTGCTTTTATATCAGTAGTTTTGGCCTGGTCACCGTTTCTGGTCCGGCCTCGAGCGTAGGTACTCACGAGGCTTGTGCATTGCCGATTGATTGACTCAGTGTGCAGTTCCACTTACTTTGTGAAGCGTGTGGTTTCCATCACACGAGGACGGGTCGGAGCGCAGCCGGTCCGCGCGGGGGTTGAAAAAGGAATCACGCCAGTCGCCGCACGGTAGGCCGCGAGTCACCATGGCTCAGGCCGGACCGCCTCCCTACGGAAAAGGGGCAATGAAGATGAAGAGAACAACGTGGCGGGGTCTCGCACTGACGAGACCATGGGTGTTGAGCTCGTTGGCAGCCTGTGTTGCAGCATCGCTGACACTCGTGGCCGGGCCCGTCGAGGCGGCGAATGCAGGAACTGCCAAGGTCGACTCGGCGCACGGCTTGTTCCAGAAGTCGAAGCCGGTCTCCCCATCGACCAACGGGACACACCTGCCGACGACAGGGGCCGTCTCGGCCGACAGTCACGGTCCGGTCATCAAGACGACGCCGAACATCCCGACCCTGACCGGTCCGGTCGAGCGAACTGCCACGTCCATCCCGATCGGCACCGCCTACTTTCCCGGAGCGCTTGGTTCTGTGAACCTGGCAGACCACGGGTACGTCGAGGAGGAGTACTTCATCTCGGGCACGGCAAACGTCTATCAATACGACAGCAGCGGGAAGCAGGTCGAGGTCAAGACGCCGAACGTGCCGTACACCTCGGTCATCCTCGTTCGTCGGCCCGCAGACCCTCGTCGGTTCAGCGGCCGCGTTCAGCTGGAGATGAGTCATCCCCAGTTCGGAGTGACCACACAGATCTGGGCCCACAACGCCAAGAAGTTCATGGCGGACGGGGATGCCTGGGTGCGCGTGACCAACAGTCGGGGCGGTATGGCCGGCTCGAGCTTGGGCGTCGCGAAGCAGTACAACCCGACCCGGTACGCATCGTTGAACTTCCCCGAGGACGGCATGAACTGGGACGTCATCGGCCAGGTCGCCAACATGGTCAAGTCCAACGCGAGCGTCAGTCCGCTCAAGGGGTACCACGTCAAGCAGGTCTTCATGGAGGGCTTCTCAGGAGCCGGAGCGATCACCCTCATCTGGGCGAACGAGTTCTCGCCTCTGCTTCGGCTCGCGAACGGCGCACCAATCGTCGATGGGTTCGTCGTCGGTGAACCAAGCGGCTATCCCTTGATCAACTCGCAGTCTGCACCGATCGCGCCCACGGATCCTCGTCAGAAGGTGCTCGCGAATGGCGTGCCTGTGGTCAAGCTCCACACCCGGCCGGAACCAGCCGCTCAACGTCGCCCCGACTCCGACTCCTCCTCAGGTCAGTATCGAACCTACGAGGTGGCAGGTGCGGCTCACACGGACAACTACACGAACCCGGCGGACTTCCCGACCTTCGTGCAGGTGTCTGCGACACCGTGGGCGCAGGCCAATGTCTATCCGTTCACGTGTCAGTACAAGATGAACGACTTCCCATTCGCGCAGCAGTGGCAGATGTCGATCGACGTCATCGAGCGCTGGGCCTCGCAGGCGAGCTCGAAGCACAAGGCTCGTTGGTCGCCTCCGCACGCCGACCGGATCCAGGTAAACCCAGACGGCTCCATCGCGAAGGACTCGAACGGCAACGACCTCGGAGGAGTGCGGTCACCAGCCGTCGACGTGCCTGTTGCCACGTACTACGACACGAACGCGCCGTTGCCCGGCGATCGCGGGTTCTGCAGCAACACGACGGTGGGACACGTCGAGCCTTTCAGCCGAACGAAGTTGAAGAAGCTGTACCCCACGCACGCCGACTACGTCCGGAAGGTGCGGCGCTCTGCTGGGGAGCTCGAGCGACAGGGCTGGCTACTGCCGGCTGACGCTGCAGAAGCCGTGAAGGCTGCGAACAGCGCGGACGTGCCCTAACCAGACGCACACAGGTTGATTGCCGGCGGTCCCAGCTCGACTTGGGGCCGCCGGCGCAACGCCATCAGCGTTGGACGAGGGAGTGGCGCTGCAGCCAGATGCCTCGCGCGGGCAGATCCGTCAGGTTGGAGAACACATGCGGCGTCGTGCTGGGAAAGCCCAGGGCATCGCCGGCAAACAGGGTGAACACCTCGAACCCCACGGTGATCTCGAGCTCACCGATGACGAGATATCCGAACTCCCAGCCATCATGCTGGATGAGCCGCCGGTCGGCCGTGGAGGAGGAGTGCGGAGGATAGATGATTTCCATGAACTCGATGTCGTTGGCTGTGTTCTCGGCCAGCTGCTCCCAGATGACGCCGGTGTCCATCTCGATGGATTGACGGTTGCCGGCACGGGTGATGGACAGCCGGCTGAGGCTCTGGTCGCCGTTCGTGGGCCAAGCGCCACGTGGTGACGGCTGAGCCGACTTTTGGTGACTGGAGCCCTCAGCTGCGGTCCGAGGGTTTGCCGTGCGCGGTCCGGTCGTGGTGTCGACGCTGCCGAGAGGTGTCGTCCCGTCCAGCGGCGCTTGCGTGAACAGCTCGTCGATCGAGATACCGAGGAGCTGGGTGAGCGCATACAGGCGCGCAACGGACGGCTGTGTCTTGCCGCGTTCGAGCTGAGAGATGAACGACGCCGAAACGCCCAGCGTGCTGGCGACGGATCGCACGGACAACCCCGTTCGCTGCCGGTGCACACGTAGTCGTGGACCGAGGCCGACGATCGGTTCCTCGTCCGCGATGGACTCGTCCGACACGATGCTCCTTCGATCGACTGACCCGATCGTAGCCCGTCACAGAGCTGTCGAAGCAGAGGTCCTGAGGTGCTCGGACGGTCCGGCCCGGCGCGTGACCGCATGCCCGGCACCCGGGAGAAGTGGCCCGTCAGCAATCTGGTCCGGGATTTCGCAGCACGGCAGCCGGCTCTCGCTCGGAGGCGTGAACCGGCTGCCGTGCCAGGCCTTGTCAGTCGAGCCGGTACCACGTGCTGGTCGTCTTGCGCCAACCGGCGGGCGTCTTCTTCCAGTGATCCCAGTAGACCCGGATCGTGACGGTGTTGACCTTCTGCGTGCCCTTCTCAGCGCTGACGCTCATCGACGGGGTCCGCGTGACGGCCTCCGTGGCGGTGATCTTGTCGAAGACCGGGGCGAACATGTAGTGCATCGAGCCGTTCGGCGACGTCGTGTTGGGCCAGACCTTCGGCTGGCTCGCGACGGCGCCGGCGATCTCGTCACTCATGTGCGTGAAGCTCTGTGACGGGATCAGGTTCAGGCTTGAGTCATACGCCAGGAACGGCTCGTCGCCGGTGAAGATCTGGTCGCCCCACTTCTGGCGGTCCGGGCCGTTCGGGCCATCGCCGTTGAACAGCAGGCCGTACCTCGACTGCTGCTCGGTGATCTCCGCCTTGGCCTCCTGGATCGCCTGCGCCGCCTCCAGCTTGGCGAGGCGCTGCGGCACCCCGTTGCCGTCGTCCTTGGCCGACGCGCCCGTGGTCATCGCTGCGAACACCAGCCCACTGGCAGCGATCACCCCTGCACCGACCTGAGCTGCACGCACCCAGCCACGTTCGTTGGTCCTCTTCATGACGTCCTTCCTCGCAGGCGTGTGTCGCCTGTCACAGTGTGAAGTGAGGCTATACGTTCTGTCCCGTATGGGTCAACCGTTTGTTCAGTACAGATTAACTCTGCGCTCAGGCGAGCAAGCGGAACGGCTGCTCGATGGCGGACACCAGAGCGTCCATCCACCGCGCTGCGAGCGCGCCATCGATCGCGCGATGGTCGACCGAGAGCACCAGCGCCATACGGGTGGCCACCACGACGGCCCCGTCGACCACGACCGGTTCCGGCCGCCCTGCCCCGACGGCGAGGATCGCGGACTGCGGCGGGTTGATGATCGCCGCGAACTCTTCGACCCCGAACATGCCGAGGTTCGTGACGCTGATCGAACCGCCCTCGAGATCCCGCTGCTGGAGCTTGCCCTCGTCGGCCTGCCGGACGTATGCCTTGACGGCCTGCGCGATCGCACCGACCGACGTCTTCTCCACCGATCGCAGCACGGGAGTCACCAGCCCCCGCTCCGACGCGATGGCCACCGAGATGTCGACGCTGTCGAACTGCCGCATGCCGTCGTCGGTCCAGATGACGTTCGCCTCGGGCACCTCCACGTGAGCCGCGGCCACGGCCCTGATCACCAGATCGTTGACCGAGACCTTCTGCGGCGCGACCGCGTTGATCTGCGACCGCAGGGACAGCAGGGCGTCGATCACCGCCGTGCGCTTGACGTAGAAGTGCGGGATCGTCTGCTTGCTCTGGGTGAGCCGTTTGGCGACCGCCTGGCGCAGCCGTGAGTGCGGGATCTCGCTGTAGCCCGAATCGCTCGGACTCGGGGTCGCGGGGACTTCCGGGACGCTGCCTGGGCTGGTCATCGACGACCGGGGCCTGCTGCGCGTTCGCGGCAACAGCCTGGTCGACGTCGCGGCGCACGATGCGCCCGTTCGGCCCCGTGCCGTTGACTGACTCCAGCGGAAGTCCGGCCTCCTTCAGGATCTTCCGGGCGATCGGACTGATGAAGACTCGGGCCGCGGTGCTCCCGTTGGACGACGGCGACGCGAGCTGCTTCGGGCCTGCCGCAGACTCCTCGACAACCGGAGCGGCCTCCTCGAACTCGACTGCCTCCTGCGGCTCGGGATCCGGGACCTCCCGGCGCGGCGGCGCCGCCTTCTCGACGACGGCACCCACACCGAGGTCGGCCAGGATCTTGTCGATGTCGGCGTCCTTCTCGCCAGGTTCGCCGACGAGGGCCATCGGCGAACCCACCTCGACCTCGGACCCGCCCGTCGACGAGGGCACGGAGGATCATCGAGTCGACCTCGGCCTCGACCTCGACGACGGCCTTCTCGGTCTCGATGACGACGATCGGATCGCCGGCGCGGAAGGGCTCGTGCTCCGTCGACCAGCCATTCGGACAGGATCGCTTCGGTCGCGCCAGCGGCGACCTCGGGCACGCGCAGCAGGGTGGCCATGATCTAGTCTCCTCACGTCTCGGTAGGCGGCGAGGCGGCGCAGCGTGGCCACGACTTCTTCGGTCCGCGCGATCGCAGCCCGCTCCAGCACCTTGCTGATGCTGGGCGACGCCATCGCCGCCGGTGACCCGCTCGATCGGCGCGTCGAGCCAGTCGAACAGCCGCCGCTGGATCTCGTCGGCGAGCCAGCCGCCGTACGACGTGCCGATCGCGCCCTGCTCGACGATCAGGACCCGGTTGGTCTTCTTGACGCTGGCGCTCGATCGTGTCCCAGTCGAGGCTTGCGCGGTCGAGCCAGCGCAGGTCGATCAGGTCGGCTTCCACCTCGGCGACCTGGTCGAGCGCCTCGAGGCAGTGCCCGACCATCGACAGGTACGAGATGACGGTCAGGTCGTCACCCTGACGGCGCAGCGCGGCCTTGCCGACGGGGATCCGGTAGTCGAGGTCGTCGACCGGGCCGACGCCGGTGGAGGTGTAGAGGTCGACGTGCTCGAGCACGACGACAGGGTCGTCGCAGGCCAGCGCCGTGTTCATCAGGCCGACGTAGTCGAACGGGTTGGACGGTGCCACGACCCGCAGCCCCGGCGCGGTCGTCAGGATGCCAGCGGGATCCATCGAGTGCTGCGAGCCGTAGCCAGTGCCGGCCGCGAGCTTGCTGCGCAGCACGAACGGGACGGCGCTCTCGCCGCCGAACATGTGCCGGGCCTTGGCGACCTGGTTGAAGATCTGGTCGGCCGCGACCCACATGAAGTCGGCGTACATGAACTCGACGACCGGGCGGAACCGCCCGTCGAGCGCCATGCCGCCACCCAGTCCCGCGAACGCGTTCTCGCTGATCGGGGTGCCGAGGACGCGGTCGGGGAACTTCTCCAGCGGCTTCTTGGTGGCGCCGTTGGTGCCGCCCTTGAGGCCGTCGACGTCCTCACCCAGCACGACGATGCGCTCGTCGGTCTCCATCCGCCGGCCCATGACGTCGCTGACGACGTCGATGAACCGCCGGTCGCCGAGCTCGCCCGAGAACGTGTCCTGCTCCTCGTAACGGCTGCCCTCGAGCTCGCTCAGGTCACCGCGGACGCCGACGTCGACGAAGCCCGGTGTCGGGCCACTTGTCTGCGCGTGATCCGGCGCTGGCCCGGCTTGCCGTCCGGGCACCGGCTCGAGCAGCGAGTCGCCGATCGTCGCGCATCGTGCTCGCCACGATCTCGGCTGCATCGTCGTCGATCTGTCCGGCGGTCGGCGAGCTCGCGCCGAACGACCTGCGTCGCGCAGCTGGTCGAGCGGGTCGCGGTCGCGCCAGGCCTTCTCCTCGGCCTTGTCGCGGTAGCCGAACGCGCTGCCCGGGTATGGCCCGTTCTGGTGGAAGAAGCGGTAGACGTCGGCCTCGATGATCGTCGGCCCGTTGCCGGCACGCATGTGGTCGAGCGCCTCGGTCATCGCGAGGTGGACGGCGAGCGGGTCCATGCCGTCGACCCGCCAGCTCGGGATGTTGAATCCCGAGCCCACGCGCCGAGAGCCGCGTCTCGGCGGTCGCCGCCGACGACCGGGGTCGACACGGCGTACATGGTTGTTCTCGATGAAGAAGCAGACGGGGAGCTTCCACGCGGCCGCCAGGTTGAACGACTCCAGCACCGAGCCGATGTTGACCGCGCCGTCGCCGAAGTAGGTGACGGTCACCGCGTCGGTGCCGGCGTGCTGCTGGTTCCACGCGAAGCCCGCGGCCTGCGGGACGCCGCCGCCGACGATCGCGTTGGTGCCCATCGCGCCGGCCTCGTTCCACTGCAGGTGCATCGATCCGCCGCGTCCGCGGCAGTAGCCCTCGGCCAGGCCGCAGATCTCGGCGAGCGTGCGGCGCAGCACCGTGTGGACCTCGTCGGTGAGCTCGGGCAGCCCGCCCTCGGTCGGCTTGCATGCACGTGCGCCGAACGCCTTGGCGAGGAACTGGTGGTGACCGCGGTGAGACCCGTTGACGAAGTCGTCGCTGCGCAGCTGGATGATCGAGCCGACAGCGCCGCCCTCCTGGCCGATGCTGGAGTGCGCGGGACCGTGGACCAGACCGTCTGCGGCGAGCTCCAGGACGTACTCCTCGAAGACCCGGATCCACATCGTCTGGGCCAGCATGCCGCAGGAGCAGGTCGGGGTCCGCCGCGTCCCAGTCCGACGCGTTGACCGCAGACCTCGACCCAGGGTGACCTGGCTGCGAGCTTCTTGTGATGGGGCATGGATCTCCTTGTGTGCGCATACGCCGAGACAATTCGAATGTATCCATTAGGACGCGTTCTCGAACATCGGTTCGGCTACTGTCCCGCGTAGTTGCTCACATAGTAAGGTACGAATGGATCCATTGCCAAGGAGGACGCATGTCAGCCGATGCCGCACCCATCCCCGGACTGACCAGGCTCGATCACGTCGGCGTGACCGTCCCTGACCTCGCCGAGGCGCGGCACTTCTTCGAGCGACGTCCTGGGCTGCGAGTACCTGTACTCGCTCGGGCCGATGCTGCCACGACGGACCATTGGATGAGCGAGCACCTCGGCGTCGCGGACGACACCGTGATGCGCGAGCTGCACTTCTTCCGGCTGGGCGGCCAGGCCGTCTTCGAGGTCTTCGAGTACGAGGCCGCCGACCAGCGGCTCACCCCGCCGCGCAACAGCGACATCGGCGGCCACCACGTCGCGCTCTACGTCGATGACCTCGACGCTGCGGTCGCGACCTGCGTGCGCACGGGCTCCGGGTCATGGGCGAGCCCACCACGAGCAGCAGTCACCACCGACGGGCAGCGCTGGGTCTACTTCCTGTCGCCGTGGGGCATGCAGTTTGAGCTAGTGTCCTACCCGAACGGCAAGGCTTTCTACCTGGCTGAGGCGGCCCGGACCTCCGCCACCACATGACCCGGTCCGACCGTGGAGGAGCGACGATGAGCGACGCGCTGCCGCCCGTACGCGCCACGGTCGCCAGCCAGCGCATCGCCGAACAGATCCGCGATCGCATCCTGGCCGGTGAGCTCCCGCCAGGCACGCGGATCATCCAGGACGAGCTGGCCGAGGAGCTCGAGACCAGCCGCCTCCCCGTTCGCGAGGCGCTGCGGATGCTCGAGTCGAGCGGGCTCGTGACGATGAAGTCCAACCTCGGCGCGTGGGTGTCCAGGATGGACCAGCGCGAGTGTGACCTGACCTACCGGATCCGCGAACGCATCGAGCCCCTGCTCCTCGCCGAGAGCCTGCCCCTGCTGACTGACGCCGACATCGACGAGCTCGACGCGATCCAGGACCAGATCGAGGCGACGACCGACGTCGAGGAGTTCCTCGTTCTCGACCGGCGACTGCACTGGACGACCTACCGCCGGCACGACGCCGATGAGCTGGCGACGATCGTCGCCCGCATGTGGGACACGACGCAGCACTACCGGCGGGCCTTCACCCGCCTCGCCGGTCGCGAGAGGCGCTGGATCATCAGCGCCGAGCACCGGCTGCTGATCGAGGCCATCCGCGACCGCGACGTGACCACCGCCGAGGACGTCCTGGCGATGCACATCCGCCGCACCCGCAGCGAGCTCGCGAAGCACCCTGAGGTGTTCGTGCCGCACGAAGGCTAGACGGACATCTCCCCGACGATGTGGCGGCCGATCTCGATCGACGCCGTCGCGGCCGGTGACGGTGCGTTGAGGACATGGACCTGACGGGGTCGGCGCTGGATCACGAAGTCGTCGGCGAGGCTCCCGTCACGTCGCACGGCCTGGGCCCTCACTCCGGCACGCGACCGAACGATGCTGTCGTCGGGCAGCTCCGGCACAAGGTCGCGCAACGAGGTCAAAAAGCGCCGACGCGAGAGTGATCGCGCGATCTCGGTTGCGCCCGTGCGCCAGTGCCGGCGTCCGAGCCGCCACGTGCCCGGCCAGCGAGCGCTCTCCCAGAGGTCGCCCGGCCGTACGGTCCCCCAGGTGTAGCCCTCTCGCGCCATCGCCAGGACGGCGTTGGGGCCGGCGTGCACGACCCCGTCGATGTTTCGCGTGAGATGCACCCCGAGGAACGGCAGGGTGGGGTCGGGCACCGGGTAGATCAGACCGCGAACCAGGTGGGCGTGCTCGCGGCTCACCTCGTAGTACTCGCCGCGGAACGGGAGGATCCTGATCTCCGGATCGAACCCCGCGAGCCTCGCCACCCGGTCACTCTGGAGCCCTGCACAGTTGACCAGCTGGCCGGCCTGCAGCTCCAGGCGGTCCGTCGTCACCACGACGCCATGCTGGCTCGAGCTGATCCCCGTCACCTCGTGGCCCGGCCGGACGCTTCCGCCGTCCTCCTCGATCAGGCGCACGAGCGTCTGGCACACCACCGAGTAGTCGATGATCCCGGTGCTCTCGACCCGCAGCGCCGCCACAGCACGCACGTGCGGCTCGTACTCCAGTGCCTCGTCGCCCGAGACCTTCACGCACGGCACCGAGGCTGCCAGAGCACGCCGATGGAGCTCGTCCAGCATGGGCACCTGCTCGCGGGAGGTCGCCACGACGAGCTTGCCGCACCGCTCGGCAGGCACGCCGTACGTACGAGCGAATTCGAGCATCGACCGCGCGCCGGCCACTCCCAGCGTCGACTTCAGGCTCCCCGGTCGGTAGTAGAGACCCGAATGGATCACGCCCGAGTTGTGGCCCGTCTGGTGGGCCCCGACGGACGACTCCTTCTCCAGCACCGCGACCCTCAGGCCGCGGCGACCGAGCTGCCAGCCCACGGACAGGCCGATGATGCCGCCACCGATGATGACGACGTCAGGGCGGCTCATGTCAACGATGAAACCAGACGATCGACATGTGACAGCCCGGCTTCGACCTCGCCGGCTTCGATCAGGTGCGCCAGCTCGACCGTCGCCTGGTTGGCGGGCGCTCGTCCGCCGACCCGGGCTTGGTGCTCGACGACCAGGCCATTGATCTGGTCGCACCTCGCTGCGGCGGCCCTTCATCCAGTCCTGCAGCACGGTCGTCTTGGTGTCCGGCACCGTGAAGTCCTCCAGCACGGCATCCAACAGCTGCACGGCGTACCGGTCGGGATCTTCGACGTGCTGCATTCTCGAGCCCGAAGATCGGTCGGACGCGGTGGCCGGCCACCGCGGCGGTACGCATGGCCTCCTTGCCGGCTTCCGTCATGAACTCTCGCATGCCGGGCACCTGCACGGCCTTCGCCAGCGGAAGGTCCAGGATCGCCGATGGCACGAGCTCGGCGGCGTTCACCACGAGCTTCATCCACTTGGACGACAAGATGTCGTCGGAGATCTCGACGGTGCCCGAGTGACCGAGCAGCTCGGCGACCTCAGGCGCACGGGCGTGCGCCTCTGCCGTGACACCTCCCACGGCGAACCACGACCTGTCGACCGGGCTCTGCCGGTCGACGACGCCCGGCTCGAACATGTTCGACGAGACCTCGATGACGCTGCCGATCGTGCGGCCAGTGCCGAAGACCTCCGCGATCACCCCGGTCGTCATCCCGTTCTGCACCCCGACGACGAGCCCGTCCTCAGCGACGAGTGGCTCGATCAGGTGGCACGCCCAGCGGGTGTCGTACGCCTTGACGACCACGAGGACCACGTCGAACGGCTTCCGGAGCGTGGCGACGTCACACAGGTGCATCGCGTTGACCCGCGTGGTCACGGCGTCGTTCGGCGTCTCGATCCGGACTCCGTTGGCGCGCATGGCCTCGACGTGGGCGGGCCACTGCTCGATGAAGGTCACGTCGAGACCGGCGCGCGTGAGGTCGGCCCCGATGGACGCCCCGTTCGCGCCGGTACCCAGCACCGCGATCCGCGGGTCAGCCATGTGCATGCCTCTCGATTGTCGGACGATTCATCGGCGCCTCAGCTCGTGAGCTCGCCACGGACGAACTCCAGCTCGCGGGTGACGTAGTCGGTGATGTCGCCGGTCTTGAGGTGTTCCGGAAGGACGTCCCACGTGTAGGTCTCGATCTCCAGGTGGTCGGACAGCGGCGTCTCGCGATGCATCTTGAGCGCCTCCTGCACCGCGAAGCGAGTCGTGCAGGAACGGCCCCAGCTCCTCGAGGAAGACCGGCACGTGGAAGTGGGTGCGAATCTCGGCCGGCCGCGCATCGCGCTCGAACGCGTCCAGCGCGTCGCCGAGGTTGAGGAACTTCGTGGTCTCGCCGGCACGACGCATCGTGGTCTGGCTGAGGTAGATCGTGTCGGTGAACGTCCTCAGCTGGGGGACTGACGTCGAGCGTCAGCTCCTTGACCCACAGCGCAGCGGCCTCCTGGAGCTTGAAGATCGGGATCCCGGCGTCGACCAGCGCCGAGAGTGACGTGGGGATGTCCTCGAACCCGACCGACTGGTGGCCGATGTCGAACACGACGCCGAGATGCCGGCGCAGGAGGCCTTCGGCCTCGGACATCGGCCGACCGATCAGGCGAGCCAGCTCGCCGACGCCGCGAGCGGTGTAGAGCCGTTCCGTGAAGTAGGAGACCGTCTCGTCGGTGGTCTCGAGGAAGCATGCCGGCTCCGGCTCGAGCGCGAGCTTGACCCGTCTCCCGGTCCGGGCCTCGAGCTCGACCAGGTGCGCCACCACGCGCAGCAGGTTCGTGGTGAACGCCTCGACGTACGCGTCACCGGTGACCCGCGGACGGAACGCGAGGGGCGAGGTCTGGATGCTGGGGCTGACTCCCTCGGCCGAGATCTCGGCGAGGATCTCGGCGACGGCGGTCGTGTAGGTGACCCGGTCCTGGCTGCCCCAGTCCGGTTCGTACACCCGCTCCATGACACTGTCGCCCTTGAACGGCCCGTAGGGGAACGCGTTGACCGTGTAGACGTACAGGTCATGTGCCGTCAGGAAGTCCGTGAGACTCGTTCGCTCAGCGCGGCTTCCCATGAGCGTGCGAGCAGAGTCGGCCGAGATGCGCAGGGACACGCCGAACGGCTGATCCGGCGAGACGCGAGACTTCACGCCCGGCACGAACTCCTCGAGGCTGGCCCGCATCTCCTCCCAGGTGTCGCCGGCATGAACCAGCGTCGAGTAGGTGAGATGTCCGAGTCCGTGGCCGAGATCCATCGCCGTCATGCTCCTGTCCGAAGACCGATTCGGCGTCAGTCATGGTCGGCATGCCGACAGCGACACTCAACGCCGTTCAGTAATAGTGAACAGTACGGTAGGCGGACCGCCGACAGGTGTCAACCGGTCGTACGTGGAACTAGTGGCTGCGCCCGTGCACGAACCACACGCCTTCGAAGTCCTCCGGACCCGGATTGCGCAGTACGTGGGGGATCATCGAGTCGAATCCCATGGACTCACCCGGGTGCAGGCGGAACACCTCGTCGCCGACGGTCAGCTCGAGCTCGCCGGACAGGACATAGCCGTACTCGTAGCCGTCATGGGTCGTCAGGTCCCCACCGGCCGTCGAGGTCGCGCCCGGCGCGTAGTGGATCTTCATGAAGTTGACTGCACGCTCCGGCGTCGCCGCCAGACGCTCCCAGGTCACCCCATCGGCCATGGTCAGTGTCGGTCGGTGCGCAGGATGGACCACCGAGATCCGGTTGGAGTACTCCGAGGGCTGCCACGCGTTCGTCGGGTTCATCGACCCGTCACCGTGCCAGTCGGAGTTGACGTCGTCCGACGGTGGCAGCTGCTCGATCGGCATGTTCGGCTCGAAGAGCTCGTCCACCGACACGTCGAGAAGCTTGGAGAACGAGTAGAGCGTCGCGACGGACGGCTGGGACTTCCCGTTCTCGATCTGGGAGATGAATGACGGCGAGACGCCGGCTTGGCGCGCGAGCTCGCGGAGTGTCAGCCCGGCCTTGAGCCGGATCTCCTTCAACCGTTCTCCGAGATTGTCCATGGAAGCCCTCATGTGTCAGATGGTGCCCGGTCAGAGCCGATGGATCCCTCGCCAGCGCATTCAGCCACGCTGCACAGAACGGCGAACCTCGACTCCTGAACTGCCCCGAACACTACACGCCTGCTGAAGTATTGGTGTACAACACACGTCCAGTTGCACGAAGAATCCCCAGATCATACGCGACACGCGTTAACTGTGATAGAACAGAAGGGTTGTGTGACTACTCACCACTCCGACAAGCGAAGAGGTATCACCATGGCGATTTCAGGCGTTCACCACACGGGCATCATCGTGAAGGATCTCGACCGGTCGATGGCGTTCTACCACGACCTGCTCGGCCTCGAGATCGAGACCGCACCGAGCCCGTGGTTCACCGGCGACGAGCTGGCGACCGGAGTCGGAGTGCCCGGAGCCAGCCTGCGTCAGGTGTGCCTCACGACCGGTGACGGGGTCGTCGAGCTGATCGAGTACGGCAACCGTCCGGCCGACAACAACGAGCCGATTGCGCAGAACTACCTCGGTGCGATGCACGTCGCGCTCCGGGTCGACGACATCGCTGCCACCAAGAACGACCTCGAGGCCAAGGGCGTCGAGTTCCTGTCGGACATCAACGTCGTCGACGATGGTGTCCTCGCCGGATGGCGTTGGGTCTACCTCCACGACCCGGACGGCATCACGGTGGAGCTCGTCGAGGTCGCGTACGTCAACGAGGCGGACCGGGTCCAGGCCATCGCCGACTACCTCGCCGACCAGACCGCCCCCGCTGCGTCCTGACTTCCACCACCCCTCGAAGGGCAACGACCGCCATGACCACATCATCAGCTCCCGGACGCGCGCTCGTCGTCGGGGCAACCGGCATCATCGGACAGACATTGAGCACGCAGCTGGCCGAGCTGGGCTGGGAGACGTACGGCCTCTCGCGCTCGGGCACCGCCGCGCCGGGCGTCACACCTGTTCGCGCCGACCTCGGTGACGCGGCAGCTCTGGCGGCGGCCCTCGACGGCGTACGGCCCGAGCTCGTGGCGATCACCGCGTGGACCCGGCAGGACACCGAGCAGAGAACATCGCCGTCAACGGCGGCGCCGTGCGCAACCTGCTCGCCGCGCTCGAACCCGCGGAGTCAGTCCGCCACGTCGCACTGATGACGGGCCTGAAGCACTACCTCGGGCCGTTCGAGGCGTACGCGCCAGGGAGTCATGGCCGACACGCCGTTCCGCGAGGAGGAGCCGCGTCTCGACTCACCCGAACTTCTACTACGCGCAGGAGGACGAGCTCTTCGACTCCGCACAGCGGAACGGGTTCACCTGGAGCGTGCACCGGTCTCACACGGTGTTCGGCTTCGCCCTCGGCAACGCGATGAACATGGTCCTGACGCTCAGCGCGTACGCGACGATCTGCAAGGAACGGGGCCTGCCGTTCGTCTTCCCTGGCTCGGAGGAGCAGTGGAACGGTCTCACCGACGTCACCGACGCCGATCTCCTCGCCGAGCAGATCATCTGGGCAGCGAGCCGACGAGAGCGGCCACGACGAGGCCTTCAACATCGCGAACGGCGACGTCTTCCGCTGGCGCTGGCTGTGGCCGCGCATCGCCGAGTACTTCGGCCTCGATGGGAGGGCTTCGAGGACGCACCGCGGACGCTCGAGGTGAGCATGGCCGGCATGGAGGACACGTGGAAGGAGATCGCGGCGAAGCACGATCTCGTGGAGCCTGACCTCTCCCGCGTCGCTTCGTGGTGGCACACCGACGGCGACCTCGGCCGCACATCGAGGTGCCTGACCGACATGAACAAGAGCCGCAAGGCCGGCTTCCCGCAACTTCCGCGACACCCGGGACAGCTTCTTCGACTACGTCGGCCGCTACCGCGCCGCCCGGATCATCCCTTGAGGCTGGACCGCTGAAAGGCAATGGCCCCGCCGGACCTCGTCCGGCGGGGCCATTGCCTTGTTCGGTGCGCGTGGCTCAGAGCGAACCGGTGAACTCGATGTGCGCCTTGATCGTCGTCTCCGGGTGATGCGCCGCCTCGAGGGCCTCGAGCGCCTCGTCGACGCCGAAGCGTTGGGTGACGAGCGGCGTCAGGTCGATCCCGCTGTTCGCCAGGAACCGCAGCGTCTCGGGCCAGACGCCGGGCGAGCCGATCGACCCGGTGATCGTCAGCTCCTTGGACTGGATCAGGCCGAGCTTGGCGGGCGCCTCCTGGCCGACGTCGATGCCGATGTACGCGACGCGGCCCTGGAAGCACACGAGCTCGAGGGCGCGCGCCATCACTGCCGGCCGCCCACTGGCCTCGACGCACGACGTCCGCGCCACGGCCACCCGTGACGTCGGCCAGCAGGGCGTCGACGTCGTCGGGATCGACGGCGTGCGCGCGCCCCAAGGGACGAGCGCCGCATCGCGGCGTGGCTGGGACGGCTCGACGACGATCGTCGACGGCCCCCATGGCGGCCGACGCGGCAGCCACCGCAAGCCCGACCGGGCCCGGCGCCGAGCACGACGACGACGTCGCTCGCGTCGACCCTGCCGGCCCGGACCAGGGCGTAGTACGCGACGCTGAACGGCTCGACGAGCGCGCCCATCGTGTAGGAGAGCTCGTCCGGCAGCTCGGTGCAGCCACGACGGCTTGGCCACGAAGAACTCCGCCGCCGCGCCGCTGATCGAGAAGCCGAAGTGGTCGGCGCCGATGACGCACTCCCCCACCACCCGATCGCCCGGTGCGAAGCCGCGTGACCGTGCCGGCCGACCTTGACGACCTCGCCGGACCACTCGTGCCCGGGGATCAGCGGATACGAGAACGGGATGATGTAGCGCCCCTCGAGCAGGTCGATGTCGGAGTGGCAGACCCCGACCGATCGGGCTGCGACCAGCACCTCGTCGGCGGCGATCTCCGGGACGGCAGCTCGGCGACGTCGGCCACGCCCTGCTCCGGGTACTGCAGCGCCTTCATGCGCCGGCTCCGTCGCGGGCGTTCGACGAGCACCTTGACCTGGTCGCCGGTCGGCGAGAGCAGCGTCTCGAAGCCCGCCTCGACGATGTCGTCCATGCGCGATCTGCGCGCGTCACGACCTTCTCGACCGGGAGCCGGCCGCTGCGCGATCAGGCCGATGATGCGCGGCCAGTCGGTGACCGGGTAGCACCACGTGCCGGCCAGCGTGATGTCGTGCTCGGACAGCACCATCGGCTCGATCGACGCCGCCTTGGTGTGCAGCCCGGTCTGGGAGATCCGGCCCGCCGAGCGCACGGCGGCGATGGCGGTCTGCAGTGCACGCTCGTTGCCCGAGCACTCGATCGACGGCGTCGACGCCGATGCCGCTCGGTGCGGTCCTTGACCCAGGCCGCGACGTCGACCTTGGACGGGTCGAGCACCTCGCCGACGTCGAGGCTGCGTCGCCAGCGCGGCGCGGATCGGGTTGACCTCGGAGATGACGACCTCGCGCCCCCAGCGACGCGGCGTAGAGCGCGGCCAGCGCGCCGATCGGGCCGGCACCGGTGATCGAGCACGGTGTCACCGGGCCGCACCTGCGCGGTGTCCACGCCGTACGCCGCGACCGCGGCCGGCTCGACGAGGGCGCCCTGCAGGTCGGTGACCTCGTCGGGCAGCACGCTCACGTGGCTGGCCGGGACGACGGCGAGCTCGGCGATGCCGCCCCAGGCGAAGCTGAGCCCGACGCAGGCCATCGAGGACGCACAGGTGGTTGAGCCCGCGGCGGCAGTAGTAGCAGGCTGCCGCAGAACAGCAGCGGCATCACCGAGACCCGCTGGCCGGCCTCGACGTGGTCGACGCCGGACCCGACCTCGAGCACCTCGGCCGGAGAACTCGTGCCCGAGGATCTGCGGGAGCTGCGACCCGTTGAGCGGGTGCGGATCGGTCGGGATGACGATCGGGCCCATGGCGTACTCGTGCAGGTCGGTGCCGCAGATGCCGCACCAGCAGGGGCGGAGCAGAACCTCGCCCGGACCCGGGCCGGTCCGGCGGCGGTCACCTCCTCGACGCGGATGTCGTGGTCTCCGTGGAACACCGCTGCCCTCATCGGCTGTCCTACCTCTCGTTGCGTGGGCGTCGTCGTGATCATGCGCTCGATCCCAGGCTCGGGTCGAACAGCACCTTGCCCTCCAGCCGCCCCGTCGGCGAGCCGCTCGAGCTGCTCGGGTAGCGTCGTCGAGCGGGCGCACCGAGTCCAGCAGCTCCTCGCCCAGCGCGTGTGGTCGCGGAGCAGGTCGAGCGCCGGGCCGAGGTCCTCGCCGCAGACGTGCGCCAGCGTCGTCAGCACCGAGATCTCCCGCATCACCAGCGCGTGCACGTCCACCTCCTGCGCGCCGGAGGGCAGGCCGACCTGGAGGATCGGTGCCGCCGGTGCGCACCATCGCGATCGCCGTGTTGAGCTGACCGGGCGCCCCGCTGGCCTCGATGACGACGTCGACGCCTGCCGGTCCGGCGGCTTCGGGATGTCCGACCGCGCGCCGTCCCCGGCCTCGACGGTGCGGGTCGCGCCGAGGCGGACGGCCCGCTCCAGGCGGGTGCCCGGGAAGTCGACGACGGTGACGTCGGCGTCGGCGAGGTGGCTGCAGCGCCGGCCAGCACGAAGGAGCCGATCGCACCCGCCCCGATCAGCACGACGCGGTCGCCGTCTCGCACGCCCGCCCGCCGGGCAGCGTGCAGGCCGACCGCCATCGGCTGCGCCAGTCCCGCATGGTCCAGCGACAGCCCGTCGGGCACGGGCACCAGCATCGACTCCGGGACCGACGACGAGCTCGGCCATGCCGCCGCTCGTGTTGAGTCCGAGCGTGTAGTAGCGGCGCACAGAGATTCGTCCGCCCCTCGC
Organism: uncultured Actinomycetota bacterium; assembly: GCA_963806345.1. Taxonomy (GTDB): domain Bacteria; phylum Actinomycetota; class Actinomycetes; order Propionibacteriales; family Nocardioidaceae; genus Aeromicrobium. The sequence continues at coordinate 257,511 of CAWDXV010000011.1, read as the reverse complement.
GGCAGCGATCGCACGCCGCCGCAGGAGACGCCGGCACCGCTGGCCACGACCTCGCCGACCGGCGAACCGGCCGCCTGGTGCCGCCTCGACGACCTCACCGACGAACTCGTGCCCGAGGATCATCGGCCCGCTGTGTCCGGTCACCGGGTGCGGTGCGGTCGACCGGGAACGTCTTCGGGCCCGGCCGTCCACTCGGTCGCGTCGGTGCCGCACACTCCGCTACGCAGCACGCGCAGCAGCACCTCGCCCGTCACCGCGCACCGGGGTCGGGACCGTCCTCGACGCGTACGTCGTGGGCTCCGTGGTAGACCGCGGCTCGCATCACGATCGCACCCCGGCATCTCGCCGCGACCCGCGGCCGTGTTGAGGTGGGACTGCGAGTTGCGGATGCAGCGGCAGCGGGCCGTCCACGCTGAAGTAGCGCTGACCGGCGACGAGCAGCTCCTCGGCCGGGAACTTGGTGACGACCTCGCAGCCGGTCGCGGTCACCACGATCTCCTCCTCGATCCGCGCGGCACCGATGCCGTCGGCCGACGGCCAGTAGGTCTCGAGCGCGAAGAACATGCCCTCCTTGAGCACCTCGGGATGCTCCAGCGAGACCAGCCGCGAGAAGATCGGCTTCTCCCAGATCGACAGGCCGACGCCGTGGCCGTACTGGAGGGCGAACGCGGCCTCCTCGTCGGGGAAGCCGAACTCCTGCGCGGTCGGCCACACCTTGACGATGTCGGCCGTGGTCGCGCCCGGGCGCACGAGCGCGATGGCTCGGTCCATGTACTCCCGCGCCCGGTTGTACGCGTCGTGCTGGGCGCCGTCGTCGCCGAGCCGACCGCGAACGTCCGGTAGTAGCACGTGCGGTAGCCGTTGTAGCTGTGCAGGATGTCGAAGAACGCCGGGTCGCCGGGCCGGATGATCCGGTCGGAGTAGACGTGCGGGTGCGGCGAGCACCGCTCGCCGGAGATCGCGTTGACGCCCTCGACGTACTCCGAGCCCAGGTCGTAGAGCACCTTGGAGACCAGACCGACGGTCTCGTTCTCGCGCACGCCCGGGCGGAGGAACTCGTAGAGCTGGTCGTACGCCGCGTCGACCATCGAGGCCGCCTGGGTCAGCAGCGAGATCTCGTCCTGGGTCTTGATCGAGCGCGCATTGAGGAACACCTGCTGCCCGTCGACGACGTCGACGCCGGCCTGCTGCAGCGCGAACAGGATCGGCAGCTCGATGACGTCGACGCCGAGCGGCTCGTCGATCACGCCGAACTTCTCCAGCTCGCGCTTGATCTTGCGGGCCACCTCCTCGGCGATGCCCGCATCGGGGCTGAACGCGCCGCGCAGGGTCGAGATCCCGGCGCGGGCCCCGGACTCGAGTCGCGGCCGGACGGCGCCGTGGTGCGGAGCGTGTGGGTCGGCGTCCATCTCGGCGGTGGTCGTCGACAGCCACGGGTTGTACAGCTGGTGGTGCTTGCGCCGCGGAGCCGAAGTCCCACACGATCGGGTCGGAGTTGCGGGTCAGCAGCGAGAACCGGATCAGCTTGTCCATCGGCCCAGGTGCCGATGTGGGTCGCCGACATGTAGCGGATGTTGGCGAAGTCGAAGGCCAGCACGGCGCCGAGGTCGGAGGTCTCCAGCTCGGCCTTGAGCCGCGCGAGCCGCTCCTCCCGCAGCCGGTCGAACTGGATGCGATCCTCCCAGTCGACCGCGTTCGTGCCGAATGTCGCTGTGCTCATGGTGGTCAAGGCCTTCCTGCCTGAATGTTCAGTATTAGTGAACAACGTTTGGTGGTATTCAACGCAGCGATACTCGCGATGTCAAGAGCGAGGGCTGCACACCGCTCAGGAGCGGTGAAATCACGGGAAAGAACGTGTCGTTGAGTCGGGTGTGGAATCGCGCTAGTGTTCGCTATACCTTTACAACAGCGCAGGAAATGGGAGATCTCATGGCAGACATTGGATTCGTCGGGCTCGGCACGATGGGGCAGGAGATGGCCCGGCGCCTCCTGGACGCGGGGCATTCCGTACGCGTGTGGAACCGCACGCCGTCCGCTGCGGATGCGCTCGTCGAAGCCGGCGCGATCCGGGCCGCCGACGTCGCCGAGGCGTTCTCCACCGGCACGGTGTTCTCGATGCTGTCGAACGACGCCGCGGCAGAATCCACGTTCGGCGCGGAGGTCCTCGACGCCGCGCCAGACGGCGCGATCCACGTCAACCACTCCACCCTCAGCCTCGATGCCGCGGAGCGCCTGACGCGCACGCATGCCGCGGCCGGCGTGCGCTATCTCGCCGCACCGGTCCTGGGCCGCGCCTCGGTGGCAGCGGCCGGTCAGCTCAACATCGTGGCCGGCGGAGCCAGCGAGGACATCGCAGAGGTGGCCGGATTCCTGGACGTCCTCGGCAAGCGCACGTGGGTCGTTGGCGACCAGCCGAGCAGCGCGAGCCTCGTCAAGATCGGTGTCAACTACAACCTCATCCACGCCCTGCAGGCGCTCGCCGAGTCGATCACGTTGATGGAGCGAGGAGGTGTGGACGGAAGCACCTTCGTGGACATCCTGACCGACGCCGCGTTCACGGGCGCCGCCTACACGGGCTACGGCGACCTCATCGCTCGCCGCTCCTACAGCCCGCCCGGTTTCACCGTGGAGCTCGGCCTCAAGGACTTGTCGCTGGCCGAGCAGGCTGCGCGCACTCACGGCGTCACGCTTCCGTCGTCGCCCGTGCTCAGGGACATGTTCGAGCAGGCCCTCTCCGACCCGGACCTCGCGCCGCTGGACTGGTCGGCCATCGCCGAGGTCACCCGGGCGCTCGTGCGCGACATCTAGGCCGCCAGCGCCTGACGGCGCTTGGATCGCACCTGTCCCAGCGAGAACAGCACGGCGGCGACCAGGATCAGCACTCCTTGGAAGTAGTACTGGTACACCGTGCCGAGCTGCAGGAACACCGTGGCGTTGAGCACCTGCTGCAGGAGCAGCGCACCCAGCAGGGTGCCGACGAAGCTGCCGCGGCCGCCCAGGATGCTGGTGCCGCCCAGCACGACCGCGGTGATGCTCGTGAGGGTGTAGGCCGAGCCTTGGCCGGGGTCACCGATGCCGTACTGGCCCGTGAGGATCACGGCACCGAGGAACGCGAAGACCGCCGTCGCGACGTACGCCAGGATCACGGTCCGGTTGATGTTGATGCCGATGCGCCGCGCCGACTCCTGGTCGGATCCCGTGGCTCGCAGCTGCCAGCCCCAACGCTTGCGGCGGAGCAGCACCTCCATCACGATCGTCGCAACGACGACCACGATGAAGAAGACCGGGATGGGTCCGATCGCGCGGTTGACGAAGTCCTGGAACGACTGGCTGATGAAGCCGCCCTGTGACGAGCGGAGCGAGAAGGCCAGTCCACCGAGGGCGATGTAGAGCGTCAGGGTCGCGGCGATCGGGGTGAACTTGCCGAACTGTATGAGCGACCCGTTGATGGCCCCGACCACAACCGCGGCCCCCAGCATCAGGACCAGCCCGAGGACGATCGTCGTCGCCGAGTCCCCGTCGTTCAGGAAGAACGAAGCGATCACCACGAGGAACCCGGCGAGCGGGCCCACCGACAGGTCGATACCACCGGTCAGCAATGCGATGTTCTGGCCCATCGCGATGAACGCCAGTGCAGTAGCCGCCGTGAGGAGGTTGGCGATGTTGAAGTCGCTGAGGTAACGCTCGTTGGTCGCACCGAGGTAGGCACGCCAGGACAATGATGACCGCGACCAGCAGGGCCGAGGGCGCGTAGTCACCCTGGATGAAACGACGCAGCCGCGTGGACGCCGGGGCACGACGACTCGAGTCCGTGACCGAGACTGACTCGGTGGTCGAGCGTCACTGCCGCCGAGATGATGCGTTCCTCGGTGATGTCGTCGCCCGTCAGGGTCGCGACGACGTGACCACGCGACATCACGAGGACCTGGTCGCACAGTCCTTCCAGCTCCTTGGCGTCGGACGATGCCACCACGACGGGGATGCCCCGGTCGGAGGCGTCACGCAGGATCCCGTAGATCTCGGCCCGGGCACCGACGTCGACGCCCTGAGTCGGCTCGTCCGCGACGAGCAGTGACCGGGTCGCTCAAGAGCGCGCGGGAGATGACGACCTTCTGCTGGTTGCCACCGGACAGCGCCGACACCGCGGCGTCCATCGACGGCGCCTTGACCGAGAGGGAGCGCAGGGTGGAGCCCACGGACGTCGAGCTCGGAGGACCTGTTGACGAGGCCGAGCCGCTTGAACGAGGGCAGTGACGAGATGGCCGCGTTCTCGCGAACCGTGAGGCTCATCATCAGGCCTTCGGCAAGCCGGTCCGCCGGCATGTACGCGGCCCGGTGCAGCAGGTCGGTCGCGGAGCGCTCGACACCATCGACCTCGACCACACCCGAGAAGGAGTCGAGCCCGGCGAGTGCGCGCAGCAGCTCGCTCTGACCGTTTCCGACGACACCCGCGATCCCGATGATCTCGCCCGGTTGGGCCGCCGCTGAGACGCGCGCGAATCCGTGGCCGCCGACGTTCTCGAGCCGGAAGTTCGTCGAGCGCTGCACGGACGGTGTCGCGTTTGGGTGGAAACGTCGAGTCGAGCTTCCGGCCGACGATGAGTGCCAGCAGGTCGCCGTCGGAGATGTCCGCGACGTTCGCGGTTCCTCGTACCTGACCGTCACGCAGCACCGTCACCCGGTCGGCGAGCTCGCGCACCTCGGCCAGCCGGTGCGTGATGTAGACGACCGCGGTACCGGCGGAGACGACGTCCGGACCCGCCTGAACAGCATCTCCACGGCGGCGCCCCCGAGGGGCGCCGTCGGCTCGTCGAGGATCAGCACCTTGGGCTCGAGGGCGAACGCCTTCGCGATCTCCAGCAGGTGCTTTTGCGCGACGGTCAGGGACTCGACCCGGTCGTTCGAGGTGCACGTCGAGGCCGACCTCGTCGAGCAGTCGCCGCGCCACGACGTTCGAGGACTCGTCCGGCGAAGACCGACGCCGGCAGCGCCACCTGCGAGGTTCTCCAGGACTGTCATGTCCGGCAGCACGGCGGGGTGCTGGTGCACGATCGCGATGCCGAGCGCCGCCGCGACCCGCGGTGTCAGCGAATCCATCGGGGTGCCCGCGAACGTGATGCGTGCCCCCATCAGGCTGCGACGGTCCCCGATGGCGACATTCATCAGCGTCGACTTGCCGGCGCCGTTCTCGCCGAGGATCGCGTGGACCTCACCCGGCAGGATGTCGACCGACACGTCGGTCAGGGCGGCGACGCCCGCGTAGTACTTCGAGATGTCGGACATCTCGCAGGGTTGCCGGCGAGTGCCGGCGCATCGGCTGTCGGTGTTCACGGGGGCGCCTGTGCCTTTCATGGTTCTTGGTTGCGGAGTGTGGGTGTCCGGATCGGCCGGCGGCTGGCCCACCGGCCAACCCGAACACCACGTTGTTCGGCTACTTGCCGAGTGCGGCCTGCTCCTCGCCGGCCATCTGCGCGGACAGATAGGTGTCGCCGGGCAGGCTCTTGTCGCAGGACGACCGGGTTGGGCTCCTTGCTGACCGAGTCCTCGAAGATCGGTGCCCTTGAAGGAGTCAGCCGTGGGCAGCTCACCGCCCGTCGCCTTGGCGACCGCGTACTGCACGGCCAGGCGCACGTTGTCGTTGCCGGTCGCCACCGTCATCATCTTGAAGTCGGGGTTCTTGGCGTGCGTCTCCTCCCAGAAGCAGCTCAGCGAGTTGCCGTCACGCGTGGCACAGGCCGGGATCGAGCGCCCGCTCTTGGGGAACAGGCGGCAGCGAGCTGACCAGTGTCGGGCCGAAGTCGGAGACGATGACGTCGATCTTCGGATACTTCGCGATGTCGCCGGTCAGCAGCGCTGGGTCAACGTGGGTCCCAGTTCGTCGGCTGGAACGGCGTCTGGCCGATGAACTTGTAGGTGTCCGGCAGGTTCTTGCGCATCGCCTCGTACTCGGTCGTGCTCTGGCTGTTGCCCGCCGGGCCCACCCAGGAAGAGGATGTTGCCGCCGTCGGGCACGTTCTTCTTGATCCAGGTCGCCCAGTTCATGCCGTCGTTGGCGAAGTCGTCCCGATCCACTTGTCGTAGTTCTCGCCGGCCTTGCCGCCCGGGTCGACCCGGTAGGGAACCGTGACGACGCCCGCCTTGAACGCTGACGTCAGTGCGGGCAGCACCGCCTTGCCGGCATCGGGGAAGACCACCATCGCATCGACGCCGGTGGAGACCATGCCCTTGATGTCGGAGATCGCCTTCTGCGTGTTGCCCTGGCCGTCGGCGTACAGGAACTTGGTCACGCTCGGGCACTTCGGGCCTCTTCCTTGCCGGAGGCCGTGGTCACCAGACGCCAGCTGTTGCCGCCGAATCCGTCGAGGAGCGCGAACGCGATCTTCTTGGTGCCGCACCACGAGGGAGCGCCCTCGAGATGTGTGACCTTGCCGGGACCGTTGCCGTCGCCCGACCCCCCCGAGCCGCCACAACCAGCCAGGGCCATGGACGCGGTGGCGGCCGCGACCGCGAGCATTCCCAGTTTTCTGCGAGTTGCCATCTTTCTATTCCTCCAATTGTTGTGTGACGGGTGTCACACTCGCGCCAACGCAGACGTCGGCTCGGTTGTGGGCTGAACTGACCTATTCAGCTGTCGCGACGAGCGCGCGTCTTCTCGTGAAGCTGCCGAGGACGGCCCGCCAGTCGACGGTGTAGAGCGAGACGCCGACCGCGAGGGCCGCCGCCTGGACAAGGGGCGAGATCGCCGGCGAGATCCCCAGCACGTTGACCAAGCCATTGAGCTGCCAAAGGAACAGCGCCGCGATGACGGTCGGCAGCGGGAAACCACGACCGCCGAGCAGCGAGGTGCCGCCCAGGACCACGACCGCCATCGACGGGAGCAGGAACGTGTCGCCCGGCGTATGCGGTCGGTTGCGCGGTGATGCCCGCGATCGAGGATTCCGGCCAAGCAGTAGAGCAGCTGCGCCCATACGTAGCCGACGACCGGTGCGTGCGAACCCGCAGGCCCGACGGCCCTGGCCGCGCGGGGGTTCGCGCCGATCGCCTCGAACCGACGCCCGGGCACCGACATCTTCACCATCACCGACACGACCACCAGCGCAGCGAGTGCGAAGAAGACCGAGTTGGGGATGCCGCCGGACGAGCCGCCCGCCACAGACGCGAGCAGCTTGGTCGTGATGCGAGGGCGACCGCCCGAGATGCTGAGGTTCACGCCGTACAGCACGGCGTTCAGCGCCGAGAGTGGCGATGATCGGGATTGAGCCCGAGGCCGCCGATGAGGACGCCGTTGAGCAGTCCCGCTGCGATCGCGAAGCCGACCGCCATCAAGATCGCCGGCACCAGTCGCGAGTTGTCCCCGTTGGGGACGTGGGTCACGATCACCAATGCCAAGGAGATGCCGCCGGCGACCGAGAGGTCGATGCCACCTTGCTGGACGACCAACATCTGTCCGAGCCCCGCGATCGCGAGAACTGAAGCCATCGGAAGCACTCCCGACAAGGACGTGGAGGAGACGCTCGCAGGTGCCACGATCGCGCTGATCGCGAACAGCAGGATCGTGGCGCATCCGATGGTGATGAGGCCCTTCGAGACCGAGACCCTCGCGCTTCGCAGCTGCGGCCTGTCCTGCCGCTCAATGCTCTGCATTGCCAACTCCAAGTTGTGTCGTGACTTACCGTGTGTTGAGCGTCACTGTACAAAACTCTCAGAGTGTTCACAAGCACTTTCTGTCGGAACAGTGCAGCAAGCGACGAATCGCCTCTGATTCTGGCCGTTTGGATCACCGCACTGGTGCTCGGCAGTGTTGCCCCACTCCGAACACCGATGTGAACGACCGGTGTTCGCGGACAGGTCGAACCGGCACGACAACCCGAGCCTTCGTCCTGGTCAGCGACCGGCGACGGTGGCGTCTCCCTACGACCGTGCAGGCACGGCTCGGCCACGCGTATTCAACGACGACGCAGCGATATCTGGACTACCTGGAATGTCCGCGGACGAGACCGCATCCCACCGGTTGAACCAGTGGGACGGCCTGTGGGGGAATCAGTGACCTTGAGCGTGATCGGGCGAGTTCGCACCCGGCACCACATGGTCGACAAGCTCGCGGCGCCTGCCGAAGCGGAGGGCGCTTGCGCCCACGGCGAGACAGAGCAACCCGAGAATCCCGAAGAGAAGACTGGGTGCCCCTGTGTCGGGAAGGGACGCATCAGGCGAGTCCGAGCCGGGGTTCGGTACCCCCCGAGGCACGACCTGAATATCGACCGACGGGTCACACGTCACCTTGCCGTTGGTCGCCGATGCGTGAAGCCTGAAGACGGTTGTCTTCTGGACAGTCGGGATGGCGAAGGTATGAGTGAACGTCGAGCCGACCTTGCGTACGACAGCCTTGTTGAAGGACACGCGCCAGTGCACCGTCAGACCTTCGTCTGGCGACGCGATGAACTCGCCGGTCACGTGCAGAGAATCCCCAGGATGGACGACTTGCTTGTTGACGCTGATCTGACAGGCCTGGTCCGGGTATGCCGACGCGCTGTTCGCGCCGATCACCCCGAAGGTCAGCACTCCGATCATGAGTCCAAAACTCAGAAGTGCCCTCGAGACTCGCCGCATGCCTGCTCCTTGACCACGGCCCAGTCCGAGAGGTGTCGAACCGACCAATTTCGCCCCGAAAGTGTCCTACGACTACAGGGGTGACAACGACCGACAACCAGGTGGGGTTACGCTCTCGCAACCGTCTGCGTGCGGGCCTGGTGAAACCAAGGGAGCGCCAAGCACCACGACCGTCGAACTTCGAAAACTCCCCGCGCCCGCAGGAAATTCACACTATCGTGATCGTCACCTATCGCCCCGGCATCTTTTCTCCGAGTCTGGATGTCGGGGCGGTCGGCCGACGAGACCGGGTCGAGCCGGCTGACCGGGGCACACGGCCAGGGCGGAACAATTCGTGGAGCCGCTTGTCAGAATCGAACTGACGACCTTTTCATTACGAGGGGTCGTTGCGGCCATTTTTCTCTGCAATTGCAGTTGCACACGTCCCTCATATTGCACTGATCGCTGGCCTGGGGGGACGCCGGGGGGACGCACCTGCAGAAGGGGCACCAGTTCGTGACCGTGCCGAACACTGCCATCGGACGATCTCGAGGCCAGCTACGGAGTCGAGCATCGTCACGAATCGGGGTGATCGAGCCAGTGAACCCAGCCAGCTCTGTTTGTGGTCAGGCTCGACCATCGGCGTTGGCATTGGCATAGAGGAGCGACCTCCTCAGGCGAGAGCAAGGAACAGCTTTTCCATCTTCTTGGCGTCGACGCCGTCCGGGCCGTCCCCTTCGGTCAGGCAGTGCTGCATGCCGGTGGCCACGATGGCGTAGCCAGCCCGGGACAGCGCCTTGTTGACGGCAGCGAGCTGGGTCAGGACGGACTCGCAGTCCGACCCCTCCTCCATCATCCGGATGACGCTGCCCAGGTGACCGTGCGCCCTCTTCATGCGGGTGATGATGGCCTTGATCTCGGCAGGCTCCAAGCCCATAGCGGCTGCGTCGGGCATCAGGCGCTCCTCACGGCTTCCAGCGCTCCGGTCAGTCGTGCGCGCGCGTCCTGCGCGATGTCATGCAGGGTTCCCGATGCCTCAGGCGCCATCGCGGTCATCGCCAACGGATCGAATGCCTCGACGACGGTCTGGTCTCCATCTGTGCGGACGACGACATTGCACGGGAGAAGGACCGCGATGGACGGATCGGCCTGCATCGCCGCGTGCGCGAGCTGCGGCCGGCACGCGCCCAGGATGATCTGCGGCTCGACGTCGACGTCGAGCTTGTTCTTGAGCGTCGCCTGGATGTCGATCTCGGTCAGCACGCCGAACCCGGCCTCGCCGAGCTCCGAGCGCACGAGAGCGACGGTCTCGTCGTAGCCCCGGTCGGTGGCGATCTTGATGGTCAGGTCTGGCATCCGGTCCTCCTCGGTCAGCGCCTAGCAGCGCCGCTCAGCCCTAACTGTACAACCCCCCGGGGGGTTATGCTAACGTCGACCCCGAACCCCCCGGGGGATACCTGTGAGGGTCGCCCCGCTCCCCGACGCTTCACGGAGAACCCATGACCACGACCCAGACCTCTGACGCCATCCACGGCGTCATATCCACCCCCGGCCCCCTCGGCCGCCTCGGCACCTGGGTGACCACCCACGCCCGCTTTGTCACCATCGCGTGGCTCCTCGTCGTCGTCGGGCTGGGCATCTTCGCGCCCAAGGTCGAGCACAATCTCTCCGGCGCAGGCTGGCAGGCCAACGGCTCAGAGTCCGTTGCGGTACGCGAGCTGGCCCGACAGCACTTCGGCGGCAACGCCTCCTCGGCCATCCAAGTAGTCGTCCACAGCAACGACGGGCCCGTCACCGAGGGTCAAGGCGCCGAAGTGCTGTCTGCCGTGACCTCCCAGCTCGAGGACGAGCCCCGCATCGCCGACGTGGTGGCACCCCAACCGGGTGCGACCCTCAGCCAGGACGGCTCGACCGCCATCGTCCTGGCCGGCGCAGGCGCCGACACGAATGAGATGGTGCGCGTCGCGACCGACCTCAAGGAGCCGCTCCAGCAGCTCTCCGGTGACGGCATCGAGGTGAACCCGACCGGCTCATCTCTGCTCTGGTCGGACTTCAACGAGGCCAACCTGGACGCCATGCTCAAGTCGGAGATGGTGTCCTGGCCCGTCACCCTGGCCATCCTCGTCATCGCCTTCGGGGCACTGGTTGCCGCCGGCCTCCCTCTGCTGCTGACCCTCGCCGGACTCGTCGCCTCGGCCGGCTCCCTCGTGCTCATCAACGAGGTCGTGCCCGTGTCGATCTGGGCGATGAACTTCGCGATGATGTTCGCCCTTGCCCTCGGCATCGACTACGCCCTGTTCCTCGTCGTCCGCTACCGAGCCGCCCGGATGGGCGCGGGTCTGTCCGCTCGGGATGCTGTCGCCGAGACAATGGACACCGCCGGCAAGGCCGTCCTGCTGTCCGGGCTCACCGTGCTGGTGTCGCTGTCGGCGGTCATGCTCGTTCCCTCACCCTCGTTCCGATCGATGGCTGGCGGCATCATGCTCTCGGTCGTCTTCGTCCTCGGCGCGACCTTGACGCTTCTACCTCTGGTCCTGTTCAAGCTTGACCACCGCATCAACAAGCTCTCCCTACCGTGGATCAAGACCGGCGAGCACCGTTCGTCGAGGTTCGCGGCCTGGGGCGAACGGCTCTGGCGCCGGCCCGTCGCGTGGGGTGCGGCCTCCCTCGTCGTACTGCTCGCGCTCGCCGCACCGGTGATCGGCCTGTCCACAGCGATGCCGTCGATCAAGGTCCTTCCCGAGGAGGCCTCGGCCCGGGTCGGCTACGACCGTGTCCAGGCATCGTTCGGTGACGGCGCACCCGGCACCCTCCAGATCGTGGTCAAGGAGGAGCAGGCCGCCCAGACAGTCTCGGTCCTCCAGGCAGACCGGGGCATCGCGGCCGCGATGCCAGCGCAGCCTGCCGCTGACGACTCAGGTCTGGCGATGGTCCAGGCCGTTCCCACCGTCGACCCGTCCGACCCCGCGCTGGCCGACACCGTCGAACGCCTGCGCGCCGACCTGCCTGACACCGCATACGTCGGCGGCGCGCCGGTCGAGAACCTCGACCTCAAGACCCAGCTCGACGACTCCACCCCGCTGGTCATCGGCGTCATCCTCACACTCGGGTTCCTGCTGCTGCTCATCGCCCTGCAGGCACCGCTCATCTCGCTGCTCGGGGCCCTTGTCAGCCTCCTGTCCACTGCCGCGGCGTTCGGCGTCGCCCGCCTCATCTTCCAGGAAGGCTGGGGAGCCGGCCTGCTCGGTTTCGAGAGCCAGGGCTTCCTGGACGCGTGGGCGCCAGTGTTCTTCTTCGCGATGATCTTCGCCATCGCGATGGACTACACCGTCTTCTTGCTCGCCTCAGCCAAGGAGCACTACGAACGCACCGGCGACCCCAAGGACGCGATGGTCGGAGCGCTCGCGCACTCCGGGCGGGTCGTCTTCGCCGCCGGCGCAGTCATGGTCGCGGTGTTCTTCACCTTTGCGCTGTCCGGGCCACTGCCTCCCAAGGAGATGGGAGTCGTCCTGGGGGTCGCTGTCCTGCTCGACGCGTTCCTCGTCAGACTCGTCCTCCTGCCGGTGCTGCTGCGCCTGACCGGACACGCCGCCTGGTACGTCCCGGGCTGGCTCAAGCGCATCCTGCCCAACATCACCTTCGCCCACGGCTGATGCACCTACACCGGGCAGGCCTGCGACACCACTAATACGTCTGCACACCCATCCCCATCGAAACGGAGAACCATGAACATCGACCGCGCCGTGATGGCCCTGGCCGGAACTTTGACGCTCCTCGGAGTCGTCCTCGCCACCCTCACATCCTTCTGGTGGTTGGCTCTGCCAGCCTTCGTCGGGCTCAACCTGCTCCAGGCGAGCCTCACCGGCTTCTGCCCCGCGGCACTCATCCTGCGCCGAGCAGGCGTCCCGGCCGGGTGCGCATTCCAGCCCAACCCGCCCAGCACCAGCTCGAGCGCGGGGCGGTCAGTCTCAGACCGATGACAGCTAGCGGGACGGGACAAAAGAGCTACCGCGACGAGCCCGTGTACGTCATCTGCGCCTCGGGCAACCGCAGCCCCGCGATGACCGACCTGTTGATACAGGCCGGCGTCGACGGGTACTCCGTCAGCGGCGACACCACATCCTGGGCCAGCTCAGGCCGACCTTGACCCCGACACCTACCCCTCCAGCCGACCATCAGCCCCCCGCCCCCCAGGAGACCCCATGACCAACAACGAACTGACGATCATCCCGCTCGAGACGCCGTCCCTCGGGGACCGCAGCTACGTCGTCCACGACGGAGACGTGGCATTGGTGGTTGACCCGCAGCGCGACATCGACCGGGTGTTGGACATTCTGGAGGAGCACCAGGTCAGGCTGACCGACGTGTTCGAGACACACATCCACAACGACTACGTCACCGGAGGCCTCGCGCTGGCTCAGCGCACCGGCGCGGCCTATCACGTCAACGCAGAGGACGAGGTGTCCTTCGACCGGACGCCGATCCGCGACGGCGAGACTGTGGAGGTCGGCCCGCGGATGCGGATACTCGCTCTGTCGACACCGGGCCACACCTTCACGCACCTGTCCTACGCGCTCTCCGACACCGGGCCCGACACCGATCTCAACACGTCCGTCGGAGTGTTCTCCGGTGGGTCCCTCCTGTACGGCGCCACTGGCCGCCCTGACCTGCTCGGCGAGGAGCACACCGACGCCCTCGTGCGCCATCAACACGCCTCGGCCCACAAGCTGGCCGAGCTGCTGCCCGACCGGGCGGAGGTCTTTCCGACCCATGGTTTCGGCTCGTTCTGCGCCGCCACTCAGTCCGATGCGACCGAGTCCACCATCGGGCAGGAGAAGGGGTCGAACCCGGCCCTCACCCAGGACGAGGAGACTTACGTCCGGGAGCTCCTCGACGGACTCGGTGCCTTCCCTGCCTACTACGCCCACATCGGTCCAGCGAACGCCGCCGGCCCATCGGAGCCTGACCTGACTCCGCCGTTGGAGGCCGACCCGGGTGAGCTCCGCCACCGCATCGAGGCCGGAGAGTGGGTCGTCGACCTGCGCAACCGGACCGCCTTCGCCGCCGGCCACGCACCCGGCACCCTCAACTTTGGTCTCGACGGAGCGTTCGCCACGTACCTCGCCTGGCTGATCACGTGGGGGACGCCGGTCACATTGCTCGGCGAGACCGCAGAGGACGTCGCTCAAGCCCAGCGCGAACTGGTCCGGGTCGGCATCGACCGCCCGGCCGCGCAGGCCACAGGCGGGCCGAAGCATTGGAGCGACCGAGAGCTCACCTCGTTCCCGACCGGCACGTTCGCCGATCTCGAACAGGTCCGCCGACACCGGCCGGTAGTCGTGCTCGACGTGCGCCGTGCCGATGAGTACCAGTCCGGCGCCATCACCGGGGCGTTCAACATTCCCATCCATGACCTTCCCACTGAGGTGGGGCACGTCCCCGAGGGTGAGGTGTGGGTGCACTGCGCCAGCGGCTACCGCGCCAGCATCGCCGCCTCCGTCCTGGACGCAGCCGGCCGTCGGGTGGTCGCCGTCGACGACTCCTTCGAGAACGCCGAGAAGGTCGGACTGCACCTCGTCGAACCCGGCGCATCAGGACAGGGCGACTCCCGCACCAGCCTTGCGGGACCCGCCGAGGAAGGATGAGCCTGGTGCTGGCCGTCGCCGCCGGCGCCATCATCGGGCTCAGCCTGGGCGCTCTAGGCGGCGGTGGCTCGATGCTAGCCATCCCGGTCCTCGTCTACGTCCTGGGGCAGTCACCGGCACAGGCGACGACCGGGGCGTTGGTCGTAGTCGGCGCGACCTGCCTGGTTGGCGCTGTCACCGCATACCGGGACGGCAACGTGCTGCTGGGCCGCGGGGTCGCGTTCGGCCTGCTAGCCACCGGCGGCGCTGTCGCAGGCGCCAAGCTCTCAGTCCATGTCTCCGAGCCGGTGCTGCTGGCGTCGTTCTCTGTGGTGCTGCTGGTAGTCGGCGCCCTGATGGTGTACCGCCAGTTTCGTCCCCCGCACAAGGACGCAGAAGCAACGGCAACCTCCGGCACCTCCAGCAGGGTCCGCGCCCGCCTGGATGACCCCATCGTCACCTTCACCCCCACGTTCGGGTGTCGGTGCCCCCAGGCGCTCAAGGTATTCACTAGCGCGACCGGTGTCGGCCTGCTGACCGGGTTCCTCGGCGTCGGTGGTGGCTTTCTCGTCGTACCGGTACTGGTGCTCGCCCTCGGGCTGGCGATGGACCTGGCCGCCGGCACCTCGCTGGTGGTCATCACGCTGACATCGGCCGCCGCCCTCGTCGCGCGTGCCGGGTTCGGCGCCACTCCGGACTGGCGACTTGTCGCTGCGCTGACTGCCGCCTCGGCCGTCGGCGGGATACTCGGCGCCCGGCTCGCGTCCTGGGTCAAATCCGACCATCTGGCGACTGCCTTCACCACCTTGGTGGTCGTAGTCGCCCTCTACACCGCTACCCGCGCGCTACCCGCGCTGTTCTGACCCACCAAAGAGGAGTTCTACACATGTGTCGCCCCGTCAATTGCAAGACCTGCGGCAAGACCACCTGGGCCGGCTGCGGCCAACACATCGCACAGGTCAAGTCCTCGGTCCCAGCTGGCCAGTGGTGCGGAGGGCATCCACGCAGCGAGCGTTCTGCGGGCTGGTTCAGCAAGGCGTTTGGCCGATGACCGGGCCGACGACAATACGGTGCCGCGTTGATCTCAGCGCGCGTGTGGCCGTCGGAGGAATCAACAAGGCATGAGCTCGCACCTGCCTTACATACGGCTCGGTCTCACGAACGCAGACGGACGGTCAACGTGCCGACCTGTACTGACTCGACCTCGCCGCCGTCCGCCCCATCTGGGACGACATCGAGCGCAAGATTCTCGCCCTCATCGACGAGCTCACGCCATCGGCCAACAAGACGCCTACCGCGTAGCACCGGAGTCCGGCGGGGCCATCGGCGTCCCGGTTGGGACCACCCGGAACGCCACGTGGTGAACCGACTCGACGAGACGAGCGACCGCTCGAGCGAGGAAGCGCCCGTCCGACGTGCTGAGCGGCTTCAAGTCAAGAATCATCTCGGCCACGTCGTCCACGACCAGCGCCATGTACGCCTGATTGGCACAGACGACTCCGACGCAGTCGTGCGAGGCACTGTCCGGCAGACGCGCCGCCGAGTCCGGGCTCTGGCTGATACTTCGCCGAGCGCCGCGATCGGACATCACCTCGACGACATCCGACAAGCTGCTAACCCTTGGTTGCTTGTCCTTCCAGCTCTCGAGGCCGTGACGCTCCTCGTACGCCGACTGCCGGCACTGCTGCGAACACCAGCGCCGCGGCCGGCCACGCTTCTGCGGCGGCATCCGCTTCCCGCACCTCTCACACAGCCTCGGCTTGATCGACTCCGCCGATCCATTTCCATCGCTCATAGGTGAACCTCCACCCACCTATGGCCGATGTTCCCCACCCCGAGAGGACACATGCTCAAAATTTCGTCACACACCTCTTGCATTCTGGGAAGGTCGATTCGTCCGTACGAATCGTGCGGGCCCGCAGCATCGTCGAGAAGGCTCTACCTTTTGCTGCCCTCCGGTAACACCGTTGAGGCTCTCGGAAATGGTTGCCTCTCGGCGATGTTCAGTGGCTGGCGGTGACGCCCGATAGAGGCTTGGGGCACGTACCGTCGGGGTCGGTCCGCTGGTCTGATCCTGGCGGTTGGTCACCTCAGAATGCATGCGCGTCGCCGGTCCATGCGGCACTTCTCGAGCAGAATCTGAGGTCCAATGTTCGCTGGTATCGACACCCACAAAGACACTCTCGCGGTCGCGATCATCGACGCCGGCGGGCCGGCAGCTGGAACACCGAGACATCCCCAACACCGAGCGCGGTTTCGTCGACCTCGCGACGACTGCTGGATACCCACCAGGTGGTCCGGGTCGGCATCGAAGGGTCCGGGCAACTACGGCCGTGCCGTCGCCGTTCACCTGGTGCTGCGGTGGGTCACCGACCGAGACGTCAGCGTCGTCGAGGTCCCAACCTTGATGACGTCCCGCGAGCGCCGCGGACAGGTCGGGCAAGGGAAAGACCGACCCCGTCGACTCATTGGCGATCGCCCGGATCACCGCACGCGAGCACCGCCTCCCACCCGTCCGGCTGACCGTCGGACCGGCTGCGGATCTGCGGGCGTTGCTGGACTACCGCGAGGACCTGCTCCACGAACGCTCCGCCACCGCGAACCGCGTCCACTCCGACCTGGCGCGGTTTGTTGCCTGGCTACCAAGCGCAGATCACCACCTTGGCCACCAGCGCCCGGGCCCGCGCAGCGCTGGCTCTGCTCGCCGGTCTGTCGCGACATTCGTGCCGAGTCTGAGCCGTCGCCGGCTCGAGCGGATCCTGGTCATCGACGGCGAGACAGCGGACGCTGAAGGCGCAGATCAACGAGCCTGGTTGACGCCTCCGACACCACGTTGACCGGCCATGCACGGCGTCGGACCAGTCGTCGCTGCGCAGTTCCTCGCCGAGGTCGTCGACATCCGCCGCTATCCCAACCGCGACGCGTTCGCCGCAGCGAACGGCACAGCTCCCCTGCCAGCATCATCAGGCCGAACCATCCGACACCGCTACAACCCCGGCGGAAACCGGCGCCTCAACCGGGCGCTTTACACAATCGCGATCACCCAGATCCGCGCCGACACCGAGGGCCGGGCCTACTACCTCCGCAAACGAGCAGAAGGCAAAACCGGCCGTGAAGCGCGTCCGCTGCCTCAAACGACGACTGTCCGACCTGGTCTTCAACACCATGCGCGCCGATGCTGCCGCAGCCTCGCCGCCCGCCCAACTGGCGGTGGGTGCAGCCGCCGCAAACGAGGCACGACTCACTGCCTAACGGCAAGCAACGCGGCAAGGCTCAGCCTCACCCTGCTCTTCTGCTGAAGCGAGCAGCCACACCCACCAGCACTCAGGCTACGAACTCGGCCGAAGGGCTTGCAACATAGAGGCCCATTCCCGGAAATCAGTGACGAAAAGGGCCGCCGAACATTCCTTGGCAGTTGAGCGACGCGCTCGAGGTCTGTTGAGGCGCAACGGTCCGCGGGTCCCGGCACTTAGAAGAGGTTGCGGAGGGGACCTGATGTAGCGCTACCCGACGTTGGCAAGCGCGAGCGCAGCTGTTGCTTGCGGACCAGACACGTATTGGAAGCTCTGTGGCGGACGGGACAGCCCGAATACGTCCTGCAATGTCAACTTCTCTTCGAAGGGGTACAGGTCGCGGACTCGGATGCCCACACCACGACTTCTCGCCTCGTAGTAGGCGAAGAAGCGGGGCCGAGAGATGCCGCCGACGTCCTTAAACATTTGCCACAAACGTCGAGGTGACTCCATCACCTGCTCTTCGATCGAAAAGATCCCGACAACACGCCCGACGGGTTGCGTGGCATAGATCGCCACATGGGTCACGTCCGCCGCCACAGGCCTTTTGCGAAACTCCACAGTCTTTGTGCCGGCGAGGATCGCTTCCGCGAATTCCGGATGGACCGACATCAGTGCTAGGCGATAAGGAGAGTCCTGAGCCATTCGCTCGCCCCTTCGTCCGTGATCCGTTGGATACTCATCGGCGACCTTTTCATAACGCCGGCCGCAACGAGTTCATCTGCGGCGAGTGGCGCGCTAAGAACTCGATCCAACCGAAAGCGAATCGCAAGAACTTCACCTCCGGAGCACATGTCGTTGATCTCATCGGGCGAGTAGACGGTTCGACGCCCGGTGAATCCAAGAACCCCAGCAGGGTCTGAGGACCGGAGCGTCTCTTCGACAACCCCAACAACGTTGACCATCTGGTTTTCGCGCGTTCTGAGAAACAAGATCGTGTCGCCGGGCTGCAACTGATTGGAGGGTGACTTACAGACGTACGCTTTCCGGATGGCGTTCCCTTGATCAGTCATTCCTTGTACAAGGCTCAACTGCATGTCGTCGTCTGCAACTGGAAAGAGACTTTTGTGCCACCTAGGGAGTATCGGAATCAAGAACAGGCGATCAATCTTCAACGCGCCGGGACCGTATGCGATGTTGTAGTCCAGCGGCGGAAGCGAATCGTCTCCGACCGGTGATAAATGTTTGGCATACACGAGCTCGCCATCCCGTGTAGTCGTGACACCCAGGTCGCGGAAACCAAAACTCTCGAACAGAGCAATCAATTCATGCTCATCGTCGAAAACCTCGACGAAGATCGAGTCATACGCGTTCGCACGGGCGTGGCTAAAGACCGCCCACAGTAGGAGTTCGCCGCGCTTGATGCCGCGAGCATGAGCAGCAACTTTGAACGTACAGACTTTGAGGACTTCACCTTCCAAGCCCCATGGTTCCTTCGTCTCGTGGTTCAGGATGACGACAGCATCAAGGGGCTCGTCGCTCAAACCCATCGTGAGGCAGAGCCGCCCCTCGGCCGCCACCTTGTTCTTGATCCATTCACGAATCGAGTAGCCGTCGAAGAATTCGTCGAAGATCGGGTCGTCACGGTTCAGCTCGTAGCCACGTACCTCCTCCACCGCAGGAACTGAGATCGGCTTCGCCTGCTGACGCTGAAGTACCTCGATCACATCGTTGAGGCTGAAGACGCGATCTTCCAGCCCCAACGCTTTGGCGTGAGGCAAGATCCGCTGATCCTCCGTGACCAGCCACTGTGCCGCATTCCGTTCCAACGCCAGCAACAGCGTCAGGTCAACCTTGCTCTGATCGTTGATGTTTGGCGGATAGCCGGCTCGCGCTCGAAAGTCCACGGGCACTGCGATGGGCCGGAGAACGTGGTACCGCTCTAGTTGCCAAGAGCGCCGCAGACGATGTCCAGCGTCCGCGTGACGTTCGAAATCACGTTTGATCCCGTCGCCCACACAGAGCGTGTGGTTCAGTTCGCCTGCGAGGCTGTAGAGCTTTGAGGCGAGGGCGCCGTTCGGGTGCCTCGGCTCAGCGTCGCTCTCAGCAGCGATGAACACGTTGGTGTCGATGAGGATGCGCAGCGCTGAATGCGAGACCACCGGTCACCTCCTGTGCCCGTCTTTCCAAGGATGTCGCACGCGCGCGAAATTTGAGGGATATCGAGCCAGTCTGTCCCCGCTCGTTCGCAGACCAGAACGCTTGGATACATCGCCGAGCGCAGCTACGTTCCCTAAACGTTCCCCCCAACGTTCCCCCGAAAGTTGAACGTTCCCTGGCCGCTCGACCCAGGCAACGCGGCCTTGTGGAGTAGCGCCATTCCACAGGGCGCAGGCATGCAACGAGTTCTCCACAGATCGTGATCGAGCAGGTTCGTTCCCACCGCTGCCGCTCGAGACTGGAGGGTCGAGCACGTCGTAGGACTCACCGAGGGTGGGAGGAAGGAACGATCGCCATGACAGAACTCAAGCTGCTGTCGCCCACCGAGGTGTCGAAGATCCTTGGAGTCGCGACATCGACGTTGTGCCGCATGCGGCAGAACGGAACGGGACCGCGGTGCGTGTGGGTCACCGACCACGCGCCTCGCTATCGCGTCGACGACATCCTCGCGTACGTGGAAGCCCGCGCCTCCTGATGGCTGTCCAGCAGGAGCGGTCCGGACGGTGGCGCGCACGGCTCAAGCACGGGCGCGAGGCTGTCGCCAGTCGCACGTTCGACACCAAACGCGAGGCGGAGGCGTGGCTCGCTCGCGAGCGCGCCTCCCTCGCGGGCGGTGTCGATCCACGGGCCGGCAAGGTCGTCGTCCGAAAGGCATTCGCGACCTGGCTCACGGATCGTGAAGGCACTGTCGCCATCAAGACGACCAAGGCCGATCGATCGGTGCTCAGGGCGCTGCCACCGACCGTGGCGAACCTCCACGTGAATCGGGTGACCGATCGTGAGGTCCAGCGCTGCATCAACGAGTGGTCGCGTCGCTACGCCGAGTCGACCGTGAGGCGCTACCGGGCGACTCTGATGGCGTTCTTCGCCTCGTGCATCCGAGAGCGGATGATCACCATCAACCCCGTGACGCGAACTCGGGTGCCGCCGCAGCTCACGCCGGCCGCCGAGATGTTCCCGCTGTCCAGACCGGAGCTCGAGGAGGTCAGGGACGACATCGCCCGGCTTAACCCGAGCCTTGCGAATGCCGTCTGGCTCGCCGGGTGGACCGGCCTACGGTGGTCCGAGCTGCGTGAGGTCCGCGTCGCCGACTTCGTCGAGGTGCCGGTGCCACGCCTTGTGGTTCGCCGCGCGCAACCCGAAGGCATCGGCACCAAGCGGCCGAAGTCCAACAAGTCCCGCCACGTTCCCCTCGTCGACGCCGTCCTCCCACTCGTCCGCGAGATGGCCGCCGGCAAGGGTCCGGACGACCTGCTCGTCACGACCGAGAACGGCGCGCGCCTGTACGCCACGGCGTTCAAGAACTCGACGCGCTGGGCCGAGACCGGACGCGGTCGTCGTCTGCACGACCTGCGGCACACAGCCGCATGCCTCTGGCTCGAGGCCGGCGTCTCCCCAACCACCGTCCAGGCATGGCTCGGACACGCCGATCTGACGACGACGCAGCGATACCTTCACTACCTGGGAACGTCCGCGGACGAGACCGCATTGCACCGGTTGAACCAGTGGGGGGACGCCGGGGGGACGCGGGCCAAACCCTGAGGTCGATTTTTCGTTGAGCCGCTTGTCAGAATCGAACTGACGACCTTTTCATTACGAGTGAAACGCTCTACCGACTGAGCTAAAGCGGCCGAGGTTCGCCGGGGATCGCCCGCCGAACCGATCACTGAGTCTACCGGGTGATCGCGCGGACATCACATCGGCCTCTCCCCCGTAGAATCGCACTCGTGACCGACACGACGCAGGCCGAGCTCGAGGAGATCCGGGCGAGCATCGACAACATCGATGCCGCCCTGATCCATGTCCTGGCAGAGCGCTTCAAGTACACCAAACGCGTCGGCAAGCTCAAGGCCGAGCACGACCTCCCGCCCGCAGATCCCGAGCGTGAGGCGCGGCAGATCACCCGTCTCCGCGCCCTGGCGATCGAGGCCGACCTCGACCCGGCGTTCGCCGAGAAGTTCCTCAACTTCATCATCGACGAAGTCATCCATCACCACGAAGCAGTCCGTCAGCCCTAGTCGGTCCCTCGCGAGCGGGTCTAGGGTGCGGGCATGGCTCTCGCAGACGACATCCTCGCCGGCATCGACTCCGGCACCCTGAACGACATCGCCCAGCAGGTCGGCGTCGAACCCGACAAGCTCCAGGGCATCATCCGGGACAGCCTCCCGGCACTGCTCGGTGGCATGGAGCACAACGTCCAGAGCGGCGAGGGCGCGGCATCGCTGGCGAACGCGCTCGGCCAGCACGCCGACGCCAACCCGCTCGGCGACATGGGCGCCCTGATCAACGGCGCTCTGGGCAGCGGGATCATCGAGAAGGTCCTCGGTGGTGCTGCGCCGAACGTCTCGGAGGCGATCGGCAGCAAAGCCGGAGCGTCGGGCGTCGATGTCGAGAAGATCCTCAAGATCGTCGCACCCATCGTCATGGCCTACCTGGCCAAGCGACTCACGAGTGGCGGCAAGGCCGACCCCGCGGTCGTGCAACAGGAAGTCCAGAACGCGAGCACCGAGGCCAAGGCCCAGTCGCCGGACCTCGGGTCGATCTTGGGCTCGATCCTCGGCAACCGCTAGGGGCACGCCGCTAGTTCTGTTCCTTGCAGACCAGGCCCGCCTTGGGCACCGTGCCCTCGGTGAAGAAGCTGTCGACCGCCTTGGTGATGCATGTGTTGCCCGAGGTGTAGGCCGTGTGACCGTCGCCTTCGCGGGTGATCAGCACGCCCGACGACAGCTGCGACGCCAGCGACTTGGCCCACTCGTAGGGCGTCGCCGGGTCGCGGGTCGTGCCGAGCACGAGGATCGGCGGCGCACCCTTGGCCTCGATCTTGGGCAGCGGGTTGGTCACCTTGATCGGCCAGTCGGCGCAGCCGAGCGCACCCCAGCCGAGAGCCCGGCCGAACACCGGTGACACCTTCTCGAACCGCGGGAGCGCCGCTTCGGTCTCCTGGACCGTCACGTGGTCGGGCGCATCGAGGCAGTTGACGGCGTAGATCACCTGGCCGATGTTGCCGCTGTAGGAGCCGTCCTCCTTGCGATCGAAGTAGATGTCGGAGAGCCGGAGCAGCACGCTGCCGTCGCCCTTGAACGCCGCATCCAGTCCCTGTGAGAGATAGGTCCACGTGGTCTTGTCATAGAGCGTGACCGCGATGCCGTAGAACGCCTGACCCTCGGTCAGGTCGCGACCGGGCAAGGCCTTCATCGGATTCGCGTCGAGCTGCTTCATGAGGTCGGCGATCTTGGCGAGGCCGGCATCGGCGTCCTTGCCCAGCGGGCAGTTCGACTGCTTGACGCAGTCCTTGGCGTACGCGTCGAGGGCCCGCTGGAAGCCCGTGGTCTGGCCGAGGCTCGAGCCGATGGCATCCAGCGACGGATCGACCGCACCGTCGAGCACCATGCGGCCGACGTTGGTCGGGAACAGCTGGGCATAGACCGCGCCGAGCTCCGTGCCGTATGACGCGCCGAACCAGTCGAGCTTGGACCGGCCGAGCAGCGCGCGCACGACGTCCATGTCCTTGGCGACCTCGACGGTCGAGACGTGGGCCGCGAGCTCGCCGGAGTTCTTCTCGCAGGCCTGGCCGAGGTCGGTGATGCTCTGGCGGAGTGCCGTGATCTCGGCGGCGTTGTCGGGGTCGGGGTCGGTCTCGGTGAAGGCATCGAAGCCCTTGTCGGACAGGCACGTGAGCGGTGAGCTCTCGGCGACGCCGCGCGGGTCGACGCCGACGATGTCGTACTTCTTGAGGACGTCGTCGCCGAACTCGCCGACCATCGTCTTGGCGAAGTCGATCGCCGAACCGCCGGGACCTCCGGGGTTGACCAGGATGCTGCCGGTCGCCTTGCCACCGCCGGCAGGGTGGACGATGGCGCGGAGCTTGGTCGTCGCCCCGTCGGGCTTCGCGTAGTCGATCGGCACCTTGATCCACGCGCATCTCGCGGAGTCATCGCAGCTCGACCAGCTGACCTTCTGGTCGTAGAACTGCTTGAGCCCGGACGGCGCCGACGTGGCGGCCGGCTTGGGCTCGGTCCACGTGTCCGACTTGTCGTCGGTCAGGAGGACGGCCGACACGATGGCCACGCCCACGAGCACGGCGAAGGCGGCCACGACCGAGATCACGATCAGCGTTCTGTTGCGAGTCACCTGCGGAGTCCGATCATCATGCGTTCGAGGGCGAGCAGTGGTGCGGCGTTGGCGGTCAAGGCCGTACGACACTCGACGATGGCATCGATCGTGTGGATCGTCGATTCGGGCGTCCACACGCGCGCCATCTCGGCGATGTCGTCGGCCACGTCGGCGTTGACGAGATCGACGCCGGTCGCGCACTGCACGGCCAGGACGTCACGGCAGAACGACAGCAGGTCGAGCAGGACCCCGTCGATCGAGTCGCGGGCCATGCGCTTGCGGCGGCGGTCCTGGTCCTTCTGCAACGTCGACAGCGCGCCGGCGTATCCGGGTGGGCGGCGTCCACGCTCCTCGACACCCCACGTCGCGCGGATGTCCTCGAGCTCGCGCTCGTCGGCGGGGTCGCAGAAGTCCTTGGCCCGTGCCGTCGCCTCCTCGTTGACCTGGTGCGCGGCACGGAGGCAGTCGCCGAGGTCATGCAGTGCCACCGGGATCGAGAGGATCGCCCGTCGTCGCTCGCGTGCGCCCGGGTCCCGGGCCAGCCCGCGCGCCCGGCCGATGTGTCCCTGCGAAGCCGCGGCGACGGCGTGCGCCAGCTGTGGCTCGACGCCGTCGCGCGCGACCAGCAGGCCGGTGATGGCCTCGGTCGACGGGGTGCGCAGCAGCACGCTTCGGGCGCGGGAGCGGATCGTCACCGACACGTCGTCGACGGCCGGGGCGCACAGCATCCACACGGTGTGGCGCGACGGCTCCTCGATCGCCTTGAGCAGGGCGTTGGCCGCTTCGTCGGTGAGCCGGTCGGCGTCCTCGATGATGAGGATCTGCCAACGGCCGAGCGCGGGTCGCAGGGCGGCCGAGCGGACGTACTGGCGGATGTCCTTGACGCCGATCGAGAGCCCGTCGGTCGAGATCAGTGTGATGTCGGGATGGCTGCCGGCGCGCGCCGTCGTGCACGAGTGGCACTCGCCGCATCCGCCCAGCTCACACTGCAGCGCGGCGGCGAACGCGCGGGCCGCGTTGGATCGACCGGAGCCGGGAGGGCCCGTGAAGAGCCACGCATGCGTCATCGAGCGGCCGTCGCCGTCGGCCGACGCGACCGCGGACCGCAGCGTCTCGACGACCGGCTCCTGGCCGACCAGGTCCGCCCACACGGTCATGCCGACGCCTGCCCGAGCCACGGCTCGACCGCTTGGCGAATCGTCGCATGGATCTCGTCGGGCGTGCCGCCGCCCCCGACGACCAGGTAGTGCTTGGGATCGGCGGCTGCGAGGTCGAGGAAGTGCTGGCGTACGCGTTGGTGGAACTCCAGCGGCTCGGACTCGATGCGGTCGGCACCCTCGAACCGCGCATGGCCGATGGCCGGATCGATGTCGAGGACGATCGTGAGGTGCGGCCGCAGCGACGAGGTGGCCCAACGGGCGATGTGCTCGACCTCGGCGGGGTCGAGCAGCCGGCCGGCGCCCTGATAGGCGAGCAGCGAGTCGACATAACGGTCGGTCAGCACGATCGTGCCCTCGGCGAGCGCTGGCAGCACGATCTGGTCGACGTGCTCGGCCTTGTCGGCGGCGTAGAGCAGCACCTCGGTGCGCGGCGACAGCTCACCGGTGTCGTTGTCGAGGACGATGTGACGCAGGATCTTGCCGACCTCGGTCGCTCCGGGCTCGCGGGTCAGCAGGACGCCGTGGCCGAGGCTCTCGAGCCACTCGACGAGCTTGACGGCCTGCGTCGACTTGCCGGCACCCTCCCCACCCTCCAGGGCGAGGAACACCCCGGTTTCGGTGAAGAGCGGATCCATGGGGCGAGCCTACTCAGTGGGCCCGACGTCCTCCGAGGGCGCGTACGCGTGACGGCCGAAGTAGTCGACGATGCGTCGCACGTTGCCCCGCGACCTGGTGAAGAGCACGTAGCGCTTGCGCGGGCCTGCCGAGCCGGTGGCGATCGCGGGGATCCGGAAGTCGTGGTGCATGCCGCTTCTGCGGGCGATCACCTCGATGGCCTGAGGGCTGTAGTAGGAGGTGTGGCCACGCGAGTAGAGGTAGCGGTGGTTCTTGACGTTGCGGCCGTCGTAGATGTTGGTCGAGCAGACCAGCAGGCCGTTCTTGGTGAGCAGCTTGAACAGCCGGGGGAACTCGGCGCGCGGATCGGTGAAGTGCTCGACGACCTCGCACGCGATGATCAGGTCGAAGCGCTGCGACGTGCCCTCGGTGATGTTGATGAAGTCGGCGTCGATGCCGAGGTCGACGACATCGCTCATGACGACCCGCTCGACCGCCGGCAGCTTGGCAATGTGCTGGTAGTCGAGGCTGCGGCCGGCGCCGAACACCATGACCTTGAGGCCCGACCGTTGGAGGATCTCGGCGCCCATCTCGGCCATGTGGAACTCACGACCCTGGTGCTCCGCGGTGCCGACGCGCGGCGACAGCCGGAAGCTCTCGACCGACTCGAACGCCGTGTAGTCGACGGTGTTGGTGAAGTTGGAGACGTACTGGCAGCGGCGGCAGACCCGGATCTCGTACGACCGCTTCTTGCGCTCGACGACCTGGGTCCGGGAGCGCTTGGAGCCGCAGACCAGACACGGTGGTGTGCGGACGATACGCGCGACCGCGCTGGCTCCTTCCCGGGGATGGCGCACGAGCTGGGACACACGCTGCAGGGCAACCATCGGTACACCGTAGCGGCCCAGATGTTCACGCTGTGGGAGCTAGCCGGGACGCTCGACGCGGACGACGAGTTTCTGCGGGGCAAGCACGCAGAAGCTGTCGGCCAGCAGCTCGGCGAGCTCGTCCCAGTCGGTGTCGTCGCGCAGCTCGAGCCCGACGACGTCGCGACCCCAACGGGCGACGAAGAAGGGGGCGCCGGCCTGCCGGAACGCCTCGAGCTCCTCACCCGGCGCCCGGAACGTCACGACGGTGACCGGACCCTCGTCGGCGATGAACCGCGCGTAGGCCTCGGGCCGGCCGTCATCGATCACGAGTGCGTGCGCGAACGTCTTGTTGCGCACGCACCAGCGCAGGCCCGTCCACGCAGTCTCCTCGTACGTCTCGGGGAGCGCGAGGCAGATCGCGCGGAGGCGGTCGACGATGTCGAGCGACACATCGGGCATACGGCCAACCTAGGACTCGGCGCCGACACTCTCGTCGTCACCGGTGGTCAAGCGGATCTCCGTCACCAGCAACGCGACACCGATCAGGCCGGCCCAGAGCTCGGAGTACGGCACGAACGTCACGGCGACCATGGCGATGATCGCGGCCGCGAATGGACCGGCCGTGCGCATCGACGAGTCGTGCAGCCGTACGTTGATCAGCCACAACGCAGCGAGGAACGCCGCACCCGGTCCGGTCACAAAGGCGCTGCTGACCAGGTCTGACGCCTCGGAATGATGCGTGTAGTGGTCGATGCGGGCCGCAAGGCCGGCGCCGACCGCGGCCGCGGCACCGAAGATCACGTAGTGGCCGAACCCCCACACGTACCCGATCGAGTTGTCCGTGAGGATGCCGGAGTTGTCGCGCGCGAAGTAGAGCCACCACGCGGTGAACGTGATCAGCACGCCGGCCGCCACGACGAACCACAGCTCGGCCGGCGGGCTCTCCTCGTCGAACGCGTGCTGCAGGGCAACGGTCACCGAGAGGATCGTCTCGCCCAGCACGATGATGAAGAAGAGGCTGTAGCGCTCTGCGACGTGGTGCGGGTGCCACGGCGTGGTCCCCGCCAGCTCGGCGAAGAACGGCACACCGAAGTCGCACGCCACCAGGACCACGAACAACCAGATCGGGATGTGGCCGCCCGTCACCAGGAGCGCCGCGACCCAACCGATCTGCACCACGATCAACCCGTACGCGTAGCGCAGGGCCGTGGTGCGCCGCTCCGCGTGCCCTTCCGCGGCACGGAGCCACATCAGCACGAGGCCCACCCGCATGATGACGTAGCCGACGACGCCGAGGGTTAAGTCCTCCTTGAAGAAGTCCGGCACACCGGCGGCCAGGACCAGCGACCCGAAGACCTGCAGCAGAGTCAGCACGCGATTGATCGTGTCGTCAGGGTCGTACGCGGAGTTGAACCAGACGAAGTTGAGCCACGCCCAGAAGATCGCGAAGAACGAGACGCCGAACCACACGAGGCCGTGACCCGCGTGGCCTTCCGAGATCTCGTGGTGCAGGCTGAGCGCCGCCTGCGCGATCGCCACGACGTAGCAAAGATCGGTGAAGAGCTCGAGGGGTGACGCGACGCGGTGCGCCTCGTGTGGATCCCGCGGTGACAACGGCCGGACGATAGGGCGAATCATGGCTCGATTCTGGCAGGAACGAGCGGTGAGAGTACGTCGGTGCTCGCATTGATCGCGGCGAATGCGTCTGCCACCTGGTCGCGGCGGGTCTGGACGAGATCGTTGAGCGTACGCGCGACGGACGGCTTCGACGCGGCCAGCCGGTCGATCACCGCCAGAGGCACCTGGAGGACCTCCACGATCGTCGCCGCTTCGCTGCGGGTGGGCGACGACTCACGCAGCACGGCCGAGGTGCCGACGATCTCTCCGCGGTCCTGCTCGCTCACGACGACGGTGGCGCCATCGGTGGCCTTCGCGGTGACGTGTACGAGCCCAGCGATGATGCAGGAGAAGCGGTCCGGGACCGCCCCCTCCCACACGATGACCTCGCCTTGCCCGAACGTCTCGATCTCGCATTCCCCCGCGATCGACTCGATGTCCTCGGTGTCGACCTCGAATGTCGTCGAGAACTGCTCGAAAGCCGCGACCACGTCCTCTCGCGGACGCTGGGCGAACACGGCGCCGTCCAGCGAGATCTCGTCGCGCCGCGAGGCGTACCAGAGCCAGCTGAGGAACTGCGACTCCGCGGCCTTGCCGTCGCCGGCCGTGAGCAGCGGAAGCATGACGGCGTACGTTCCGCCTCCGCTCACCCTCACGGTCGGCGTGCTGCCGGGGCGCAGGTGGGGGATCGCACTCGCCACCCGCAAAAGGGTCGATGTCACGACGTGTGGTGGGTCCTCTGCAGTGAAGGTCGTCTCGACGACGAGGTTGTGCGCCGGTGTGGGACGACTCAGGTTGGCGAACGACGCACCGGCGATCGTGGCATTGGGGATGATCTGGATGCCCGAGCCGATGTCGATGTGGGTCGAGCGCCAGTTCATCTCGACGACCTTGCCCTCGACACCCCCGACATCGAGGGTGTCGCCGATCGTGAACGGCTGCTCGAAGAGCAGGAGCAGTCCGGAGACGACGCTGCCGATCGCCGTCTGCAGGGCGAGGCCGATGACGATCGACCCGACACCTAATGCCGCGAACAGGCCCCCGACGTTGAGTCCCCAGACGAACGAGGCGACGACCGCTGCTCCGGTGACGACCAGCACCAGCCGCGCCAGGTCGATGAAGATGCTCGGCAACCGTTCGCGCCACGATCCCTCGGCCGCGTTGCCAAACAGGACCGCGTTGAGCGCCGCAAGGGCCACGGACACCGCGATGATGCCCACCAGAGTGGCAACGACGCGCAGCCCGTTGTTGTCCTCGGAGACGTCGCCCGCCTTGGCCAACAGGATCAGCAAGGCGGTCAGCGGGAGGAGCCAGATACGCAGGCGGTTGACCGGCTTCGCCAGCGGGCTGCTGCGGCGGGCAAGGCGAAGGTGGACCTCTGACAGCACGAGCACCAGGATCGGCAGCCCGACGATGAGCGCAACCGACCAGCCGAACCACGGCTGATCGGTCAGGTCCTCCATCAGCCCTCACCGCCAATGACGAGGCGCCAGACCGGAGCAACGGTGCCGGACTCGGTGACCGTGCCGGCCTGCTCGAACGGATAGGCCCCCTCGAGGCGTTCCCTGACCTGGTCCGTCACGTAGATCCCCGCCTCACCGGCAGCCGTACGCACGCGGTAGGCGAGGCTCACGGCATCGCCCCACAAGTTGTAGACGACGTCGCCACCCCCGACCAGGCCACTGCGTACGTCCCCGGTGTCGACGCCTGCACGCAGAACCAGCGACGCACCTTGCTGCGTGTTGAAGCGTTCGACGACGGCAGCCACCTCGACCGCGAAGTCCACGACCCGGCGCACGTGGTCGACGCGCTGCACGACGAGTCCACTGCTCGCGACGTAGCTCGTGCCGGAGCTGCGCACCTTCTCGATGCCGACCTTGGCAGCCGCCTCGTCGAAGCCCCGTGCCAGCGAGTTGAGCAGTGCCAGAGCCTCGCGCGACGACAGCTTGCCGGCGAACGTGTCGAAGCCCTCGATCTCGGTGAACACGACCGAGACGTTGTGGTGCTCCTCGGAGATGTCGGTCTCGCCACCCCGGTATCGCTTGGCCACGGGCTCGGGCATCAGCGAATGGAGGAGTCGCTGGTTCTCGGCCTGCTGGGCGTCAAGCGCCTCCTGCTTGGAGGCCAGGCTGGCGCTCATGTCGTTGAAGGCCATCGCCAGGTCGCCGAACTCATCCTTGGAGTCGGCCTCGACGCGCGTGCCGAGCTCGCCCCGCGCCACCGCGCGAACTCCTTCAAGGAGCTTGTTGAGCGGCGTCGTGAAGACTCGCGCCATCAACAGCGCCGCGATGGAGAGCAGGAGCACGATGCTGGCCGTCGCGAGGAGGATGTGGCGGGCGAAGTCGTTGACCGGCGCGAAAGCCTCGGAGGTGTTCATCTTGGCGATAACCGTCCAGTTGAGCCCCTTGACGTTGGCCGGTCCGTACGAGTCGAGGACCTCGTGCCCGAGATAGTCGGTCGTGATCAGCGTGCCCGATCGTCCGTCCTTCGCCCGCTCCTGGGCCACCGACTTGATCGGCTGCAGCATCACGGTGCTGCCTCTGTCGAGGACCCGGTCCACCGTCTCCTTGGACGTCCCGCGACGGATCGCCTCGGCCGCGTACTCCTTGGGGTCGTCGATGATCTCCCGCGAGTTGGACCGCATCAGATTGTCCTGCCCACTGATGAACGTCTCGCCGGTGTCGCCTAGACCATGCACCCTGCCGTCCGTGCCGCCGGTCATCACCGCATTGATGCCCGAGATCGGGATCTGGGTCACCAGCGCTCCGATGATTACCTTGCCGTCGGCGATTGGCGACGCGATGAATCCCGCGGCGGCGTTGTAAGACGGTTGGTAGAGCTCGAGGTCGCTGACCGCGGTGTAGTCGCGCGAGTTGGACCGCACTGCCTTGTCGTAGACCTCCTCGAGTCCGCCCCCGCGGAACTCGCCGCGCTTGACGTTGCTGCCGAGGTCGACGCCCTTGTAGGCGGTGTAGACCACGTCCCCGTCGAGGTTGATCAGCATGATGTCGTCCGCTTCGCTGCCGCGAATGACCTCGCGATAGAAGTCGTTGTACTTCTTCAGCGCCTTGGTCCAGTCACTGTCGTCGCCCGCGTCGTTCATGAGGAGCTTCTTGTCGAAGTCGTCGGAAGCCGCGGTGTACTCGGCCTGCAGGTAGGTGCGGGCCGGGGTACGCGGGATGAACGAGTCGGCCTGGATCTCGCCGTCTGAGTTCTTCTGGAGCGACGGCACGAAGGTCTGCTCGTAGTAGCCACGGACCCTACGACGTTGCTCGGAGGTGACGGTCGCGTCGCGCAGCTTGTCGTAGCCGGCGTCGAAGTCCTTGAGTGCGTCGACGGTGATCCCTTGGCTGTTGACGATGGCGGCCGAGCGCTCGTCCGCGATGTACCGCTGCAGGGCACGGGTGCGTTCCTGACGGATCTCGGTGAGCCGCTCGAAGGCCTCATCGCGCAAGGCGTGGGTCCCTGACCGGTAGCCGAGCCAGCCCACCACGACCGACGACAGGATGCTCGTGAGGAGCAGCATCAGGAGGAGCTTGGACTGGATGCTGCCCCAACCGCGCGGCCGGAAGCGCCGTGTGTGCGAAGCGGAGTCCTGGCTCATCAGCGTCTCCTCGTGGGAAAGGTGTGACTGCTGGGATGAGCCTAGGACACCAGGGACGCCCTGTCCTTATTTACTTCTTGGCGACGGATTTTTTGGCCGGCGACTTCTTGACGGCCTTCTTGGCGGTCTTCTTCGCCGTCTTCTTGGCGGTCTTCTTGCCGCCCTTCTTGGCCGGCCCCTTGGCGCGGCGCTCGGCGAGCAGCTCGAAGGCGCGCTCCGGCGTCAGCGTCTCGAGCGAGTCGTCCTTGCGGAGCGTGGCGTTGTACTCACCGTCGGTGACGTACATGCCGAAGCGGCCGTCCTTGGCCACGACCGGCGAACCGCTGACGGGATCGTTGCCGAGCTCCTTGAGCGGGGCGGCGGCAGCCCGGCGACCGTACGTCTTGGGCTGCGCGTAGATCGCCCGCACTTCGTCCTCGGTGATCGTGAGGAGCTGGTCCTCGCGCTCGAGCGACCGGGAGTCGGTGCCCTTCTTGAGGTAGGGACCGTAGCGGCCGTTCTGCGCCGTGACCTCGGTGCCGTCCTCCTCGACGTAGACGACCCGGGGCAGCTTGAGCAGCTCGACGGCCTGCTCGAGCGTGATGGTGTCGAGGTCCATGCTGGCGAACAGGCTCGCGGTCCGGGGCTTGTCGGCCTTCTTGGCGTCGTCCGGCAGCGCCTCGGTGACGTACGGGCCGAATCGGCCGCTCTTGGCCGTGATCGCGAGGCCGGTCTCGGGGTGCTTGCCGAGCTCCTTCTCCACGCCGGACGGACTGGCCAGCAGCTCCTTGGCCCGGTCGAGCGTGAGCTCGTCGGGCGGCAGGTCGTCGGGGACGTTGGCGCGGGTCGGCACCTTCTTGCCCTCGGTGTCCTCGGTGAACGGCGGACCCTCGACGTACGGGCCGTAGCGGCCGACCCGCAGGTCGATCTCCTCGCCGAGCGGGAACGTCGCGAGCCCACGGGCGTCGATGTCGGGCAGGTTCTCGACGAGGCGCTTGAGCCCCGTGTCGCCTTCGCCGGTGCCGGTCCAGAACCCGGTCAGGACGTTGAGCCGCTCCTCGCGTCCCTGGGCGACCTCGTCGAGGACGTCCTCGAGCTCGGCGGTGAAGTTGTAGTCGATCAGCCGCGGGAAGTGCTGCTCCATCAGCCGGATGACCGAGAACGCGATCCACGCGGGGACGAGGGCGGTGCCCTTCTTGTAGACGTAGCCGCGGTTCTGGATCGTGCCGACGATCGACGCGTACGTCGAGGGGCGGCCGATCTCGCGGGTCTCGAGCTCGCTGATGAGCGATGCCTCGGTGTAGCGCGACGGCGGCTTGGTCTCGTGGCCCGCCTTGCCGAGCTCGGCGGCCGTGACGGTCTGGCCCTCCGACAGGTTGGGCAGCTTGGTCTGCTGGTCGTCGCCCTCGGCATCGGAGTCGTCGTGCGACTCGACGTACGCCTTGAGGAAGCCGTAGAACGTGATCGTGCGGCCCGAGCTGCCGAACACGACGTCCTCGCCGCTCGCGGCGGTCGTGCCGATGCGGATCGAGACCGAGTCACCCTTGGCGTCGCGCATCTGCGAGGCGATCGTGCGCTTCCAGATCAGCTCGTAGAGCCGTCGCTCGTCTCCGGACAGGCCGGTCTGGTCGGGAGTCTTGAACTTCTCGCCGGCGGGGCGGATCGCCTCGTGGGCCTCCTGCGCGTTCTTGACCTTGCTGGCGTAGACGCGAGGCGACTCCGGCAGGTAGGCCGGGCCGTAGAGCTCGGTGACCTGGGCGCGGGCGGCGTTGAGCGCGGTCTGCGACAGCGTCGTCGAGTCCGTACGCATGTAGGTGATGTGGCCGCCCTCGTAGAGCCGCTGGGCGACCTGCATCGTGCGGGCGGCGCCGAAGCCGAACTTGCGGGACGCCTCCTGCTGCATCGTCGTGGTGCGGAACGGTGCGTAGGGGCGGCGCGTGTAGGGCTTGGACTCGACCGAGCGCACCGTGAACGGGCGGTCGGCAAGGGCCTCGGCCAGCGCACCCGCCTGCTGCTCGTCGAGGTGGGCGACCTTGTCGGACGTCAACTGGCCGGTGTTGTCGAAGTTGTTGCCCGAGGCGATGCGCTTGCCGTCGAGGCTGAACAGCTTGGCCGGGAACTGGCGCGGGTCGTAGCCCTCGCCGGCGTCGAACGTGGCCTCGAGGTCCCAGTAGGACGCGACGCGGAACGCCATGCGCTCGCGCTCGCGCTCGACCACGAGCCGGGTTGCGACGGACTGCACACGGCCGGCCGACAGGCCGCTCATGACCTTCTTCCACAGCACGGGGCTGACCTCGTAGCCGTAGAGGCGGTCGAGGATGCGCCGGGCCTCCTGCGCGTCGACGAGATCCATGTCGATGTCACGGGGGTGCGCGATGGCGTACTGGATCGCGTCCTTCGTGATCTCGTTGAACACGATGCGCTTGACCGGGACCTTGGGCTTGAGCTCGTCGAACAGGTGCCACGCGATGGCCTCGCCCTCGCGGTCCTCATCTGTCGCCAGGACGAGCTCGTCGGCGTCCTTGAGGAGCTTCTTGAGCTTGGTCATCTGCGACTTCTTGTCGGCCGAGACCACGTAGATCGGCTCGAACTCGCTGTCGATGTTGACGCCCAGGCGGGCCCACGTCTCGCCCTTGAACGCGGCCGGCACCTCGTCGGCGCCACGCGGGAGATCGCGGATGTGGCCGACGGAGGAGTCCACGACATAGCCGTCCCCGAGGTAGCCCGCGATGCTGCGGACCTTGTTGGGGGACTCGACGATGACGAGGCTGGTCACTGGTGAACTCCTGATTGGTCAGACGCAGCACACCGTAGCGTGTGTCGTCAAGACTTCGTGCATCCGCATCTGTGAGCGGCCGCAGCGCGTCGATCCGTGACAGACGTTCCTGGGGTGTCCGAGACTGGTGGAAGAATGCCTTGTGGCCTTCTCCGGATATGCGCAGCTGTGGGCGGACAAGTCCGTCCGCACGCTGTTCATCGCCGCCTTCTTCGCTCGCATTCCTGCGATGGCGGCACCTCTGGTGCTGACGCTGTTCGTCGTCGACGACCTCGACGGCTCGTACGCCCAGGCCGGGGTGATCGCCGCCGCCACGACACTCGGCGCGGCGATCGGCTCACCATGGCGCGGTCGCCTGATCGACCGGCTCGGCATGCGGCGGGCGGTGCTGCCCTCGATCGTCGCCGTCGGCGTCCTCTATCCCCTGGCGACGCTCTCGACGTACGCCTGGCTGATCCCGGTCTCGCTGCTGATGGGCCTGTTCCTCATCCCGATCTTCTCGATCGTGCGCCTGTCGTTGAGCGTCATGGTCGAGGAGCGTCAGCGGCGCACGGCGTTCTCGGCCGACTCGGTCATCACCGAGGCGAGCTTCATCATCGGCCCGGCCGCAGGGGTGCTGATCGTCACCCAGGCCGGCGCCGACATCGCGCTCTACGCGATCGGCGCGTGCGAGGTGCTCGCCGGGCTGATCTTCCTCTATCTCAACCCGCCGACCCGGTCGAAGCCGCAGGAGGGAGCCAGCGCCACCGTGGCGACGGAGAAGGCGTCGATCCTGTCGGTTCCCGTCGTGTTCCTCTTCCTCATCTCTGCCGGCACGATGGCGACGCTGATGGGCACCGACCTCGGCATCGTCGCCGAGCTGCGCGAGCTCGACCAGCGCAACGCGATCGCGTTCACGTACGGGCTGTGGGGCCTGTCCTCGCTGCTCGGTGGGCTGACCTACGGAGCGCTCAACCGCTCGCTCCGCCCCACCTATCTCCTGCTCGCCCTCGGCCTGACGACGATCCCGGTCGGCCTCGGCAGCCAGGTGTGGTCGCTGTCGCTGTGGGTCATCCCGACCGGGTTCCTGTGCGCGCCGACCATGACCGCCGCGGCCGAGTGGATCGCCAAGCTCGTGCCCGAGGAGCGACGCGGCGAGGCGATGGGCTGGCAGGGCACGGCATTCACGATCGGCGGGGCAGCGAGCTCGCCCGTCGTCGGTGCGGCGATCGACGATGTCGGTGCGTGGGGTGGCTTCGTCACCGGCGGCGTGATCGCCACGGTCATCGCGCTCGTGTGCTGGGGCGGACAGCTCATACCGGCCTTCCGGCCCGAGCACTACGTGTCGGTCGACGACCCGAACACCGTCACCACGTAGCGCACGTCCGCCGGCGAGGCGTTGCGGTAGATCACCGGCGCGGGATCGCCCATGCGCAGCCGGTCTCCGGCCGCGAGCTCGTGGCTCTCCTCCCCCACGACGAACGTCAGCACGCCTTCGACGACCCACACGACGTGCATCCCGAAGTCGTACGACTCCGCGGGGACGGCGACCTCCTTGCCGGCCGGCATGACGACCTCGGTGATGTCACCGGCCGGTGTCGTGAGGATCTGGCGGCGCTCGTAGCCGGTGTCCGGATCGATCCACAGCTCTTGGTCGGCGCGCGACAGGACCCGGGTCCCGCGCGGCTCGCCCCGGGCGATCAAGGTCGAGACCGTGAGACCGAATGCGCCGGACAGCTTGCCCAGCAGCGTCGCGGTCGGACTGCTCTCGCCGCGTTCGACCTTGTGGATCATGGCTCGCGACACCCCGGAGCGCTCGGCCAGCTCGCTCAGCGACCAGCCGCGGCGCTCGCGCTCGAGCCCGACCCGCTTGCCAATCCGCACGCTGATGTCGTCTACTATGTTGGACATATCGACACTATAGGGGAGCCTCGATGCTGATCCGCGACGCCGTGCACGACGACCTGCCGGCGATCCTCGAGATCCACAACGACGCGATCCGCACCACGACCGCGATCTGGGACGAGCACGAGGTCGACCTCGACGATCGGCGCGAATGGTTCGATGCGCGCAGCGCCGCTGGGCTTCCCGTGCTGGTCGCCGAGGTCGACGGAAGCGTCATCGGCTTCGCGTCGTACGGCCCGTGGCGGCCCAAGACCGGCTATCGGTTCACGGTCGAGAACTCGGTCTACGTCCACCCGGACCATCGTGGTCACGGCGCGGCGAACGCCCTGATGCCGGTGCTGATCGAACGGGCCCGGGCCGCGGACGTGCACTCGATCGTCGCCGGCATCGAGGCGGCCAACGCGGGCTCGATCGCGCTGCACGAGAAGTACGGCTTCCGCCGGGTCGCGCTGCTGCCGGAGGTCGGCTTCAAGTTCGGCCGCTGGCTCGACCTCGCCTACCTCCAGCTGACCCTCTGACCCGAATCCCCGCTGGGAGTGACGTTTGCGTCGCGAATCGCCGTGGCACCCCGACCGAAACGTCACTCCCAGCGGGGGCTACGTCAGGAAGCCGTCGGCGGCGAGCTCGCGCACCGAGCTTGCATACGTACGCCGGAGGTCAGCGGCGTCGCGGTGCAGCAGCGACGCGAGGGCATCGAGGATCTGCCCTGCGGTCAGGTCGCCCTCGCTCGCGCTGACCAGACCCGCCTCGATCGTGTCGACCTGGCGCGCGCGGCGTACGCCTTGCTGGAGGCGCAGCACGATCGCCTCCGGGTGCTCGGCGCCGACCGGACCGCGGGTCTCCTCGACCAGGTCGGGTGCCTGCCGGAACGCATGACCGAGCAAGGCCTCGTCATCGAGCCCGCGCAGCATCTCGATCCGCCGACCCCAGGCGGCGACGGCCGGCCCCACCGGTGGCGCGACCTCACCGGCCCACTCCTCGAAGCGATGCGTCGGCGCTGCCGAGGTCTTGCGCATGCTCAGCCAGCCGAAGCCGACCGCCTCGATGCCGACCTCGGCGAACCAGTCCAGCCACCCGTCGTAGCGCTGCACGTAGTCGGCGCTGCCGGCGAGCCCGGCATCGGCGAGCCACATCTCGACGTACTCGGAGGGGTCGACGAGCTCCCGCTGCACGACCCAGGCGTCGAGCGGCTGACCGGCGAACCACTCCTCGAGGCCGTCCTCCCACTGCGTGCCGGCCCGATGCGCCCAGTTGGCGAGGATCTGGCACCAGCCGCCCTCGTTGAGGTGCGTCGCCGCGTTCTCGACGAGATGGCGTACGACGCTGTCGCCGGGCATGCCGGAGTCGCGATAGACCAACACCTCGCTGCCGGGAGGCGAGATGACGAACGGCGGATTGGTCGCGATGAGGTCGAACGTCTCCCCCGCGACCGGGCCGAACAGGCTGCCGTCGCGTACGTCGATGTCGACGCCGTTGAGCTCGGCCGTCAGGCGAGCCATCGCGAGGGCTCGGGGATTCACGTCGGTCGCGACGACCTCACGGCTGTGTTGTGCGAGGTGGAGTGCCTGCACGCCGCAGCCCGTGCCGAGGTCGAGCGCCCGGCCGACCGGCTCGCGGATCGTCAGCTGCGCCAGCGAGGACGACGCCTCGCTGATGCCCAGGACGTACTCGCTGTCCATGGGCGCCGGTTGGCGGTCGAGCCCGGGAGTCGGGTCGCACACGATCCACCAGTCGTGGTCCTCGTCGCCGTACGGCCGGACGTCCACCAGCGCACGGACCTCGCCACCGGAGGCGCGGAGCATCCCGGCGGCGACGAGCGGTTCGACCAGTCCGGGCAGGGCGGCATCGGCGCGGTCGCGGGTCACCGGTACCTGCAGAGCGAACAGCCGAACGAGGGTTGCGAGCGCGCCGCCACCACTCGTCGCGCGTCGGGCCGGGATCGTCTGGTTGCGACCAAGCGCTCGGTGCGCCTCCTCGCCGAGCAGCCCGAACACCGCGTCGACGGTGAAGTCGGCCCGGGTCAGCGCCGTGCGAAGGTCCTGGACGTACGCCGATTCGATCATCCGCCCAGCCTGTCAGATGCGCCGGAACGCGCGAACGGCGCAGACCCGGAGGTCTGCGCCGTTCGTGATGGTGCGACTAGACAGCCGGAACGTTCTCCGGCTCGGGCTCGTCGACGATGCCGGCCTCGAGCGCGATCGGGCGACGCTTCGAGACGTACACGGCCACCGCGATGATCACCGCAGCAGCGCCGGCGATCGTGTAGCGGATCCACTCGCTCTCGTCCTCGCCGTAGGTGTACTTGATGACCAACGGCACGATCAGCAGCGCCACGAGGTTCATGACCTTGAGGAGCGGGTTGATCGCCGGTCCGGCGGTGTCCTTGAACGGGTCGCCGACGGTGTCGCCGATGATCGTCGCCTCGTGGGCGGGCGATCCCTTGCCACCGTGGTTGCCGTCCTCGACGAGCTTCTTGGCGTTGTCCCACGCACCACCGGAGTTGGCGAGGAACACCGCCATCAGCGTGCCGGTCGCGATCGCGCCGGCGAGGTACGCACCGAGCGGGCCGACGCCGAGGCCGAAGCCGACGGCGATCGGGGCGAAGATCGCGAGGATGCCCGGCGTCGCCAGCTCACGCAGCGAGTCGCGCGTGCAGATGTCGACGACCTTGCCGTACTCGGGACGACCGGTGCCCTCCATGATGCCCGGGATCTCCTTGAACTGGCGGCGCACTTCGTAGACCACGGCGCCGGCAGCACGGCCGACGGCGTTGATCGCCAGGCCGGAGAACAAGAACACCACGGCGGCAGCCGATGAGCAGGCCGACGAGGTTCTGCGGGTTGGCGACGTTGAGCACGCCCGTCAGGACCTGCGAGTCGCTGACCGACAGGCTCTGGAGGAACTCGCCCTTGTCGGCATTGCCGCTGATGCCCTTGAGGACCACGACGAGCTGATCCTTGATGTTGTCAGTGAAGGCGCCGAACAGCGCGGTCGCAGCCAGGACGGCCGTGGCGATCGCGATGCCCTTGGTGATGGCCTTCGTGGTGTTGCCGACGGCGTCGAGCTCCGTGAGGATCTTGGCGCCTTCCTCGTCGACGTCACCTGACATCTCGGCGATGCCCTGCGCGTTGTCGCTGACCGGACCGAACGTGTCCATCGCGACGATGACGCCGACGGTCGTGAGCAGACCACAACCGGCGAGCGAGACCGCGAACAGCGACGACGATGATCGAGCCGCTGCCGAGCAGGAACGCACCGAAGACGGCAGCGCCGATGACGAGCGCGGTGTAGACCGCCGACTCGAAGCCGACCGACAGGCCGGACAGGATGACGGTGGCCGCACCGGTCAGCGAGGTCTTGCCGACGTCCTTGACCGGACGGGTCTCGGTGCCGGTGAAGTAGCCCGTGAGCGCCAGGATCAGCGCGGCGAGCACGATGCCGATGAGGACGGCGACCCACGCGATGGTGCGCGGGCCCCAGCCGTCGTAGCCCTGGAGCGGGTCTGCCGAACAGCTGGCCGGCGAGACCGGTCGCCTTGGGGATGTGCAGCTCGCCGAACGTCTTCGGCAGGTAGATGTACGCCACCGCGACAGAGGCGATGGCCGAGATGACCGCCGAGATGTAGAACGAGCGGTTGATCGCCGCGAGTCCGTTCTCGCCCGACGCGGGCACGCGTGATGTAGACACCGAGGATCGCGGTCACGGCACCGATGGCCGGGATGATCAGCGGGAAGACGAGACCTTCCTGGCCGAATGCGACCGAGCCGAGGATCAGGGCCGCGACGAGCGTGACGGCGTACGACTCGAAGAGGTCCGCGGCCATGCCGGCGCAGTCGCCGACGTTGTCGCCGACGTTGTCGGCGATCGTCGCGGCGTTGCGCGGGTCGTCCTCGGGGATGTTCTGCTCGACCTTGCCGACGAGGTCGGCGCCGACGTCAGCGGCCTTGGTGAAGATGCCGCCACCGACTCGCATGAACATCGCGAGCAGTGCGGCGCCGAAGCCGAAGCCCTCGAGCACGTCGGGCGCTTCGCCCTGGTAGATCAGCACGACGGTCGACGCGCCGACGAGGCCGAGGCCGACCGTCATCATGCCGACGGTGCCGCCGGTGCGGAACGCGATGCGCATGGCCTTCTCGCGGCCCTCGTTCTGGGCGGCTGCGGCGACGCGGATGTTGGCGCGCGTCGCGAGCCACATGCCGAGGTAGCCGATCAGCGCGGAGAACCCGGCGCCGATCAGGAAGAACGACCGACCGGCCGATGCCGGATGTTCGCATCGCCGGGGAGCAGGAACAGCAGTCCGAAGGCGAGCACGGCGAAGACCGCGAGGGTCTTGAACATACGGCCGAGGTACGCCGAGGCGCCCTCCTGGACCGCGAGTCCGATCTCCTGCATCTTCTCGGTGCCTTCAGAGGCCTTGAGTACTTCGGCGCGGAAAACCGCCGCCATGATCAGCGCAACGACGCCGATAGCCGCAACGACCGCACACGATGATCGTGTTGTCGTTGGAGAGATCGAGGTCACTGGCTGCCGCAACGAGTGTCGCGTTCGCCATGAAATTCCTCCAGATGTAAGGCAAGACGTAGAAACAGGTCTGGTGAGACCAGACCGCGTGACGCAGGTTACATGGACGTCCTGTGAACCGATGCGACCGGGATCACAGTGCGTGCTTGGTCTGGGCTTCCTCGATCGTCCCGTGCAGGCCGAAGACCTTGTCGAGACCCGTGATCTCGAAGATCTTGAGGATGCGCTCCTGGGTGCACACGATGTCGAGCGATCCACCGTCAGCGCGTACGCGCTTGAGTGCGCCGACGAGGACTCCGAGGCCCGTGGAGTCGAGGAACTCGACCTTCTGGACGTCGATGATGAGGTGGGTGTGGCCGGCGTCGACCGCGGCAACGATCGCCTCGCGGAGCTTGGGGGCGGTGTAGACGTCGATCTCGCCGCCGACCTCGATGATCTCGAACTCGCCCTCAGCGCGCGACGTCAGTGACAGCTCCATCTCCACCCCTCTCTACGACTTGCATTCAATCACGATCCGTCGGCCAGCGCCGACCGGTGAGACGGTGCGGACGGTCTGGCAGAATCACGAGGTGGACCCCGCCGATCTCGTGCTGCGCTACGGCGAGCG
Organism: uncultured Actinomycetota bacterium; assembly: GCA_963806345.1. Classification (GTDB taxonomy): domain Bacteria; phylum Actinomycetota; class Actinomycetes; order Propionibacteriales; family Nocardioidaceae; genus Aeromicrobium. Next base: position 216,103 of record CAWDXV010000011.1, on the reverse strand, counting down.
GGTGACCCACGTCGAGCGCGTGCCCGAGCGCGAAGCGGTCGTCGAGCCGTGGCCCACGTGGGTCGATCCGGCCGTACGCGCGATGTACGAGGCCGAGGGGATCTCCGCGCTCTGGGGCCATCAGGCCGAGGCACTCCACCACGTTCACGAGGGCCGTCACGTCGTGATCGCCACCGGCACCGCGTCCGGGAAGTCGCTGGCCTTCCAGGCGCCGGCGCTGACCGGGCTGGCGGAGGGCCGCAGTGGCAGCGCGTTGCGCGGCAACCGGCTGCCGACCGTCCTCTACCTCGCGCCGACCAAGGCGCTCGCGGCCGACCAGCTGCGCCGCCTGTCCGGCGCCAAGGAGTTCGCCCGGCCGGCCACCGTCGACGGCGACAACTCCCGGGAGGAGCGCGTCTGGGCGCGCGACCATGCCAACTACCTGCTGACCAACCCCGACACCCTGCACCACTCGATCCTGCCGGCGCATGCTCGATGGGCGCGGGTGCTCGGCGGCCTGAGCCACGTCGTGGTCGACGAGTGCCATCACTATCGCGGCGTGTTCGGCGCGCACGTCGCCCATGTCCTGCGACGCCTGCGGCGAGTCTGTGCCTACTACGGGGCCGAGCCGACGTTCGTGCTGTCGTCCGCGACCGTCGCGGAGCCCGAGGTGTTCGCCGGCCGGCTCACGGGGCTCGACGTCGTACCCGTGACCGATGACGCCTCGCCGCACGCCGCCCGCACGATCGCGCTGTGGGAGCCGCCGCTCCTGCCGGGTCGCGACCCGGTCAGCGGTGACGCGACCGAAGGAGTCGTACGCCGTGCGGCCACGACCGAGGCCGGCGAGCTGCTCACGGATCTCGTGATCGGCAAGGTCCGCACCCTGGCATTCGTACGCTCCCGCCGTGGCGCCGAGTCCGTGGCCGCGACCGCACAGCGCCGGCTCGGCGAGGTCGACCCCGAGCTGGTGGCGCGGGTCGCGACCTACCGCGGCGGCTACCTGCCCGAGGAGCGCCGCGAGCTCGAGCAGCGTCTCCGCAGCGGCGACCTGTTGGGCCTGGCCAGCACCAACGCGTTGGAGCTCGGCATCGACATCGCCGGCCTCGACGCGGTGATCAGCGTCGGGTTCCCCGGCACGCGAGCCGCGCTGCAGCAGCAGTTCGGCCGCGCCGGCCGCTCGGGACGCGACTCGATCGGCATCCTCGTGGCCCGGGACGACCCGCTCGACACCTTCCTGGTGCACCACCCCGAGGCGCTGCTCGGCGCGCCGGTCGAGGCGTCGGTCTTCGACCCCGACAACCCGTACGTCCTGGGCCCGCACCTGGCGGCGGCCGCGCAGGAGCTCCCTCTCACCGAGGACGACTTCGAGATGTTCGGCCCGCGTACGGCCGAGGGCGTGCAGGCGCTCGAGGCTGCCGGCTGGCTGCGCAAGCGGTCGGCCGGCTGGTTCTGGACCAAGCGCGAGCGGGCCAGCGACCTGGCAGACATACGGTCCAGCGGCGGTTCGCCCGTGCAGATCGTCGACGCCGTGACCGGCCGCCTGATCGGCACGGTCGACGCCGGCTCGGCCGACTCGGCGGTCCACGAGGGCGCGGTCTACGTCCATCAGGGCGACGTCCACATCGTCGACGACTACGACGTCGAGCACGGCGTCGCGGTCGTCCACCGTGACGACCCGGACTACTCGACGATGGCCCGGTCGGTGACCGAGATCTCGGTGACGGAGACCGAGCGCACGACGCAGTGGGGCAAGGCGGCGATGTCGTTCGGCTCGGTCGACGTGGTCAACCAGGTCGTGTCCTACATGAAGCGCAGCACGACCGGCGGTGGCATCCTCGGCGAGGAGCTGCTCGACCTGCCGGCCCGCACCCTGCAGACCAAGGCCGTGTGGTGGACCCTCGAGCCCGACGCCGTCGCCGCAGCCTTCGAGACCGGTGACGTGCCTGGCGCCGCCCACGCCGCCGAGCACGCGGCCATCGGCCTGCTGCCGTTGCTCGCGACGTGCGACCGATGGGACATCGGCGGCGTCTCGACAGCCCTGCACGCCGACACCGGGACCATGACGGTGTTCGTCTATGACGGCTATCCCGGCGGCGCCGGCTTCGCGGAGCGCGGCTACGAGCTCGCGGCTCGCTGGCTGCGGGTCACCCGTGACGCGATCGTGGCCTGCGAGTGCGCCACCGGCTGTCCGTCGTGCGTGTACTCCCCCAAGTGCGGCAACGGCAACGAGCCGCTCGACAAGGCCGGGGCCGTGCGCCTCCTCGAGACCCTGCTGACCGACGCGCCATCGGAATAAGTTCCACAAGAACTCTTGTACAACTGCTCTTGTGGAACTAGGGTGGTGGCATGAGCAAGCCAGAATCATCGCGACCGGACATCCGCCGGATCACCGAGACCGCCGTGCTCAGCGCCATGGCGCACCCGTTCCGGGCCCGGCTGATCGATGCGCTCAAGGTCTACGGGCCCTCCACCGCCTCGGCACTGTCCGAGCGGACCGGGCAGGCCGTCGGCAGCGTCAGCCATCACCTCAAGGTGCTGTCCGAGGTCGACCTCGTCGAGGAGGTGCCCGAGCTCGCTCGCGATCGTCGCGAGCGCTGGTGGCGCCTGGTCAGTGCCGGCTGGTCGTGGACATCGTCCGACTTCGCCGACGACCCGGTTGCCGCGACTGCGGCAGCCGCCGCCGAGTCGGCGCACTTCAACCGCCAGGTCGCGCGTACGCACGAGTGGCTCGACAACCACGAGGCTGCCGGCGACTGGGCCGACGCGGCGTTCGCGACGCAGCACTGGCTGCACCTGACGCCCGCCGAGCTGCACGAGCTCAACCTCGAGATCGTCGAGCTGCTCCAGCGCTGGCAGGACCGACCCATCGACGACGACGCCGAACGACAACCGGTGTTCGTCTACAGCCGGGGATTCCCGAGCCAGCCATGACCCCGACTCCGACACCGGTCGCCGAAGCACCCTCGCTGAGGCAGAACCGGAACTTCAACCTGCTCTGGCTCGGCGAGGGCGTCAGCCTGCTCGGCAACGCCACGACCGCCGTCCTGCTGCCGCTGCTCGCCGTCGTCGGCTTCGACGCCGGCCCCGGCTGGATGGGGGCACTGACCGCGGCGGCCTGGTTGCCGTGGCTCGTCATCGGCCTGCCGGCCGGCGCCTGGGTCGACCGGCTGCCCCCGCGCCGCGTCATGATCACGTCGGACCTGGTCGCCGCCGCGGCGCTGGCGAGCGTCCCGGTCGCGTGGGCCACCGACACGCTGACCCTGGCCCAGCTCGTCACCGTGGCACTGGCCAACGGCACGTGTGCCGTGTTCTTCCGCACCGCCTACGGCAAGCTCATCCCCGACATCGTGGAAGCCCATCATCTCGAGCAGGCCAACGGCCGGATGTTCGGCACCGAGTCGGCGATGCAGGTGGTCGGGCCCGGCGCCGGAGGTCTGATGGCACAGTTCCTGACCGCGGCAGGCGGCGTGGCCGTCGACGCCGTGAGCTACCTCGTCTCGGCACTGTGCCTGTCCCGGATCCGCCCGACGCCAGAGTCGACGCCCCGCGACGCCGACGTCGAGTCGCTGCGCTCCCGGATCAGGACCGGGGTGGCGTACGTCGCCCGCGACCCGTACCTGCGACCCCTGACCCTCATCGGCGGGATGTCCAACTTCGGGCTGACCGGATTCACGACGTTGCTCGTGCTCTTCATGGTGGACGAGCTCGGACTGTCGCCCTCGGCGGTCGGCTTCGTCATGATGACCAGCAGCGTCGGCGGGTTGCTCGGCGCGGCCTTCGCCCGCCGGGTGTCGCAACGTGTCGGTTCCGGCCGGGCCTCGACCTGGTTGCTGCTGGCGTCCGGCCCGTCGGCCCTGCTCCTGCCTCTGGCCCGCCCGGGCTGGCAGATCGCCTGGCTGGTCGCCGGGCTGTTCCTCGTCGGGCTGTTCGTGGTGTCCGGCAACGTCATCCGCAACGCGTGGCGCCAGCAGTACGTGCCGGGTGAGCTGATGGGACGAGCCATCACCGCGAGCCAGGTGATCAACTTCGGCACGATGCCGCTCGCCGCGGCGGTGGCGGGCGTGCTCGGCGAGCACATCGGACTCCGCCCGACCATCGCCCTCATGGCGGCGATCCACGCCGTCGCGTGCCTCGCGATCCTGCGCACTCCCCTCGCCCGCCTGCAGCTCCTGCCCCAGCCCGCTCACTCCCACGAGCTCGACCGAGTCCAACGACTCACTCCCGAAGTAGAAGTCCGGGGCAGCGCGGGCCTTCTGCTCGAAAGCCCATCGGTGGCCCCACCACGTCTGGCTCGTGGCGCGCGCCGTGATCGTGGCGACGTCGAAGTCCATACGACAGGTCAGGACCGTGGCGCCGTTGCGCTCCGCGATCCGGCGGGCCGCCGCGCAGGCGTCATCACCACCGACGCTGGCCTGGGAGGCCGACAGCGCAGCCAGGTCCGCGGCTGCGGCGACCCGGTGCCGCAACCTGACCAGACCTGCCATCTCGGTGATGATCAGCCCCGCCACCACCAGCATCACCGCGATCGCAGCCGCAGCCACCGTCACTGCTCCGCGCTCCGGCCGCGTGATCACGGAGACTCCACCGTGGCAACCGAGTCGGCCTTCATCGTGCGGGAACCCACCGACGAGAAGTAGGGCAGTGGCATGCGTGATCGGGCCGTGACGGTCACGGTGACGAGACCGGACTCGGTGTCGACCGAGACCTTGGCGCCGGCCGGGGCGTGCCGTCGAGCCACGTCCTTGGCGTCTTGCACGGCCTCGCCTCGGGCGATCATGCGCGCCGCCTCCCGCGACGCGTCCGTGATGCGGACCTGGGTCAGCCCCAAGGAGACGATCCAGAGCAGCAGGAACGCGAACGCGACCGCGAACGGGGCGATCGTCGCCAGCTCGGCCGTGACCATGCCGCGTTCGCGCCTCATCCGATCCGGATGCCGAACCGGGGAAGGTGGTCGAACATGTCGCGCATCGTCCCCCAGCCGAGCGCTCGTTCGAGGATCGTCCTGAAGGACTCCATCCAGGGGTTGTCGCTGTCGAGGAGGCCCAGTCGGTAGAGGACGGCGCCGATCATGACGGCACCCAGGGTGCCGACGGTGTATTCCGCGGTCGCCATGCCGCGGTCGTCGTGGTGGAACATGGTGAAGCCCTTCGGTGGTGGGGGTCCGGGGCGACGACTCCGCCGCCCCGGACCGGACGGGTCAGAACGGCAGGATGTCGGGGATCTTCCCGATCAGGTCCTTGACGAGGTCGCCGAACCAGGGCGACTGCCCGATCTTGACGAGCACGCCGCCGATCGTGCAGGCGCCCAACGTGCCGACCGTGTATTCGGCGGTCGTCATGCCTCGCTCGGCGCGGCGCAGGAGCTGCTTCATGTGGAGTCCTTTCGATGGATGAATCGGTCGAAAGGAAGATGCGAAAGGTGCACGCATCAAATGCGGCGCTGCTGTGTGGCTGGGGACAACCCGGGTGAGCTCGTTCGCTGTGGACTCAGAAGCTGAACGAGCGGAACGTCGCGATGATCGTCGGGACGATCCCGATCAGGAAGAACGCCGGCAGGAAGCACGCGCCGAGCGGCGCGGCCGTGCGCACAGCGACCTTGCGACTGCGCTCCCGACGGGCGGCCCGGCGTTCACGTCGCAGGTCGTCCGCCACACCCGACACGACATGCGCGACGGGCATGCCGGAGGCTGCAGCCCGACGGAAGGCCCGGCCCACCGGGGCGAGAGACCGGTCGGCGGCCAACATGCGCCACACGGCCTCGGAGTCGCCGGCGATGGCCAGCCGCCCGGCGACCAGCCCGAGCTCGGAGCCGAGCGGGTCAGCCGTCGCCTCGGCGGCCAGCGCGAACGCCGTGACGGGCGGCCGCCCGACCTCGAGCGCGGCGACCATGAGGTCGAGTGCCGTCGGCAGCTGGGCCGCGATCTGCGCGCTCCGCCGGCGTGCGGCGGCCGTCTCGAGCCGGCTCATCGATCGGTGCACGACGGGCGCGAGGCCGATGCCGATCAAGGGACCCAGCGGCAGGCCCAGCACCACGAAGGCCGCAACGGGGGTCAGCGCGGCAGCGACCACCGCCAGGTTGAGACGACCTGTTGGCTCTTGTCCGCCGAACAGGGCGCGCTGTCGGGTGGTCGTGGACGCCGGCACGAGGCACCAGACCGCGAGGCCGGCCAGCAGGGCAGGAATCACGACTCTGCCTCTGCACCGATGGCGATGCGCTCGACCCAGGCGACCCCTGCACAGGCAAGAGCACATCCTGAGGCCAGGCACAGCGACGCCCGGATAGGTGCCGGTGAGGATCGCGACCGGATCTCCACCCATGCCGGATCCGAGCGCCAGCCCGAAGACCGGCAGCACCGCCATCAGGCGGCCCGTCGCTCGGGCGGGAGCCAGGCCCGACTCGACTTCTCGCTCGAGCTCGAGATCTCCTCGCGCGGTCTCCTCGAGGCGGTCCAGCACACGAGCCAGCGGTGCGCCGGACCGCTCGGCGACGAGCCAGGCGCCGGCGAGCTCGCCGAGCAGCTCGGCACCCGTCTCGTCGGCAGCGAGCCGCAAGGCCGCCGGCACATCGCCTCCGAGCTCGGCTGCGTGCGCCGCGGGTGCGAGGACGTCGAACTCGGCTGCCAGTCCACTGAGCACCCGTTGCGGGAGGATCCCCGCGCGCAGCTCGGCCGACATCAGGCCGATCGCCTCCGACACGAGACGGCGCCGCTCACGCAGCCGGGCGCGACGGGCCGCGGCGCGCCACTGGCGGATGCTGAACACGGCAACCGCCAGCAGCGTGGCCACGAGGATGACGTGCGGACCAGAGATGCCGACCCGGCCCGAGCCCCACACGACTGCCAGCAGCAGCGCGACGGCGACGGCGGGTCGCGGTGGCGAACGCCGGGTCAGCGCGACCTCCAACCGATGCCGCGCGATCCACTGGCCGGGCGGACGTCGCAACCAAACCGCACAAGCGGCGAGGAATGCGGCCAGCACCGTCACCCCAGCACCAGCTCGAGACGCTCACGACCCGGTCCCGGTTCGACCCCGTCCCTCCCGGATGACAGTGCGGGGAGGCAGGTGACGAGTCCATCGCGATCACGATCGAGAACCGCGATCTGCTCGACCTGCCGGACGCCGTCTCGCCCCCGTGCGAGGTGGATGACGAGGTCGAGGCTCGACGCGAGCTGGCTGTGCACCGCCTCACGCGGCAGCCCAGCGGCGACCCCGAGCGCCTCGAACCGGGCCGGCACGTCGACCGTCGAGTTGGCGTGCAACGTGCCGCACCCGCCCTCATGCCCGGTGTTGAGAGCGGCCAGCAGGTCCACGACCTCGGCGCCGCGCACCTCGCCCACGACGAGCCTGTCGGGGCGCATGCGGAGCGCCTGGCGTACGAGGTCACGGACCGTCACCAGCCCCGCACCCTCGACGTTCGCCGGGCGCGCCTCGAGACCGACGACGTGCGGATGATCGGGCCTCAGCTCGGTTGCGTCCTCGACGATCACGAGGCGCTCGGCCGGATCGACCTCGGCCAGCAGCGCGGCAAGCAGCGTCGTCTTGCCCGAACCCGTGCCCCCGGTCACGACGAAGGCCGCCCGCGCGGAAACGATGCGTCGCAACACCTCGGCGGTCTCATCGGTGAGCGACCCGGCCGCCTGCAGCTCGGCCAACGAGAAGCTCCGTCGCGCCGGCACGCGCAACGAGATCAGCGTGCCCGGACGGGCCAGCGGAGCCAGGACCGCGTGCAGCCGCGTGCCGTCGCCGAGACGCGCGTCGACCCAAGGACTTGCGTCGTCAAGCCTGCGCCCGGCCTGGGCGGCGAGTCGCTGGGCCAATCGGCGTACGGACTCCTCGTCGGCGAACCGCACGGCAGACTTCTCCAGACCACGACCACGATCGAGATAGACCTCGTCGGGCCCGTTGACGAGCACATCGGTGACGTCCGGTGTCGCGAGCAACGGGTCGAGGAGTCCGGCGCCGCGGGTCTCGCTGCGGAGCTGGTCGACCAGGGCCAGGACCGTGCCACTGCCCGCCACGTGGTGCTCCGCCCGCAGTGCAGCCGCCACGGTGTGCGGCGTCGGCTCGGAGGTGCCGGCGGCCAGCCGCCGTCGTACGCGCTCGAGGATCGGCAGCTCTGTCACACCGTCTCCAGCCCGAGGGTGTCGAGAATGGCGGACGCCGTGCGCCGAGCTGCTCGGGAGCGTCCGGGGCCGAAGCCACGATCGATGGCGGCGCGGATGCGACGGTCGACGCGGTGCCGCACCAGCACGGGGAGCCCCAACGCGTCGGACACCGCCGCCGGGCCGATGCCGCCGGGCCGGCCCACACTGACCACGACGATCGACGACGCGGCCAGTTGTAGACCGTCGAGCACGTGCCGGGCGGCACTCACCCCACAGATGTCCTCGGCCACGACCAGCACGCTGAGCACCGACCGGCCGACGATGTCGACGCCGAAGCCGTCGAGGTGCCGCGGGACGTCAGCCACCACCAGGTCGAAGCCCCGCACCGCCGCCGTGAGGACCGATGGGACCGCAGGTGGCAACAGCGCCGTGCCCGACCTGTCCCACGACAGGGTCGACACGCCGTGGTGCACCGGCAGCACGTCGGCGAGCGACCCGGCGCTGAGCCGGCCACGGGTCGCATCGAAGTCGTGCCACCGCAGTCCTTCGGCACGCTCGGCTCCCATCAGCAGCTCGAGCCCACCGCCGAGCGGGTCGGCGTCGAACAGCAGCGACCGCAGCCCGCGTCGCTGAGCCACCAGGGCGAGCGCGGCCGAGAGGGTCGACGCACCGACGCCACCGGATCCGCCGATCATGCTGACCAGGCACGCCTCGCCACGCCCGTCGAGCGCTGCGGCCAGCACCTCGAGGATGCGCTCCTCCTCGTCCAGCCCGCACACCGCGGCGGCACCGAGCGCAACCGCGTCGGGCCACCACCTCGACGGCTCTCGCGCCAGCAGGATGACGTGCTCCCGCCGCGGCAGGGCAGCACGAGCGAGGTCGCCGGCGAGGTCCTCACCGACGATCACGACCGACGCCTGCCGCCACGACCTGCGAGTCGCCGTGAGGTCGGGGGCCACCTCAGGCACCGCTCCGACCGCGGCGCACCAGCGCAACGCGTCGTCCAGCAGCAGCTCGTCAGCGGTCGCGATCAAGGGGACGGCGAGGTCGGGCATACGTACGAGCGTCGCGCCCTCGCTGGGCAGGCGAAACCCGCCGCGGCGAGCCTGTGGACGGCCGAAGCCGGACCCCGTGGTGTGGATCCGCCTATCCTGAACGGGTGAGCCCCACGAGGTCTGCCGCATTCTTCGACCTGGACAAGACCATCATCGCCAAGTCGAGCACGCTTGCCTTCAGCAAGCCGTTCTTCCAGGGCGGGCTGCTCAGCCGTCGGGCGGTGCTCCGCAGCGCGTACGCCAACTTCATGTTCGGCATCAACGGCGCCGACCACGACCAGCTCGAGCGCATGCGTGCCTACCTCACCCAGATGGTCACCGGGTGGGACGTCGAGGTCGTCCGCCAGTCCGTCGCCGAGACGCTGCACTCGATCATCGACCCGCTCGTCTACGAGGAGGCGGTCGACCTGATCGAGGAGCACCAGGCGGCCGGCCGCGACGTCGTCATCGTCTCGGCGTCGGGCAGCGAGGTCGTCGAGCCGATCGGCGAGATGCTGGGCGTCGACCACGTCATCGCCACGACCCTGCTCGTCGAGAACGGCCGCTACACCGGCGACGTCGACTTCTACGCGTACGGGCCCAACAAGGCCGTGGCCATGGAACGCCTCGCAGCCGAGCGCGGCTACGACCTCGCCGAGTCGTATGCCTACTCCGACTCAGAGACCGACGCCCCGATGCTGCAAGCGGTCGGGCACCCGTTCGCGGTCAACCCCGACAAGGCGCTGCGCCGGATCGCCGAGGACAACGGCTGGCCGATCCTGGCGTTCGGCCGACCGGTCGCGCTGCGCCGCAGGCTCGGCCTGCACACCAAGGTCGGCAAGGCCGCCGCGGTCACCGTCGTCGCCAGTGCGATCGGCGCGATCACGATGGCGCTGGTGTCGCGCCGCAGGCACCGCGTCGCGGCCTGATATCGACTCGCGCGAAAGGCCCTTGTGAAGCAAAGCGCACAACGTTACGACCCAGTAGGCCTCGCGCCGCCCGGCCGGTTGGCGTAGACAAGGAACCAAGAACTCCATAGTCACCCAGAACGGCAAAGCAGCTCAGTACCCACGCGGCGATCACCCGTCTCAATGGGAACGTTGCTCGAGGACTCCGTCCCACTCAGGGATTCAGGCGGGGGCTCGACGACTCAGATCCAGCACGCCTGGTAGCCGAGCCAGCTTGCCAGGCGGCGCCATTCCCCCGGGGATCGGCGCCGCCGCTCTGTGTGGCTGGCTACGGCCGAGGTGTCAGCTGGTGAGTCCGCCGTCGACCACGAGGACCTGGCCGGTGATGAAGTCGTTGTCGTCACTCGTCAGGAACTGCACGGCCCGCGCCACGTCGCCGGGTTCGCCCAGCCGACCCGCCGGTGTGCGCCGGATGATCTGTTGCATCTGGCCCTCGTCGAGCCCGTGACTCATCTCGGTGCGGAGATAGCCGGGCGCGACGGAGTTGACCGTGATGCCCCTCGACCCCAGCTCGCGCGCCAACGAACGGGTGAATGCGTCGAGCGCACCCTTGGTCGCCGCGTAGACCGAGAGGCCCCGATAGCCGGACAGCCCGACGATCGACGAGATGTTGATGATCTTGCCGGCGCCCTTGGAGAGCATCCGCCGGCTGACGAGCTTGGTGACCTGGAACGTCGCCTTCATGTTGAGGTCGACGACCGTGTCGACGTCCTCGTCGGCGAACACGGCGAGGATGCCGTCACGCGCGACACCGGCGTTGTTGACCAGGATGTCCACCCCGCCCCACTTGGCGACGACTGCCTGGACGAATGCCGCGGCCTCGTCACGCACGGCCAGGTCTGCCTCGACGAAGAGGAAGCGGTCGCTCAGGGCCGGATCGGAGGACCACGCCTCGACCTCGGGGGTCGTCGACCTGGCGCACGTCGCCACCCGGTCACCGCTCTCGAGGTAGGAACGGACGAGGCCAGCCCCCAGCCCCTTGCTGCCGCCGGTGATGATGACGATTCGGTCAGCCATGTTGATTCTCCTGGGATAGGTCGCGCCGGACTGTCTTGCTGCCGATCGTGCTGATCTCAGGAACGAATCGGATGCTGCGGGGGCGGTACGCGGGAGGGAGGTCCTCGCAGGCGGTGCGGATGGCCGCGTTGAGCTCGTCGAGGTCGACGCCGTCTGCCGCCACGACCTCCACCGCGACGATCGCACCGGCGACCGAGCTGGCGCGACCGAAGACCCGAAGAGCAGAGACGCCCGGAACGGTGTCGATGCGCTCCTCGACCGGGAGCGGGTGCACCTTGACTCCACCCACGTTGATGACCTCGGAGATGCGTCCGCGGAAGTGCAGTCGGCCCTCGTTGACGTCGACGAGATCGCCCGTCGCACGCCACGATCCGTCTTCCAGGTCCGGCTCGCCGTAGTAGCCGAGCATGCCGGTGCCGGTGCGCGCCCAGAGCTCGCCGTCGACGACCTTGAGCTCGACGCCGGTCTTGGACTCGAGCACCGAGATCGGCAGTCCGTTCTCCCGGTCCTTGACGGAGGAGATCGCACCGAACTCGCTTGCGGCATAGATCTGGGTGATCTTGGCGTCCGGGAATGCCTGCGCGAGATCGCCCAGCAGCCGGCTCGGAATGGCCTCGCCGCCCAACGTGATCTGTCGCAGAGACGGTGCGCCTCGACCGTCGGAAGCCATCTCGGCCAGCACGAATCGCCAGAACGTCGGGGTGGCGCTCGCATGGGTGACGGCCTGCTCACGCATCGCGGCCAGGCCATCTGCCGGCTGGAAGCTGGGGGCCACCACGAGCAACGCGGCCGAGCTCATGGTGTGGATCAGGACCTGGAGGCCGCCGAACTGGTTGAGGCTGTAGCCGAGGAGCCAACGTTCCTGGTTCGGCTGGACGTCGGAGCGGCGGGCCAGGAGCCTCGTCCAGTCGTGCCGTACGGCTCGCGGGGCCCCGGTGGTGCCGGTCGTGAGGACGAGGTGCGGCTGCCGCGAAGGTCCTGGTGCTCCGTCCTCAAGCGGCTCTCCGGCTGCGACCAGCTCGGAGGGGTCGAGCACCGAATAGTCACCGGCGAACGGCTCCGGCGACACGACGACGTCATGGTCGAACCGCTCGGCGAGATCGGCCACCATCTCGGGAGATGCGGTCGGAGGGTAGATGCACGCTTCGACACCCGCGAGCGAGGCGCCACCCAGAAGGGCCACCAGGGTGTGCGGATCCGGGTCGCGGATCGCGAATCGTTCGATGCCTGCCCGGCGGAGATTCGCCGCGGTCCTACGGGCGGCCAGCAGGAGGTCGCCGTATGTCGACTCCCTGGATGCGTAGGAGATCGCCGGTGCCGAGGCGTCGTGCGCCGCGGCAGCCGCGAGCAGCTCGATCAAGCCGGCTTCTCGCCGTAGAACTCCACGATCTCGCCGACGGTCTGCGGGAACTGACCCGCGCTGAACGGGTCCCGGCCGAGCTCGTCCTCGAGCATGACCGACAGCTCAGCCGTCTGGAGCGAGTCCAGCCCGATGCCCTCGGCGAAGAGCGATGTGCCGAGATCGACACTGTCTTCCTTCTTCTGGTGCTTCAAGAACGTCTTGATAGTCCCCAGAATGCGGTCGGACTGTTCCACTTCGCTCTCCTACTGATCGGGTTGATCGGACGACAATCAGGGCCGCCGTGACGGACTACCGTACGGCGGCGAACATACCGTAACCCAGCGTGCCGTCCCTCCACAGGGACTCCAGGATCTCGGTGCTCCGGACGAAGTCATCAAGGCCTTGCTGACCGAGTGCCTCGGCGACCTCGTCAGCGTGCGCATCGGCGTTCGCGCGCCAGCGGTCGAACGTGGGCAAGGTCTGCTGGGTCAGGTCGTCGGCCTGGTCGACGACCAGACCGGCGGCCTGGGCGAACTCGACGTAGGTGGCGAGCGGCTCCATGCGCGCCTCGCCGAACGCGGCGCGCAACGTGGCGAACTCGTCCGCGCGGTCGCGCAGCTCGCGGAACGGGATCTCGCGGTGGCGGACGATGTCGCACAGCGTCATCCGTCCGCCAGCCGTCAGGACGCGCGCGCACTCGCTCACGAGCTCCTTGCGCTGCCGCATCAGGTGGGACGACTCGAGCACCCAGACCCGGTCGAAGCTGCCGGAGTCGAAGCCGTTGTCCGTGCCGTCACGGAGCTCGAACGACACCAGGTCGGACAGCCCCCGCTCGGCTGCCCGAAGCGTCGCCGCCTCGACGCCGACCTCGCTGGTCGTGATCCCGACGACCTGTACGTCGAACCGCTCTGCGAGATCGCAGGCCGGCGCTCCGGTGCCGCAGCCGACGTCGAGCACGCGCAGGCCGGGTCGCAGCTGCGCGGCGTCGGCCATCAGGTTGGTCAATGCGCCGGTCGCGGTCGGCAGGTCCTCGTCGCCGGACTGGAACACGCCGTAGTGGAGCTCCGCTCCCAGCAACAGCCCCCATGCTCGCGTGACATGGTCGTAGTGCGCAGCAGGTGTGTGATCCGCGTTCACGCGTCACCGGTCCTTTCAAGCAATTCTCGCCTGGACGCGGTACGTGTGGCTGACGACCGCAGTGGTTGGAACATCGGAATCGACTTCCGCTGTCGACGGTCGAACGACGATTCAGCTGGAGAATCCCGCTTACCGTACTCGATGTCGGCAGCGCCGGTGAGCACCGCATCGCACGTCCGCGTCATTTGCTGCGACCCGCTCAGTGCTCGAAGGTTCGCAGCCGCTTGGCCACGGCGTCCGCCACGGCCTTCATGCCCACGGCCCGCGGGTGGACGACGACTCCGTCGCCCGGCCGCGCCGTCATGCCGTTGACCCACGCGTCTTCGCCGGCACACATCCCGTGGCCACGGCCGACCGTGCGCATCGAGACGAACTCGATCTTGGCCTCCGAAGCCGCCGCCCGGAGATTGCCCTCCACCGCCCGCTCGGCGTCGTAGATGCTGCGCTGGTCGGCGCGCGGCAGGACCGACTCAGGGCACGCATCGGGCTCGGGGAGCACCGGGAGGTAGCCGACCAGGACCACGGTCGCCTTGGGAGCATCGCCGCGGATCTCCTGGAGCGCGACGAGCACGTCATCTCGCTCCTTCTTCAGGAGCTTGCGCATGCTGCCCTCGACGTAGTCCTGGCAGGCGCCGGCCTTGGGCTTGGCAGTCGGGATGCAGGCAGCGAGCAGGTTCGTGAACAACAGGTCGTTGTTGTAGCCGATGCCGACCGTCACGAGCCGGGTCTGGTCCGTGAGGGCGTCCTCCTGCGCGCGTACGGTCTTCTGGCCGGGGACGGGCACGTCGTGCAGCAGGTGATAGGTCGAGGCGCCGGCGCAGCTGACGTCGATGAGCTCCGGTATGCCGAGCTCCTTGGCCAGCAGGTGCGGATAGTTGCGCTTCGACTGGAGGCAGACGTTCGGCGCAGGCTGCTGCGGCGAGATCTCCGGCCCCGAGACGAACGAATCACCCATCGCGACGTATTGGGTGATCTTGCTGGGCGGCACGTGCGGCTGGCTCTCCGACGACGGCGGCGGCGGCTCGGACTGCTGGCAGCCGCTGAGCACCAGGACCATGGCCGACACGGCCAGGAGAAGCAGGCGCTGCGTGCGCCCAGGTCGCCGAGTCATGCCGCGAGGCTATCCAATGGGCTCGAACGCGAGAGCTAACGGGTCAGCGACTGGATCGCCGTCAGGCCGGCCGCGTCCTTGCCGTGCACGACGGCGACGTCCCAGTAGACCTGCGCACGACCGTCAACGGGCTCGTCGAGCACAGCCGCAGCGGCCCCGACGTCGTCGATCGCGAAGTGGCCGACGGTACGGCCGTAGTTGTCCCACACCGCCACCGCCTCGTAGCCCAGCTCGGCCAGCTCGGCCCAGACCGCCAGCGGGTCGTTGCCTGCGAGCCTCGACAGCTTGTGGTCGTACTCGAAGAACAGGACCGGCGTGGAGTCTGCCCACGTGCGGGCGATGGCCGGGATCAGCTCGACGTCATAGCCGTCGGTGTCGGACTTGGCGAGCCGCAAGGACTCGAAGGCCGGGTGGTCGGCCCGGAGCTGGTCGGTGCTCACCGAGCTCGCGGTGAGGTCGGACGTCCCGGGCTCGAACCGGGTCGTGCCACCCACGCGTACGGGGGCCATGGGCACGTCGGAGGCACCGGTCGTGAGCAGCGACTCCTGCACCGTCACACGCGGGTCGTCATCGACGTTGCGGTGGAGGTAGTTCAAGAAGTAGGCATCTGCCTCGACGCAGAGCACCGTCGCTTCGGTGGCCGCGAGGATCTGGAGCGTCGAGTCGCCCACGTTGGCGCCGACGTCGAGCACCGTCAGGGGCTCGTCGCCCGCAGCGAGCAGCTCGGCCAGACGCACGAGGTTCTGGCCGTAGGCCGGCATCACGCGCGCGTAGTCGGGCAGCCGGTGCGACCACGGCAGCGTCATGCGTACGCCCTGCACCTCGCGCACGACGGCGCGATCGGGCCACGCATCACGGACCACCCACCCGAGGCGGCGCGTGATCCGGGCGAGGAACGGCTCGGACGTCCGCGACGACGCCGTCATCGGAGCGCTTCGTGCGAAGCCTGCGGGTCGTCACCGACCCGGCGGCGCGTGCCTCCCGACGGCTTCTTGGGAGTGAGCTCGGCACGTTCGAAGGTCTCTCCGTAGCCGTAGCCGTAGCCGTAGCCATAGCCGTAGTCGCCACCGCCGCGGCGAGGTATGCCGTTGAGGACGACGCCGTAGAGCCGTCCACCGAGGCCCTCGATGCGCTCGGCAGCGAGACGCAGGACCTCCTTGCGCGTGCGGCCGAAGCGCGCCAGCAGGAGCACGCCGTCGACGTGGCGGATCAGCGTCGAGGTGTCGGCGACCGGCAGGATCGGCGGCGCGTCGATGACGATGACGTCGTACGTCTGGCGCACCGAGCTCAACAGGTTGCCCACCGCCTCGGTCTCGAGGACCTCCGACGGGTTGGGCGGCACGGGACCGGTCGGCAGGACGTCGAGCCCGCTCGGGTGACCCTGGATCGCGCCGGTCAACGTCACGTGGCCGAGCAGCACGGACAGCATGCCGACGGCGTTCTCGAGGCCGAGGTCGGTCGCGACGCTCGGGCTGCGCAGGTCGCAGTCGATCAGCAGGACGGCCTGGCCCGACGCCGCGAGGGACTGCGCGAGGTTGACGGCGGTGAGCGTCTTGCCCTCGTTGGGCAGCGCACTGGTGACCAGGATCATCTGGCCACGGCCGTCGAGGTCGGCGAAGCGCAGGTTGGCGCGCAGCACCCTGAACGCCTCGGCGAGCGGGCTGTCGGAGCGGACGTTGCTCCGGCGGTCCTTGGCCACGGCCGAGTCGAGCGGCAGCGCCGAGATGACGGGCGCCCCGGCGACGGTCTCGGCATCGGTGCGGGCCTTGATCGTCAGGTCCAGTCGGTCCCGCAGCACGGCGCCCATGAAGCCGACGAGTCCGCTGAGCAGGAGGCCGATGAAGAAGTAGAGCCACGTCGGAGGGCCGATCGGTGACGAGTTCAGCGTCGGATCGCCGGCAGACCGGCCGACGACTGTCGCCGGCACGTTCTTGGTGGGGCGCTCCAGGTCCGTGACGAGACCGAGCAGCTGCTCGACCTCGGCATCGGCGACGTCCTTGGCCTCCTGCGGTGTCGGCCCGGTGGCCGTGACCTGCACGATCTGCGTGTTGACCACGACGGAAGCGGTGATGCGCTCAGCCAGCTCGCTGGTCGAGATCGGCTTCTCGAGCCGGTTGGCGACCTTCTGGAGCAGGGTCGGGTCCTTGGCGAGATCGGCGTAGGAGGAGGCGCGCTGCGTGACGAGGAGCGTGGCGAACGCGTCGCTCGGCGAACCGTTGGGCGTCACGATGAAGATGCGGCCGGTCGACTCGTACGTCGGGGTTCGGGTGAGCGCGAACGCTGCAGTGAGGATCCCGCCCAGGAGGAGGGTCACCACGATGAACTTCCATCGCACCCGGAGCACCCTCATGAACTGTTGCAGGTCCATTCACCCTCCGGTGACACTCGATCCCGGATCGGCAGGCCCGACCCGCGACGAGTTTATGCGATCGTCGGCGTTCCCGGGCAACTTGGGGTCTCGAACCGCCGAAGCCCGCCCGCTGTCCGTCGCTAGGATGTCATCACGCTCGCAGACGGACGGGCCAGTGACAGAAGAGAGACGATGTCAGCAGAGGACAGGGCGCCCCTGAGCGTCCGCATGCGACCCGCCATCAGCCGTACGGCCGCCAAAGTCCGGAGGCAGGTCGCCCGGGTCGACAATCCCGAGGTCCGCAAGGCCCGGACGTTGGTGCGGCGGGCGCGTCGGTCGCCTGGCGAGATCGTGGCGCTCGGCGACTCGATGGTCAGCTGGATCGCCCCGTACGACACCGATCGCCGCCCCTTCCACCAGATGCTGCGGGAGTCGTTCGGTGCGGAGACTCCCATGCACGCGGTCCACGGCGGCAGCTACAACCCGCCGCTCTACAACCAGTACCTTCGCCTGCTGGAGGGCCATCCGCCGCCCTCGCTGGTGATCCTGCCGCTGACGCCTCGCGTGCGGACCCTGCCGTGGATCGAGCACCCCGCGCACGGACACCAGCAGGCCATCCGCTTCCTCACGAGCCTCGACGCCGGCACCCCGCCGAGGCGGATCCGCAAGGGATTCGGCCCGGTCACTGCCGAGGAGTTCGCGCGGTTCTACGCCTTGCGGTTCCCCACGTGGGCCGGCGACCTCACGATCGGCGACTACGTGCATCCGCTCAAGCAGGATCGTCTCGACGAGGAGGAGGCGGCCAGGCTCTTGTACGCCTATCACCACGGCGGCGAGATCGTGCCCGGCGAACCCCTGGACATGGTGCGGGAGCTCGGCGCTCGACTGCGCGACCTCGGCGTACCGGTCATCGTCTACCAGACGCCGGTCCCGGTCGAGAAGGGCGTCGAGCTGCACGGCCCGGCCTTCCGTGAGCTCGCCGAGCGCAACTTCACGACCCTCGAGGATGCCTTCGTGTCCGGCTACGGCGACATCGAGATCCTTCGGACCGGCCTCGACGTGCCGACCTCTCACTTCATCGACTGGCGGGACGGCTCGGAGCACCTCAACCAGCACGGCCGCTCGACGATCGCCACCGCTGTCGTCGACGCTGCCAAGGCCCTCCGGGCCTAGCCCGGCACCAGGAGCGCCGATGCCACCAGAGGAGCGACAGTCGCTCAGGGTCCGGTTCGCCTACAGCCGGCCGGCCGCGGCCCTGCGTCGTGGGCGAGCACGGGTGGACAACCGTGAGGTCCGGGAGGGCCGCAACCTGGCGCGCCTGATTCGTGGCGGCCCGCTCGACGTCCTGCTGTTCGGCGACTCGGTCGCCGCGTTCACCGCCCCCTACGACGCCGACCCGCGGCCACTGCACACGATGATGCGCGACGCGTTCGGCCAGGACGTCACCAGTCACGCCGTCTTCGGCGCCGGCTTCAAGCCACTCCTCTTCGAGGCGTATGCCCGCCAGCTCGAAGGCCATCCGTCGCCGCCGCTCGTGATCATCCCCCTGATGCCACGCCTGAGCTCGTTCCCCTGGGTCGAGCACCCGGTCTACGGGCACCGCCGAGCGACCCGGTTCCTGTCGACGGTCGACGGCTCGACGCCGCTGAACAAGATCCGCACCGGCTTTCCTGCGCCCACGCAGGCCGACTTCGACCGGTTCCATGAGCTGCGCTTCACGACCTGGGCCGGCGATCTGCGGATCGGCGACTACATCCGCCAGCTGAAGGGCGGCGACCTCAGCGAGCTCGACGCCGCCAAGCTGCTGTACGCCTACCACTACGGTGGCACGCTCGACGCCGACAGCGCTCCAGTCGATGCGCTGCGCAGCCTCGGTCAGCGGCTCCGCGGTCTCGGTGCCCAGGTCATCGTCTACCAGTCACCGCTGCCCGTCGAGAAGGGCGTCGAGCTCCACGGCGAGGCATTCCGCGACCTGGCCGAGCGTAACTTCGAGGTGCTCGAGACCGCGTTCACGACCGGCTACGGCGAGGTGCCCGTCGTGCGCATCGGGCTCGAGTCACCGACCTCGCACTTCGTCGACTGGCGCGACGGCACCGAGCACCTCAACGAGGTCGGCCGGTCGAGCGTCGTCGACGCCGTCATGGCCGCTGCCACGGCTCTTCGCTCCTAGCGCGTGGTCTGCTGCTGACGACCCGACAGCGCAGCGCCGGTCTCGGCCGGAGCCGCCTCGTCCTCGACCAAGTCCCGGCGCCACTCCGCGGAAGCGTCCTCGTCGCGGCTCATCCACCACACTGCGAGCACGAAACCGAAGACGGTCGCCACGGTCTTGGTCTGGATCAGGTCGGCCACCGTCCAGTACCACAGCGTCCCGATGAGCGTCGCGATCAGCGCGCCGGCCAGGGCGCGATCCAGATTCAGCGACTGGACGGCCGCCCTGATGCTGCCGACGTTGAAGAGCACGAAGCCCAGACCCAGGATGATGCCGCCGCCGGCGAGCACGCCGACATAGAGGGTGTGCGCCTCGGCGATGAACTGGACCCCGATCCCGAAGAACGGCGAGTTGTGGAAGTCGTGCAGCCCTTGGGCCAGGACCTCGCGACGACCGTCGTCGCTGACGGTGGTGGTGCTGTTGCTCGTGAGGCGAGTCTGCTGCAGCACCTCCTCGGCGAGGGACGGGACGGCCAGCAGCACCGCGAGGACGGCCACACCGACGGCGGCGACCACCTCATGGACCCGGCGGCGCACGGTGGGGAGCAGGAACATGCACAGCACCAGCACGATCACCGCCGCGACGATGGGGCCGCGCGATCCCGAGACGTAGAGGCCGCCGAGGAGAAGCGGCAGACTTCCCCAGCCGATCAGCTTGAGGATCAGGCGGGGCTGCAGAGCAAGCCAGCACGACAGCCCCATCGCCATGACGCCCGTCGTGCCGAGTCGAAGGGGGTGGCTCGTGAACCCTGAGGCACGCACCCCCGACGGGTAGGGCACCGCACCGAAGAGGTTCAACAGGATCGGCTGACCGTAGTAGCCCGCGATCGCGGCCATGCAGCACAGCGCCGCGCCCGCGACGTAGGCAGCGATCAACCACCGCAGGGCTCGGGGCATGAGCATGCACGCCAGCACGATGACGCCGGGGATGGCGTAGTTGTTGAACAACAGGGAGGCCAGCGACGACAGCTGTCCCGGTCGCTCGCCCAACGCGGTGCCGACTGCAGAAGTGGCGTATCGCTCGTTGTAGTACGCCTCGGAGATGGGGAACACCAGCAGGAAGCAGGACGCGACGACGGCGCTCAGGCCGTACGCATGGAGCCACCACGGCACCGGCGGGAGCCGGCGTGGATCCAGCGTGGGAGCCAGCAGCATCCCGCCGAACAGCAGGAAGAGCTGGCGCACGCCGACCGGCCCTATGCCGACGTCGTCCCACGAGGCGGTGAAGCAGTACAACCCGATCAGCACGACGCCGAGGACGGCCATGCGTACGCCCGAGATCACGACGAGGCACCCGACTGCGACGAGCGCCGAGAGGACGAGCCAGATCTGCGCGGTCTGCAGCACCGACCAGAGGATCACCAGCACCCCGAGCACCACCATCACGAAGGAGACGGCGGCCGCCTTCGTGGCGGGGGTGAGGCGAGAGGTCATGTCACGGCGTCGTTGCATGCGGTTGTGACCTGGTCGACCTGCGCAGCTTGTTGCGCACGGTGCTGTAGAGCTTGGCGTGCCGGATCGGCTGCGTCAGGATGCCGATCAGGTAGAGCGTCGAGGCCCTGACCGCGATGAAGCGCTCGCGCAGCGACCGGGAGTGCGCGAGCCGGATCTCCGTCGCCTCGCGGATGATCGGCCACGTCGTGTTGGCGCCCTTGCTGTCGTCGTGCCAGCGCAGGCCCCCGAACACCTCGGGGATGTAGACGATCGAGGGCTCGGTCTCTGCCAGCCGCGCGAACAGGTCCATGTCCATGCAGTACTGGTAGTCCGCGTTGAAGCCGCCGACCTCGCGGACCAGCGAGGTCCGGTAGGCGAACGAGCCGGTGAACATGTTGGATCCCAGACCGATGAACGCCTTGCGGGAGAACTCGCCCGGCGTGTACGTGCGTACGACCCGGCCGTCGTTCTTGAAGATCGTGCTGCGGCCGGCCACGAGGTCGGGCTTGCTCTCGAGCGCGGTCCTGACGGCGTCGAGCGCGCCGGGGTAGATGATGTCGTCGGCGTTGAGCCACACGATGTAGTCGTTGGTGGCCTTGTCGAGCGCCTTCTGCAGCGCATCGGCCTGGCCCTTGTCGCGCTCGCTCACCGACTGGAACCACGGCTGGTCACCCCAGCGGGCCA
Organism: uncultured Actinomycetota bacterium; assembly: GCA_963806345.1. Lineage (GTDB taxonomy): Bacteria > Actinomycetota > Actinomycetes > Propionibacteriales > Nocardioidaceae > Aeromicrobium. The sequence goes on along the minus strand of CAWDXV010000011.1, from coordinate 194,735 downwards.
CCACGGCGTCGACCGACCCGTCGTTGGAGCCACCGTCCTGGATGATGACCTCGTCGCCGTCGACCAGCTGGTCCTCGATCGACTCGATGGTCAGCGCAAGGTAGGGGCCGGCGTTGTAGGACGGGACAAGGAAGCTGAGGGGGACGGTAGCGGTCATCGTCCGCATTCTCCTGACTGGTGACTGACGGAAGGCATGGAGGCGTGGCGCCTCAGTGTACTCATCTGGACGCGGTCTCCTGGCGGTTGACCAGCGCCTCGAGGATCCCGCGAGTCCGGCGGATCGTCGACTCCCACGTGAACTCGTCGCCGCGGCCACGTGCCGCTGCGCGCTGCTCGTCCGTCATGGCCTCCGCGGCGCGCACGGCGTCCGCCAGGGCAGCGGCCGTCCAGTCCGCCATGACGAAGGCGTGACCGCCGGCCACCTCGGTGGTGGCTCGCTCCGGGCCGATCACCACGGCCTTGCCGAGCCGCATGCCCTCGGCGACCGGCAGGCCGAATCCCTCGAAGTCGGACGGGAAGACGATCATCTCGGCCTCGGCCATGACCCGGACGAACTCCTCGTCGGGCAGGAACGGCGCCAGCTCGACGGCCTCGGTGAGCGCCCGCTCCGCGATGGCCTGCGTCAGGCGCTCGCGCTGCGCACCCGGCACGCCGAGCATCAGCAGGCGAGGCGTCCGGCCGCTCGCAGCCACGAGGGCCTCCCAGGCGTCGAGGACCAGGTCGACGTTCTTGTTGGTGTGATGCGCGAACGTGATGGCCGGGCCGTCCGTACGGGCCGGGGGCCAGGCCGTCACATGGTCGGCACCGAGGTGCGCCACTGCGCTGGGGATGGCCCGTGTGTGCGGATGGCGCTCGTGCAGGTCGTCGAGGCTGCGCTGCGAGATCGAGAGCATGCCGTCAGCGGTGCGATAGCCCCGGCCGTACGAGACCCGGCGCATCAGGCGCTTGGCACGCGTGAACTGTTCGGGTCGCATCTCGTGCCGCAGGTCGTAGAGCACCATCGCCATGGGCGGGCCCGGACGCAGCAGAGTGGTCGAGGGGAGCGTCGCCAGCACGACGTCGGGCCGTACCTGCCGCACCAGTCGTCGTACGTGCCGGGTCTGCGCCCACGGCCGGCGCACAGCAGCCGGCCGTCCCACGCGCACGGGATGGCGGGTGTGCCGCGGCATCGGGAGCGTGGAGTCCTCCGGGACGAGGACGTGCAGCTCGTCGTCGGGGAAGAAGTCGCCCCACTGGTCGAGCAGGTGCTCGGCGTACGTGCGGATGCCGCCGAACTCGGCGCACATCGCGTCGACGACGATCTTCACCTGATCGGGCCGTCGGCCTTCTGCACGAAGATCATCAGCGTGGGGGCGAACGTCGGCGGCGTGAGCCGACCGAGCAGGGCGGCCATGCGCCAGGCAAGGGGAGAACGGCCGAAGTAGGTCGGTTCGCTGGTGTGCCCGTAGACGTAGACGCTGTGGGCGCCGAACAGCCGGCGCAGGTCGCGTCGGGTGTTCATCTGGTAGCGGGTCGGGAACACGTCCTCGGCCTTGCGGTCGGGCTGCAGCTTGGAGAGCGTACGCACGTGCATCCGGTTGGGCACCGCCCGGGCCGCGACGCCGATCATGCCCCACTTGTTGGGCGTACGGGCGGCGAACCAGCCGCCCGGCTTGAGCACGCGCATGACGTCGTCGGCCACCTCCCGGCGCTCGGCCGCACCGACGTGCTCGAGGACGTGATCGGCAATCACCAGGTCGAAGCTGGCGTCGTCGAACGGCAGCGGGTCGCCCAACGGGACGACCTTCGCGGTGTCGAGGGCCGGGTTGTCGAGGACGGCCGGATCGACGTCCGTGCCCACGACCTCGCCCACCCGGCCGCGCAGCATCCGCAGGCGCACGGACATCGCCGGCATCGGGTCGACCGCCCACTGACCACGCCCGGCGCCGAAGTCGAGCACGCGGCTCTTCTCATCCACCAGGGCGTTGATACGCGTGTAGAACTCGATCTGCCCGTCGGTCCGGGAGTAGCCGCCGACCGCTGCCTCGGGGTAGAGGCGCTGGAGGGTGGGGTCGGGGGTGAATCCTGCGTCCGTCATGTCGCCTTCCTCATGAACAGTCCGTCGCACTGCAACAGCCGTCCGGTGTCGTCGGAGATTCCGGTCTCGAGCGCCCAGAGCTCGAGTCCGTGGATGCCGAGGTCCTGTACGAGCTCGTCGTACAGCTGCTGCCCCTCGTAGAGCTCGACGAAGCTGAGCTCGAGCTGCACGGCGGCGAACCGGTCGAGCAGATCTCCCCGCCCCGTCGAGGACCTGGCGTTCGTAGCCCTGCGTGTCGACCTTGAGCAGGCAGCGCTCCGGTGCCACGGCATGATCGCGGACCAGCTCGGCCACCGTCGTCACCTGCACGTCCTGGGTGCCGATGGTCGCCGACTTCGGATCCGCCGAGACATGCCGCTGGGTCATGGTGAGCAGAGAGGAGGAGTAGGAGTTGCCGGCGACGTTGATCGTCGTGCTGCCGGGCTCGGCGCCGACCGCCGCGTGCACCGTCGACCACTGAGGGTCGCCCGACGCACGCTTGGCCAGCACGCCGTGTGCCGAGTCGAGGGGCTCCACCGACACGATGCGGCCGGCGAACCCGGCGTGGCGGACCATCTGGCCGAACTGGCCGACGTTGGCGCCGATGTCGATGACCGTGTCGATGCCCGCGTGGTCGAGCGACCGGCGCAGGCGGTTGACGTAGGGATCGCGTCCGATGTCGAGGTTGGCCCGCCCGAGGGTGCGGCGGACGACGAGCTTGGCCCTCTCGCGGGTCCGCTGCCGGAGCGTCTGGTCGGTCACGGTGCCATCACGGAGCTCGCGTTCACAGGGCAACCCTACAATCCGCATCGCCGAGAAATCTGCCGGTTGACCAAGGTGTGATCAGGTCGTCTGGCGGGTTTCGACTTGAGGAGCGAACCGGTCTGGCACCATTGACGGCGAGCGCCCTCGAGCGTCGTTCACTTCACCCTGAGAATACGGAGCATTTGATTCATGACCGTGCTGATCACCGGAGCCGGCGGATTCATCGGCGGGCACCTTGTCGCAGATCTGTTGAAGTCCGGCAAGACCGTACGCGCGGTCGACGTCAAGCCCCAGAACGAGTGGTACCAGGTGCACGGCGACGCCGAGAACATCGTCGCCGACTGCGCTGACATGGGCGATGCCCACAAGATCGCCCAGGGCACCGAGGAGATCTACAACCTGGCCGCCGACATGGGTGGCATGGGGTTCATCGAGAACAACAAGGCCGAGTGCATGCTGTCGGTCCTGACCAGCACCAACGTGCTGGTGGCGGCCCGCGATGCCGGCACGCAGCGCTACTTCTACAGCAGCTCCGCCTGTGTCTACGCCGGCGACAAGCAGACCGATCCCAACGTGACGGCGCTCAAGGAGTCCGACGCCTACCCCGCCGATCCCGAGGACGGCTACGGCTGGGAGAAGCTCTTCAGCGAGCGCATGGCCCGGCACTTCCGCGAGGACTTCGGCATCGAGACCCGCGTCGCGCGCTACCACAACGTCTACGGCCCCGAGGGCACGTTCGAGGGCGGCCGCGAGAAGGCGCCCGCCGCGCTGTCGCGCAAGATCGCCCAGGCCAAGCTCAGCGGCGACCACACGATCGACGTGTGGGGCGACGGCGAGCAGAGCCGCAGCTTCATGTACATCGACGACTGCGTGCGCGGCTCGCAGGAGATCCTGGCCGGCGACAACGTCGAGCCGGTCAACCTCGGCTCGTCGGAGCTCGTCACGATCAACCAGATGATCGGCATCCTCGAGGACATCGCCGGCATCTCCGTGAAGAAGAACCACGACCTGTCGGCACCTCAGGGCGTACGCGGTCGCAACTCCGACAACACGATGTTCCACAGCATCTACGGCTGGGAGCCGTCGATCTCGCTGCGTGACGGGCTGGAGAAGACCTACGGCTGGATCTACGACCAGCTGAGCGCTCGGGCCTGATCGGCTTCAGCGCGCGAGGGGCGACGCCTCGGCGCCACGGGTGAAGGCCTGCGAGGCGTACATCAGCCATTGATGCACGCCCGTGGGCTCCCCGCCGGCGTATGCCGCGAGGGCGGCGCGGTAGCCGTCGGGCTCGGCCGCGTGGCCCGCCTCCGGCACGGTGACCGAGGCCGGGTCGACGCCCTTCGCGACGAGCACGAGTCGCTCGGCCGCCCGGCCGACGACACCGTTGTGGGTCGCGAAAGCCTCCGCGGCGACGATCTCGGCGTGCACGAGCGCCGCCACGACCAGGCCGGGTGCCTCGGTCGACTCGCCCAGCATCGTGCCCAGAGCCGTCAGACGGGCCACGCCGGCCGGGTTGACCGGGCGTCCGAGATCGATGTCCTCGACGGAGCCGGCCGCGGCGAGGCTGTGCATCCGGGCGAGCGCCTGCACCGGCGAGTGGTTCCACACGCTCAGCAGGCCAAGGAGCTCGGTCGACAGCCGCACGGCACCGCGCGCGACCTCGTCACCGCCGCCGGAGGCGAGCGTCTCGACGTCGTACGCGCTGCCCTCGAGCGACGCCGTCGCGGCGGCGCCCTGCAGCAACGAGCGGGCCGTGTCGTCGGGGGTGCTGCGGCGCAGGCCGCGATCGCGGAGCATCGAGTCGATGCCGTCGCGGGTGCCGGCGTACGTCGAGGGGATGCCCTCGAGGAGGGCGGCCGAGACGAACGGATCAGACACGCCCCGAAGCGTACCGGCCGCCCCTCGCGCCGACCGGTAGCCTGACGAAGATGAACGACTCCCCCGAAGATCGCACCGCCAAGTGGCTGGTCGGGGACCGTCTGGCCTGCGTGCTGCACCTCGGTGACACGTCGCTCGCCTACCAGCTGGCCGAGCAGGGACACGAGGTCGTCGTCGCGGGGGACGACGTCACCGCGAGCCGCCACGAGGACATCCAGTACGTCCGCAGCCGTGGTGAGCGCCTGCCGTTCCTCGCCGGCGCCTTCGACGTCGTGATCGCGCCGGAGCTGCGTGAGGCGCCCACGGCGTTGGCCGAGTACGCCCGCGTGCTGCGGCACGACGGACTCCTGTCGACGGTCTCGCAGCGCTACGACGACTCGATCCCGTGGATGCGCAAGCTGCGCGAGATCACCGGCGAGCGCGGCGCGCCCGCGACCCCGGTCGACACGTTCACCGCCTCGGGCCTGTTCCACGAGCCCGAGACGCACGAGTTCGGCACGTGGGAGAAGCTCGACCTGCCGGGCCTGATGCGCTTCGCCGAGGCGACCCGCCACCCGTCCGTCGGCGAGGCCGCTCTCGCCCAGGTGCGCGACCTGTTCATGAGCTACGGCGCGCAGACCGGCTTCCTGCGCCTGCGCCACGAGACGTTCTGCGTACGCGCGCGGGTCGACAAGTCGAGCATGGAGCACGAGATCGAGCCGCCCGACACGCTGCTGCTCGACTTCCGCTGAGCGGCATACGGGTCGCCGATGGCCACGCAGTAGCGTGTCGCCATGCGAAGACTCCTCCACTCCCTCCTCACGATGGTGGCCCGCGCGACCGCGAAGGCCCAGCGGTCGTCGCGCATCGAGATCGGTGACGGCGCGCTCGCGTACGGACGGCCGCACCTCCGCGCGGCTCGTGGAGCACGCATCGTGATCGGCGACAACGTCAGTCTCGTCTCCACGACCTACCGCAACCCGCTCGGGATCAACCACCCGGTGATCATCCGAGCCCTGCTGCCAGGTGCCGAGGTGGTGATCGGTGAAGGCTCCGGCATGAGCGGCGGCAGCATCTCGGCAGCCATCTCGGTGCGCATCGGCTCCGGCACCCTGCTGGGCGCCAACGTCACGATCATCGACACCGACTCCCACCCGGTCAACTCGCTGACCCGCGCCACCGACCCGATCCCCCCGCCCCAGCCGGAGGACGCGGTCTCGATCGGCGACAACGTGTTGATCGGCACAGGCGCGATGATCTTGCGAGGCGTCACGATCGGTGACAACTGCGTCGTCGGAGCCGGCGCCGTGGTGCGCAGCAGCTGCAACCCCGGGACGATCGTGGTCGGCAACCCGGCCCGCGCGGTGGGTCTCGTCGACCTGGGCCAGGACCGCGAGACAGCCGCAGAATCGGTGGCCGGCGCGTAAGACCCGTCGAGTGGCGTGCCGAGCGGCGAATCTGGCCGAACGGGCGCGACCGATGAACTACTCTTTTGCCTGCACAGTCTCGGCCCGCCGAGCGCCTTGTTCCCTCGGAAGGACATTGCATGCCCGACGGAGTCCTCCACGGTCGCCGGATCGTCATGGTCACCCACGACTACGCCCCGGACCTCATGGGCATCGCGCCCTACTCGACCGAGACGGCCGAGTGGCTCGCGCGCGAGGGCGCCGAGGTCGACGTCCTGACGATGCCGCCGCACTACCCGGACTGGAAGGTCCCGTCGGACTCGCGGCGCGGCTACGCCACCGAGGAGCGCAACGGCGTCACGGTGCGGCGACTTCCGACGTACGTGCCGAGTGACCCCTCGCTCCTGCGCCGGCTCGCCTTCGAAGGCTCCTGGACCTTGGCCGCCATGCCGTTGCGGTGGCGCAGCGTCGTACGCGATGCGGATGTCGTGATCGGCGTCTGCCCCGGCATCTTCGCCGCCGGCTTCGCACGCAGCATCTCCGGCCGCCGGCGCCCACTCATCCAGATCGTGCAGGACCTCGTGGGACAGGCAGCCAAGCAGTCCGGCATGGCCGGGGCCTCCAGGGCCGCCGGAGCCCTGGCGCGCATGGAGGCTCGCTCGCTGCGGGACGCCCACGCGGTGACCGTGCCGGGGCACGGCTTCGTCGAGCCGCTGCGCTCGCTCGGCGTCGACGCCTCCCGCATCCACGTCGTGGCCAACTGGAGCCGCGTCCCGATGACCGACGAGACCGAGGTGGCCCGTCAGGACGAGAAGTTCGTCGTGATGCACGCCGGCAACATGGGGCTCAAGCAGGGGCTCGACGAGCTGGCCCCGATCGTGGGCGACCTCGAGACCTCCATGCCCGCCGTGCAGTTCGAGTTCGTGGGCGGCGGCAGCCAGGCGGGTGCGCTGGGCAGCGCGATCGCAGATCGCCGCAACGCCCGGCTCCGGCCCCACGTGCCCGAGGACGAGCTGGCCACCACGCTGAGGTCCGCCGACGCGCTCCTCGTGCACGAGCGGGGCACGGTCAAGGACATGTCCCTGCCGAGCAAGCTGACGACCTACTTCGCGATGGGCCGCCCCGTCATCGCCGTGACCCGGGCCGACGGCACCACGGCTGCCGAGGTGCGCCGGGCCGATGCCGGCCTCGTCGTCGAGCCGGGCGACTCAGCCGGGTTCATGGCGGCGGTCGAGCGGCTGCGCAGCGACGCCGACCTCGTGGCGCGGCTCGCGCGCAACGGTCGGGAGTACAGCCGTCAGCACCTCGACCGAGAGGTGTCGCTGGGTGCGATCACCCAGCTGGTCGTCGACGCGCTGGACTCATCGCCTCACAAGGACGACGTCGCCGCCAGGTAGTCGGCCGACTCCTCGACACCCGACTGCACGCGGCGGATGTCGACCTGGACCATCTCCTCGACGACCTGCTCGAACCGCACCGTCGGCTCCCATCCCAGCTGGCGGCGCGCCTTGCCGGCGTCACCGATCAGCCCACCGACGTCCGTGGGGCGGATGAGGGCAGGATCCTGGTCGACGTAGCGCCACGGGTCGCCGAGCCCGGCTGACTCGAACGCGACCTCGAGCAGCTGCTCGAGGCTGTGCGACTCCCCCGTGGCGATGATGTAGTCGCCGGGCTCGTCGTGCTGCAGCAGCAGGCGCATGGCAGAGACGTAGTCGCTGGCCGCTCCCCAGTCACGCTCGACCGCCAGGTTGCCCAACGAGACGCGATCGCGTACGCCGCAGGCGATCTCGGCGGCCGCCCGGGTGATCTTGCGGGTGACGAACTGGCGACCGCGCAGAGGGCTCTCGTGGTTGTAGAGGATGCCGCTGCAGCAGTAGAGGTCGTACGACTCGCGGTAGTTGATCGTGAGGTAGTGCGCGAAGCTCTTGGCCACGGCGTAGGGGCTGCGCGGGTAGTGCGGGGTGTCCTCGGTCTGGGGCTGCTCCTTGGACAGACCGAACATCTCCGACGTCGACGCCTGGTAGAAGCGCGCACAGCTGCCGTGACGGTCGCGGTGCCGCAGCAACGAGTCGAGCATGCGCAGGACGGCCATGCCGTTGACCTCGGCGACGTGCTCGCGGTTGTCCCAGCTCGCGCCCACGGAGCTGAACGCGGCGAGGTTGTAGATCTCGTCGGGGCGGAACTCCTCGAGGAGCGCCTCGAAGCCCGCCGCGTCGCGCAGGTCGAGCTCGCGGACGACCACCCCGTCGAGATAGGGCAGGGCGGACCGCCTGGATGACTCAGACCCCGGCTGCAGGGTCCCGACGACGTGGTAGCCGTGGCTGACGAGCTCCCTCGCCAGGTAGACCCCGTCCTGCCCTCCCACTCCCGTGATGAGGGCCGTCGCCGGGCCCGCCATCAGGCGTGCTCGCCGCCGCCGGCCAGCAGCTCGATGTCGGCGTCGACCATCAGCTCCGCGAGCTGCTGGGTCTGGGTCTCGGCCTTCCAGCCCAACAGGTCGTGCGCCTTGCTGGGGTCGCCGATCAGCGCATCGACCTCGGTGGGCCGCTCGTAGCGCTCGTCGTAACGGACGTGCTTCTCCCAGTCGAGACCGGCATGCGCGAAGGAGTACTCGATGAACTCGCGGACCGTCGTGCCGGTGCCGGTGGCCAGGACGAAGTCGATCGGCTCGTCGTGCTGCAGCATGCGCCACATGCCCTCGACGTACTCCTTGGCGTAGCCCCAGTCGCGGATCGCGTCGATGTTGCCGAGGAACAGCTCGTCCTGGACACCGGCCTTGATGCGCGCCACGGCCCGGGTGATCTTGCGGGTCACGAACGTCTCGCCGCGACGGGGGGACTCGTGGTTGAACAAGATGCCGGACACCGCGAACATGTCGTAGGCCTCGCGGTAGTTGACGGTGACCCAGTGCGAGTAGAGCTTGGCAGCGCCGTAGGGCGATCGGGGATAGAACACGGTCTGCTCGTTCTGCGGCGGAGGCGTCGCGCCGAACATCTCGGACGTCGAGGCCTGGTAGAACTTGCAGTCCAGCTGCGCAGCCCGGATCGCCTCGAGGAGCCGGATCGTCCCCACGGCGTCCGTCGAGGCGGTGTATTCAGGCATCTCGAACGAGACCTTGACGTGGCTCATCGCGCCGAGGTTGTAGACCTCGTCGGGCTGGATCTGGTGAATCAGGTTGACCAGGTTGACCCCGTCGGTGAGGTCTCCGTAGTGCAGGAACAGGCGCTTGCCCGACTCGTGCGGATCCTGGTAGATCTGGTCGATACGGCTCGTGTTGAACGTCGACGACCGGCGGATGAGCCCGTGGACCTCGTAGCCCTTCTCGAGGAGGAGCTCAGCGAGATAGGAACCATCCTGACCGGTGATCCCGGTGATCAGTGCGCGCTTCATGACCTGCCTTGTGACTAGTGATGGACAGCCGTGTCGAGTTGGCGTACCGATGCCTCGCCGAATAACTCTCGCGTAGCATAGCGCTGGCGTCGCACACCCACGATGGAGACGAGACAACATGGCGAAGACACCCCTGGATCGCACGTCCCGGACCTACGTCGCGGGGCACCGCGGACTCGTCGGCTCGGCCGTCCTGCGGCACTTCGAGGGGCAGGGATTCACCGATCTGGTGACCCGGACGTCGGCCGAGCTCGACCTGCGAGATCGCGCGGCGACGTTCGACTTCTTCGCCGAGCAGCGTCCCGAGGTCGTCGTCCTGGCGGCGGCAAAGGTCGGCGGGATCGCCGCCAACGACACCTACCCCGCCGATTTCCTGAGCGACAACCTGCGGATCCAGCTCAACGTCATCGACGCGGCTGTCGAGCACGGCACCGAGAAGCTGCTGTTCCTGGGCTCGAGCTGCATCTACCCGAAGTTCGCCCCGCAGCCGATCCGCGAGGACTCGCTGCTGACCGGCACCCTCGAGCCCACCAACGACGCCTACGCGATCGCCAAGATCGCCGGCGTCCTGCAGCTCCAGGCCGTGCGACGCCAGCACGGCCGGCACTTCATCTCCGCGATGCCGACCAACCTCTACGGTCCCGGCGACAACTACTCGGCGACCAAGTCGCACGTTCTCCCGGCGTTGCTCCGCAGGTACCACGACGCCGTCGCGGCCGGCGATGACAGCGTGACCAACTGGGGCTCCGGCACCCCGCGCCGGGAGCTCCTCCACGTCGACGACCTCGCGCGCGCCTGCCTGTTCCTGCTGGAGAACTACGACGACCCGGCGCCCATCAACGTCGGCACCGGCTCGGACCTCACGATCGCCGAGCTCGCCGAGATGGTCGCGGAGATCACCGGCTTCACCGGCGAGACCCGCTGGGACACGTCCAAGCCCGACGGCACGCCCCAGAAGCAGCTCGACGTGTCGCGGATCAACCAGCTCGGCTGGAAGGCCGAGATCGGCCTGCGCGACGGCGTCGAGCGTACGTACCGGGAGTTCATGGACTCCCGCATGGCCGGCACCGCACGCAACCTCAGCTAGGCCGGCACAGCGGGCTCAGCCGAGAGGCTTGCGGGCGAACACGTCCAGCACGTTGCGGAAGAACGCGTCGCGCTTCAGGAGAGTGTCGACCGACGAGCTGATCGGTGTCCGCATGCGCTCGGGCACGCCGAGCGAGGCCAGGTAGTGCGTGGTCTCGAGCGAGTAGCGCACGCGTGACTCGGTCGCGATCACCTCGAAGCCCAGCCGCTCCAACGTCTCCCGCATGCTGCTCTTGGAGTGCAGGCGCATGTGGGTGTCGGACACCCTGCGGTCGATGACACGAGACGCCCTGCCGCCGGTCGCCTTGGACACGGCGAGAGCCGCCCCGTCCATCGCGGACCACCGTGGGGTCTGCATGAACAGGATCCCACCGGGCTTGAGGATGCGCAGGCACTCGGTCAGCAGCTCGTCCGGGTCCGACACGTGCGCGAGCACGCACCACATCGTGACCGAGTCGTACAGGTTCGAGCCCTCGATCGTCGGCAGGTCACCGAGATGGAGATCGATGTCGTGGGTCTCCTTGGCCACCTCGACGGCTCCGGGAGCAAGCTCGCTGCCCGAGACCTCGTAGCCTGCGTCGCGCGCGAGGGCGAGGAAGTCGGCCCCGCCGGATCCCACATCGAAGAGCGTGCGGCCGGCGCTGCCGCCCAGCAGTTCCGAGATGCGCTGGATCGTCTCCCGCCAGACCACATCCAGCATCGACGAGCGCCTGGCGTTCGCATAGAGCTCGAACAGCTCGCGGTCGTACTCGTCGTAGAAGTCGTGGATCGTGGCCGCGTCCTCGGGGTTGGACAAGAACCTGAGGCCACAGGAGCGACAACGGACGATGACCCGTCCGCTCGTACGAGCGCGAGGGTAGGCGTGGACGTCGGACGCACCGCACGCTTCGCACGTGGTCGTGCCGGCTGACATGAGTACCTTTCGGGCTCCCACCCGCCGCCAATCCTAGCGAGGCGTCGACCCCCATGTCATGCCGATCGGCACGAAGTTGCCGCCCTCGTCCGGCCTAGGTCGCGGGGTCGGGATCGCCGTCTCGCTCGACGACCAGCGGCGCGTCCGACTGACGCCACAGCAGCCGGTACGCGATGGGCCCCAAAGGGAGCCAAACGAACACAATCGATGCGAAAGAGCTTGCCCAGAGCACCCCGCTCACGCCGATCGAGTGGACCAGCAGCAGCGATCCGCCGATGTTGCAGATGGCCATCGGGACCCCGAAGATCAGCTGCTGGCGGAACTTCTCGTTGCCGTTGAGGAAGAACACCAACGGTGCGGAGGTCGAGACGACCACGGTCCACAGCGCGGCCGCCGCCAGCAGGGCCGTGCTGGGCACGAGGTCGTCGCCCAGCCACAGGCGGACCACCGGCTTGCCGAGCAGGAACAAGATGGCAGAGAGCAGCACCGCGCCCCCGGCACAGGCTGCCGTCGTACGCACGAGTGCTCGCCGGGCCCACAGGACGTCGCCGTGCTTCGTGGCGTCGGCGAAGGCGCTCCACAGCTGGATCGCGGCCACGTTGATCGTGGTGGACACCAGCCCGAACACCCGAATCGTGACGCTGTAGGTCGCGGCGGCCTCCGACCCGAGGACCGACGACACGATCAGGGTGTCCAGCTGGAAGGCGACCGCGGCGAGCAGCGCGATGCCGGTGAACTGCGCGCCGGAGGACAGCAGCTCCTTGACCAGGGCCCTCGAGACGTACGCCCGACGAGGACGTATGTCCTCGGGCAGCGCCCGGATCACGCGCCGGGACTGGATCCAGAACACGACGGGCGGGGTCAGCGCCATGCCGGCCACGCTCCACCGGATGTCATGCGTGAGCGCTGCGGCGACCGTTGCGACCGCGGGGGCACCCACGTTGGCCACGCCGAGCCAGAACGACGCGGCATGCGCCCGCTGGTGGGCCAGCTCGATCTTCTGGCCGAGATTGGTCGTCAGCTGGAGCGCGGCGCCGGCGAGGGCGATGAACGCCGCCACGTGGATGTCGATCGCGGGCACTCCGTCTGCGCCCGTCCACGAGTTCCAGGGCAGCGCGAAGGCGAGCAGGCCGGCCAGGACCAGGCCTGCGATGGATGCGCTCGCGACGATCGCATAGGAGGAGGAGAGGATCGCCCGGGCACGATCCGGACCGTCCTTGTTGAGACTGAGCTTGCTGACCAGGCCGTTCGCGATGCCGAAGTCGCCCAACAGGAGCAGCGTCGTCGTCAGCGTCAGCGTCATGAGGACGCCGTAGCCGTCGACGCCGAGGTAGTGGACGAGCACGGGTGTCAGGAGCAGCGTGCCCAGCGTGGTGCCGCCTCGTGTGGCGATCGCCGCGATGGCCGACCGTACGAGCGCACGGTTGCGGGCCACCCCCCGTGCCGACTCCGTCATGCGTCGAGGGTCTGCCGGTAGATGCCGAGCGTCTCCGCCGCCATGCGCTCCCACGTGAACTCCGCAGCACGCGCCTGGGCCGAGTCGAGCCGTGAGGAGTCGGGCACGACGTCCCCGATCAGTGCCTTCAATGCTGATGCGAGCTGTGCGGGATCGTCCGGGGACACCACCGTGGCCTGCCCGCCGGCAACCTCGACGAGGCAGGGCGTGTCGGCGATGATCACGGGGCACCTCGCAGCGAAGGCCTCGAGCACGGGCAGACCGAATCCCTCGTACCTGCTGGCGAACACCATGCACGCGGCGCCGGCGTAGACCCCGGGCAGGTCCGCGTCGGAGACCCGCATCTGGTGCACCCGGTCGCTCAGGCCGTGACGGTCGAAGAACTCCGTCTCCTCGGCGTCGAACGGGCCACCGCCGACGGCGACCAGGTGCAGGTCGGGGCTCGCCGCAGCCATCTCGGCAAAGGCGTCCGCGAGCAGCGTGAAGTTCTTGTAGGTGCTCCGCATGCCGACGAACAGGACGTACGTCTCGGGCAGCTCCACCACTGGTGGACGCGGGGAGAAGAAGGTGCTGTCGACGCCCAGGTAGGCGACATGGACCGGCTTGCCGGGGTCGCCCCAACAGCTGAGCAGGTCTGCCTTGGTGGTCTCGGAGATGCACACGATGGCATCGGCCGCATCGACGTAGTCACGCTTGCTGCGATGGGGATTGGGGCCTGGCTCGTGCAGCTCCGGCATGAGCTCGGGGATCATGTCGAAGACCGTGGTGATCCGCTTGCGGGCGCGGTAGGCGTTCTTGTATTGCGGCCAGTAGTACGTGCTGTGGACGATGTCGACGGGCTTGGGTGGCAGCCGGGTCACGGCGTTGACGGCGCCGAGCGCCCGGCCCCGGAGGAACCGGCTGTCGCCCTCCACCAGCCTCATGCGATCCGGGAAGTAGCGGTGAAGGTACTCCGTGCGCGTCAGCCCGAGTGGCAGCACGAGGTCCACGTCTTGTGACCGGTCGAGCTCTCTGGCCAGCTCGGCGAACAGCCTGGACACCCCGCCGACTCGCTGCACCAGGAACGCCTGGGGGTCGATCAGTACGCGCATCAGCTCACCTGGCGGCAAGCTTGGCCGTCGGGATGCTCACCAGTCGCTTGACGTTCCGACGCGCGGTGCGCATGGTGTCGGAGAAGATCAGGCGCGTCGGCGCCCTGAGCGGCTCGCGGTGATAGAGGTGCAGGTTGTAGCCATTGGTCGCCAGCTGGAATCCCAGCCGCTCCCCCAGCACGCGCAGCGACTCGATGGTGTGAAGGGTGATGTGCTGACCGTGCTCCGGACCGAAGTAGAACCAGTCGCCGACCGCCGGTGCCGGTTCCGGCAGGATTCCGGTGCTGAACAGCAGCCGATCGGTGCGTGCCGCGGTCGGCGCGAGCTCGGCGTAGGGGTCCCCGAGGTGCTCGAACACCTCGAACGCCGTGATGAGGTCGTAGCGCGTCCCCGGCTGGTCCTCGAAGCCGCGCGCGAAGAGATTGTTCGTGTAGGGATCTGAGTGGAAGAAGTCGTAGCCCCGGTCGCGCATCATGCGGGTCAACGTTCCGTAGCCGCCGGCCCAGTCGAGGAAACGACCCTTGGCGACACCCTCAGCCATGAGGATCATCGCCGTCTTCTTGCTCATGTCCGCGCAGCGACCGAGCAGGCCGGAGTCCTCATCGTTGATCGGTTGGGCGTACGCCTCGTCGAGCCACGTGGGGTTGTCGACGAAGACCAGCCCACATGTCGTGCATCGCCGGTAGTGCGCGTCGTACTTGCCCAGAACCGTCGAGGTCTCGTGCTCCACCGTGGGGCTCGCGCAGACCAGGCACCCGATTGCCTCTGGTGGCATTTTCTCCCTCACCTGGTGTGCTGTGGACCGGCCCACATCCTATCCCGGTCGGCCGCGCGCCCAGCGCATACGTGTGAGATCGAAATCGCCGACTGACCCTCGGTCCCCGATTGTGTCCGCCGCAGTTCTTATCGTGGGGACTGAAGGGAAGGAGGCAGACATGAGACATTCACTGGCATCAATCGGCCTCGCGCTCGTCTGCGAGACCTGTGAAGGCGAGATCGACCTGCCCGAGGACCTCGAGTCCGGCACCGGGATCTGCCGGCAGTGCGGCATCGCGTTCCTGGTCGACGCCCCCTATGAGGCCGGCCGGGCGTCACGCCGCAGCGCCTGAGCGCATCTGCCCACAGGGCATCTAGAATTGTGCGGTGAAGTTCCTCAATGATCTGCAGCCCTCGTACGACCTGACCTACAACGACGTGTTCATGGTTCCGGGGCGCTCCGACGTCACGAGCCGGTTCGACGTCGACCTGTCGACCGCTGACGGCATCGGTACGACCCTGCCGCTCGTCGTGGCCAACATGACCGCGATCTCCGGGAAGCGCATGGCGGAGACGATCGCCCGCCGCGGCGGCATCGCGATCATCCCGCAGGACATCCCGCTCGACATCGTCGCCGCGACGGTGCAGCGCGTGAAGGCCGCACACACGGTCTACGACACCCCGGTCACCGTCACCTCGTCCACGACCGTGGGCGAGGCCATGAGCCTGATCCCCAAGCGCGCCCACGGCGCGGTCGTCGTGGTCGAGGACGGCAAGGTCCTGGGCATCGTCACCGAGCGCGACGGCGCCGAGATCGATCGCTTCGCGCAGGTCCGCGAGGTCATGACGACCGACATCCTGACGTTCGACGCCGGCACCGACCCCAAGACCTGCTTCAACGAGATGTCGGCACGGCACATCGACTTCGCGCCGATCCTCGACGGTGGGCAGCTCGTCGGGGTGCTGACCCGCAAGGGCGCCCTGCGCTCGACGATCTACCAGCCGGCCGTCGACACCTCCGGGGCGCTCGTGATCGGCGCCGCCGTGGGCATCAACGGCGATGTGTCCGGCAAGGCGGCCGACCTGCTCGGCATGGGCCTCGACGTGCTCGTCGTCGACACGGCGCACGGCCACCAGGAGAAGATGCTCGAGGCGCTGCCGGTCGTCGTCGCGGCCCGTGACGCGTACGAGGCCACGTCCGGCCATCGCGTCCCGATCGCTGCCGGCAACGTCGTGTCGGCCGACGGTGTGCGCGACCTGGTCGCCGCCGGTGCCGACATCGTCAAGGTCGGCGTCGGACCGGGTGCGATGTGCACGACCCGCATGATGACCGGCGTCGGTCGCCCGCAGTTCTCCGCCGTCCTCGAGTGCGCGGCAGCTGCGCGTGAGCTCGGGGCGCACGTGTGGGCCGACGGCGGTGTCCGCTACCCCCGCGACGTCGCGCTGGCCCTGGCGGCCGGCGCGGCGAGCGTCATGATCGGCTCGTGGTTCGCCGGCACGCTCGAGAGCCCCGGAGACCTCAAGTTCGGCCCCGACGGCCGGCCCTACAAGGAGTCGTTCGGCATGGCCTCGGCTCGCGCGGTCTCCAACCGCACCCGCGACGCGGCCGGCTTCGAGCGCGCCCGCATGGCTCTGTTCGAGGAGGGCATCTCGTCCTCACGCATGTTCCTCGACCCCGATCGCCCGGGCGTCGAGGACCTCGTCGACGCGATCACGGCCGGCGTACGGTCCAGCGCCACGTACGCCGGGGCCCGCTCGCTCGCGCAGTTCCACGAGCGCGCGATCGTCGGTCTTCAGAGCTCGGCCGGCTACGACGAAGGCCGCCCGCTGCACGCCTCTTGGTAGGCGGCACGCGGCTCCTTCGTCGCCGCTCATTCCGCTGCTCGCTTGGCGCTCGCATCGGGCCGCCTGCTCGCTTCGCTCGTTATGGTCGGGGCCCTTCCCGGGTTGGTCTAGAGCCTTGCGTTTGTTGACTGGTGGTGGCGGATGCCGTCGAGGATCAGGGTGAGGCCGAGCTCGAAGGAGTCGGAGTCCGCCCGTTCGAGCGGCTCGTCGTCGATCGCGCCGGCGCTGCCCGCCTGGAGGTGCGTCTGCTCGTCGGAGACGTGGCCGAACACGAAGTAGAGGATCGTCGTCGCGGCCGAGCGCGCGAACGCGTCGTCGAACCCACCGACCGCGATCGCTCCGGCGAGCCGGCTGTTGAGCGACACCGCACCCAGGCCGAAGGCGTGGACCGTGGCGATCAGCTCGGCGCCGTCGCGATAGGCGAGCATCGCGTCACGCAGCTCGCGGCTCGCGGCCAGGACCTGCACATCCCAGGGCTCGTGCGTCGGCAACGGCCGCGCACCGCGTACGAGCAGCTCGTCGGCGACCGCCGCGAGGAGGACCTGCTTGTTGGCGAAGTGGTGATAGAGCGCGCTGGGCTGGAGCCCGAGCTCGGAGGCAATGCGCCGCATCGACATGTCCGGCAGTCCGTACATGTCGAGGATCCCCACGGCTCGTTCGACGATGTCGGAACGGTGGTAGCGCACGGGGGCCTCCGGCTCGAATTGACGTCCCGGCCAGCCTATAGGTTAGCCTGAACGCCGTTCACCTGAGCATCGTTCAGGTACGTCCTCAGGAGCCCCATGCCCAGCATCATGTCGTCGCGCAAGCGAGCCGTGTCCACGACCGACCTCGCGCTCATCGCCACCTTCGCCGCGCTGATCGCGGTGTGCGCCGTGTCCGCGGCCCTTCCGTTCGGAGTCAACGGCGTGCCGGTCACGCTGCAGCTCTTCGGCATCTTCCTGGCGGGTGCCGTCCTCGGCGCCAAGCGCGGGTTCCTCGCCGTCCTGCTCTACCTCGTCGTCGGCGCGGCCGGCCTGCCGATCTTCGCAGGTGGACATTCCGGCCTCGCCCAGTTCACCGGCGCGACTGGTGGCTACCTCTTCGCGTTCCCCGTCGCTGCGTTCATCGTGGGTGACGTCGTCGAGCGGGCCCACCGGCGCAGCATGGCCGTGACGGCTGGTGTGGTGGCAGTCGGCGGTGTCGTGGCCGAGGTTGTCGTCTGGCTCGTCGGCGCGATCGGCATCGCGCTCTACTACGACACTCCACTGCTGACCACGATCAAGAGCGCCTTCGCGTACGTCCCGGCCGACCTGGTCAAGCTCGCTGCCGCGGCCGTCGTGGCGGCTGCGGTGCACCGCGCGTTCCCGGCGCTGCTCAGTCGCGGTCGGTAGCGTTCGGCCTGTGGCCGCCATCTCGTTCGACGACGTCACCGTCACCGCTGAGGCGGCCGGCGGTGACGTCGTCATTCTGCGGGATGTCTCGGCCGAGCTGACCGAGCATCGGGTCGCGCTGATCGGCGGCAACGGGTCCGGCAAGTCAACGCTCGCCCGACTGATCAACGGACTCGTGACGCCGACCTCAGGCACCGTGACGGTCGGCGGCCTCGACGTCGACGATGACGGGCCGGCCGTACGCCGTCTGGTCGGCTTCGTGTTCACCAACCCCGCGGCCCAGCTGGTGATGCCGACCGTCGCCGAGGACGTCGCCCTGTCACTCCGTCGCGAGATCCCCGACAAGCATGAGCGGCAGCGCCGAGTCACCTCGATCCTTGACTCATACGGGCTCGCTCACCTGGCAGCCACGAGCGTGCACGCCCTGTCCGGAGGCCAGCAGCAGCTGCTCGCGCTTGCCGGCGTGTTGGCCACCGACCCGTCGATCGTCGTGGCTGACGAGCCGACCACGCTTCTCGACCTGCGCAACAGCGCGATCGTCGCCGACCGCCTGTTCGCCCTCGAACAGCAGCTCGTGCTGGTCACCCACGATCTCGACCTCGCCCTCCGGTGCCAACGCGTGCTGGTGATCGAGGGTGGTGCCATCGCCTTCGACGGCGAACCGGTGGCCGCCGTCGAGCACTACCGACGAAGCGTGGCAGCCCCGTGAGACGGTCGCTACCGCTGGGCATCTACCGCCCAGGAACGACCGTGTGGCATCGGATCCCGGCGGGGCCGAAGCTCGGACTGGTCGCTCTCGTGAGCATCGTGGTCGTGGCCGTGCGCGGGCCGTGGCCGCCAGTGGCGGCACTCGTCGCGGCGCTCGGCATCGCGTTGTGGGCCCGGGTCCCCTGGGGCGTCATCTGGCGGGGACTTCGACCGTTCTTGCTGGTCATGGCCATCCTTGGTGCGTTCCAGTGGTGGCAACGCGGCTGGCCCGTGGCGGTCGAGGTGGTCGCCACCGCAGTTGCGCTCGTCGTGATCGCCACGACGTTCACTGCGACGACACCGATGGACCGCATGCTCGACGCCATCGTTCGCGGTCTCGGCCCCTTCCGGCGTGTCGGCGTACGTCCGGAGAAGATCGCACTGGCCTTCTCGCTCATGATCGCGGCGATCCCCGCCATCTTCGAGATCGCGCACGAGACGCGCGAGGCTGCCAAGGCTCGCGGACTCGAGCGAAGCCTGCGGGCAAACCTGTCTCCGATGGCGATCCGCACGGTCGCGCATGCGTACGACACGGGTGCCGCGCTGCATGCCCGCGGCATCGGGGACGACTAGCCCGAAACCTCGCCGTGCTCGATGCAACGGGCCGACCAACCGCGAGGGACGACCTGCACGACCATGCGCCGGCGGCACTGCGTGCAGAACCGCGGCGGCTCCATCTGCAGCAGCTCCGCGCACCGCGAGTGGTCGCGGGCGTCGACCGCCTCGCCGCAGTGACCGCAGTACGTCATGTCAGAGCGTCTTCTGGAGTTCCTTGATCGGCATGCCGAGCTCGGCCAGCAGGTCGATGTCCTCGTTGGCGTCGCGGCCCAGCGTCGTCAGGTAGTTGCCGACGATGACGGCGTTGACGCCGCCGAGCAGGCCCTCGCGGGTGCCGAGGTCACCCAACGTGAGCTCGCGGCCACCGGCGTACCGCAGGATCGTGTGCGGCATCGCGAGCCGGAACGCGGCGATCGTCCGCAGGGCGTCCTGCGAGCTCATGAGCTCCTGGTCGCCGAACGGCGTACCGGGCCGCGGGTTGAGGAAGTTGAGCGGCACCTCGTGCGGCCGGAGCTCGGCGAGCTGGGCGGCCAGCTCGGCACGCTGCTCGATCGACTCGCCCATGCCGACGAGACCGCCGCAGCACAGCTCCATGCCGGCCTCGCGGACCATGAGGCAGGTGTCCCACCGCTCTTCGTACGAGTGCGTCGAGACGACCTGCGGGAAGTACGACTTCGCGGCCTCGAGGTTGTGGTTGTAGCGGTGGACGCCCATCTCGACGAACTCGTCGACCTGCGCCTGGGTGAGCATGCCGAGCGAGCAGGCGATGTTGATGTCGACCTCGGCCTGGATCGCCTTGATCCCCTCGCGAACCTGGTCCATGAGCCGCTGATCGGGACCCCGTACGGCCGCGACGATGCAGAACTCGGAGGCGCCGGTCTTGGCGGTCTCCTTCGCGGCCTCGACGAGCTCGGGAATGTTGAGCCAGACCGCCCGGACCGGCGACTGGAACTGACCCGACTGGCTGCAGAAGTGGCAGTCCTCGGGACACCCTCCGGTCTTGAGCGACACGATGCCCTCGACCTCGACCTCCGGGCCGCACCACGTCATGCGTACGTCGTGGGCAAGCTCCAACAGCTCGGGGATGCGCTCGTCGGGCAACCTCAGCACCTCGACGAGCAGCTCCTCGGGGAGCCCGAGGCCCTGCTCGAGAACGTGGGTGCGGGCGACCTGCAGGACGTCAGTCATGGCAAGGAATGTATCCTGAACACCGTTCAGGTCAAACCTCGGGCACCCGAGATCCTGATCACCCACCATGGATGAGCTCATCGACTTCGACCGCGCCCACGTGTGGCACCCGTACGCCCCGATGGACTCGTCCGCGACGCCGCTGCTGGTCACCTCGGCACGCGGCAACCGCCTGACCCTGGCCGACGGGCGCGAGCCGATCGACGCGATGTCGTCGTGGTGGGCCGCGATCCACGGCTACCGCCACCCCCGCCTCGACGCGGCGCTGCACCGCCAGGCCGACACGATGTCGCACGTCATGTTCGGGGGCCTGACACATGAGCCGGCCATCGAGCTCGCTCGCCGGCTGCTCGACCTCGCACCCGCCGGTCTCGACAAGGTCTTCTTCGCCGACTCCGGCTCGGTCGCCGTCGAGGTCGCGATCAAGATGGCGCTGCAGCTCCAACGCGGGACGGGCCACCCAGCGCGTACGCAGCTCCTCACGTTGCGCGGCGGCTATCACGGCGACACGTTCGGGGCGATGAGCGTGTGCGATCCCGTCGGCGGCATGCACCAGATGTTCACCGACGTGCTGGCCGAGCAGGTCTTCCTGCCTCGCCCGCCGGCCGGTATCGACGCCGACGCCGATGCCTGGATCGCGGAGGCGCAGGCAGTCGTCGACGCGCTCGACGACACGATCGCCGCCGTCATCGTCGAGCCCGTGCTGCAGGGCGCCGGCGGCATGCGGGTCTACCCACCGGCCGTCCTGCGCTGGCTGCGCGAGATCTGCGACGCCCGGGGCTGGCTGCTGGTGCTCGACGAGATCGCGACCGGCTTCGCCCGCACGGGTGAGATGTTCGCCGCCGACCACGCCGGCATCAGCCCCGACATCATGTGCGTCGGCAAGGCCCTGACCGGCGGCTACCTGACCCTCGCCGCGGTCCTCTGCACGCCGGCCGTGGCCGCCGGCATCGACGCCTCGGAGTCCGGTGCGCTGATGCACGGTCCGACGTACATGGCCAACCCCCTGGCCTGCGCCGTCGCGGCAGCCTCCCTCGACGTACTGACCGAGTCCGCGTGGCGGCTCGACATCGCGCGCATCAACGCCGCCCTCGACGCCGGGCTGGCGCCCGCACGCGAGCTCGACGGCGTTGCCGACGTACGTACGCTCGGCGCCGTCGGCGTGATCCAGCTCGACCACCCGGTCGACGTCGCCGCCGTCAGCGCGGTGGCGCTCGATCACGGCGTCTGGATCCGGCCGTTCCGCGACCTGATCTACACGATGCCGCCCTACATCAGCACCGACGAGGACCTCGCCGTCATCACCGGCGCACTCGTCGCTGCCGCTCGGGGCTCCCGATGAGCTTGCACACGTGGCTCGGCGAACAAGCCGCCCAACGACGGCGCGACGGCCTGGTCCGCTCGCTGACGACCCGCACGGGCGACCACGACCTGATCGACCTGGCCGGCAACGACTACCTCGGACTCTGCCGCGACCCGCGGGTCACCGCCGCAGCCGCCGACGCGGCCGTGAGATGGGGCGCCGGCGCGAGCGCGTCACGCCTGGTCACCGGCACGCTGCCGGTGCACACGGCGCTCGAGTCGACGCTCGCCGAACGGCTCGGCCACGAGGCGGCCCTGGTGCACTCGACCGGCTATCACGCCAACCTCTCCGCCGTGACCGCCCTCTCCGACCGCGACACGCTCCTCGTCTCCGACGCCCACGTGCACGCCTCGCTCGTCGATGCCTGCCGGTTGTCGCGAGGGACGCTCGCTGTCGTCGCCCACAACGATCTCGCTCAGGTCGAGGCGCGGCTCGCCGAGCGTACGCAGGCGCGAGCGTTGGTCCTCGTCGAGTCGATCTACTCGGTGCTCGGCGACGCGGCACCGCTCACGGAGCTCGTCGGGCTGTGCGAGCGCCACGACGCGACCCTGGTCGTCGACGAGGCGCACGGCGTCGGCGTCGCGGGCGACGGCGGCGGCCTCGTACGTGAGCTGGGCCTGGCCGGCCGGCCATCGGTGATCGTCACGATGACCCTGTCCAAGGCGCTCGGCAGCCAGGGCGGCGCGGTCCTCGGCAGCCGGGCCGTCGTCGACCACCTCGTCAACCGCTCACGCCCCTTCATCTACGACACCGGGCTCGCGCCGGCCGCCGCGGCAGCCGCCCTCGAGGCGCTGAGGATCATGGACGCCGAGCCCGACCGCGTAGCCCGGCTGCACCACGTCGCCGCGACGCTTGCGGATGCCGCCGGCGTTCCGCGCGTCGCCGGAGCTGTCCTCTCGGTGGAGATGCCCGGTCCTGCTGAGGCGCTCGCCGCCCAGGCCGAGTGCGGTGCGGGCGGCGTACGCGTCGGCTGCTTCCGGCCGCCATCGACCCCCGACGGCATCAGCAGGCTGCGGCTCACCGCGTCGGCCGGAGTCGACGAGGACGAGCTGACGCTGGCCGCCAAGCTCATCGGGACGGTCGTGCCATGACCCGATACGTCGCCGTCACCGGCACCGACACCGGAGTCGGCAAGACCGTCACCACGGCCGCGCTGGCGGTGGCGTTGCAGCACGCCGGGCACCACGTCGCGGTCGTCAAGCCGGTCCAGACCGGCGTCGTTGCCGGTGAACCAGGCGACATCGACGACGTCGTACGCCTGACCGGCCTGCCGGACGTCGAGGAGATCACCCGGCTGCTCCATCCCCTGGCGCCCGAGAGCGCCGCCCGCCTCGAAGGCGTCTGGTTGCCGACGGTCGACGAGATCGCCGTGCGGATCCGGCGCATCGAGGCCGATGTCGTCATCGTCGAGGGCGCCGGTGGCCTGCTCGTACGCCTCGACGTCGAGGGCGGCACCATGATCGACCTGGCGCGTGCCCTCGAGGCCGAGGTCGTCGTCGTCGCTCGCGAAGGTCTCGGCACGCTCAACCACACGGGCCTGACCGTCGACCGGCTCCGCGCGGAGGGGCTGACTCCGCGGCTCGTGCTGGGTTCCTGCTCGCCCGACCCCGGCCTCGCCGAGCGCAGCAACCGTGCCGACCTGCCGCGTCTGACCGGCCTGGCGATCGACGGTCGCATCCCCGCCGACGCGGGCTCGCTCGACCGTATGGAGTTCCGCCAC
The DNA here is from genome assembly GCA_963806345.1 of uncultured Actinomycetota bacterium. Taxonomy (GTDB): domain Bacteria; phylum Actinomycetota; class Actinomycetes; order Propionibacteriales; family Nocardioidaceae; genus Aeromicrobium. The sequence continues at coordinate 171,165 of CAWDXV010000011.1, read as the reverse complement.
GAGGCACCCGGGTGGTTCACCGCCCTGCCGGGCGGCTGACACGCGGGACAGTGTCGGTTTCCCATGAGGCCTCCTGCTTTTGGCACCCACCAAGGGCTGCAACACGCGGTGCGTGACAAACTCCCGAGGCCTCATGGGAAACCGACAACCCGGGCGGCAGGCGGTAGCGTCCCCGGATGGACAACATCCGGACGGCGGCACTCGCGATCGCTGCCCTCGTCGCCGCTGCCGCGTTCGTCCGATGGCGGTTGCTGACCCGCCGCCGCGTGCTCGGCTCGCCGGCGGACCGGGCGACGTACGAGACGCTGCACACCGCCTCGCAAGCCGCCCCCGCGCTGCGTCGTGGCCTCGACGCCGACAGCGCAGCGCTCGCGCTGCCCCACGTACGTACGCTGTTGGGCCAGCACACCGTCGCGATCACCGACCTCCACGGCCGGCTCGCCGGCGATGCGCCCGATGTCGCCAAGCTCACCGCTGACGCCTTGGCGAGCGGGACCACCCAGGCGTCCGACCACGCAATCGTCGCGCCACTGTCGGTCGAGGAGCGCGTCGTCGGGAGCATCGCGGTCGTCACCGACGAGGCGTCCGCGGGCCTGGCGCGCGCGACCACCGAGGTGGCCCGTTGGATGTCGAGCCAGCTCGAGCTCGCCGAGCTGTCGGAGTCGCGGACCGCCCTGATGGAGGCCGAGCTGCGCGCGTTGCGCGCCCAGATCTCGCCGCACTTCATCTACAACTCCCTCGGCGCCATCGCATCGTTCGTGCGTACGGATCCCGAGCGGGCCCGCGAGCTGTTGCTGGAGTTCGCCGACTTCACCCGCTACTCGTTCCGCGAGCACGGCGAGTTCACGACGCTCGCCGAGGAGCTGCGATCGATCGAGCGCTACCTCGTGCTGGAGAAGGCCCGGTTCGGCGACCGGCTCCGAGTCGTCACCCGGGTCGCCCCGGAGGTCCTGAGCGTCACCCTGCCCTTCCTCGCGATCCAGCCGCTGGTCGAGAACGCCGTACGCCACGGGCTCGAGGCCAAGGACGGCGACGGAACCGTCACGGTCGTCGCGCTGGACGAGGGCGTCGAGTGCGTCATCACGATCGAGGACGACGGCGTCGGGGTCGAGCCCGAGACCGTGCGCGATGCGCTGTCGGGCCACACGACCAGCGCGTCGGTCGGGCTCGCGAACGTCGACGAGCGGCTCCGCACGGTCTACGGCGACGAGTACGGGATCGTGGTCGAGACCGCGCCCGGGCACGGCACGAAGGTCACCGTCCGGCTGCCCAAGTTCCACCCCGGCACGGAGTCGCCCTGACGTCGCCGGTGTTGTGGTCGCACCGACATGTCGGCATGATCACGGCATGACTGAGCGCCAGCGAAGGAATCGTCAGGCACTCATGCCGGCGCCGCCGTATCGTTGGCTTCTCTTGGCGGTGACGGCATGACTGACGTCGCTGCGGGCCCTCGTGGTGGACGACGAGCAACCCGTCCTCGACGAGCTCGTGTGGCTGCTGGGTCGCGATGACCGCATCGCCTCTGTGCGCGCGGCGCGCTCAGGCGCGGAGGCCCTGCGCGTCCTCGACGAGGGCGAGATCGAGCTGGTGTTCCTCGATGTCGCCATGCCGGGCCTCAGCGGTCTGGAGATGGCCCGACTGCTCGGCCGGTTCCGGACGCCCCCGCGCATCGTGTTCGTCACTGCGCACGACGCGCACGCGGTCGAGGCGTTCGAGCTGAACGCCGTGGACTACCTGCTCAAGCCCATTCGCGAGGAGCGCCTCCGCGAGAGCGTGCGCCGCGCATGCGCGGACGCCGACTCGTCGCCCGGCACGAGCGAGGAACAGATCGCCGTCGAGCTCGGCGGGGTCACCCGATTCGTCTCGCGCTCGTCCGTGTCGTACGTCGAGGCGCAGGGCGACTACGTACGCCTCCATGTCGTCGACGGCGGCAGTCACCTGATCCGCACACCGCTCACGACGCTCGCCGAGAACTGGGAGGAGGCCGGCTTCGCCCGTGTCCACCGCAGCCACGTCGTCAACCTCGCGCACCTGCGCGAGCTCCGGGTGCAGGCCGGCCGATCGAGCGTGCTCGTGCCGGTCGGCGACGAGCTGGTCGAGATCCAGGTCGCCCGTCGGCACGCCCGGGCGCTGCGCGAGCTCATCCACGAGCGGGCCCTGTGACTGAGCGCCAGCGAAGGAGCCATCAGGGCCTCACAGCGCCGTCTGCCTACCGTTGCTCTTCCAGGCGGACTGCGCTGTGACTGAGAAGTACACCGGCCGGGTGCGGGTCACCAGCCCGCTGACCACCGCCCCGGCGCACGTACGTCGCAGCGTGCGTCAGGAGATCGACGAGTCGACCGGCGTCGGCGAGGTCTACATGCGGTCGTTGATCCGCGCCCAGCTGCGGGCGGCGCTGACCGTCGCGGCGACCCTCGCCCTGTCGATCGGCGCCCTGCCCCTGCTGTTCCTGGCGTTCGACAGCGTCACCGAGATGCACGTGCTCGGCGTACCCGTCCCATGGCTGATCCTCGGCGTCCTGGTCTATCCGGGACTGTTCGCGCTGGGCTGGGTCTACATCCGGCAGGTCGAGCGCGCCGAGCGTGACTTCACCGAGCTCGTGGAACCGCACCGCCCGGACGACGAATGAGTGAGCGCAGCGAACGAACGACAGGCCCTTCATGCCGCCGACCCCATATCGTGGGCTCTTCTTGGGGTCAGCGGCATGAATTCGACGTACGGGGTCGTCGCGGTGGCGCTGGTCGCGATCGCGACGCTCGGCATCGGCGCCTTCGGCCTACGGATGAGCCGGACGACGAGTGACTTCTACGTCGCGTCCCGCTCGGTCAGCCCGGTGTGGAACAGCTCGGCGATCGGCGGCGAGTACCTCTCCGCAGCATCGTTCCTCGGCGTCGCCGGGCTCGTGCTGACCCACGGCGCCGACATGCTCTGGTATCCCATCGGCTGGACCACCGGATACCTCCTGCTGCTGGTGTTCGTGGCCGCGCCGCTGCGACGCTCCGGGGCGTACACGATCCCGGACTTCGCGCAGGTCAGGCTGCAGTCGATGGGCGTACGCATGGTGGCCAGCTGCCTCGTCGTCGCGGTCGGCTGGCTCTACCTGATGCCGCAGTTCCAAGGAGCGGGGCTGACGCTGCGCACCGTCACCGGCGCGCCCAACTGGGTCGGCACCGTCGTGGTCGCCGTGATCGTCGTGGTCAACGTCGTGTCGGGCGGCATGCGCAGCATCACGCTGGTCCAGGCGTTCCAGTACTGGCTCAAGCTGACGGCCCTGCTGATCCCGGTGTTCTTCCTGCTGCATGCGTGGCGCGGCGACGGCCGGCCCTCCCCCGTCGCTCCTGAGGAATGGTTCCAGCCGTTCAGCCAAGCCGACGGCCCCGGCCTCTACCTGACGTACTCGGTGATGATCGCGACGTTCTTGGGCACGATGGGCCTGCCACACGTCGTCGTGCGGTTCTACACGAATCCCGACGGCCACGCGGCACGGCGTACGACCCTCATCGTGCTGGCATTGCTCGGCACGTTCTATTTGCTGCCCACGATCTACGGAGTGCTGGGCCGGATCTACGCGCGCGACCTCCTCGACTCGGGCCGCGCGGACACCGTCGTCCTCGAGCTGCCGTCGCGGGTCATCGGCGGCAGCACCGGCGAAGTGCTCGCCGCGTTGCTCACGGCCGGCGCGTTCGCAGCATTTCTCTCGACCTCGTCGGGACTCACGATGTCGATCGCGGGCGTGGTGGGTCAGGGCCTGGCCCGCGGGCGGCTCTCGACCATCACGGCTCTCCGCATCGCGGCTGCGGGCTGCGTCGTGGTCCCGCTCGTCCTTGCACTGTCGGCGGAGCGGATCGCCGTCGCCAGCTCCGTGACGTTCGCGTTCGCTTTGGCGGCGTCGACGTTCTGCCCGTTGCTGGTCCTGGGCATCTGGTGGCGGGGGCTGACGGCTCGCGGCGCCATCGCAGGGCTGGTGGGCGGTGGGCTGTGCGCGGGCACGGCAGCGATCATCACGATCGCGGCGCGCCCCGACGGCTGGTTCGGCGTCGTGATGAGCCAGCCGGCCGCCTGGTCGGTGCCGATCGGCTTCGCGCTGATGGTCGGTGTCTCGCTCGCCACCCGGTCGGACGTACCTGCCAACGTCTCGCGCACCATGGTCCGCCTGCACACCCCCGAGCGCCTCGACGTCGATCGCCGGTTCTGACGTCACCGTTCGACCTGCGAAATCGACCGTTCGTCGTACGCGGGCGACCGTATGTCGCAGCGCTGTCGGCTCCCACCGCACACACCGTGAAGTGATCTGGTTCACACGAAACGGGGTACCTAGGTTCAGAGCGGCGACACGCACCCGTGCCGTCCTGCCTTCACGGAAGAGGTGATCCACGGTGGCCGAGAGAATCACGCCCGAGGCCCACGCGGCCTATCAACGCATCCATGCGACGGACGAGTTCGCGGAGCTCAAGCGCTCGTACCTGCGCTTCGTCGTCCCGCTGACCGTCGCCTTCATGACCTGGTACCTGCTCTACGTCCTGATGTCGAACTACGCGGGCGACTTCATGGGGCACAAGGTCGTCGGCAACATCAACGTCGCCCTCATCTTCGGCCTGCTGCAGTTCGTCTCGACGTTCGCGATCGCCATCTGGTACGCCCGATTCGCCGCCCGGCGCATGGACCCCATCGCCGACCGGCTCCGTGACGAGTTCGACAAGGAGATCCAGCGATGAGCACCACAGCCACGCTCCTGCGCGCAGCCGCCGACGACAACGACCACCAGGCACTCACCGGTTCGTTGTTCGTCCTCGTCGTCCTGATCACGGTCGGCATCACGTTCTGGGCCAGCCGCAACACCAAGACGGCGGCCGACTACTACGCCGGTGGACGCAGCTTCACCGGCGCGCAGAACGGCTTCGCGGTTGCCGGCGACTACATGTCGGCGGCCTCGTTCCTCGGCATCTCGGGCGCCATCGCGCTGTCCGGCTATGACGGCTTCCTCTACTCGATCGGCTTCCTGGTGGCGTGGCTCGTCGCCCTGCTGCTGGTCGCCGAGCTGCTCCGCAACTCGGGCCGGTTCACGATGGCCGACCAGCTGGCATTCCGTATGCGCCAGCGGCCGGTACGCACGGCGGCGGCGACCTCTACTGTGGTCGTGTCGATCTTCTACCTGCTCGCCCAGATGGTCGGTGCAGGTGCACTCGTCGCCCTGTTGCTGGGCGTCGACAACGAGGGTGCGACCAAGAACCTCACGATCGTCGGCGTCGGTCTGCTGATGATCTTCTACGTCACGGTCGGCGGCATGAAGGGCACGACCTGGGTGCAGATCGTCAAGGCCGTCCTCCTGATGGGCGGCACGATCCTCATCACGATCCTTGTGCTGGCCAAGTTCGACTTCAACATCAGCGACCTGCTCGGCACGGCCGCGAGCAACAGCGGCAAGGGTGACGCCTTCCTGCAGCCGGGCCTCAAGTACGGCCTCACGACGACCAGCAAGATCGACTTCATCTCGCTTGGTCTGGCCCTGGTGCTCGGCACCGCGGGTCTGCCGCACATCCTGATCCGGTTCTACACGGTCCCGACGGCCCGTCAGGCGCGCAAGTCCGTGCTCTGGGCGATCGGCCTGATCGGCTCGTTCTACCTGATGACGCTGGTGCTCGGCTTCGGTGCTGCGGCGCTGGTCAAGGGTGACGAGAAGGAGCAGATCGCGGGCTCCGGCGGCAACCTCGCCTCTCCGTTGCTGGCCGAGGCGGTCGGTGGTGGTTCCGGTTCGACCGGTGGCGCTGTGCTCCTGGCTGTGATCTCGGCGGTCGCGTTCGCGACGATCCTCGCCGTGGTCGCCGGACTGACGCTGACCTCGGCGTCGTCCGTCGCGCACGACCTCTACGCGCAGGTCTGGAAGCGCGGCGAGGTCACCGAGAAGCAGGAGGTCAACACCGCCAAGATCGCGGCGTTCGCGATCGGAGGCGTGGCGATCCTGCTGGCCATACCGGCCCAGAAGCTCAACATCGCCTTCCTGGTGGCGTTGGCCTTCGCCGTCGCTGCATCGGCAAACCTGCCCGCGTTGCTCTACAACCTGTTCTGGAAGCGGTTCAACACCAGCGGAGCGGTGTGGAGCATCTACGGCGGGTTGATCTCGTCGGTCGGACTGGTGATCTTCTCGCCGGTCGTCTCCGGCAAGGGTGAGGATCCGGCGGGCAAGAACCTGTCACTGCTGCCGACCAACATCGACATCAGCTGGTTCCCGTTGGAGAACCCGGGCATCGTGTCGATCCCGATCGGCTTCCTGTGCGGCTTCATCGGCACGATGCTCGCCAAGGACCGTGAGGCGGAGGAGCACTACACCGAGCTGGACGTACGTGCGATGACCGGCGCGGGCGCGATCAAGTAGGACGCGCGTATGCAGGCCGGGCCCGTCGAAGCCACCAGGGGGGTCTCGACGGGCCCGGCGGCTTCGCTCGCAACTCCGGCGCAACCCCGTGAACGGCAAGTTGTGGGCTGCGCCACAATCAAGGTAGAACCCCCGGACGAGGAGCAATCGTGACCGAGCAGAACATCAGCAACCTGTCCCACGAAGATCGTGTGTTCGAGCCGCCGGCGGACCTGGCGGCCAACGCCAACGTCAAGGCCGAGGTCTACGAGCAGGCCGCCGCCGACCGGGTGAAGTTCTGGGGCGAGCAGGCCGACCGGCTCAGCTGGGGCACGCCGTTCACCGAGGTGCTCGACTGGTCCAACCCGCCGTTCGCCAAGTGGTACGTCGGCGGCACGCTCAACGCGGCCTACAACTGCGTCGACCGGCACGTCGAGGCCGGCAACGGTGACAAGGTCGCGCTGCACTTCGTCGGCGAGCCCGAGGACGACACCCGCGACATCACGTACGCCGAGCTCCAGGACCTGGTGTCGCAGGCCGCCAACGCGCTGATCGACCTCGGTGTGCAGACCGGCGACCGGATCGCGATCTACATGCCGATGATCCCCGAAGCAGTCATCGCGATGCTCGCGTGCGCCCGCCTCGGCGCCCCGCACACCGTGGTGTTCGGCGGGTTCTCCGCCGACGCCCTGTCGTCGCGCATCCTCGACTGCGAGGCCAAGGTCGTCATCACGGCCGACGGCGGCTACCGCCGTGGCGCTCCGTCCGCGCTCAAGCCCGCCGTCGACGAGGCGCTGCAGAAGTGCCCCGACGTCACCGGTGTGCTGGTCGTACGCCGCACGGGTCAGGACGTGGAGTGGACCGAGGGCCGCGACGTGTGGTGGCACGACGTCGTCGACAGTGCGTCCAAGGACCACACGCCGGAGATGTTCGACGCCGAGCACCCGCTCTACGTCATGTACACGTCCGGCACGACCGGCTCACCCAAGGGCATCCTGCACACCACGGGCGGCTACCTGGTGCAGTCGACCTACACGTTCTGGGGCGTCTTCGACTACAAGCCCGAGGACGTCTACTGGTGCACCGCCGATGTCGGCTGGGTCACCGGGCACTCCTACATCGTCTACGGGCCGCTCGCCAACGGCGCCACGCAGGTGCTCTACGAGGGCACGCCCGACACCCCGCACAAGGGCCGCTGGTGGGAGATCATCGAGAAGTACAAGGTCACGCTGTTCTACACCGCGCCCACGGCGATCCGTACGTTCATGAAGTGGGGCGAGCAGATTCCCGCCGAGCACGACCTCTCGTCGCTGCGCATCCTCGGCTCGGTCGGTGAGTCGATCAACCCCGAGGCGTACGTCTGGTACCGCGAGAACATCGGCGGCGGCAAGACCCCGATCGTCGACACGTGGTGGCAGACCGAGACCGGCGCGCACATGATCAGCCCGCTGCCCGGCGTCACCAAGGGCAAGCCGGGCTCGGCGATGACCGCGATCCCCGGCATCGCCGCCGAGGTCGTCGACGACGCCGGCAAGCCGGTCGAGCACGGTGAGGGCGGCTACCTCGTGATCACCGAGCCGTGGCCGTCGATGCTGCGCACGATCTGGGGCGACGACGACCGCTACAAGGAGACCTACTGGTCACGCTGGCCCGGCTTCTACTTCGCCGGCGACGGCGCCCGCAAGGACGACGACGGTGCGATCTGGCTGCTGGGCCGCGTCGACGACGTCATGAACGTCTCGGGCCACCGACTCTCGACGACCGAGATCGAGTCCGCGCTGGTGTCGCACCCCAAGGTCGCCGAGGCCGCCGTCGTCGGCGCGACCGACGAGACCACCGGTCAGGCCGTCGTCGCATTCGTGATCCTGCGCGAGTCCGCAGGCGATGGCGGCGAGGAGATCGTCGCCGAGCTCCGCAGCCACGTCGCCAAGGAGATCGGTGCGATCGCCAAGCCCCGCCAGATCATGATCGTCCCCGAGCTGCCCAAGACCCGCTCCGGCAAGATCATGCGACGACTGCTGCGCGACGTCGCCGAGAACCGCGAGGTCGGCGACGCCACGACCCTCGCCGACAGCGGCATCATGGACAAGATCACCGCCGGCATGAAGACCGCCAAGGACGAGGACTGACGCTGCGACCTTCATCACGCTGACAGGCTCAGGACGGGTTCCGTTCAGTTTCGTCTCATCTTCACGGGGAATTGTCGTGGACATGACGACGATCAGGAACGACGAGCAGGCGACTCCTACGACTCGGCGTATCAGCACGGACCTGGCCCTCGGCCTCGTCCTCCTCGGCGGCGTGATCTTCGGCCGGCTGCTCTGGGCCGTCACCGACGGCAGCTTGCTCACGGCACTGGGCGCACGCTGACCTGCGCGATCCCGTGAGTCACTTGTAGGCTCGCCCGTATGAACAGAGCTGACGATCCGACCATCGGTCGGCTGGTGGCCGACGCCAGCCGCGACATCTCGGCACTGGTGCAGTCGGAGATCAAGCTCGCCAAGAGCGAGCTGAAGTTCAGCGTCAAGGCCGGCGGCATCGGTGCCGGCCTGCTGGCGGTCGCGGCGTTCTTCGGTCTGCTGATCGTCGTCATGCTGTCGATCTCCGGCGCGTACTTCCTCACGATGACCGGCCTCGACCCCGCGTGGGCGTTCCTCATCGTCGCCGGCGTGTACGTCCTGCTGACGATCCTCGCGATCATCCTGGGCATCGTGCTGCTCAAGAAGGTCCGCGCACCCAAGCGCACGATCGAGACGGCCAAGGAGATCCCCGCCGCCCTCAAGGGCCGCCCCAGCTAGACCGTACGACGGGCCGTCACGGCGCGGCCGACGAAGCCGGCGATCGCGACGATGCCGCCGCCGATCGCCAGGATGACGAGCCAGGCGTCGAGCGAGCTCGCCGCGCGGTCGACCAGGAGCTTCTGGAGCGTGCGGGCGAACTCCGACGGCGCCTCGGTGTGGTCGAGGATCGACTGCGTCACCGGGCCGCTCGACAGCCACAGGAGCCCGGCGACAGCGATCATGCCCGCACCGAGCCAGGCCACGGCCGCGGACGTACGCCGCGCCAGCCCCACGCACGCCACTGCCGCGATGACGGCGACGATGCCCGCGATCCGGCCGGCGGTCGTCGACTGCTTGACCCGGTCGACCATCTCGCGGTCGCTGGCATCCGTCACGACCGGCACGACCAGGTGCTTCGGCACGGCGAGGGCGACGGGCAGGTCGCCGGTGGCCTGCTTGGTGACGAACGTGGCCATCGGGACTGACGTCGATGCCCAGGACCTTGGGCATGGGATCGGCGAACGCCTCACGATGGGAGCCGCGTTGCGTCTCCTCCCACGCCTCGACGAATCCGGCCTCGTTGCTGGTGCGCTCCATCGCTCCCGAGAGCACGGTCGCGGCCGGTCCCTTGACCGCTGCAGGCAACACGCCACGCGCCGACAGCTCATCGGTGAGGTAGGCCGAGAACGCGCGCTGCAGCTCCGTGTCCTTGGCGAGGGTGCTGCTGAACGCCACGTAGCCGTCCTCGTCGACGATGTGCGTCGACAGCCACAGCAGCGGGACCGCCGCCAGCAGGGCAAGCAGAGCGACGGCGCCGCTGACGAATGAGAGCACGGTGCGCATCAGGCACATCCTCCGGTTGAGACGGTCGACGTCGCTTCGATGCCGGCGCGCGCGTCGTCGGCGACCTGGGAAGCCGTGAGGGCGTAGCCGGTCGACTTGTCCGTGATGGACGCCGCGAAGATCACGCCGAGGACGTCCCCGTCCGTGGACACGAGCGGCCCGCCGGAGTTGCCGGAGCGTACGAGGCCGCGCACCGAGAACGTCTCGCGTACGACTTGGCCCTTGTCGTAGATGTCGGGACTGCGCAGCCGCATCTCGCTGCGGATGCGGGCGGCACGAGCGTCGAACGGCCCATTCTCCGGATAGCCGAGGATCGCCGCGTCCTCCCCGGTCTCGCCGGTCGTGTCGAAGTCGAGCGGCCGCAACCCGGTGCCGTCGACCGCGAGCACCGCGACGTCGAGCTTGCGGTCGAACAGGACGACCCGGGCGCTCGTACGTTGACCGTTGATCACGACCGACGGGTTCTCGACGCCCGCCACGACGTGCGCATTGGTCATGATGCGCCCCTCGGAGTAGGCGAAGCCGGACCCCTCGATGCCGCGCTGGCAGCTGGCCTGGCCGAGGATCTTGACGACGCTGCCCGACGCCTTGCGCACGCCGGGGCTGTTGAGGGTCGCGGTGTCGGGCGGGCCGACCGGCTTGATGTTCTCGCTCTCGAACGGGTCGATGTAGCGCGGGAACAGGTTGGCATCCAGCACCTCGTTGAACGACCGCAGCACCGAGGTCGCCCGCGCCGGCATGACCGAGTCGACCCGGTCGAGGATCACCGAGTCCCGCGAGGCGGTCGACAGGTAGGGGATCGTCGTGCCGCTGACCGAGTAGCCCAGCGCCCAGCCTGCGCACAACACCGCGACCATGCTCAGCAGGCTGCCGCCGACCGCGTCGACCCATCGCAACGGCTTCCACTTGAGGCCGTTGCGCAGGTCGGTGCCGACGTACGTACCGATGCCCTGCCCGATCGCGGCAGCGCCGACGACGAGGCCGAGTGCCAGCAGCGACGAGCTCACGGTCGCGGTGTTGCCCGACAAGAACTTGGGCACGATCGCGAGCGCGAGCAGTCCCCCGATCAGCAGCCCGACCGTGGCGATCAGGTTGACGACGAAGCCCTGGACGTAGCCCGAGACGGCGTACGCCAGCAGGATCAGGACAAGGATCAGGTCGAGGGAATTCATGAGAAATCCGGGAGGGGCCGGGTGACACTGTCGTCCCAGGGCTGCTCCCAGCCCAGGCGCTCGAACAACCGCGACACGACGCCGGCGGTGAAGCCCCACAACGGGACGCCGGAGCCGATCTCGAACGCGGGGCCGCGCCAGCCCGAGGGATGCTCGACGCTGAACCGGTTGGCCGGGTCGAGCAGCCGGCGTATGGGCTGGTGGATGATCGCGCTGACCTCCTCGGCACTGACCGGCATGAGCGGCTTGGGCTCACGCCAGTAGGCGAGGACCGGGGTCACGGCGAAGTTGCTCGGCGGCAGCCACAACGTCGGGAGCGTGCCGAAGACGTCGACGGTGTCGAGGTCGAGCCCGACCTCCTCGTTGGCCTCACGGAGCGCGGTGGCGACGGCGTCGGCGTCCTCGGGGTCCGTGGCGCCGCCGGGGAACGAGATCTGGCCCGCGTGGTTGCGCATCCTGGCCGCGCGCTCGGTCAGCAGCAGCTCGGGTCCGTTGTCACCTTCTGCGAACAGCATCAGCACCGCGGCAGGACGCGCGTCGGCCGGCGGATGCGGGAACCGCGGGGCCAGCTGCGCGGCCTCGACGGATCCGGCGAGCTCGGCCAACGGCTGCAGCCACTCCGGGAGGTGCTCCCACGTCATGCCGCCGCCTCCCAGAAGAACCCACGATATGGAGCCGGCGGCATGAACCCAGCCACATGGTTCCCGCCCCCTACTCGCAGAGCTCGTGGGGGGACCCCCAGCTCGCGCTCGCTCATGGCGACACCCCCAGGTGCTTCTCGATCGCGGCAGTCAGGTCGGCATACGAACGGAACGCGACGCGCTCCGTGGCGACCATTGTTCCTTGTGCGTCCACGAACACGGTCTGCGGCAGACCGATGACCTTCAGCGGCGCCTTGGTCGTGGAGTCGGGATCGGACAGCAGCGGGTAGGTCACCCCGGACTGCTCGGCGAGCTCGAGTGCTGCATCAGGAGCCGAGTCGGCGAAGTCGACGCCGATGACCCGGACCTTGTCCCCGTACGCCTGGTGGGCCTTGGCCAGCAGCGGCAGCTCCTCGCGGCACGGCGCGCACCAGCTGGCCCAGAAGTTGATGACCGTCGGGGTGCCCGCCAGGCCTGAGAGGCGTACGGGCGACCCGCCGCCGAGGCAGTCGAGGGTCAGGTCTGGCAGGGCGTCGTCGGCCGGCGCGGTGCCGTCGGACGGGGGGCAGTCCTCGATGCGCGCCTGCTTCTTGGCTGCGGCGAGCTCACCGGCGTCTGTCGTGGGCGCCTTGCCGCCGCCGAACGTCGGTGCGTCGTCATCCGCGCTGGGTCCACCGCAGGCCGTGAGGAGGAGCGCGAGGCAGACCAGGATCAGTCGCGCCCTCACGCAGGTCCCTGCGTCGTGATGAGCGCCGCCGCCTCGGCCGGATCGATCGGGCCGGTGCCGTAGGACGGGCACCAGTGGGCGACAGGGCAGGCGCCGCAGGCGGGCTTCTTGGCGTGGCAGCAGCGTCGGCCGTGCCAGATCAGCCGGTGGCTCAGCATCGTCCAGTCCTTGGCCGGAAAGATCGCGGCCACCGCGTGCTCGGTCTTGACCGGGTCCTTGACGATGTCGTCGGGCACCCACTGGAACCGGCGTACGAGTCGCGCGAAGTGCGTGTCGACCGTCAGGCCCGGCACGCCGAAGGCATTGCCCAGGACGACGTTGGCGGTCTTGCGGCCCACGCCGTGCAGCGTCACGAGGTCCTTGAGCCGGCCGGGGACCTCCCCGTCGTAGCGCTCCACCAGGTCGGCGGAGAGCCGCAGCAGGCTCTCGGTCTTGGCGCGGAAGAATCCGGTTGGCCGGATCAGCTCCTCGAGCGCGGCTCGGTCGGCGGCCGCCATGGCCCGGGCGTCCGGGTAGACCGCGAACAGGGCGGGCGTGATCGCGTTGACCCGGCGATCGGTGGTCTGCGCCGACAGGACCGTTGCGATGAGGAGCTCGAACGGCGTACGAAAGTCGAGCTCACAGCCGGCGTCGGGATAGGTCTCGGCGAGCACACGATTGACCTTGCGTGCCCGGCGTACGAGCGCGGTTTCTGGTCGGGTCACGTCGCTCGGCACAGGGTCCAGACTACGTTCACCGGCGCGTATTCGGCATCGGCCGTCCCGATGTGGGAAACTGCGATCGGTGCACACACTGTGACCAGGGCAACATGAGTGATAGGGAAGACCCGTGACCGACGACGTTCTCCGCCAGGCACCGCTGTTCTCCGGCCTCGACGACGAAGTAGCTGCAGCACTCGAGTCGTCGATGTCCTCGGCCTCACTGCGCCGCGGGGAGATCCTCTTCAACGAGGGCGATGACGGCGACAAGCTGTACGTCGTGACCGAGGGCAAGATCAAGCTCGGCCGCACCTCCCCCGATGGTCGCGAGAACCTCCTGGCGATCCTTGGCCCGGCGCAGATGTTCGGCGAGCTGTCGTTCTTCGACCCCGGCCCCCGCTCGGCGACCGCCACCGCGGTGACCGATGCGGAGCTGAAGAGCCTCGGCCACGAAGCCCTCAGCCCCGTCCTCAACGCTCACCCTGACGTCGCGCACGCCCTGCTCAACCAGCTCGCGGGACGCCTGCGCCGCACCAACGAGGTCGTCGGTGACCTGGTGTTCTCCGACGTGCCCGGCCGCGTCGCCAAGGCGCTGCTCGACCTGGCCTCACGCTTCGGCCGTCGCGCCGACGACGGTGTGCACGTCAACCACGACCTCACGCAGGAAGAGCTGGCGCAGCTCGTCGGCGCCTCCCGCGAGACCGTCAACAAGGCGCTCGCCGACTTCGCCTCGCGGGGTTGGCTGCGCCTCGAGCCCCGCAGCGTCGTGATCCTCGACCTCGAACGCCTCCAGCGCCGCGCCCGCTGACCTCCGGCGCCGCGTCTCCAAGATTTGGACACATTCGGCCCACCTGTAGAGCTGCGGTGGGCGCCAACTATCCAAATCGTGGCGTTGGACCGTCGTAGCCGCGCGCGCTGATCGCCTCGTGGATGCGCCTGACGACTGACGTCGTGTGGCGCATGTCGGCCGCGGTGATGACGATGACGCGCCATCCCGAGGCCTCGAGCGCCTCCCGTCGAAGATGGTCGCGCTGACGCTGCAGCGCGTCTCGTTCGTGGTGCCAGCCGTCGTACTCGACCAGCACCTTCCATCGCCGGTACACCAGGTCGCCGCGCGCCAGGAATCGACCCACCTCGTCGAGGATGTCGACGTTGAGCTCCGGCTCCGGAAGCCCGCTTCTCACAATCTCCCATCGGACCGCAGACTCAAGGACCGATTCCGCTCCCTCGCGCACCATGGCGGCAGCGTCTCGGGCCCGCAGGACACCGTCCAGGTGTGATTCGACAACAAAGTCGCGCAACGCGATGAGGTCCGTGTGTCCTTCAGCCACGAGCCAGTCGCCCACCTGGACGAGCTCTCGGACCGACAAGATCGTCGCGCAGTCCACAAATGTTCGATCGGGGCCGAGCACCGGCACACCGTCGCGATAGATCCATCGGAGCTTGCCTTGCCTCCGATGGAGGATGACCCCGGACTGCCTCGTTCTGAGAGCAGAGTTGGTGGAGAAGTGCAGGGGCACATCCGATCGCATCGCCAGCCCCATCAACCTCAGACTGGAGACGTGGCTGAGGACGGCATCTTCCGGGAGAACGAAGCGCGCGGCAGTGATGGCGAGCCGAAAGGTCATCGCGGTGTCGGCATACCTGTAGACCCCGTCGTGCACCCGCACGAACCTGCGACCCCGCAGCATCTTCCCGGTCACGCCGTGCCGGCGTGCCATCGACGAGGTGAACACGGTTCCATGTAGGGCTTCGGGCAGAGGCGCAGGTCCGGGCATCCCTCACCGTGCGACCGTCGATGGACGGTGGGAAGCGGGTCTCTCAAGGGTGTGGACAGCCGCGCACATCCACAACCCGGAGGCCTCACGATTTGGACACTTGGCGCCCACCTCGCCGGCGCCGATGGGCACAAGGTGTCCAAATCTTGGGGCCGGCCAAATCGCGGCGGGTCAGTCCTTGAGGTAGTCGAGCTGGGCGGCGACGCTGAGCTCGGCGGCGCCCCAGAGCACGGGGTCGACATCCTTGTAGACCGCCTCGACGACCTCACGTGCGGTCGTCGCGCCGGTGTCGACCGCTGCGCGTACCTGGTCGAGCCGCTCCGCACGGTGGTCGAGGTAGTAGTCGACGACTCCACGAGGATCGTCGACGACCGGCCCGTGACCCGGCAGGATGCGCTCGACGAGGCCCTCCTCGATGAGCTCGCGGATGTGCGCCAGCGAGTCGAGGTAGGGCCCGAGGACGCCGTCGGGATGCGCGATGACGGTCGTGCCGCGGCCCAGGATCGTGTCGCCGCTGAGCAGGGAGCCGTCCGCGACGAGCCGGAAGCACGTCGAGTCGGTCGTATGCCCTGGGGTCGCGATGACCTCGAGCTCGAGGCCGTCGACGACGATCGACTCACCGTCGACCAGCGGCTCCGCGCCGCGGGTGAACTCCGGGTCGGTGGACCGCGCCGGCGCGCCGGTCAGCTCGACGAACCGCCCGAGCGCCTGCGTGTGGTCGAAGTGCCGGTGCGTGAACAGGATCAGCCCCACCGAGCCGGCTGCAGCCAGCACCGCCTGGAGATGCGTCTCGTCGGTCGGACCCGGGTCGACGACGATCGATCGCTCCGCACCGGGTTCGCGCAGGATCCACGTGTTGGTGCCGTCGAGCGTCATGATGCCCGGGTTGGCGGCCAGGACGTACGCGGCACGGTCGGTCACGGTGACGGCGTCGGTCATGCGTGGTCTCCCAGGTCGGTCTCGAGGAACAGGTCGCCGTCGATCTCGACGAGCTGAGGCACGATCGTGCGGATCGTACGTTCGGCAGCGGCGGCGAGGATCGTCTCGGCGGAATGCTCAGCGACCTCGCGGCAGGCGATCACGGTGGGCGGCATCATCGCGGCCTCCCCCGACTCCACCCTCGCGAGCACGTCGCGCAGCGGCGCCCAGCTCGCGTGATCGGCCTCGCGGCTCATCTCACCGACCCGCTGTCCCTCAGGCAGAGCTGCGACGAAGAACCGGGTGTCGTAGCGCCGCGGCTCGAACGTCGGCGTGATCCAGTGCGCCCACGCGCCGATCAGGTCCGATCGCAGGACCAGCCCGTGGCCGCGCAGGAACTCCGCGAACGTCAGCTCGCCGGCCTCCAGGGTCACGCGTGCGGCCTGCATGTCGACGCCGCTCGTGTCGGAGAGCACCGTGGACTCGTCCGGGCCGGCAAGCAGCACGCCGGTCTCCTCGAACGTCTCGCGCACGGCGGCGACGACGAGCCCCCGCGCCAGCGACTCGTCGCAGTCCATACGCCTCGCCCAGTCCGCAGGGGACGGCCCGGCCCACGGCACCTCGGCCGTGACGTCGCTGGGATGCATCCCGCCGCCCGGGAAGACGTACATCCCCGCGGCGAACGCCATGCTGGTCTGCCGCCGCATGAGGATAGGCCTCGATGCCCTCGGCCCCGTCGCGCACGACGATGATCGTCGACGCATGGCGCGGCTCGACCACGGTGCCGTTGTAGCCCTGCGCGTGCTCGCGCAGTCTCTCGGGCAGTGGCATCCGCATGGGGTCAGCCGACCTCGACGATCAGCTCGACCTCGACAGGCGCGTCGAGCGGGAGCACGGGTACGCCGACGGCGCTGCGGGCGTGGGTCCCGGCGTCGCCGAAGGCCGCGCCGAACAGCTCGCTCGCACCGTTGGCCACACCCGGCTGGCCGGTGAAGTCAGGCGTGCTCGCGACGAACACCGTCGCCTTGACGACGCGCACGACGGAGTCGAGCTCGACCTGCGACTTCACCGCGGCGATCGCGTTGAGCGCGCACTGGCGGGCGCAGTCGTACGCCTCCTCGGCCGAGACCTCGCCGCCGACCTTGCCGGTCAGGATGAGCTGGCCGTCCTTGAGCGGGAGCTGGCCCGACGTGTAGACGTACGAGCCGGTGCGCACCGCGGGGACGTAGACCGCGACGGGCGCGGGCACCGGCGGCACCGTCAGCCCGATCTCGGCCAGACGATCGTCAACGCTGCTCATGCCTCGGCCCCCGTGAAAAAGCAACGGTACGGAGACCGCGGCATGACGGTGCTGATCGTTCGCTCGCTGCGCTCGCTCATGCGATCGGCCGCTTGAAGTAGGCGACGAGGTTCTCCGGGTTCATTCCGGGCACGATCTGCACGAGCTCCCAGCCGTCCTGGCCGAAGTTGTCGAGGATCTGCTTGGTGGCGTGCACCAGGACAGGGGCGGTGAGGTACTCCCATTTCGTCATGGCACGACTGTAACGGTCGGCCTGCGGATCTCGCCCGGAGAAGTAGGCTCGTCGCGTGGCCCTCTCGACCCAGCTCCATGTCGTCACCGGCAAGGGCGGCACCGGCAAGACGACGGTGGCCGCGGCTCTGGCGATGTCACTGGCCGACAAGGGCAAGCGCGTCCTGCTGTGCGAGGTCGAGGGACGCCAGGGCATCGCACAGCTCTTCGACGTACCGCCGCTGCCCTACGAGGAGCGCAAGATCGCGGTCGGCCTCGGCGGCGGCGAGGTGTACGCCCTGGCGATCGACCCCGAGTCGGCGCTGCTGGAGTACCTCGCGATGTACTACCGGCTCGGCCGTGCCGGCAAGGCGCTCGACCGGTTCGGCATCATCGACTTCGCCACGACGATCGCACCCGGCGTCCGCGACGTGCTGCTGACCGGCAAGGTCTACGAGGCGGCTCGTCGGCGCAACGGCAACGGTTTCGCCTACGACGCCGTCATCATGGATGCCCCGCCGACGGGTCGCATCACGCGATTCCTCAACGTCAACGCCGAGGTCGCTGGCCTGGCGAAGGTCGGCCCGATCCGCCGTCAGGCCGACTCGATCATGCAGATGATGCGGTCGGACGACACCCACGTCCACCTCGTGACGGTGCTGGAGGAGATGCCGGTGCAGGAGACGATCGACGGCATCGCCGAGCTGCAGTCCGAGCGGCTCCCGGTCGGCAGCGTCATCCTCAACCTCGTACGCCCGCCGCTGCTGTCGGTCGGCACCCGCGAAGCGCTCGAGGCCGGCAAGCTGACGACGAGCAAGGTCGTGCAGTCGCTCGCCAAGGCGTCGCTCGAGCCGGCCGCAGCGCCGGCGTTGATCTCCGGAGGCGAGGCGCACCTCGAGCGCCAGCGCCTGCAGGACGGCCAGCGCGAGATCCTCGAGGAGTGCGGTCAGCCACTCGTCGAGCTGCCGGCGCTGACCGACGGCATCGACCTCGGCGCACTCTTCGAGCTGGCCGACAAGCTGCGGGGCCTCGTATGACCGGCCGCCCGCAGACGTCACCGTCGACCCGCAAGGGCCGCACCTCACCACGGGGTGCACCCGGAGGGCCGGCCGCCGGCGGACTGGACGTCGACGCGCTGCTCGCGGACCGGACGACCGAGATCATCGTGTGCTGCGGGTCCGGCGGTGTCGGCAAGACCACGACCGCCGCTGCTTTGGCCCTCCGTGCCGCCGAACAGGGCCGCAAGGTGTGCGTGCTCACGATCGACCCGGCCCGGCGGCTGGCCCAGGCCATGGGACTGACCGAGCTCGACAACACCCCGCGCCCGGTCAAGGACGTCGGCGCCGACGGCGGCACCCTCGACGCGATGATGCTCGACATGAAGCGCACGTTCGACGAGGTCGTCGAGGCGCACGCGACCCCCGAGAAGGCACAGCAGATCCTGGCCAACCCGTTCTACGTCGCGCTGTCGAGCTCGTTCGCGGGCACGCAGGAGTACATGGCCATGGAAAAGCTGGGACAGCTGCACGCCGAGGCGGTCGACGAGGAGCGCCGCTGGGACCTCATCGTCGTCGACACCCCGCCGTCGAGGTCGGCGCTCGATTTCCTCGACGCGCCCGACCGGCTCGCGTCGATGCTCGACGGCCGATTCATCAAGCTGCTGCTGGCCCCCGCCAAGGGCCCGGCCCGGCTGCTGAGTGCGGGCTTCGGCATCGTCACGAGTGCCCTCAACAAGGTCCTCGGCGCGCAGGTGCTGACCGACATGCAGACCTTCGTCGCCGCGTTCGACACCCTCTTCGGCGGCTTCCGGCAGCGTGCCGAGAGCACGTACGCCTTGCTGCAGGCTCACGAGACCGCGTTCATCGTCGTCGCCGCACCCGAGCCGGCGGCGATGCGCGAGGCGTCCTACTTCGTCGAGCGGCTCGCCGGCGAGGAGATGCCGCTGGCCGGCCTGGTCGTCAACCGCGTGCACCTCAACGGGGCGGACGGCATCTCCAGCGCAGACGCCGAGTCGGCAGGCCGCAAGCTCGAGCAGGGCAGTGCGACCGACAAGATGACCGCCGACCTCCTGGCGATCCACGCCGAGCGCATGCGCGTCGCCGCACGTGAGTCACGGTTGAAGCGCAGCTTCAGCGCGGCACACCCCGGGGTGCCCACCGCATCGGTCGCGGCACTCGCGGGTGACGTGCACGATCTCGACGGACTGCGTGAGATCGGTGAGCTGCTGGCCGGGTCACCCCAGCCGGTGAGCTAGACCGCGACGGAGAGGATGCTGCGCCAGGCTGTGACATTGGGCCGGCGGCGCAGGAGCGCACGGCGCTCACGCTCGGTCATACCGCCCCAGACGCCCCACTCGATGCGGTTGTCCAGCGCTTCGGCCAGGCACTCGGCACGGACGTGACACGTGCCGCAGACCTGCTTCGCGCGGTTCTGCTCAGCGCCCTTGACGAACAGAGCATCGGAGTTCCCGCGACACGCGGCTTCAGCCGCCCAGTTTTCGTTCCACATGATCAAAAAACCTCCCCGAGACCGATCCCCTGTGGATCGAAGTTGGTTGTTGAGATCAATCTAAGAATTCCCGCGGGGAAGCGTCAGAGCGATAGTGACCATCTTTCTCTAGTCACGATGGGCTAGACACGTTGTCGCCACTGGGACTCGCTTAGCAACGTCACGTAACCTGACTCCTATGTCTTGGGATGAGCTCCGCGCCTCGCTGCGCCAGACCGCGCAACGCGAAAAGCATCACGACGGACCGCTCTCGATCGTGGGCACCATGGCGCTGCTGTCTGCAGTGGCCGGCATCCTGCTCGCGGCGATCTTCATCCCCGGCACCGCGCTGTTCGCGTCGACGGCCAACGACGTCAGCAACGACATCGTCGACCTCCCCCTGCAGCTCGACGACCAGGCCAGTGCTCAGACGACCCGCCTGCTCGCGTCCAACGGCGACCTCATCGCGTACTTCTACGAGGAGAACCGCCAGGACATCCCGCTCGCCAAGATCTCGCCGCTCATGCAGGAGGCGATCCTCTCGATCGAGGACGCCCGTTTCTACGAGCACGGCGCGCTCGACCTCAAGGGCACGCTGCGCGCACTCGTCAACAACGCGTCCGAGGGCGCGACGCAGGGTGGCTCCTCGATCACGCAGCAGCTCGTCAAGCTGACCCTCGTGTCGCAGGCCACGACCAAGAAGCAGCGCATGGCGGCGATCAAGAAGTCGACGGCCCGCAAGATCCGTGAGCTCAAGCTCGCGATCCAGTACGAGGAGACGCACACCAAGAAGGAGATCCTCGAGCGCTACCTCAACCTCGCCTACTTCGGCGACAGCGCGTACGGCATCAGTGCCGCCTCCTACCACTACTTCTCCCGCAGCCCCGCCAAGCTCAACGTGCGCCAGGCCGCGACGCTCGCCGGTCTGGTCAAGAACCCCGTCGAGTTCGACCCCCGCATCTATCCCGAGAAGGCGCTGGCCCGCCGCAACACGGTCCTCGCCGTGATGGCGCGGCTGGGCAAGATCTCCGAGGCCGACGCCAAGCGCTACCAGGCGGCGCCGCTCGGGCTCAAGATCACCAAGTTCCCCAACGGCTGCGTCTCGACCGTCGCCGAGTTCTCCTGTGACTACGTGCGCCGCTACCTGCTCAAGACGTCGGCCCTCGGTGCGACGGTCGAGGAGCGGCAGCGCGCACTCGAGCGTGGCGGACTCACGATCAAGTCCAACATCGACGTTCGTATGCAGAAGGCCATCAACAAGGCCGTTTCCACGACCGTCGCACCCAAGGACAAGGCGATCGGCGCCATGGCCCTGCTCGAGCCGGGCACCGGCGAGGTCAAGGGGCTGGCTCAGTCCAAGCCGATGGGCCGCGACAAGAAGAAGGGCCAGTCCTTCATCGACTTCACCGTGCCCCGCGCCTACGGCGACTCCGGCGGCTTCCCGGCCGGCTCGACGTTCAAGATGTTCACCGTCGCGGCCGCACTCAAGCAGGGAATCGACGTCGGCCAGACGTTCAAGTCGCCGCCGAAGATGACGATCCCGGCCGGCAGCTACTTCGCCTGCAACGGCGGCGGCACACAAGCCTGGCCCGTCAACAACTCAACGTCGAGTGGCACGAAGAACATGTACACCGGCACGCGCGAGTCCGTGAACACCTATTTCGCCCAGCTCGAGAAGAAGGCCGGCCTCTGCAACACGGTGCGCGCGGCTGAGTCGATGGGCATCAAGGTGCCCGACCAGAACCAGGTCGGCCCGTTCACGCTCGGCGTCACCAACGTGAGCCCGCTCGACATGGCCGCCGCGTACGCTGTGCCGGCCTCCGGCGGCATGTACTGCAAGCCGCGGCCGATCAACTCGATCGTCGACTCCAACGGCAAGACCATCGCGAAGTACCGCCCCAACTGCGAACGGGTCATGAGCAAGGATGACGCAGCCCAGATCAACGACATCCTGCGCGGCGTGCAGGAGCCCGGTGGCTTCGGCTACGACCTCGGTGGCACCGGCCTCAACATCCCGTCCGCGGCCAAGACCGGCACCGCCCAGGACAACCAGTCCGTCTGGTACGCCGGCTACACGCCCAAGCTCGCCGCCATGGCGATGATCGCCGGCGTCAAGAAGAACGGCAGCCCCAAGTCGCTCGCCGGCGTGACCATCAACAACCGCTTCCTCGACTTCCACACCGTCGGCGGCAGCTCGCTGGCCGGTCCCATGTGGGCCAAGGCCATGCACGCCATCCAGGACTTCCTGCCGTCGGAGAACTTCGACAAGCCGCCCAAGGGCAAGCCCACAGCGCCCAAGAAGGAAAAGAAGAAGAAGCCGTCGACCAACGACACCACGCAGGACGGCAACGGCCGGGGCGGACGTGGTGGCAACGACACCGGCGGTGGCGGAGGCCGCTGAGCTCAGGCGCCCAGCTGGCGCTTGACCTCCGCGGCGACGGCTCCGCCGTCGGCCTTGCCCTTGACCTGGGGTGAGACGACGCCCATGACCTTGCCCATCGCCTTCATGCCCTCGCCGGCCGAACCGGTCGACTCGACCGCGGCCGTGACGATGACGCTGATCTCCTCAGCGGAGAGCTGAGCGGGGAGGTACTCGGCGAGGATCGCCGCCTCCGCCCGCTCCTTCTCGGCGAGCTCGAGACGGTTGCCCTCGGCGAACGCCTCAGCGGCCTCGCGGCGCTTCTTGGCCTCAGAACCCAGGACCGTGATGACGTCCTCGTCGCTGAGCTCGCGGACCTCCTTGCCGGCGACCTCGGCGTTCGTGATCGCGGTCAGCACCATCCGCAGGGTCGACGTGCGCAGCGCGTCGCGGGCCTTCATCGAGGCGGTGAGGTCGTCGTGAAGCTGGTCCTTGAGTCCTGACATACGTCACATTGTCGCAGGACCGGCCCCGGGTAGCGTCGCGGCCATGAGCGACCCGGGACCCGTGGCCACGGGTCGACGGCGCCCCTCTGCTGACCTGGTGGGTGCGATCGTCACGATGTCTGCCGTGCTCGGGACCTTCGGCACGACCCTGGCCCTGCGAGACGTCACGCACTTCAGCACCACACTCGTGATTCTCTCCGTCGTCCTCGCGATGACCCTCGGCCGGCTCGAGGGACCCGGCTCGTGGCGAGCTCGCGGGTTCCGCTTGGCGACGCTCGTCATCGTCGCGATCGCGGCCCGGTACGTCGCGGAGATCCTGTTCCACCACGACGTGCTGGGCGGCGCCCTGCTGGTCGTCGGGCTGAGTGCGCCGATCCTGCTGCGCCGGCTCGGCCCCACGGCGAGCCGGCTCGGCACCCTCATGGCCCTGCCGTTCGTGGCCGTGCTGACCACCCCCGCGGTTGCCGCGCCGGCAGAGCACGACGCGTGGTGGACGCCCGTGGTCGCCGTTGTCGCGTACGCCTGGGTCGTCGCCACGACGACGGTCGCCCACCGGCTCGGGCTGCTGCTCGACCCACCCTCGACTCCGGCGCCGCACCGCTCCGGCAGGTTGCTGGACGCGAGCGCCCGGATGGCGATCCAGATGCTGGTCGCGCTCGGGCTCGCCCTTCTTGTCGGTCATCTGGTGTTCGACGAGCACTGGCCGTGGGTCGTCATCACGGCATTCGTCGTGTGCAGCGGCAATCGCGGCCGCGGCGACGTCTTGTCGAAGAGCCTGCTGCGGGTCCTCGGCGCTCTGGTCGGCACGACCGCGGCATCGCTGATCGCCGGCCGCGTCACCCCGGGTTCGCACGCATCGGTCGTGGCGATCTTCATCGTGCTCGCCGTCGGTACGTGGCTGCGGCCCCGCGGGTACGCCTACTGGGCCGGATGCATCACCGCCGTGCTGGCGCTGCTGTACGGCTACTACGGGACGGGACAAGACCACCAGCTGGTCCACCGGCTTCTCGCCATCGTGGTCGGCGGCGTCATCGCCGTCCTGGTCTCGTGGTTCCTGCTGCCGGTCCGCACCCGGGACGTCGCCCGGCGCCGTACGGCCGGGGTGCTCGGGGCCGTGCAGGACGTGCTGTCGGCCCGCCTCGCCGGGCAGGAGCCGGACACCGCCGCACTCAGAGCGTCACGGCACGAGCTCGAGGTCATCCGGCCGAGCTGGCACATGCACCGGCGCGTGGTCCGCGGCGCCGTGACTCCGGCCCACGCCCTCGACGCGGCCCTCGCAGTCGCCGACGCGGCTGCGGACCTCGACGCCGATGCACCCCGGGCGCCGCTCGGCCAGGTGGCCCGCGACCTCGGCAACGTACGACGCACCCTGCGGGACTCCGACCACGTCACCGGGCTCACCACCGAGCTCACGGACATCGCATCGCGGCTCCGTGAGGCGAACAACCAGCAGTAGTGAAGACTGGGGCCGTGCGCCCATACCTCTTGCCGATCGCGGCTGCCGCGGCCGGACTGGCGTACGCGTCGATCTACGAGGTCCGCGCCTTCACGCTGCGCAAGGTCACGGTGCCCGTGCTGGCGCCCGGCTCAGAGCCGTTGCGGGTGCTCCACCTGTCCGACGCCCACATGACGCCGAGCCAGCGCATCAAGCAGGAGTGGCTGCGCGGGCTGGCTGACCTGCAGCCCGACCTCGTCATCAACACCGGCGACAACCTCGCCCACCTCGACGCCGTGCCATCTGTGCTGCGGGCGTACGGCGACCTGCTCGACCTGCCGGGCGCCTTCGTCTTCGGGTCGAACGACTACTTCTCCCCCATTCGCAAGAACCCGGTCCACTACCTCATGGGCGGGACCGGCGGCGACTGGAGCCGCAAGCGCGACCTGCCGTTCGACCAGCTGCGTCACGCCTTCGAGCAGCGCGGATGGGTCGACCTGAGCAACCGGCACGCCTCGTTCGTGGCGGGAGGTCGCCGGCTCTCGTTCGTGGGCGTCGACGACCCGCACCTCAACTACGACGTGCTCGACGACGTCCCGGCCGACGCATCGGCCGACCTCGCGATCGGCGTGGCGCATGCGCCCTACCTCCGGGTGCTGGACCGATGGAACTCGCTCGGCTATCCGCTGATCATGGCCGGTCACACGCACGGCGGACAGCTCCGAGTTCCGTTCTACGGAGCGCTCGTCACCAACTGCGACCTCGACCGGAGCAGGGCTCGCGGCCTGCACACGCACCAGGTCGACGGTCACGATCCCTCGTGGTTGCACGTGTCAGCGGGCCTCGGCACCTCGCCGTACACGCCCGTACGTTTTGCCTGCCGCCCCGAGGCGACGCTGCTCACCCTGACTGGGATAGACTCTTCCGGGTCCCGCAGCTAGGGACACTCGGGCTGTGGCGCAGCTTGGTAGCGCGCGTCGTTCGGGACGACGAGGCCGCAGGTTCAAATCCTGTCAGCCCGACCATGTGAATGGCCGGCCCCTTGGGGTCCGGCCATTTCGCGTTTCAGCTCAGAACCGTGGGCTGAACGTCATCACCGGCACCGATCCGCTCTGGTGCTGGCGCGGCTCGGGTGTCACCGGACCCCAGCCCGTCGCCTTCAGGATCGCGTTCGTCAGGGTCGTCAGGAATGTGTACATCGGAATGCCTCTCGTCGTGTGCCGCCGTCAGAAGCGGCTTCTGTCAGTACGACGAACGGGGCGCCTGAGAATCCGACAGATGGCGCAATCTCCTAGTCGTCCATGACGACGTAGATCAGCAGCCAGGCGATCCAGCTGTACACCGCGACCCCGCCCCACACCGCCAGCGCCGCCCAACCGAGGACCGGATTCCCGTCCCGGACCAGCGCCGACCCACCGAAGATCACGACGAGTCCCACGACCCCGACGGCGATCTGCGAAACCCGCAGACCTGGCATGAACCAGCTCCACGGTCGCCGGCCGAGCGTTGACGATCGGCGAGCGACGTCCACCAACCTGTCCGAGCCCATCCGTTGGAGCGCCGCACGGTGCAGTCGGTCCCTGCCGTCCGCGGCGCGGCCGGACCGCAGTGCAAGCTGACCGGCCAGCTGGAGCGCGCGTACGTCCTCGGGGTCCTTCTCAAGCGCTCGTTGCAACCACATCGCGGCGCCTCGCTTGTCTCCGCGGGCATGGCACCACTGAACCCGTGCGATGTCCACCTCGATCGACTCCGGATCGAGTTCGGCAGCCCGTTCGAGTGCCCGGTCCGCGCGGTCGAAATGCATCGTCGACGTGATCTGCTCGGCGAATGAGGTCAGCAGCACGACGTTGTCCGGTGCGATGCGCAGCGCCGCGGCCAGCACGTGCTCGGCAGCAAGCGGGTCCCGGTTCTCATCGAGCGCGTGCGCAAGCCACAGGTGCAGGTTGAGGTTGGCCGGCTGCTCGGCAAGTCCGCGCTTGGCCAGCTCGATCGCGTCGGTCCAACGCTCCAGCATCAGCAGCGCTCGCACTCTCAGCTCCACGACCTCGTCTCGTGGCTCGAGGTCGCCCAGCACCTCGAGGCAGCGTGCGGGTCGCTGCACGTCCAGCCAGTGCCGGGCCTGAGCTATCCGCTCGTCGTCGCCCACGGGATCAACCGCCGGCGAGTCGTTTTCGCACCGCTCGGGACGCGAGGTACTTCTCGACATCGGCCCACTGCCCGGTGGAGTTGGAGAACTCCACGTAGTCGCGTGCTCGCGACAGCCACTCGAGCGCCGACGGGCGTACGCTCGACAGCGCATTGGCGAGGTCGGCCTGGCGCACCGGCACCTCGATCCCCGTCTCGAGGACGCTCTCGATGACCTCGTCGAGCGCGCGTTCGACGGTCGCCCGCAGATCTGCGCCGGTGAAGAGCTCCGAGGCAGCGGCGAGGCTCCCGAGGTTGACGTTGTCGACCTCGACCTCGCGCAGCCGCACGCGCAAGATCTCCTCCCGCCCCTCCTTGTCAGGGGGCGGCACGAACACACGCCGATCGAATCGACCCGGCCGGAGCAGCGCACTGTCGACGTCCCACGGAGCATTGCTCGCGGCGAGCACCAGGAGACCCTCGGTCGACTTGCCGACCCCGTCGAGCTCCTGGAGCAAGGTGTTCGTCATGCGCCGGCCCATCTCGCCGTTGGCCCGTTGGCGGGCGTAGCCGAGGGCATCGATCTCGTCGATGAACACGACTGCGGGTGCGATGTCGCGGGCGTTCTGCATGATCGCGGCGATGTTGAGCTCGGCCTGACCGTGGTACGGCGAGACGATGTCATCGATACCGATCGAGAAGAACGGCAGCCCGCACTCACCGGCGATCGCCTTGGCCAGCATGGTCTTGCCGCAGCCTGGCGGACCGTAGAGCAGGACACCACCACCGGCCGATCGACCGTACTTCTCGTAGAGCTCCGGGACGGACGAACGGCATGATGATGAGTCGGTGCAGAAGCTTCTTGACGTCGTCCATCCCGCCGACGTCACCGAATGTCAGGGTGATGTTCTGCGCCGCGGGCATGAGCCCGCGCTCGAGATCCGACGGACCCTCCTTGATCGGGCGAGCGCCGGCAGCCAGCAGCTGGTCCAGACGGCTGTCCATCTCTGAGAGCCCTTCGACGACACCTGCCTCCCGAGCCTTCTCGATGCACCCCCGAGCGACGTCCAGACGCCCCTCGGACAACGCCAGGTCCGCCACCGGAATCGCGTCGGCGGCCGACAATGCACCGCTGGCCAGCAAGGTTGCGTAGAGATCGAGCGCCTCCGCGGCCTGCCCTTCCGCGACAAGCAGCTCGGCGAGCAGCGTGCTCAGCGCCGTGTTGCCCGGGTCTGCGGCGACCGCCGCTCGGAGTGCATCCAGCCGGTCAGTCATGCCGTCTCCTCAAGATCAGGTTGGAGGTCTTCACAGCGATCACGCAGTACAGCAGGAACGCCGTCCAGGCCAGGACCATTGCCAAGCCCAAAGGCTCCTCATCCACGTCGGAGAGGCCCACCCATAGAAGCAACAGCGCCGCCGTGATCAGGCTGGGCATGAAGCGGGCCCGCTGAGACGTCCGGCGCAGGACACGCACCGGCCACATCAGCGGGTGCGTCTCCATCATGGTCTGGCGTGTGTAGGCGGTCAGGTCGCGATCGCCCAGTCGTTGAGTCGCGGCCATCCGCAGCCGCCGGGCTCCCGCCGCGGCCCGGCCACCCATCCGATCCAGTGATCCGGCGAAGGCGAGCGCCTCCGGACTGGTGGGGTCCTTGTCGAGTGCGCGGTTGACCCACATGACCGCTTCCGCCCGCTTGCCACGAGCGAGAGCCCACCGCATCCGTACGAGATCGACCAGGATCGCGTCGGGCGAGATCCTTGCGGCGTCGTCGAGCAGCTCTCCAGCCCGGTCGAGCTGGCGCCTCCGTACGAGCAGCGCCGCATAACCCGTCAACAGCGCGATGCTGCGTGGAGTCACCGAGAGCCCGCGCAGGAAGATTTGTTCGGCCTCCTCGGCGCCGCCCGGGCCGGCCTTCTCGACCGAGTGGCCGAGCAGAAATGCCAGCCCCGGATCGTCCGGCGCGATCGCCAGCCCTCGTCTGGCGCTGTCGGCGGCCTCCGGCCATCGCGCCAGCTGGATCAGCGCCATGGCCCGGAAACGGAAGAAGTCCCGATTGTCGATGTTCCCCTCGATGCCTGCCAGCACCTCGAGGCAACGCTCCGGCCTGCGCACCTGGAGCCAATGACGTGCTCGAGCGAGTGTTGCGCCGTCATTCATACGTGCGGGCCTCCGGGGATGTCACGCTCCCTCGCGGCACGCGTACCGCAGGTGAGCGAAAATCTACAGCCGCCTGCCAACCCGTGTGAGCAGAACTCAATCTGATCGCAACGTTCGACCAGCGTGGACGCGACACTCGCTGTGAAACACTCGGGACATGGCCGACGACCAGACTCCCCCACCACCTGCGAAGAAGGTGGTCAAGCGGGTCGTCAAGAAGACCGTCGTCCGCCCATCGTCACCGCCGCCCGCCGAGACCGTTCGCTACGGCAGGCCGGTCTCCACGACGCACACCAAGCCGCAGGCCAAGGTCGCCACGCGGCCCACCGCGAAATCGGCCGGCTCGACCAGAGCCCGTCCCGGCGTCAAGGTCGGCGCGGCCGGCAAGGCTCTGGGCTCGCGCGGCGCAGGTGCCGTCTCGAGCGCCGCCGGAGCCGTGGGCTCAGCGGCTCGGACGACGGGCGAGTTCCTCGCCGACCGCTTCCGCGCGGTGATCGCCTGGCGCATCCCGCACATCGACCCGCGCCTGGCCTCGGCCATCACCGGACTCGTGGTCGGTCTCGTGTCGGTCGGCATGGGGCTCATCGCGCTCGAGATCTTCAACGACGTACGCGGCGTGGCCTCGGGCGGCAAGCAATGGGGATCCCTGACGTTCGTCGTCGTCACGTTCATCGCGATCATCATCGGCGACCTGCTCCTGACGGCGTTCGGCACTGCCCGCGCGGGACTCATCAGCTTCCTCGCTGTCGTGCTCACGATCGTCGCGATCCTCGGCCTGTTCCTCGAGATGGCAGACGACAACCGGGCGCTCGTGCTCGTCCCGGCGCTCGGTGTCGTGACCTACCTGGTCTCACATTGGCTCATCAGCGTCGCCGAGAGCAGCCCTACAATTCCCGAGTGACCGACATCCTCTGGAGCCCGCCGCTCGATGGCAGCTCGCGGCTCGAGCAGTTCATGCGGGGGCTCGACCGCACGTTCGCCGACTACGACGAGCTGTGGGCCTGGTCGGTCGCGCAGCCGGACGACTTCTGGCGTGCCGTGTGGCGGGAGTTCGACCTCCCGTCCGACGGTGATCCGACGACCGCCCTTGCCGATGCGTCGATGCCCGGCGCGGTGTGGTTCCCGAACGTACGCCTCAACTACGCCGAGGTCATGTTGCGCATGCCGGGGCGCGCCGACGACGACGTTGTCGTGGTCGCCGCCTCGCAGAGCCGCGATGACGTACGTCTGACGGCTCGCGAGCTGCGCGACCAGGTCGCACGTGCCCGCGCAGGTCTGGTCCGAGCGGGGGTCGCACCCGGCGACCGGGTCGCCGCCTACGCGCCCAACATCCCGGAGACCCTCGTCCTGTTGCTCGCGGCGGCGAGCCTCGGCGCAGTGTTCTCCTCGTGTGCGCCGGAGTTCGGCACGCAGAGCGTCGTCGACCGGTGGCAGCAGATCGAGCCGACGGTCGTCCTGGCGGTCGACGGATACCGCTACGGCGCCAAGGGCGTCGACCGGCGGGCCGAGGTCGAGGCGATCACAAAGAGCCTGCCCAGCATCCGTACGCTCGTGTGGCTGCCCTACCTCGATCCGGCGGCACCCGCTCCGGACGGCGCGATCACGTGGGCCGAGCTCACCGCCGAGTCCGCGCCGCTGGAGTTCGTACGACTGCCGTTCGCGTCGCCGCTCTACGTCCTGTTCTCCTCCGGCACGACAGGACTGCCCAAGCCGATCGTGCACGGCCACGGCGGCATCACGATCGAGCACCTCAAGGCGCTCGCCCTGCACCACGACCTCGGCCCGGGCGACCGGTTCTTCTGGTTCTCGACGACCGGCTGGATGATGTGGAACCTGCTCATCTCGGGCCTCGCCGTCGGGTCGACGATCGTCATGTTCGACGGCAACCCGGCTCACCCCGACCTGGCGATGTTGTGGCGGCTCGCCGAGCGCCTCGAGGTCACCTACTTCGGCACCAGCGCGCCCTATCTGCTGCAGTGCCGCAAGGAAGGGCCTCGTCCCGCACGACGTCGCCGACCTGTCGCGGCTGCGCGGCGTCGGTTCGACGGGCGCGCCGCTGCCGGCGGAGGGCTTCAGGTGGGTCTACGACGCGGTCAGCCCCACGGTCCAGCTCAACTCCATCTCGGGCGGCACCGACGTGTGCTCGGGCTTCGTGGGCGCCGCGCCGATCGTCCCGGTCTATGCCGGCGAGATCTCGTGCCGCCTGCTCGGCTGCGCCGTCGAGGCGTACGACGAGGACCGCCGGCCCGTGATCGGCTCGCTCGGCGAGCTCGTCATCACGCTGCCCATGCCCTCGATGCCGGTCGGCTTCTGGGGCGACGCCGACGGGTCGCGCTACCGCGCGGCGTACTTCGAGGACATCCCCGGTGTGTGGCGCCACGGCGACTGGATCACGATCACCGAGCGCGGCACCTGCACCATCACCGGCCGCAGCGACGCGACGCTCAACCGCGGTGGCGTACGCCTCGGGACCGCCGAGTTCTACACCGTCGTCGAGGCGTTGCCCGAGGTCGCCGACAGCCTCGTGGTGCACCTCGAAGACGACGAGGGCGGGGCGGGTCAGCTGCTGCTGTTCGTGGTGCTGGCCGAAGGACTCGTCCTCGACGAAGCGCTCCACCAGCGCATCGCGCTCGCCCTGCGTACGCAGCTCTCACCCCGCCACGTGCCCGATGCGGTCCACCAGGTCGGCATGCTGCCCCGGACGCTGTCGGGCAAGAAGCTCGAGGTGCCGGTCAAGAAGATCCTCCAGGGCGCGTCGATCGAGGACGCCGCCGCCAAGGGAGCGCTGACCAACCCCGATTCCCTCGACGCGTTCATCGACATCCGCGAGTCGCTGTGATCCCCTGCGTCATAGGAACCGTGGCTCATGGGCCACGGTTCCTATGACGCAAAGAGGATAGACGAGCATTGCGCAGCATCGTGTCGGGGTCGTCCAGGATCGAGTAGACCAGTCTGGCGAACAGGCTGCCGATGACCAACATGAACAGCACCTTGACGATGCCGGACGGGAGCAGTCCGTGCAGACGTACGGAATTGGGAAACTTCCGCTCGTAGATCGCGAGCAGCTGCGGCACCGCGAACAGCACCGCGCCGACCCAGAGCTGCCAGCAGTTGCCGATGAACGCGATCGACAAGAAGACGAACAGCACCGTACGGAGGCCCGTCGCGAAGATCCGCTGGCCCGGACCGGCGAACGGCAGCTTCGCCGACTCGACCGCTGACAGGCGCAGCGGATAGCGCCAGGCGGCGTACTCCTCGACCAGGACCCGCGCCACGACGGCGATCATCGCGGTCAGCGCGATCTGGTCGGCGTGGTCGGCGATCGGCAGGTCAAGACCCGACAGGCCGGGCATGCCGCCGATGGTCTTCTGCACGGCCCATCCTGCCGTCAGCGTTCCGATGACGGTGTCGGCGAGGCGGTCCCAGGCGTACCTCGAGCCGGAGACTGTCGAACGGCGGAACGGCCTGGTCGCGGCCGCGATCAGCGGGATCGCGAACCACAGCGCCGCGAGCCCGAGGAACGAGCGGACGGTCGTCGCGGGGCCGAGCTCGCTGGACCGCCAGATCAGCATGCCGGCAAGGAAGCCGACGACGCCCGCGGCGCCTGCCGTGGCGTCGAAGATCGCGATGACGAGAAGCGCCGTCGTGAGCGCGACCGACGGAGCGATCGGGATCCCTTGGGTCTGGTGGGCTGCGACCAGACCCAGCGTCCCGCCAGTGAGGACCAGCAACCCCCACGCGGAGCTGAAGATCGCGCGCAGGTACGAGCCGTCGGCCAGCACACGCGCGGTCAACGGTGATCGGGTCGACAACCACAGCGGGACTGCCAGGCTCCAGGTGTCGAGCCGCTGCCAGCCGGGGAGCTGCCACGTCCGCGACTCGTCACCACGACCGCCGCCGGCGCCGGAGAACTTCGTCATCTTGACCTTCGCCGCCTTGACGCTGCCGCTCCTGCCTCCGCCCGAAGCCGCGGCTGCGGCCGCCCCGGCCGCCACCGCCGCCCCTGTCGCACTCGCGCCGCTCCGGCCGAGCGCGCTGCTGACCGCGAGGCCGGTGGGCCCGACCATGCTGAGCAGCGCGAAGGCAGCGACGCCGATGGTCAGCACCTCGTGCGGGTGGTCGGTGGGGTCCCAAGCGGCGGGGCCGTCCGCGGCAGGCGCGGCGGCCGCGGGTGCCGCCAGCACGACCGGCACCGGCTCTGGCGTGGGCTCCGTCGTGGGTTCCGGCTCAGGCGTGGGCTCGGGCGTCGGGCTCGGCTCGGGCGTCGGCGTCACCACGACCGGAGGTACGGTCTCGGGCTCGTCCTTGTGAGTCGGCTCGGGCTCGGGTTGCGGCTTGGGCGAGGGCTCCGGGTCGGGCTCCGGCGGCACGACGACGTCCGGGATCACGTGCAAGGTGATGACCGTGGGAGCCGAGAGGTCACCGTATGAGGGGTCGAGTGCCAACCACACGACGCGGAGCTCGTAGTCGCCGACGGCAAAGGCCGGGGCGGTCGAGTCGCAGGACCACGCCGTCCCGGTCAGCACGAAGTTGCAGAGCTGCGGCGGGTCGCCCGGAGGCGCGTAGTTGTCGACGTGCAGCTGGTCGAATGCCGAGATCGGGCCGGCGACCGTGCCCTTCGAAATGCATCGGCTGTTCGGAGACCTGGATCGTGACATCAGAGCCAGTCGGCGTCGTCACCACCGGCGAGGGTGGCACGGCGGCCCAGGCCGGCTGGATCAGCAGGAAGCCGCACACGAGGACGCCGACGAACGCCAAGAGTCGTACGACTTTGCGGCTCACGAGACCGATCCAGTCTGCAACTGACGATCCCCGGGGACGCGGTGTCCCTACGCAGGTGCGATCAACAAATCTACGTGTGGTTCGTGTGACGCATGGGGCTTTTGCGAGAACCCGTCAGACCAGCAGCTCGGCGATCTGGATCGTGTTGAGGGCCGCTCCCTTGCGGAGGTTGTCGCCACTGACGAACAGCACGAGGCCGCGCTCGTCGTCGACGCTCTGGTCCTGGCGGATGCGACCGACGAGGCTCGGGTCGGTGCCGGCGGCCTGCAGCGGCGTCGGCACGTCGACGAGCTTGACGCCCGCGGCACCCGCGAGCAGCTCTGTCGCGCGCTCAGGCGTGATCGACCGGGCGAACTCGGCGTTGATCGACAGCGAGTGCCCCGTGAACACCGGGACGCGTACGCACGTGCCGGCGACCTTGAGGTCGGGGATGTGCAGGATCTTGCGGCTCTCGTTGCGGAGCTTCTGCTCCTCGTCGGTCTCGTACGACCCGTCGTCGACGACCGAGCCGGCCATCGGCAGGACGTTGAAGGCGATCGGTGCGACGTACTTGACGGGCGCGGGGAACGTGACCGCCGAGCCGTCGTACGCGAGCTCGTTGGCCTTGTCGACGACCGCGAGCGCCTGGCCATGCAGCTCCTGGACGCCGGCGATGCCGGAGCCGGAGACGGCCTGGTAGCTGCTGACCACGAGGCGTACGAGCTGCGCCTCGTCGTGCAGCGGCTTGAGGACCGGCATCGCGGCCATCGTGGTGCAGTTGGGGTTGGCGATGATGTTCTGCGTCGCCTTGGCGATGTCCTCGGGGTTGACCTCGCTGACGATCAGCGGGATCTCGGGGTCCTTGCGGAAAGCCGAGGAGTTGTCGATGACCATCGCGCCGGCCGCCGCGAAGCGCGGAGCCTGTGCCTTGGACGTCGTCGCACCGGCGGAGAACAGCGCGATGTCGAGACCCGACGGGTCAGCGGTTGCGGCGTCCTCGATGACGATCTCGCCGCCCTTCCACGGCAGCGTCTTGCCGGCCGAGCGCGAGGATGCGAAGAACCGCACCTCGTCGGCGGGGAAGTTGCGCTCCTCGAGGATGCTGCGCATCGCGACGCCGACCTGTCCGGTCGCGCCGACGATTCCGAGGGGGGGGGGCTTGTCCGGTCGCGCCGACGATTCCGATGGATGTCATCGTCCGGTACCTCCGTAGACCACGGCCTCGACCTCGTCGGTGCCGAGGTCGAAGGCGGCGTGCGCGGCGTTGACGGCCGCGTCGATCTGGTTCTCGGTCACGACGACGGAGATGCGGATCTCCGAGGTCGAGATCATCTCGATGTTGACTCCCGCATCGGCGAGCGCGCGGAAGAAGCGGGCCGTGATGCCCGGTGACGAGCGCATGCCGGCGCCGACGATCGACACCTTGCCGACGCTGTCGTCGTACTGCAGCTGCTCGAAGCCGACCTGGTCCTTGAGCCGCGCGAGGGCGGTCATCGCGGTCTGGCCGTCGGCGCGGGGCAGGGTGAACGAGATGTCGGTCAGCGAGGTCGTGGCGGCCGAGACGTTCTGCACGATCATGTCGATGTTGATCTGCGCATCCGCGAGGGCCTGCAGGATCGTCGCGGCCTCGCCGACCTTGTCGGGCACGCCGACGACGGTGATCTTGGCTTCGCTGCGGTCGTGCGCGACGCCGGAAATAATGGCTTGTTCCATGGAGTGCCCCTCTTGGATGACGTCCTCGGTCTTGACGACCCAGGTGCCGGTCTTGTCGGAGAACGACGAACGTACGTGAATCGGCATGTCGTTGCGGCGGGCGTACTCGACGCACCGCAGGTGCAGGATCTTGGCGCCGTTGGCCGCCATCTCGAGCATCTCCTCGTACGAGATGCGCGGGATCTGGCGGGCGTTGGGCACGATGCGCGGGTCGGCGGTGAAGATGCCGTCGACGTCGGTGTAGATCTCGCAGACGTCGGCGTCGAGCGCCGCAGCGAGCGCGACGGCAGTCGTGTCGGAGCCGCCACGGCCCAGCGTCGTGATGTCCTTGGTGGTCTGCGAGACACCCTGGAAGCCGGCGACGATCGCGATCGCGCCCTCGGCCAGCGCGGCCTCGATGCGGCCCGGCGTGACGTCGATGATCTTGGCCTTGCCGTGCTCGGAGTCGGTGATGACGCCGGCCTGTGAGCCGGTGAACGACCGGGCCTCCTGGCCGAGCGTGCCGATCGCCATCGCGAGGACCGCCATGCTGATGCGCTCGCCGGCGGTCAGCAGCATGTCGAGCTCGCGGCCCGGGGGCAGCGGCGCGACCTGGCTCGCGAGGTCGATCAGCTCATCGGTCGTGTCGCCCATCGCGGACACGACGACAACGACGTCGTGACCGGCCTTCTTGGTCGCGACGATGCGCTGGGCGACCCTCTTGATGCTGGTTGCGTCGGCAACCGAGGAGCCGCCGTACTTCTGGACGACAATGCCCACGGGATTTCCTAGCCTGGGAAACGTACGGTTTGCGCGACGCTGCGCGCGACAAGTCTACCGGTTCGCCGGAGGTGCCTGCCGTCGTGATCCTGCCGATGGACAGTGAGAAGCCGTCAGCTTCGAATGGGGGCGTTGCCGATCGTCGTCCGGCCCTCGAACGCGCGGCCGAGGGTCAGCTCGTCGGCGTACTCGAGGTCGCCGCCGACGGGCAGTCCGCTCGCCAGCTTGCTGACGCGCAGGCCGAGCGGCGTCAGCATGCGGATGAGGTAGGTCGCGGTCGCCTCACCCTCGAGGTTGGGGTCGGTCGCGATGATGACCTCGGTGACGACGCCGTCCTGCAGGCGCTGGAGCAGCTCCTTGATGCGCAGCTGGTCAGGCCCGATGCCGGCGATCGGCGAGATCGCGCCGCCGAGCACGTGATAGCGGCCGCGGAACTCCCGCGTGCGTTCGATCGCGACGACGTCCTTGGACTCCTCGACGACGCAGATGACGCTGAGGTCGCGGCGCGGGTCGGCGCACACGCGGCACTCGGTGTCGACCGTGACGTTGCCGCAGATCGAGCAGAAGTGGACCTTGGCCTTGACCTCGACGAGGGTCGCGGCGAAGCGGCGTACGTCCTCGGGGTCGGCGTCGAGCAGGTGGAACGCGATGCGTTGCGCACTCTTGGGACCGATGCCGGGCAGCTGCCCGAGCTCATCGATCAGATCCTGGATCACGCCGTCATACATAAGGGGTTCAGTCTATGGGGGTGAGAAAGGACTGGAGCATCTCGTGGCCGCGCGCCGTGAGGATGGATTCGGGATGCATCTGCACCCCTTCGACCGGATGGCTGCGATGGCGGACGCCCATGACGATGCCGGACGCGGTGTGCGCTGTGGCCTCGAGCTCGTCGGGCAACGTCTCGGGGTCGATCACGAGCGAGTGGTAGCGGGCGCAGACGAGCGGTGACGGCAGTCCGGCGTAGACGCCGTGACCGTCGTGGTGCACCAGTGAGGGCTTGCCGTGCACGATCTCCGGCGCCCGCACGACGGTCGCGCCGTATGCCTCGCCGATCGCCTGGTGGCCGAGGCACACGCCGAGGATCGGCGTCGTCGGACCCGAGCGGCGGATCGCCTCGACGCTGATGCCGGCGTCGGCGGGCGTGCCGGGGCCGGGCGACACGATGAGGTGGGTGAAGTCTCCGCGCTCGCGAGCCGCGACCAGCTCGTCGACGGTGACGGCGTCGTTGCGCACGACCTCGGTCTGCGCGCCGAGCTCGCCGGCGTACTGGACGAGGTTGTAGACGAACGAGTCGTAGTTGTCGATGAACAGCACCTTGCGGGCGGTGACTTGGGGCCCACTCGAGACGCCGGCGTGGGCCCTACGTCACCGCTTCCGCTCGGGGCCAGCCAAAAGCGCCGGAGCTCTTCGCGGAGCCACGTGGTCGTACGGCCGACGGGCCAGCCGCCGACGCCTTCGCACTCGATGATCGGCACGACACCGCGCAGCGAGTTGCTGACGAAGACCTCGGTCGCCGTCGACAGGTCGTCGAGCGTCAGCCGCCGCTGGAAGACCGGCACCGCTGCCTCGCGCAGGATCTCGATGATGCGGGCTCGGGCCGTGCCGGGCAGGATGCGACCGTCCGTCGGCGGAGTGTGCACGCCGTCGTCGTGGACCACGAAGATGCTCGCTCGCGCCGTCTCGAGGATCGCCCCGTCCTCGGCGAACAGCAGCAGGTCGCGATCCGGCGCGCCGTCCCACGACAGCGCGCGGCGGTCGGCCCACTTGTGCTGGCCGAAGCCGCCCTCGATCGTCCGCGGCGTCAGCGTCCAGGCAGCGGCGTCGTCGTCGATGACGCGGCTGGTCATCGTCACCGCGACTCCGTCATCGCCGGGCACCGCGTCGATGCGCATCCGCTGGCGGCCTGTCAGGTTCGCCGCCCGGCGCAGCACGGCATCGTCGAGCCCGGCGCGGATCGTCGTGCCGTAGACCGCGCGAACGCTGGCATCGAGTCGGGCGAGGTGGGCCTCCAGGTCGGCGACGCGGCCGTCCTCGACCAGCAAGGTGTCGTAGATGCCGAGCGACTCGTCGACCGTCGCGGCGTGCTCCGGCACGCCGGGCAGCCGCGGCTCGTCGACCTCCGGCGCTTCGGCGGTGAGCTCGAGCACTGCCCCCGATGGCGTCGATCAGCGGCCGGGCCTTGACGAGGCACTCGGCGTACTCGCCCTCAGGCGTGGAGTCGGCGACGATGCCTCCACCGACGCCGAGCCAGACCCTGTCGTCGTGGAACTCGAACGTGCGGATCACGACGTTGAGCTCGAGGCCCGCGGCAGGGCTGACGTGCCCGATCGCGCCCGTGTAGGCCTCGCGGCCGGTCGCCTCGAGCGTATTGATGATCTCCATCGCGCGGACCTTGGGCGCACCAGTCACCGATCCCGGGGGGAACGTCGCCCGCAACAGCTCGGAGTCGCGTACGCCGTGGGCCACGTGGCCGACGACATCGGACACCAGGTGCCAGACCGCGTGGCGCTCGGCGCGGGTGATCGCCGGCACGCGCACCGAGCCCGGCACGCTGACGCGGCCGAGATCGTTGCGCATCAGGTCGACGATCATGATGTTCTCGGCGCGGTTCTTGGCTGACGCGACGAGCTCGTCGGGGTCTGTGTCGAGTGGCGCCGTGCCCTTGATCGGCGAGCTCAGGACCTCATCGCCCGTGCGCCGCAGGAACAGCTCCGGCGACAGGCTCGCCAGCGCTCCCTCGGGGCTCGAGACGAAGGCAGCGTAAGCCGGGCGAAGCTGCTCGACGCCTGCGCAGAACACGTCGAGCGGCTCGCCGTGGAACGGCGCCTCGAGCCGCGTGCAGAGG
The DNA here is from genome assembly GCA_963806345.1 of uncultured Actinomycetota bacterium. GTDB lineage: Bacteria > Actinomycetota > Actinomycetes > Propionibacteriales > Nocardioidaceae > Aeromicrobium. The sequence continues at coordinate 132,602 of CAWDXV010000011.1, read as the reverse complement.
TTGGCCTGGAAGATGTCGCCGGCCGCGATGTGCTCCAGCACCGTGGTGAGCGCGGCGCGGTGCGCCTCGGGGGTCGGCGTCATCTCGAAGGTGCCCACCTCGTACGCCTGCGCATGCGCGGAGCCGGCCTCGAGCGCCTCGATGATGCTGGCGTCGCGCTGGGCATCGGGGCGCAACCACTCGAGCCACCAGGTGCCGTCGGTGCGGCGCAGCACGTGGTCGTAGAACGCGATGCGGTGATCGGGCTGCGGGACGGGGCGGTGCGGAGCGGCCGGCAGGTCCTCGACGAGCCGGCCGAGCTGGTAGCCCCAAGCACCGATCCAGCCGCCACCGAACCCGCCGACGTCGGACGGCAACGGATCGAGGTCGATGCCCGTGAACGGGTCGCCCTCGAGCACTTCGACGGGATCGAACGCGATCAACGCCTCGCCGTGGTGCCAGGCGCCGAGCAGCGCGACGAGCCGGTCGCGGCCCCGGAACATCCGGAGGACGTCGAGCGGGTCGAGGTCGAGGTCGAGACGCCTGCGGCCGAGGCCGTGGTCAGTCGTGGCGGGACTCGTCAATGACGTGCGCCCCCAGCTCCCGGCTCAGGAGGTCCTCGGGATCGATGTCCTCCTGCTCCACGACCGGATCGTCGCGGGTCGCGGTGGCATCGGGGTCCTCGCGGGCCTCCGGCGTGACCGGATCGCGCAGCGCCTCGCGTACGGACTCGGGCACCGCGACACCCTTGCGGGGTGGGGCCGGGCTCGGATCGGCTGATGCCGGCTCGTCGGTGTCGGTCCCGGGACGTGCGCTCGGGTCGACGATGGCCTCGATCCTCCAGGTGACGCCGAGCACGGCGTGGAGGGCCTGCTGGACGTACTCCTCGGACCGGCTGTTGATGAACGAGTCACGCGCGCCGGCGTTGACCAGGGCGATCGTGAGGGTCGAGCCGTCGAGGCCGGTGACCTGGGCGTTCTGGCTGAGCATGACCCAGGCGAAGCGGCGCAGGTCGCGGATCTTGTCGAGGATCTCGGGCCACAGCCGGCGTACGTCGGCGATCGTGAGGTTGCCGGTGGCCGGCGCAGCAGGAGCCTCCGCTGGCGGTGACGTTTCGGTCGGGTCCGGACGGCGATTCGCGACCGGAACGTCACTGCCAGCGGGGACTTCAGCCTCCGGTTCGGCGACCGGGGCAGGCTCCTCGGCGACGGGCTCGGCGACCGGGGCAGGCTCTTCGGCGACGGGCTCGGCGACCGGGGCAGGCGCCGTTTCGACGGGCGCCGCGACCGGAGCGGGCGCTGCGGCAACGGGCGCCGGAGCGGGCGGCGGCAGCCGGAGCCGGGGCAGCAGCCGGTGCGCCGCCGTCGATCGAGAGGCGGCGCTCGAGGCGGTCGAGCCGGGCCTGGAACCCTTGGGTCGAGTTGTCCGAGCCGGGCACCAGGATGCGCGCGCACATCAGCTCGAGCAGCAGCCGGGGAGCCGTGGCACCGCGGAACTCGATCAGTGCCGCGTTGACGATGTCGGCGGCCCTGGTCAGCTCGGACGGGCCGAAGTTGCTGGCCTGGCTCAGCAGCCGCTCGGCCCGGTCGCCGGGCACGTCGAGCAGGCCCTTGGACAGCGCATCGGGCACCGCCGCGACGATCACCAGGTCGCGCAGCCGCTGCAACAGGTCCTCGGCGAACCGGCGCGGGTCCTGACCCGACTCGATGACCTTGTCGACGACGCCGAACACGGTCGAGCCGTCGCTCGCCGCGAACGCGTCGATCGCCTCGTCGAGCAGCGAGTCGGGCGTGTAGCCGAGCAGCTGGACCGCCAGGTCGTACGTGACGCCCTCAGGCCCCGCACCACCCAGCAGCTGGTCGAGGACGCTGAGGCTGTCGCGGACCGACCCCTGCCCGGCACGCACGACCAGCGGCAGCGCGCTGGGCTCGAGCGTCACGTTCTCGGCGGTGCAGAGCTGCAGGAGGTAGTCGCCGAGCGTCTTGGGCGGGACGAGGCGGAACGGGTAGTGGTGCGTGCGTGACCGGATCGTGCCGATGACCTTGTCGGGCTCGGTCGTCGCGAAGATGAAGCGCAGGTGCGGCGGCGGCTCCTCGACGAGCTTGAGCAGCGCGTTGAAGCCCTGCGGCGACACCATGTGCGCCTCGTCGATGATGTAGACCTTGTAGCGGCTGCTGACCGGGGCGAAGAACGCGCGTTCGCGCAGGTCACGGGCGTCGTCGACGCCACCGTGGCTGGCTGCGTCGATCTCGATGACGTCGATGCTGCCGGGCCCGCCGCGGGCCAGGTCGCGGCAGCTCTGGCACTCGCCGCACGGATCGGCGATGGGCGCCTTCTCGCAGTTGAGCGCTCGCGCCAGGATGCGTGCGCTCGTGGTCTTGCCGCAGCCTCGCGGGCCCGAGAACAGGTAGGCGTGGTTGACCCGGTTGGCGGCCAGCGCGTGGCGCAGCGGCTCGGTCACGTGGTCCTGCCCGATCACCTCGGCGAACGTCTCCGGCCGGTAGCGGCGGTAAAGGGCGAGGGGGGCATCCACGGAGTAGAGCCTAACCACCGTGGCCGACATCGCCTACCGCCCGACCAGGCTCCGGTCACCGCCTCAGGTGATCTCGACCCCGATGAGGGTCCTCAACCGCTCCGCGCCCAGGTCGGTGAGGTCGACCGCACGATGGCGTGGCCTGCGAGCGACCCATCCCGCGGCCAGGAACCGGGTCAGCAGCTCGGCTCCGAGCCGCCCGCCGAGGTGGTGCCGCTGCTCGCTCCAGTCGACGCAGAACCTGAGCAACGGTCGGGGCCCGCCCGGTCTGCCGACCAGGTCCGGCTCGAGTCCCAGCGACGCCATCACGTCCTGCGCTGCGGGCCCCAGGTCGTACGGCGCATCGGTCACGCGAGCTGACAACCGGTCGTCCGGCCGGCGTTCGGTCGTCGTACGTTCGTCAGTGCGCACGAGCGCCTCTCGCTCGAGCAACGCCGCCGTCACGGCGCACCCAAGTCGGCCGGCCAGGTGGTCGTAACAGGTGCGCGCGCGGCGCAGCGCGGCTGCCCGCGTGCCCTCGCGCAGGGACCGGACCGGCTCGGTCGGAGCGATCACCGCCAGGGCCTCGAGAATCGTCGCGACCTGGTCGGAGGCGAGCCGGTAGTAGCGGTGCCGGCCCGACTGCTCGACATCGATGAGCCCGTTCTCACGCAGACGGGAGAGCTGGGCGCTGGCGGCCTGTGCCGAGACGCCTGCCTCGGTCGCGAGCACGCCCGCCGGCAGCGAACGCCCGTCGGCCAAGGCGACGAGCACCCGTGCGCGGGTGGGATCGGCGAACAGCGCCGCGACGTGCGCCACGTCGGCGTCACCCCGGTGGACCGTGGTCCCGGTGAAGGTCTCCATCCGTCCATCGTGCCCCCGGGATGTTTCCATCGCCCCGGAAGTGTCGGCGGGCAAAGGCAGCGGACTAGCTCACGAGCTGTTTGACCCGCAGCCAGTTGTCGACCGCGGCGTACGCCGCCTTGCGCGGCTCCTCCAGCGAGATGAACACGTCGTGCTTGGCGCCCTCGATCGGCACGACCGTGACCTGGTCGCCGAGGCACCCGGACCAGCGCGCGATCTGCTTGACGTCGAGGACGGCGTCAGCGGTGGCCACCTCCTCGTGGTAGCGCCGTGCGAACCGGGTGCGCGTCGAGCGGAGCACCAACGACGGCACGCCGATGTCGAGTCCCTTGTGCAGCTTGGCGTGGCCACGACGGATCGCGGTCAGCCAACCGTACGAGACCGGGAACCCCTCGAGCGGCTTGAACGCGGTGTTGAAGTCCCACTCGCCGTTGGCGCTGACGTGCAGGCTGCTGCCGTACGCATCGGTGTGCGGCAGCTTGATGATCGACTTGGGCTTGAGCCGCGCCACCGTCGCGATCGCCGCCGTGCCGACCGAGCGCATCCACGGCGCACCCTGCAGGTCGAACCACGGGCTGTTGAGGACCAGCCCGGCGATCCCGGCAGCCTTGCTGCCACCGGGCTGCTTGTTGAGCCGGTCGAGCCACAGCGGCAGGATCAGCCCTCCGGTCGAGTGGGCCGACAGCACGACGGGCTTGTCGCCGGTCTCGTCGCGGATGATCGCGAGCGACTGCTCGAGCTCGGTGTCGTAGAGCGCGAGGTCCGAGACGTAGTGGCCGGTCTGCCCCTCGCGGCGCGAGCGACCGCACTTGCGCAGGTCGAGGGCGTAGAACGCGAAGCCTCGTTCGGCGAAGAACTCGGCGAGCTCACGCTGGAAGAAGTAGTCGCTGAACCCGTGGACGTAGAGCACCGCGGCCTCGTACGCCTCACCGGGCACCCGCCTGACCAACGTCGCCTCGACCTGGCCCTCACCGTCCGGATCGGCCCCCAGCGCGATCGTGTGCTGCTCGTAGCCCTCGCCCAGCTCGTCCGGGATCCACTCGGTCATTCGCACTCCTCGTTTGGACAGGGACGTCGGGTCCAACAGTATGGGACGGGTGACCGAGACACGTGAGATCCAGCGCACGCTCGACCTCGCCCTGCGCGTCGGCGACATGCTGCTGGCCAACGGGGCGGGAGCCGCCGACGTCACGGCCACGATGTCGTCGATCGCTCACCACCTGGGGCTGCGGCAGGCGCTCGTGGACGTCACGTTCACGACCGTGTCGATGAGCTATCAGGCCTCTCCCGACGATGCACCCGTCGCGGCGATCCGGCACGTCAAGCAGCGCGAGACCGACTTCGACGACCTCACCAGGGCCGACCACCTGGTCAGGGACCTGCTGTCGGACGAGATCGACGTCGAGGAGGCGCGCGTCCGGCTCGCCCACATCGCCTCGACCGGACACCGCACACCGCGCTGGGCCGTCACCCTGAGCTGGGGCGCGATCGGCGCAGGAGTCGCGATGCTGATCGGTGGCGACTGGGTCGTCACGCTGATCGCCGCCGTGGCTGCCATCGGCCTGGAGATCCTGCAGCGCTACCTGACCCGGCTCCGGCTGCCGTTCTTCTACGCCCAGGTGGCCGGCGGCCTGTTCGCGTCACTGCTGGCCGTCGGGGCGTCGGCCGTCGACCTGTCGACCGATCCGTCGCTCGTCATCACCGCGAGCATCGTCATGCTGCTCGCGGGGCTCGGCTTCATCGGCGCGATCCAGGACGCGTTGACGGACTTCTACCTGACAGCCGGTGCCCGCATCCTCGAGGTCATGATCTCGACGGCCGGGGTCATCGCCGGGGTCAGCGGCGGCCTCACCGTCGGCCGGGTCCTCGGAGTCGACATCGAGCTCGACCCGAGCGCGGCCGGGCTCTCGCACCTCCCGCTCGTCGTGATCGGCGGTGCCCTGAGCGCCGGGGCGTTCGCCTTCGCGGCGTACGCGCCAAGTCGTGTCCTGCTGCCGATCGCGGGCATCGCGGGGACCGCGTCCGGGATCTACCTCGTCCTGTCGGAGAACGACCTCGGCCGCGCGTGGCCCGCGGCGATCGCGGCGGTCTTCATCGGCGTGGTCAGCTACACCGTCGCGGGCTGGGCCGAGGTGCCGCCGCTCGTGATCGTCGTGTCGGGCATCGTGCCGCTGCTGCCGGGCCTCTCGATCTATCGGGGTCTCTCGCTGCTCGGCGCCGACGACTACTCCGGCATCCTCCAGATGATCACGGCGGCGGCCATCGCGATCTCCCTGGCGGCCGGGGTCATCCTCGGTGAGTACGTCGCACAGCCGCTGCGCCGTGAGGCCCGGCGACTCGAGCAGCGTCTCGCCGGTCCGCGCCTGGTCGGTCCGCTTCGGGCCCGCGCCGTCCGCAAGGCCGGCAAGAAGGGAAACATGCACTCGATGTGAATAAAGTTCTCCTCAGCACTAGACTCGCCGTGCGCCGCGTGGCGCGATCGCCGAGGAGTCGTACATGAAACTTCAGCTGTCAGACGAGGACGCAGCCTTCCGCGAGGAGATGCACACCTTCTTCACGACGCAGGTCCCGCAGGACGTCCGCGACACGGTCGCCGCGCGCCGCGAGCTCAGCAAGGAGCAGATCGTCGCGTCGGTGCAGGCCATGAACGCCGCCGGCATCGCGGTGCCCAACTGGCCCGTCGAGTGGGGCGGCAAGGACTGGACCCCGCTCCAGCGGCACATCTGGCACGAGGAGATGCAGCTCGCGAACGTACCGCCGCCGCTGCCGTTCAACGCCTCGATGGTCGGCCCGGTCATCGCCGCGTTCGGCTCGCAGGAGCTCAAGGAGCGCTTCCTGCCCAAGACCGCCAACCTCGACATCTGGTGGTCGCAGGGGTTCTCCGAGCCCGACGCCGGCTCCGACCTCGCCTCGCTGCGGACGACCGCGGTGCGCGATGGCGACGACTACCTCGTCAACGGCCAGAAGACGTGGACCACGCTCGGCCAGTACGGCGACTGGATCTTCACGTTGGTTCGCACCGACCCCTCCGTCAAGAAGCAGGCCGGCATCTCGTTCCTGCTGATCGACATGTCCTCGCCCGGCGTCACGGTGCGCCCGATCGAGCTCATCGACGGCGGCCACGAGGTCAACGAGGTGTGGTTCGAGAACGTACGCGTGCCCGCCGAGAACCTCGTCGGCGAGGAGAACAAGGGCTGGGACTACGCCAAGTTCCTGCTCGGCAACGAGCGCGTCGGCGTCGCGCCGGTCGGCTCGACCAAGCGCACGCTGTCGCAGGCCAAGGAGTTCGCCAAGACGGCCGGCCCGGGTGGCACGTCGCTGCTCGACGACCCGCTGGTCGCCGCCCAGATCGCCGACCTCGAGAACGAGATCCTGGCCCTCGAGCTGACCGCGCTGCGCGTCGTCGCCAACTCCGCCGACGGCAAGCCGCACCCCGCATCGTCGGTGCTCAAGCTGCGCGGCACCGAGCTGCAGCAGGCCGTCACGGAGCTGTTCGTCGACCTCGCCGGTCCGCTGGCGCTGGCGTCGGGCGCCGGCGAAGGTTCGGACGTACCCGACCTGGCTCGCGTCGCGACGCCCAACTACCTCAACTTCCGCAAGGCGTCGATCTACGGCGGCTCCAACGAGGTGCAACGACAGATCATCGCCGGCACGATCCTGGGACTGAGGGGCTGACATGGACTTCCAACTGGACTCCGAGCAAGAGGCCCTGCGCGACGCCGTCCGCGCACTGCTGGCCAAGGCGTACGACACGTCCGAGACTCGTCGCGCCGTGACCAAGCAGGACCCGGGCTGGAACGACAAGACCTGGCGCCAGCTGGCCGAGATGGGCGTCCTCGGGCTGCCCTTCGCCGAGGAGGACGGCGGCATGGGCGCCGGTCCGGCCGAGGTGTCGATCGTCGCCGAGGAGATCGGGCGCGTCATCGCACCTGAGCCGTTCGTCGAGGCTGTCGTGCTCGCGGGTGGCCTGGTTGCCGCCGCGGGGACCGCCGAGCAGCGTGGCGAGATCCTGGGCGCGCTGGCCGAGGGCGGCCTCGTGCCGGCGTTCGCGCACACCGAGCCCGCGTCCCGCTACGAGCTCGCGGCCACTGGCGTCACGGCCTCGGCGTCCGGGGACTCGTGGACGCTCACCGGCGTCAAGGAGCCCGTGCTCGGCGGCGCACGCGCAGACCTGCTGGTCGTCAGTGCGGCCGTCGACGGCGGGACCGGACTGTTCCTCGTCAAGCCCGATGCCGACGGCCTCACCCGCACGGGTTATGCGACGTTCGACGGCGGCCGCGCGGCCCGGGTGGCATTCGACAACACCCCGGCCACGCCGCTCGGTGAAGCCGGCGCCGACCAGTCGGACGTCATCGCGGCGACCGTCGCGCAGGCCCAGATCGCGTACGGGCACGAGTCGCTCGGCGCGATGGAGACCGCGCTGCGTACGACGACGGAGTACCTCAAGACGCGCAAGCAGTTCGGCGTACCGCTCATGACCTTCCAGGCGCTGACGTTCCGGGCGGCCGACATGTACGTCTCGCTGGAGCTAGCGCGCAGCACCGTCAGCTGGGCGACGCTCGTGCTGCTCGACGCCTCGACGGGCTCAACGAGCGCGAACGAAGTCCTCGAGGCGGCGTCACGCGCCAAGCTGCAGGTCAGCAAGGCCGGCCGGCACATCGGCCAGGAGGCGATCCAGCTGCACGGCGGCATCGGCATGACCGCCGAGTACAGCGTCGGGCACTACATGAGCCGGCTCACCGCGATCGACCACGCCCTCGGCGACGGCCGGCACCACCTCAACCGGCTCGTGTCGACCCTCGACGACCACACCGTCGTCGATCCCCTGCCCTGACCTGCTCGGGCGGTGACTTGGTCGCCCAACAGGCAGCTCGATGGGGCGACTGAGCTCACCGCTCACGTCACGAGAAGGGCGACCAGGTCACCGCTCAGGCCTTGGCGAGGGTCTTCGCGTCGGCCATGACGCCGGCGACGAAGATCGCGATGCCGTCGGCGTAGTACTCGTCGGAGTTGGCGCACTCGATCATCGCGTCCCCGGCCGCGCGCAGCCGGGGGTAGCGATCCACAGGCAGCGACGCGAGCATCGCCCGTTTGCGGTCGAGCTCTTCCTGGCGGTGCTCCGGCTTGAACGCGAGCTCGGCGCCGGGCTCCCGGCTGACGAGCGTCATCGCGATCTGCATCGCGTAGTGCGCCACCGCTGCCGAACGCTCGACGTCGAAACCAGCGAGGGACAGCTTCTCGAGGAACCCCTCGGTGAGGTCACGACCGACCTCGGCCTGCATGATCTGCTGGGCGACCAGCGGGGACGCGCTGGGATGTGCGCGCATGATGTCGACGAGCGACGTCATGGCCTCGCGGAGGTAGTCCTCGAGCGGCAGGTCCTCGCCCGGGACCCGGAGCGCCGACACCACCGCGTCGCCGACGGCGGCCAGCAGCGCCTCCTTGTTGGCGAAGTGCCAGTAGAGCGCCATCGGCGTCACGCCGAACGCGTCGGCGACCTTGCGGACCGTCAGCGCGTCGAGTCCCTCGGCATCGACGATCGCGAGTGCGCGTTCGACGACCAGGGCCGGGTTGAGCGAATTCTTGGGCTTCACAGTTGACAACTATACGGCATACATGATTCCTTTACGTCGTACATTTACAACGTAAAGGAGTGGTCATGAACGACCGCAGGAACATCTGGGCTCTCGTGGCCGTCGCGCTTGCGACGTTCATGACATACCTCGACAACAACATCATCAACGTGGCGATCCCGGTCATCGAGCGGGACCTGCACCTGACGACCTCAGGCATGGAATGGATCGTCAGCTCCTACATCCTCACGTTCGCCGGACTGATGCTCGTGGGCGGACGACTCGCCGACCTGTTCGGTCGCCGGCGCCTGTTCCTCATCGGGCTGGGCGTCTTCACCGTCGCGTCGTTCGCGGCCGGTCTGTCCGGCGACGTCGGCACGCTGATCGCCAGCCGCGCGGTGCAGGGCGTCGGCGCGGCGCTGCTCACCCCGACGACGCTGGCGATCATCTCGGCCACGTTCACCGACAAGCGCGAGCGCAATGTCGCGGTCGGCATCTGGGGTGCCGTCGGCGCCCTCGCGCTCGCCGCCGGTCCCCTGCTCGGCGGGCTGCTGAGCGAGCACGTGGCGTGGGAGTGGATCTTCTTCATCAACGTGCCGCTCGGACTGATCACCGCAGGCATCGCCGTGTGGGCGATCGACGAGTCGCGCGACCCGGTCACCCGTCAGCTCGACCTGTCGGGCCTGATCTCCTCGACGATCGCGCTGTCGGCCCTGACGTACGCCCTGATCGAAGGCATCTCCCGCGGCTGGACCTCGACGCCGATCCTGGCCGCGTTCGCGGTCGCGGCTGCAGCAGCGCTGGCGTTCGTGTCGATCGAGCGTACGGCCACCGATCCGATGGTCGACCTCGCACTGTTCCGCGACCGGGTGTTCTCCGGCGCGATCGTCTCGCTGATGCTGTGGGCGTTCGGACTGTTCGGGATCTACTTCTTCACGTCGCTCTACCTGCAGGGCGTGCTGGGCTTCTCCCCCACCCGCGCCGGTATGACGTTCGTGCCGATGGCTCTGTTCATGGCCACGGCAGCCGCGTCGTCGGAGGCCGTCGCCCGCCGCTTCGGTGCGCACCGGTCGGTGACGTTCGGCATGGCGCTGATGGGCACGGCGATCGCCTCGCTGGCGCTGCTCGGAGCCGATGCCAGCGCCCTCGACCTGATGCCGAGCTTCATCGCGATCGGCATCGGCGGCGGCCTGACGATCCCGTTGACGGCCACGGTGCTCGGCGTCATGCCGGCTGACCAGGCCGGGGTCGCGTCGGGTGTCTTCAACACCTCGCGCGAGCTCGCCGGGCTGCTGGGCATCACCGTGATCGGCGTGATCCTGAGCAGCCGCGAGGACTCGCTCATCGCGTCGGGACACACCCCGATCGATGCCTACCTCGGCGGCTACCGGCTGGGCCTCGTGATCGCCGGCCTGCTGGTCGTCTCCGGCGCGGTGGCCGCGTGGGCGGCGCTCCGGAAGGCCGAGACCGAGCCGGTCGTCAACGAGGACGTGCTCGTCGGCGTCTGAGTCCTGAGCTGCGACGCCCCGCCACCACTCCCTCCGGTGGCGGGGCGTCGCGCTGCGGGCATGAAAGGACCCCTCGCGCACCCGACAGAGCTCACTGACCCTTGCTGCCTTCCGGCCCTGGGGGAGTTGGGTGATGTGTCGCCGCGCGAGGGGCTGTTGTCCATCATACGGAGCGCCGCCGTACGCCCTCAAGTCGGGCGCGGGCGTACCGATTCGTCGGCAACGCCGGTGGACCGGTAACCTCGTCCGCGGAGGATTCGCATAGTGGCCTAGTGCGCTCGCTTGGAAAGCGGGTTGAGTGAAAGCTCTCAGGGGTTCGAATCCCCTATCCTCCGCCGAAACGCGAGGAGCCCGGCTGACGCCGGGCCCTCGCGTTCTTTGCTGGTCGCCTCGCGACCTGAGCCGGCGGAGGCTTGCCGCCGCCCCGTGAGCTTCAAGGCTCGCTCACCAACTCGCCGCAGGGTTCTTGTGCGTCTGGGCCATAGAGGAGGCGAAACGCCGCCTGAGCCCGGCAGACGCCGAAACCTCAGATCACCCCGCCGTTGGCGTAGATGATCTGGCCGTTGACCCACCGGGCCGGCCCGGCCAGGTACGACACCGTCTCGGCCGCGTCCTCAGGCGTACCGAGCCGCTCCAGCGGCGATGCCGAAGCCAGCCGTGCGATCGTGTCCTCGTCCTTGCCGTCGAGGAACAATGGCGTCGCGGTTGGACCGGGCGCCACCGCGTTGACGGTGATGTCGCGCCCGCGGAGCTCCTTGGCGAGGATCGGCGTCATCGCATCGACGGCACCCTTCGTGGCGGCGTACGCCGTGTACGTCGGGAACGCGAGCTTCACGACGGAGGACGAGAAGTTGATGATCGCGCCTCCGGGTCGTACGCGCCGCGCGGCCTGCTGGGAGACGACGAACGTGCCGCGGATGTTGGTGCGGTGCATGCGGTCGAGGTCGTCCAGGTCGAGCTCCGCGAGCGGTGACAGCAGCATGATCCCGGCGGTGTTGACGACGACGTCGACGCCGCCGAACGTACGCTCGGCGGTGTCGAAGAGCGCTGCCATGTCGTCGGCGTCGGCGACGTCACCCGAGGCGGTGATCGCCCTGCCGCCCGCCGCGGTGATTCCGTCGGCGACCTCTTGTGCCGTGTCGGCGTTGCCTGCGTAGTGCACGACGACGTGCATGCCGTCGGCGGCGAGCCTCTGGGCGACGGCGCGCCCGATCCCGCCGGTGCCACCCGTGACGATGGCGACGCGGGACGTCTGGTCGGTGTTGTCAGTCATGTGCTTCTCCTTGATGGTTCTGGACATCCCCGATGCGGCAGGTCGTTCACGACGGCCAGTCGGATCCCTCGATGACATCGACGAAGTCGGTGCGCGAGAACGAGGGATCGAACCTGGCGAGGACGTCGGCGTTGACGTTGCCGAACGTCGTGTCCGGGCGGTGCATGTTCCCGCGGGCGAACGCCTGCAGGATCTGCCCTTTGAAGCCCGGCCGGGGATGTGCGTCCACGACTTCCATGATCGACTCCTGTGGCAGATCGCGATAGCCGATGCCGAGGACGTCGGTCTCGACACCTGCCGTGACGAGCGCGATCTCGGGGGTGAGGAACTCCGGTACGCCCGGGGTCGTGTGCAGCGCAACCGCGGTCCACACATTCGTGGCGTCGGCCTCGGAGCGCCCGTGGTCCAGCAGGAACGCCTTCGCCGCGTTGGCGCTGTCGACCTCGAACCGCAGGTCGTCGGTCGCGTAGGTCGGCGTGAGGCCGAGGTCATGGAACAGCGCGCCGACGTACAGCAGCTCCAGATCGGGGTCCAGCCCGCGACGTCGACCTTGCAGTGCGCCGAACAGGAAGACCCGTCGCGAGTGGTGGAACAGCAAGTCGTCCGTCGCGGCGCGGACGAGCTCCGTCGCGTCGGCAACGAGCGTGGTGTCCGGGATCGTGATCCCGGCGATGGTCTGCGACATGGTGCCTCCTGGGGATGAACGACGACCTCGTCGTCGTGCTCTCCACGATCCGCGAGACCAGCCGTCGTCCGCGCCCCTGTCCGGGACCCAAATCCCTCGGTTCAGGACATCTCGGCGGCGGTCACCCGGTCAGCCGCGCCGAACCGAACCGCTGCTGGTAGCGCAGCGGTGCGACCCCCACGTCCTTGACGAACGCCCGGCGCAACGTCTCGGGGTTGCCGAATCCGGAGCGCCCCGCCACCTCGGTCACGGAGTGGCCGGCATCCAGGAGCGCCTTGGCAGTGTCGACACGGATCTGCCTGATGTAGCGGGACGGAGTGGTCGCGAGCTCCTCGTGGAACAGCCGGGTCAGGTGGCGCGAGCTGATGTGCGCCTCCTTCGCCAGCGACGCGACGGTGTGCTCCCCCGCCGGGTCCGCCTTGATGGTCTCGATGACGGATCGCAGGAGTGACGTACGCGGGGCCGGTCCCAGCAGCGAGGCCGAGAACTGTGACTGCCCGCCAGCACGTTGCATGTAGACGACGAGTGACCGTGCCACCGCCCGGGCGAGATCAGCGCCATGGTCCTCCTCGACCATCGCGAGGGCCAGGTCGATACCGGCCGAGACCCCCGCAGACGTGTACGTGTCGTCGTCCCTGACATAGATCGCGTCCGGCCTCACGGCGGTCGACGGGAATCGCCGGGCCAGCTCGGCGGTGTGCTTCCAGTGCGTCGTCGCCCGTCGGCCATCGAGCAGTCCCGGCAGCGCCCAGCACGAACGCCCCCGTGCAGATCGAGGACATTCGCCGGGTCACTCCCGCAAGATGCCGTGCCGCCGCTTGGAGCTCGGCACTGACGGGCGTACGCGGGAACACCTCACCACCGCTGACGAGAACCGTGTCGAACCCCTCGACCGCATCCGCACGGCCGTCGACCGGGAGGAGGACACCGATCGACGTACGCACCGGAGCCCCGTCAGCCGACACGAACGTCAGCTCGTAGTCGGTTCCCAGCAGGTTGGCCTCGGCGAACACCTCGGCCGGCCCGGCGACGTCCAGCAGCTTCATCCCGTCGAAGACCAGCACGCCGATCCGACGAGGTGACGAACCAGCGATGCGCATCGGATCCTCCTGCCTCGTGCCGGCCGTGGCGAGCCTTGTCAGCCTAGTCCGGTACGGCCTCTGGAAAGTCCGGCCGATTTCCGACAGGCTGACGACATGACCCAGTACCTGCTTGCCGTGCACTCCAGCTCCAGCGACTACGACCGGTCGTTCGAGGAGATGCAGCCCGTGTTCGAGACGGTTGACCGGTTCAACCAGAAGCTCATCGCCGACGGCATCTGGGTCTTCGGTGGCGGCCTCGAACGCATCGAGGCAGCGACCACGGTCGATGGCACCGACGGCAAGACGCTCGTGACCGACGGGCCCTACCTCGAGACCAAGGAGTACCTCGGCGGCTTCTGGGTCATCGAGGCGCCCGACCTCGACGCCGCACACGAGATCGCCCTCGAGGCGTCGAGCGCGTGCGGAGGCAAGGTCGAGGTCCGCCCATTCCAGGCCGAGTGAATATCGGGGAAGGTGTCGTATCGGCGCCGACTCGTTCGTGGAGAGGGTAGAGGTGGCCGACCGGCCGCCATCGACGAAGGGAACGATCATGACTCAGTACCTGCTTTCCGTGCACGGCCCGTCGAGCGTCTGGGACACGCCGCTCGAAGAGGCGCAGCCGATGTACGACGCGACCGGCAGGTTCAACGACGAGCTCAAGACCACCGACGCGTGGGTCTTCGTCGGCGGCCTCGAACGTCCTGAGACTGCGACGACGGTCGACGGCACCGGCAATGACGTCATCGTCACCGACGGCCCGTACATGGAGACCAAGGAATACCTCGGCGGCTTCTGGGTCATCGAGGCGGCCGACCTGGACGCTGCGCTCAAGATCGCGGCTGAGGCCTCCAAGGCCTGCGGCGGCAAGGTCGAGGTCCGACCCTTCGCGGGCGAGTGACCCAGAGCTCGGACCTGCGCGCGGAGATCGACCGGATCTACCGCGAGGAGTACGGCCGTGTGGTCGCTTCGCTCGCCCGTCGCTTCGGTGATCTCGACATCGCCGAGGACGCGGCGGCCGAGGCCCTCCTCATCGCGATCGAACGCTGGCCGTCCGACGGCATACCGCCCAACCCGGGTGGCTGGCTGACGACGACTGCGGGCAATCGCGCCATCGACCGGATCCGCCGCGAGTCCTTGCGCGACACCAAGCACAAGGCGGCCATGATGATCACCGACGACACCCCTCACGAACCGACCGGACCGGTCGAGGACGACCGGCTCCGGCTGGTCTTCACCTGCTGCCACCCTGCTCTCGCTCCTGAGGCCCGGGTGGCCCTGACCCTGCGCCTGCTCGGCGGCCTGACGGTCGAGGAGATCGCCCGCGCCTTCCTCGTGCCGGAGACCACGATGGCTCAGCGCATCACCCGCGCCAAGGCCAAGATCAAGGCAGCGCACATCCCCTACCGGGTGCCCGACCACGACGACGTGACGGACCGGCTCGGCGCGGTGCTCGCGGTGATCTACCTGGTGTTCAACGAGGGCTACCTCGCAGGGTCCGGCGCCGATCCCGTACGCACCGAGCTCACCGCCGAAGCGATCCGGCTGGGTCGCATCCTCCGGCAGTTCCTGCCCGACGAGGGCGAGGTTGCCGGGCTGCTCGCCCTCATGCTGCTCAGCGAGTCTCGGCGAACCGCGCGATTCGCCGGCGGCGAGCTCGTGACACTCGACGAGCAGGACCGCAGCGGCTGGGATCGTACGCTCATCGACGAGGGGCACACCCTCGTGCGGGAGTGCCTCGCCCGCGTCGCAGGGACGTCGGTGCGCCCTGGCCCCTACCAGATCCTGGCCGCCATCAACGCGGTCCACACGGACACCCATGACGCCCGCGACACCGACTGGTCGCAGATCGTCGCGCTCTACGACCAGCTGTACGCCGTCACGCCCACGCCGATCGTCGCGCTGAATCGCGCCGTCGCGGTCGCGGAGCTCGACGGTCCGGACGTCGCACTTGCGATCGTCGACTCGCTCGATCTTGCGGGCTATCACGCTTGGCATGCCACCCGAGCCGACCTGCTGCGACGGCTGGGGCGCAGCCCCGAGGCACGCGGTGAGTACGACGCGGCCATCGCGGCGACCGAGAACCCGGCCGAGACGGCCTACCTGGCCCGGCGGCGGGCGCACCTCGTCGATCCGGACGCCTGAAAAAAGTTCTGGCCGACCTGTCGTATCCACGGAGCGCCATTCGTGGAACTGGTGAGAGGCAGCAACGGGCTGCTTCACCACACAGGAGCTCGACATGACCATCACCACCGCCTCCGCAGTCCGCACCACCACCGCAACCGGCACGCGTACGATCTGGCGGCACGCCGCCGTCGCCGCTGGCGCTGCAGCAGCCGCCACCGCGACCGTCGCTGCCGTCGCCCACGCGGCCGGCGTCCCGCTGACCCTCGACGGCGAGCCGATCCCGCCCTCGGGCTTCGCCACCATGACCCTGATGTGCGCGGTCATCGGCTTCGGTATCGCCGTCGCAATGCGCCGCTGGGCCCGCGACCCGCAGCGTACGTTCGTCCGCACGTCGCTCGCGCTCACCGCGCTTTCGTTCGTCCCCGACCTGTTGGTGCCGGCTGCCTCGGCCGACACCCGCATCACCCTCATGGCGACGCACGTCGTGGCCGCCGCGATCGTCATCCCCGTGATCGCCGCCCGCCTCGCACCGAGGCGCAGCTGACCACATGCCCCGCACGAAGGGCCCGCGCGAAATCTGCTCACAGCAGAATTTCGCCGGGCCCTCGGCATTTCTGCCTACGCTGGAGCATGACCCAGATCGCCCGCCTGCACGCCGTTCCGACCCACCGGATCATCGATCCCGAGCCCTTGTGGCGCGAGGTGCTGGGTCAGAGACTCCGCGAGCTGCGCCGCCGTCGCGGGGAGACCCTCACGGAGACGGCCGAGCGCGCCGGCATCTCGCCGCAGTACCTGTCGGAGATCGAGCGCGGCCTCAAGGACCCGTCGAGCGAGGTCCTCGCCGCCGTCGCCGGCGCGCTCGGAGCGACCCTGATCGACGTGACGTCCCAGGTCACCGGCGACCTGCGCTCGTACGCCATGGGCGTCCCGCAGGTCTCCAACCAGACGCTCCTGCTGGCCGCCTAGCCCTCGAGAATCGCCAGCAGGTCAGCCTGGAGCGCCGCCCTGCGCCGCTCGCTGAGCGGCGCGAGCAGATCTCCAGCGCGCCTAGGCAGCCACGGCCGTACGCCGCTGCAGGACCTCGTCCGCCAGGCCGTACGCGATCGCGGCCTCCGCCGCGAACACCCGGTCGCGGTCCGTGTCAGCGCGCAACGCCTCGACGGTCTGGCCCGTGTGGGTCGACAGGATCGACTCGATCGCAGCGCGGATGCGCACGACCTCGTCGGCCTGCAGGATCAGGTCGGGGATCGCGCCGCGTCCCTGGACCGCAGGCTGGTGCAGGACGACGCGGCTGTGTGGCAGCACCGAGCGGCGACCGGGCTCGCCGGCGGCGAGCAGCACGGCACCGGCGGCGATGGCCTGGCCGACGCACGTCGTGGCGACCGGCGCCTGGATGAACTGCATCGTGTCGTAGATCGCCAGCATCGCGGTCTCGTCGCCACCCTCGCAGTTGATGTAGAGGTTGATCTCCTGCCCGGGGCCGTCCGCCTCGAGGTGCAGCAGCTGGGCGATCAACGCATTGGCGACGCCCGAGTCGATGCCGGTGCCGAGGTAGATGATGCGCTCCGCGAGCAGGTGCGAGTAGACGTCCATGACCCGCTCCCCCCGCGGGTGCTGCGCGATGACGTTGGGAATCGTGTAGCTGCTCATGCCCGATACGGAGGCGTCGGCATGACTGCCCATGATTCGCTCGCTGGCGCTCGCTCATGCGCGCCCCCATGGCGAGGTGCTTCCTGGTCGGCATGACCTGCTCGAAGTTGTCGACGATCGCATCGACGAAGCCGTAGTCGACGGCCTCCTGGGCGGTGTACCACCGGTCGCGCAGGGAGTCCTCGAAGATCCGCTCGACCGGTTGCCCGGTGTCCTCGGCGATGATCCCGAGCACCGTGTCGCGGGTGTAGCGCAGGTCCTCGGCCTGCAGCTCGACGTCGACCGCGGATCCACCAATGCCGGCCGAGCCCTGGTGCATGAGGATCCGCGAGTGCGGCAGGGCGTACCGCTTGCCCTTGGTCCCTGACGACAGCAGGAACTGCCCGGCACTGCACGCGAGGCCGAGCGCCAAGGTCGCGACGTCGCACGGCACGAGCCGCATGACGTCGCGGATCGCCAGCATCGACGGCACCGAGCCGCCCGGCGAGTGGATCCAGAGCACCGCGTCGGCGACCGGGTCCTCGGCCGCCAGCGAGAGCAGCTGGGTCGCCAGGAGTGTGCCGTTGTCATCGTCGAGGGCTCCATCGAGCACGAGGACGCGTCGGTGCAGGAGCTGCTGCCGCATCTGCCCGGAGAAGAGTGTGGTCTTGTCGTTGTCAGCCATATGTCCATCGTGCGGACCCGCGAGCCCGGGCAAAAGGTTTGCTGCTGGAGGCAGATCAGCCCAGAGCAGACGAGGTCACGGAGCGGCGATGAAGCCGCGGTCGCTCAGCAACGGCACGGTCCGGCTCGAGCCGACCTCTGCGGCCACGGCGACGTCGGCGGCGAAGCCCGCGCCGACCAGCTCCTGACCGCTGACACAGGCCATCAGATGCGACTCCTCGCGACCCGCGATCAACCGGTAGGCGTCCGCCGCCTGCGCCGCCTCGGGCGACAGGCCGGGCCAGTCGTGGTCCTCAAGGGCGGCAAGGACCGCACCGGCGCCCCACAAGTCCTCGATGGCCGGTCGCAGGGAGCCGTCGGGCCATCGTTCGCCGGCGGCGACCACCGCGATCGATGCCGACTCCGCGTCGTGCTCACGGGCGATCCAGTCGGCGACCGCGGCGGCGTTGCGCAGCGACGCCCCCACGACCGTCGTGACGATCGACGCCAGGTCGACCGAGATGGCCGAGCCGTTGGGCGACGGCAGGACGAGCCGCTCCATGGGTCCGGCCGCTCGTACGCTGGCCGGCGACAGGCTCACCTCCCCCGGCTGGGCGACGCTGCGTCCCACCGCCAAGGTCGCTCGGTGCTGTGCGGCGTAGGTGGGCGCGTCCTTGGCCTCCCAGGGATAGGGCAGCACCACGATGCCGAGGTCTGCGGCGACGCTGAGCGAGGTCGAGAACGACAACACGTCGACCACGACCGCGACATCGGCCCCAGCGGCGATCGCCCGGCCGCCCGTCGCACCCCAGTCGAACCTGACTCCGTGCGAAGGCTGGTGGAGGACAGAGTTCACAGGGTCGACTGTGTCAGACCGGGATGTGTGCGTCCTCGTGGGCGACGACCGGACTTCGTCTCTCCCACGCGATGACGCCACCGAAGGCAGCCAGGACGACGATCCAGCCGACGATCGCGTCGAGCACCCAGTGGTTGCCGGTGCCGACGATCACGATCGTCATGATGGCGGCATAGGCGAGTCCGAGAACCTGGATGATCTTGTGCACGTTGGCGCGGATCAGCACGATCGCGACCCACAGCGCCCATCCGGCGTGCAGCGACGGGAATGCCGCGAGCTCGTTGGTCATGCCGCCGAGCCCCTTGGGCGCCGACGCGTCGGTGCTCCACCAGCCGGCCGCCGAGTGCAGACTCAGCACGTCGACGTACATGCCGCTGATCATGCGCGGCGGCGCGGTCGGCATCACGAGGTAGAACGACAGCCCCATGATCGTCGCGAACACGAGAGCACGACGAGCGGTGACGTATTCCGAAGCGCTGCGGCGATAGATCCAGATCAGGACCACGGCGGTGACGATGTAGTGCGTCGTGGCGTACCAGTAGCTGCCGAACAGGCCGAGCCAGTCGTACTGGACGAACTTGTCGTTGAGCCACGACTCGGCGTCGATGCGCCACGACTTCTCGAACGCGAGCACGTCGAGCGCACGGCCGCGGGCCGGTGCGAAGTCGTTGGACGCGAGCAGCCGGGACGCGCTGTAGCCGACGTAGAGGATCGCGAGGAAGGTCAGCTCGATGGCGCCGCGCTTGAGGCCGAGGGGCAGACCAGATCGGCGCACGACTTCGGTACGCCCTGTCTGCTGTGACGACTGCGTCATCACGCCTCCTGCACCTCTTTGCCCGACCTGAGCCCGGCAGAAGGCGCCCAGGTGCGCCTTCGTTTCTTCACTCTGTATGTCCGCTGTTGCCTATGGCAACCAGAGACAACCCTGATTTCTTCCCTGAGACTACCGCCGATCACCGACGTTTTTTGAACAAGTTCTTGATGAGCTCGCGGGCCAGCGTGCGGCTCGCCTCGCCCACGGCACGGTCGACGGGCGACATCCGCCGCGATCTGGGCTTGCTCGGAGCCTTCTGCTTGGCGAGGCGATCGGCCTCCTTCTGCAGGCGTTCGGCCTCCTTCTGCTCCCATTGCTTGCTGGTCTCCTCCGCCGAGGCGGCCACGCCGGCGTCAGCCTTCGCACCGAGGATCTCGCTGGCCGACTGCGGATTGACCGCCGTGCCGTACTTGGCCAGCAGCGGTGACGCCGCGACGGCGGCCTGGATCTGGTCGGACGGGGTCGGGTCCATCGAGCCCTGTGGCGCCCTCAGCCGCGTCCACGCGACGGGCGTCGGCGCACCCTTGTCGCTCATCACGGTCACGATCGCCTCACCGATGCCGAGGGACGTCAGGACCTCCTCGAGGTCGTACGTCGTGTTGGGGTACGTCGAGACGGTCGCCTTGAGCGCCTTGGCGGCATCCGGGGTGTGTGCGCGCAGCTGGTGCTGCACCCGCGAGCCCAGTTGCGCCAGGACGTCACTGGGCACGTCCTTGGGGGTCTGGGTGACGAAGAAGATGCCGACGCCCTTGGACCGGATCAGGCGCACGGTCTGGGTGATCGTCTCGAGGAAGTCGTCGGACGCGTCGGCGAACAGCAGGTGCGCCTCGTCGAAGAAGAACACCAGCTTGGGCTTGTCGGAGTCGCCGACCTCGGGCAGCTCGGTGAACAGCTGCTTGAGCAGGTACATGAGGAACGTCGAGAACAGCGCCGGCTTGTCCTGCACGCCGGGCACCTCAAGGAGCGACACGATGCCGCGGCCGTCGGACGCCGTGCGCAGGAAGTCGGACACGACGATCTCGGGCTGGCCGAAGAACTGGTCGGCGCCCTCGTCGGCGAACGCGATCAGCTCGCGGAGGATCACCCCGACCGTGGCGGCGGACAGACCCCCAAGGTTCTTGAGCTCGGCCTTGCCCTCGTCGCCTGTGAGGTGCGTCAGGACGTCGCGCAGGTCGTTGAGGTCGACCAACGGCAGCGAAGCGTTGCGGGCGTAGTGGAACACCAGCCCGAGGGACGACTCCTGGGTGGCGTTGAGTCCCAGCACCTTCGACAGCAGGGTCGGGCCGAACCCGTCGATCGTCGCGCGCACCGGCAGGCCCATGCCGACGCCGCCAAGGGCGTAGTACTCCGTCGGGGTGGCGACGGACTGCCAGTCCTGGCCGATGCTCTTGGTGCGTTCCAGCAGCTTGTCGCTCGATGCGCCGGGCGTCGCGATGCCGGACAGGTCGCCCTTGATGTCGGCCGCGAACACCGGCACGCCGTTGGCGGCGATCTGCTCGGCCAGCACCTGCAGCGTCTTGGTCTTGCCGGTTCCGGTGGCGCCGGCGACGAGCCCGTGCCGGTTGAGCATCGCGAGCGGTATGCGTACCTGCGCCTCGGGGACAGGGTCGCCGTCGACCAGGGCGCCCATCTCGATCGCGGTGCCCTCGAAGGCATAGCCGGCCTTGACGATCTCGACGATCTCGCTGGCTGCGTGGGGCGCCTTGGGCTCCTCGACCTTCGGCTCCTCAGCCTTCGGCTCCTCAGCCTTGGCTTCGCCCGCCTCAGCCTCGCGCGCTGCGGCCGCGAGCTCGTCGGCCTTCTTCTGCGCGGCATCCGCCTCGGCCCGAGCCTCCTCAGCCGCCTTCGCGGCCTCCGCGGCAGCGGCCTGGGCGTCATCGTTGGTCGTCATGGCCATACGCTACCGCCAGCCGTCGGGCAGCCTGTCTACACTGACCGGGTGATCTTCAGGAGGGTGAGCGAGGGACGCCCCTATCCGGACCACGGGCTGACTCAGAGCACGTGGGCCGAGATCTCGCCTTCCCAGGTGCGCCTCGATGATCTGACGACCACCAAGACCCAGCTCGACCTCGAGCACCTGCTGGATGACGACTCGACCTACTTCGGCGACCTGTTCGCCCACGTCGTCAGCTGGCGCGGCGAGCTGTTCCTCGAGGACGGTCTGCACCGCGCGCTGCGTGCCGCCCTGCAGCAGCGCAACATGCTGCACGCCCGCGTCCACTCGATCGACAAGTCGGCGACATGAGCGAGCGCAGCGAGCGAACCAACAGGACGCTCATGGCGACACCTCCGTATCGTGGTTTTGTCACGGAGGTGACGACATGAGCCGGGCGTATCGGGTGCTGACGCTGGTCGTCGCGGCTGGCATCTTCGTCTTCGGCGGCGTCACGGGCTTCCGTCTCCTGACGTCGAGCGCTGACACCGTCGACGCGGCCCCCACCTGCACCAACAAGACGATCAAGAAGGGCGACAAGCTCGACAGCAACCTCGTCACGGTCAACGTCTTCAACTCCTCGACCCGCTCGGGCCTGGCCAATCGCGTCACGATCAACCTGCAGACCAACGGCTTCCTCGGCGGCGTGATCGGCAACAACGAGAGCGCCACCAAGCCGAGCCGGGTGGCGATCCTGACCGACGACCCGAGGGATCCGCGCGTACGCCTGGTGGCGAGCCAGTTCAAGGACAAGGTCGCCTATCGCAAGCTCGACGTGACGGTCGACGGCGGCGTCGTGGTGATCGTGGGCGACGACTACGCGGGCCTGCGCAAGAAGGCCCCGACCCGCATCACGTCCGACCGCGAGATCACGGCCTGCGTCCCCACGACCGTCGTGCCGTAGGTACCCTTGGGTGGTTGAGGTGCGGAGCGAGCTCTGCGAGCGCAGCCTCGAAACCACCTTCCCCACGCTGGGGAGTCGTCTCACGAGGTTTCGTCATCTGACGCCTTCGGCGTGACGCGCTCAACCTGGGTTCGGCGCTCGGCCGCGGCCGGCCTCGACCTCACCCACCGTCGAGGCCCCAGCCGGCCAGGCGGCCGTGGCGGCCGACGGCACGCAGCCGGTCCTCGGCCTGCTCGCGTACGGCCCGGTCGGCGACGATCAGCAAGTCGTCGTGGATCGCGATCCGGTCGGTGCGATGCGGTACGAACGTCGCGCCGTCACGCACCACCAACGACACCGAGGCACCCACCGGCAGCCGCAGCTCGCCGATCTCGACGCCGGCGAGCTTGGAACCGCTCGGCACCCGGATCTGGAGCAGGTCGGCCGACACCCGCTCGAGCGGCGCCGCCTCGACCTCGACGTCGCGCGCCTCGTCGCTGAGCACACCGCACCAGGCGGCGAGCCGCGAGAGCGGAGCCGCCTGCACCAGTGTGTAGACGACGACGGCGACGAAGACCACGTTGAACAGGTCGCGCGAACCCTCGACGTCAGCTGCCAAGGGGATCGTGGCGAGCACGATCGGCACGGCACCGCGCAGCCCGGCCCACCCGACGAACAGCTGCTCGCGGAGATCACGTTTGAACCAGACCGCGCAGGCGAAGACCGACAGCGGCCGGGCCACGAACGTGAGGATCGCCCCGGCCGCGAGTCCGTGCCAGACGTGCCACCAGCGCAGGTCGTCCGGAGTCGCCAGCAGGCCGAGCATCACGAACAGGCCGATCTGGGCGAGCCAGCCGATGCCTTCGACGAACGACCGGGTGGCGACGCGGTGCGGGAGCTCGGTGTTGCCGAGCACCAGCGCAGCGACGTAGACCGCTGCGAAACCGCTGGCGTGCACGTACGCCGCGGAGCCATAGGCGAACACCGCGAACGCGAACACCACGAGCGGATAGAGGCCCGAGGCCGGCAGGGCAACCCGGCGCAGCCCGTTGGCGCCGATCCAGCCGATCGCGAAGCCGATCAGACCGCCGGCGATGAGCTCGAAGACGATCAGGCCGATCAGCGCCCACACCCCGTGATCGAGGGCGTCGTGGGCGCTGATCGCGACGACCAGCACCACGATGGGAGCGTCGTTGAGGCCGGACTCGGCCTCGAGGGTCCCGGTCACCGAGTGGCGCAGCGGAACCGTGCGCAGGACCGAGAACACCGCCGCGGCATCCGTCGGTGTCAGCACGGCCGCCAGGAGGATCGCGATCTCCCAGTCGAGGTCGAGCAGGAAGTGCGCACCGGTGGCGACCACCGTGACGCTGATGACCGAGCCGAGGGTCGCCAGCAGCAGGCCGTAGCCGAGGTTGGGTCTGACGTGCTCCCACTTGGTGGTCAGACCACCCTCGGCGAGGATCAGCACCAGCCCGCCGAACCCCAGCGCGTGCGCGAGGTCGGCATCGGCGAACTCGATGCCGAATCCGGAGCTGCCGAGCAGCAGGCCGAGGAACAGGTAGACGAGCAGCGACGGGAGTCCGGCCGTGACCGAGACCCGCACCGCGAGAACCGCCAGCACCAGGACGCCGGAGCCGATCAGGAGGATCTGGTCGAGCTGGTCGGCATCCACGAAAGGCTCCTCCCATGGTGTCGACGGACCCTGATTCTATCGGTCCTCGAGGGTGGGCCCGACCGCTCACATACGATGCGGACGACGAAGGAGGCCAGCGTGGAACACGTCCGCTACGGCGACGATCGCTCCCAGTTCGGCGAGCTGACCCGCACCGCAGGTCCGGCCAAGGGAATCGTCGTCGTGATCCACGGCGGCTTCTGGCGGTCGGCGTACGACCTCTCGCTCGGCCGGCCGCTCGTCACCCCTCTCGTCGAGCACGGCTGGACGGCGTACAACCTGGAGTACCGCCGCGTCGGCAACGGCGGGGGCTACCCGCAGACGCTGGAGGACGTCGCGGCGGGCATCGACGCGCTCGCGACGGTCGAGGACCTCGACACCACCACCGTGATCACGCTCGGGCACTCCGCCGGCGGGCACCTCGCGGTGTGGGCGGCCGGCCGGCCGAAGCTCGCCGGCACGCCGTGGGCCGCGCCCGCCGTGCCGGTGACCGCGACGATCTCGCAGGCCGGTGTCCTCGACTTCCACACTGCCGTGCACCTCGGTAGCGGGGCCGCGGCGGCCTTCATGGGCAACCACTCCGGGATCGCGTATGCCGACCCGAGCGCGCAGATCCCCCTCGACGTGCCGGTGCGCTGTGTGCACGCCGCCGACGACGACACCGTGCCGATCAGCCAGTCGATCGAGTACGTCGACCGGACCCGATCAGCCGGCGGCGATGCGGAGCTCATCGAGGTCGAGGGTGGTCACTACGACGTGATCGACCCCTCGTCAGCCGCGTGGGCCCGGACCCTGCAGGTCCTGGAGAATCTTGTGTGACCCTCGGAACACACAGAAGGAGTGCCCCGACCAGATGGTCGAGACACTCCTTGTGCGTGGGCCCTCAGTGCTTGAAGGCGTCCTTGACGTTCTCGGCCGCGTTCTTGAGATCGGCCTTGGCCTGGTCGCCCTTGCCCTGGCGCTCCAGCTCTTCGTCGTCCGTGGCTCCGCCGACGGCCTCCTTGGCCTTGCCCTTGGCATCCTCGGCGGCGTTGCTCAGCTTGTCATCCAGTCCCATGAGGAACTCCTTTCATCGGCTACCGGGCGACGTACCCGGTTCGCGGCGGCGTAACCACCTCAGTCGGGCGTCGCCTCGTGGTGCCGGCGGCCGTGCGTACGGCGTTGCTCCTTCATCTCCGCCTCGAACAGGTGCGTCCGACCCTCCGCAAGAGCCTCGCGTGCTGAGCGCTCGTGCTCCTGGAACGCGGCGTAGTAGCCGGCGTCGTACTCCTCGATGACCTGGAACGTCCAGCGGCCCTCCAGCACGTTGCGGCCGATCAGCTCGGTGTCGAGACGATCGGCGATCTCATCATGACCGGCCTTGCGGAACAGCTCGACGGCCTCGTCGAGCGCCAGGTCGGCCTCGCCGGTGCGGCGGTGGAACGTGTAGAACTGGCCGCGGGCCTCCTCGACGATCTCGAGCGCCTCGCTGAGCTTGCCGAGCGCCTCGACCGTGACGTCGTCGAGGCCGTCGGGCCGTGTGTGCTCCGGGTTCGGTTGTTCTCCCATGCATCCACGCTAGATCGACGGGGCCTCGTCGGCATGTCGGCGGCAACGAGACAGGTTGCGCGAAATCGCTCAGACGCCCCGCAGAATGCGGATACGATCCCCCCTATGTCTCGGGGAATCTTTCGACTTGCTGCCGTCTGCGCGGGCGCTGCACTGCTCATCACCACACTCGCCGCACCGGGCTCGGCCGACGCCGGCGACCTCGGCCGCATCAGCGGCAAGCTGAGCTTGTCCGACGGGGGCACGCCTCCGACGACGCTGCACACTGCCTTCTCCCGCAAGGTCGACGGAAGCTGGCAACCCGCTTATGTCAGGACTCAGCGGGGCAGCACCTGGAGCATCTCCGGGCTCAAGGCGGGCACCTACAGGGTGGAGTTCCGCGGCACGTCGCCCTACCTCGGCGAGGCGTACAACGCGAACGGTGACCTCGATGCCACCGAGATCACGATCGGTTCGGACGAGGACTCCACCGGGTATGACGTCGTGCTCGACCTGCCTTCCGCCGTCTCCGGCACCCTGACCGAGACGGACGGATCGCCCATCGACGGCCGCGCCGTGATCTACCGGCGCGATCACGGGGGTGAGTGGGATCTGGCCGCCCCTGCCCAGGACACCGGTGCCGACGGGACGTACTCGTTCGAAGGCCTCCACCCGGGCAGCTACATCTTGCGATTCTGGAGGTCAGGGCTTCGGACCGAGTACTACGGGGACACACCGAACCGAGAAGATGCAGCCGTCATCGATGTGGGCGCCGGCGAGCGCCACCCGGGCATCGACGCGTCGCTCGAGCCGGCGGCGACCCTGCGCGGGACCGTCCGCGACGAACATCACCAGCCAGTCAGCGGTGCACACATCCTGATCGACGGCGTCTCGTGGGCCGCGACTTCGGCTGACGGGACCTATGCCTTCACCTGGGTGCAGCCGGGCACCCACCAGATCCAGGTGCAGCCGAAGCCTGCTGACGACCTGGCCTCCGAGTTCTTCGAAGACTCCCCCACGTCCGCGGGAGCCACACCCGTGGCGTTCGACTCAGGTTCCGACAGAACGATCGACTTCGACCTGGGCCAAGGCGCGCATCTGGCCGGCCAGGTCACGAGCTCTGACGGCCAGCCAGTGGCTGGGGCGGTCGTCACGGTCCGCCGCCCGTCGGAGCCTTCCAAGAAGGTCGCCACCGTCACGGCCGACGACGACGGCCGCTATGTCGTCACGGGCCTCGACTCCGAGGAGTACGTGGTCCAGGTCGAGGACGCCGGCAATCTCTGGGACACCCGCTTCTCCGGCAACGCCGCGAGCATCAGTGAGGCGGCGCCGATCAGCACCTCGCCGCCGGCCACCACGACGGAGGACTTCGTCCTTCCGGCCAGGGGCGGGATCACAGGCATCGTCAAGGACGAGCAAGGCAACCCGCTCGCCGGGGTCAAGGTGTCGGCAGCAACGGACAACCTCATTGCAGCCTCGACGACGACCGCCGCCGACGGCACGTACGAGCTACGGCTCGCGTCAGGCACGCAATGGAAGATCCAGTTCACCGACTTCGAGCAGAAGCGCTTCCCGCCCCAGTTCCACGATGATGCGTTCACGGTGAACGAAGCCGCGCAGGTCACCGTCGCATCGGGTGAACAGACCGTGGTCAGCAGCACGCTGCGAATACCTCGCGTCGCGCCGTCGTACGCCCGACCCAGCATCACTGGCGCTACGGCCGTCGGTGTCTACCTGATCGCACAAGGCGGGACCTGGGAGCCAGCGGCGCCGACCCTTGCCTACCAATGGCTGCGGGACGGCAATCCGATCATCGGGGCTACCGACAAGGCCTACCGGCTCACCAGCGTCGACCTGGGGAAGCGGATCTCGCTCAGGATCACGGCGAGCAAGGCGGGATACCGATCCGGCGTGGTCACCGTCGAGACGGAGGAGCCCGTACGCATGGGCCGGTTCTACGAGGCAACCGTGAACCTCAGTGACACGTCGTCCGTTCGCTACGGCGCGATCCTGAGCGCGGACAACGCGACGGTCCGCTATCCCGGAGCGGCCGCTTCATACCAGTGGATGCGTGACGGCGTCGCGATCCCCGGGTCGACCAGTCGGTCCCGCCGACTCACCACTGCGGACGTAGGGCACGATGTCAGCGTCAAGGCGAGCCTGAGCGCACCCGGCCACCACGACACGACCATCGTGTCCGAAGCGACCCGGATCTACCAGGCCGTCGCCACCACCAGGATCTCCGCGCGAGCCCTGTCCAACCGTCGTGTTCGGGTCGAGGTCACGGTGCGGGCGCCTGGCGTCGCGACGAACACGTTGGACGGCCGAGTGCGAGTCAGGACACACAGGATCGGCAGCACCAGCACCGTCAAGGTGCTCACGATCAAGGACGGTCACCTGATCGTGGTGCTCGATCGACAGCGCCGGGGCCGCCAAAACTATTGGGCGGATTTCACCGGAGCATCGGGCGTGAACCGCGACTTGTCATCCACCACCTACGTCAGGATCCGCTGAACCTCAGCGAAGGACCTGGCCCATCCGCTGCAGCGCCTCCGTGAGGATCTCAGGCGTCGTCCCGAAGTTGAGACGGACGTGCCCCTCACCATGGTGGAACGGCAGGCCCGAGTTGACCGCGACCCTGCCCCGGTCGAGGAAGGCGGCCGCCGGATCGTCTCCGAGCCCCAGCGCGCGGCAGTCGATCCAGGCCAGGAACGTCCCGGTACCGCCGTCCCACCGAGCACCCGGCAGGTGCGTGGCCAGCAGCTCGGCCAACAGGACCCGGTTGGCCGCGAGGTCGGCCTGCAGCGCGTCGAGCCACGCACCACCCTCGCGGTACGCCGTGGTGTGGGCCAGGACGCCGAAGTGGCTGGGCCCGTGACCCACGACCTCGGGCAACCGGGCGAGGTCAGCCGCCGCGCCTTCGCCGGCCACGAGCAGCGCAGCCTTCATGCCGGCGAGGTTCCACGCCTTCGACGCCGAGGCGAGGCTGAAAGCATCAGCCGTGCCGGGCAGGCTCAGGTAGGGGACGAATCCGTCCGCCACCAACGGCGCGTGGATCTCGTCGACCACGACCCGCACGTCGTACGCCTGCGCGAGGGCCGCGACCCCACTGAGCTCCTCGGCGGTGTGCACGACCGCTGTCGGGTTCTGCGGGTTGCACAGCAGATAGGTCACCGGGCGGCCGCTGGAACGGGCATGGATGAAGGCGGCCTCCAGCGCGTCGAGGTCGAGCCGGCCACCGTCGCCCAGCGGCGCCTCGACGATGTCACGGCCGGCGTGCTCGACGAACCCGAAGAAGGGCGGGTAGACCGGCGGGTTGACCACGACCGGGTCACCGGGTGAGGACACCAGCCCGAGCGCCTCGACGATGCCGGTCATCACGTCGGCGACCAGAGCCGTGCGACTCGGATCGACACCGCTCCACGACCAGCGATCGGCGGCGAACGCGGCATACGCCTCGGCGTACGCGGTGCCGTGCGGATAGCCGGTGTCCCCGTCGGCCACGGCTTGCGACACCGCACGAGCGATGGGGTCGGCGAGGCGTACGTCCATCTCGGCCACCCACAGGGGCAGCACGTCCGGGTCGTACTCTCGCCACTTGATGCTCGTGCGGCGTCGCAGGTCCTCGAGGGTCAGCTCACGGAGGGGATGCATGCCCCCATCATGTCGGCTGCCCACGATGTTGCTCAGACGGCGTCGGACAGGGCCCGGAACTGCTCGTCGGTCAGCTCGATGCCGGCGGCACCGATGTTGTCCTCGAGGTGCGAGACGGTCGACGTACCGGGGATCGGCAGCAGCACCGGGGAACGCTTGAGCAGCCAGGCGAGGGCGAGCTGCGACGGGGTCGCACCCTGCTCCTTGGCGATCTCGGCGAGCGGTCCGCCGTCCTCGACGAGCCCACCGGTCGCGAGCGGGAACCACGGGATGAAGCCGATGCCGTTCGCCTCGGCGTGGTCGAGGAGCGCCTCGGCGCGACGGTCGGCGAGGTTGTAGAGGTTCTGCACCGACACGATCTCGGCGGTCTTCTGCGCCTCCTTGAGCTCGTCGACGGTGACCTCGCTCAGGCCGATGTGGCGCACCTTGCCCTGCTTCTGGAGGTCCTTGAACGCGCCGACCTGGTCGGCGACCGGCACCTGCGGGTCGATGCGGTGCAGCTGGATCAGGTCGATGCGCTCGACACCGAGGCGGCGGAGGCTGAGCTCGACCTGCTGCTTGAGGTACGCGGGCCGGCCGACCGAGATCCACGCACCCGGACCGGTGCGCACGAGGCCCGCCTTCGTCGCGACGACGACGTCGTCGGCGTACGGGTGAAGGGCCTCGCGGATGATCTCCTCGGACACGTTGGGCCCGTAGGAGTCCGCCGTGTCGATGAACGTCACGCCGAGCTCGACCGCCCGGCGCAGCACGCGGATCGCCTCGTCGCGGTCGCGGGGCTCACCCCAGACGCCGGTCCCGGTGATCTGCATGGCGCCGTAGCCGAGGCGGGTGACCGGGAGGTCGCCGCCGATCTGGAACGTGCCGGACGTGGTTGCGGAGAGTGAGGAAGTCATGCCGTGGTCAAGTAGCGCCGGTGCCGGCTTATTCCACTCACCGTCCCGTGAGGCCGTTGTCGCGGCGTGCCAGAGTGGTTCGCATGCAGATCGACCTCGACGGACGCACCGCTCTCGTGACCGGATCGACCCAGGGCATCGGGCTCGCGATCGCCACTGCCCTCGCAGTGCGGGAGCGCGGGTGGGGGTGAACGGCCGCAGCGACGAGTCCGTCTCCCGCGCCATGGACCAGATCCGTGAGTCGGTGCCCGACGCCGATCTCGTTGGTGTCCCGGTCGACGTCACCACAGACGCCGGTGTGGACCGGGTCATCTCGCTGCTGCCCGAGATCGACATCCTCACCAACAACCTCGGCATCTTCGAGGCCCGCCCGGCGCTCGAGATCACCGACGAGGAGTGGCAGCGCTACTTCGACGTCAACGTCATGAGTGCTGTCCGCCTGATCCGTGCCTACCTGCCCGGCATGATGGCGCGAGGCTGGGGACGCGTGCAGAACATCGCGAGCGACTCGGCCGTCGTGATCCCCGTCGAGATGGTCCACTACGGGATGTCCAAGACCGCGCTCCTGGCGGTCTCGCGCGGGTTCGCCAAGGAGGCGGCCGGCTCCGGCGTCACGGTCAACTCCGTCATCGCCGGGCCGACCCACACCGGCGGCGTCGAGGACTTCGTCCGGTCGCTCGTCGGCGACGACCTGCCGTGGGACGAGGCGCAGGCCGAGTTCATGCGGGTCCACCGTCCGCAGTCGCTGCTGCAGCGACTCATCGAGCCCGAGGAGATCGGCAATCTCGTCGCCTACCTCAGCTCGCCACTGGCCTCGGCGACCACGGGTGCGGCGGTACGCGTCGACGGTGGCTACGTCGACTCGATCGTGCCCTGACTCAGTCGACCATGCGGAACGTCGCGTCGGCACGGTCGAGGTCGTTCGCGATCGCGTCGATCCGCAGACCGTACGCGTAGTGCCGCAGGTGCCGGTCCGGGAAGTTGTGCGACCGGAAGGACGTGAGCCGGGGATGTGCCAGACCGGCGACCGGGACGAAGCTCGCGTCTGCGGCGAACGTCGCCGAGCCGTCGTTGCTGACGAGGCTGACCTTGTAGCCGTAGTGCCGCAGGAAGCTGCCGGGCACGTCGACCGACTCGAACGACACGCGTCCGTCGGCCGGACCCGCGAGGCCACGGACCACCCGGAACTCCGACGTGGCGAGCTGCGACGCGGGCGGGTCGAGGCTCACCACGGCACCGGAGTGCTGAACGTAGCGGTCGGGATAGTTGAGGCTCTGCAGCCGCGTGACCCACCGGGCGGTCTCGGCCGGGTACTGCGTGAGGGTGCCGAAGCCCAGCTGGTCGTACCCGCCGGAGTTCGGTCCGTAGTCGCCACCGCCACCGTCTGGGCGGAGGCTCGCGGCGATCTCCGCGACCCAGGGGGTGTCGAGTCCCATGCGACCGGAGTAGTGCCCGAGGACCTGGTCCCAGACGGGTCGGCCCTGCCCCCGGCTCCCGGCGCCCGGCACGGTCTGCGTCTGCCAGCCGGCATGGGGCGCGGTCGTCGCCCGGGGTCCGGACTGCCAGCTGTAGGGGGTGAACGGCACGTCGTGACCGAGGTTGTACTTCGCGACGTACTCAGCCCCCTTGAGGAAGCGGTTGTCGTCCACGCCGTAGCAGTCGATGCCCTGGTTCCACGCCATCTCGCAGAACGCGCCCATCAGCCCGATGCCCATGACGGTGTGCCCCTGGTCCCGGCCGCTCTCCTGCCACTGGGCGAGCCCGTCGTCGTGGAGGAATGGGACCGCGTGCGCGAGGGAGCCGTTGCCGGCGCCGTTGTGGAAGTAGTCGACGGCCCGGTCCACGAGGTCGTCGCGGTCGGCGAAGATGCCGATCGCGAGGACCGACGCCATGTTGCAGAGGTCCCAGTTGGCCCAGTAGTTCGTGATCACCGCGCCGTTGTGATCGGTGAGGAACTGCTCGTTCATGGGGTGGAAGATCGTGAGCAGCATGTCGCGGAACCGACCGAGCTCGAAGTCGGGTCGGTCGCGCACGAGCTCGGCGGCATTCGCGAACTGGTAGCCGTAGATGCCCGCGGCAAGGAACCGGTCGGCGTTGCCCGTGACAGTCCTCAGCTTCGCGGACCAGGCGTTGAGGATCCTCACCGCGGCGGCCCCGTGAGCTTCTTCGCCGGAGACGCGCCACCGCAGGGCGTTCTGGTACGCCGCATGGATGTCGGTGAACAGCGGCCCGTAGTTCTCGACCCGGCGCCGCCCCGGATGACGGTCTCGACCGGGCGAGGTGACCAGCTCGGCGTTCGACCGGCCGTTGCCGGTGAGCCGGCCCCAGCCTCCCGCCCACGGCTCGGTGCCGATCTGACCCGAGATGCGCTCGAGGTCAGACAGCGGTGTGCACGAGGCCCGGATGGGCGTACGTCGAGGCGATCCCCGTTGCCGCGGCGGCGCGAGCACCGAGCTGGAGGGGCGCACCGGAGGCGCCGAAGACCGTCAGTGGCACCGCGAGGGAAGCCGCCCTGACGAATGATCTGCGTGAGATTCCGTTGGCTGATGGCAGGGGTCCGCGATTCGTCGACATCGTCATCCATTCCGAGTGGTGGAGCTACGAGGGCCGGATCGCGGAATCCGTTGACCGGCATCCTCACACACGGACGGGCCCGCCCGGACGATCTCGTGCGGGCCGTCCCGCGGGGTGAGATCAGGTGATCGGGTTACTCGACCGGGGTCAGCAGGATGACGGGGATGAGCCGATCGGTCCTGGTCTGGTAGTCCGCATAGGGCGGCCAGGCCTCGACAGCCCGCTTCCACCAGATCTCGCGCTCCTCGCCGCTGAGCTCACGCGGCGCGTAGTCCTTGCGCACCGGCCCGTCCTGGAGCTCGACGAACGGTGCGCCGACGACGTTGTGGTACCAGGTCGGGTGCTTCGGGGCCCCACCGCGCGACGCGACGATGGCGTACTCGCCGTCGTGCTCGACCCGCATCAGCGGGGTCTTGCGGAGCTTGCCCGACGAGGCGCCGATCGACGTCATCAGGACGATCGGCCGACCCTCCAGGGTGTTGCCCTCGGCGCCGTTGGTTCGTTCGAACAGCTCGGCCTGCTCGCGGGCCCAGTCGGACTGGCTTGGTGCGTATTCTCCGGTCAGTGGCATGCCACAAGCCTGTCAGAGACCTCCCAACCCCCCGCGCGCCGTCTCACGGCATGATCGACTCATGGACCACGTGAGACTGGGCACCAGCGACCTCGATGTCTCGGCGATCATCCTCGGCTGCATGAGCTACGGCGACCCTGACCGCGGCACGCATCCGTGGACGCTCCCGGAGGAGCAGAGCCGGCCGTTCATCCAGCAGGCCCTCGATGCCGGCATCACGACGTTCGACACCGCCAACATGTACTCCGACGGCAGCAGCGAGGAGATCGTCGGCCGCGCCCTCGCCGACTTCTCCCGACGCGAGGACGTCGTCATCGCGACCAAGCTGTTCTATCCGATGGGCGGCGATCCCGAGAGCGGCGGCCTGTCGCGCCAGGCCGTACGCACGCAGATCGACGCGAGCCTCCGCCGGCTCGGCACCGACTACGTCGACCTCTACCAGATCCACCGCTGGGACCCGGACGTCCCGATCGAGGAGACGATGGAGGCACTCGACGAGGTGGTCCAGGCCGGCAAGGCCCGCTTCATCGGAGCGTCGTCGATGTATGCCTGGCAGCTCGCGCAGGCCCAGCACGCGGCCGACCTCAACGGCTGGACCCCGTTCATCTCGATGCAGGACCAGTACAACCTCGTCCAGCGCGAGGAGGAGCGCGAGATGCACCCGTTCTGCCTCGACGAGGGCATCGGCGTCATCCCGTGGAGCCCGCTCGCCCGCGGTCGCCTGACCCGCGACTGGGACGACCTCAGCACGACGCGCAGCGGCGGCGACGAGGTCGCCAAGGGCTACTACCAGCAGGCCGAGGAGTCCGACCGCGCCATCTCCGCGGCGGTCGGCGAGATCGCAGCCGAACGAGGTGTGTCCCGCGCCCAGATCGCCCTTGCGTGGGTGCGACAGCACGAGGTCGTCACGGCGCCGATCGTCGGCGCCACGAAACCCCTGCACCTCACGGACGCGATCGCCTCGCTCGAGATCACCCTCAGCGACGACGAGATCGCCAGGCTCGAGGCCCCGTACGTCCCGCGGCTCCCCGAGTTCTGAGGATCGTCACGCCTGCGGCCCCGTCCGGCGGTGTGATGTTCAGCCCAAGTTCGACAGACCGCCTCCATGGACGGGCAGGATGAAGCACACTTGTGCCGGGAGGGTTGAAGGGGCGAGCCATGCTTGCAGTCGTGACACCTGACGGTCGACGATGCGCTACTACGTCCTGAGGGCACCCGGGGGCGAGGAAGTCGTCCGGGTCAGCCAGGGAACATCGATGTACTTCGACGCGAAGACCGGCCGCTGGGTCCCCGACCCACTCCTGGCGCTCGAGGTGCGGATGAGCACCGACTGGCGCGAGGTCGCCTCGCACGAGCTCCCTCTGGGCCTGGCCCACGGCGGCGACGGGACCACCCGGACCCGGAGGTTCGGCGCCATCCGCCGCGGCCGTCACTCGCGCAAGTGAGGCGGACGGCAGACTGTCCCTCATGACCTCGGCGATGCCCCCAGACCTGCTCACGCATGCCCTCGCCGCCAAGGGGTTCATGCCCGAGGACGAGGGTGAGTTCCTGCACCGCACCGCCCGCGAGCGACTCCCCCACGGACCGGCCCTGGAGATCGGCACCTACTGCGGGAAGTCCGCGATCTATCTCGGCGCCGCAGCACGCGAGGTCGGCGGCGCCGTGCTCACGATCGACCACCACCGCGGATCCGAGGAGAACCAGGCCGGCTGGGAGCACCACGACGCGACGCTCGTCGACGACGAGCTGGGTCTCATGGACACGCTTCCGGTGTTCCGGGCGACGATCGCGCGCGCCGGCCTCGAGGACCACGTGACTGCCGTGATCGGCCGGTCGACCAGTGTCGCGACGTGGTGGCGCACCCCCGTGAGCCTGCTGTTCATCGACGGCGGGCATGCCGAGGTGCACGCCCAGGCCGACTACTCCGGGTTCGCGCACTGGCTCATGGCCGGCGGCACCCTGGTGATCCACGACGTCTTCGAGCGACCCGAGGACGGCGGCCAGGCGCCGTTCCACGTCTGGCAGCGCGCCGTCGCTTCGGGCTGCTTCGAGCCGCGCGAGACGGTCGGCTCGATGCGGACGCTAGTGCGTACCCGGGGAGACGCCGGCGAACCGGTCGGATGACGAGCAGCCGCACTCGAGCATGATCTCGCCGAAGTCCACGCCGATCTCGTGTCCGGTCATCACGCCCGCACCTGGCGTCGTCCCGGTCAGGACGTCCCAGGCCAGGATCACCGCCGCCGCGGTGTAGGTCGTGTGCTCCGCGGGCCAGTTGACGTTCTCGGGGAAGACGAAGCCGGTCCAGTACGCTCCGCGGTCGCCGCGCAGGTGCTGCATGTCCGCGAACAGCTGCTCGGCGCGAGGGTCACCGACGGCCTTCAGCGCCATCACCAGCTCACAGGTCTCCGCGCCGGTGACCCACGGGTTGGTGCTGACGCAACGGATGCCCAGCCCGTCGACGACGAACGTGTCCCACTCCGACGCGAGCATCGTGTCAGCGGCCGCTCCGCGAACGGCGCCACCCAGCACCGGGTAGTACCAGTCCATCGAGAATGTCGACTTGTCGAGGAACTGGTCGCGGTGCTCGCGCAAAGCGTGCCCGAGCCGGCCGCCGGCGAGCTCCCACTCCGGCTGGGGCTCCCCCACCAGCTCGGCGAGCGCGACGCCGCACCGCAGTGCCTGGTGGATGCTGGAGCTGCCCGCGAGCAGGGCTTCGCGGTTGATCCTGGCCGGCCCGTTGGCGTCCCACTCGCGCGACCAGGCGATGCCGCCGAAGGGCAGCTGCAGGTCGACGACCAGGTCGAGCGCGCGGCGTACGACCGGCCACATGCGCTGGAGGAAGGCTCGGTCCTGCCGGATGCGCCAGTGGTGCAGCACGCCGACGGCGATGTAGGCAGCCATGTTGGACTCGGTGCTCGAGTCGTCGATGCGACCCTGGACGATCTTCATCGGCCAGGAGCCGTCGGGTCGCTGGGTGCGGGCACACCAGTCGTACGCCGCCTCGGCGGCATCAAGCTCGCCGCCCACCACGAGCGCCATCGCGCCCTCGACGTGGTTCCACGCGTCGGTGTGCTCGCCGACGGTCCAGGGGATCGCGCCGTCCGGCTCCTGCATCGCGGCGATGCTGGCCGCCGTCTCGGCGACCTGGTCCGGCGTCATCAAGCGTCGTCCCCGGGCCGCACCATCGGCTTGCGCAGGTAGAGCACCATGCTCTTGCCGATCAGTGGGTTCAGCGCCCGCTCGGCCAGGCGCGTCGCGGTGCTGTAGCCACGGGTCTTCATGATGTCCCAGACCAGGACCTGGTGGTACGCCTTGACGAGCGGGTTGTCGTCGTTCTTGACGCCGACGGCGCACTTGAGCCACCAGTAGGGCGAGTGCAGGCCGTGGGCGTAGTCGATGCCGTCGAACGTCATGCCGGCGTTCTCGAGCTTGCCGATCAGCTCCTTGTCGGAGTAGATCCTGATGTGGCCGCCCGGCGTGTTGTGGTAGTCGTCGGACAGCTTCCAGCACACGATCTCCGGCAGCCAGCGGGGCACCGTGACAGCCATCGTGCCGCCGGGACGCAGGACCCGCACGAGCTCGTTGATCGCCTGGATGTCGGCCGGTATGTGCTCCAGCACCTCGGACGCGACGACGCGGTCGAACTCGCCGTCGGCGAACGGCAGCGCCAGGGCGTCGCCCTCCTTGATGTCGGCCGAGGCGCCCTCGGGGACCTCGCCGGCCTCCTTCATCGCGCCGAACAGGTCCAGCACGTTGGAGAGCTCGTCGGCGTCCTGGTCGAACGCGATGACGTCCGCGCCGCGGCGGTACATCTCGAACGCGTGCCGGCCGGCACCGCAGCCCATGTCGATGACCCGGTCGCCGGGACGCAGCCCCAGCCGGTCGAAATCAACGGTCAGCATGGTTCTTCTCCTCTGGTGCGGACGCCGCGCTCGCAGCGATCACTTCTTCGTACGCCGCGGCAGTGGCAACCGCCACCGCGCGCCAGCTGAACTTCTCCAACACGCGCTCACGCCCCGCGCGGCCCATCGCGGTGCGTCGCTCGGGGTCGTCCAGCAGCTCGATGATGGCGGCTTCGAGCTCGCCGACATCGCCGGGCGGCACCAGGATCGCGCACGCGCCGTCGTCGCCGACGACCTCGGGGATCGCGCCGGCCCGGCTGACGACCAAGGGTGTCTCGCAGGCCATCAGCTCGGCGGTCGGGAGGGAGAAGCCTTCGTACAGCGACGGCACGCAGGCGACCTCGGCCGATCCCATGACGTCGACGAGCTCAGCGTCGCTGATGCCGTTGACGAACCTCACGTCGTCGGCGATGCCCAGCTCGTCGATGAGCCGCTCGGTGCGGCCACCGGGCTTGAGCGTCGTGACGAGCAGCAGCTCGACGTCGCGCTCGGTGCGCAGCTTGGCGAAGGCCTCCAGCAGCGTGGCGATGCCCTTCATCGGCGCATCCGCACTGGCCATCGCGACGATCCTGCCCGGAACGCGCGGGGCCGTCGGCGGGACGAACACGTCGTCCACGCCGAGGGTGATGACCTCGAGCCGCGACGGGTCGACCCCGAAGTCGGTGATGATGTCGCGCCGGCTCGACTCGGAGACCGTGAGGATCTTGGGGAGCTGCCGGGCGACCTTCTTCTGCATCCCCAGGAAGCCGTACCAGCGGCGCAGGCTGAGCTTCTTGCGCAGCGTCGGCGCGTTGGCGATGTCGATGCGGCGGTCGAACGTGATCGGGTGATGGATCGTGGTGATCAGCGGGAAGCCCTGCTCGGCGATGTCGAGCATGCCGAAGCCGACCGTCTGGTTGTCGTGCACGATGTCGAAGTCGCCGCGACGGCCCTTGAGCAGCCGCGCCACGCGCTTGCTGAACGTCTTGGGCTCGGGGAAGCCGGCGGTCCACATCGTCAGGACCTCTTCGACGTCGATGAGGTCGCGGAACTCCTTGGGTCGCGGCGTGCGGAACGGGTCGGGCTCGCGGTAGAGGTCCAGCGAGGGGACCTTGGTCAGCGCGACCCCTTCGTCGAGCTCCGGATAGGGCTGGCCGGAGAACACCTCGACGGTGTGACCGAGGGCCACCAGCTCACGACTGAGGTGGCGGACGTAGACGCCCTGACCGCCGCAATGTGGCTTGCTGCGGTAGGACATGAGTGCGATGCGCAAGTGCCGCCTCCGGTTACTGGCTGGTAGTGAAGTTGTATCACCCGGCACCGCATCGGCAGCGATGCGCCTTCTCGACGATGCCGTCATCTCACGAGCGGGCGCCCTGGCCGCTGTTGCCCGGATAGAAGGAGTGGGTCGCGGTGACGCCGCCGTCGACCGCGAACTCGCCGCCGGTGGTGTAGCCGCTCTCGTCGCCGGCCAGGTAGACGTACAGCGGCGCGACGTCATCGGGTGTCCCCACGCGCTCCAGGGGAACGCGGGTCGCACCCCACTGCATCGCGGCCTCGCCGCCGACCTCGCGGGTCATGCCCGTGTCGATCATGCCGGGGTGCACCGAGTTGACCCGCACGCCGTACGCGCCGAGCTCGACCGCGGCGGCCTTGGTCATCCCGCGGATCGCGAACTTGGTGCCGGTGTATGCCGTGAGGGACGCCATGCCGGCGAGTCCTTCGACCGACGAGCAGTTGATGATCGAGCCCTGGCGGTGCTGCTTCATCGACGCCGCGACGGCCCGCATGCCCAGGAAGCAGCCCCGCATGTTGACGTTGATCAGCAGGTCGAGGTCGTCGAGCGGCATCGTGTCGACCTCGCCGAAGCGCAGGACGCCGGCATTGTTGACGAGCACGTTGACCGGTCCGCCGAGCTGCGCCTCGGCATCCGCCACCAGCCGGTCCCACGACGCCGGGTCGCTGACGTCGTGGTGGCTGAACGACGCGGCGTCGCCCAGCTCGTCGGCGAGGGCAGATCCGTCGGCGACGTCGGCGATGACGACCCGGGCACCCTCGGCGACGAACGCGCGAGCGATCGCCGCGCCCTGTCCTTGGGCGGCGCCGGTGATGATGGCGTGCTTGTCCTTGAGGCGAGACATCGTTCTCCTTGTGCGTACGGGGGGCTAGAGGGAGAGGATCGAGTCGGCCGCGAACGAGACCTCGGGGTCACGGCCGGCGAAGAAGCTCACCGAGGGTCCGGTCGAGCTCGTCGGTCGACCAGACATCGGCCTCGGTGTCGAACCGGCGCTCCACGACGGGAGCGGCCAGGACGGCCACCATCCCGCCGTAGACGACGAACACCTGTCCGCTGATGCGCGCCGCTGCCGGCGAGGCGAGGTAGGCGACCAGGGGCGCCACGTGGTCGGGGCTGTAGGGGTCGATCGCGCTGCCGGACTCGTCGGGGCCGAACACCTCGGCGGTCATCGCCGTGCGGGCTCGCGGGCAGATGGCGTTGGCTCGTACGCCGATGCGGGACAGCCCGCGCGCGGTCGACAGGGTCAGCGCGGTGATGCCACCCTTGGCCGCCGCGTAGTTGGCCTGTCCGGGCGAACCGGTGAGGAATGCCTCGGAGGCGGTGTTGATGACACTCGCGTCGACGCTCCCGCCGGTCTCCTTGGCGACCTGGCGCCAGTGCGCCGCCGCGTTGCGCGACAGCAGGAAGTGACCGCGCAGGTGGATGCGGATGACGAGGTCGAACTCCTCGTCCGACATGTTGAACAGCATCCGGTCACGGGTGACACCGGCGTTGTTGACGACGATGTCGAGGGAGCCGAACGTCTCGAGGGCGGTCTGCATGATCAGGTCCGCGGTCGATCGCTCGCCCACGTCACCTGCTGCGATGGCCACCTCGGCGCCCAGCGCCTTGATCTCGGCAGCGGTCTCGTCAGCGGCCCCCGGGAGGTCGTTGAGCACGATGCGGGCCCCCGCGCCTGCGAGCGCAAGAGCTTCTGCGCGCCCGAGTCCCGCGCCTGCACCCGTGACGACGGCGACCTTGCCGTCGAGTGACACCGTCATGCGCCCTCGGCGATGCGCAGTGCCGACTTCGGGCACGAGGCGACTGCCCGCTCGACCCGCGAGCGGTTCTCGTCGGTCACCGTCGGGTCCTCGACCTGCAGCTGGTCGTCGTCATCGACGAAGAACATGTCCGGTGCCGTCGCCTCGCACAAGGCGTTCGCCTCGCAGACGTCGTAGTCGACCTCAACCCTTGCCATCAGTGACCCGCCTCCTCGCTCACGCTGAGCGTAGAACTAGAACGTGTTCTAGCCTAGCCCAGGGCGGTGAGTTTGGATATGGCCCAGTCGCCATCTCCCCTGGTGAGCGTGACGACCAGGCTGTTGCGGCTCATCTGCTGGTTGGCCTTCTTGCCCGTCCCGGCCGTCGTCGTCTGGTTGAGGAACACCAGGACCTTGGCCCGGTGCTCGGTCGCCTTGATGATCGCCGAGGACACCGCGACCGCCTGGAGGACGATCTTGTTCTTGGTCGTGTTCGCCCGCACCTGCTGCATCGTGGAGTCGTACTGCTTGCGGAACGTGGGCGTCATCCGCGCTCGCGCGACCTCCATGTCGTTCGCCAGCGTCTTGTAGTCGTACGAGAGGGTGCGCTGCGCGAGGTCGGCGGCGGTGA
This sequence comes from uncultured Actinomycetota bacterium, assembly GCA_963806345.1. Classification (GTDB taxonomy): domain Bacteria; phylum Actinomycetota; class Actinomycetes; order Propionibacteriales; family Nocardioidaceae; genus Aeromicrobium. The sequence goes on along the minus strand of CAWDXV010000011.1, from coordinate 91,783 downwards.
CCAGCACCTCGGTGCGTGCGTCGTCGCCGACGAGGACGCCGCCCGGAGCGACCGACGCCGAACCCTGCTCGGCCCGCCACCACGACAGGCCGACGCCCGCTCCGGCGAGCAGGACCAGCACCGCCAGCACGAGGGTCAGCCGGCGCAGCACGAACGATCGGACGTCGCCGAGGCTCGGCACGGCTGGGCGCCGGCGACCGGCAGACTCCTCGACGGGCTCGGTCCCGGGCTCGGTCTCGGCCGGCCGGCTCCGGCCGGGCCGGTCTGGGTCGGGGCCTTGGCCCGGACCTTGGGCTCGGGCCGGGCCTCGCGGCTCGGGCCGCAGGACCGGGGTCACGTCCGAGTGGCAGAACCGGCAGCGCGTCGCGGCCGCCTTGATCGTCTCGGCGCAAAAGGGGCAGACGCGTTCGTCGCGCTTCAGCTTCGCCATGATCAGCCCACGAACTCGAGCTGGGAGACCAGCCAACGGCCGCCCTGCTTGGCCATGGTCAGCTTGATGCGCCAGAACCGGTCCTCGACCTTGCCCTTGGTGCCCTTGTTCTGCACCTTGCTGCCCGCCGCCACGAACACCGTCGCGGAACGCGGCTCGACCTCGCTCAGCCCGATCTCGTCGACCCGCCCCTTGGAGATCGACTCCTGGCTGACCGCGGTCTCCTTGAGCGACTTGAGCGAGGCCTTGTACTGCTTCTTGAAGGTCCCGGTCGCACCCGACAGCACGCGATCGGTCAGCTCGTCCATCTTGGTGTGGTCGACCGCCAGGAACGCCAGCGTCTCGGCGCGCGCGGCGCGGGTGACGTCGGCATAGCGGCCGGCGAGCTCCTCGGTCGGCGTGCTGCCGGGTGCGGCCTCGCTGCCTCGCACGGCGAAGAGCACGAGCCACGCCAGCAGGCCCACGAGGGCGACCCCGAGCGCAGCGTTGATCGCGGACGTACGGTTCACGAGTTCCCTCCGGCCGACGCGCCCCTCCAGTCGTAGAGCGGCGGCGCATACTTCATACCACGCATGTTCACGGGCGATCCGGACGTGCACTCGGCGGGGTAGTACGGCACGAAGCTCTCCTGTGTGGTGGGACGCCACTGCCCGGGCGGCAGGTAGCCCTCGGTGCAGGCCGGCGGGGTCTGGTTCAGGTTGAGGTGGACCCGGCCGAACTTCTGGTCGCCCGGGGTCAGGGCCGACGGGCCGGCGGAGATCAGCCGCGGGAACGTGACCAGCAGCTGCTCGAGGGCCGGCAGCCGAGCGTCGAGGACCTCGGTCACGTTGACCAGGTGCAGCAGCATCGGCGGCAGCACGGTGCGCAGCGTGCTGACCAGCTTCGTCAGCTCCTGGGCCGCGGGGCCGGCCCGGTCCAGGATGCGCTCGACGTCGGCGTTCGAGTCGGCCAGCGTGCCGGTCACGTCGGCGAGGTCGCGGGCGAACCCACGGATGTTCGCGGCGTTGTCCTGCTGGGTCTGCAGCACGGTCTTGGCGTTGTCCAGCAGCGCGATCGTCGACGACTCGTTGGCCGCGGCCGCGTCGACGAACTTCTGGGTGCTGTCGACCATCGAGCGCAGCGGATTGGCGTTGTCGCGGAACATCGTGCCGAGCTCGCTGACGACGGTGTTGAGCTCGCTGCCGTCCAGGCTCGAGACGAACCGGCTGAGGTCCTGCAGGAGCACGTCCTCACCGAGCGGGATGCTCTCCTTGGTGCCGTGGACGGTGTCGCCGTCCTTGAGCATCGGCCCCTTCTTGGAGCCGGGCTCGAACGAGATGTACTGCTCGCCCACGACGCTGAGGTTGTGCACGAACACCGGGGAGTCCGCCGGCACGTGCGTGTCGTCCTCGAGCGCGACGTCGACCCGCAGGCCGTCGGCGTCGACGTCCATCGCGGACACCTTGCCGATCTTGACGCCGCGATAGCGTGACCTCGCTGCCCTGGTAGAGGCCGCCGGACTCCGGCAGGAGCACGTGCACCGTGTAGCCACGGCCCAGCGCCTGGTCGACGAACCCGAGGTAGGACGCACCGACGTAGACCATGCCCAGGGCGCTCAGGATCACGAAGGCGAGCAGCCTGACCTTGATTCCGCGCCTCATGACGAGCCACCCCCCAGCAGGCCCGTGAGCAGCTGGACCAGCGGATCGTCCGATCCGCTGCCAGTGGTGTCGGGCGGCGGCGTGGTCGTTGCGTCCTTGTCGGGTGTGGACGGCGGGGTCGTCGACCCGCCGGGCTGCTCGAGCTTGCCGAGGGCGTCGGTCACCTCGTCGACGGTCGACTCCTTGCACAACGGCAACGTGCCGAGCAGCGCGCAGATCTGCTCGATCGCATCGCCCGCCGGCGAGCAGATCGGCGCCGCCGGTGTCGCCTTGCACAGCGTGACGAGGTCCTGCAGCGTCGTCGGCAGGAGCCCGCCCTCGCTGACCGGCGTGAGCTTGATCTGCAGCTTGAAGATGACGTTGGCGAAGTCGCCCTTGATGGCATCCGCCGCATCGATCGGGAACGGGTAGCTGGCTGCCGCGACCAGACCGGGCACCAACGAGTCGCCGCTGTCGGACAGCTTGCGGAGCACCGGCTCGAGGTGGCGCAGCTCGGCGATGAGGTCGTCCTTGGTCTCGTTGACGACCCGCGTGCCGACGCTCGCCCAGCTTGTCGAGCTCGGACAGCATGCTGACGAGCTGCGTGTGCTGGTCGCGCAGCACGGTGATCGCCGGGCCGGCGGCATCCAGTGCGTCCCCGATGGTCTTCTTCTCGGCGACGAGGGTCCCGGTCAGCCCGTTGAGCGACTCCAGCGCCTGCACGATGTCGCCCTTCTGGGAGTCGAGCGTGCTCGACGAGGGTGTTGACCTGGCTGAGGACGTCACGGATCTTGCCGGTGCGCCCGTCCATCATCTCGTTGAGCTCGTGCGTGATGGTCTGGATCTGGCCGACGCCGCCGCCGGTCAGCACGAGTGACAGCGCGCCGAGAACCTCCTCGACCTCGGGATTGCGGCCCGTGCGATCCATCGGGATCACGTCGCCGGGTCCGAGCCGGCCGGTGCTGGCGCTCTTGGCGTCGGCGCTCGCCGTCGGTGCCGACAGCTCGACGTACTTCTCACCGAGCAGGCTCGTCTGACGGATCTCGGCCTTGGCGTTGGCCGGCAGCACCACGTCCTTGCGGATGAGCATCTTGATCCGGGCGTGCCAGCCGACCCTGGTCACGGACTCGACCTGACCCACCGGGCACGTCGGCCACCATGACCGAGGAGCGCGGCACCAGGTTGAGGGCGTCGGCGAAGTCGGCGCTGACCTCGAACCCGTTGTCGTTGCTCGACCTTGTTGCCGGGCAGCGGCAGGTCGTAGACGCCGTTGAACGTGCAGCCGCTCACCAGGAGCAGCAGCAAGGCCCCGACGACCAGGCGAAGCCGCATCACAGCGCACCACCGCCGAGCAGGTCGAGGAGGGTGGGCAGCTTGCCTGTCTCGCCGGACGGGGCCGGGTTCGCGGGGGTCTCCGGCACGATGGGAGTCGTCGTGCCCGGCTGCGGGACGCTGGCGGCCGGGGCCGATGACGCGGGCAGCAACGGCTTGAGCAGGTCGGTGAGCATCGTGCAGGCCGCCTCCGGTGTGCCGATGCTGACCAACGTCTGGCACAGGAACTGGTCGGGACGGAACTGGATGCCCGGGGTGATCTGCACGCGGGACCCGTACGTTCCCGTGCTCGAGTCGAACGCCAGGGCGAGGTTGCCCATCGCGAGCGAGCCCTTCTGGACGATCAGGCCGAGGGCGTCCTTCTGGTTGTCGACCCGTTCGAGCAGGCTGCTCAGCAGCTCGACGTCCTTGCCGAGGGCCGCACGGTTCTCGTGCACGAAGCCCTTGACCGTGCCCAGCACCTTCGCCAGCGAGGCCAGCACGTCGCGCAGCTCGTCGCGCTCACCCGCGAACTGGCCGGACACCGAGGACAGCTCCTTGAGGAACGCCTGGACCGTCTTGTCGTTCTCGGCCAACGTGTCGGTGATGTTGGCGAGCGAACGGACGTTGTCGAACAGCGGGCCGCGGTTGTCGGCGAACACCTCCGCCGCCTGTGACAGGTTGCGGATCACCTTGGATCCCGCCTCGCCGTTGCCGCCGAGGGCCTTCGCGCTCGCCGAGAGCAGGTTGTCCAGCGCGCCGCTGGTCGAGCCGGCCTTGGGGCCGAGCGTCGTGGCGAGGTCGTCGAGCGACTTGAACATGCGGTCCAGCTCGATGGGTGTCTTGGTGCGCGCCATCGGGATGTCGGCGTGGTCGCGCATCACCGGGCCCTTGGAGTACGCCGGGAAGATCTGGACGTAGCGGTCCGCCACCAGCGTGGGCGTCACGACTGCGGCCCCGGCATCGGCCGGCAGCTTGTACTCCTTGTCGTACGTCATCTCGACGCGAACGCTGTCGCCCTCGGGCACGACCGAGGTGACCTCGCCGACGCGGACGCCCATGACCCGGAGGTGGGTGCCGGGATAGACCGCGACGGCCCGGTCGAAGTGCGCGGTGACGGTCCTGGACCCGCCCTCGCGGGGATAGACCAGGAAGGTCAGCAGCAACAGCGCGACCGGCACGGCCGCCGCGATCCATTGAGCCCTTCTGCTCCAGCCGGTCATCCCCCACCTCCCGGCTTGGTGAGCCCGAACTCGCCCGTGAAGACACCGGTGATGTTGGGGACGTAGGCGTCGAACCAGGGGCCGCTGCCGACGATGTTGCCGAGGATGCTGACGTACGGACCGTAGTTGTGCAGGAGCGTCTCGATCTGGTCCTCCCTGGCGTGCAGGAAGGACAGCACGTTCTCGAGCTTGTCCAAGGTGGGCCGCAGCTGCTCGCGGTTGTCCTTGACGACGCCTTGGAGCTCGACCGCCAGCCGGTTGGCGTTGACCAGGAGCTCGTGGATCGTCTGCTTGCGCTGGTTGCAGCTCCTGGAAGATCAGGTCGGCCTTCTTCATCAGCGTCACCAGGTCGCCCTTGCGCTCGTCGAGCAGCTGGGTGACGTTGCTCGAGCGCCGCAGCAGCTTCTCGATCTCCTCGTCGCGCGACGCGATCGTCGTCGACAGGCGGGACAGCCCGCTGAAGCTCGAACGCACCTCGGGCGCGGCCGAGTCGACGACCTCGGCCAACGAGTCGAGCGCCTTGGTGAGGTTGGCCTTGTTGGTGTCCTCGGTCTGCGTCGTCAGCTCGCCGAGCGTGCCGACGATGTCGAACGTGACGTCGGTGCGGGACATCGGGATCGTGGCGCCGGCCGCCATCGTGCCGGATCCCTCCGGCTTGATGTTGAGGAACTTCTCGCCCAGGAGGCTCTTGACCTCGACGCTGGCCCGGGTCGAACGGCCGAGGGTCGCGCCGGAGACGTCGAAGTCCGCGATGACCTTGGTCTTGCCGATCCGCAGCTTGTTGACCCGGCCCACGCGGACGCCCGCGACCTGGACCTCGCTGCCGGTGCGCAGGCCGCTCGCATCGCTCAGCTCGGCGTGATACGTCGTGCCGCGGAGCCAGGGCAGCTTCTGGATGTTGAACGAGCCGACCATCACGAGCAGCAGCAACGCCAGCGAGATGATGCCCATCTGCAGGATCTGCGAGTCACTTCGACGTGCCATCAGCGGCACCTCTTGGCATTGCTGTAGAGCGTGAAGTCCGACATCTGCTTCTGGACCTCGGCCGGCAGCGTGTCCATCAGCGCGCTGGGCAGCACCACGCCGCCGTGGAACTCGCAGAGGTAGTAGTTGTACCAGGAGCCGTAGACGCCGATCCGGGTCTGCTTGGCGAGCATCGTCGGGAGCAGGTCGAGCGTCTCGTCGAGGTAGGCCTTGTTCTCCGGCTTGGCCAGGACCGTGAACAGGCGCCGCAGCTGGGCGACGTCCGCCTTGAGCAGCGGCCGGCCCTCGGTCAGCAGGTCGGCGACCGACTTGGTGACCTGGGAGATGTTGGTCAGCGACGAGCCGATGACCTTGCGGTCCTTGGCCAGGTCGCCGAACCACGAACGCATGCTCGTGAGCAGCTCGTCGAGCTGCTGGTGGTGGTCGTCGACCGTCGTCATCAACGAGGTGAGGTTGGTGATGACATCGCCGATGAGCTCGTCGCGATCGGCCAGTGTGCTGGTCAGGGAGGCGGTGTGGGAGAGCAGCTCCTGCACCGTGCCGCCCTCACCCTGGAGCACCTGGATCAGGTTGAGGGAGAGCTTGTTGACGTCCTCGGGCCGCAGCGCCGCGAACAGCGGCTGGAAGCCCTGGAACAGCGCGGTCAGGTTGAGCGCCGGGGTCGTGCGGTCCAGCGGCAGGGTGGAGCCCGGCTTCAGCCGCGGCGAACCTTCCTTGCCCTGCTCCAACGACATGTAGCGGTCACCGATCAGGTTGAGGAAGCGGATGCTCGCCCGGGAGTCCTGCGTGAGCGGCACACCGTCCTTGACCTTGAAGGTCACCATGGCCTCGGTGCGGTGGTAGATCTTGACGTCCTTGACCTTGCCGACCACGACACCCGCGATGCGTACCTGGTCGCCGGCCGTCAGCTCCGACGCACTGGAGAACACGGCCTTGTACTCGGTCTGGGAGCCGAGGCCGAACCCGCCCATGATCACGACGAGCATGCCCGTCACGATCACCGAGACGAGGGTGAAGATGCCGAGCTTGATGGCCGCGATGGTGAACGCGGTGTCCCGAGAGTTCATCCGAGACCGCCGTCGGGATCGTCCTTGTCGGACCCGTCCTTCAAGGGCTCGAACGGGGCGGGCACGTCGTAGTTGTCCGGGAGACCGAGGCACCACGGTCCGTGGCCGACCTCGCCGAACTCGGGCGCGTCCGCCTCGGTGTAGGCGCCGCGCTGCGGTGCGCCCAGCTCGAGGGTCTGGTGGATGATGCCGCCGTTGAAGACGTTGCTGGCGTTCGGCCGCTGCCGGTCGAGGCCGACCAGCACGCACTTGAGCTCCGGCGAGTACGTGTCCAGCAGCGCCAGCAGTGGACGGCCCGACCGGGTCTGGGCGATCAGCGCGTCCTCGTTCTCCGACAGCGTCACGCGGGTCGTGCGGGCGAGGCCGGTCAGGCTGCCGAGCGCCCGGTTGAGGTCACCCTGCTTCTGGGTGAGGGTGCGCGCGGTGACCGTCGCGTTGCGCAGGAGCCGGATCAGGTCGGGAGCGGCCATGTCGTACGTGTTGGCCACCTGCGACAACAGCTTGAGGTCGGTGCGCAGCGTCGGCAGCTCGACATTCATGCGGTTGAGATAGTCGTCCAGCGTCTCGAGGGTGTCGCCGAGCTGCTTGCCCTTGCCCTGCAAGGCGTGCGAGAGCGCGTACAGCGTCGAGTTGAGGTCCGCGGGGCGCACCGAGCGCAGGAGCGGGAAGAGGTTGGCGAGGATGCTCTGCAGCTCGACGTTCGTCGTGACCCGGTTCGCCGGGATGATCGAGCCGTCGCGCAGGGTGCCGCCCGCCGAGGCCCCGGACTTGGGCGGGATCAGCTCGAGGTAGTTCTGGCCGAAGAGCGTCGTCGGCAGGATCTGCACCGCCACGTCCCCGGGGATCGTCCGGGCCGCGTCGGGCTTGAGCGACAGCGTGATCTTGGCCCGCTTGCCGTCGCTCTCGATGCCCTTGACGTAGCCCACCAGCGCCCCGTGCAGCCGGACGTCGCCGAACCGGGCCAGCTGGAGACCGGCGCGGTCGGCCATGACCGTGACATCGGTGCTCGACGTGAACTTCTTCTCGTACATCGCGATGCAGAGGCCGATCAGCAGGCAGACCGACACGACGTACGCGACCCCGGCGAACCACAGTCGGTGGTGTTCGCGCGGGGTGTCGTGGACGAGGCTCGCGAGCATCGGCTACCCCGTGATCCGCACAGTGGTCGTCGATCCCCAGATGGCGAAGCTCAGGAAGAAGTTGACGACGACGACCGTGACGATCGATGAGCGGATGGCACGCCCGACGGCGACGCCCACGCCGGCCGGACCGCCCGAGGCGGTGTAGCCGTAGTAGCAGTGGATCAAGATGATCAGGACCGCCAGGACGATCATCTTGCCGAACGACCAGAGGATGTCGACGGGCGGCAGGAACTGGCGGAAGTAGTGGTCGTACGTGCCGACGGACTCGCCGTAGACCATCGTGGTGATGAGCCGCGGCGAGAGGTACGACGCGAGCAGCGCGACCGTGTAGAGCGGGATCACCGAGACGAACCCCGCGATCATCCGGGTCGTCACCAGGAACGGGATCGAGGGCACGCCCATGACCTCGAGGGCGTCGATCTCCTCGGAGATCCGCATGGCGCCGAGCCGCGCGGTGTAGCCGCAGCCGACCGTGGCGGCCAGCGCGATCGAGGACACCAGCGGCGCCACCTCGCGGGTGTTGAAGTACGCCGAGATGAACGCCGTGAACTTCGCGACGCCGATCTGGCTCAGCGAGGCGTAGCCCTGCAGCCCGACCTCGGTGCCGGCGAAGAACGCGAGGAAGGCGATGACGCCGACCGTGCCGGCGATGACGGACAGGGCGCCGACTCCGAACACGACCTCCGCGAGGGTCTTGGCGACCTCCTTGCGGTAGCTGCGCAGCACGTGCGGGATCGAGCCCAGCGCCTTGGCGTAGAACAGCAGCTGGTCGCCCATCGTCTCCAGGCGCGTACGCCCGGACTTGACGGCTGACGTGCCGAGCTCGGTCAGGACGCTCATCAGAGGCCTGCCTGGGGGACGAACTGGAAGTACAGCGCCGTGATGATCGAGTTGAGCAGGAACAGCAGCATGAACGAGAGGATGACCGACTCGTTGACCGCCCGGCCGACACCGGCAGGGCCGCCGCCGGCGCTGAGTCCCTTGTAGGACCCGACGATCGCCGCGAGGAAGCCGAAGGTCGCGGCCTTGATCATGGAGACGTAGATGTCGGGCAGGGTCGCCAGCGCGGTGAACGAGGCGAGGAATGCGCCGGCGGAGCCGCCCTGCACGATCACCGTGAAGTAGTAGCCGCCCGCGATGCCGGCCGTGATCACGATGCCGTTCATCAGCATCGCCACCGTGACGGTCGCCAGCGCACGAGGCACGACGAGTCGCGCGATCGGGTCGATGCCCAAGGTCTCCATCGCATCGATCTCCTCGCGCATCTTGCGTGCGCCGAGGTCCGAGCAGATCGCCGAGCCGGCCGCGCCCGCGATGATGAGGGCCGCGGCGATCGGTGCCGCCTCCCGCACGGTCGCGAGCACCGCGGTGGCACCCGCGAAGGACTGGGCACCGAGCTGACCCGTGAGGTTGCCGACCTGGAGCGCGATGACCGCACCGAACGGGATCGACACCAGGATCGTCGGCATCAGCGTGACGCTGGCGACGAACCACGCCTGCTCGACGAACTCGCGCATCTGGAAGCGGGTCGTGAACGTCAGCTTGGCGACGTCCCACGACATCGCGGCAACCTGGCCGGGCCCGCGGACGACCGAGGCAAGACTCAGGCCCATGTCTCCTCCTGGTGGCCGTCGACTCCGCTGCGACGGGACCCTGGCGGGGCAACGTGTGTCATTTCGGCGGCCGGCGTGACTTCTGAAGAGTAACGACCGGGTGTGATCTGCGTTACGTTTTCAGGGGTTCTGGTGGCGGCGTGCCGCCCGGCACGACGGCCGAAGAACGACGCCTCGCCGAGCTGCGTGCCCGAGGCATAGCCGCGCCCGTCGACCGCGATGTTGGAGGCGCAGGCACCCGCGGCGTACAGGCCGTCGACGGCCGAGCGGTCCTCGCGCAGGACGCGACCGTCGGGATCGACGGCGAGCCCACCGCACGTGAACCCGGAGTAGAAGGCCTGTCCGGGCGTCAGGTCGTACGCGCCGTAGGGCGGGACGTCGAGCGGCACGACGTACTCCGCGGCCTTGTGGAACGCCGGGTCGGCACCGTCGCGGGCTGCCGCGTTGTAGTCGTCGAGCGTGCGGGCCAACGAGCCGGCCGGCACGCCGAGCCCGACCTCCATCTCGGCGATGGTCTCCCACCCGTCGACCAGCGGCTGCAGCCCGTATGCCGGCTCGGCCATCTGCACCGAGTCCAGGATCAGCCACGCCTTCTGGTCGGGCTGGTCGAAGACGAACGCCGAGGTGCGGGAGTGGTAGGAGTCCTCCGCGACGAACCGCTCGCCGCGGCTGTTGACGCAGATCCCCGAGACGAGGTGGCCCGGTGGGTAGAACGGGGCGGTCAGGAACGCGCCGTCCATGTGCTCGGTCGCGGCACCGACCGACTCACCGAGCCGGATGCCGAGCCCGTCGTCGTACGTGTTGCCGAGCGCCATGCCGCGGGCCAGGAGCGCTTCGAGGGGCGGGGCGAACGCGTGCACCATCTCCGGGTTCATGACGAAGCCCCCGGCGGCGATGACGACGGCGCCGGCGCGCACGGCGCCGGTGTCGCCGAAGCGTTTCCAGGTTGCCCCGATGACGCGGTCACCGTCGGTCACGAGGGCGGTCGCGCCGGTGTCGAAGCGGACCTCGACGCCGAGCTCGTCCAGCTTCTTCAGGGCGAGGTCGAGCACGAGTGCGCCGCCGCCGGAGTCGCCCACGACCGGAGGCTGGTGGCCACGCGGCGCCGGCTTCGCGATCTCATGGAACGGCCACACCTTCTCGTTGCCGGTGAACATGACGCCCTGGGTGCCCGGCGCCATGACGCTCTTGTCGGGGTAGAACGAGCGCTCGAACTCGAAGCCGAGCGACTCGAGCCAGTGGAAGTGCTCGACGCTGCCCTCGCTGTAGAGCCGGATCTTCTCGGGATCGCAGTCGGGCGAGACCGCCATGAGGTACTTCGCCATCTCCTCAGGGGTGTCCTCGTATCCGCTGACCTCCTGGCAGGGCGTGCCACCGCCGAGGTAGAAGTGCCCTCCGGCCATCGCGCTGGTGGCCGACAGTCGGCCACCGCGGTCGAGCAGGAGCACCCGCGCGCCTGCGGTCGCCGCCTCGATCGCAGCGGCGGTGCCGGCCATGCCGGCGCCGATGACGAGCACGTCGACCTCGTCGGACCACGAGGCGACCTCGTCCGCCGGCACCTGGTCCGGGATCTCCATCGCGGTCACGAGTACGTCACCCGGACCTTCTCGGAGGCCGGCTCGCTCTGGCACCCGAGTCGTATGCCGTCGGCCAGGTCCTCGTCCTCGAGCACGTCGTTGGCACGCATCGTGACCTCGCCCTCGAGCAGGCGGATCGCACAGGCTGAGCACTCGCCCTCGCGGCAGGAGTAGGGCGCCTTCACGCCCTTGCTCTCCAGGTGCTCCAGGAGCGTCGTGCCGGGCCGCCAGTCGTCGTACTCGTAGTCGACGCCGTCGAGCTCGACCTGCAGGCGAACCTGCGGACCCGCCGGGGCGGCGGCGGGCTCGTCCTCGTCGGCGCCGGGCTCGCGCTCGGCGGCCGTCTCGAACGGGTTGCCGCCCAGCGACACGAACTTCTCCTGGTGCCGGCGGTCGCGGGGGAACTCGAGCTCCTTCAGCGCGGCGACGGCCGCCGCCATGAACGGTGCCGGCCCGCACACGAATGCGTCACGCTCGGCGTACTGGGCGGCGAACGCGCGCAGCTGGTCCTGGCTGGGCAGGCCCTGCACCGACTCGAGCCAGTGGACGACCTGCAGGCGGTCGGGGTGCTCGGCGGCGAGCTCCTTGAGTGCTGCGCCGAAGATCACCGAGCGCTCGTCGCGGTTGGCGTAGAACAGCACGATTCGGCCCGAGCCGCGGGTCAAGGACGTACGGATGATCGACATCACGGGGGTGATGCCGCTGCCACCGGCGAACAGCAACAGGTCGGCGTCGAGGTCCTTCGGCGTGAAGATGCCGCTTGGCGGAAGCACCCTGAGCCGGTCGCCGGGCCGGAGCTCGGAGCAGATCCAGCCCGAGGCATAGCCGTCGGGCGTGCGCTTGACCGTGATCGTCAGCGGGCCGTCCTCGGCCGGCGTCGACGAGAGGGAGTAGCTGCGCGCCACCAGGCCCGTCCGGTCACTCGGCACGGCGACCGTGAGGAACTGCCCCGGCGTGTAGGCGAAGTGCTCCCGGTGCTCGCCCGGGTCGAGGACGACCGACCGCGCGTCGCCGGTCTCCTCGATGACGTCGAGCACCTCGAGCTCGAAGGAACTCTCACTCATGGGGGGTGCGGCCCCGGTCCAGTCCGACCGGGTCGACTCCTGCGCCGACCGTGACCATGCCTTCACTCACGGCGTACTCGATCGACGCCAGCAGCTGGGGGCAGGCCGAGTGGACCGGCCGGCCGTCATCCCGCTGGTCGAGCTCGGAGAAGACCGCACAGGTCTCGACGGCTTCACGGGTCCACTGGATCGAGGTGTGGTGCTCGCTGTTCTTGCGGACCATGACCTGCGCCTGGCACTGCCGACAGGTGACGTCCGACAGGTTGCCCTGCGTGTAGAGCTCCCGGTCATCGAGCGTCTCCGCCCGGGTCGGGACGATGTAGGCCATCAGACCTCCGCCGTCTCGGCCTGACGGTCCTCCGCCGCCTTGCGGGCGAGGTTCTCGGCGACCTCGGCGCGCCAGTTCTCGTTGGCCTTGGTCGTGTCGACCTCGAACTCGAACCGTTCGACCATCTCGGGCTCGACATCGGCCTTGTCGACGTAGAACTGCTCGTACCAGCGGCGCAGCTGGTAGACCGGGCCGTCCTCCTCGCACAGCAGGGGGTTCTGCACCGGCGCCTTGTTCTGCCAGATCGCGACGTCCTGCAGGAAGCCCTGCTCGAACGTCTCGGCGTACTTGTCGCCGATGTACTTCGCCGTGGCCTCGTCGACGCCCTCCGGCTTCTCGACGCACAGGCCGTACTGCAGGTTGAACGAGTTGGGGCCGGTCGGGATGTGGCAGTTGATCAAGATGACCTTGGTCAGGAAGCCCTTGTAGTCGGTGTCGAGCCAGTTGATCATGTACGACGGCCCGAAGTAGGTCGCCTCCGACTTGAGCACGAGGTCCTCGTCGCCGTAGCCCTCGGCCTTCATGTCCGGGCGGCCGGTCGACTCCATGAACTGGGTCGCCTTGTCGCCCTCGAAGACGTTGCGGAAGTTGGTGGGGAACGCGAAGTGGATGTAGAAGAAGTGCGCCATGTCGACGACGTTGTCGATGATCTCGCGACAGTGGGCGTTGTCGACCTCGATGACGTTCCAGGTCCACTCGGTGTACTTGTCGGTGCCGACGCCCTCGAGCTCGGGCGGCAGGGCGTCCAGGTCGGCCGGGCTGCCCTCGGGGTCGTGCCAGATCATCAGCATGCCGTTGCGGACGACGCTCTCGTAGCGCTGCGTCCGGGCCCGCAGCGGGACGCGCTTGGCGTACGGGATGGCCTTGCACTTGCCGTCGCCGCCCCAGCGCCAGTCGTGGAACGGGCAGGCGATCTCGTCGCCCTTGACGGTGCCCTGCGTCAGGTCGCCGCCCATGTGCCGGCAGTAGCCGTCGAGGACGTGCAGCGCACCCTCGGAGTCGCTCCACACCACGAGCTTGCCGCCGAATGCCTGCACCGAGTGCGGCTTGCCGTCGGTGAACTCCCGCTCGAGGCCCAGGCAGTGCCAGCCACGGGCAAATCGCTCCGGGACGGTGCCGGTGTCGAGAACGCGGGTCTCACTCACGATTGCCTCCGATTGCGGTCCCCTGTGGACCAAAACGAGAACACGTTATAGTTTTACCACATGTACGTCGCCCTGACAGCCGACCAGCTTCGCCTTCGTGACGAGCTGAAGGGCTACTTTTCCGAGCTGGTCACCCCTGAGCGCCGCGCGGCTCTCGCCGCCTCCTCCGGGGAGTTCGGCGACGCCACGGTCTACAAGGACGTGATCCGCCAGCTCGGCGCCGACGGCTGGCTCGGCATGGGCTGGCCCGAGGAGTGGGGCGGACAGAACCGCTCGATGGTCGACGAGCTGATCTTCACCAATGTCGCGGCCGTCGCTGGGGTGCCGATCCCCTACCTGACGCTCAACACCGTCGGTCCGACGATCATGAAGTACGGCACCCAGGAGCAGAAGGAGTACTTCCTCCCCCGGATCGTCCAAGGTGAGCTGCACTTCTCGATCGGCTACTCCGAACCGGGCTCCGGCACCGATCTGGCCTCGTTGCGGACGCGCGCCGAGCTCGACGAGTCGACCGGCGAGTGGGTCGTCAACGGCCAGAAGATGTGGACCTCCCTGATCCAGTACGCCGACTGGATCTGGATGGCGTGCCGCACCGACCCCGACCTGCCCCGGCACAAGGGCCTGTCGATGATCCTCGTCCCGGCCGACGCTGAAGGGTTCTCCTACACGCCCGTGCACACGATCGCCGGCGTCGGCACGAGCGCGACCTACTACGACAACGTCCGGGTGCCGGCGGACAACCTCATCGGCGGACGCGGCGGCGGCTGGGCGCTGATCACGAACCAGCTCAACCGCGAGCGCGTGGCGCTCACCTCGTCGGCACCCCTCGTCCACTCGATCGAGCTCGTCACCGACTGGGCGCGGCAGACCAAGGACGCCAACGGCGTACGTGTGATCGACCAGCAGTGGGTCCAGATCCTGCTGGGCCGGGCCCAGGCCCGCACCGAGGCGCTGACCCTGATGGGCTGGAAGCTCGCCACCGAGATCGACACCCTCTCGCCCGCCGATGCGTCGGCCATCAAGGTCTACGGATCCGAGCTGGCGATCGAGGTCTACCGCTCCTTGATGGAGGTGGTCGGGCCCGCAGCCGGCATCGCGGCCGACTCGGCCGGCGCCGTGCTCGCCGGCCGGCTCGAGCGCTACTTCCGCTCGTCGCTCGTCATGACGTTCGGCGGCGGCACGAACGAGATCCAGCGGGACATCATCGGCTACGTCGGGCTCGGCCTGCCGGCAGCGAAGCGATAGGGACTGCCATGGACTTCACCTTCTCCCCCGAGGCCGACGACGCCGCTGCCCTGGCGGCGACGATCCTGGGCGACCACACCAAGCCGGCCCGGCTGGCCGAGGTCGAGGCCGCGGGCAACCGCTTCGATCCCGCGCTCTGGACCGCCCTGCGCAGCGCGGGACTGCTGAGCCTGACGACGCCCGAAGCGCACGACGGCGCAGGGCTCGGCTTCGTCGAGCTGTGCCGCGTGCTCGTCGAAGTCGGTCGCACGGTCGCCCCGGTGCCGCTGGCCGCGGACTCTGTCGCGCGGCTGTGGCTCGGTGAGCACGCCAGCGACGAGCAGCAGCGCATCGGGTTCGCCTCCGACGTCTTGAGCTGCGCGATCGCCGAGGAGCACGAGCACGCCCCGACGACTCCGACGACCACCGCGGCCGAGGACGGCGGGACGTACGTGCTGACCGGCACCAAGTACCTCGTGCCCGCCGCCACCGTCGCCACTGCCTTCCTGGTGACCGCGACGACGGCCGACGGGACCGCGGTGTTCCTCGTCGACGTCAACGAGGTGGGTGTCCGCGAGCAGCACCTCAGCGACGGCGACGTCGCGGGCATGATCGAGCTCGACGGCGTACGAGTCGGCGCCGACCGCCGCATCGGCGACTCCGTGGCTGCGCAGCGCCTGCTGGACCTGCTGACCGTGGCGTCGTGCGCCGTGCAGCTCGGTGTCACCGAAGGTGCCGTCACGCTGACGGCCGAGTACGCCAAGACGCGCGAGCAGTTCGACCGGCCCGTCGCCACGTTCCAGGCCGTCTCGCAGCGGCTGGCCGACGGCTACATCGACACCCGTTTCCTGGCACTCACGGTGTGGCAGGCCGCGTGGCGGCTCGCCGAGCACCTGCCCGCCGAGGAGGCCGTCGCCACGGCCAAGCTCTGGGCCGCCGACGCCGGTCACCGCATCGCGCACACGACGGTGCACATCCACGGCGGTGTCGGCGTCGACCTCGACGGGGTGGCGCACCGCTACTTCACCGCGGCGACGCGCTACGAGTTCCAGCACGGCGGCGCAACGGAGCAGGCGCTGCGCCTCGGCCGGCGTCTCGCAGCCGAGCCCGCGTGACCATACGGGACCTCCTCCTGGCACGAGCCGAGCAGGACACGCCAGCACTGCTGACCCACGAACGTACGTGGTCGTGGCGGGAGCTCGTCGCCGACGCGTCGGCCCGCGCTGCCTCGGTGGGTCGGCTGCTGGATCCGGAACGACCGCCGCACGTCGGCCTGCTGATGGACAACACCGCCGAGATGCTGCTCGGACTCGCGGCCGCGGGCCTCGGCGGACACGTCGCGGTCGGAGTCAACAGCACCCGCCGCGGTGAGGCACTCGCGGCGGACCTGCACCGTGCCGACGTCCAGCTGCTGCTGACCGACGCGGCCCAGCGTGAGCTGCTCGACCGGCTCGACCTGCCGGGCATCCGGCTCGTCGACACCGACGGATGGGACGTACCGCCCGGCGAGGCCCCTGATGCGTCGCCATCTGACGCCTCGCTGTTCATGCTGATCTTCACCTCGGGGACGAGCGGCCGGCCCAAGGCCGTGCGCATCACCCACGAGAAGGTGACCTACCCCGGGGCATACCTCAGTGAGCGCTTCGGGCTCACGCGCGACGACGTGCACTACGTCGCGATGCCGCTCTTCCACTCCAACGCGGTGATGGCCGGGTGGGCGCCGGCGCTCGTGACCGGTGCCGCCGTGGCGCTGCGCGAGAAGTTCTCGGCGTCGGAGTTCCTGTCGGACGTACGCCGGTTCGGTGCGACCTACGCGTCATACGTCGGCAAGCCGCTGACGTACGTCCTGGCCACGCCCGAGCTGCCCGACGACGCGGACAACCCGCTGCGCCTCGTCTTCGGCAACGAGGCCGGCGACCGCGACATCCGGGCGTTCGCCGAGCGCTTCGGGTGCACCGTGATAGACGGGTTCGGCTCGACCGAGAACGCCGTCGTCGTCAGCAAGCTCCCCGGCACGCCGCCGGGCGCGCTCGGCTGGCCGGCCGACGGGGTCGCGGTGCACGACCCGGAGACCGGTGAGGAGTGCGTACGCGCCGAGGTCGACGCGAACGGACGTGTGGTCAATCTCGACGAGTGCGTCGGCGAGCTCGTCAACACCACCGGGGCAGGGCAGTTCGCCGGCTACTACAACGACGACGAGGCAACCGCGGAGCGGATGCGCGGCGGCATGTACTGGTCCGGCGACCTCGCCTATCGCGATGCCGAGGGGTGGGTCTGGTTCGCCGGGCGTACGGCCGCGTGGCTCCGCGTCGACGGCGAGAACCTCGCGTGTGCGCCGATCGAGCAGATCCTGCTGCGCCATCCTGCGATCGACCAGGCTGCGGTCTACGCCGTGCCCGACGAGCGTTCCGGCGACCAGGTCGCAGCCGCGCTGGTGCTGCGGGGCGAGCTGGGCCCTGTCGACCTCGAGCGTTTCCTCGACGAGCAGGCAGATCTGTCACCCAAGGCACGGCCGCGCTACGTCCGCATCGTCGACGCCCTGCCCCGCACGGCGACCCACAAGGTGCTCCACCGCGAGCTCACGGCAGCCGGCATCGCCGACGCCACCTGGACCCGCGAGGAACGCGGCACGAGCTACCTCTGAGCTGACCCTCGACGAATCGCAGAGCCCGTGATGGAGTGGGACGACGTTGACTCCGACCGCGGGAGGTCGTCATGGCGCAGGAGAAGTCACCCGGCCCAGAGCTCATGGTGGACTTGATCATCTCGTTGGACGGCTACGCCGCCGCCGATGACTGGCCCGGGTTGTGGGGACTGGGCGGCCCGGAGTACTTCGACTGGCTGGGTGACCAGTCGGACAGCGAGTACGAGGTGCTGATGGGCGCCACGACGTACCGGCTGATGTCTGGCTTCGCCGCAGAGGCAGAGGACGACACCTTCGCAGAGCTGGACGCCCGGTCGAAGGTCGTGTTCTCGTCCACGCTGGATCCGCAGCTGTCCTGGGCCAACTCGCGTCTCGTCAACGATGACGCGGTCGAGACGGTCCGCTCGATGAAGGAGTCCGGCACCGTATCGATGAGGACGATCGGGAGCCTCAGCCTGTGCCGATCGCTCCTGCGCGCCGGCTTGGTGGATCGTCTCCGCCTCGTCGTGTTCCCGGTGATCACCGGGGCCTCGGGCCGGGAGCGGATCTACGACGGCTACCCCGACGTGTCGCTCAAGCTGCTGGACAGCCGGACGCTCGACGGCAGGCTGCAGCTGCTCGAGTACGCCCCCACCGTCCTCACCGAACCGCCCGGCGCGAACGCACCGATGACATCCCCGGTGTGAGACGGCAAGACCCGTCCCCCTAGCGAGCGAGGGCTACAGCGACGAGAGGCGTTTGATGGTTTCTTCGTACTCGTTGATCAGGTCGGCCATGACCTCGGCGACGGGGCGTACGGAGTTCATCGAGCCGACGATCTGACCCACCGGCATCGAGATGACGTCGGGGTTGCCGGCCGAGTTCATCCGGCTGTGCGCGTCGGCCACGAGCAGGTTCTGCAGGGGCATGGGCAGCGGCGAGGGCGCCTCGTCGGTGTCCCAGGCCTGCGTCCACTTGGTCTTGAGCAGCCGCGCCGGCTTGCCCGTATATATACGTGTGCGCACGGTGTCGGCGCTGGACGCCCGGAGGAACGCCTCGGTCATGCCGGCGTTGGTGTTGAGCTCCTGGTACTCCTCGGTCGTCAGCCACACCGAACCGGTCCAGACCCCTTGCGCGCCGAGGGCGAGCGATGCGGCGACCTGCCGTCCGCGACCGATGCCACCGGCACCCAGCACGGCGACGTCGGGACCGACGGCGTCCACGATCTCCGGGGTCAGCACCATGCTGGCGATCTCGCCCGTGTGGCCGCCGGCCTCGTAGCCCTGGGCGATGATGATGTCGACGCCGTTGGCGACGTGCGACAGCGCGTGCTTCGCGGCTCCGGCGAGCGCGGCCACCTGCACACCGGCTTCGTGGGCCTGGTCGATGATGTCCTTCGGCGGCGAGCCGAGGGCGTTGGCGATCAGGACGGGCCGGTGCTTGCCGCTCAGCGCGACATCGACGTGCGAGCGGGCGACCGAGTGCAACCAGCCCAGGACCCCGGCGCGTCCCTCACCCTCGGGCAGTGGCGGTACGCCGAGCTGCTGCAGGGTCCGCTCCACGAACGAGACGTGCTCCTCGGGGATCATCGCCTGCAGGTCGATGGCCTTGCCCTCGGTCGGCACCTTCATCGGCATCACGACGTCGACGCCGTACGGCTTGCCGTCGGTGTTGTCGTCGAGCCAGTCGAGGGTGCGGTCGAGCTCGTCGGCCTCGTTGAACCGGACGCAACCCAGCACGCCCAGGCCGCCGGCGCGAGAGACCGCGGCGGCGACGTGCTCGGAAGGGGTGAACGCGAAGATGGGGTACTGGATCCCGAACCGCTCGCAGAGCTCAGTGTGCATCAGCGACGGCCCCGAACGATTCGGTGAGTGGCTTCCGCGATCTCCTTGGCGGCCGGGTAGTTCGCCTTGCCGGTCGCGGTGCGCGGGATCTCGTCGACGTACGCGACGGAGCGCGGCAGCTTGTAGCCCGAGAGCAGCTTGCGCAGGTGCGTCTGCAGGTCCTCGAGGCGTCGGCGGCTCGGTGGACCGCGACTGGATCACGGCCGAGACGTGGTGGCCCCACTTCTCGTCGGGGAGCCCCACGACGAGCGCGTCGTAGACGTCGGGATGGCTCTTGAGCGCCATCTCGACCTCCTCGGGATAGACCTTCTCGCCGCCGGTGTTGATGCAGTTGGAGCCGCGGCCCAGCAGCGTCACCTTGTTGTCCTGCTCGATGCGCGCGTAGTCGCCCGGCACCGAGTAGCGCTTGCCGTCGACCTCGAGGAACGTACGCGCCGACTTCTCGGGATCGCGGTAGTAGCCGATCGGCACGCTGCCCGAGCGGGCGAGCCGGCCGATCGCGCCGACGTTGGCGGGGTCGATGACCTGGTTGTGGTCGTCGAGCACGACGGTCTCGGCGCCGAGCGCGACGACGGGGCCCTGGCCCTGGATGTTCTCGCTGTCCTGCAGGCCGGTGCCGGAGAACCCGGTCTCCGACGAGCCGATCGAGTCGGTGAAGAACGCGTTCGGGAAGGCCTTCATCCAGACCTCCTTGACCGGGCGGCTGAAGATCGCGGCGCTGCTGGCGACGGCGACGAGGGAGCTGCCGTCGAAGCTGCCCGTCTCGTACGCCTCGATCAGCGGTCGAGCCATCGCATCGCCCGTCATGAAGATCAGCTGGACCTTCTCGCGGTCGATGATGCGCCACGTCTCCTCGGGGTTGAACGCGGGCTCGAGGATCGTCAGGTGGCCGGCGAACAGGTGCATCAGCATCGCCGCCTGCGCGCCGCCGTGCATCAGCGGGCTGAGCGGGAACGTCACCATCGGGTCGGTGGTCTTGGCGGTCTCGGACTGCGTGAACTCCTCGATGCGGTTGCCCGTCATGAAGTCGATGCCACCGCCGAGGACGCGCCAGAAGTCCTCGTGCCGCCACATCACGCCCTTGGGGAAGCCGGTCGTGCCGCCGGTGTAGACGATGTAGAGGTCGTCGCCGCTGCGCGCACCGAAGTCGCGCTCGGCACTCTGCCCGGCCAGGGCCTCGTCCCAGGTCATCCCGCCGAACAGTGAGAGGTCGGCGTCGTTGTCGGGAGCTGTCGGGTCAGGCATCGCGACGATCGTCTTGAGCGCCGGGTGCTGCGGCGCGGTGGCCGCGACCATCTCGGCGTACGGGCGCTCGTGCAGCAGCGCGATCATGTCGGAGTTCTCGATGAGGTAGCTGAGCTCGGCCTCGACGTACCGGTAGTTCACGTTGATCGCGACGGCCCGGATCTTGAAGATCGCCAGCAGCGCCACGACGTGCTCGATGCTGTTCTTGGCGTAGATCCCGACGTGATCGCCGGCGCCGATGCCGCGCGAGGCGAGGAAGTGTGCGAGCTGGTTGGACTGCGCCTCCAGCTCGGCGTACGTCATCCTGCGGCTCCCGACCTGGAGGATCGGGCGGTCGGGTACGGCATCGACGGCGTGCTCGAACAAGTCGGCAATGTTCAGTGGCATGCGCCCAAGACTAGAACACGTTCTCGTTTTTGACTACGCTCTTGTCATGTCCACCAACGCTGCCCACTGCCTCGTCGAGCTCCAAGGCAACACCCTCGTCGTCACGATGAACCGTCCGGAGGCGCGCAACGCGCTGTCCGGCGAGATGCTCGAGATCATGAGCGAGGCCTGGGACCGGACCAACTCCGACCCCGACGTCAAGGTCGTGATCCTGACCGGGGCGGGCGGCTACTTCTGCGCGGGCGCCGACCTCAAGTCGATGTCGTCCTCGGCGCCGTCGGACAAGTTCGAGTCCGGCGAGTTCGACCCCGCGATCATCAAGCCGCTGCTCAAGGGCTTCCGGCTGACCAAGCCGCTCATCGCGGCGGTCGAGGGCCCGGCGATCGCCGGCGGCACCGAGATCCTGCAGGCGACCGACATCCGCGTCGCGGGCGAGTCCGCCCGGTTCGGCGTCTCCGAGCCCAAGTGGGGCCTCTATCCCCTGGGCGGCTCGGCCGTACGCCTGCCGCGCCAGCTCCCGTACACCGTCGCCGCGGACCTGCTGCTGACCGGCCGGCACATCAAGGCGCCCGAGGCCAAGGAGATCGGGCTGATCGGGCACGTCGTCCCCGACGGCGAAGCGCTCGCGAAGGCGCACGAGATCGCAGACCTGATCGCCGCCAACGGACCCCTGGCGGTGCAGGCCGTGCTCAAGACGATCCGCGACTCCGAGGGCAAGCACGAGGACGACTGCTGGAAGGCCGACGCCGAGGTCGGCGCCGCGGTGTTCGCGTCCGAGGACGCCAAGGAAGGCCCCCGCGCCTTCGCCGAGCGACGCACGCCGAACTTCCAAGGCCGCTAGCCGGCCAAGATTTGGACACTGATGGCCCACTCCGCAGGCCTCGGTGGGCCACAAGCGTCCAAATCTTGGGGTTCTAGCCGACGTTGCGGTCTCCGGTCCAGAAGCGGGCACGGAGGGCCTTCTTGTCCGGCTTGCCCAGCGCGGTCAGCGGCAGCGAGTCCGCCACGATGACCTCCTTGGGCGACTGCACGGCGCCCTTGCGCTCCTTGACCGAGGCCTGGATCTCCGTCTTGAGCTGGCTGAGCGAACGACCGTCGCGCTTCGCGTCCTCCCGGAGCACGACGATCGCGGTGACGGCCTCGCCGAACTTCTCGTGCGGCGTGCCGATCACGCCGACCTGGGCGACGGCCGGGTGCTCGGCGATGACGTCCTCGACCTCCCGGGGGAAGACGTTGAAGCCACCGCTGACGATCATGTCCTTGACCCGGTCGACGATGAACCAGAAGCCGTCCTCGTCCTCACGAGCGATGTCGCCCGTGTGCAGCCAGCCGTCGTGGAACGCCTCGGCGGTCTCCTCGGGCTTGTTGAGGTAGCCGCCGGCCAGCACCGGGCCGGCGACGCAGATCTCGCCGGGCTGCACCCGGCTCCACAGGCTTGCCGTCCTCGCCCAGCAGGGCCGTACGGAGGAAGGCGCTCGGGCGCCCGCAGCTGGCCAGCCGCTCGGGCGTGTGGTCGGCCTTGGCGAGATAGGAGATCACCATGGGGCACTCGGACTGGCCGAAGAACTGCGCGAAGATCGGGCCGAACCGTTCGATCGCCTCGGCCAGTCGCGTCGGGTTGATCGGCGCGGCGCCGTAGTAGACCGTCTCGAGGCTCGACAGGTCACGCGTGTGCGAGTCCGGGTGGTCCATCAGGGCGTACAGCATGCTCGGGACCAGCATCGTCGCGCTGATCTTCTGCTCCTCGATCGTGCGCAGCACCGTCGCCGGGTCGAAGCCGGGCAGCACGACGAGCCGGCCGCCCTTGGCCACGGTCGGCGCGAAGAACGCGGCACCGGCGTGCGACAGCGGCGTGCAGATGAGGAACGTCGGCGTCTCCGGCCACTCCCACTCGGCCAGCTGCACCTGTGTCATCGCGGCGATGCTCGAGGCCGTGCCGATCACGCCCTTGGGCTTGCCGGTCGTGCCGCCGGTGTACGTGATGCCGACGACGTGGTCCGGCGCGAGCTCCTTGGCGACCAGCGGCTGGGCGTCGTACGTCGCTGCCTTGGCGGCCAGGTCGTCGATCGTGATGACGGTCTCGAGCGAGGGCACCTTCTCCTTCAGCGCCTCGGCCCGCTCGAGGAACGTCGGGATGTTGTCGACGATCAGCGCCGTCGCGCCGGCGTCGTCGAGCACGTACGCGTGATCGTCGAGCGAGCCGAGCGGGTGCAGCGCCGTACGCCGGTAGCCCTGGGTCTGGCCCGCACCGATCAGGAACAGCACCTCCGGACGGTTGGCGGCCAGCAGGCCGACGGCCGTGCCGGTGCCGGCACCCATGTCCTCCAGCGCACGGACGTACCGGCTCATCTGGTCGGCCATCTCCTGGCCGGTGATGCTGCGGTCCCCGAGCTGCAGGACAGGGGCGTCGCGGTGCCGCTTGAGCGATCCGAGGAGCATCTCCCCCGAGTGCGGGCCGCGGTGGATGTCAGCGTCGAGTGTCATGTCTAGCGAGCTCCCTTGCCCGGGCCCTTGACCCGCGGATCGTCCTTGAAGTTGATCGCGTCGCGCTCCGAGGCGCCCACGGTGTTGATCGTGATGCCGCCGTCGACGTCGAGGATCGTGCCGGTGACGTACGACGAGGCGTCCGACGCGAGGAACAGCGCCGCGTCGGCGATGTCGGCGTGCGTGCCCCACCGGCGCAGCGGCGTCGACGCGGTGATGTGCTCCTTGATGCCGGGCATCGTCGCGATGACGTTGTCCATGCCCCAGGTGTCCTCGATCGGGCCGGGGCTGATGCCGTTGACGCGTACGCCGGCTGGGCCCCACTCGATCGCGAGGCACTTGGTCAGCATGTTGACCGCAGCCTTGGACGCGCAGACGTGGCTCTGGAACGCGAGCGGCTTGACCGCCTCGGGCGCCGTGATCGCGATCAGCGACGCGCCGGGAGCTCGCAGGTGCTCGAAGCTCGCGCGGTAGAGGTTGAACGTGCCCATGAGGTCGATGTCGACGACGGACTGGAACGCCTTGGACGACATGCCGAGCGCCGGCGCGTAGAAGTTGCCGGCCTGACCCGCCACGACGATGTCGATGCCGCCGAACGTGTCGGCGGTCTCCTGCATCGTCTCGGCGATGCGGTCGTAGTCGCGAGCATCTGCGGGGAGCCCGAGAGCCTCGCCGCCTGCCTCGGTGATCTCCTTGGCGGCCGACGCGCAGCGCTCCACGTCGCGGCTCATCACGACGACCTTGGCGCCCTGCTCGGCGTACCGCTTGGCGATCGCGAGGTTGAAGCCGCGCGTGCCGCCGGCGACGTACGCGACCTTGCCCTCGAGGATGTTCTCTCCGAACACCGTCATGCCGACATCCCCCTTGGTGAACGAGGCCATCGCGCGTTCGGGCTCCCAGTACGCCTTCATCGATGCCACGCGTCCGTCGTCGTGCACGGTGTAGACCATGATCAGGTCGGTCGTGCTGTAGCTGCCGTCACCGAACGTCGTCTTGATCCGGCCGATGTTGGCGCACGTGTTGCTTCCGGGATTGGCGAACGAGTCGTTGATCTCGAACGCGAACCGGTCGATGGGGGCGATCGCGGCCTGCCAGAACGCGCGGATGCCGTCGTGGCCGCGGTGGCCCTTGCCGTCCGGGTCGAACATCGACGGTCCGACCGGGTCCTCGATCACGGCATCCTCGGCGTACACCGTGAGCCACTCGTCGAGATCACCCTTGGCGACGGCGGAGTAGGAGCGTTGCGAGGCGGCGCGGGCGGGGTGCGGGTCGTTGGGGGCGTTCCAGGTGATGGCGTCCGACGAGATCATGACCGCGATTCTAGAACACGTTCTACTTTATTTGGTAGGGCTCACTTTGAGCGATAGGGCTCTTGCAGGCAAAACTAGAACATGTTTCACTTTGTCGCATGAGCGAGCGCCAGCGAGTGAATCATCAATGCGTCATGCCGACGCCTTCGTATCGTGGGTTCTTCTCGGAGGCGACGGCATGACAGATGTCGGGACCCTGCACGCGCCCATGAAGGTCGAGTTCGACTACACGAGGTCCCTCGGGCCGACGCTCTCGGAGTTCATGACCGGCCTCAAACGTCGCCAGATCCTCGGCGGCACGCTTTCCGACGGGACGGTCGCCGTGCCGCCGCCGGAGTACGACCCGCACACGTACGACCCGGTCACCGGGCTGGTGCCGGTCAGCGACGAGGGCGTCGTGCAGACCTGGGCCTGGGTGCCCGAGCCGGTCCCGGGCCAGCCGCTCGACCGGCCGTTCGCGTTCGCGCAGGTCGTGCTCGACGGCGCCGACCGGCCACTCCTGCACGCGGTCGCGGTCGACTCGGCCGACCAGATCCAGACCGGCATGCGCGTGCGAGCGCGCTGGGCCGACAAGACCGTTGGCGCGATCACGGACATCCGCTGGTTCGAGCCCCTCGACGACTCCCCCGCGACCACGCCCGGCGCTGAGGGCGACGAGCCGGTCACCGGCATCGTCTCGCCGGTGCACCTCGCGTACGACTTCGCCGCGTCGCCCGAGGAGTCGGCGTTCTTCCGCGGCCTCGCGGAGGGGCGCATCCTCGGTCAGCGCTGCCCGGTGTGCGAGAAGGTCTACGTGCCACCGCGCGGCGCCTGCCCCGTCGACGGGGTGCCGACGACGACCGTCGTCGAGGTGCCCGACACCGGCATCGTCACGACGTTCTGCATCGTCAACGTGCCGTTCCTCGGCCAGAAGATCACGCCGCCGTACGTCTCGGCGTACATGCTGCTCGACGGCGCCGACATCGCGTTCCTGCATCTCCTGCTGGGCGTCGACCCCGCCGACGTACGCATGGGGATGCGGGTCAAGGCGGTCTGGAAGCCCCGCGACGAGTGGGGCACGACGATCGAGAACATCAGCCACTTCGAGCCGACCGGGGAACCGGACGCCGACTTCGAGACCTACCAGGTGCACCTCTGATGACCGTGAGTGAGCGCCAGCGAACGAACCATGAGGCAGGGCTCATGCCGACACCTCCGTACCGTGCTCTTCCCACGGAGGTGACGGCATGAGAGATGTGGCGGTTGTCGGCTTTGCCCAGCGACAGATGAAGGAGTTCGACGGCTCCCCCACGTGCGTCGAGCTGCTCGTGCCGATCTTCGCGGAGCTGTTCGAGCAGACCGGCTGGACCAAGTCCGACATCGGGTTCTGGTGCTCGGGGTCGAGCGACTACCTCGCCGGGCGATCGTTCTCGTTCGTCTCGGCGGTCGACGCGATCGGCGCGCTGCCTCCGGTCATGGAGTCGCACGTCGAGATGGACGCCGCGTGGGCGCTCTACGAGGCGTGGGTCAAGATCCAGACCGGGCTCGTCGACACGGCTCTTGTCTACGGCTTCGGCAAGTCCAGCGCCGGCCAGCTGCGGCGCATCATGTCGCTGCAGATGGACCCCTACACCGTCACGCCGCTGTGGGCCGACGCCGTGTCGGTCGCTGCGATGCAGGCGCGGTCGGGCCTGGAGTCCGGCGCCTGGGACCAGGACGACATGGCCGCCGTTGTCGCCCGCTCGATGAGCGACGCAGCAGCCAACGAGCACGCGATCCGGTCCCGCGCCACCTCCGTCGAGGACGTCCTCGGCCAGCCGATGTACGCCGATCCGTTGCGTCGCTGGGATTGCGCCCCGGTGTCCGACGGCGCAGCGGCGATCGTCATCTCGGCGGCCGACGCGCCAGGCTTCGACCGGCTGCCGGGCCAGGCGGCCTGGATCACCGGCTTCGAGCACCGCATCGAGCCCGGCGCACTCAACACCCGCGACCTCACGGTGTCGGAGAGCACGAAGGCGGCCGGCTCCGCAGCGGGTGTCGACGGCGTCGACCTCGCCGAGCTGCACGCACCGTTCTCCCATCAGGAGCTGATCCTCGGCTCGGCGCTCGGCCTCGGCGACGACGTACGGATCAACCCGTCGGGTGGAGCGCTCACCGCCAACCCGATGTTCACCGCCGGGCTCAACCGGATCGGCGAGGCAGCACGGCAGGTGTGGTCGGGCTCGTCGCAGCGGGCGCTTGCGCACGCCACGTCAGGACCCGCACTGCAACAGAACCTCGTACTCACGATGGAGGCACGGGCATGAGCACGCTTGGCTGCCGTGGTCGGTGTCGGCCAGACGCACCACCGGGCCAAGCGCGGCGACGTGTCGATGGCCGGGCTCCTGAGGGAGGCGGTCGACCGCGCCCTGGCCGACGCCGAGCTGACGTTCGCCGACATCGACGCGATCGTCATCGGCAAGGCGCCCGACCTGTTCGAGGGCGTCATGATGCCCGAGCTCTACCTCGCCGAGGCGCTGGGTGCGCCCGGCAAGCCGCTGCTGCGGGTGCACACCGCCGGCTCGGTCGGCGGCTCGACCGCGATCGTTGCGGCGTCCCTGGTCGAGGCCGGCATCCACGAGCGCGTTCTCACCGTCGCGTTCGAGAAGCAGTCGGAGTCCAACGCGATGTGGGCGCTGTCGATCGCGGTGCCGTTCATCATGCCGGTGCACGCTGGGGCCGGCGGCTACTTCGCGCCCCACGTACGTTCGTACATCCGGCGGTCCGGCGCGCCCACCCACATCGGCGCGATCGTCGCCGCGAAGGACCGGCAGAACGCGCTCAAGAATCCGTACGCCCACCTGCAGAACCCCGACACGACGGTCGACTCCGTGCTGGCGTCGCAGATGCTGTGGGACCCCATCCGGTACGACGAGACGTGCCCGTCCTCCGACGGCGCGTGCGCCCTGGTCATCGCCTCGGAGGCCGCGGTCGAACGGTCCGGCATCAAGAACCCGGCCTGGATCCACGGCACCCAGATGCGCAGCGAGCCCACCACCGCCGCCGAGCGCGACCAGGTCAACCCGCACGCCGGTCGTGAAGCCGCGGCCGCGCTCTGGAAGCAGGCCGGCATCACCTCACCGATCGACGAGATCGACTGCGCCGAGATCTACGTGCCGTTCTCGTGGTTCGAGCCCATGTGGCTCGAGAACCTCGGCTTCGCCGAGCAGGGCGGCGGCTGGAAGCTCACCGAGGCCGGCGAGACCCGCATCGAGGGCCGCATCCCGGTCAACATGAGCGGCGGCGTGCTGTCGTCCAACCCCATCGGCGCCAGCGGCATGCTGCGCTTCGGCGAGGCCGCGTTGCAGGTCATGGGCGAGGCCGGCGAGCACCAGGTCGACGGCGCCCGCAAGGCGCTCGGTCATGCGTACGGCGGCGGCTCCCAGTTCTTCGCGATGTGGGTCGTCGGCGCCGACAAGCCGGACCACTAGACCTGGGTCGTGGTCCTGTCGAGCAGCTTGGCCAGCTCCTGCGGCTTGGCGAGTGAGGCGCAGTGCCCGCTGGCGAGCTCGACGGGAGTGATGCCGAGCCGGTCCCGGACGAGGTCGCGGAGGAATCCGGCCGGCTGCAGCCGGTCCTCGCTGCACAGCACGAACCGCGTCGGCACGTTTGGCCATCGATCGAGCGGCCACGGCTCGACGTACGCGGCCATCGACGGATGAGCGCGTTCCCTTCGCAGCGCCTCGTCAGCGAGATGTCGCGGTACGTCGTGGTAGTAGCAGACGTACGGATCGTCGCTGCCGGTCAAGCCACCGTCGGCGACTGATTGCTCCCGCGCGGCCTCGGTGAATCCTGTGGTCGTCCACCAGTCCTCGGGCGACTCCCCGGGCTTCGGCACCATCCCGGCGATCAGCACGAGCTCGGCGACGGGCCGCCGCTGGGCGACCAGCGGTGCAGTGAAGGCGCCGAAGGAGTGCCCGACGACGATCACGTCATCCGCGTCGCCGAGAGCCTCGACCACCGCATCGGCGTAGTCCCCCAGGGTTGCGCTGTCGTCATCGGCCGGCAGGTCGGGTGCCACCGTGCGGTGTC
The DNA here is from genome assembly GCA_963806345.1 of uncultured Actinomycetota bacterium. Lineage (GTDB taxonomy): Bacteria > Actinomycetota > Actinomycetes > Propionibacteriales > Nocardioidaceae > Aeromicrobium. Next base: position 63,113 of record CAWDXV010000011.1, on the reverse strand, counting down.
CGTGAGCCCGTAGCTCGGCCTCGACGAGGTGCCACTCCCAGCCACTGCCGCCACCACCGTGGATCAAGGCGTATGTGCTCATGCCGATGAGGCTAGTGACGCACGAGGGCCTGCAAAAGCGATAGTCCTCGATGGTTCGATCGGTTCTGCTTATGCTTGGCGAATGGACGTAGACCTGCGACATCTCCGTACCCTGGACGCCATCGTCGAGGAGGGCACCTTCGGACGGGCGGCGCATCGACTGAGCTACACGCAGTCAACGGTGAGCCAGCAGATCGCGGCGCTGGAGCGTTCGGTCGGCGGCGCCGTGTTCGACCGGCCCGGCGGTCCTCGCGCCGTACGACTGACGCCGCTGGGCGAGCTCGTCCTCGAGCGCGGGCGCCGCCTGCTCGTCGGCGCCGAGGGCCTGGGCGAGGCGATCGAACGGTTCCGCGCCGGCGAGGGGCGCATCGACATCGGCACGTTCCAGAGCATCTCGGCGGTCATCATGCCCACGCTGGTGAACCGGCTCTACGAGGAGCATCCCGGCTGCGAGGTGCGACTGTCCGAGAGTGAGCCGGACGACCCGCGGATCGGCGACCTCGACCTGCTGTTCTACGACGGCCTCGTCGACGACGACGTCGACTCCGTCAAGGTGCTCGAGGACCGATATGTGCTCGTGGCGCGCCCCGGCGAGTTCGCCGACGATCCGGTGCCGCTGGCCCAGCTCGACGGACGGGACATGGTGGCCTGGCCCGCCACGTGTGACCAGCCGCGCATGGAGCGGAGCCTCCAGGCGAACGGCGCCGAGCCCCGCATCGTGTTCCGCAGCGCCAGCAACGAGGCCCTGTTGTCGATGGTGCGCTCGGGGTTGGGCTGCGCGATCCTGCCCAGGCTGGCGGTGGCGCGCGTCGGTGAGGACCGGAGCCTGCGGGTCCACGAGCTCGAGAACGCACCGTCTCGCGAGATCTATCTCCACTGGCCGAGCAGCCGGTCCCTGACGCCGTTGGCGACGCGTGCCATCGAGCTGGCCCAGGAGATAGCCGCCGACATCACGCCCTGACCCGGTCGCTGACAACGAGTGGCGCAATGTGGCTGGTTCCTAGGCCTCAGACCCAACCACATTGCGCCGCTCGCGGTGGTCAAACGTACTGGACCGGGAGCTCCTTGATGCCGTTGATCCAGCCGTGGCGGAGGCGCTTGGCCTCGCCCAGCTGCTTGATGTCGGGCAGCCGGTCGGCGAGCGTGTTGAACATGATCTCCACCTCGAGCCGGGCCAGGTTGGCGCCGATGCAGTAGTGCGCGCCGTGCCCGCCGAACGAGAGGTGCGGGTTGGGGCTGCGGGTGATGTCGAACGTGCCGGGATCGGTGAAGACGTCCTCGTCGTGGTTGGCGCTGGCGTAGTAGAGGCCGACGCGCTCGCCCTTCTTGACCTCCACGTCGCCGACCATCACGTCGTTGATCGCGGTGCGCTGGAAGGTCGTCACCGGCGTCGCCCAGCGGATGACCTCGTCGACCATCGTCGATGGGCGCTCGGCCTTCCACAGCTCCCACTGGTCGGGGTGCTGGAAGAACGCGTTCATGCCGTGCGTGATGGCGTTGCGGGTCGTCTCGTTGCCGGCGACCGCGAGCATGATGACGAAGTAGCCGAACTCGTCCTCGCCGAGCTGTCCGTGCCCGTCGACGTCTGCGGTGATGAGCTTGGTGATGATGTCGTCCTGCGGGTTCTTGCGCCGCTCCTCGGCCAGGCCCATCGCGTAGACGAGGATCTCGGCGGCGGCCTCGTCCGGGTTGCCCTCGAAGTCGGGGTCGTCGAACGACATCATCGTGTTGGACCAGTCGAAGAGCTTGCCGCGATCCTCCTGCGGTACGCCCATGAGGTCCGCGATCGCCTGCAGCGGCAGCTCGGAGGCCACCTCGTTGACGAAGTCGCCGGAGCCCTTGGCGATCGCCTCGTCGACGATGTTGTTGGCCCGCTGGACGAGGACGTCGTGCTGGGCGTTGATCGAGCGCGGGGTGAAGCCGCGGCTGATGATCTGGCGGATCTTGGTGTGGTCCGGCGGATCCTGGTTGATCAGCATGATGCCCTGGAGCTCGACCTGGTCGCGGGTCATGTCGGGGGCGAACCGGATGATCGCGCCGTTCTCCTGGCTCGAGAAGTCCTTGCTGTTCTTGGACACCGCGGACACGTCGGCGTGCTTGCTGATCGCCCAGAAGCCCTCGCCGTTGAAGCCGGCTCGTGACTCCTGTGGCTGCTCGACCCACCAGACGGGGGCGGTGCGCCGGAGCTCCGCGAACTCGTCGAGCGGCACGCCTGCCTGACACAGATCGGGGTCGGTCGGGTCGAATCCGCTGGGAATGGCGGGGGCGGCGGGCGTCGTGGTCACATGGGCTCCTTGATTTCTGTAACACGTTCTAGTTCATCCTGACACGACTTCTGGCGTTTCGGAAGGCTTGTGCAAGACGAGAACGTGTTCTAGTTTTACCCCATGGGCACCCCCGTGATCGTCGACGCTGTCCGCACGCCCCAAGGCAAGCGGAACGGCGTACTGGCCGGTCTCCACCCCGCGGTGCTCCTCGGCATGACCCAGTCCGAGGTGATCTCCCGCGCCGGCATCGATGCCGAGATCGTCGACCAGGTCATCGGTGGCTGCGTGACCCAGGCCGGCGAGCAGTCCAACAACATGGTGCGTCGCGCCTGGATGCACGCCGGGCTCCCCAACGCGACCGCTTCGACCGAGATCGACGCGCAGTGCTCGTCGGCTCAACAGGCCACGCACCTCATCCACGCCATGATCGGCGCCGGGCTGATCAAGGCCGGCATCGCGTGCGGCGTCGAGTCGATGTCGCGGGTCCCGCTCGGCGCCAACGTCCCACCCGGCACGGGCTCTCCCCGACCGGACGACTGGTCGATCGACCTGCCGAACCAGTTCGAGGGCGCCGACCGCATCGTCCGTGACCGCGGGTTCTCACGCGGCGAGGTCGACGCCTTCGGCCTGTGGTCGCAGGAGAAGGCCCGCGCGGCACGCGACGAGGGCCGGTTCGCGCGCGAGATCTTCGCGATCAAGGCACCGGTGCTCGGCGAGGACGGCCAGCCCACGGGCGACACGCAGCTCGTCGACACCGACCAGGGCATCCGCGAGACGTCCCTCGAGCGGCTCGCCGCCCTCAACCCCGTGCTGCCCGACGGCACCCACACGGCCGGTACGTCCTCGCAGATCTCCGACGGCTCGTCGGCGTTGCTGCTCATGGACTCCGACCTCGCCGACTCCCTCGGCCTCACCCCTCGGGCCCGGATCGTCGCCTCCTGCCTCGTCGGCGCGGACCCGTACTACCACCTCGACGGCCCGGTGCAGGCGACCGAGAAGCTCCTCGCCGACACCGGTATGTCGATCGGTGACATCGACATCTGCGAGGTCAACGAGGCATTCGCGGGCGTCGTGATGTCGTGGGCCAAGGTGCACGCGGTGCCCGAGGACAAGATCAACGTGAACGGCGGCGCGATCGCGCTGGGCCACCCCGTCGGCTCGACCGGCACCCGACTGCTGACCACCGCACTGCACGAGCTCGAGCGCAGGGACGCGAGCACCGCCCTCATCTCGATGTGCGCTGGTGGAGCGCAGGCATCCGGCACCATCATCGAACGCATCTGATCAGAAGGACTGCCATGACCGACAACAAGACACTGCGCGACGAAGCCGACTACGTCGTCGTCGGGGCCGGCAGCGCGGGGGCCGCCGCCGCATCACGACTGGCCGCATCGGGCGCATCGGTGATCCTGCTCGAGGCGGGCAAGAAGGACACCTCGATGCTCGTCACCAAGCCCGGCATGATCGGGCCGATGCACGCCGATCCCAGCATCAAGAAGCGCGTCGACTGGGGCTACTACACGGTTCCGCAGAAGCACATGAACAACCGCGTCATCCCGCAGACCCGCGGCAAGGTCGTCGGCGGGTCGAGCTCGATCAACGGCTTGCTGTGGGTGCGCGGCAACCGCGCCAACTACGACTCCTGGGCCGCCGAAGGCAACGCCGGGTGGGACGCCGACTCGGTCAACGAGACGTACCGGAAGGTCGAGGACTTCGAGGACGGCGCCGATGACTACCGCGGCGCCGGCGGACCCATCAAGGTCACCCGCCACACTCAGCCGACCGAGGCATCGCTGCAGTTCGAGCAGGCGACGGCCGACACGCTGGGCGTCAAGATCCTCAAGGACTACAACGCCGCCGAGCAGGAGGGCGTGAGCCGGTTCCAGCAGAGCGCGTTCGAGGGCAAGCGCTACTCGTCGTCGCGGGGCTACCTGACCAACACCGACTGGCCGACGATCCAGGTGCAGCCGCAGGTGCACGTCCAGAAGGTCGTGATCGAGAACGGCCGCGCCACCGGGGTCGAGGTCGTCGACAAGGGCGGCAACCGGCGCGTGGTCCGGGCCGGCAAGGAGGTCATCCTGTCGGCCGGCGTGTTCGGCTCCGCACAGATCCTCATGCTGTCGGGCATCGGCCCGGCCGCGCACCTCGCCGAGCACGGCATCGAGGTCAAGGCCGACCTGCCGGTGGGCGACAACCTGCACGACCACCTCTTCGTGCCGACGACCTGGCTGATGCCGAACGCCGTGCACCGCGGCATCCCGACGTACTTCGCGCGCGGACTGGTCAAGGAGCTGACCCGCGGCGGCTCGTTCCTGGAGAACACGGTCTTCGAGACCGTGGCCTTCCTGCGTACGTCGTTGGCCACCGACGTCCCCGACCTGCAGATCCACGTGCTGCCGTGGGCTTACCCGTCGCCCAACCAGGACGCACCGGTACGCCACAAGGTCGACCGTCGGCGTGCGCTCACCGTCATGTCGACGCTGATCTATCCGCGCAGCCGCGGCACACTCAGGCTCGCTTCGAGCGATCCGAGCGCGGCGCCACTCATCGACATGAACTACCTCGCCGAGGCCGGCGACCGACAGGTGCTGATCGAGGGCGTCGAGATGATCCGCGAGATCATGCAGTCGGCGGCGTTCGGCGGCAACGTCACGGCTGAGCTGCACCCCGGACCGGCGATCGACTCCGAGGCGCTCAAGACCGAGGTGCTCAACCGGGCCACCACGGTCTATCACGGTGTCGGCACCTGCCGGATGGGCGTCGACGAGCGTGCCGTCGTGGGGCCGGACCTCAAGGTCCGCGGCATCGAGGGCCTGCGGGTCGCAGATGCGTCGATCATGCCGTCGATCATCGGCGGCAACACCAACGCGCCATCCATCATGATCGGCGACAAGTGTGCGGAGCTGGTGCTGGGATGAATACGCAACGACCGGCAAGCCTGACCCCGGAGTTCCTCGACGGGCTCGTCCAACGCGTCCCCGGGACCACGGGCAACACCTGGAAGCTGACCGAGGTCTACACCGGCGACCTGCTCGTCGAGCTGCCCCAGTCCTCGCCGAGCGACATCGCGGGGGCGTTCGACACGGCCCGCGCGGCTCAGCAGATCTGGGGCTCGTGGTCACTGCGCAAGCGGCTCAAGGTGCTCAAGAAGTTCCACGCGCTCGTGCTGGACAACCAGTACCTCATCACCGACCTCATCCAGGCCGAGAGCGGCAAGAACCGGCGGATGGCGTTCGAGGAGTCCTGTGACGTGCCGATGGGCACGAGCCACTACATCAAGCGCGCCCCGTCGGTGCTCAAGGACCGCAAGCACGCCGGCCCGGTGCCGGTGCTCTCGCACTCCACCGAGGTGCGCCGCCCCAAGGGCGTCGTCGCGATCATCGCGCCGTGGAACTTCCCGTTCGCGACCGGCATCTCCGACACGATCCCGGCGCTGATCGCGGGCAACGGTGTCGTGGTCAAGCCCGACAACAAGACCGCGCTCTCCCCTCTGTTCGGCGTACGCCTGTTGGAGCAGGCCGGCATGCCCAAGGGCCTGGTGCAGGTCATCTGCGGCGAGGGCCCCGACGTGGGCGGCCCGATGCTCGAGAACGCCGACTACGTCATGTTCACCGGGTCGACCGCCACGGGACGGATCATCGGCGAGCTCGCCGGCAAGCACCTGATCGGCGCATGCCTCGAGCTCGGCGGCAAGAACCCCATGCTCGTCCTCGAGGACGCCAACGTCGACGAGGCCGTGCACGCGGCGCTGTTCGGCGGGTTCGGCAACTCCGGCCAGATCTGCATGCACATCGAGCGGCTCTACATCCATGACTCGATCTATGACGAGTTCCGCGACAAGTTCGTCGCCGCGACGGAGGCGATGAAGATCGGCGCGACGTACGACTTCGGTCCCGACATCGGCTCACTCGTGTCGGTGGACCACAAGGACCGCGTGGCCTCGCACGTCGACGATGCCCGGGCCAAGGGCGCCACGGTGCTGACCGGCGGCAAGGCCCGGCCCGACCTCGGCCCCGCGTTCTACGAGCCGACGATCCTCGAAGGCGTCACCAAGGACATGCTGGCCGGCTCGACCGAGACGTTCGGCCCGGTCGTCGGCCTCTATCGCTTCTCGACCGAGGACGAGGCGATCGCGCTCGCCAACGACACCGACTACGGCCTCAACGCGAGCGTCTGGAGCGCCGACACGAAGCACGGCCTCGCGGTCGCGCGGCGGATCGACTCGGGCAACGTCAACGTCAACGACATCCTCGCCACGGCGTACGCCTCCAAGGGCTCGCCGTCCGGCGGCCTCAAGCAGTCCGGCGTCGGCGCCCGCCACGGCGACCAAGGCCTGCTCAAGTACACCGACGCGCAGAACATCGCGCTGCTCAAGAAGCAGGTCATGGAGCCGAAGGCCGGTCAGTCGTACGAGGCGTATGCCAAGCAGACCCAGATGTCGCTCAAGCTGATGCGGAAGACACGACTGCGCTAGACCTCTCCCGTCGGGCGGTGACCTGGTCGCCTAACGGGGGGCCGGATGGGCGACCAGGTCACCGCTCCGGCGTGCGAAAGCCCCTCCGCGCGGGCCTTCAGGGCGTGCGCGACGGAGTCGAAGCCGGCCTTGACCCAGTCACCGTTGAGCTCCATGACCAGCGCGGCATGCTCTCCGCTCAGGGTGTCGGTCGTGTAGTACGCGCAGCGATCGGGCCCGAGCTCGGAGATGTACTGGTCGCGGATCGCGAAGATCCCCTCCATCTCCTCACCCGTGTCATAGCGCAGGTGGTGCGGCGGGTCGACGATGCGGATGAACTCGCGGTTGACGAACGTACCCTCCGAGCCGTCGGGGTTCGGCAGCGTCAGGTCGATCTGCTCGCCGAGCTCGAGGCTCGTCTCGGCCGCGATCGTGTAGGGGTTCCACTCCGGGTAGCGCGGATAGTCGACCAGGACGTCCCACACGAACGCCGCCGGCGCCTCGATCTCCACCGTCACCGAGGTGATCACGAACGGAGCAGTCATGCCGGCATGTACTCGCCGCCGTTGACGTCGAGCACCGCGCCGGTGACCTCCGACGCCAGGTCGGACAGCAGGTAGAGGATCGCGCCGGCACAGGCCTCGTCGGTCGGGATCCGGCCCAGCGGGTTGCGCGAGGCGATGTCGTCGTAGACCTCCTGCTCGGTGATGCCCTTCTCCTCGGCCGTCATGGTCAGGTAGAAGCGCACGCCGGGGCCGTCGAGCCAGCCCATGATCGCCTGGTTGACGCGGATGCCCTTCTCGCCGAGCTCGAGGGCCATGTACTGGGATGCGCACCCCATGGCGGCCTTCGCCATCGCGTATCCGCCCTCACCACGCATCGGGACGCGCGTGGACATCGTGCCGACGTTGACGATCGACCCACCGCCGGTCATGTGCGGGACGACAGCGCGGCTCATCTCCAGCGATCCGTACAGGATGATGTCCATCGCCCGGCGCAGCGCCTTGTCGGGAGTGTCGAGCAGATCGGTGAAACCCGGGTGCCCGTACGCGCTGTTGACCAGGCCGGTGACCTTGCCGTACCGCTCGACGGCGGTCGCCACGACGCGCTCGACGTCCTCCTCCTTGCGTACGTCGCACTGCACGGCCACTGCGTCGCCACCGGCAGCGATGATCTCCTTGACCACCTGTCCGGTGACCCCGTCAGACCGCGCAGCGAGCACGACCTTGGCACCCTCGGCCGCCGCACGCGCCGACAGCTTCGCGCCGAGCCCTGCTCCGACACCCGACACGATGACCACTTCGTCCTTGAGGATCACGACATCTCCTTCTCGTAGAACGCGAAGTCCTGCTCGAGCCCGGCCTCGGTGAGTCCGAAGTCCTCGGCGGTGTACGTGTGCGAGCCGTGCCGCTGCGCCTGGTTGCGGGCCATGTACGCCTCCAGCGCGTCACGGTCCGCCGGCAGGCCCAGCTCGCCCATGACCTTCGTCGCGGTGCCGACCGGGTCCGAGACGGTGTCCTTGAACGTGACGTCGACGAACCGGTCCGGCCGCTTGGCCCGCACCTCGGCGTACTGCGCGAGCGCCGTCACGAACCGGTCGCGCCAGTAGGGCCCGACGGCCTTCGGGTCGACCTCGTCGCTGTACTGACCCGAGATCGCGCACACCATCGAGGCGTACGACGGCACGGCGCTGGTCGGCGACCGGTGGGTCATGACGATCTTGCAACCGGGGAACGTGTCGAGGACCGTGTCCACCGCCGTGAGGTGGTGCGGCGACTTGAGGATCCACGGCTTGCCGTCGCGGTCGGGGCTCTGCCACTGCAGGACCTGCAGCCACTCCTTGAGGTCGCGATAGGCCGGCGCCTGGTCGAACTCGCGGAGCCACAGGCCGTACGTCGGGACCCAGTAGAACGAGTCGTAGCTCATCGACGTGAAGGTGCGGTCGAGCAGGATGACGTCCTCCTCGGGCCCGTCCCACTCGATCGTGTGGATGTCGCCGAAGTCCGGCGCCATCTCGAGGAACATCTCGTAGCGGTCGCGCGCCTTCTGCTTGCGCAGCTCGGCGTCCGGGCTCTCGCCGGGGAACGGCAGCGGGTACGACGTCTCCCACGACAGCGTCGAGGTCACCTCGGGCGACGAGGCCAGGAGTCGGTGCAGCAGCGTGGATCCCGTACGCGGCAGCCCGCAGATCTCGGCGGCGACCATCACCTCCTCGTCGAGGATCTCGGGGTGCTCGGCCTGCAGCTGCTTGAGCCGCAGGCGGTCGGCCAGCGACGCGACGAGGCGCCTGCGGGTCAGGTCCAGGCCCAGCTCGGAGAGCCGGGCTTCGTCGGCCAGGGCCTTGGTCAGCACCGTCAACGGCTCGACGAACCAGTCGTCGCCGTAGTCGCTGAGCCCGGTCTTGTCGCGGGCAGCGGCGAGCAGCCCGTCGACGTCCAGCGCGCTGGCGGTCTCGGCGGTCGTCATGGGGCCTCCAGGTCGATCGACCTCGTGCACTCCGGCAAGGGGTGGTGGTCGGCGCCGAGCCAGCGCAGCAACGCCGTCCCGCTCGTGTGGCCGCACGTGTCGATCCAGTTGCCCCAGCCCGGATCCTTGTCGGCGACGACGATCGTCAGCCGGCCGTCGTCCAGCGTCGCGGTGTGCTTGTTGATCGTGATCCTGCGCTCGTGGTCGAGCGACTCCATCCACCAGTTGTCGAGCTGGAAGTTCCAGTAGGGGCAGTCCGGCACCTCGGTCTCGATGACCCAGGCCTGCCCGGGCTCGAGCGTCCAGTAGCCGTGCAGGTAGAAGATCTCGGGATCGCCGCCGGCCTTCTGGAACATCTCCTGGCCGAAGTCGGGCATCTCGTTGGGCCGGGTCATGAACATCTCGGTCCAGCTCGCGAACAGTGCCGCGGTGCCGTGCAGCGAGAACGCGGCCGTCGCGAGGGCCTTGGCCAGGTGCGCCGGGTCGAGCTCCTTGCGCTCGATCGGGTCGCCGACGCGTTCGATGTGCCACTGGCCGGGGACCTCGGTCGTACGGTCGAGGTACGTCTGGCGGACCACGAGGCCGGTCGAGTCGGGGGCGAGAGGCAGCCAGTTCTTGTCGTGCGGCGTGGCGCTCGCGATGATCTCGACGGTGCCGTCGGGCTCCACCACGAGGTCACGATCGGAGATCTCGCCGGTCGATGCCATCGTGCCGTCGATCGCATACCGGTTGGCCTTGGAGCCGATGCTGAAGTACGCGATCGAGCCCCGCGTCCCGGTGATCCGGTACGTACGGTCGCCGCGGATGTTGGCCGAGAGGTAGACGTTGTCGGGGTTGTCGGCGCCGAGCTTGACCCGGTCGAGCTCGTGCAGCCGCGGGAAGTCGGGGTCGGCGTTCTCGACCGTCGTGTAGAGCATCTCCCTCAGCAGGCGCGTCAGGTAGCGGTAGCCCTCGGCCCGGTCGAGCGGGGTGTCGGGCGCGGTGTCGCGCAGGACGACCTCGCCGGCCTGCTCCAGTGCACGGCAGAACTCGGTCCACGCCTGCCCGGAGGACACCTCTGCGGCTGCATCGCCGTTCTGCCCCACTGTTGGCACCTCCGAGGTGAAATCTAGAACACGTTCTACCAGTTTCGCACACATCGGACAACCGGTCGGTAGAGTTCGGCACCTCATGAGCAACGACCTCTCGACCGACTTCGCGGGCCTGCCCGGCGCCGCGCTCGTGGTCGGCGGCAGCGGCGGCCTGGGCGCCGAGATCGCCCACATGCTCGCGGCTCGCGGCAGCGATGTGGCCGTGACCTACCGCGGCAATGCCGAGGCCGGCGATGCGGTGGCCAAGGCCGCGGCCGACCTCGGCGTACGGTCATCGGCCCACGCGCTCGACGTCACGTCAGCCGACGACTCGGCCGCGCTGCTGGCCGAGATCGCTCACACGTACGGCGGGCTGCACACGCTCGTGCACGCCGCGGGTCCGCACGTGCCGATGGTGCACCTGTCGAGGGTCTCACCGGCCGACTTCGCCGAGCAGCTCCGGCAGGACGCCGCCGGATTCTTCAACGTGGTCCACCCCGCCTTGCCGCTGCTCCGGCAGAGCCAGGGCTCGATCGTCGCGGTCACCACGGCCGCCACGGCGCGCTTCCCGGTGCGCGACGGTCTCTCGTCAGCGCCCAAGGGCGCCGTCGAGCAGCTCGTACGCGGGCTCGCCGCCGAGGAAGGTCGCTTCGGCGTGCGGGTCAACGCCGTCGGACCCGGGATGCTCACCGACGGCATGGCCGCCCGGCTCATCGAGTCGGGTGAGCTCGACGACGAGGCGCTCGCCATCACCCGCCGCAACATCCCGCTTCGGCGGTTCGGCAACGCTGCCGACATCGCCGAGGCCGTCTGCTTCCTGGCCTCGAGCCGGGCCGGATTCATCACGGGCCAGAAGCTCGACATCGACGGCGGCTACACCGCCTGAGCGTCAGCCCTTCTCAGAAACTGGAACACGTTCTAGATTGGCTGCATGATCATCGACGTGCCCGAGGGCAAGGATCCGATCGGCTACGTCTGGGGCGAGCTGGTCCCCGGCATCGGCGGCGCGGCCGCAACGTTTGCGCTGAAGGTCTACTCCGACTCGACGCTCGGGCTGCGCGAGTTCGAGGCCGCCCGCCTGCGGATCGCGCAGATCAACGGCTGCCTGTTCTGCCAGGACTGGCGCACCGAGCGCGACGGCGCGAAGGTCGAGGACACGTTCGACGAGGCCGTGCGCGAGTGGCGGACCACCGACGCGTTCGACGAACGTACGAGGCTGGCTGCCGAGTACGCCGAGCTGTACGCGACCGACCATCACAGCATCGACGACGCGTTCTGGCAGCGGATGCTCGCCGCGTACGACCAGCGCGAGGTCGTCGAGCTCAGCATGTGCCTCGGCTCGTGGCTCTCCTTCGGCCGGCTCAACCGGGTGCTCGGGCTCGACACCGCCTGCGTCCTCCCCTCGCACCTATGACGTCGTTCGCCGGACGCAGCATCCTGGTCACCGGAGCGTCGTCAGGACTCGGCGCCGCCGCCGTACGCCGGTTCGCCGCCGGCGGTGGCCTCGTCCACGCCGCCTCGCGGGACCAGGCGAAGCTCGCCGAGGTTGCCGCATCCTGCGCCGACCTGCCGGGCGAGGTCCGGTTCGGCCCGCTCGACGTGACGTCTGCCGCCGACTGCCGGGCCGCGGTCGCCGCCACCGTCGATGCGTACGGGCGCCTCGACGTGCTGGTCAACAACGCGGGCCGGCACGACTTCCGGGTGACGACCGACGTGACCGAGGAGCAGTGGGACGCCGACATCGCCCTCAACCTCAGCGGCGCGTTCCACCTGAGCCAGGCCGCGATCCCGCACCTGCTGGAGACCGGCGGCAACATCGTCAACGTCGCCTCGGTTGCCGGGGTCATGGGCGAGGCCTACTCGGCGGCGTACACCGCTGCGAAGCACGGCATCGTGGGGCTCACGAAGGCCTTGGCGATCGAGTACCTCGACACACCGCTGCGGGTGAACTGCATCTGCCCCGGCGGCATGGACACCCCGCAGGCGCAGACCATCAGCGTGCCGGACAGCGCGGACTGGGAGCTGATCATGCGGGTCGCCGCGAAGCGCGGGCTGATGGATGCCGACAGCGTCGCGGCGGTCATCACGTTCCTGGCGTCCGACGAGGCGTCCTCGATCCACGGCAGCATCCAGATGGTCGACCACGGCCACCTGGCCGGCTGAGTCCAGCCGGGCGGTGAGGTGCTCGCCCTCCTGCTGGGAGCGGTGACGTCTCGCCCATCAGGCGTACGAAAGGGCGACCCACGCACCGCCTACCCGACTGTCAGGTGCAGATCGAGTCGCTGGCCGTGCGGGTCGTCGCCTTGACGGCGTCGGGGGTGGCCGGCTCGAAGCCCGCGTTGACCCGGTCGGTCCCCACGATCAGCCAGACGCCCGTCATGCCGCTGGGCTGCTCGACGATCTCGGCCTTGAAGCCGAACTTCTTGTTGAGCGCCTTGGCGGTCTTGAGCGCCTCGGGGGTGCTGTCGACGAAGATGCGGGTCCTCGCCGAGTTCTTCTGCGCGGTCTCGACGCCGGACACCACGTAGCCCTCCTTGACCAGCGCGGCCTGGGCCGACGAGGCGAGGCCTTGCGTGCCCGCCGCGTTCAGCACCTTGACCGGGGTCTTGGGTGCCGTGGTGGTCTCGGTGTCCTTGCTCTCGACCGGGACCTCACGATCCTTGGCGATCGAGGCGAAGATCGTGTCCGCGTCGGCGGTCTTGACGACCCGGTTGGGGTCGGTCGGCGCGGCACCGTTGGGCATCGTGATGAACCGGATCTTGGAGTCCGGCACGGCCCGGGCCCGCTTGGCGAGGCCCGTGAGCTTGGAGATCGACGAGATCCCCTCGTCGACCGTGATCGACGAGGTCAGGGCGTTGAGGAACTTGTACAGCCGGTCAGGGCGGGTCAGCACGCCGGCGCTCCGGGCCCGGCCGATGATCGACGACATGACGACCTGCTGGTGACCGAGCCGGCCGATGTCGCTGCCGTCGCCGACGGCGTGGCGCGTACGGGCCAGGGCGAGGGCGTTCTTGCCGTTGAGCTTCTGCTTGCCGGCCGGCAGGTCGAGCTTGGCGTCGGGGTCGACCATCGGCTTGTCGAGGCACACGTTGACGCCGCCGAGGGCGTTGACCATCGAGGCGAAGCCGTCGAAGTCGAGCTGCACGAAGTGATCGATGTGGACGTTGCTCAGCGTCTCGACCGCGCGCACGGAGCAGGCCGGGCCGCCGGCCAGCGCCGAGTTGATCATCAGGTTGGCGCCGCCGGCGAAGGCTCCGCTCCCGGTGTCCTTGCAGGCGGGCAGGTTCGTGAGCGTGTCGCGCGGGATCTGGACGGCCTCGACGCGCTTGTTGCCCTTGGCGAAGTGCACCAGCATCAGCGCGTCGCTGCGCTGTCCGGCCTCGCTGCCGTAGCCCTTGGACTTGAGCTTGCGGGAGTCCGAGCCGATGAACAAGATGTTGGTCGCGCCCTTGGGGGTGTCGTCCTTGACGACGTGATCCTTGTCGTCCAGCGTCGCCGACGCGATGTTGCCGTTGAGCTTCCAGAACGCGGCCGCCCCGCCGATGCCGAGCACCAGCGCGAACACACCGATCCCGATCACGAGGCGTCGCCAGACCCGCTTCGGGCGGCGTCGCGCTCGCCTGGGCGTGGGTGGCGTGTCAGTGCTCGTCACTGGGCGGATCTCCTGCAGGGTCGAGGGCCGGTCATGGACCGGCAGAATTACCTAGGATACGAGTCAGACCTGAGAGAACCGTGTGAACGGGACGTGACGCTCCCCACGACCCGCCAGCGGACCGCGACGGCCGCTCAGGCGAGCCCTTCGCCTGACGTAAGCCCCTTCGCTTCGCTCACGTTCGGCCGCGGGCGGCCTCACTAGGGGGCCGTGCTGGTCAGCAGGAAGAGCTTGATCTTGCGCTCGGTGCGCTTCTCGTACTTCGCGAAGTTGGGCCACATGTCGAGCAGGTGCGCCCACGCGGCCTCGCGCTCGTCACCCTGGAGGCGACAGACGAGCATCGTCGACGTGCGGCGCCGGAAGCGCACCGTCACCTCGGGGTTGGCCTCGATGTTCTTGACCCACATCGGCTCCTTGTCGCTGCCGAAGTTGGAGCCGGCGATGAGGATGTCCGACCCGTACGGCGAGCAGAGCAGCGGGGTGTCGCGCGGGATCCCGCTCTTGCGGCCGATCGCCGTGAGCATCAGGTTGGGCAGTCCCGCGATGTCGAGCAGCGTGAGGCGACCACCGGTCACCCGCTGGAGCAGCTTGTCCAGCCACATGATCTGCGGCAGGAAGCGCGGCAGCCACGGGATGGCGCCGACGCGGATGGCGAGTGGAGTGAGCAGGCCCATGGCGGAAGACTACGGCGCGACCGTCGTGCCGTAGACGGGTTCGGGATCTGCGGCTTCGGCGATCAGGTCGCGCAGTGCGGGCCCGATCTCGTCGGCCGCCCAGCGCCGACCGGCGTCCCGCCGTGGCCCGTGGGTCCAGCCCTGCTCGAGGCAGATCTGGCCGCCCTCGATCTCGATGACCCGTCCGGTCACATCCTTGGCATCGACCGACGCGAGCCACGCGACGAGAGGTGAGTTGTCCTCCGGCTCGGCCATCGCCGACGTGTCGAACGCGCCCTCGGTCATGCGGGTGCGGGCCACCGGGGCGATCGCGTTGACCGTGACCCCGTACCGGCCCATCTCGGCGGCGGCGACGAGTGTCATGCCGGCGATGCCCGCCTTGGCCGCGGAGTACGTCGTCTGCCCGATCGAGCCCTGGAGCCCGGCGCCGGACGACGTGTTGATGACCCGCGCGGCGCGTTGCCGGCCCTCCTTGGACTCCGTCCGCCAGTACGCCCCGGCGTGCCGCAGCGGGGCGAAGTGGCCCTTGAGGTGCACCCGGATCACCGAGTCCCACTCCTCCTCGGACGTGTTGACCAGCATCCGGTCGCGGACGAAGCCGGCGTTGTTGACCAGGATGTCGAGTCCGCCGTACGTGTCGATCGCCTGCCGGACCATCGACTCGGCCTGGGCGAAGTCGGCCACGTCCGCACCGTTGGTCACGGCCTCGCCGCCGAGCGCCCGGATCTCGGCCACCACCGCGTCGGCCGGCGACTCCTCCTTCTCCCCCGCCAGCGAGACGCCGAAGTCGTTGACCACGACCTTCGCGCCCTGTCGGGCCAGCTCGAGCGCGTGCGCCCGGCCGATGCCGCGGCCCGGCTCCGGTGACGATCGCGATACGACCGTCGAGAAGGGTCATGACTGCTCCTCCCGATCGGACGAGCTTTCGAGAAGGGTCATGAGTGCTCCTTGGTGACGACGTGCAGGAAGACGGGTGGCTCGCCGCCGCCGTGACAGGCGACGGTGGCGCCCGAGACGTACGACGCGAGGTCGGATGCCAGGAACGCGACGACCCGGCCGACCTCCTCGGGCTCGGCCATGCGGCCCAGCGGGATCGTGGCCTCGACCGCGGCAACCGTCGCGTCGTCGCCGTAGTGATCGGCGGTCTGCTCGGTGCGGCACAGGCCGACGTCGATGCTGTTGACGCGGACTTGCGGTCCCCACTCGACGGCGAGCGTCCTGGTCAGCGAGTCGACCCCGGCCTTCGCGGCGCCGTACGACGCGGTGCCGGGCGAGGGTCGCAGCGCCGAGACCGACGAGATGTTGACGATGGCGCCGCCGTCCGGCTGCCCCTGCATGACGGCGTTGGCCGCCTTGGACACCGTCAGCACGGCCGAGAGGTTGAGGCCCAGGATCTTGTCGTCGAGCCGTGAGCTCGAGTCCGCCGCCAGGGCGTACGGGGCACCGCCGGCGTTGTTGACGACGAGGTCGAGGCGACCGTGGCTCGCGACGATGCCGGCGATCAGCTGCGTCGACGGCTTCGGGGTCGCGCACGTCGCAGACCCGGTGATCGGTGCCGGCCACCGGATCGTCGCTGCCGGACCGACCGCACGTGACCACGGTGGCGCCCGCCTCGACGAGGACCGCAGCGATGCCACGGCCGATCCCGCGCGAGCCGCCGGTCACGAGGGCAACGCGGCCGGAGAGGTCCAAAGCCAGAGTCATGCTGACAGGCTACCAAGCAAATGTTAGGTTGGCAGCCATGAGCCTACGTTCTGAGCTGCGCGACGACGGCATCCGCGTCGTCACGATGGATCATCCGCCGGTCAATGCGCTGCCCGTGCAGGGCTGGTACGACGTGGCGGACGCGATGGACGAGGCCGGCGCCGATCCGGCCACCAAGGTCGTCGTCCTCCGCGCCGAGGGCAAGGGCTTCAACGCCGGCGTGGACATCAAGGAGATGCAGAACACCACGGGCTTCGACGCGCTCATCGGCGCCAACAAGGGTTGCTACGCCGCGTTCAAGGCCGTGTACGAGTGCGCCGTGCCGGTCATCGCCGCGGTGAACGGGTTCTGCCTGGGCGGCGGCGTCGGCCTCGTCGGCAACTCCGACATCGTGGTCGCCAGCGACGACGCGTACTTCGGCGTGCCCGAGGTCAACCAGGGCGCGCTCGGTGCGGCCACCCACCTCGCCCGCCTCGTGCCGCAGCACCTGATGCGCACCCTCTACTTCACCGCCCGCACGATCCCGGCGACCGACCTCGTGCAGCACGGCTCGGTGTACGCCGTCGTGCCGCGCGACGAGCTCGACGACCTGGCGCTGGGCCTCGCCGCGGAGATCGCCGCCAAGGACACCCGGGTCATCCGCGCCGCCAAGGAGGCGCTCAACGGCATCGACCCGGTCGACGTCAACACCAGCTATCGCTTCGAGCAGGGATTCACGATGGAGCTCAACCTGATGGGCGTGAGCGACGAGCTCCGCGACGACTTCGCCGGTACTGACAAGGCCAAGAAGTGAAGGCGCCGTCGAAGGAGCTGACGATCGACGAGGTCGTCGGCCGCATCGAGAGCGGCATGACCGTCGGCATCGGCGGCTGGGGCTCGCGCCGCAAGCCGATGGCGCTCGTGCGGGCGATCCTGCGCAGCGACCTGACCGACCTGCACGTCGTCTCGTACGCCGGCCCGGATGTCGGCCTCCTGCTCGCCGCCGGCAAGGCCAGCCGCGTGACGTACGCCTTCGCGACCCTCGACTCGATCCCGCTCGAGCCGTTGTTCAGCAAGGCTCGCGTCGAGGGCACGGCGGAGTTCCGCGAGTGGGACGAGGGCATGTTCCAGACCGGCTTGCGCGCCGCGGCTCAGCGCGTCCCGTTCCTGCCGATGCGTGCCGGCCTCGGCTCGGCCGTCCTCGAGAACGACCCGGACCTGCGCACGGTCGTCTCGCCGTACGACGACGGCGAGGAGCTGGTCGCCGTGCCGGCGCTGACCCTCGACGTCGCCCTGGTGCACATGAACCGCGCGGACACGCAGGGCAACGCGCAGTACCTCGGCCCGGACCCCTACTTCGACGACCTGTTCTGCATGGCGGCGCGCGAGGCGTACGTGTCGACCGAGCAGATCATCGACACCGCAGGGCTGACCGTCGACGCGCCGCTGCAGAGCCTGCTGCTCAACCGCACGATGGTGACCGGTGTCGTCGAGACGCCGAACGGCGCGCACTTCACCGACTGCACCCCGACGTACGGGCGCGACGAGGCGTTCCAGAAGGCATACGCCACGGCGGCGAAGACGCCGGAGGACTGGGCGGCGTTCCACGAGCGGTTCCTGTCCGGCGACGAGGCGGCCTACCAAGCCGCGGTCACCGCGTTCCGAGAGGAGGCCACGGCATGACCGAGCGCCAGCGAGGGAATCAATGGGCACTCATGCCGGCAGGTCCGTATCTTTGCCTTTCCACGGAGGTGCCGGCATGACCGTCACCCGCTCCGAGTACTGCGCGGTCGCCATCGCCGACTGCTTCGCCGACGACGGCGAGATCATGGGCAGCCCCATGGGACTGCTGCCCACGCTCGGCGCCAGGCTGGCCAAGAACACGTCCAACCCCCTGCTGCTGCTGACCGATGGCGAGGCGCGGATCCTGCGCGGCACACCTCCGCTCGGCCAGACCGCCGACGTCACCGAGGGCTGGATGCCGTTCCGGCTCGTGCTCGAGTCCGTGGTCCCCTACGGCAAGCGGCACGTCATGATGGGCGCCACGCAGATCGACCGCCAGGGCAACCAGAACATCTCGGCGATCGGCCCGTGGGATCGGCCGACGCGCCAGCTGCTGGGCGTACGCGGTGCGCCAGGCAACACCGTCAACAACCGGACGTCCTACTGGGTCCCGAAGCACTCCCCGCGGGTCGTCGTCGAGCAGGTCGACGTCGTCTCGGGCATCGGCCGCACCCGGGCTGAAGCCGCCGGGCCGGCCGCCACCCGCTTCCACGACGTGCACCGGCTCGTCACCAACCTCGGCGTGTTCGACTTCGGCGGACCCGGCCACACGATGCGGTTCGTCTCGGTCCACCCCGGCGTGACCGTCGACGACGTACGCGAGGCGAGCGGCTGCCCGATCCATGCGGACGGCGACGTGCCCGAGACGCGTACGCCCACCGACGGGGAGCTGGTCCTGATCCGGGAGCTCCTCGATCCCAAGGGTCTGCGCGAGCGGGAAGTGCCGTCATCGTGATCGAGCAGCTGCTGTCGACCCCGCTCACCGAGCTGACCGGCGTACGCCATCCCGTCGTCCAGACCGGCATGGGCTGGGTCGCCGGCCCGAGCCTCGTCAGTGGCACCGCCAACGCCGGAGGCCTCGGCATCCTCGCCTCGGCCACCATGACGACCGCCGAGCTCGAGCAGGCCATCATCGAGGTCAAGGAGCGCACGGACGCCCCGTTCGGGGTCAACCTGCGCGCCGATGCCGCCGACGCGGCAGCGCGCTGCGACCTGCTCATCGCGTACGGCGTCAAGGTCGCGTCGTTCGCGCTCGCGCCCAAGCCCGAGCTGATCGCCACGCTCAAGGAGCACGACATCGTCGTGATCCCCAGCGTCGGGCTGCCCAAGCATGCCGTGAAGGTCGCGTCGTGGGGCGCCGACGCGGTGATGATCCAGGGCGGCGAGGGCGGTGGGCACACCGGTTCGGTGCCGACCACGTTGCTGCTGCCGACGGTCCTCGACGCCGTCGACATCCCGGTCATCGCCGCCGGTGGGTTCTTCGACGGGCGCGGGCTGGCGGCGGCCCTGTCGTACGGCGCGGCCGGCGTCGGCATGGGCACCCGATTCCTGCTCACGGCCGACAGCCGCGTGCCGGATGCCGTGAAGCAGCGCTACCTGGCGGCGAGCCTCGACGACACCATCGTGACCAGGAAGGTCGACGGCATGCCGCACCGCATGCTCCGCACCGACCTCGTCGACCAGGTCGAGGCCGGCTCCGGCGTACGCCGCCTGCTGCCGACCGCGCGCCGAACGCTGGAGTTCAAGCGCATGGCCGGCATGACGTGGAAGCAGCTCGCCATCGACGGGCGGGCGATGCGCAAGGAGCAGGGCCGCACCCTCGGCCAGCTCGCCCTCGCCGCGAACACCCCGATGATGCTCAAGGCGGGACTCGTCGACGGCGACGCGACCACCGGCGTTCTCGCCTCGGGCCAGGTGGTGGGTGTCATCGACGACCTGCCCACCTGTGAGGAGCTGATCGATCGCGTCGTCACCGAGGCGGCCGGGGCCCTGAAGCGAGCCGGCAGCCACCTGGTCTGAATTCTTGGACAGGTTGGCGCGATCGACGCTGGACGGCCCGAATCGGCTCATCCATGCTGGGTGAGTCACCCGCAGGAAGGGCAGTCTCGATGTCACGCGTCAGGATCCACAACTTCTCCATCTCGCTCGACGGCTTCGGCGCCGGGGAGCCACAGACGGCCGAGACGCCGTTCGGGCACGCCGGCGAACGCCTGCACGAGTGGATGTTCGTCACGCAGTTCTTCCGCCAGATGGGCGGCGAGAGCGGCGGCAGCACGGGCGCCGACCACGCGTTCGCGCAAGCGCACGAGGCCGGCATCGGCGCCGAGATCATGGGCGCCAACAAGTTCGGCCCGCCGGGGTGGCACGACGATCCGGACTGGAAGGGCTGGTGGGGCCCCAACCCGCCGTTCCACACGCCGGTCTTCGTGCTCACACATCGGGAGCGTCCTTCCGTCGAGATGGAGGGCGGCACGACGTATCACTTCCTCAACGCCTCGCCCGCCGAGGCCCGCGACGCCGCAAGCGAGGCGGCGGGCGGGCTGGACGTACGCATCGGCGGCGGGGCCACCGTCATCAGGGACTTCCTCGCCGCTGGTCTCGTCGACCACATGCATCTCGTCCAGGTGCCGATGGTCCTCGGCCGGGGAACCCGGGTCTGGGACGGGCAGGAGGCGCTCGAGGACTCGTACGACATCGAGGCGGTCTCGACGCCCAGCGGCGTGACCCACCTGACGTTCACCAGGAAGAGCCGCTGAAACCGGCTAGCTCGCTGCGGCGATGGCCGTGAGCACCTTGTCGGCCAGGTCGGCGCGGCAGATGACGAGGTCGGGCAAGTAGGGGTGCGCCGCGTTGTAGGTCAGCGTCGAACCGTCGACCCGAGAGGCGTGCAGCCCGGCCGCCAACGCGACACCCACGGGCGCGGCGGAGTCCCACTCCCACTGGCCACCCGCGTGCAGGTACGCGTCGGCGTCACCGCGCAGCACCGCCATCGCCTTGGCGCCGGCTGATCCCATGGGTCGCAGCTCCGCGTCCAGGGTCTCGGCCACCTCGGCGGCGAACGCCGGAGGCCGGCTGTCGCTCACCAGGAATATCGGGTGGGAGTGCGGGCCTCGTACGACCGAGGACCTGGTGGTCGAGTAGACCATCGACAGCGCCGGCTGCGCGACCGCCGCAGCCGTGATCGCCGAGCCCGGCGCCCCTCGCTCCCACAGCGCCACGTGGACCGCCCAGTCGCTGCGGTCCGCCATGCCGTACTCGCGGGTGCCGTCGAGCGGGTCGATGATCCACACCCGATCGGCGGTCAGGCGTTCGGGAGAGTCGGCCGACTCCTCCGACAGCACGGCGTCGCCGGGTCGTCGCTCGGCCAGCAGGCCGAGCAGCAGCTCGTTGGCCTTCTCGTCACCGGCCTTGCCGAGCTCCTTGCCGGTCAGGCCCGACGTGCGCTTCAGGTCGAGCAGCAGCGCTCCCGCCCGCTCGGCCAGCTCCGCAGCCAGTGCGGCATCCCGCTCCCGCTCTGTCATGTCTGCTCCACCCTGTCGATGACGATTCCCGCGAGCGTACCGGCGTCTCCGTCACTGGGCCGCAGCAACAGGTCGGGTCGCAGCGGTGCCTCGTACGGCGCGTTGATCCCCGTGAAGTCCTTGATCTCGCCGGCGCGCGCCTTGGCGTACAGACCCTTGGTGTCCCGCGCCTCGGCCACCTCGAGCGGCGTGTCCATGAAGATCTCGAGGAACGGGATCTCGTCGGCTTCGTGCGCCGCGCGCGCCGAATCGCGATCCGCGCGATAGGGACTGACGAGCGAGACGATCGCGACCACGCCGGCGTCGGCCATGAGCCTGGCGACCTGCGTCACCCGGCGGACGTTCTCCTGCCGGTCCTCCGGGCTGAACCCCAGATCGGAGTTGAGTCCGTGTCGCAGGTTGTCGCCGTCGAGGATGTACGCGGGCTGACCCGCCGCGACGAGGCGGCGCTCGATCTCGACCGCCACGCTCGACTTGCCCGACCCCGACAGGCCGGTCAGCCACAGCGTCATGCCCCTGGTCCTGCGGTGCTCGCGCGTCACGGCGCCGCTGTGCCAGACGATGTTCGGCTCGTTCTGGCTGGGGCCGAGGATCATGCCGGCGGCGACCGTGTTGTTGGTCGCCTCGTCGATCAGCACGAAGCTGCCGGTGTCGCGGTTGCGCCGGTACGTGTCGAAGTGCAGGGGCTTCTGCGTACGCAGCCGCACGCGGCCGATCTCGTTGAGCCCGAGGCTCGGCGCCTCCTCGACGCGGTGCAGCGTGTTGATGTCGAGGCGGTACTCGAGCTCCTTGACCGACACGCGGGTGTCGCGGGTCGTGTGCAGCAGCGTGTACGTCGCATCGGTCGCCAGCGTCAGGTCGCTGTCCATCCAGCAGATCATCGCGTCGACGTCCTGCGTGCTGACCGGCCGGTTGTTGGGCCTGCAGAGCATGTCCCCGCGGCTGATGTCGAGGTTGTCGGCCAGCTCGATCGTCACGGCCTGACCCGTGAACGCCTCGTCGAGCTTGGTCCCGCCGGGTCCCCAGACATTGGTCACCATCGTCGAGAAGCCCGACGGCAGCACGACGACCTCGTCGCCCGGCCGGAACACGCCGCCGGCCACCGTGCCGGCGTACCCACGGAAGTCGTGGAAGTCGGCCTGCTGCGGCCGGATGACGTACTGCACCGGCATACGCGCGTCGATGAGGTTGCGGTCGGAGGCGACGTGCAGCTCCTCGAGGTAGCCCAGCAGCGCCGGACCTTCGTACCAGGGCATCGCCGCGCTCGGGGTGACGACGTTGTCGCCGGTGAGCGCCGAGACGGGTATGAACGTCAGGTCGCGGACCTCGAGCTTCGACGCGAACGCCTCGAACTCGGTGCGGATCTCGTTGAACCGCTCCTGCGAGTAGTCGACGAGATCCATCTTGTTGACGCACAGCACGAGGTGCGGGATGCCCAGCAGCGTCGCGAGGAAGGCGTGGCGCCGCGACTGCTCCAGCACACCGTTGCGCGCGTCGATCAGGATCAGGGCCACGTCGGCCGTCGACGCACCGGTGACCATGTTGCGCGTGTACTGGATGTGGCCCGGGGTGTCGGCGATGATGAACTTGCGCTTGGGGGTCGCGAAGTAGCGGTAGGCGACGTCGATCGTGATGCCCTGCTCCCGCTCGGCGCGCAGGCCGTCGGTGAACAGCGCGAGGTCAGGGCCGTCGAAGCCGCGGGCGGCGCTGGCCGTCTCGATGGCGCCGAGCTGGTCCTCGAAGATCGCCTTGCCGTCGAACAGGAGCCGGCCGATCAGGGTGGACTTGCCGTCGTCGACGCTGCCGGCCGTCGCGATGCGGAGGAGCTGCGACATCAGAAGTAGCCCTCCTTCTTGCGGTCTTCCATGCCGGCCTCGGAGATCGCGTCGTCGGCGCGGGTGGCACCTCGCTCGGTGATGCGCGCGGCGGCGACCTCGGCGACGACCGCTTCACGCGTCGCGGCCGGCGACTCGACGCAGCCCGTGCACGTGGCGTCGCCGATCGTGCGGAACCGGACCGTCGCCTCGAACGGCTGCTCCCCCGACCCCGGCTCGATGAACCGGTTGACCGCGAACAGCATGTTGTCGCGCTCGACGACGGTCCGCTGGTGCGCGTAGTAGAGGTCCGGCAGGTCGATCTGCTCGCGGAGGATGTAGTTCCAGATGTCGAGCTCGGTCCAGTTCGAGAGCGGGAAGACCCGCATGTTCTCGCCCTTGTGGTGCCGGCCGTTGTAGAGGCTCCACAGCTCTGGCCGCTGGTTCTTGGGGTCCCACTGCCCGAACTCGTCGCGGAAGCTGAAGACGCGCTCCTTGGCGCGGGCCTTCTCCTCGTCGCGGCGCGCCCCGCCGAAGACGGCACCGAACTGGTTCTCCTTGATGCCGCGCAGGAGCGACACGGTCTGCAGCTTGTTGCGGGCGCCGAGCGGCCCGCCGATCTCGGCGACACGTCCGGCGTCGATGTCGTCCTGGACGCTCGCGACGATCAGCCGCAGCCCGAAGCGCTCGACCGTACGGTCACGGAACTCGATGACCTCGTCGAAGTTCTGCCCGGTGTCGATGTGCATGACCGGGAACGGCACGGGCGCGGGCCAGAACGCCTTGGCGGCCAGGTGCAGCATCACGACCGAGTCCTTGCCGCCCGAGAACAGCAGGGCCGGTCGCTCGATCGTCGCCGCCACCTCGCGGAAGATGTGGACGGCCTCGGCCTCGAGCTTGTCCAGATCGGTCAGCACGTACGTCTGGGTCATCGCGAGCCTTCACGCACGGCACGACTGAAATAGAACATGTTCTAGTTTTGCAGGCGACGTCCAGAACTGCAACCACTTCACGCCCTAGAGTCGGCTCGTGAAGACGTACGTCGTCAGTGGGGCTGCGAGCGGGATCGGCGCCGCCACGACCACAGTGCTGCGCGCCCAGGGCCATCGGGTGATCACGGTCGACCTCCGCGATGCCGACGTCGAGGCCGACCTGTCGACCAACGCCGGACGGACCGATGCGGTCGCCGCGATCCGCCAGCTGACCGGCGTGCTGCACGGACTCGTGCCGTGCGCCGGCATCGCGGGCGCCACCGGCGTCGACCCCGCCCTCGTGGTGTCGGTCAACTTCTTCGGGGCCGTCGCGCTCGTCCGCGGGCTCCACCCCGAGCTCGCCGCGGCCCAAGGCGCAAGCGTCGTCCTGCTGGCATCCAACTCCATCACCGGCATGCCCGGATGGCGCGCCTCGGTGGCCGAGCACTGCCTCGCCGATGACGAGCCGGCCGCGCGCGCCGACGCTGCCGAGGCCGATTCCGTCATGGTCTATCCCGCGACCAAGGCCGCGCTGGCCTGGTGGGCACGTCGTGAAGGCATCAAGGAGGAGTGGATCGGCAGGGGCATCCGGCTCAACGCCGTGGCCCCGGGCATCATCGCGAGCCCGATGACCGACCGGCTCCTGGCCGACACCGAGATCGGACCACTGGTCGAGGCGTACCCGACGGCGATCGGCCGCCTCGGCCGGCCCGACGAGATCGCGAGCTTGATCGCCTTCCTGCTGTCGGACGCGAGCAGCCTGATGGTGGGCTCGGTCGTGTACGCCGACGGTGGCACCGACGCGATGCTGCACCCGAAGGCGCCTGAGGGTTGGAACGTCTAGCGACCTTCGACGTACGCCTTGAAGCTCTTGCTGCCGGTGTCGAGCGCGCTCTTGAGCACGCGCTTCAGCACGAAGCCCGGCATCGGCACCTTGACGCCGATCTCGAGGTCGAGCTTGACGTGGGTGCCACTGTCGGTCGGCGTCAGCGTGTAGGTCGCGACCTGCTTGGACTGCACCGAGCTCTCCGCCAGGGTCCACGTCACCGAGTGCGGCTCGTCCCACGCGTAGTCGGTGACCTCCTCGTCAGTGAACCCGGCTGCAGCGACCTTGGCCCGTACGCGTTTGGGCCGGCCGTCGTCGTGGCGGGACTCGACGGTGGCGGACTTGTGCGCGCTCGAACGCTGCGGGAGATCCTCGATCGCAGCCACGGCGTCGAAGACCTGCTCGGGCGTAGCATCGACGTCGAACTCAGTCGTGCCGGAGACAGCCATGCGCGGAACAGTAGCCGTTCCGACCCGGCGCCACAGGACGTTTCGACGATCGAGGGGACCGCATCATGGGAGCAACCATCACCGACGAGCAGATCCAGGAGCTGGCCGCGACGGCCAGGCCGTTCACGCTGGCGCTCCTGTGGTGGGGCTCCGAACGCCACCAGGACGGCGCCGCGGCGATCGAGCTGGAGCACCAGCGGCGGATGGTGTCGCTACGCGTCGACGGGACGATCGCGGTGCTCTGCCCCGGAGGCGACGACACCTTGGCCGGGGTCGCAGTGATGACGGTGTCACCTGAGGAAGCCGAGCAGGTCATGGCCGGCGACCCGTGCGTGCAAGCCGGCATGATCCGCGTCGACGTGCACCCAGGCGCGGGGTTCCCCGGCGACGTCGTCCCGGGCTGAGCGAGCTCATCGACTCACGAGGTCTCGATACACCTCCCTCGCAGAGCTCGGTCGGCTACTCGACCGGCGACTGGCTAAAGCTGGCGAGCGTCAGAGGCGTTCGAGGATCGTGACGTTGGCCTGGCCGCCGCCCTCGCACATGACCTGCAGGCCGTAACGGCCGCTCGTACGCTCGAGCTCGCTCAGCAGCGTCGTCATCAGACGGGTGCCGGTCGCGCCGATCGGGTGGCCCAGGGCGATGCCGCCGCCGTTGACGTTGACCTTCTCGTGCGGCACGTCCAGCTCCTGCATCCACGCCAGCACGACCGAGGCGAATGCCTCGTTGCACTCGAACAGGTCGATGTCGGCGACCGTCATGCCCGCCTTGTCCAAGGCGTGCTTCGTCGCGCCGATCGGACCCGTCAGCATCCAGATCGGGTCGTCGGCGCGTACGGACAGGTGGTGCACGCGGGCTCGCGGGGTGAGCTGGTGGTCCGCCACTGCCTGCTCCGAGGCGATGAGCATCGCGCTCGCGGCATCGCTGATCTGCGACGCGACGGCGGCGGTGATCCGGCCACCGGGCGCCAACGGCTGCAGCGCAGCCATCTTCTCCAGCGACGTCTCGCGCGGGCACTCATCCGTCGTGAACTCGCCGACCGGCACGACCTGGCTGTCGAACCGGCCTTCGGCGATCGCCGTACGGGCACGCTCGTGCGATGCGAGCGCGAACTCCTCCATCTGCTCGCGGCTGATGCCCCACTTCTCGGCGATCATCTCCGCGGACTTGAACTGGCTGACCTCCTGGTCGCCGTAGCGCGCCAGCCAGCCGGGCGACTCCGCGAACGGCGTCGTGAAGCCGTACTGGTCAGCCACGAGCATCGCCGCCGAGATCGGGATCGCGCTCATGTTCTGCAGGCCGCCCGCGACGACGAGGTCCTGGGTCCCCGACATCACGCCCTGAGCCGCGAAGTGCACGGCCTGCTGGGACGAGCCGCACTGCCGGTCGATCGTCACGCCGGGCACATGATCGGGCAGTCCCGCGACCAGCCACGCCGTACGCGCGACATCGCCGGCCTGCGAGCCGATCGTGTCGCAGCAGCCCATGATCACGTCGTCGACCGCACCCGGATCGATGCCGGTGCGATCCATCAGGGCACGCAGGACATGACCGCCGAGGTCGGCCGAGTGCATGCCGGCGAGCGATCCGCCGCGCCTGCCGACCGGCGTGCGGACGGCATCGACGATGTAGGCGGTGCTCATGCGGTGATCCCGTCGAGCAGGATCGTGAGGTACTGGTCGGCCACGTCGTGGTGGCTCAGCTTGCCTCCGGGCCGGTACCACCGCACCGCGACCCATACGGTGTCGCGGATGAACCGGTAGACCAGCTCGACGTCGAGGTCCTTGCGCAGCGCGCCCGAGCCGACACCCTCGCGCAGCAGCGTCAGCCAGACGTCACGCGACTGCTGGTTGCGCTCCGCCAGGTAGGAGAACCGGTCGAACGTGCCGAGGTAGTCGGCCTCGTTCTGGAAGATCGCCACCTCGTCGGGGTGATGGTCGATCGCCTCGAACGACACCCGCACGGCCGCTTCGAGCTTGGCGCGTGGGTCGTCCGTGCCGGCCAGGATGCCGGCGTACGCGCCGAACAGCTCCTCCTGGAACGACGACAGGATCTCGTCGACCATCGACTCCTTGGAGTCGAAGTGGTGGTAGAGCGAGCCGCTCAGGATGCCCGCCGCGTCGGCGATGTCGCGGACCGTCGTGTTCTTGAATCCCTTGGTCGCGAACAGCTCCGCCGCGATCTGCAGCAGCTCCTCGCGCCGGGTCGGCTTCGACAGGCTCAACCGGCGATCGTCAGTCATCTCAGGCTCGCTGACTCGACACGGAGATGACCTCGCCGGTCAGGTACGAGGAGTAGTCCGACGCCAGGAACACCATCACGTTCGCCACTTCCCATGGTTCGGCTGCCCGTCCGAATGCTTCTCTCTGCTTGAGCTCGGCCAGCAGGTCGTCGCTCGTGACCTTGGCGAGAAACGGGTGCATCGCCAGCGACGGAGCCACCGCATTCACCCGGATACCGTACGGCGCAACGTCGAGAGCAGCGCACCTGGTCAGGGCCATCACCCCGGCCTTCGCTGCGGCGTAGTGCGCCTGCCCCTCCTGCGCGCGCCAGCCGATCACCGAGGCGTTGTTGACGATCACACCGCCCTTGCCTGCCGCTCGCATGCGGTTGCCGGCTGCGCGTACGCACCGGAACGTGCCGGTCAGGGTGATGTCGAGGACCTTCGACCACTCGTCGTCGGTCATCTCCAGCACGTCCGCGGTGCCGCCGAGGCCGGCGTTGTTGACCATGATGTCGACCCCACCGTGCTCGTCGGCGAGGTCGAGCAACGCCTGCACCTGGGCCTCGTCCGTCACGTCGACGGCGAGTGCGCGTACGCGGTCCTCACCGAACTCCGCCGCGAGCGCGTCACGCGCCTCGCCGAGCCGCCGCTCGTGCGTGTCACTGATGACCACCGTGCCGGCGGACTCCTCGAGGGCACGTCGCGCCACGGCCGCTCCGATGCCGGCGCCGGCGGCCGCGGTCACCACGACGACCTTGCCGGCCAGCAGGCCGTGGCCGGGTACGTAGTCGGGTGTCGGTTGCTCGGGTCTGGTCACCGTCATCCGCGGGCCTCTTTCGGAAGGCCGAGCACGCGCTCGGCGAGGATGTTGCGTTGGATCTCGTCGCTGCCGCCGTAGAGCGTGTCCGCCCGGGAGAAGAGGAAGAGCCGCTGCCAGCGGTCCAGGTCGTACGTCGCTTCGACAGGCTCAACGTGCGAGGAGCTCGCGGTGAGGGAACCGGCTCCGCAGACCTCCATGGCCAGCTCGCCGAGCCGCCGGTGCCAGCCGGCCCACACGAGCTTCGCGACGTTGTCCGCACCGGGCGTCGCCTCGGTCAGCGACCGCACCGCGTTGACGCGCATGACCTCGAACTCCGCGCTGTGCGCTGCGAGGCGGTCGCGGATCACGGGATCGTCGATCGTGCCGTTGCTGCGCGCCAGGTCGATCAGGTCGTTGAGCTCGCGCTCGAAGGCCACCTGCTGGCCGAGCACCGACACGCCGCGCTCGAAACCGAGGAGGGCCATCGCGACGCGCCACCCGTCACCGGCTGCGCCGACGATCATCCCAGCGGGTGTCCGCGCGCCGGAGAAGAAGACCTCGTTGAACTCCGAGCCGCCCGTGATCTGCTCGATGGGCCGGATCTCGACGCCGTCCTGGTCGAGCGGCACCAAGAGGAACGACAGCCCGTGGTGACGCGACGATCCCGGCTCGGTCCGGGCGATGACGAAGATCCAGTCGGCCTCATGGGCCCACGAGGTCCACACCTTCTGGCCGTCGATCACCCACTCGCCGGCAGCCTCGTCGAGCACGGCGCGGGTGCTGACCGCCGCGAGGTCGGAGCCGGCGCCCGGCTCGGAGTAGCCCTGGCACCAGAGCTCGTCGACCGCCCTGATGCCAGGCAGGAACCGAGCCTTCTGCTCATCGGTGCCGAACTCGATCAGCGTCGGGCCGAGCAGCTGCTCGCCGAGGTGGTTGACCGTGCCCGGGGCGTCCGCGCGGGCGTACTCCTCGTGGAAGATCGCTTGCTGCACCAGGCTCAGGGCTCGGCCACCGTGCTCCTCCGGCCAGCCGAGACAGGTCCAGCCGTGCTCGGCCATCAGCCGGTTCCAGGCCAGCCGTTCGTCGTACGCCTCGTGACCACCGCCCGAGCCACCGAGGCCGCGCAGCGTCGCCCATTCACCCGTGAGGTGGTCGGCGAGCCAGGCGCGCACCTCCTCGCGGAAGGCTTCGTCGTCGGGGCTCATATGCGGTAGCCTACCAAGCACTTGCTTGGGCATCGACAGGATCAACCGGCGAGGTTTCGACAGGCTCAACCGGCGAAGGGGAGGAGGATCTCGTGACCGACACCGTCCCGGGCCTCGTGCGCCGCGCCGCCGAGGAGTACGGCGATGCTGTGGCCTGTGCCATGGACGGCCGCGCCCTGACCTTCACCGAGCTGCACGACCGGGTGCGCCGCACCGCAGCGGCCTACCTGAAGCAGCGGACGCCCGGCGGACGCGTGGTCATCTGGGCACCCAACAGCATCGACTGGATCGTCGCGGCACTCGCGGTGACGTACGCCGGCGGCACTCTCGTGCCGGCCAACTCGCGCTACACGGCTCACGAGGTCGCCGACATCGTCGACCGCACGGGCGCGGCACTGGTGATCGTCGCGGACGGGTTCCTCGGGCGTACCCAGATCGCCGATCTGCGGGCGCTCTCCCCCACCGCGCGGATCATCGACCTCGCCGACATCGGCACCCTCGCCGCCGGCGTCGATGAGCTGGACCTGGCGACGGTCGAGGCCGTCGCCGATGCCGTCGCGCCGGACGACATCGCCGACATCCTCTTCACGTCCGGCACGAGCGGACGCCCCAAGGGCGTGCTCAGCGCACATCGCCAGACCGTTGCTGCGGCCGCTGCGTGGAGTGCCGTCGGCGAGGTCACCAGCGCCGATCGCTACCTCGTGATCAGCCCGTTCTTCCACTCGTACGGCTACAAGGTCGGCGTCCTCGTCGGCCTGCTGCACGGCTGCGCACTGTTCCCCATGGCGACGTTCGACCCCGAGGCTGCGCTGGCCCTGATCGAGTCCGAGCGGATCACGATGGTGCCCGGCGCCCCGGCGATCTTCCTGGGCCTGCTCGAGTCTCCGGCATTCCCGGCCACCGACACGTCTTCGCTGCGCTTCGCCAACACGGGTGCCGCGAACGTACCTGTTGCCCTCGTCGAGCGGCTGCAGCGCGAGCTCAGCTTCGACCTCGTGATCACGGCGTTCGGGATGACCGAGTGCGTCGTCGCCACGATGTGCCGGCGCGGCGACAGCGACGAGACCGTCGCGACGACCTGCGGGCGAGCCATCGACGGGATGGAGACCGCGATCGCCGACGCCGAGACGGGCGCGCACCTGCCGGCCGGCAGCGAGGGCGAGCTGCTGTTGCGCGGCTCGCAGGTCATGCTCGGCTATCTCGACGACCCGGCGGCCACCGCCGAGGCGATCGACACCGACGGCTGGCTGCACACCGGCGACGTCGGGGTGCTCGACGCCGACGGCTACCTGCGGATCACGGACCGGCTCAAGGACATGTACATCTGCGGCGGCTTCAACGTCTATCCCGCCGAGGTCGAGCAGGCGCTCGGCCGTCTCGACGGCGTGGTCGATGTGGCGGTGATCGGCACCTCCGACGAGCGCCTGGGCGAGGTCGGCAAGGCATTCGTCGTACGCCGTGAAGGCGGTCCGGAAGCCGACGCCGTGATCGCGTACGCCCGGGAGCGGCTGGCCAACTTCAAGGTGCCGCGCGAGGTCGTCTTCGTCGACGCACTGCCCCGCAACCTGTCCGGAAAAGTCCTGAAGACCGAGCTGAGGAGCGCATCGTGAGCACTGTGCCGTCTGAGGAAGCAGACGTCGTGACGTACGAGGTGGTCGACCAGGTCGCGCGCATCACGCTCAACCGGCCGGAGTACCGCAACGCCCAGAACTCCAAGATGACGTACGCACTCGATGCCGCGTTCCAGCGCGCGACGGACGACGACGCGGTCAAGGTCATCGTGCTGGCCGGCAACGGCAAGCACTTCTGCGCCGGCCACGACATCGGCACGCCGGGCCGCGACGTGGACCAGACGTTCGAGCGCAAGGCCGTGATCTGGTGGGACCACACCGACAAGGAGGGCGGCGACCAGCGCTTCGCCCGCGAGTCGGAGGTCTACCTCGGCATGTGCCGGCGCTGGCGCGAGGTGCCCAAGCCGGTCATCGCGATGGTGCACGGCGCCTGCATCGCGGGTGGGCTGATGCTCGCCTGGGCCTGCGACTTCATCATCGCCTCGGACGACGCGTTCTTCTCCGACCCCGTCGTGCGCATGGGGATCCCGGGGGTCGAGTACTTCGCGCACCCGTGGGTCATGAACCCGCGCGCGGCCAAGGAGTTCCTCTACTCCGGCGACCGGTTCACCGCCGACCGCGCGCTGGCGCTCGGCATGGTCAACCAGGTCGTACCGGCCGATGAGCTCGAGTCGACGGTCCTGGCGCTGGCCGGCCGGATCGCGCAGATGCCGCGGTTCGGGCTGGCGCTGACCAAGAAGGCGGTCAACCAGGCCGAGGACCTGCAGGGCATGCGCGCCGGCATGGACTCGGTGTTCGGCCTGCACCACTTCGCGCACGCCCACAACGCCGAGACCTCGGAGAACGCGCTCGGCGGCCTCGACGCGAAGTCGATGGCGGCGAAGGCTCGGGACAATGAGGGCAGGGAGCAGGAATGACCCGCGAGTGGCGCAGTGTGGCTGCTTCCGCGCGTCAGAGACCGGCCACAGTGCGCCACTCGCGGGGGTGTGACTGGTGAATCTCGACTTCAGTCCTGCCGAGCTCGCCTTTCGCGACGAGGCCCGCGCCTGGCTGGCCGCGAACGTACCGGCGGAGGCGTTGCCGTCGATGGACACTGCAGACGGGTTCGCCGCGCACCAGCAGTGGGAGCGCCGGCTCGCCGACGCACGCTGGTCGGTGGTCTCGTGGCCCGAGGAGTTCGGCGGCCGCGGCGCGTCGCTCGTCGAGTGGGTCATCTTCGAGGAGGAGTACTACCGCGCAGGAGCTCCGGGACGGGTCTCGCAGAACGGCATCTTCCTGCTCGCGCCGATCATCTTCGACCACGGCACCGCCGAGCAGCAGCAACGCTGGCTGCCGTCGATGGCGACCGGCGAGAAGATCTGGGCGCAGGCCTGGTCCGAGCCCGAGGCCGGGTCCGACCTCGCCTCACTGCGGTCGACCGCCACGGCGGTCGACGGTGGTTGGCTGCTGAACGGGCAGAAGACCTGGTCGTCCCGTGCGGCGTACGCCCACCAGGGGTTCGGGCTGTTCCGCTCCGACCCCGAGGCCGAGCGGCATCGCGGGCTGACGTATTTCTGCTTCCCGCTCGACGCGGACGGCGTGACCGTACGCCCGATCGCGCAGCTCGACGGTGAGGCCGGCTTCGCCGAGCTGTTCTTCGACGACGTCTTCGTGCCCGATGCCGACGTGCTCGGCGCTCCTGGCGACGGCTGGCGCGTGGCGATGAGCACGGCGGGCAACGAGCGCGGCCTGTCGCTGCGCTCGCCGGGTCGCTTCTGCGCCTCTGCCGACCGACTCCTCGACCTGTACGCCGACAGTCCGGACCTTCGGCGCTCTCCGCATCGGTGGTCGACGCGTGGGTCCGCGCCGAGGCGTACCGGCTCTTCACGTGGGGCACGGTCACCCGACTCGCCGAGGGTGGCGACATCGGCGCGGCCGGCTCGGTCAACAAGGTCTGGTGGAGCGAGCTCGACGTCGCCCTCCACGAGACCGCGCTCGACCTGCTGGGGCCCGAGGCCGAGGTCGCCTCCGCCTGGACCGACGGCTACCTGTTCTCGCTGTCGGGACCGATCTACGCCGGCACCAACGAGATCCAGCGCAACATCGTCGCCGAACGTATCCTCGGCCTCCCGCGTGAGGCGAGGGGATGAAGTTCGAGCTGACGTCCGAGCAGACCGGGTTCGCCCGGTCCCTCGACGACCTGCTGTCCCGGGCCGACACCGCTGCCGCGAACCGGGCCTGGGCTGCCGGCGACCACGAACCCGGCCTCAAGCTCTGGTCGCGGCTGGCCGAGGTCGGCGTGACGTTCGCTCGCCGCCGAGGCCACGCCCGTCGAGGTGGCCATCGGGTTCGAGGCGATCGGCCGTCACGCCGTCCCCGGCCCCTGGATCGAGTCGGCGGCATACCTCCCGGTCGCGCTGCCCGATGCCGACCTCGCCGAGTCGCGCGCCACGGTCGCGATGCCGTACGCCCTCGACGCCGACATCGCGCATGACGTCTTCGTGCTCGTCGACGGTGAGCTGCACCGCGCGACCGCAGGCAGCCCCGTCGCGTCGGTGGACCCCAGCCGCCACCTGTTCGACGTCACGGCGGGCCCAGCGGTGGAGCATGGCGACCTCGACGCGGCCTTCGACCTCGCCGTCCTCGCGACCGCCGCGGAGCTGCTCGGAGCGGGTGAGCGAGTGCTCGCCGACTCCGTGACGTACGTGAAGCAGCGCACCCAGTTCGGCCGCGCCATCGGCTCGTACCAGGCGATCAAGCACCAGCTCGCGGACGTACGGATCGCGCTCGACTTCGCCCGGCCGCTGGTCTTCGGCGCGGCCGTGGAGCCGACCCTCCGCTCGGTCTCGGCCGCGAAGATCCAGGCGGCGAGTGCCGCGAACCTCGCCGCCCGAGTCGGCCTGCAGGTCCACGGTGCCATCGGCTACACCGAGGAGCACGACCTCAGCCTGTGGCTGCTCCGCATCCGCGCGCTGCAGTCGGCGTGGGGCTCGACGGCGTACCACCGCGATCGCCTGCTCAGCTCGCTCCTGGCAAATCGATCGTTGAGCTTGTCGAAACGATCCTTTCGAGCAGAGCTCAAGGGAACGAGGCACGTCATGACCGACCTCGCGCCCACCCGGGAGCACACCGAGCTCGCCGCGTCCGTGCGCAACCTGCTCGAGCGCCGCTCCGACAGCCAGGCCGTTCGGCGCGCAATGGAGCAGCCAGCCGGATTCGACCCCGACCTGTGGGCGACGCTGTGCGACCAGATCGGGGTCGCCGCGCTCGCCATTCCCGAGGAGCGAGGCGGAGCCGGCTTCAGCCTCGTCGAGACGTACGT
Source organism: uncultured Actinomycetota bacterium (assembly GCA_963806345.1). Taxonomy (GTDB): domain Bacteria; phylum Actinomycetota; class Actinomycetes; order Propionibacteriales; family Nocardioidaceae; genus Aeromicrobium. Next base: position 28,523 of record CAWDXV010000011.1, on the reverse strand, counting down.
CGTGCTCGAGGAGCTCGGCCGCGCGCTCACTCCTTCGCCACTGCTCGCCTCGGTCATCGCCAGCGCTGCCCTGCTTGACCAACGGTCCTTGAGCTTGTCGAAAGGACCTGATCCGCCTCGAACGCATCGCCGCCGGCACCGTCGCCACCCTTGCGTGGTCCGGTGTCACCGGCCGTGCCGACGCTTCGGTCGGCGTCACGTGGGCCGACGATGCGCTGACCGGCTCGGTCTCCCCCGTCCTGCACGGCGACACCGCCGAGATCCTGCTGGTCGTCGCGGCAGCACGACGATGGCGTCGGGCTCTTCAGCGTCGATCCGGCCGCTACGGGGCTGACCCGCACGCGCGTGGCCGGGACTGGACCCGACGCTCGCCTTCGCCCGACATCGAGCTCGACAACGTCGCGGCCGAGACCGATCACCCTGGACGCCACCGAGCTCGTGGCGACGACCCACCGCGTCGGCACGCTCGCGACCGCTGCCCTGCAGGTCGGCTGCGCCCAGCGCGGGCTCGACATGACGGTCGACTACACCAAGCAGCGCGAGCAGTTCGGCCGCCCGATCGGCTCGTTCCAGGCGCTCAAGCACCGGATGGCCGATCTGCTCGTCCAGGTGCAGATGTCGCGGTCAGGCGCGTGGGCCGCGGTGCAGGCGTATGTCGACGGCGCTGCCAATGCCGAGCGGCTGGCCGCCGCCGCTGGTTCGTACTGCGCGGAGGCGGCCATGGCGGTCGCCGCCGAGACGGTCCAGCTGCACGGCGGCATCGCGATCACGTGGGAGCACGACGCGCACCTCGTGCTCAAGCGTGCGCAGGCGCTCAACCAGCTCTTCGGGCTGCCCCACCAGCAGCGGGCGTCCCTCGTCTCCTGACGACGGTCAGGTGGTGACGCTCAGGACGACCTTGCCGCGCTTGCCGCGCTGTTCGAGACGCGCAAACGCCGCTTCGAAGTCCTCCAACGCGAACACGCTGTCGACCTGCGGCTGCAGCTCTGGCAGCGCCGCGAGCTGCTCGCCATCCGGCTCGACGATGAAGTAGTCGGCTCCCGGGGCCTCGGCCGCGACCGTCACGATGCGCTGAGCGCCATCAGCGTTGCGGGTGAGCGCCTCGCCACCGACGGTGTCGAACAGCAGGTCGCAGGTCTCCCCGTCCTCGACAACGACGGCGCCGAGCCGACCGGCGAGCTGCACGGCGATGTGCCCCACGCCACCGCCGGCCCCGGTCACCAGGACCCGTTGACCCTCGCTGAGCCCGCCGTGGACGACGAGGGCCTGCCACGCGGTCAGGCCGGGCATCGGGAGCGCTGCGGCCTCCTCGTGACTCAGCCCGGCCGGCTTGGGAGCGAGCACGGAACGCGGCACGCTGGCCCACTCGGCGGCGACGCCGTCGCGGTCGAACGGCGTCAGCGCGATGACCTCTTCACCCGTGGAATCGACAACCCCGGAGAGCTCGTACGACGGGGTGGCCGGCAGCCGGTCGGTCGGCCAGGTCAGCTCGTCGCGGGTGATCGCGGCGGCGTGGACGCGTACGAGGACGTCATCCGGTCCGGGCTCGGGTCGCGGGATCTCCTCGAGTCGTAGCCCATCGGCGTGCAGACGTACGGACTTCATGAATCCTCCTCGTGGCCTGGATGCTCTTCGACGCTATCGCGGATCTGGGCTATACGGCGAGGCGCTCAGCAGCACTCATCCGCCACGCAAGGGCCGGGATCATCACTGCGGCAGCGACGAGATGCAGACCGATGAGGGAGACGGCGGTCGCGGTGTTCGCCGCGGCGAGCACCGGCGGGACCAGCGAGATCGCGGTCAGCGACACCGCCGTCCACACGAACCGCTCAGCAGGCCGAGCACTCCAACGCTGCAGCACGATCGCGATCACGATGCCGATGAGCGAGAACAAGCCGGTCACGACGGCCACACCTGAGACCGGGATCGTCTCGTCACTCCCGGACACGGCGAAGTCGACGTCGGCTGCCCGGGCGGCTGCCGCGCCAACCGTGGTGGCGACCATGGCAGCAAGTGCGGCGACGACACCCGTCACGGCGAGGCGCTTCATGACGCGTCCGCCGGCAGGCGTTCCGGCAACCCGAGCCGTGGGAACTGGTCGTCGTGGAAGATCACGACCTCGGTGACCGCCCCGCCGCTGATGCGCAGGACGTCGATCGTCAGCGGCAGGTACGCGCGCTCGCGCTCCCGCCAGAGGTAGAACGCGATGGCGGGCTGCCGGTTGACCGAGGTGAGGACGGTACGCATGTCACCGAGGTCCTCGAAGCCGTCGCCGATCCAGTCGGCCAGCACCGCGTCACGGCCGACGTAGAGGCCCGGCGTGGGCGGCATCGAGTAGCGGACGTCATCGCGCAGCATCGTGGTGATCGCGTCGATGTCCTTGGCCACGCTTGCATCGGTGAAGCTGCGCACCAGCTCGCGGGTCGCGGCATCCTCGTCGCCGCCGGTCCAGTCCTGCCGCTCGGCGGGCAGGTGCTCCCGCATGCCGGCGCGGGCCCGCTGCAGCGCGCTGTTGACGGAGTTGACCGAGTCACCGAGCAGCTCCGCGACGTCCTTCGCCGGCCAGCCCAGCACGTCCCGCAGGATCAGCGCGGCTCGCGGGCGGGGCGCGAGGTGCTGGACCGCAACGACGTACGCCAGCTCGATCGTCTCCCGGGCGACGGCGAGCGCTTCGGGCTCGTCCGCGTCATCCGCAGGCAGCTCGTCGAGCAGCCGGTCCGGATAGGGCTGCAGCCACAGCACCTCACCGCCGGTCGCCGGCTCGGGGCGGCGCTTGGCGAGCAGGTCGAGGCAGGCGTTGGTCGCGATCCGGTAGAGCCAGGCCCGGAACGTCGACCGCCCTTCGAAGGTCTCCCGGCGGCGCCACGCACGCAGGAACGTCTCCTGGACGGTGTCCTCCGCGTCCTCGAACGATCCGAGCATCCGATAGCAGTGCACGTGGAGCTCCCGCCGGTGCGGTTCGGCCAGCTCCGAGAACGCTGCCTCGTCGACCTCACCCAGATCGCTCACGCCCAGATCCTCCAGTTGCATGTCCACACTCATCACATCAGCCTTCCGCCTCGTCGTGTCCCTTACGTACGTATGACGGCGGCGTGGGCGAGAACTCATCACTCGGTCGAGGACGAGGGCTAAACATCGTCGCCCATGAAGCGTAGGTTGTGGCTTGGATCACAGTTCCGGGACGGGTGGCCTGCATCGCGATGTGAGCGACCCGGCAATCGCACGGGGGGCAGGGCATGAAGAAGTTCGTGGTGGTGGCAGTCGCCGGGCCGTTGGTGGCCGGCAGTTTGATGGCCGGCAGTGTGCTGGCGAACGACGGAGGGGCGGCCGACGAACGGGCTCTGGCTGCCGATCGTGGGGCGCCCAGTCGGTCGGTCGAGCAACGAGTCGACCGGTTGCTGGCCAAGATGACGACCGAGGAGAAGCTGCAACAGGTGCAGCTGCTCTCCGACGGGCAGATCACCGACGCCGACGCCAAGGCCGGGGTCGGAGGCGTCTTCAGCCTGACCGATCCGGCGAAGATCGACCACTTCCAGAAGATCGCGATGACGAAGTCGCGGCTGCACATCCCGATCCTGTTCGCGTACGACACGATCCACGGCTATCGCACGATCTTCCCGGTGCCGCTCGGCGCCGCCAGCTCGTTCGACCCCGACGTCGCACGCGCCGACGCCAAGATCGGTGCCCGCGAGTCGACGACCGTCGGCATCAAGCAGATCTACAGCCCGATGGTCGACGTCTCCCACGAGCCACGATGGGGCCGGATCGTCGAGGGCAACGGCGAGGATCCCTACCTCGGCTCGGTGTTCGCTGCCGCCCGGGTCAAGGGCGCCCAGGGCGATGACTACAGCAAGCCCGACCGCGCCGTCACCAGCGTCAAGCACTTCGTGGCGTACGGCGATCCCGAGGGCGGCCGCGACTACGGCACCACCGATTTGTCCGAGCAGACGCTTCGCAACCTCTACCTCCCGCCGTTCAAGGCCGCGGTCGACGCCGGAGCCGACACCGTGATGTGCTCGTTCAACGCGATCAACGGCGTGCCGGGCTGCGCCAACTCCTACACCGAGACGCAGATCCTCAAGAAGGAGTGGGGCTTCGACGGCTTCATCGAGAGCGACTACACGGCCGTCGCCGAGACCCGCGCCTGCCCGCCGAAGAAGCCCGACGAGGGCTCGTGCGGCCACGGCACTGCGGCCGACGGACCCGACGCCGGAGCCAAGGCGTTGATGGCCGGCACCGACTCGGAGATGGTCAGCACCAACATCCGCGACTACGGCAAGCAGCTGCTCGCCGACGGCCGGATCTCCAAGAAGCGCCTCGACGACGCCGTCCGCCGCATCCTGCGTGTCAAGTTCCGCGCCGGCCTCTTCGAGCGCCCGTACGTCGACCAGGCGAAGGCCACCGACCCCGCCAGCTTCCTCACCGCCGCCGACCGCAAGGCGGCGCGCACCGCAGCGAGCCGTTCGATGGTGCTGCTGCAGAACAAGGGCAAGACCCTCCCGCTCGACCCGGCGAAGAAGACCGCCGTGATCGGTCCGCTCGGTGACAGCCAGCACGACATGCTCGGTGCGTGGTGGGGCAAGGGCGAGGACGGCGACGCCGTCAGCGTGCTCAAGGGCATCACCGGCGGCTCGTCGGCCACCACGACGTACGCCCAGGGCTGTGCGCTGAGCAACGAGGAGCCTCCGGCGTACGACCCGGATGACGACTGCCCGTCGGATGCCGGCTTCGCCAAGGCCGTGGCCGCCGCGAAGGCTGCTGACCAGGTGGTGCTCGCCGTCGGCGAGACCCGCGAGATGAGCGGCGAGGCGACGAGCCGGTCGACCCTCGACCTGCCCGGCAAGCAGCAGGAGCTGATCGACGCGATCGCGGCGACCGGCAAGCCGTTCGTGGTCGTGCTCTTCAACGGTCGTCCGCTGACCCTCTCCAGGGTGGTCGGCTCGGCGCCGGCCGTGCTCGAGGCGTGGTTCCCCGGCGTCGAGGCCGGCAACGCGGTCGCCGACGTCGTGTTCGGCAAGGTCAACCCGGGCGGCAAGCTCCCGGTGTCCTTCCCGCAGCGGCTCGGCCAGGTGCCGATCTACTACAACCACGAGCCGACGGGTCGGCCATGCGACGTTGAGCAGAAGTACAACTCGCGCTACCGCGACCTGCGCACCTGCGACCCGCTCTTCCCGTTCGGCTTCGGGCTGAGCTACTCGACGTTCAAGGTGTCGGACCTCAGCCTCAGCAAGTCCACGGTCTCCCGCAAGGGCAGCGTGGTCGTGTCGATGAAGCTCACCAACACGGGTGACGTGGCCGGGGACGATGTCGCACAGGTCTATCTCCACGACCCGGTCGCCAGCATCTCCCAGCCGGTGCGTCGCCTGCGCGGATTCGAACGGGTGACCCTGAAGCCGGGCGCCTCCAAGACCGTACGGTTCACCCTCGACGCGAGCGACTTCGGCTTCTACGACAACCGCGGGAAGTTCGTGGTCGAGCCCGGAGCCATCCAGGTGTATGCCGGCGACGACTCGACGGCGAACCTCACGAAGACGTTCCAGGTGACGGGCTGAGCACCTCACTCAGCCAATCCGTGATGGCCGCGCGGATCGCGGGGGCGTCCTTCTTGAGGGAGTGATCACCCGACACCACGACGAGCGTGTGCCCGGTCGGCAGGGTCGCCGGGTCCGGCACGCCGAACGGGTCACGCTCGCCCTGGATCACGAGGGTCGGGACGGTCACGGCCGTGAGCTCAGGAAGTCGCGTCTTCTCGGGACGACCGGGTGGGTGCAGCGGGAACGCCAGGCACAGCACCCCAACGGCCCCGACGTCGGCGGACGTACGACAGGCGACGCGGCCGCCGAACGAGCGACCGCCGGTGACCAGCGGCAGGTCGGCGAGCTCGTCGGCGTGCACGTAGTCGGCGACGGCGCGCCATGCGGCATCGACCTGAGCCGGTGGCGAGGGCGCTCGCCGGCCCGCGACCCGGTAGGGCTGCTCGACCAGGGCGACCACGAGACCCGCACCCAGTGCCACCGCGGCGGCGAGCTGCAGGTCGTGTGCGGCCACGCCGCCACCCGCCCCGTGGCCGAGCATCATGAGTCCGCGAGGCTGGTCGGGCCGAGCGACGTGGACCCGCGCATCGCCGTGCGGCGTTGGCACGAGGGATTCCGCGACGTCGGCCATACCGAGAACCGTACGACCAGATGTGGTTGGGTGGCGGTGTGACACAGAACGAGAACATGTTGCAGTCGGCGTTCGACCGCTACGCAACGCGCGTCGACGAGATCGCCGGGACCCGGGACTGGTCGGCGTTCGCCGACATGTTCACCGAGGACGCGACCTATCGCGAGCACGCGTACGGCGACTTCAACGGCCGCGAGGAGATCCGCACGTGGGTCGTGAGGACGATGAACGAGTTTCCCGCCACCGAGATGATCGCGTTCCCGGCAGCCTGGTCGGTCGTCGACCCCGCGACCAACCGGGTGATCTGCGACATCCGCAACGTCATGCGCGACCCGGGCGACGGGTCGGTCCACGAGGCCTCGAACATCACGATCCTGACGTTCGACGACGACGGCAACCTGATCCGCGAGGAAGACATCTACAACCCGCAGAAGTTCGCCGACATGACCCGCGACTGGTGCCGGGTGGCAGAGGCGCACGGCACCCTGAGCGACGCCGGCCGGAAGATGCTCAGCGCGCTGGGTGGATGACCCGCGACGCCAGCTTGTCGAGATAGCCCAGGACCTTGTCCTCGTCGGAGTCGGGCACGCCCCAGATCAGCTCCGAGGCGCCGGCGGACATCCAGTCGGCGAAGTCCTGCTCGGTGGGCTTCTTCGCCACGAGGATCCGTACGTCGGGCTCGCCCTCGCGTCCGGCGTCGGCCCACTCCTTGCGGAGCACCCCGGCCTTCGCGGCGGTGTCGGTCTCGATGGGGGTCGTCATCCAGCCCTCGGCGTTCTCGGCGATCCATTTCATGGTCTTGGGTCCACCGCCGGCGCCGATGATGACCGGGATCCGGCCCTGCGGTGGCTTGGGATAGGCCCAGCTCGGACCGAACGACACGAACTGTCCGTCGTACGACGCCTCGTCCTGCGTCCACAACGCTCGCATCGCCTCGAGGTACTCCTTGAGCACCGTGCGGCGCTTGTTGGACGGTACGTGGTGGTCGGTGAGCTCATCGGTGTTCCAGCCGAACCCGGCGCCGATCGTGACCCGGCCGCCGGAGAGATGGTCGAGGGTCGCCAGCGTCTTGGCCAGCGTGATGGGGTCGGACTCGACCGGCAGGCACACCGCCGTCGACAGGCCGATCGTCTCGGTCACCGCGGCACAGGTCGCGAGCGTCGTCCACGGGTCGAGCGTGCGCATGTAGCGGTCGTCCGGCAGCTCCTCGCCTCCGGTGGGGTGCAACGCCTCGCGCTTCACCGGGATGTGCGTGTGCTCGGGCACGTAGAACGTGTCGAAGCCTCGCTCCTCCGCGGCCTGGGCGAGCGCCGCCGGCTTGATGCCGCGGTCAGAGGTGAAGAGCACGATTCCGTTGCGCATGCCACCAATGTAGAACGTGTTCTACCATGAGCGCCATGGTCAACCGCGTCTTCGAGCCCGCCGATCTCGGTCCCGTACGGCTGCGGAACCGGACAGTCAAGGCTGCGACGTTCGAGGGACGCACTCCCCACGGCCTGGTCACCGACGAGCTCATTGACTATCACCTCGCCCCCTCCCGCGGCGGTGTCGGCCTGACGACGGTCGCCTATCTCGCCGTCGCACCTGAAGGACGTACGCAGAAGGAGGTCATCGTCGTCAGCGCCGAGTCGGCGCCCGGCCTCGCTCGGCTGACCGACGCGATCCACGAGACCGGCGCGAAGGTCGCCGGCCAGCTCGGTCATGCGGGACCGGTCGCCAACGGCCGGTCGAACGGGGTGCACGCCCTCGCCGCCTCGAAGATGCCGTCACCACTGAGCATGCAGATGATCCACTCCGCGACTGTCGCGGACATCGCCCGGATCACCAGGGACTACGTGCGTACGGCGCGCATCATGGTCAACGCTGGCTTCGACGTGCTCGAGATCCACATGGCCCACGGCTATCTGCTCAGCTCATTCCTCGCCCCGGGTCAGAACCGGCGCAAGGACGGCTGGGGTGGCTCGCTCGACCACAGGGCGAGGTTCGCCCGAGACGTCGCCCGGGTCGTGCGCGACGAGGTCGGGGACGCCGTCGCGGTCACCGCCAAGATCGGCATGACGGAGGGCTCGTCGCGCGGCTTCTCGATGCCCGAGAGCCTGGAGTTCGCGCAGATGCTGGAGGCGGACGGGCACCTCGACGCCCTCGAGCTCAGCGCCGGCAGCTCGCTGCTCAACCCGATGTACCTGTTCCGGGGCGACGTCCCGCTCAAGGAGTTCGCGGCGAACATGCCGCTGCCCGTACGCCTGGGGCTGAGGACGCCGATGGGCAAGGCGTTCTTCAAGGCGTACCCGTTCGAGGAGGCCTATCTGCGGGAGAAGGCGCTCGCCTTTCGCTCCGCGCTGTCGATGCCGCTCATCATGCTCGGCGGCATCAACGACAAGGCCACGATGGACCGGGCGATGGCCGAGGGCTTCGAGTTCGTCGCGATGGGCCGCGCCCTGCTGCGCGAACCCGACCTGGTCAACCGCATGCAGGCGGGCGAGACCACCCACGGGATCTGCATCCACTGCAACCAGTGCATGCCCACGATCTACACCGGCACCCGCTGCATAGTGCTGGACAACCCTCGCCTCCTCGAACCCACATAGCGTCGCGAGTATCTGGCGGGCGTCGTTCCGGCTCCCCTCCGTTGTCAAGATGCCGCGGAGAGCGGTGTCGAGCAGGCGTGCCGGGGCTGCGAGCCTGGCGGGAACATCCACCGCTCGTTCGCCGGCCTCCATCAGTCGTTGGACGAGCGGGCGACCGACGCCCAGGCTGCCTTCGACGGCCCACTCACGCTCGGACCCGACACCGGTCCTGCGTGAAGTCTCCAGCAGCCCAGAATGACTCACCGGAGACGCCGCGGCCCAAGATGAGGCCGCCGAGGGTGACGGCCGTGGTCCTGGCACGGTGGTCAGGCGGGCACCTTGGGTCGGATGTTCTGATTCCCGGCGAAGATGTTGCCCGGGTCGTACTCAGCCTTGATCTGTGCCAGCCGCTCGTACTTCTCCGCACCGAAGGCCGCCTTGATCCGCTCGTCGCCCTCGTCGCCGATGAAGTTGAGGTAGACACCGCCGGTGGTGAAGGGAGCGTTCCGCTTCCGGGAGTCGCGCACCCAGGAGATATTGGCCTCGTCGTCGGCCGGATCCTCCCACGTCGCGAAGGGGTGGCTCACCCACCGGGCAGCGCGCTGGCTCAACGGCGTGGCGTCCGCGTCGACGCGCCCCAGCGCGCCGCCCCACGGGATCAACAGATGCTGGCTCACCGGTGACGCCCGGCGTGCGCCCGCGTCGAGGAACGTGTCGAGAGCATCGTCGGGGAAGGAGTCGTGGTAGTCAGCGCTCCAGTACTGCCGGAAACCTGGCGGGTCGTCGATCATCGACTGCAGCACCGCATAGGGCATCTTGCCGACCAGGTCGACCTCCGGCGACAGGTCACGCACAACCTGGACGAGGTCGGTGCCAGTCGCCTCGTCACCGTTCCAGCACACGGCGATCGCGATCAGGGGCTGACCCTGCAGGTGCGGCGGGATGAACTCCTCCGGCGGCCCGCTGAGCATCACCAGGCCAGTGCCGAGCTCTTCCGGAGCGTCGTCCGCCCAGTCACGGAAGACCCGAGATACCTCCGGTCCTCGGACAGCAGGCCACGCCATCAGTCCACCGATGACCATCGGACCGACCGGGTGCAACTGGAACTCCAACGCGGTGACGACGCCGAAGTTCCCGCCGCCACCCTTGCTGGCCCAGAGCAGGTCCTGGTGCTGGGACAGGTCGGCCCGGATCTCGCGACCGTCGGCGGTCACCAACTCGACGGCCAGCAGGTTGTCACAACTGAGACCGTACTGGCGCTCCAGCCAGCCCGAGCCGCCCCCGAGGGTCAGCCCCGCCACCCCGGTCGTCGACACCCGGCCCCCGGTGGTTGCCAGTCCGAACTCCTGCGCAGCCGCGTCGAACTCGGCCCACGTGCATCCGCCCGCCACTCGGGCTCGGCGCGCCATCGGGTCGATCTCGACGGTCTTCATGGGACGGACGTCGATGACTAGTCCGTCGTCGTTGGTGGACTGCCCGGCCACGGAGTGGCCACCCGAGCGCACGGCCACCGGGAGACGATCGTGCGCTGCACGCTCCAAAGCCTCCCTGACATCCGCGGGGCCTTCGCAAGCCGCGATGATTCGCGGCTTCCTGTCGATCATCTTGTTGAACAGTTCACGCCGCTCGTCGTACTCGGCCGATTCTGGCCCGATCCACTTCGTCATGCTCCTGCCTCCTGGTCTTCCCCAAACCCACCATCCTCCGGAGCCCATGTCGTGGCAATACGCCCGGACTTACCTGTCGATGACGCGCACGGACGACGAGAAGCGATGGTTCTTCGGCGGTGGCGCTTTCACCTGGAAGCTCAGCAGTGCTAACCAGGACATCGGCCTGTGGGAGGTCGACATGGTCGAGGGCAAACGGACCCCGATCCACACCCACCCGGTCTCGGAGTCCATGTGGGTGCTCGAGGGGCAAATCCAGTACCGCGTCAACGACGATGAACACGAACTCGGTGCCGGCGACTTCGTCATGGCGCCCGCAGGCATACCCCACGCCCTCATCGTCAAGAGTTCCACGGCCATCAGCCGCGGTGCGAGCAGCAGGCACCGGGTGTACGGCGAGGGTGACCTCGACCAGCTGATGTGGATCGCGTGCCTCGCGGCTACCGGGATGTCGGTCAGCGGCATCGAGATCGTGGGCCTCCACCGTTCTGGTGCGCACCCATCTGCCGCATTCCGCGCGCTGGGAAGGTGCGTCACACCGCGTCTAGGCGCTCCGCGCCGACGATGAGGTTCCACTGCTCAATGCTGACAACCGTCAGTCGCTGCGCGAGAGTCCACGGGTCGTCAGCGAAGCGCCGGTGGATCTCCGCCTCGTTGTCGGCGTCGACGATCACGAGCGCGCGGATGCGTCCATGCTCGCTTCCGGCCAGCGGTCCGGCGAAGAGCACGAAGCCCTGGTCGTCGAGCGCGTTCATGAACATCGAGTGGTCGTTGACACCGGGCTGGTCGAACGCGCCTCTCCCTTCCGTCCACGCAGGCCCGGCCTCGCGTATGACGGCGAAGTAGCTCATCGGTTCGCCCTCCTGCCCGAAACGAGCCACATGGCAGATCCAAAATGGACGCCGTCCGGCGCCTCGTGCCTCTGCATCGTCCGCAGGAGCTCGGCGAAAGCGGCTCGGCGGGAGGTCTCGTCAAGGTCGGCGACGAGCCAGCCGAGCTGGCCAAGGATGAAGTCGTGGGCTTGGGCTGCGGTGTGGCCGAAGAACATCGGGGCGCGTACTGCGGCAAACTCGACGCTCTCGAAGCCCGACGACTCCAGGAGCGGGCCCACCCGGTCGGGATCACTCATCGCAAACGGACTCGGTACGTCGGGGGGAGGCGCCGGCAGCTCTCGTCCGGCCGCGAGTGCGCCGACGAAGGAGGTGAACCACTCATTCTCCGACATGGGCTGCCAGACGGCGAGCGCCAACCGACCTCCGGGTCGCAGGGATCGGGCGATGTTCGCGAGCGCCGCAGCCTGGTCGCCGAAGAACATGCTCCCGGTCCGGCTCAGGGCCACGTCGAACGACGCCGGCTCGAACGGGTGGACCTGTGCGTCGCCCTGAACGAACGCAGCGTTGTGGACGCCTTCGTGCTCCGCCCTAGACCGTGCCACCTCCAGCATGCGCGAGGAGAGGTCAATGCCGAGGGCCGTGCCAGAGGAGCCGAGCCGAGCCGCGTCGCGAGTGGTCTGACCGGTGCCGCACCCGATGTCGAGCACCGCGTCGTTCGGAGCGATCGCGGCGAGATCGAGGAGGGCGTCGTGGTAGTGGGCGACGCAGGCGTCGTATTGGTTCGCGTGGGCCGCCCAATATTCGCCCTCCCCGCTGTCCCAGGCCTTGAGCTGCTCGCTGTTGGTTGGATCTACCTGTAGCTGTGTCGTGTCGTTCATGTCGAGGTCCGATCTCCACCGTATAGTCCCAAGGGGACCATTTAGTGATAAGCCCGGAGGGACCAGATGTCAAGCAGTCAGCGGCTCACCACGACGTCATACGCGATCCTCGGCCTGCTCGCCGTCAGGTCATGGAGCACGTACGAGCTCACCCGGCAGATGGAGTGGAGCCTCGGCCGGTTCTGGCCGCGCGCGAAGAGCAAGCTATTCGAAGAGCCGAAGAAGCTCGAGCGGCTCGGTCTGGCGACCTCCCGCACCGAGAGCGTGGGGAGGCGCCCTCGGACGGTCTACACGATCACGGCCAACGGACGTCGTGCCCTGGTGGCATGGCAGGCCGAGCCATCGGCGGCCATCACGTTGGAGGCCGAGCCGCTGCTTCGCATGTTCCTCGCAGACCAGGGCACGCGCGACGGTGCGCTGGCAACGCTCGCGGCAACCCGGGCGTGGGCCGAGGAGCGCAACGAGGGAAACCTGACAGCCGCTCGAGCTTTCCTCTCAGGCGGCGGCGAGTTCGATGCGCGCGCGGCTCCGACGATGCTGGTAGGTGCGTTCCTCACCGACTTCTACAAGCTCGTCGCCGACTGGGCAGACTGGGCCGGTGAGCAGGTCGCCGACTGGCCGGACGACCCGGCCAATGCGACGGCTGATCGCGACGAACAGCGAGCCATAGTGGCCCGCGCCGCCTGGAGCGAGCGCCATGTCGACGACGCTTGAATTCTCGTCGGTTTTGACGCGCTGATGATCCAAGGACCGTGTCCTGTCCCAGCGCGACCACGAGACTGAAGAGTGCAACAACCACAAGCAGCCGCACTCGCGCAGGATGGTGGCGAGAACCCCGGCATCCGTGGCCACGCTGGCGTCGGTGAAGCGGCGCACCAGCTCGCGCGTCTCGGCGTCCTCGTCACTGCCGGTCCAGTCCTGCCGATCGGCGGGCGGGTCGCGAGGTGCTGGAAGGCGATCACGTACGCCCGCTCGCTGGTCTCCCGCGTCGACGGCGAGGCTCTCCGGTTCGTCCGCGTCGTCCGTGGGCAGCTCGTCAAGCAGCCGGTCGGGGTAGGGCTGCAGCCACAGCAACTCTCCGCTGCTGATCGCTTGGATCAGCGGCAAAGGTCTGGCGTTTCTGCAATCAGAGGAGTAAAGCGGAAACAACCGGCAGTGCCGGCCGGGCACTGCCCCATCCCGAGAGGAGTGGGCCGTGTACGCACGCTCCACCACGTTGAAAGGAAGGCCCGCGAACATCGACGCGGGCATTGCGTTCGTCAGGGACGATGTCTGGCCCAAGCTCGAACAGACCGAGGGCTGTCGCGGCCTCTCGTTGCTGGTCGACCGCGAGACCGGGGAATGCATCGCCACCAGTTCATGGGAGAGCGAGGACGCCATGCACGCCAGCGACGGGCAGCTACGCCCGAGCCGCGAGCGCGGGAGCGACATCCTCGGCGGCTCCATGGAGGTGGACGAGTGGGAGATCGCCGTCATGCATCGCAACCACCACGGCGAGTGCTGCCGGGTGAGCTGGGTGAAGGGCGACCTCGACGCCATGACCGACACGTTCCGGTTCGGCACACTGTCCAACCTCGAGCAGACCGCAGGATTCTGCAGCGCCAGCCTGCTGATCAACCGATCGAGTGGTGTGGGCTGCGCCACCACCGCGTGGCAGACCCGCGCCGCGATGGAAGCCAGCCGCTCGGAGGCCGACGAGATGCGGCGCCGGGTCGCGAGCGACTCAGGCGGCGAGATCATCGAGGTTCACGAGTTCGACCTCGCGTACGCACATCTGCACGTCCCCGAGATGGTCTGACCTCCGCCCGATCGCGACCGAGCCCGTGTCTCGCGGGCTCGGCCGCCGCTCGCCTGCCATGAGCCGGAGGTGTGACCCAACCGACCTTTGACTTCAAGTACTTGAAGTTTCTAACGTGGAAGGCGATGAGCAATCACACCACTGATCGCACCTACACGATCAAGGAAGCAGCCGCGCTGACCGGACTTCCGGCGAGCACGCTGCGCTACTACGAGACGATCGGCGTGATCGCGCCGATCAGCCGCGGGGCGAGCAGCAAGCACCGCGTGTATGCCGAGGACGACCTCGACCAGCTGATGTGGATCGCGTGCCTCGCGGCCACCGGCATGTCGGTCAGCGACATGCGTCGATACATCGCAAACGGCCACCACGGGCCGGAGGCCGCCGCCGGCCAGATCGAGCTGCTGTCGAACCAGGCAGAACGGCTCGCAGCAGAGGCCGAGCACCTCGCCGTACGGCAACGCTATGTCGGTCTCAAGATCGACTACTGGCGCGCGGTCGAAGCCGGTGACACCGAGCGTGCCGCGCTCATCAGCGATGAGGCCGGCAAGCTCGCCGACGCCCTCAGGCGCGCAAAGAACTGACCAACACCAAGCACGCCGCCGATCCGGCGGACCCCAACCCACGAGTTCCATCACCACAAGGAGATCCATGCAGGTCAACGCCTACGCCGCCCCCGAGGCCGGCGCCCCACTCGCCCTCACCACGATCGACCGGCGAGCCGTCGGAGACAACGACGTCCTCATCACCATCGAGTACGCCGGCATCTGCCACTCCGACATTCACACCGTCAACGGCGATTGGGGCCCGCAGCCCTTCCCCGTCGTCCCGGGCCACGAGATCGTCGGCACCGTCGCAGAGGTCGGCTCCGGGGTGACCCGACACCAGGTCGGCGACCGCGTCGGAGTCGGCTGCATGGTCAACGCGTGCCGCGAGTGCGTCAACTGCCTGCGTGGCGAGGAGCAGTACTGCGTCAACGGGATGGTCGGCACGTATGCCGCCACCGACCGCGATGGCACCACGACGCAGGGCGGCTACTCCACCCACGTGGTCGTGGACGCCAACTTCGTGCTCTCGGTCCCCGAGGGGCTCGACCCGGCCGCAGCAGCGCCGCTGCTCTGCGCGGGCATCACGACGTACACCCCGCTCAAGCACTGGAACGCGGGGCCCGGCACCAAGGTCGCGGTCGTCGGCCTCGGCGGCCTCGGCCACATGGCGGTCAAGATCGCCCACGCCCTCGGCGCCGAGGTCACGGTGCTCTCGCAGTCGCTGAAGAAGCAGGAGGACGGCCTCCGCCTGGGCGCCGACCACTACTACGCCACCTCCGACCCTGACACGTTCGCCGTCCTGGCCAGTCAGTTCGACCTGATCATCAACACGGTCAGCGCGTCGATCAACGTCGACGCCTACCTCAGCCTGCTCGCCGTCGATGGCACCCTGGTCAACGTCGGCGCTCCCCCGACACCGTTCCGGGTCAACGCGATGTCGCTCATCGGCGGCCGTCGCTCGTTCGCCGGCTCCATGATCGGTGGCATCGCCATGACCCAGGAGATGCTCGACTTCTGTGCAGAGCACGGCATCGCGTCCGAGATCGAGGTCATCGCCGCGGACCAGATCAACGCGGCGTACGAACGCGTGCTCGCCTCCGACGTGCGCTACCGGTTCGTCATCGACGCCAGCACCCTGAGCTGACGCTCCTGCCCCGGTCGGGCGACGGCTCGACCGGGGCCGGGTCGATGCCCGCTGGCCGGTGGCTTTCAGAACAGGGCCGACAGCACGGGCTGGCCACTCTTGCCGAACAGCAGCCCACCGGCTCCACCGGTGCCACCCGCGCCGGTGGAGCCGCCGTTGCCGATCAGGAAGCCGGCCGCGCCCCCCTTGCCCGCGCCGCCCGCTGACCCGCCGTTGCCGGCCAACACCCCGCCGTTGCCGCCCGCGCCACCCACACCGCCCGATCCTCCGCTGCCGATCAGTCCAGCGTTGCCGCCCGAGCCACCCGCGGTGCCGGCACCGCCCGATCCTCCGCTGCCGGCCACCACTCCGCCCGAGCCGCCCGTGCCGCCCTGACCGGCCGTGCCGCCAGTGCCGATCAACCCGGCGTTTCCGCCCTTGCCGCCGGCACCGGCCGATCCGCCGTTGCCGATCAACCCGGCGTTTCCGCCCTTGCCGCCGGCACCGGCCGATCCGCCGTTGCCGATCAGCAGCCCACCGTTGCCGCCCTGGCCGCCGGTCCCAGCCGGCGCGCCGTTGCCGATCAGGAGCCCGAGGAGGCCGGCGACCGGACTCGGCTTCGCCGGCTTGGTGGTGGGCTTGACCACCGGGTCAGCAGCGGCAGGGAGCGACGTCACCCACCCCGCCGCCAGCGCCAGGACCAACACGGACAGAACTCTCGCCAGCAGCTTCATAGCCATTCCATTCGTCACTGGGAACATCCCCTGCTCCACCTCGCCGAAAATATCCACTAGCGGACAGCCTGTCAATCACTGATTGACGACCATGCCAAGCCACGTCACCGCGTTTGCGCGGATCAGGACGAGCGCCGGCGGCTGGCGTTGGGCACAATGCGTCGTATGCCCCTTCGTGACCATCCCCTGAGGCCTTCGATCGCCGTCTCCGACATCGAGCGCGCAGTCGCGTTCTACGAGGACAAGCTCGGTCTGCGGGCCCTGCGGTCCGAGCCCAGCGCGAAGATCGCCGACGGAGGACGCGTCTACAGCTCTGGCGGCGGACCCGCGTTGAACGTCTTCCAGTCCGAGACGGCCGGGAAGTCAGAGGCGACGCTTGCCGTCTGGTACGTCGATGACATCGACGAGATCGTCGACGAGCTCACCGCGGCCGGCGTCGAGTTCGCCCGCTATGACGAGTTCGAGCACGACGCCAAGGGCATCACGCCGCGAGCCGGCGGTGGGCGTATCGCCTGGTTCCGGGATCCGGACGGCAACACGTTCGCGATCGAAGCGGACGTCTGACCGCTTCACCCCACGGCGACGTTGCTGCGGCGGCGGCTGGTCTGGAGGGCGGCGAGCACGGCGGTGGCGCCGATGAAGCAGGCGATCGTGTAGAGACCGCTGCCGACCGGGGTGCCGTCGCTCGTGACGCCGTCCTTCGCGTCGAGGAACGCCGGGAGCGCGGTCAGCCAGAGCACGGCCATGACCGCCAGATACGCAGCCGGATAGATCCGCGCGAACGGCGTCATCGGCTCCGGCTCGTCGCCGCGGCGCAGATGCGTGACGAGGATCCACGCACCGGCAAGCCAGATCAGCCCGAGCTCGATGCCCAGGACCCAGGCCTGCGCCGTCACGTTGGGGGTATCGCCACCGAAGATGCTCGACGGGATGCCGAACAGGCTCATCGCCGGAGGCGCCAGCACGCCGGCGAGCAGGATCCGCCAGGTCAGTGACCAGCCGCGGCGCGGCTCGCCGCCATCACGCGTACCGATGAGGCGTACGACGAGCCAGGTCATCACCCCGAACGAGACCGACGCGAACAGCACCATGCTGTTCATCGGCACCGACGCGAACATCGGATGGTTGACGTCCTGGTTGGCGTCGTTCCACGCCCACCACTTCAGCTGCGGGCCGAGCTGGTCGAAGATCTCGTAGAACACCTGGCAGACGAACGCGACCGCGATCGAGCCGGCGAGGGCGCCGCGCCGGAAGACTCCCAGCACCCGCACCAGCTCGTACGCCAGCTGGGTCAGCGCCGGATAGATCGCGATGATGTAGAGCGGCAGACGGTCCCACATGAACTGCACCGTGAAGAGGTTGTGGGCGAAGATGAACCCGAACTGCTGGTCGAGGCCGAACCACTCGGGGAAGTACAGCGGCGGCTCGGTGACGAAGAGATAGACCAGCGGCGCGAACCACAGGGCCAGGTTGATCGGGTCGCCGTCGCGGAACCTGCGGACGGCGTGAACGAGAGCGAAGACCGCCCCGGCGATGATCAACAGCTCGAGCACCGGCATCGTCCAGCTGGCCAGGTCGAACGGATTGCGGACCGAGATGACCGGGCTGACGTCGTGGCAGTCGAAGCCGAGCTGACGGGTGACCTGCTCAGCGGCGTCGTCGCAGGTCGCGCTCACCGGGGCACCTCTGTCCCCTCGCTTCTTGGGTCACGTCTTGTCCCCTCGCTCCGCTCACAGTCGGCCGCAGGCGGCCTCCCTGGGGACCGGATGGATGATGCGTCGGCCGCGGGCGGCCTCTCTGGGGACCGGTCAGCGGCGCCGGGGGTCCAGTCCTTGCCGGGGGGCGCGAGCTGGGAGTCGAAGCCGTACGGGAAGGTGAGCCGACCCAACGCGGACCTGACCTTGAACCGCAGCAGCGCCCACAGCACGCCGGGGATTGCGCATCATCTGGCCGATCGACTCGTCGAGGTTGAAGACGCGCGCGAAGTGCTCGTCGACGACCGGGTACTCGCGCGACGCGCCGGTGATGACGTTGAACATCGGCCAGGTCATCGCCGCCAGGATGCGGCGCTGCCACGCCGGTACGGTCTCGGTGCCGGTTGCGCACTCGTAGCCCCGGTCGCGGGCCATCGCCATGCCCCAGGCGACCTTGAGGTTCTTGCGCTGCGCCGCGAGCAGTCCCTTGGCGAACGACTGGTCGAGCGTCGTCGCCGACCGCAGCGCGTCCCGCAGGAGCACGGCCGACATCGCGGCGGCGCTCATGCCCTGGCCGTAGAACGGGTTGAACCCGCAGATGGCGTCGCCGACGAACGCGATGCCTTCGGGCGCGTCGGGCAGCAGGTCGTAGCGCCGCCACTTGTTGCCGGTGGAGCGCGTCAGGTGCACCTCGGATGTCGGCGTCGACGCAGCCATCGCGGCAGCGAACTGCGGCGTCCGCAGGCGCTCGGCCGAGGCGGTGAAGTCCTCGACGGTGCGCGGCATGTCGATGCCCCACGACCCCATGCAGGCGATCGAGCGGTTGCCCTCCATCGGGAAGAAGTTGACCAGGAACTCGTGCTCGGGCGGATGCTCGCCCCTGTCCTGCGTCGGCATGAGCACCATGTGCTGCCACCACCAGGCGTCCGAGCGCTCCGCCGCGCTCGGCAGGTCGTACCAGCGGGACACATAGGTCACCTTGGCGTCGAGGGTCTTGACCGGAGTCTCTGGCCAACCGGCCGCGACGAGCCAGTCGGAGACCGACGAGCCGCGACCCAGCGCGTCGACCACCAGGTCGGCGTCCAGCCGCTCGTCCCCTCCGGACGTCGAGAAGCGCACACCGGTGACCCGCCCGCGGGGCGTACCGCCGCCTGTGGTGTCGATGCCGGTCACCGACGCGCCCTCGCGAACCGTCGCGTTGGGCAGCTGCCGCACCCGGTCGCGCAGCACCCGTTCGATCAGGATCCGCGAGGCGTAGACCATCGACAGGGCACCCTGCTTGCGCGGCGTCCAGCCGGGTCCTTCGAGGTAGGCGGTGTCCATCGACGCCACGAGGGGCATGCCGCCCGCGGCGATGAGGTCCGCCTCGAACCCCGGGAACAGCTCGTCGATCGCGCGCCGGCCGGAGTTGAGCAGGAAGTGCGGGTGCTTGCTCTGCGGCACGCCGCGCCGGTGGCGGGCATCCGGTGGCAGCTCGTCGCGCTCGAGCACGACGACCTCGTCGACGTATGGCGCCACGGCTCCCGCGGCGCACAGCCCGGCAACGCTGCCGCCCATCACGACAGCCGTACGGCCCAGAGTCATCGGGTCTCCTAGTCGGCGGTGCGGTAGCGGCCGCGGTGGAACAGCAGCGGCTTCTCGGCGTCACCGTGCCCGAGGTCCTCGACCCGGCCGATCACGAGGTAGTGGTCGCCGGCCTCGTGGACGTCCTGCACGGTGCAGTCGACCCAGCCGACGATGCCGTCGATCCGAGGCATGCCGTGGCTCGTCGGCTGCCAGGTGATGCCGGCGAACTTGTCATCGGCCAGCGACGCGAACGTGTTGGACACCTCGGCCTGCTCGGCGGCCAGGAAGTTGACGCAGAACCGCCGCGACATGCGGATCGCGGCGAACGCCCGTGACGTCTTCATCGGCAGGAACGCGACGAGCGGCGGGTCGAGCGAGACGCTCGTGAACGACTGGCACGTCATGCCGACCGGCACGCCGTCGAGCACCGTGGTGACGACCGTGACACCGCTGGCGTACTGGCCGAGCACGTCTCGGTACGCGCGAGCGGCCGCCTGTGCTGCGTCGCCGTCGATCTCGACGATCTCGCCGGGCCGCCACGCGAACATCTCGTGGGTGCCGCCGAGATAGGACTCGATCAGCTCGCGGGACGGCCAGGACGCCTGGGCGTCCGGGCTCATGCCCTCGGGCAGATCTGCGTTGGTCACGGCGCCCACGTCGACCTAGCCCGACTGTCCGAAGGCGTGGCCCCAGTAGGACACCGCGGTGGACTCCCGCGCCACCCAGCGCTTGTCGTCGACGGTCAGCCCTTCGCAGCCGAACTCGATGTCGAAGCCGCCGGGCGATCGTACGTAGAAGGAGACCATCTCGTCGTTCATGTGGCGGCCGAGGGTCGCCGACAGCGGGGCCTTGTGCTTGCGCACCCGTTCGAGGGCACGGCCGACGTCGTCGAGCTTCTCGACCTCGAACATGATGTGCACGCAGCGGCTCGGGTTGGGCATCGGCAGGAACGCCAGCGAGTGGTGCCGCGGGTTGACGCCGAGGAAGCGCAGCCAGACCTTGGAGCCGGGCTCCTTGCCGACGAACTCGCCCGGCATCGACATCGAGTCGCGGAGCCGGAAGCCCAGCACGTCGCGATAGAACCGGAGCGCCTCGACGTCGTCGTCGACGGGGATCACGACGTGGCCCATGCCCTGGTCGCCGGTGACGAACTTCGCCGCGTACGGGGTGACGACCGGTCGCGACTCGTAGGTGATGCCGTGGAACAGCTCGAAGACGTTGTCGAACGGATCGGTGAACCGGATCATCTCCTGGACTCGTCGCTCGGCGAGCTCCTCGGAGGTGCCCTCGACGAAGTCGACGCCGGCCTTGGTCAGGTGCTCGCGGGCGCCCTGCAGCGCGTCGTGGTCGGCGAGCTCCCAGCCGACGCACTCCAGCCGGTCCTCGTCGGACGGGAAGACGATCAAGCGGCTCGAGACCTCGTCGATACGGAAGTAGAGGTTGCCCTCGGTCGGGCCGCGCCCCTCGGCGAACCCGAGGACCTTGGAGCCGAAGTGCCGCCACGCGTCCAGGTCGGTGGAGGCGACCCGCGCATAGCCCATCGAACGGATGTCGATCATGACCTCTTCCTTTCGACGTGACGGGCGAGGTATGCCGTGCAGATCTCGCGGAACTCCTCGGCAGCCTCGATCTGTGCCCAGTGCCCGCAGTTGGGGAAGACATGCAGCGAGGCCCGGGGGATCATCTTGAGCGCGACGAAGGCGCCGTCGAGCGGGTTGACCCGGTCCTCGCGGCCCCAGGTGAGCAGCGTCGGCCGCTTGATGAGGTGCGCGTCGCGCCAGACCAGGCCGTCCTCGTAGCTGTCGGGGTTCCAGAACGACATGCCCATCGAGCGCATGGCCTCCAGCGCGCCGGGCGCGGTCGCATCGGCGTACCGTTCCTCGACGAGCTCGTCGGTGACGAGGTCCTGGTTGACGACCATGCTGGAGATGAACGCCCGCAGCGCCTCCTTGGACGGCGCCGCCGAGAAGTCCATGAGCCGCTTGACGCCCTCGGTCGGGTCGGCGTGGAACAGGCTCAGGTTGAGCCCGCCGGGTCCCATCAGGACGAGTCGCGCGACGCGCTCGGGATAGAGCAGGGCGAACCGGGCCGCGGTGCCGCCACCCAGGCTGTTGCCGAGCAGGTGGATGCGATCGATGCCCAGCTCGTCGAGCAGCAGCTTGACCGCCTCGGCCGCGAACCTGAAGTAGTTGCCGACGACCGGCGGCTTGTCGCTCTGGCCGAAGCCGGGCTGGTCGACCAGCAGCGTACGGAAGTTCTCGGCGAAGCCCGGCAGTGCGGAGCCGAAGTTGGACCATGCCGAGGCGCCGGGCCCGCCGCCGTGCAGCATGACGAGAGGCAGCCCGCCACCGACCGACGTCGGCTCGCCGGCCTCGTAGTAGTTGAGGGTCAGGTCGCCGGCCTTGGCGGACCGCCGAGTCGACTCGCGATCAAGGCTCGGCATCAGTACATTCCCGGGTCGACCTTGTGCCCGAACTCCGCCATGCCGAACATCTGCAGCGCGCGCTCAGGATCGTTCGCAGCGTGCACCCGGCCGGCATGCGCGTCGCGCCACGCCCGCTGGAGGTAGGTGCCCTGCGCCAGAGCGCGGCCACCAGACGCCTCGAAGAGGTCGTCGATCGCGTCGATCGCGCGCTGGGTGCCGAGCACCTGGTCGCGGCGAACCTTGAGCCGCAGCGAGATCGGGATCTTCTCGCCCTTGGCGACCAGTGCCTGCTCCTCGCGGATGTTGGCCATCGTCAGCGCCCATGCCGCGTCGATCTCGCTGCCGGCGCGCGCGATGCGCACCGCGGCGAAGGGATCGGACGATGCCTTCTCGCCGAGGTACGCCGCACGTACGCGCTTCTGCTGCATCTCGACGTGCTCGGCGTACGCACCGCGGGCCATGCCGATGATCGGCGTGCTGATGGTCGTGGTGAACAGGGAGTGGAACGGCAGCTTGTAGAGCTCGCTGGGGTTCTGCTCCTGGCCCGGCCCGAAGCAGCGGCCGGTGTCGCCCATCGAGAGGGTGAACTCCTCGGGGATGAACGTCTCCTCGACCACGATGTCGTTGGAGCCGGTGCCGGACAGCCCGACGACGTTCCAGACGTCGACGACCTCGTACTTGTCGCGCGGCACCATGAACGTCTTGAAGTCGACGATCTGGCCCTCGGCGTTGGAGACCAGGCCGCCGAGCAGCACCCAGGTCGCGTGCGCGGAGCCCGACGAGAAGCTCCAGCGGCCCTGCAGCATGTAGCCGCCGTCGGCGACGACGGCCTTGCCGGTCGGGGCGTACGACGAGCTCAGTCGAGTCGAGGTGTCGTCGCCCCACACGGCCTGCTGCGCGGTGTCGTGGAACAGCGCGACCTGCCAGGGGTGGACGCCGAGGACCGAGGAGATCCAGCCGGTCGAGCCGCACGCGGAGGCGATCAGGCTGATCGCGGTGTAGAAGTCGACGGGGTCGGCCTCGAGCCCGTCGAAGCGCTTGGGCTGCAGCATGCGGAAGAACCCGGTCTCCTCCAGCTCCTTGACCGAGGCGTCAGGAACCTGCCGCAACCTCTCGGTCTCGTCGGCGCGTTCGCGCAACGCGGGCAGGAGGTCCCGAACACCATCCAGCACAGCCTGAGTCATCGCAGCTCCTTGAGAGATCTTGCGGCAATACTAGAACACGTTCTAGTAGTACGTCCACCGCAGGAGCCGTCCCGGCGCGCGTCACCTCAACAGCGGAGCCACGGTCACGATGCCCTCCTCGATCGCCCGTACGCCGGTGTTGCCGAAGCCCAGCACGAGCTGGGCCGGATGCGGCTCGCGAACCGAGCGGTAGGTGCCCATCCCGTACAGTCCGACGCCCTTCACTCGCGCCTCCGTGACGACGGCCTGCTCGTCCGCGCCGTCGGCCAGATGGGCCACGGCGTGGAAGCCCGCGGCCAGCCCCGTGAGCGGGACGTGCGGGGCGTGCTCGCTCAGTGCGGCGACGAGCGCGTCGCGACGCTTGGAGTACTCGGCCCGCATGCGGCGCAGGTGACGGTCGTACCGCCCGGACTCGATGAGCGTGCCGAGGGCGAGCTGGTCCACGATCGGAGCGCCGCGGTCCGCGACCTGCTTGGCGGCGCCGACCGACAAGGCAAGCCACTCCGGCACGACCACCCAACCGAGCCGCAGCGCCGGCGCGAGCGACTTGCTCACCGTCCCGATCGACACCACCACGTCCGGCGCGAGGCCCTGCATCGAGCCGACAGGCCCGCGGTCGTACCTGAACTCGGCGTCGTACTCGTCCTCCACGATGACGGCGTCGCGGTCGCGCGCCCACGCGACCAGCTCGTGTCGCCGCTCGGCGGCCAGCACGACGCCGGTCGGCCACTGATGGGCGGGCGTCACCACGACGACGCGGGCACCGCTGGCATCGAGCGCCTCCACGTCGATGCCGAGCTCGTCCACCCGGATCGGCACGCAGTCGCTGCGAGCCGCACGGGCTGCAGCGGTCACGGTGCCGATCGAGCCCGGGTCCTCGACCGCGACGACCGTACGCCCATCGGCGGCTAGGGCGGCGAGGACGATCGACAGGCCCTGCTGGAACCCGGCGCACACCACGACGCGCTCGGCGGTCGCGTCGACCGCACGCACCCTGCGGAGATAGGCAGCCAGCACCCCGCGCAGGCCGTGGTCGCCACTCGCGTCGCCGTAGTCGAACGCCGTGTTGGGGGCGTTGCGACACGCCTCCCGTACGGCCCAGGCCCAGTCGTCGCGCGGCACCAGACCCAGGTCGGGTACGCCCGACGCGAAGTCGGCGATCAATCGGGGTGCAGGCGGAGCCTTGATCGGCGGCGGCTCGACGGTCTCCCGCGTCGCCACGTCAGCGACCCGGGTCGCCGAGCCGCCACGCGAGATCAGGTACCCCTCGGCGACGAGCTGCTCGAAGCACTCCTGGACCACTCCCCGCGACAGCCCCAGCTGCGCGGCCAGCGCACGCGAGCTCGGTAGTCGTTCGCCGGTCGCGAGGCGTCCCGTGCGTACCGCATCGCGCAGCTGCTCCTGGAGCTGCGCCCGCAGCGGTTCCGGAGCGTCCCGATCGAGCGGGAGCAGGAGGTCAGGACTCGAAGTGGACCACTCGACGGCCATGAAACTGGACCCTACCAAAGGGTCGCTTTGCTCCTAGCGTCTTCTTCATGACCACTCCATTGATCTCCCGCCCGCTGGCATTGCGGCTCGTCTCGGTTGTCGCCGTGGCCATCGGCTTCTACCTGCCGCTCGCGGCCGTCCCGATGTTCGCCGACTCGGCTGGAGCCAGCTCGGCGGCCGGCCTGGCCAACGGCGCCCTCCTCCTCGCGACGGTCGCCGGGGAGCTTGCGACGCCCCGACTGATTGCCCGGATCGGCTACCGCTCGGCACTCGCCGTCGGGCTCGTCCTGCTCGGACTGCCGGCCCTCGTCCTGCTCACCCCTGCCGGCGCCGCGGTCTCGGCGATCGTGGTCGTCAGCGCGGTCCGCGGCATCGGCTTCGCGATCTCCGTCGTCGCCGGCGGCGCCCTGACCGCTGCACTGATTCCCGCCGAGCGACGCGGCGAAGGCCTGGCACTGGTTGGTCTCGTCGGCGGCGTGCCCGCCCTGCTGTCGCTGCCGTTCGGCTCCTGGGCCGCCGCGCACTGGGGCTACGGGATCGTCTTCGTGCTCACCGCGGTCATCCCGCTCGCGGCCATCGTCACGGTGCCCGGGCTGCCCGCACGCGAAACCGCAACCGCCGCCGGCCACCGCATCACGGACGGGCTGCGCAACGCGGCACTCATGGGTCCGGCCACGATCTTCGCGGTGTCCGCATCAGCTGCCGGAGTCGTCGTCACGTACATTCCACTCGCCGTCGCCGACCACGCCGCCTGGGTCGCACCCGCCGCGTTGCTGATGCAGCCGACCGCGTCGACCGCGAGCCGCTGCCTCGCCGGCCGGCTCGGCGACCGCCGCGGTCAGACCCGGTTGCTCGTGCCGGGAGTCGCGCTCTCCGTCGCCGGCATGACCGCCATGGCCGTGACGTCGTCCGGTCCACTCGTCGTCGCCGGGTCGTTGGTGTTCGGCGCCGGCTTCGGGGTGCTGCAGAACGCCACGCTGACCCTGATGTACGCCCGGGTCGAGGCAGAAGAGTTCGACACCGTCAGCGCGATCTGGAACGGCGCGTACGACCTGGGCATGGCCGCCGGTGCGATCACCATCGGCGCGCTCGTCGCCTCCACCGGGTTCAGCGCCGCGTTCCTCATCGTCGCCGCGTGCATGCTGCCCGCCCTGGCCCTGGCTCGTCGAGAGGCGCAACCGGACCTGGTTCGCACCGCCGAAGTGGACCTCACTCCCGTATCCGCAACTCTCTAGTTTGAAAGGCATGACCATGACCAACAACCCCCGCAACGAGGAGTCCCCCATGACTCGCAACGTCGTGCTCTACGAGCTGATGTCGTTGGACGGATACGCCGACGACCCGGGTGAGGGCGAGTGGTTCGGCGACGCCGATGCACGCCTCATGGACTTCCTCGGCGACGTGATCGGCTCTCAGGACACCGTGCTGCTGGGCCGCCGAACGTACGAGAAGTGGGCGCCGCACTGGCCGACCTCGACGATGCAGCCGTTCGCCGACTTCATCAACAACACGCCGAAGCTGGTGTTCTCGTCGGCGGCCCCGACGCTCGAGTGGTCGGAGACGACGCACGTGACCGAGCCAGCCGAGGCCTTCGTCGCCGATCTCAAGCAGCGCAGCGGCGGCGACATCGGGATCCACGGCAGCCTGACGCTCGGACGTACGTTGCTCGCCGCGAACCTGGTCGATGAGCTGCGCCTCGTTGTCGCTCCCAGCCTCGCCGGACACGGCAAGAGGCTGTTCGACGGCGACGCCGGACTGCAGCGTTTCGAGCTCGTCTCGTCGGAGCGTTCCGGCGGCTGCCTGCTGCTGCACTACCGCCGCAAGTGACGAAACGGCTGGCAACTGGAACGTGTTCTAGGTACGGTCTGCGGCATGACCACAGCGCAGGCGAGCCGGACCGAGTCCATGGTGCGGGTCACCGTCGCGTACGTCATTGCGTTCGCTGCGGGCGCCGCGTGGTTCGTCTGGGGCCCCGAAACTGAGTGGCTGTGGCTCGACGGACTGATCGCGGACCTCATCGCCACGGTCGTGATCTTCGGCGCCAGCCGAATGCACCACAACTCGAGCTTCTACGACGCGTACTGGAGTGTCCTTCCGCCGCTGCTGATGCTCGCCTGGTGGATCGAGTCCGACGCGCCAGCAGATGACGCGAGGGCGTGGCTCGTCATGGCGGTCATCGTGCTGTGGGCGGTTCGGCTCACCGCCAACTGGATCCAGACGTTCCCCGGCCTGCACCACGAGGACTGGCGCTACCCGATGGTCCGGGAGCGCGCCGGCAGGGCCGAGGCGGTCGCCGACCTGATGGGCATCCACGTCTTCCCGACGCTGCAGGTGTTCCTCGGCATGCTGCCGGCGTACGTCGTCGTGACCCGCACGGGCCGGGATCTTGGGTGGGTCGATGCCCTCGCGGTGATCGTGGGCGTCGGCGCCGTCGCGATCGAGCTGACCGCCGACATCCAGATGCACCGGTTCATCCGGACGCGGCAGCCCGGACAGGTCATGGACCAGGGACTGTGGGCCTGGTCCCGGCACCCGAACTACTTCGGCGAGGTCAGCTTCTGGGTCTCGCTGGCGCTGTTCGGCCTCGCTGCCGATCCCGACGCCTGGTGGGTCTTCGCCGGCGCCGCGTGCATGTACGCGATGTTCCAGCTCGCCAGCATCCCGATGATGGAGCAGCGAAGCCTGGAGCGCCGGCCGGCGTACGCAGAGGTGGTCTCGCCGGGTGCCGCGGTTCGTCCCGCGGCCGCCGCGGCGTGGCCGCGCCGCCGTATGACCCGACCGCGGGTCGTGATCGCCGGGCTCGGCGACAGCGGGCTGCTCACGGCGATCCATCTCTCCCGCCACGCTGACATCGTCGGCATCTCGTCGCGGCCAGGGCTGGTCAGCGGCAAGGAGCTCGGCACGCGGCTGACCCAGCCTGATGAATGGGCACGCGATCACTGGATCTCGTTCGACCGCTACCGCCGCCTCGATCGCGTGCGTACGATCCACGGCACGCTGACCGGGCTCGACCTCGACGCGCGACGCGTCCAGGTGCTGGCCCCCGACGGGACCGCGACCGCGGAGCCTTACGACGTGCTGGTCATCTCGACGGGCGTGACCAACGGGTTCTGGCGGCCTCCTGGCCTGCTGTCCGCGGACGAGGTCGCCGGCTCCTTGGCGGCGGACCACCAGCGGCTGGCGGGCGCGGCTTCGATCTCGGTGATCGGCGGCGGACCCGCGGCGGTGAGCAGCGCGCTCAACGCGGCGACGACCTGGCCGGCCGCTCGGGTCGACCTGTTCTATCCGGGCGAGCGACCGCTGCCGCACCACCATCCAAGGGTCGGACGCACGTTGCTGGGTCGGCTCTCCGAGCTCGGCGTCGGAGTGCACCCGGGCCATCGTGCTGTCGTGCCGGATGGTTTCGACTGCGACCGGATCACCGACGAGCCGGTCGCGTGGACCACTGGTCAGGACCCGATATGCGCCGATGCCGTGCTGTGGACGATCGGCCGGGTGCAGCCCAACACGTCGTGGCTTCCCACTGAGCTGCTCGACGAGCGCGGGTTCGTGCTCGTCGAGCCGACCTTGCGCGTGCCGGGGCATCCTGGCGTGTTCGCGATCGGCGATGTCGCCGCGACCGATCCGCTCCGAACGTCAGCCCGCAACCGCGCCGACAAGCTGCTCGCCCGCAACATCCGCGCCGAGCTCGAGGGCAAGCCGCTGCGTGCCTATCGGCCACGTCGCGGCCTGTGGGGATCGGTCGTCGGGGTGCAACCGAACGGCCTTGAGGTCTTCGCCCCGAATGGTCGCGCGTTCCGCTTCCCGGCCTGGACGATCCGCGGCCTGCTGCAAGGCCTGATCGTCGAACGCG
>CAWDXV010000010.1:0-309429 GCA_963806345.1 uncultured Actinomycetota bacterium | reverse complement strand
CCACCAGCCCGAGTACCGGTCGGGCGACGAGAAGATCGACTACGCCGCCGTCGCTGCCTCGATCAAGGCCGACCTGATGGCGCGCTATCACAAGGCCGAGGGCGTCATCGACGACGCCGCGGACGAGATCGCGTCGATGTTCAAGCAAGGCCCCACCGATGAGAATGTGCGCGACCTGATCCGGGCTGGTCTCATCCCCCTCTCCGCGGCAGGTCTCTATCCCTCGCTGGTTCTCACCGACGATGACAAGCGTCAAGCGCTCAAGGCCGCGATCAAGGGCATGACCCCCGAGCAGCAGGCCCAGTACGTCAAGGACCACAAGGAGATCGACGCCAACACCGCCTCGGTCATCTCCCCCGAGGCGCAGACGATCCTCGCCAATGACGTGGCCAAGGATGTTGAGGACAACGACATCGACGCCGAGACCGTGCGCATCATGGGGCTGCTCAAGGACCAGGCCCCGTTCGCCCACGCCTTCTACTCCAAGGTCAGCCCCGACGAGATCGCCGACGCGATCCGGGTGATGTCCAACGAGACCTATCCCCCGGGCTCGACTCCTCCGATGGACCAGTTCGAGCGTGCCGAGGTCTACAAGGGCTTCCTCGACGCTGCCGGCGTGACGTTCGCGACCTACACCAAGGGCACCGGCGACTACGCGCCACCGAGCGACCTCGCCGACACCTGGTTCAAGGCGATCACGGACTCCCGCTGTCGGCAGCCGGGCTCTACCCGACGCTGGTCCTCACGGCGGACGACAAGCGCGAGGCGCTCAAGGCCACGATCAAGGGGATGACGCCCGAAGAGCAGGCGCAGTACGTCAAGAGCCACCCCGAGATCGACAAGGACACCGCGACGGTCATCTCGCCCGAGGCCCAGACGATCCTCGCCAACGACGTCGCCGACGACATCAAGGACAACTCCGTCGACGCCGACACGGCTCGCATCATGGGTCTGCTGGCGACCCAGGCGCCGTTCGCGCACGCCCTCTACTCCCAGGTCACGCCCGAGCAGCTGTCCACGGTCATCAACAAGATGAGCGAGGACGCGTTCCCCATGCCGCCGACCGGCGAGGACAGCAAGGAGCAGGTCGCCCTCTACAAGAACTTCCTGACGGCCGCAGGCGCGACGTTCGCCACCTACACCAAGGGTGAGGGCGAGTACGCCCCGCCGAGCAACCTGCAAGACACCTGGTTCGACGCGATCACCAAGGACGGCGGCAACGGCCAGGCGGCCGCGCTGACCCTGATGCTCAAGGCCGGCGGACACGTCGAGGAGTACGACAGTGAGTTCCTGTCGGGCCTCACGGGCCGCGTGTACGACTGGGAGCGCGATCACGACGGCGACCCGGTCTGGAGCCCGCTGGAGGACACCAACACCCCGCTGGTCGATCCGTTCCGGACCGGCGACGATCCGGGCGAGATCCGGCACATGGCCAGCGATGGCCTGGCCAACCTGCTCGGCGCCATGGAGAAGTCACCGGGCGCTGCCCAGGACTTCTTCAACGACGGCTACCCCGACGGCGACACCTCGAAGGAGAACGACCGCCTGCACTACCTGCTCACCGAGCGGACGTTCGCCGACTCGGCCTACAGCGACGAGGGCAACGGCCTTGGCGCTGCGCTGGAGGCCGCCGCAGCCGGCAACCGCGAGCACACGCTGATCCCGGGCACCGACGACTACGCCGACGAGTGGAGCGCCAACTTCACGAGCCAGCTCTTCAACACGATCGCCGACAAGAGTGGCTCCGGCGACGGTTTCGGGCCGGACGACGTGTGGCACATCTGGCCCGACATGGCCGACAACCTCGGCGCCATCGGCGCGAGCTACAGCAGCGACATCTACGACATCGTCGGCGGCTCCGCGGCGCCGGGGCCGGCCACCTGGACATCGACCAGGCCGACCTCGACAAGGTCTTCGGCGAGATCGGCCGCGGCGACAAGTCGGGCATCGAGGTGCTCACGGCAGGCATCATGCTCGAGGGCAACGACCGGCTCAACGACGCCGTCCAGGCTTGGCAGCACGACCACCCGGGCGAGCCGATCGACCTGGAGACGGTCGCCGGAGGATCACTGGGCGCGGCGCTGCGCGGCATCGGCGGCACCAACGGCGAGGTCCTCGGCCACATCATCAACGAGGCGATCACCGTGGACGAGCACGACAAGTCGCTCGCCGAGACGCGGGCCGCCTACGTGTCCAAGGCGATCGACATCGCCGGCGGCTTCATCCCGGGTGCCGGCTCGGTCCTGGGCGAGGGTGCCAACGAGCTGCTCAAGTCCGGCTACGACGTCGCCAAGAGCGAAGGGCTCGACCTGCTGAAGGGCGCGGTCGACGGCTCAGGGTCGGCGACCGGCGGCGACTACGTGCGCGACTCCCGCTCGACAGTGGGCGACGCCCTGGAGTACAACGTCATGAACCAGCTGCTCAAGAACGGCATCCTCCACGAGGGCAACGGGGCACACGACATCCCGCCGTCCCTCGTGACCGACGGCCCCAACGGCACCCGGGTGCTCAACCCGGACCTGTACGACGCCGACGGTCCGGACACGATCGGCAAGGACGGCGACTACACCGAGGCCCAGAAGCGCCAGATGCAGCAGGACATGAACGACTGGTTCCACACCTACGCCTCGGGCTACGCCGAGTCGATCACCCAGGACGCACAGGACGGCCTGGATCGAGAGCTCAACAAGTGACGTCCAGAACCACCATCGGCCAGCGTCTGGGCGCGGCTCTCGCACTCGTGACGATGCTGTCCGTCGGCGGGTGCGGGGACAAGGACAAGGGAGACACCGTGGAGACCAAGACCAAGACCACCGACCCGGTTTGCGGACTCGTCGACCCCACCCTCGCGGCAGACGTCGTCGGGTCCGACGAGTTCTCGACCAACGGCCCTGGCGCGATCCCCCGGGCCAAGCGCGACACCGGTGGTGCGCACTGCACGATCCGGCGTGACAGCGGTGCCGGTCCGCGCATCCAGGTGCGCCTCGGCGAGGTCGCGTCGCCGGGCGAATGGACCGACAAGCTTCGCGCCGAAGCCAAGGACATCACCTACGGCGACCCGGTCGCGACCTACACCGACGATCCCGGCACCGGCTACGGCGTCACGTACGAGAACGGGATCTATGCGCTGGGCGCCGGCGTCAACGTGGTGAAAGGCGATCGCGTCATCCGGGTGACGATCTACCAGTGGCCCGACGCGACGCCCGAGCAGCGCCTGGAGGCTGCCGAAAAGATCGCCGCCGACGCCGACGCCAACCTCACGGCGTACGACAAGGCGCACACCTCCTGAACGAAGACCGCGACCGCCGGGAACTCTGAGACCATCAAGCTTCGGTGGCCTTGGCCGCCCGTGTTCCGCGCGGTCTTCTTCACATAGACTGCCTGTCACATGCCGACAACGGGGGCTAGACATGGTCGCACGCACTGACGGGCCGTTCGAGTACTGGGAGGTCACCGGAGACGCCGTACGCGCTGCCGGCGAGAAGCCGGGTTCCGACGCAGCGGTGATCCAGTCGCTCGCCGGAGAGCTCGAGGGCGACGAGAAGAACGCAGCGGCAGCAATCGAGGGTGACATCGAGGCCGGCGTCAAGGCGAACACGACTGCCGCCAAGGACACCGCCGCGGCGCTCGCGAGCAAGGGCACCTACGCCGTCGGGCTGCTCAACCAGTTCGCCAAGGACGTCGACGAGTTCGACAGCACCGTCAACCAGATCAACCTCGACTACAACAACCAGGTGCAGACCAACATCTCCACCGCGCGGACCCAGGCCAGTCAGGATGCGAAAGACGGCGAAGAGCCCGCAGCCGTTGACACAGGCGCGATCGCCAGCGCCGTCAAGGCGAGCTTCCTGCCCCGCTATCAAAAGGCGGAAGGCATCATCGACGATGCCGCCGACCTCGTCGCCTCGATGTTCAAGAGCGGCCCCACCGACGCCAACGTGAAAGACCTGATCCTGGCCGGGTTGATCCCGTTCGGTGCGGCAGATCTGTTTCCGAGCGTCCGCGACTCCCTGACCGCGGAGGAGAAGCAGCAGGCACTGGCCAACACGATCAAGGGCATGACCCCCGAGCAGCAGGCGAAGTACGTCCAGGACCACAAGGACATCGACGCCAAGACCGCGTCGGTCATCTCCCCCGAGGCCCAGACGATCCTCGCCGACGACGTGGCCGCCGACGTCAAGGACCAGAAGGTCGATGCCGAGACCGTCCGCATCCTGTCGCTGCTGCAGGACCAGCACCCGTTCGCGCACGCGTTCTACAGCCAGGTCAGCCCGGACCAGATGTCCGAGGCGATCCAGAAGCTGTCCTCGGACACCTATCCCAACGGGCCCTTCAACTCTGGTTCTCGCGGACCTGTCGACCCGCTGGACCAAGGCAAGGTCGATCTCTACAAGAACTTCCTGTCCGCTGCCGGCGGGACGCTCGCGACCTACTCCACGGGCACTGGCCTGTACGAGCCCCCTGCCGAAGCGGGCATCACGTGGGGCAAGGCGATCATCGACGAGGACCACCCCCAGAACGCGGGCGCCCTCAGCCTCCTGCTCCGCGAGGGTGGCGAGAAGCACGAGTTCGACGGTCAGTTCCTGTCCGATGTCGGCGACACCGTCTACAAGTACGAGCAGGAGCACAAGGACGACCGCCCGTGGGACTCGCGCGGCTCGTTGGTCATCGACCCCGACGCCAGGATCGGCAACCTGGACGACAAGGGCTGGGGCGTGCGCAGCTTCGACGCCATGTCCAACGTCCTGGGTGCCATGAAGAGCAGCCCCGACGCGGCGCAGATGTTCTTCGCCGACGGCTATCCCGACGAGAACCACGACGGGCACCCGGACATGGCGGGCAAGAACAGCCGACTCGAGTACCTCCTCACGGAGCGCTCGTTCAGCAAGGACTTGGCCGACTGGAAGTCTGGTGACGAGGGAGACGGCCTCGGGCTTGCACTCGAGGCTGCGACGATCGGCAACATGGACACCAAGACCTCCGCGCCTGGACTCGACATTCCACACGACGAGTTCGGCGCAACCTTGGCAACTCAGTCGTTGAAGATGATCGCCGACCACGTCAAGGCCGACGACGGCTGGCACACCTGGCCCGGGATGCGGGACAGCCTGGGTGCCATCGTCGGAGCCCACATCAACGACGTGTTCGACATCGCGCAGACCGACGGACGTACGACCGAAAACGGTCAGTTCTACCCTCACGGGGGTGGGCTGCCGGCGGGGCTGAACCTGAGCAACGCAGACCTGGCGTCTGTCATATCGGAGATCGGTCGCGGAGATGACAAGACCGGCCTCGAGATCATGGTGACCTCTGCCGTCAACTACAACAATCAGCTGACCTCGGACTACCTGAGCGACTACAGGGCCGACTTCGAGAAGAACCATCCTGGCGAGGCACTCCCACTGACGATCGACGACCTGCAGAAGTCGGGCATCCTCAACCACCTCGAGGACCAGAGCTCGACATCCGGACGCGCCCTCAACTACATCTTCAGCAACGGTTTGGAGGGTGGACTGGACGACAAGGCGGAGCAGGAGCAGCGCGCCGCGATGCTCAAGAAGGCACTCGACATCGGCACCAAGTTCATCCCGACACCTCCTGGCGGAAAGGTGATCGAGGTCCTGACGGGCCAGGGGATCGACTGGATCAAGGGGCAGCTGACCGAGGTGCCAGGTGTCAAGCAGCCTGAAGAGGCCAACACCGCCATGACCAAGGACATGAAGAACAGCCTCGAGTACGGCACCTACAACGCCTTGATCCAGAACGGCTACCTGGATCGGGAGCACGATCCGCGCTATGGCATACCGCCGTCTGCCCTGGATCCCCAGAACCCCTCACGCATCGATCCTGCGCTCTACAACGGCAAGGTGGGTGACGTGAACCGGCCCGGGGATGGGGTCAACGACGACGGGAAGCGCTACACGGCTGAGGAGGCGTTCAACCTGTGGATGAGTGGCGCCCATCCGGATGAGCGTTCTTCGGACGAGTACAACAACGCGCCGAGCTCCATCTTCCAGGACTTCCTCAACTCCTACGCTGGCGCAGCGTACGGCGAAGAGCCGAAGTGAGGCCACGCATCAGCCAGCTTGCGGCCGTCGGGTTGCTGGTGCTGACGTCGACGTTGACCACGGCGTGCGAGTCCTCCGACCCGCCACGCGAGTCGGCGTCCGACAAGCTGGGCTGCGGACTCGTCTCGGGCGCGACACTTCGAGACGTCCTGGGAGTGGACAAGCTCGAGACCACACCAGGTGCGGGGCCTGCGAGCCCCGATGCGACCACTGGTCAGGTCACCTGCGACGCGTTCGCTCCCGACAAGCGCAGCGTCTTCGTCCTGATCAGCGTGCAGAAGACCAGCACGGCCGATCTCCGGACCCGTGACAACTGGCGGAGTGCCAAGCCCACGATGAACCGGGGTTGTTCCGAGCCGTCCTACATCAAGCACGACGACCTCGGTGGGGTCAGCTGCATCGAGCTCCAGTCCACGGGCCAGGCCGTCAGCATGTTCACGATCTCGCCGACCCACTACGTCACCGTGCAGCTCGCGCGGGGCAGCGACGTCAGCGCCACCGATGTCGACGGCGCCCTGAAGATCTCTGAGGCGGTCCACACCAACGCCAAGTGATGACCCCGGACCCGGGACGTCGCATCGGCGGAGAGACGCCCCGACCGAGGTCGATAGGGTCGACGCGTGATCACCGGCTTCGACCTCGACATGACCCTGATCGACTCCCGGCCCGGCATCAGGGCGGTGTACGAGCAGCTGGTCGACGAGACCGGCGCCGCACATCGACATCGATCTCGTCGTCTCGCGGCTCGGCCCGCCGGTCGAGTGGGAGCTCGCGCACTGGCTGCCCGAGCCCGAGGTCAAGCACTGGGCCGACCGCTACCGCGAGCTCTATCCCGAGATCGCCTCGCCGCTCGTCGACGCTGCCCGGAGCACACGCGGCGCTCGAGGCGGCCAACCAGGTCGGCCGCACGATCCTCATCACCGCCAAGCACGGCCCCAACGCGCAGCTCCACGTCGACCGGCTCGGCCTGCCGGTCGACGATGTCTTCGGCGGGCCTGGCGCGAGGGCAAGGGCGCGTGCTCCGTGAGCAGGGCGCCACGCGTACGTCGGCGACCACGTGCACGACATGGATGCCGCGCAGTTCGCCGGCATCGTCGGCGTCGGTGTCGCCACCGGACCGAGCTCGGCCGACGAGCTCCGCGATGCGGGCGCCGAGCATCGTGCTGGCCTCGCTCGAGGACTTCCCCGACTGGCTCGAAACCGCTGACTGCGACGACGGTGTGACGCGCCGACACGGCCGCATCCGGAGTTTGACTTGTCTTTGACCCACCGTCGGGCGGATACTTAAGTTACTACCCAGTAGCAAGCTGCCCCGACGCAGCGCAAACCCCTCAAAGGAATGGCGGCATGAGCCACTACAAGAGCAATCTGCGTGACGTCGAGTTCAACCTGTTCGAGCTCTTCAACCGCCAGGAGATCCTCGGCACGGCCCCGTTCGACGAGGTCGACATCGACACGGCCAAGAGCATCATCGAGCGAGATCGAGCGCATCTCGCGCGAAGACCTCGCCGCCTCGTTCGACGACTCCGACCGCAACCCGCCGGTCTACGACCCGGCCGCCAAGACCGTCGATGCCCGACTCGTTCAAGAAGTCCTACAAGGCCTGGATGGACGCCGAGTGGTGGCGCCTGCCGCTCCCCGAGGAGCTCGGTGGACAGCGCGCCCCCGCGTCCCTCGTCTGGTCGACCGCCGAGTTCGTCCTCGGCGCCAACCCCGCCATCTGGATGTTCGCCTGTGGCCCCGCGTTCGCCCGCATCGTCTTCGAGAACGGCATCGAGCGCGACAAGAAGATCGCCCAGCTCATGGTCGACAGCAGCTGGGGCGCCACGATGGTGCTCACCGAGCCCGACGCCGGATCCGACGTCGGCGCCGGCCGTACCAAGGCGATCACGAACGAAGACGGCTCCTGGAACATCGAGGGCGTCAAGCGCTTCATCACCTCGGCCGAGCACGACATGGCCGAGAACATCATGCATCTCGTCCTCGCCCGCCCGGTGGGCGTCGAGGGCGTCGGCGGACCCGGCACCAAGGGCCTGAGCCTGTTCCTCGTGCCGAAGTTCCACTTCGACCACGAGACCGGCGAGCTGACCGGCGAGCGCAACGGCGCCTACGTCACCAACGTCGAGAAGAAGATGGGCATCAAGGTCTCCACGACCTGCGAAGTCACCTTCGGCGACGGCGCACCGGCCCAGGGCTGGCTGCTCGGCGAGGTCCACGACGGCATCAACCAGATGTTCCGCGTCATCGAGAACGCCCGCATGATGGTCGGCGCCAAGGCCATCGCGACGCTGTCGACCGGCTACCTCAACGCGCTCGACTACGCCAAGGAGCGCGTCCAGGGCGCTGACCTGACGCAGGCGTCCGACAAGGCCGCGCCGCGCGTCACGATCACCAACCACCCCGACGTACGCCGCTCGCTGCTGACGCAGAAGGCGTACGCCGAGGGCCTGCGCTCGCTGATGATCTACGCCTCGACGTGGCAGGACGACATCCTCATCAAGGAGTCGCCGGCGAGGACGCTTCGCTGGCCGAGGCGATCAACGACCTGCTGCTCCCGCTCGTCAAGGGCTACGGCTCGGAGCGCTCCTGGGTCCTGCTGGGCACCGAGTCACTGCAGACGTTCGGCGGTTCGGGCTTCCTGCAGGACTACCCGATCGAGCAGTACGTCCGCGACGCCAAGATCGACACCCTGTACGAAGGCACCACCGCGATCCAGGGCATGGACCTGTTCTTCCGCAAGATCGTGAAGGACAAGGGCCAGGCGCTCGGCTACCTCTCCAACGAGGTGCAGCAGTTCGCCGAGAGCGAGGCCGGCAACGGTCGCCTCAAGGTCGAGCGCGAGCTGCTCGCCAAGGCCCTCGAGGACGCGCAGGCGATCGTCGGTGCAGCGTTCACCGACCTGATGTCGTCCAACCCGGCCGACGAGAACGGCGACATCAAGAACATCTACAAGGTCGGCCTCAACACGACCCGCCTCGTGTACGTGCTCGGCGACCTGGTCGTCGCGTGGCTGCTGCTGCGTGGCGCCGAGGTCGCGCTCGAGAAGCTCGGCGGCGAGGTTTCCGCCGCCGACAAGAGCTTCTACGAGGGCAAGGTCGCCGCTGCGACCTTCTTCGCTCGCAACGTGCTCCCGCTGCTCGCGGGCGAGCGTGCGATCGCCGAGAACATCGACGACTCGATCATGGAGCTGGACGAAGCCGCGTTCTGATCCGCCTCACCTGACGAAGCCCCTCACCGTGTGGTGGGGGCCTTCATCCGGACCATTTGATTCGTGCACTAATGACTCGTACACTAGGCATATGGACGACATCAATCCACTCGCGCTTCGAGGAGCAGGTGTGCTTCGCCCTCGCCGTCGCGTCCCGCAGCGTGATCGCGAGCTATCGCTCCGTGCTGGAGCCGCTCGGCCTGACCATCCCCAGTACCTCGCGATGCTGGCGCTCTGGGAGCACGGCACGCTGAGCGTCAAGGCATTGGGTGACCTGCTGCACCTCGAGCCGGCGACCATCTCCCCCTTGGTCAAACGGCTCGAGCAGGCCGAGCTCGTGACGCGTACGCGGTCGAGCGCCGATGAGCGGCTGATCGACGTCGCGCTCACCCCGCAGGGCCGAGCGCTGCGCCGCAAGGCGCTCAAGGTGCCGGCCACGATGCTGGCGCGCTTCGGCATGAGCGTCGAGGACCTGCGCGCCACCAACGCCGTCCTGCACCGCATCATCGACGCCGCCGAGGCGGTGCCGGCATGACCGCCACCAAGGAGGCCGTGGCCCTCGATCGCGTACGCCGCAGGGTCACTGCGCTGGGCTTCCTGGCGGTCGCGATGCACGGTGTCTTCGGGCTGATCGGCGTCTCGTACGTCCTGCTGGGCCAGGACCGGCGCAGCGATGCCACCGCGCTGACGCTCATGTCCGGCATCGTGGCCCTCGTCGTCTGCGCAGCGACGCGCGCGATCCTCGGGACGCGCCCGTTCTCACTCCCGTGGTCCGTCGCGTCGCTCCACCGGCTTCGACCTCGACATGACACTGATCGACTCCCGGCCCGGCATCAAGGCGGTGTACGACCAGCTCGTCGTCGAGACCGGCGCCCACATCGACACCGACCTCGTCGTCTCACGGCTCGGACCACCGGTCGAGTGGGAGCTCGAGCACTGGCTGCCCGAGCCCGAGGTCAAGCACTGGGCCGACCGCTACCGAGAGCTCTACCCCGAGATCGCCATCGACCTGGTCATCGCGATGCCCGGGGCGCACGAAGCGGTCGAGGCCGCCAACCAGGTCGGCCGCACGATGCTCCTCACCGCGAAGCACGCGCCCAACGCCCGCCTGCACGTCGACCGGCTCGGCCTGCCGGTCGGCGAGGTCTTCGGCGGCGCCTGGCGCGAGGCCAAGGGCGTCGTGCTGCGCGAGCAGGGCGCCACGACATACGTCGGTGACCACGTGCACGACATGGATGCCGCGACGTTCGCCGGCATCGTCGGAGTCGGTGTCGCCACCGGACCGAGCACCGCGGACGAGCTCCGCGAGGCGGGCGCCGACACCGTGCTGACCACGCTCGAGGACTTTCCCGCCTGGCTCGAAAGCCGCTGACCTGCGACGACGGTGTGACAGGGCCGACAAGGCCGCATCCGGCGTTTGACTTGTTTTAAGCGCAGCGTGGACGGATACTTAAGTTACTACCCAGTAGCAAAGCTGCCCCGTCGCAGCGCAAACCCCTCAAAGGATTGCTGGCATGAGCCATTACAAGAGCAACCTCCGTGACGTCGAGTTCAACATGTTCGAGCTCTTCAACCGGCAGGACATCCTCGGCACGGGACCCTTCGAAGAGGTCGACACCGACACCGCGAAGAGCATCCTGACCGAGATCGACCGCATCGCGCGCGAAGACC
Source organism: uncultured Actinomycetota bacterium (assembly GCA_963806345.1). Classification (GTDB taxonomy): domain Bacteria; phylum Actinomycetota; class Actinomycetes; order Propionibacteriales; family Nocardioidaceae; genus Aeromicrobium. Next base: position 298,482 of record CAWDXV010000010.1, on the reverse strand, counting down.
TCGCGGCATCGTTCGAGGACGCCGACCGCAACCCGCCGGTCTACGACCCGGCCGCCAAGACCGTGACGATGAACCCGGCCTTCGCCAAGTCGTACAAGGCCTGGATGGACGCCGAGTGGTGGCGCCTGCAGATCCCCGAGGAGCTCGGTGGACAGGTGGCCCCCGCGTCGCTCATCTGGGGCAGCGCGGAGTTCGTGCTCGGCGCCAATCCCCCGATCTGGATGTATGCCTGCGGCCCCGCGTTCGCCCGCATCGTCTTCGAGAACGGGATCGAGCGCGACAAGAAGATCGCGCAGCACATGGTCGACCGCAGCTGGGGCGCCACGATGGTGCTGACCGAGCCCGACGCGGGCTCCGACGTCGGCGCCGGCCGCACCAAGGCGTTCCCCAACGAGGACGGCTCGTGGAACATCGAGGGCGTCAAGCGCTTCATCACCTCGGCCGAGCACGACATGGCCGAGAACATCATGCACCTGGTCCTCGCGCGCCCGGTCGGCGTCGAGGGCGTCGGCGGACCCGGCACCAAGGGCCTCAGCCTGTTCCTCGTGCCGAAGTTCCACTTCGACCACGAGACCGGTGAGCTGACCGGCGAGCGCAACGGCGCGTACGTCACGAACGTCGAGAAGAAGATGGGCATCAAGGTGTCCACGACGTGCGAGGTGACGTTCGGCGACGGCGCACCGGCGCAGGGCTGGCTGCTCGGCGAGGTGCACGACGGCATCAACCAGATGTTCCGCGTGATCGAGAACGCCCGCATGATGGTCGGCCTCAAGGCCGCCGCGACGCTCTCGAGCGGCTACCTCAACGCTCTCGACTACGCCAAGGAGCGCGTCCAGGGCGCCGACCTGACGCAGGCGTCCGACAAGGCTGCGCCCCGCGTCACGATCACGCACCACCCCGACGTGCGCCGCTCGCTGCTGACCCAGAAGGCGTACGCCGAGGGTCTGCGCTCGCTCGCGATGTACGCCGCGACGTGGCAGGACGACGTCATCATCAAGGAAGCTGCCGGCGAGGACGCGTCGCTGTCCGAGTCGATCAACGACCTGCTGCTGCCGCTCGTCAAGGGCTACGGCTCCGAGCGTTCGTGGATCCTGCTGGGCACCGAGGCCCTTCAGACGTTCGGTGGATCGGGCTTCCTGCAGGACTACCCGATCGAGCAGTACGTCCGTGACGCCAAGATCGACACCCTCTACGAGGGCACCACGGCGATCCAGGGCCAGGACCTGTTCTTCCGCAAGATCGTGAAGAACAAGGGCGCTGCACTGGGCTACCTGTCCGAGCAGGTCAAGACGTTCGCCGAGAGCGAGGCCGGAAACGGCCGCCTCAAGGTCGAGCGCGAGCTGCTCAAGCAGGGGCTCGACGACGCCACGGCGATCATCGGCGCGGTCTTCACCGACCTGATGTCGTCGAACCCCGCCGACGAGAAGGGCGACCTCAAGAACATCTACAAGGTCGGCCTCAACACGACGCGGCTCGTGTACGTCCTCGGTGACCTGACTGTCGCGTGGCTGCTGCTGCGTGGCGCGGAGGTCGCGCTCGAGAAGCTCGGCGGCGAGGTCTCGGCCGCCGACAAGAGCTTCTACGAGGGCAAGGTCGCCGCGGCGACGTTCTTCGCGCGCAACGTGCTGCCCGGCCTCGCCGGTGAGCGGGCGATCGCCGAGAACATCGACGACTCGATCATGGAGCTCGACGAGTCCGCGTTCTAGTCCCCGTCACCGATGAAGGCCCTCACCACGTGGTGGGGGCCTTCGTCATTTCCGGTCCGATTTGGTTAGTGCACTAATCATTCGTACACTAGTCATATGGACGACATCAACCCACTGGCGCTCGAAGAGCAGGTCTGCTTCGCCCTCGCCGTCGCGTCCCGCAGCGTCATCGCGAGCTATCGCTCCGTGCTGGAGCCGCTCGGCCTGACCCATCCGCAGTACCTCGCGATGCTGGCGCTCTGGGAGCACGGCACGCTGAGCGTCAAGGCGCTGGGGGACCTGCTGCACCTCGAGCCGGCGACGATCTCCCCCTTGGTCAAGCGACTCGAGCAGGCGGGGCTCGTGACGCGTACGCGGTCGAGCGCCGACGAGCGGCTGATCGACGTCGCGCTCACCTCGGAGGGACGGGCGCTGCGACGCAAGGCCCTCAAGGTGCCGGCCACGATGCTGGCGCGTTTCGGCATGAGCGTCGAGGACCTGCGCTCCACCAACGCCGTCCTGCACCGCATCATCGACGCTGCCGAAGCGGTGCCCGCATGACCGCCACCAAGGAGGCCGTGGCTCTCGACCGTGTACGCCGGAGAGTCACCGCGCTGGGCTTCCTGGCCGTCGCGATGCACGGCGTCTTCGGACTGATCGGCGTCTCGTACGTCCTGCTGGACCAGGACCGGCGCAGTGACGCCACCGCGCTGACACTCATGTCCGGCGTCGTGGCCCTCATCGTCTGCGCAGCGACGCGCGCGATCCTCGGGACGCGCCCGTTCTCGATCCCGTGGTCCGTCGTGTCGCTCGCGCCGACCGTCGCAGCCTTCGTCTGGCTGTTCTGACCCTGGCCGGGACCTTCGACCCTGTGGCACGCGACCCGCGGCGCGTACGTTCGGAGGCCCATGTCTCGCGTCAGCTGTCCAGTCCTCCGCGCCCGGATCACGACCGCCGAAGATGCGGCCCTGCTGATCCGTCCCGGCGACAACGTCGGGTTCAGCGGCTTCACCGGCGCCGGCTACCCCAAGGCCATCCCGGCAGCGCTCGCCGCTCGCATGACGGAGTCACACAGCCGCGGTGACGCGTTCCAGATCGGGCTCTGGACCGGTGCGTCGACGCGCCCGGGCGCCGACGGCGTGCTCGCCGAGACGCACGGCATCTCGACCCGGCTGCCGTACAGCAGCGACCCGACGCTGCGCGCACTGATCAACTCCGGCGAGGTCGACTACGTCGACGAGCACCTCAGCCACTCCGCGCAGCACATGTGGTTCGGCTTCTACGGCCACCTCGACGTCGCCGTGGTCGAGGTGACCGCGATCCTCCCCGACGGTGTCCTGATCCCGAGCAGCTCGGTGGGCAACAACAAGACCGTGGCTCGACCAGGCCGATCGCGTGATCCTCGAGGTCAACCACTGGCAGCCGCGGGAGCTCGAGGGCTTCCACGACATCTACTACGGACGGCCCTGCCTCCCGCACCGGCGCCCGATCCAGCTGACCGAGGCGATGCAGCGCATCGGCGAGCCGTACCTGCGGGTCGACCCGGCCAAGGTCGTGGCCGTCGTCGAGACTGACCACCCGGACCGCAATGCGCCGTTCACGGCACCCGACGAGATCTCGGCCGCCATCGCCGACCACGTGCTCGACTTCCTGCGCCACGAGGTCGCGAGCGGCCGCATGCCGCCCGGCCTGCTGCCGCTGCAGTCCGGTGTCGGCAACGTGGCCAACGCCGTCCTGTCCGGCCTCGACGGCAGCGAGTTCACCGACCTCGTGGCCTTCACCGAGGTGATCCAAGACGGGATGCTCGACCTGCTCGACAGCGGCACCCTGCGAGCCGCATCGTCCACGTCGTTCGGGCTGTCCGACCTCGGCGTCAAGCGCTTCATGTCCGACATCGACGGCTACAAGGGCCGAATCCTGCTGCGCAGCGAGGAGATCTCGCAACCATCCCGAGCTGATCCGCCGGCTCGGCGTGATCTCCATGAACGCATGCTCGAGGCCGACATCTACGGCAACGTCAACTCCACCCACATCATGGGCAGCGCGATCATGAACGGCATCGGCGGCAGCGGTGACTTCGCCCGCAACACGTTCCTCAACTTCTTCCTCTCTCCATCGACCGCCAAGCGCGGCGCCATCTCGGCGATCGTGCCCATGGTCAGCCACGTCGATCACACCGAGCACGACGTCAACATCATCGTCACCGAGCACGGGCTCGCCGATCTGCGCGGGCTCTCGCCTCGCGCTCGCGCACGCGGGTCATCGCGATGCGCCCACCCGCGTTCCGCGACGAGCTCACGACTACACGAGGCGAGCCGTCACCCGTACGCCCGCACACTCCGCACCTGCTGCGAGCCTGAGCTGGCACCAGCGCTACCTCGACACCGGCAGCATGTGACACAGCAGTGATCCCACGCCTCTGTAGGCGTCGGACCCTGTAATCGCTGAGCTCCGCTCAGCGGAGACTGCTTGTCCTTGACGATCGAGAGCTTCTCCCAGACCTTGCCGAAGCCGAGCGTGCGCCCGCGCTCGCCATCGCCAGCACTCCGAGGACCATCGCGTAGATCAGTGGTCGTCGAGGAAGATGTTGTTCTCCGGGGGCAGGACTGCGTCCACATCAGGACCAGGAGGGCGCGCCGGCCGCGCCGCGATCCGGACGCGACACCGAGGATCAGCGCGGTGCCGATGCCGAGCAGACCAGCATGAAGAGCCAGTCGGCCCAGCTGTCCGGCGAAGCTCTGGTAGGTGTCGGAACGGCCCCTTGGTGGCGTGGCCGAGGAAGCCGGCCGTCGGGCTGCCCCCGTTGACCCACGCGTCCGCGGAGCGTCTCGTGGCCGAGGCCGAAGCCTTGTCGAGGACGGCCACAGGAACGTCCAGCCCATGGCGAGTCGGATCACACCGAGCATGATCGACATCGGTGTCGTCCGCTCCGCTGTGTCGGGGATGGCCGTGCGTGATTGGCGGCAAAGGTGGCGTCATGCTGACTCCTCGGTTGGTGGTGCATTGCCTTCAGCATTCCCGCCGATCGCGCCGCAGGTCAGGGCCCTGCGTCCGCGATCGCCGGGCCCTAGGTCCGCATCATTGCGCCTCGCGGTCCGGGACCAAGGTCCCGGACGCGAGGGCAGCTCGACCGTGGGCACTCTGCCGCGAAGGTGCAACGTGAAGCGTAGAGCTCCACAGCTCCAGCTCACGACCCGATCGGACGAAGACCTCCGATGACTACACAGGACTACCACACTCACCGGCTCACTGGTCACGCTCTCGGAGAAGGGTGCCTCGACTCCTCGGGTCTACGACCGTGGGACACATCGCCTTCGTCGACCAGGACGGGCACAGCTCATTCCCGCGAACTTCGCCTTGCTAGACGCGCGATCTACCTTCGCACCGCTCCGGGCGGCATCCTCTGCCGAGCTCGCGCGTGTACTATCAGACGTGGCCTTCGGCGTCGAGCATCATGACGTGTTCCGCCATGGCTGGAACGTCACCGTGCGCGGTGCGCGATCGAGGTCGAGGACCGCGCCACGATCAACAGGTCCTCGGCCACAGGCGGCTACGACCTTCGGCCGGCGGCGTCCGCCCGCTCGTCATCTAGATCACTCCTCGCTCGCTTGCCTGCCGTCGCGTCCGCGGCAACACCGAACTGAATTCGGTCGCGCCCTGACGGTGCGGACCTCGAAGTCTCTGCTTCAGTGGTCCGCACGGTCCGGGACGACCAGGAGCTGTTCGGCGATGTGCCGGGCCCAGTCGTCGACCTGGTCCCAGTCGCGGTGGTCTCCGGGCAGGGCGTGCACCGCCTTGACGGCGGTCCGCTCGACCCAGTTGAGGTGCGAGGTGTCGAGACGTCCTCCGAACACCTTGTGCTCGACGGCCTGCCCAGACGTGACCATCGCGTCCGCCGAGATGATCTGGGCGTTCTCGCTCTCGACGTCGGATATCGGCCCGTGCTGAAGAGCCAGAGGTCGAACAACGCGGCATCCTTCACGTACGTGAGAGCTCGCGCCGCCGAGTGCATCCAGTGGCCGAAGTAGATCGCGCTGCCGAGGACGACGGCGTCCGCGCCGTCGAACGCCCGCAGGTCGCTGAGGTCCGACCGCACGACATCCCACTTCTCGGGAAGCGCTTCGCGTCAGGGCTTCACCGCGAGACGATCAGCGATCTCGCAGGTGCCGCCGTGGCGGCTGGCGGCTGCGACGACGAGTGCACGGCAGGCCTGCACGTCAGGCTACCCGGTAGTCGGAGGGACGATCACGATCGGTCATCCGGCCCGCCGCAGCACCTGCATCGCAGGGTCGCGTCAGCGCGAACGAGGCGTTCCTCGAGTGCTAGCGACCTACGACCACGAGCTCGGCATGCTCGCTGGCAGCCGCGATCGCCTCCTCGGCGCCGTCGACGATGAACGCACGGATCACCCGCACGTCGGGGTAGGTCTCCGCCCATCCCGCGACGACCTCCGCGATGTTCGCGCGGATCGCCTCGGCGTCCGCGGCCAGCGTCGCCGGCGGTGTCGCGTGGAGGATGTGCTGCTCGTGTCCTCGATCGCTCGCCTGCTCGAAGGCGTACGTCAATGGGCCCGTCGCCGATCGTGTCGCCGTCGAGCGTCACGACTACGCCTCCCCTCGGCTTGTCCGCTTACGCGTTCTCCGTCACTACCACGACGGTACACGGCGCGCGCCTGGCCATGCGCCGCGCCTCTCCGCCGCCGAGCATGCGGTCGTACCACGGGATGTCGTCTGCTCCTATGACCAACAGTTTCGCTTCCTATGTCGCCTCATCGAGCGCGTCTACAGCGCTGGCGATCGACAGCTCGAAGCTCACGAGCGGCAGCGCCACCTCTTCGTCGATGACTCGCGGGCGTCGTCTATGATCTTCTGACCGTCGATCTCGATGCCCTCAAGCTCCGCAGGGCCGACGTAGGGGTAGACAGGCTGGACCAGGATGCTAGCCGCGTGCTCGACTCGCATCTCGCGCCGCTGCGGAGCGCCTCGCGGAGCGCGAACCGCAACGCCGTCGGCTGCTTGTCGACGATCCCGACGACTACTGGTCTGTTCTCTCTGTTCATGTCTACTCCTGCTTCTCTTGTCCTTCCACGATCGCTGATCGGCTCGCTCAGCGGCATGGGCCAGCGTCCACGGTCCGCAGGACCTACGTCCTCGCTCTCTTCTGTCGTATTATGACTATACATCTACTGTCCTACCAGTATTGTCATGACTGACTATCGCGCTATCGAACCGACGATCAAGATCGAGTCCATCCTCTCTCATTTCTTATATTATTCTCAGTATTTTATCGCCTCCCAGTCTCGCATGCGCGACCTGATCCTTTTCAACAACTACCTGACCATCTATCTAGACCTGCCGACTTTCTTGCATCTCATCGTCTATATCTTCATCTAGCTGCTCTACGCCCTCTATGCCTCTATCTTCTCATCTTCGACTATCTTCTCCTCGAGCGTTCTTCCACATCTAGATCGACCCTGACGTGATCACTCAGATCTACCACCTTCCCCAGGGCAAGGGCCTGCTGGGCGCGCTGATCTACGACCCTCACCTCGTCCGACTTCTGAAGATCACGGACGACGGTCGATCTAGTAGTTTCCCCGCCCATCACCCACCCATGGAGAACTTCCTCGGTGTGCCTATCCCGTCGCGACGAGGTCTACGGCAACCTCTATCTCACCGACAGCCTCAACGGCCCTTCTCGGCCAGGACAGAGCTGGCCAGGCCCTCGCGCACCCATCGCATAACGCGCTTCCACGTGCTCGGCCTTGAGCCGCTGGTACGTCTCGTCGGCCACAGCCCTCGTCCCAGGCGCGCTTGAAGATGTGTGCGGAGCACCTCGGCGTCATCGTCGAGCAGTCCAGAAGCTCGCCGAGGCGGATCTGGTCAGCATCGAGCGGATCACGCCTGTCAGGCGACGAGATCTTCGTCGACCGAGCCTCCGGATCGGCGCGAGGACCTGGTCGCGATGTCCTTTCCGCTCGAGCGGATCTTCGCCGGCGAGCGATCGTCTCCGGAGAGCCGATCCTGGTCAGCGAGTCGAGCGAGTTCGCGCCCCACGCTAGCCCAGCACGCCCTGCTCGGCAACTCCGTGGTCATCCCGTTCACCCACGGCGACGCCCCGGCCGGCGTGCTCACCCTGTCTCGAGCAGCGGCCGGCCTCCGTTCAGCGCCCGCGATCTCGACGTGGGTGCGTCGTTCGCCAGCCACATCAGCGTCGCGATCGACCGTGCCGAGTCTCGCCGCGGGCGCCGCCGGGTCGCGTTGCTGGAGGATCGCAGCCGCATCGCCCGCGATCTGCACGACCACGTGATCCAGCGGCTGTTCGGCACCGGGCTCAGCCTGCAGGCCGCAGCAGCCGGCGCCGATCCCGAGCCGCCGCCGCATCACGGCGCAGATCACCGAGATCGACAGCGCCATCGCGCAGATCCGGCAGAGCATCTTCGCGATGCAGCGCGACCCCGAGACAACCACGTGAGCCTGCGGCCCGGATCCTCGAGATCGTCGACCGGGTCTCCGACCAGCTCACGAGCCGCCCCGGTCACGTTCCTGGGCCCGGTCGACCTGATGGTCTCCGGGACCTCACCGACGACGTCGCAGCAGTCGTGACCGAGTCGCTCGCCAATGCCGTACGTCATGCCGGACCTGCCCAGGTCGCGGTCACGATCGCCGCGTGTCGGGCGAGGTCAGCATCGAGGTCGTCGACGACGGGTGGGGCCAGGATCGTCGCCCCGCTCAGCGGCCTGTCCAACCTGCGGCAGCGGGCCGAGGCCCGGGGTGGCGAGTTCGAGATCGACGAGGCCACCGGCGGCGGCACCCGGGTCTCCTCGGTCGTCCCGACCTGAGGGAGTCAGCGGTCGTCGAGCAGCCTGCTGGCGAAGACCGCCGCTTGCGTACGCCGCTCGAGGCCCAGCTCGACAGCACGTTGGACATGTAGTTCTTGATCGTCTTCTCGGCGAGGAACAACCGCTCGCCGATCTGCCGGTTCGTGAGGCCCTCGGCCACGAGCTCGAGGATGCGTCGCTCCTGCGCGGTCAGGCTCTTGAGCTCGTCCGGCTCCTGAGGGCGCCCTCACGGAGCGCTCCAGCCTTGACCGGATCTTCCTCACCGAGCGGGAGCTCGCTGCGGCGGTGCGCACCACTGGTGCCCTTCTTGTCCCGTCACCTGCTTGAGGACATATCCCGCGGCGCCGGCCATGATCGAGGCGAAGAGCGCCTCGTCGTCGTCGAACGAGGTGAGGATGATGGCCCGGGTCTCCGGGAACGCCGAGCGGATCTGGCGACACACCTCGATGCCACTGCCGTCGGGCAACCGGCGTCGAGCACCGCGACGTCAGGCATCAGTGCCGGTATGCGGGCCAGGCGGCGGCGGCCGTACCGGCTTCGCCCACGACCTCGATGTCGCCGCCGCTCTCGAGCAGCTGGCGCAGCCCGTGCGTACGACCTCGTGGTCATCCAGCAAAAAGACGCGAATCGTCATCGGTCTCCTCGGGGTGGCCGTCACCTCAGTATCGCGGGTCCGGAAGGGGTGTCGAGGGTCCAAGGTCCCGCAGCCGCCCGTCGTCCTCAGCGAGCGCCGCACCCCGGCCGCGATCTGCAGGTCCTCGCGGGCCGCGACGACGACCGTCCGCACCGTGGCCAACAGACCGGACACGTCGACGTCCGGCACGGCGTCGGCGTTGCGTACGGGATCCACCTCGACGCCGAGGTAGGCCAGCCGGTCCGTCGCCAGCCGCCGGACCAGGGCAGAGTGCTCGCCGACACCGCCGGTGAAGACCAGCACGTCGATGCCGCCAGTGGCTGCGGTCATCGCTGGCGATGCCCGCGGCCAGGCGGTGGATGTAGACGTCGAGCGCCAGCTGGGCCGTCGCGTACCTGCCTGCAGCGCCTCGACCGCGCGCATGTCTGCGTGCCGGCGAGCGCGAGCAGACCCGAGCGCTCCTCGAGCGCGTCGGCGATCTCGTGCGGGGCAAGTGCTCGTGCTCCTCCAGCCAGAGGACCAGGCCGGGGTCGACGCTGCCGGACCGCGTCGCCATCACCAGCCCCTCGAGCGGGGTGAAGCCCATCGTGGTGTCGACGCTGCGCCCGTCCATGACCGCAGCAGACGAGGCCCCGGCCCCGAGGTGGCAGGTGACGATCCGCAGGCCCGCGACCGGCCGGCCCAGCGATCTCGGCGGCCCGCTGCGACGCGTAGGCGTGGGACAGCCCGTGGAAGCCGTAGCGGCGGATGCCGTATCGCTCGCGCCACTCCAGCGGGATGGCGTAGGTCGGCGGCCGCCGGCGGGATCGTGGCGTGGAAGGCGGTGTCGAAGCAGGCGACCGCCGGGACCTGCGGGCAGGATCGCCGACGACGGCGTCGCAGCGCCGGCCAGTGACTTCGGCTGGTGCAACGGCGCGAGAGTCGGTCAGATCCTCGCAGCTCCTGCCTCACCGCGCGCATCGAGCCGGACCGGCGCCGGTGAATCGGGTCCCGCCGTGCACGATGCGGTGCCCGACCGCGTCGGGTGTCGGCCCAGTCGCGCAGGACGCGCGACGAGCCGCTCGCTGTCGAAGCCGTCGGTGCCGGCCGGCAGGTCCGCCGACTCGCTCGAGGCATCGTCCGAGTCGCCGAGCAGCCGGAGCTTGAGGCTCGACGAGCCGGCGTTGACGACGAGAACCCGCACTGGCTCAGTCGCTCGCGGGTGCGGGCCAGGTCCAGCCGGCGATCGCCGGGTCGTCCTCGCCGTGCTCGCGGGTGTAGGCCCGGGCCGCGAGCCGGGCGTCGGCCATCTGCTGACGCAGCAGCGCGGCGCGCGACTGCCGAGCGACGGGCACCCGGTCGATGACGTCCATGACGAGGTGGAAGCGGTCGAGGTCGTTGAGCATGACCATGTCGAACGGCGTCGTGGTGGTGCCCTCTTCCTTGTAGCCGCGCACGTGGATGTTGCGGTGATTGGTGCGGCGGTAGGTCAGCCGGTGGATGAGCGACGGATAGCCGTGGTAGGCGAAGATCACCGGCTTGTCGGGGGTGAAGAGGGCGTCGAAGTCGCGATCGGACAGCCCGTGCGGGTGCTCGGTGTCGGGCTCGCAGGCGCATCAGGTCGACGACGTTGATGACCCGCACCTTGAGGTCCGGCAGGTGCGTGCGCAGCAGGTCGGCGGCGGCCAGCGTCTCGAGCGTCGGGATGTCGCCGGCGCAGGCCAGCACCACGTCGGGTTCGCCGTCGTGTTGCCGGCCCACGGCCAGATGCCGAGGCCACGGGTGCAGTGCGCGATCGCCTCGTCCATGGTCAGGTAGGTCAGCGCCGGCTGCTTGCCGGCGACGATGACGTTGACGTAGTTGCGGCTGCGCAGGCAGTGGTCGGCCACCGACAGCAACGTGTTGGTGTCCGGCGGCAGGTAGACGCGGACGATCTCGGCCTTCTTGTTGATGACGTGGTCGATGAAGCCGGGGTCCTGGTGGGAGAAGCCGTTGTTGTCCTGCCGCCAGACGTGCGAGGACAGCAGGTAGTTCAGTGAGGCGATCGGCGCCCGCCACGGGATCCGGCGGGTCGACCTTCAGCCACTTGGCGTGCTGGTTGAACATCGAGTCGACGATGTGGATGAATGCCTCGTAGCAGTTGAACAGGCCGTGCCGCCCGGTGAGCAGATAGCCCTCGAGCCAGCCCTGGCACAGGTGCTCGGACAGCACCTCCATGACGCGGCCGTCGGGGCCAGGTGGTCGTCGCCGGGCACAGTGAGCGCGTCCCACGCCCGGTCGGTCTGCTCGAACACCGCGCCGAGCCGGTTGGAGGCCGTCTCGTCCGGGCCCATCAGCCGGAAGGGGTCAGGGTTGGCGGCGATGATGTCGCGCGAGGAATTCGCCCAGCACGCGGGTCGCCTCACTCAGCTCGGACGCCGGGCTGGTCGACCGTCGACGGCGTACGTCGCGGAAGTCCGGCATGACCAGGTCGCTGCAGCAGCAGACCGCCGTTGGCGTGCGGGTTGGCGCTCATCCGGCGCGTCCCCGTGCGGCGCCAGCGCCTGCAGCTCCGGGTCGAGCCGGCCGTGCGCGTCGAACAGCTCCTCCGGGCGGTAGCTGCGCATCCACTCCTCGAGCTGGGCGCGGTGCTCGTCGTTGGTGCGGGTCTCGGACAGCGGCACCTGATGGGCGCGCCAGGTGCCCTCGACCGGCAGGCCGTCGACCACCTTGGGGCCGGTCCAGCCCTTCGGGGTGCGCAGCACGATCATCGGCCAGCGCGGGCGCGTTCGTCGGACGCGCCCGTTGCGGGCCGCGTGCTGGATGGCCGCGATCGTCGTCGAGTCACCCGGTCGAGCGCGGCGGCCAGCTGCTGGTGCACGTCCGCGGGGTCGTCGCCGCCGACGAAGATGCGGCTCGTAGCCGTAGCCGCGCATCAGCGCGAGCAGTTCGTCCTCCGGGATGCGGGCCAGCACGGTCGGATTGGCGATCTTGTAACCGTTGAGGTGCAGGACCGGCAGGACCGCGCCGTCGGTGACCGGGTTGAGGAACTTGTTGGAGTGCCAGCTCGCCGCGAGCGGACCGGTCTCGGCCTCGCCGTCGCCGACGACGCAGAGCGCGAGCAGGTCGGGGTTGTCGAAGACCGCGCCGTAGGCGTGCACCAGGGCGTAGCCCGAGCTCGCCGCCTTCGTGGATCGAACCCGGCGTCTCCGGCGCGACGTGGCTCGGGATGCCGCCCGGGAAGGAGAACTGGCGGAACAGCTCCCGCATGCCCGTCCTCGTCCTGGCCGATCGACGGATACACCTCGCTGTAGGTGCCGTCGAGGTAGGCGTTGGCGACCAGTCCGGGCCGCCGTGACCGGGCCGGTGATGTAGAGCGCGTTGAGGTCGCGGCTCCTTGATCGACCCGGTTCATGTGGGCGTAGAGCAGGTTCAGTCCCGGCGTCGTGCCCCAGTGCCCGAGCAGGCGGGGCTTGACGTGCTCGGCAGCAGCGGCTCGCGCAGCAGCGGGTTGTCGAGCAGGTAGATCTGGCCGACCGACAGGTAGTTGGCCGCCCGCCAGTACGCATCGATCCGCTGGAGCTCCTCGTCGTCGAGCACACGCGTTCGCTCAGGTGTCGTGGAGGTCATCGGCCGCTCAGAGCTCGAAGACCAGGCGAGCCGCGATGCTGCCGGACAGCACCTCGTCGATCGCCTCGTTGACCTCGTCGAGCTTGCGCCCCTCGGCGATCGACCCGGGTGCGGCCGCGCGCGTGCAGCGCGAACACCTCGGCCAGGTCCTGGCGCGTGCCCGACGATCGAGCCGATGATCTCGATGCCGCTTGAGCACGGTGTCGAAGATCGGGATGCTGCATCGTGCCGTCCGCCGGGCAGCGCCACGCAGACCAGCCGGCCGCCGCGGCGCAGCGAGCGCGAAGGCCTGCTCGAACGCCGCGGGCGACGCGGCGTAGGGCGACGCGCGACATCGGCGCCGCCGAGGGCCTGGATGGCCGCGGCGGGGTCCGTCCTTCGCCGCGTTGACGACGTGGTCGGCGCCGAGCTCCGTGGCCAGCTCGAGCTTCTCGTCGTCGATGTCGACCGCGATCGACGACGGCGCCGACCAGATCGGGCGTACTGCACGGCGAGGTGGCCGAGGCCGCCGATGCCGAAGACCGCGACGGTCTCGCCGGGCTGCACGTGGGCGACCTTGATCGACCTTGTATGTCGTGACGCCCGCGCAGCTCAGCGGCGCGGCGTCGAACGGGCTCGACGCCGTCCGGCACGGGCACCGCGAAGTCGGCGTCGACGACGGCGTACTCGGCGAAGCGCGCCGTCGATCGAGTAGCCGCTGTTGAGCTGGCTGCTCGCACAGCGTCTCGCGACCAGTCGATGCAGTAGCGGCAGTGTGCCGCAGGCGTGGCCGAGCCAGGCGATCGCGACGCGGTCGCCGATCGCGTGCGGCCGTGACGCCGTGCGCCGACCTGCTCGACGATGCCCACGCCCTCGTGGCCCGGGACGAACGGCGGCGTCGGCTTGACCGGCCAGTCGCCCTGCGCGGCGTGGATGTCGGTGTGGCACAGCCCGCACGCCTCGATGCGGACGAGCACCTCGCCGACTCCTGGTTCGGGGTACGGGGCGTTCCTGGATCTCGAGGGGCTGACCCAGGGCTGTGACGACGGCGGCTCTCATGACGACTCCTCGTGAAGTGGTTGGGGTTGCTCCCACCTCACCCGACCCAGGCTGCCGGCCGTAGGGCACGTACGCCCCGATGTCCAGGACCTAGGTCCCTCGCGCCTCGGAGACGAGGTGCGCGTGCTCGGCTGACCGGTGACGCTGCGCCGAAGCCGCCAGGACCGCAGCGGAGGATGCCGTGCTCATCCGGACCGAGACCTCTCCGTGATCGGTGTGCAGGTCGATCGCGAAGCCGGCGTCCGTGAAGACCGCCATCATCGGTGGTTGACGGCCAGGACGTCCGCCACGAGCCACTGGACGCCCGGCGACGCGCGCCTCCTCCGCGATCCGCTCGAGCAGCAGGGTCGCGACGCCGAGGCCGTGTGCGTCGTCGGCCACGAGGAAGGCGACCTCCGACGTGATCTCGTCACATCGTTCGACGTCGGCCACGCCGATCATCCGGCCGCCGGCCTCGACGACGTACACGTCAGGCGGATCCAGCGGATCGAAGAGATGGTCGAGGTGGCTCGCGACCACGCCCCGTCCACTCGTGAAGAAACGGGTGTAGAGGTTCGCCTCGCTCGTCAGCGCGTACAGCGACGTGACCGCTGCCCGGTCGGCACGCGTGACAGGCCGGACGCACGCCGCGCGGCCGTCCGTGAGCATCGCGGTCTGCAGGTCACCTGGTTGAGGAACGTTGGTCCACATGCTCCGAGTGTTCGCCCGGTCTCAGGTCAGCGACAGGGCCCAAGTGCCCGGTGAGCCGGGACCTGCGACAGTCACGGCGGTGCCACGCTCGTCAACGAGCGGATCCGGCGGCGGCGTGTGGGAAGGTGACTCCGTGAAACCGGTCAATCCCCTCTGGTATCTCGCCGCCTTCGTCTTCGCGCTCGGCAGCACGATGGTCGGGACCGCGGTCGCCGCGAGCTCATGGGATCCGTTGCGCGAGGTCACGGTCTCGCCCACGACGACCCGTGCGGATGCGCAGGCCAAGACGCTCGGGGTGTTCACCGACATCCTGCAGCCCGAGCGCCACATCACCTGCCGCGCGACCGGCCCGGACAAGAAGCCGGTCGCGATCCCCAAGGCCAAGATCGACATCACGGTCGACAACGAGGGCAACCAGTGGCACCTGATCGGCGTGCTCAACCAGGGCACGGACCGGATGCAGGTGCGGTGCACCCCGCGGGACAAGCGGGTCGACAACGCCTCGTACGGGTGGGCCACGGCCACCGGAGTCGAGTCGCGCGCCAACCGCGGCAACGACATCGGGCTGGCAGGTGTGGCTGTGGGCCTCGTGTTCGCGGGTTACGTCTTCTACTGCCGTCGTCAGCAACGCAAGGAGACCGTCCGTGGACATGCTTGAGACGTACGTTCGGGGGTGGCACGAGTCGGCTCTGTCGATCCTGGCCCTGACCGCCGAGCTGGACGACGCCGACTGGGCTCGGCAGACCGACTGCGACGAATGGACCGTCAAGGACGTCGTCGCGCATCTGGCGCACCTCGAGTCCGAGCTGTGCCACCCCGAGCAGAACAGTCGCGAGCAGGTCGATGGGACGGAGGTCGTCTCGGCCTACACCGCGAAGGGTGTCGGGGCGCGCCGCCACGAGACAGCGGCCGCCCTGGTCGCCGAGCTGGCCGCCGCCGTGGAGCTGCGCGCGAGCCGCCTCGCCGACCTGCCGGACGACCCGTCGGCACCCGCGCCGGTCACCCCCGGTGGCATTCAGTGGTCGTGGGACACCCTGCTGCGCAACCGCGCGGTCGACATGTGGGTGCACGAGCAGGACATCCGGCGGGCGGTCGGCCGGCCGGGCGGGCTCGACAGCACCGGTGCACAGATCGCGGTCATGACGTTCTCGTTCGCCATGCCGTACGTCCTGGGCAAGCGCGTCAAGCCACCCGCCATGTCGACCGTTCGCTGGGAGGTCACAGGCGAGATGCCACTGGAGCTGGCCGTGCGGGTCGGTGAGGACGGTCGCGCCAGCGCGATCGAGAGCCTCGACGAGCCGACCGCCACGCTGTCGATGACGACCGAGGCGTTCACGGTGCTGTGTGCAGGGCGCCGCCGCCCCGACGACGTCAAGGTCGGCATCCATGGCGACGAGGACCTCGGCCGGGCGATCCTCTCGGCCATGGCGATCATGCCCTGAACCACGAGCGAATCCCATGCCAGGCCCTAGGCTGACGCGATGAGCTGGAGCACCCACGACATCCCCGACCTGACGGGCAAGCGCGCCGTGGTCACCGGCGTGACGGGCGGGCTGGGCCTGCACACCGCGATCGGTCTCGCCCGCAAGGGTGCCGAGGTCGTCGTCACCGCGCGCGACGAGGGCCGAGCCGAGACGGCAGTGAGCCGGATCCTCGAGCGGGTTCCCGAGGCCCGCGTCGAGGTCGTGTCACTCGACCTCGCCGACCTGGCCGACGTGAGGCGGGCCGCCGCCGAGGTCTCCAAGACGTACGACCGCATCGACATGCTGGTCAACAACGCCGGGATCATGGTGCCGCCCAGGTATGCCGCCACGGCTGACGGCTTCGAGATGCAGATGGGCACCAACCACATCGGTCACTTCGCGTGGACTGCCGAGCTCTGGCCGGTCCTCAAGGCCAGCGACGCTCGCATCGTCACGGTCTCCTCACTGGCACACTCCGCGGTCGGCAGCGTCGACCTGACGGCACTCGAGCCGGGCGACTCCGGCCGGCCCTACAAGCGTTGGCAGTCGTACGGGCAGTCCAAGCTGGCCAACCTGCTCTTCGCGCTCGAGCTGGACCGACGCGTGAAGGCAGCCGGACTCGGCGTCATCAGCGTCGCCGCGCACCCCGGCTATGCCGCCACCAACATCACCAAGACCGGACCGACGGGCAGCGGCTTGTCCCTGTACGGCATCGGCATGCACCAGGTCAGCAAGATCCTGGCCCAGTCGGCCTCCGCCGGCGCCCAGCCGCTGCTGATGGCGGCCACCGACGCGTCGCTGAGCGGTGGCGAGTACGTCGGTCCGTCAGGCATCAGGGGGCTGCGTGGCCGGCCCAAGCTCGTCGGCATGACCCGGGCCGCACGCGACGAAGAGCTCGCCGGGGACGTGTGGACGGCGACCGAGTCGGCCATCGGCGCGACGTTCGAGGTCTGACCCCGAATCTCCCTGCGACGTCAGCAGGAATCGCGGATCGGGCAAGGATTCGGGTCGTGTGGGATCGCCCACACGACCCCCCTTCTCGCGTGCCTTCGCCGCCAGGTTGACGTAACGTCGAATGCCTGATGATCCGAGAAATGACGCACAGCGACTTTGACAGCATCGTCCACCTCAACCAGAACGCCCTCGAGGGCGTCGGTCCACTCGACAACGAGAGCCTCTCGCTCCTCGTGAAGATGTCCGACCAGGCCCTCGTCGTGGAAGACGAAGGCGACATCGCCGGCTTCGTCATCACGCTGCCCCCGGGCGCCGAGTACGACTCGAGCCGCTACCGCTGGTTCGAGGACAAGCTCGTCGACGACTACGTCTACCTCGACCGCATCGTGGTCTCCGGCGAGCACCGCCGCAAGGGCGTGGCCTCCAAGCTCTACGAGGAGATCGAGGGCGACGCGCCCGTCGCGCTCGAGGTCTACGAGACCAACGACGTCTCACTGGCCTTCCACGAGAGCCGCGGCTTCGAGGAGGTCGGCGCCCTCACCCATGACGGCAAGACCAACGTCATGATGGTGCGCGAGCCCGACGACGCCTGACACCCCGACACGACCCGCGACGGGCCATCAACCGCATCCCGGTTGGTGGCCCGTCGTCGTTGGTGAATTCTCCCCGATTTCTCGGCGGCAACGACGGCGCGAGCCCTAATGTGATCGACATGTCTCACGTCGAACCGCCGCGTCCCGAGCGAGGACAGACCGGCGCCGAGCGCGGTCCCAACCTCACCAGCATCGAGCGCGAGGTGACCGAGGCCCGGTCCATGCCGCAGAAGCTGCTGGCGGCCGCCCACCCGAAGAACTACTTCGGGATGGTCAAGGAGTACCCGGCCGGGATCAAGCAGTTCCTCTGGCTGTGCCTCGGGATCCTCTACCCCTTCTGGCTGCTGGGCGTCCTGATCGCCTGGCCCGTCATCATCGTCCTGAAGGCCGTCGGATGGGTCCTGTTCCAGATCTGGTGGTTCTGCACGGGCTGGTTCTGGAAGCGCCTGGGTGGCGAGAAGCCGTCCAAGGAGCGCCGCGCCGAGATCGACCAGGAGCGCGCGGCGAAGCTCGCGGACAGCAACGCCCAGCAGTACGAATGAGGTTGCTGCCTCGGCGGCGCTCGGCGGCCACGATGACGGTTGCCCCCGACCGGCCCCTGCTGCCGACCGAGTCGGTCACCGCGACGTTGACCCTCGACGAGCCGCTCGACGACGTCACCGACGCGCGGATCGAGATCGGCTACCTCAACACGTTCAAGTACGAGTGGGCGCGCAACAGCACCACTGACCTGGTCGGCCCCACGAGCGCGGGCGGACGCAGCGACGCTACGGAGTGGGTCGGCGCGGGAGACTCGCCGATCGTCTTCGCGGGTGGCACGCTCGCCGCCGGCATGCACACCGCGACCGTACGACTGCCCTCGTGGTCACCCGGCACCTCCGATCCTGCGGTGGCCTGGCAGGCCCGGCTCCGGGTCGAGCGCAAGGGCAGGACACCCGAGGCCGAGGCGCCGTTCCGTGTGGTCGTGCCGGCGCCCGATCCGCTGCCGACCGAGTCCCGGCTCGTCCAGGGCGAGCGCGCCATGGCCAACAGCATCCGCTTCGACATCGTCACGGACTCGCTCGCGTACCGGGTCGGTGACGTGGTCCGCGGCACGATCTCGGTGACGCCGACCGAACCGGTCTCGAAGTCGGCGACCGCCGACGTACGGTTCTACCGCCCACAGGTCTCGCACCCGCTCGAGAAGCCGCCGTCGCCCGTCATCGAGTGGTTCAGCCGTCCGCACGTCACGGTGGCCAAGGACCTCATGCTCGCGCAGGGCGTCACCACCGAGATCCCGTTCGAGCTCACCCTCCCGGCCGACGCCTCACCGACCGTCGAGGCGGTCCACAACTCGATCCAGTGGTGGGTCATGGCCACGATCACGTACGCCGGCCTGACCGGCGCGATCGAACGGGCCCGTCGCGAGATCTTCGTCCACAACGCCTAGCGAGCTCGCCACTCCTCGGCGAGCAGCGCGTAGACGTACCCGTCCTGCCAACCGTGGTCGCGATGGAGCGAGTCCTTCACGTGGTGCGCCTCGCGGCGCATGCCGAGGCGCTCCATCAGACGCCACGACGGCTCGTTGGCGGTGAAGCAGATCGCGATCACGCGCCGCAGCCCGAGGCCGTCGAAGCAGATCCGGAACAGTGCCTCGATCGCCTCGGCCGCCAGGCCGCGGCCGTGGTACGCCGGATCGACCACCCACCCGATCTCGGCCTCGGTCTTCGCGGCGCTCTCAGTCACCTCGCGCTGCGCGTACGCGTCCTGCACCTTGACCATCAGGTCGCCGATCAGCCGGCCCTCGTGCTCGACGATCACGGCCACCCCGCCGTTGCCGAAGCGTTCGGCGAGCGAGTCGACGTCGGTGGCGGTGCCGCCGATCCACTCCGCGACTTCGGGCTGTGACCGGTAGGCGAAGATCCGTACCACGTCGCCGTCCGCCAGACGGCGGAGCACCAGCCGCTCGGTGCGCACCGGCCAGTCGAGTGCGTCAAGAGGTGAAGCCATGACCTCATGTTCTCAGGCGTGCGGTGCTGGGACGGTGTGGACCGCGGTGGGTGGGTCGCCTGATCGGTGGGCTGATGGGCGAGCAGCTCACCGCCCCGCACCGGCAGACCGTCACCCCAGGTTGCGGGTGCGGCCGTATGCCTCGGGTTCCTCGGCCATGATCTTGGCCCGCGTCCTGACGCGGTAGCGCCAGATCTGGACCATGCCCAGGAGCCACAGGACGTACTGGAACGACATCGCCCAGCGGAATGCCGACGGGGTGTAGGCAGTCGAGGCGCCCGGCGTGCGCCAGTCGAGGATCAGGCCGATCGCCACCACCAGGACGAGGCTCGCGACGAAGCCGGCCTGATTGACGATCGCGGTGGCGCTGCCGAGACGGTCGGCGGGATTCGAGGTGCGGGCGAGGTCGAACCCGATCATGGCCGCCGGGCCGCCGATGCCCATGACGATGACCAGCACGACCAGGACACCCAAAGGCGCCGGGCCGTGCCAGGCGAGCACGGTCGTCCAGACCGCCACGATCGCGCTGACGATTCCGAGCACGATCGTCGAGCGGTGCCACGGATGACGCGTGATCAGCCATCCGAGCAAAGGCCCGGCCGCCATCACCGCGACCACCATGAGCGTCAGCAACAGGCCGGCGACGTGGTCGGACTGCTCCTCGCCCCGCACGAAGAACGGGTAACCCCACAGCAGGCCGAAGGTCGTGGCGCTGAACTGCGTCGTGAAGTGCATCCAGAAGCCGAGTCGCGTGCCGGGCTGCGCCCATGACGCACCGAGGGTCCGTCGTATGGCGCTCAGTGACAGGGCCGCGCCGCTCATCGAGCGCGCGGCCGGCGCGTCCCGCACGAACACCGCCAGCGCGACCGACAGCACGACCCCGAGCGAGGCGGCGATCAGGTAGGACTTCGTCCAGCCGAGCTCACGCAGCGCCACCGTCATGGGCACGGCGGCGATGATCGCGCCGAGCTGGCCGGTGACGCCGGTCAGCTGCGTGATCACCGGCACCCGCCGGGGCGCGAACCAGGTGTTGACCAGCCGCAGCACGCAGATGAACGTCATGGCATCGCCCACGCCGACGAAGACCCGCGCGACGAGCGCCCAGGCGTACGTGTCGGCGAACGCGAACCCGGCCTGCGCGAGCGTCAGGGTGATGGCGCCGGTCAGGAGCATGCGTCGCGGGCCGAACCGGTCCAGCAGCAGGCCGACCGGGATCTGCATGCCGGCATAGACGAGGAGCTGCAGCATCGTGAACGTCGCGAGCTGCGCCGCCGAGATGTCGAACCTGTCGGACGCGGCGAGTCCGGCAACCGCGAGAGAGGAGCGGTGGAACACCGCGAGGAGGTAGACGAACAGGGCCACGACCCACACCGCATACGCGCCGGGATGGCGGGTTTCGGCAGGCTGACTCACCGATCCAGTCTAGTGTTGCGGTCGCGCTCGACCCGCCGGGCTGTGAGGGTTGAGACATGATCACCTGCGTCGTGGACTACGTCATCGATCCGAGCAAGATCACCGAGTTCGAGCAGTTCGGCCGCCGCTGGATCCAGCTCGTCAACCAGCACGGCGGCACTCATCAGGGGTATTTCCTGCCGTCCGAAGGAGCCAGCGACCGCGCGCTCGCGCTGTTCAGCTTCCCGAGCCTCGCGGCGTACGAGGAGTACCGGTCGCTGTTCGGCAACGACCCGGACTTCGTCGAGGCCGACAGGATCCGGGACGAGAGCGGCTGCGTGCTGCGCTACGACCGTACGTTCATGCGACCGCTCGAGGCCTGACCGCGGCTGTGCAACCGTGGACACCATGCCGAGCTCCTCACTGACCCTCGTCGACTGGCGCCGCCGCGTCAACGAGATGTACGCCGACGTGCGCGCCGAGCCCGACCGCGCGGCCGGCCATGCGCAGTGGCGTGCGGCGCGCGACGAGCTGTTCCGCGCCCATCCGCAGACGCCGCTGCTCGAGGACGACCCGCTGCGCCAGACCGGGCTGCCCTACTGGCCGTACGATCCCGCGTTGCGCTTCGAGGCCGAGCTGCTCCCCGTCGAGCCGACGGAGGACCGTCTCGTCGAGGCCGGCGGAGACGGCACGATCACCATGAAGCTCATCGGCCGCGTCGACCTCCCCGAGCACATCGGCGCCAGCCTCGACGTCTGGTGGCTGCACCAGTACGGCGGTGGGATCTTCATCCCGCTGCGTGACGGCACGTCGGGCGACGGCAGCTACGGCGGTGGTCGCTACCTGCTCGACACCGCGAAGGGCTCGTGGCTGGGCGGGGACGCAGACTCGCTGACGCTCGACCTCAACTACGCCTATCACCCGTCCTGCCGCTACAACCCGCGCTGGCAGTGCCCGCTCGCCCCGGCGGGCAACACGATCACGTCACGAGTCGAGGCGGGCGAGCGACTCTGACCCGCGAGACCGGGTGCGGGACCCTGAGCACAGGTCCAGCACCCGGTCCGTCGGCGCGTCAGGCCGAGATCGACGTCTGCTCGGTCTTGCTGTCGACGATGTCGATCTTGCGCGGCCGAGCGCGCTCGCTCACCGGGATCACGACGCTGAGGACGCCGTTGTCGTAGTGCGCCGAGATCCCCTCGGTGTCGATCCCGTCGCCCAGGCTGAACTGGCGGACATAGCTGCCGTAGGGGCGCTCCCTCGCCAGCCACTTGGCGCCGTCGTGGGACGCGGGCGTGCGCTCGGCCCTGATGGTCAGCATGTGCCCGTCGAGGTCGACGTCCACCGATCCGGGATCGATGCCCGGCAGGTCGGCGGCGAGGACGTAGCGATCTCCCTCACGGAACAGGTCGACCGGCATCAGTCGAGTCGACCGTGAGGAGAGCTGAGAGGACAGGCGATCGACGTCGCCGAAAGGATCAAAGGACATGTTCATCATCGAGAGACTCCTTTCGAAACCTGAGTCCATCGGACTCAACTCGTTACGAGAGGAAAGATAGATCGACGGAAGCGCGCGATCAAGGCCCCAAACCTGAAAAACTTCTGAAAACCTGCTGCGGTTTCAGCGATTTCCTCAGAACGTCAGGGCGAGTGCGGGGTTGCCGAGGATCGCCGCGACATCGGCCAGGAATCGCGATCCCTGCTCGCCGTCGACGACGCGATGATCGAAGCTCAGCGCCAGCGTCGTGACCCAGCGCGCCACGATCTCGTCGTCCTCGCCGACCCACGGCCGCTTGTTGATCGCGCCGACCGCCAGGATGCCGGACTCGCCCGGGTTGAGGATCGGCGTGCCGGCATCGATGCCGAACACCCCGATGTTGGTGATCGTGAACGACCCGCCCGCCATCTGCGCCGGCTGGGTCTTGCCCTCCCGGGCCGTGGCGATGAGCTCGCCGAATGCCTGCGCGAGCTCGGGCAGCGTCATGGTGTCGGCACCGACGATGTTGGGCACGACGAGTCCCCGAGGGGTCGCCGCGGCGATGCCGAGGTTGACCGAGCCCTTGAGCACGATCTCCTGTGCGGCGTCGTCCCACGTCGAGTTGAGCTCGGGGGTGCGGCGCATCGCCAGGCACACCGCGCGGGCCACGATCAGCAGCGGCGACACACGGACGCCGGCGAACGCGGTCATCGCTCTTGAGCTGGGCGACGAGCTCCATCGTCTTGGAGACGTCGACCGTGACCCACTCGGTGACGTGGGGCGCGGTGAACGCCGAGGCCACCATCGCCTCGGCCGTCATCTTGCGGACACCCTTGATCGGGATGCGCTGATCCTCCAGCGAGGTCGAGGGGCTCGCCGCCGGAGCGGGCTGCGCCTCGCGCAGGCCGGCGAAGGCCTCGACGTCGGCACGGGTGATGATGTCGCCGTCGGCGGGGACCGAGTCGAGGTCGATGCCGAGGTCCTTGGCGAGCTTGCGCACCGGCGGCTTGGCCAGGGCGCGGATCGAGCGCTGCGGCACCTTCTCGGTGTCGACCGATGCGACAGCACCCTTGCGGGCGCGGCGCTTGGTCGACGTGGTGCGCGGACCGTAGCCGACGAGGACCGACTGCCGCTTCTCCTCGGCCTTGGGCGGAGCAGAGGCGGTGGGCGGCGCTTCGGTCAGCGCATCCGGGACCAGGTCGCCCGCGGCGGCGAACTGACCGGCCGTCGTGGCCTTGGGCAGCGTCGCCCGGGGCTCGTCCGTCGCCGGCGGCGCGGCGACGGGTTCGCCGACCGGTTCGTCGGCCGAGACGATCCGGATGATCGGGGTGCCGACGTCGACCGTCTGGCCCTCGTCGACGAGCAACGCGTCGACCCGGCCTTCGTACGGGCTGGGCAGCTCGACGATCGACTTGGCGGTCTCGATGTCGACGATGATGTCGTTGACCTTGATCTCGTCGCCGACGGAGACCTTCCAGGTCACGATCTCGGCCTCGGTCAGGCCCTCGCCCACGTCGGGCAGCTTGAACTCACTCATCACAGACTCCTAGAACGCCAGGGAACGGTCGACCGCTTCGAGCACGCGGTCGAGACCGGGCAGGTACTCTTCCTCGACGCGGCTCGGCGGATAGGGCAGGTCGTAACCCGTGACCCGGATGACCGGCGACTCGAGGGAGTAGAAGCACTTCTCGGTGATCCGCGCCGAGATCTCGGCGCCGAGCCCGAGGGTCTGCGCGGCCTCGTGCACGACGATCGCGCGGCCCGTGCGGCGTACGGACTCGAACACCGGGTCGAGGTCGAGCGGCGAGAGCGTGCGCAGGTCGATGACCTCGAGGCTCGTGCCCTCCTCCGCGGCCGCGTCGGCCGACTCGAGGCAGGTCTTGACCATGGGGCCGTACGCGATGAGGGTCGCATCGGTGCCTTCGCGCACGATGCTCGAGGCGTGCAGGGGGATCGGCTCCGACGTGGTGTCGACCTCGCCCTGGTCCCAGTAGCGGCGCTTGGGCTCCATGAACACGACCGGGTCGTCGCTGGCGATCGCCTGCTGGATCATCCAGTAGGCGTCGTTGGCGTTGGAGCACGACACGACCTTGAGGCCCGCGGTCAGCGCGAACTGCCCCTCGGGGCTCTCCGAGTGATGCTCGACCGCGCCGATGCCACCGCCGAACGGGATGCGGATGACGATCGGCATCTTGACCCGGCCCTGGCTGCGGAAGTGCAGCTTGGCGACCTGGCTGACGATCTGGTCGTACGCGGGGTAGACGAACCCGTCGAACTGGATCTCGAGGACGGGGCGGTAGCCGCGGTAGGCGAGGCCGACGGCGGTGCCGACGATGCCGCTCTCGGCCAACGGAGCATCGATGACGCGGCTCTCGCCGAAGTCCTTCTGCAGTCCGTCGGTGATGCGGAAGACGCCGCCGAGCTTGCCGACGTCCTCACCCATGATCAGGACCTTGTCGTCGGCCTCCATCGCGGCACGCAGGCCGGCATTGAGCCCCTTGCCGAGCGGCATCCGAGTCATGACTCGCTCCCCTCGGGCTCGAGGCTGTCTCTGTAGGCGACGTATTGCGCCTTCTGCTCCATGAGCTCAGGCGAGCCGTCGACGTAGACGTGGTCGAACAGGGCCGCGAGGTCGGGATCAGGCAGCGACTTGCAGGTCTCGCGCAGGTGCTTGCCGAGCTCGTCGGCCTCGGTGTCGAGATCGTCGAAGAATTCCTGGGGCGTGCCCTGCAGCAGGAGGTAGCGCTTGACCCGCTCGATGGGGTCCTTGAGCTTCCACGTCTCGACCTCGGCGCTGTCGCGGTAGCGGCTCGGGTCGTCCGACGTCGTGTGGGCGCCCATGCGGTAGGTGTAGGCCTCGATGAGGCTCGGGCCCTCGCCGTTGCGCGCCTTCTCCATCGCCGCCGTCGTCACCGCGTGGCAGGCGAGGACGTCGTTGCCGTCGACCCGGATGCCGCTGAAGCCGAACCCGCCGGCGCGCTGGGCGATCGGCCCGCGGGTGTTGCGGTCGGTCGAGGCCGAGATGGCGTACTGGTTGTTCTGGCAGAAGAACACGACGGGCGCGTTGAACACCGCGGCCCAGTCGAACGCCTCGTTGACGTCGCCCTGGCTCGTGGCGCCGTCGCCGAAGTAGGCGATGACGGCGGCGTCACGCTCGGGGTCGTTGCGGCCGACCTCGCCGTCGAGCGTCAGGCCCATCGCATAGCCGGTCGCGTGCAGCGTCTGGGCGCCGATGACGATGCTGTAGAGCGCGAAGCCCTGCTCAGCCGGGTCCCAGCCGCCGAGCTCGACGCCACGGAAGAGGCCGAGGAGCAGCGCGGGGTCGACGCCGCGGCACAGGGCGACGCCGTGCTCGCGGTAGGTCGGGAACGCGAAGTCCTGCGGGCGGAGGGCGCGGCCCGATCCGATCTGGGCGGCTTCCTGGCCGAGGGCGGGGGCCCACAGGCCGAGCTCGCCGTGGCGCTGCAGCGCGTGTGCCTCGAAGTCGATGCGCCGGCTCAGGACCAGGTCGCGGTAGAGGCCGCGGATGCTGTCGTCATCCCCGTCGTAGGAGAAGTCCGCGTGAGGGACTCGTTCTCCCTCGGGGGTGAGGAGCTGGACGAGCGGAAAGGCTCCAGCTGGATCGTCCGCAACGTACGCGTCGGGCATGGTGGCACTCAATGCGACTCCCTCAATCGATCGGATCACGGGATTGCCGTTCCGATGTCGAAGATGCGAGACACCAGTGTCACAGGGGTGGCGGACATCGGTGGACTCACAGGACGTGACTGGCATCACATCTGATCACACCGTATCCCGGCCATGTCCCTCGTGCCAAAACAACCCTCCGAAAGGGTGCCGGCTCAGTGCTCCTTGAGCCAGGTGGCCGCGCGGTCGAGGAAGGTCGCGTTGACCGCTTCGCTCCCGACACTGACGCGTACGCCGTCTCCGGCGAACGGACGTACGGAGACCGGGTCGCACCACGCGGCGAACTCCAGGGCGGCGTCGCCGAGGGGCAGCCACACGAAGTTGGCCTGCGTCTCGGGCAGCTCCCAGCCCTGCTCGCGCAGAGCCGCGACCATCGCGTCACGCTCCTGCACGATCGCCTCGACCCGCTCGGCGAGCGCCGCCTCCGAGTCGAGCGAGGCGACGGCTGCGGCCTGCGAGAGGTCCGTGACGGCGAACGGCGGAGTGGCCTTGCGGATCGCCTCGGCGACCGGCGGCTGGGCGATCGCGTAGCCGACCCGCAGGCCGGCCAGGCCGTACGCCTTGGAGAACGTGCGGAGCACGACGACGTTGGGGTGCGCCGCGAGCGCCGCCAGACCGTCGGCTGCATCCGGATCGCGGACGAACTCGACGTACGCCTCGTCGACCACGACGAGCACGCTTCTCGGGCACCGCGGCCAGGAACCGGTCGAGCTCGGCAGCCTTGACGACGGGGCCGGTCGGGTTGTTCGGCGTGCAGACCAGCACGACGCGGGTGCGGTCGGTGACGGCGGCCGCCATCGCGTCGAGGTCGTGGGTCGCGTCGGGCCGCAACGGCACGCGTACGGTCGTGGCTCCCGTCAGGTCGGCAGCGATCGGGTAGGCCTCGAACGACCGCCATGCGTAGATGACCTCGTCGCCGGCCTCGAGGTGGGCGTTGAGCAGGGCGTACAGGACCGCGACGGAACCGGTGCTCGCGGCGAAGTGGTCCGGCGAGAGCCCGAACTTCGCCGACAGCGCGTCGTACAGTGCCGTCGTCCCGGCGTCGGGGTAGCGGTTGATCCGGCCGAGCTCCGTCGGCGGCCCGCTCCATGACACCCGGCAGGGGGTCGTACGGGTTCTCGTTGCTCGAGAGCTTGTGGTCCTCGCTCGCGGCGGCCTTGCCGGGCCGGTAGACCGGGATGTCGTCCAGCGCTCGACGGGCGCGCGGAGTCGTCATGGGTAGAGCGTAATACCTGACCGATCGGTCAGGTGAGCTGCTCCTGAAGCGCGGGCAGCAGCTCGGCGCGAGCAGCCTCGAGGAACGCCTCCTGCTGGTCGCCGCCGATCTGCACCAGGGCGACGTCGGTGAACCCGGCGTCGACGAACGGCTTGACCGCCTTGACGATGCGCGTCCACGTCCGCGCCGCAGGGGATCTGCTCCGCGACGTCCTCCGGGCGTACGAACTGCGAGGCCGCTGCGAAGCCCGACGGACCGGGCAGCTCGGCGTTGACCTTCCAGCCACCGGCGAACCAGCGGAACTGCTCGTGCGCCCGGGTGCGCGCCGCGTCTGCGTCGGTGTCCCAGCTGATCGGCAGCTGGCCGACCTTGCGCGCCGGCGACGTCGCCCGCGTCTGCGCATCGAACGCCGGGCCGAGCTCGGGGTCCGGCTCGACCGCGATCATGACGTCGGCCCGCGGGGCGCCGATCTCGATCGACTGCTCACCACTCACCGCAACGCCGATCGGCACCCGGCTCTCCGGGAGGTCCCAGAGCTTCGCGGAGTCGACGCGGTAGTGCTCACCGGTGTAGTTGACGTAGCCGCCGTCGAACAGCGCGTTGATGATGTCGAGGGCCTCGGCGAAGCGCTCGTGCCGCACGTTGGCCGGCGGCCAGCCCGCGCCGATGACGTGCTCGTTGAGGTTCTCGCCGGCGCCCAGGCCCAACGTGAAGCGGCCCTCGCTGAGCAGCCCGACGGTCGCGGCCTGCTGCGCGATGACCGCCGGGTGATAGCGGGCGATGGGGCACGTCACGTACGTCATCAGCTCGATCGACTCGGTCGCCTGCGCGACGGCGCCCAGGGTGGGCCACGCGTTGGGACTGTGCCCCTGCTCGTCGAGCCACGGGTTGAAGTGGTCGCTCATCACGGCGAGCTCGAAGCCGGCCTGCTCGGCCGCGACGGCATCGCGTACGAGCGAGCGGGGGTCGGACTGTTCGCACATGAGGGTGTAGCCGAATCTGGTCATGCCGGTCCCGTACCCAACGCCCTCGAACGAACACGTCCGACATCGCTGACATGATCGTCCGTGTGACTGCTCGCAATGCCCGACTCGGCTACGTGCTGGTCATCACCGCCGCCGTCCTCTTCGGCGTCAACGGCGGCCTGTCCCGGGTCGCGATGGGGTCCGGGCTGAGCCCCGAGTCGTTCACGACGGTGCGCGTCACCGGCGCGACCCTGGTGTTCCTCGCGTACGCCGTGTGCTTCCGTCGGTCGGCGCTGCGTCGACCCAAGGGCACCGCCATGCTGCTCGTCGCCGCGATGGGCCTGATCGGCGTCGCTGCCCTGCAGCTGACCTACAACGTCGCGATCGACCGGCTGCCGCTCGGCATCGCCCTGCTGATCGAGTACCTCGCTCCGGTGCTCGTCGTGCTCTGGGTGCGCTTCGTGCGCAAGGAGCCCGTACGCGGCCGGATGTGGCTCGCGGTGGGCCTGGCGGTCGTCGGGCTCGCGGTGGTCAGCCGGGTGTGGAACGGACTGACGTTCGACGGGCTCGGCGTGATCATGGCGCTGCTCGCGGCCGTGAGCTTCGCGACGTACTTCCTGCTCGGTGAGCACAACGTCGGTCTCCACGATCCACTGCGCATCATCTTGTGGGCGTTCATCGTCGCGACCGTGGCGATGAACCTCATCGAGCCGATCTGGGCCATGCCGTCGATGGACAGCTCGGCATCGCTGCTCGGCCGGCTCGACGAGCATTCCGCCAACCCGTGGCTCGTCATCGCGGTCATCGTCGTGCTGGGCACCGTGGTGCCGTTCTTCCTCGAGATGGTCGCGCTGCGCCACCTGCCGGCGACGATCGTGACGGTCATCGCGATGCTCGAGCCGGTCATCGCGAACGTCCTCGGCTGGGCCTGGTTCCGGGAGTCGCTGACCCCCATCCAGGCGCTCGGAGCGGTCGCGGTGCTCGCCGGTATCGTCCTGGCGCAAACGTCGCGCAGGGTGGAAACGGTCCTCCCGCAACCGTAGGGTGTACCCACTCACGCCACGGTGACGGCCTGTCCGTCGGGACAGGAGGAGTGCGGTGCGACCTGGAGCCCTGGCGTACGCCCGCGCGCGGGCTCAGTCGGCTCTCCTCCTCGCCCTCGCCGGCATCGTGCTCGTGGCAACCTTCTCGATCGTCGGACTCGACGCGCTGCACCGCACGACCGACCGCCACGCCGAGGACGCCGCCCTCCGAGCCGGACCCGCCACGTCAGCAGCACTGCAGCTCGAGGTGCAGGCCGACCGCGCGGCCGACCTCGATCGCCTGCTCGCCCACGCACGGTTCGACATCGTTCGCGCGATGCGCACCGCGGAATTCCCAGCGAGCCACGACGGATCGACGGTCACGCTCACCGCCCGGGCGGACGAAGGGCTACGAGGACGGTCGATCCTGGTCGACGGTCACTGGCCGACGACACGTTCCGGCCCCGAGATCCACGCGGCCCTGCAGGACCGCGCCGCGTCGGCGTTGCGAGTCGGGGTCGGCGACCGACTGCTCGCCGGCATCGGAGGCGGTCGGGTCGAGATCGTCGTCGACGCCACGTGGCGGCCCAAGGATCCGGGAGCCACGGCATGGTTCGGTGATCCGGCCTCGGCTTCGGGTCGCGGACCGGACGGTGCCGGGCCGCTCGTCGTCCCGTCAGCCGAGATCGCCCGGATCCCCGCGCCTGCCACCGCGTCGTACGTCCTCACGCCGCTCGCCTCGACCGACGTGTCGCAGTCGCGTCGCGACCTGCGCACCTTGCTGGCGTCCATCAACGACAGCGACGTCTCGGCCACCGTGACAGGAGGGCTGCCCGATCGCCTCGCGGATCTCGAAGCCACCCGAGCGGCTGCCGACGGCCTGCTCGCTGTCGCCTATGCGCTGCTGGCCGTGACGGCGGTCGTGGCCTGTCGACAGGTCATCGCGCTCCTGATCGAGGCCCGGCACGCCGAGACGGGGTTGCTGCGGTCGCGTGGCGGGAGCACACCTGCCCTGACGGCAGCGGCAGCAGCCGAGGGCGCCGTCGCGGCGCTGGTCGGGGCGGCGATCGGCGCGGGCAGCGCCATCGCGGTGTTCACCGCTGTCGACCGGCCGCCCGACACCGGGCTCGCGGTGCTCGCGGCCGTGGCCTGCGTCGTGGTGACGGTCGCCCTCGTCGTCGTCGCGACGGCGACGGTGGTCAGGCAGTCCGCGGCGCAGCGGGACGGGTCGCGCGACCACAGCGGTGCCCGCAAGGCGCTCGTGATCGTGGTGCTGGCGGCCGCCGCCCTGTCGATCGGGCAGTTCATGGCCTACG
Organism: uncultured Actinomycetota bacterium; assembly: GCA_963806345.1. Lineage (GTDB taxonomy): Bacteria > Actinomycetota > Actinomycetes > Propionibacteriales > Nocardioidaceae > Aeromicrobium. The sequence continues at coordinate 267,935 of CAWDXV010000010.1, read as the reverse complement.
ACGGCCCGCTGAGCGTCGGAGCCGGCGGCGGCACGCACGTCGACGCGATCACGTCCCTCGCACCGGCTGCCGCACTCGCCGCCGGAGCCCTCCTGGGCATGGCCGCTGCCGCACCTCTGCTCCGGCGCCTCGAGCGACGCGCTGCCGAGAGCCCGGGACTCACGCCGGTCGTGCCCGCCCGGCAGCTGGCCCGGCGGTTGTCGACGTTCGGCGTCACGATCGCGCTGACGTCGCTGGCGGTCGGGTTCGCGATCCTGGTCTCGACGGTCGATGCCACGCAGACGTCCCTGGACGCCACGTCTGCCAGCGTCCGCAGCGGCGCCGACACGCGCCTCGACCTGGCTGTCGAGCCCGCGGCAGACATCGGTGTCGAGTCGACGACGACCCCTCTCATGGAGCTCGGCCACGATGCCGCGGCGGTCGTGTCGGTGACAGGACGGGTCGACCAGGGCCAGGACGAGGTCGCCTTCCTCGCGTCGAGCTCGGCGATCGCGGACGTCGCACGCGGGCCGCGGGTCGGCGAGGACACCGCCCGCATGGTGTCGGCCCTGTCAGCCGGCCGGCGCGGCGTGCCGATCAAGTCCGGCAAGCTCGACGTCACCGTCACGGTGAGCGGCGCCCCGATCACCGGAGACGTCAAGACCACGATCTGGCTCGTGGACAGCGCCGGGCAGATCGCCGTCCGTCCGATCGGGCTGGTGCGTGGCCCCGGCGCTGATCCGGCGAAGCGGATCGTTACGGTCCCTCGCAATGCCCGCGGCTGGCGGCTGCTCGCGCTCCACGCGGATGCGACCGGGGTCGCCGGCGACGCGACGATCAGCGTGCGTGGACTGCCCGGCGCGAACCCGTACGACATCGAGCTCCTCGACGACAAGAGCAGCGGCGGCACGGTGGTGGGCCGCAAGCCCAAGCGGTTACCCGTTGTCATCACCTCTGCCACCGCTGCGTTGGTCCAGGCCAAGACGGGCGACACGTTCGACCTTCTCCTGCCCGAGTCTGGTTTCCAGGGCACGGTCGTGGTGGCCGGCGTCGTCGACACGATCCCGGGGGTGACCGCCGCGCGGGGCATCGCGGCGGACCTGCCGACCCTCGTGTCGTACGCCCTTGGCAGCGGAGCCTCCGTCCCGGCACCCGACTCGGTGTGGGTCGTGTCGGCGCACCCTGACCGGGTGGCCCGCGCGGCGACCGCGGCCAGCGTCGTACGGACCACCGCCACGAAGAGCAGCCCGGGCCCCGCCGCCCGCATCGTCTCGTCGGCCCTCGACACCTGGTGGTGGGCGGCCGGCGCCGTGGTCGTCTTCGCCGCTCTCGCCACTGCGGCCATGACGACCAGCCTCAGCCGGCGGCGCCGCGATGAGCTGCGGGTGCTCCGCGCGCTCGGCCTCACGCCCCGCCAGCAGGCGCGCATACGCTCGACGGAGCTGGCCGGGGCGGTGGCCGCAGGAGCCGTCATCGGTGTCGTCACGCGGTGCGATCGCCGTCCTGTTGACGGCGGGCGACCTCGCTCGCAGCGCCACTCCGGGGCGTCCCGCCGCCGTCGAACCGGCGATCTCGTTGGCGTTGCCCGGCCTCACCCTGCTCGTGACCCTCCTCGGCATCGCCGTGGTCGCGGTCGCCGTCCGCCAGTCCCGACACATCCGCCAGGACGCGACGCGCACCGCACGGGAGGGGGACTGATGACGACGTTCCGGCTCTTCCGGGTCCACGTGGCCCACCATGCCCGCTCGATGTCGGTCATGGCCGTGATCGTGCTGCTGCTCTCGACCCTCACCGCGCTGATGCCTCGCGCGGCCAACCACCTGCTCACGGACTCGCTGCGGCACCAGGTCGACGACCTCTCGGTCGTGCAGCGAGACCTGTCCGCGCGGGAACAGGGAACCCCGACGCCGACCGCGACCACCGACCCCAAGGGCAACACCCTGCCGAGCGCCTCCGATTCCGTCTGGGGCGGGCTCGACGACACCATGAGCGAGATTCGCGCCGAGATGCCGCCCCGGCTGAGGTCGGTGTTCGGACCCGGAGGCTTCGCCCTGACCCTCCCGACCGCACCGGCATCCCCCGTCGACCCGACCACGCTCACCAAGGCGAACGTGATCCTCAGCATGGGCTTCGACCCTCGTCTGGCCGATGACGTCCGGATCACCAAGGGACGAGCGCCGGCCTCGGTGACCGCCGACCTGCCCGCCAAGGGTCACCCGGTCGACATCGTGCTGTCGGAGGCCGTCGCCTCCGCGATGCACTGGCCGATCGGCCAACGCCGGACCAGTCCGGTCGGCGGCGGGCCGCCCATCGACGTACAGCTGTCAGGCACTTACGTGGCCAAGGACAAGACTGATCCGATCTGGTCGCAGGTCTCCGCCACGTTGATCCCATCGGTGTTCGAGCCCGACGGTGGCAAGCCGATCGTGACCGGAGTCGGGTGGGCCGAGCCCGGGTCGCTCCCGCAGCTCGTCCAGCTGAGCTCCAACGCGGACCTGCGTACGTGGTTCCCACTCGACTCCTCGGCTCTCACGGCCGGCAACGCCGACGAGTTCGTCAGGGAGCTGCGCCGGTTCAGCCGCGGTACGCACCTCCTGCCCGGCGACGGCTACCTCAACGATGCGCAGGGCGAACCGACCATCGTGGGCGCCACCGCAGCTGGCCTTCAGCTCCGACGCCGCCAACGCGATCGACCAGGCCAACAGGTCCGGCTCCTCAGCGCGCGCCATGATGGCGCTCTTCGCCTCCGGCCCCCTAGGTGTCGCGGCCGTCGTGCTCGCGCTCACCGCCGGACTCGTCCTCCGGAAGCAACGCCGCTCACTGGCCCTCATCGCCGCCCGCGGCACGTCCGCACCCCAGCTGCGAGCGTTGGTGGGAGTGGAAGGGCTCGCGGCGGGCCTGCCCATGGCCCTGGCCGGCGCACTCATCGGTGCCGTCGTCCTCCCCCACGACGGGAGCGCAGCTGCGTGGTGGTGGCCCGCCCTCGTCGGAGTCGCACCGGCACTCCTGATGGCCGCGATGTCGCCGGCGGACGCGCACTCGGGACGAGCAGATCTGACACCAGGAGCGATCGGCGGTCAGCGCTGGATCGTCGACGTGCTCGTCCTGCTCGGGGCCATCGCCGCGGTCGTGGCGCTGCGCAACCGAGGTCTGGCCACACCTGACGGCGGCATCGATCCGTTGCTCGCCGCCACACCGCTCCTGCTCAGCCTCGCAGGCTGCCTCGTCGTGATGCGGGCCTATCCATGGGTGCTCGGCCGCGTGTTGGCCCGCGCTTCGCGCTGGCGAGGTCCCACCGCTCTGCTCGGCACGGCGCGCGCACTGCGTGATCCAGCGGCCGGCCTCGCGGCGGCCCTCGCGCTGGTCACCAGCGTCAGCCTGGCGGTCTTCTCCGGTGTCGCCACCACGACCCTGCAGCACGGGCTGGAGGATGCGGCGGAGGCAACCGTCGGTGCCGACGTCGTGGTGGAGGGCCAGCCGTTGAATCCCCGGATCCAGGCCATGCTGTCGGATCGCGCGGATGTACGGGCGACCGTCGGGATCACCGAGCAGTCCGGTGTGCCGCTGTTCGCAGCCAACCGGCCGGCCTTCACCCGGGTGCTGTTCGTCGACGTCGCCGAACTGCGCAAGGTCCAGAAGGGCGTGCCGGGCGCGCTGCGGCTGCCGAGCGCCCTCGAACGTACGAGTGGGGACCGGGCGTCGATCCTCGTGTCGAAGGACTTCGACAAGGGTCGGTCGGCGCTGCGGATAGACGACCTGCCGGTGGACGTCGTGGGCACTGCGCGCGTGCCCTCTCCGCTCAGCCCCCTGACCTCATGGATCCTGATGGACCGCGCCGTGGCGAAGCACTTCGGCTTCGACCCCGGACCACCCGACCGGCTCCTGGTCAGCACGACTGGCGCGAGTGGGACGGTTCGCGATGCCGTGCGCGCCGTTCCGGGAGATGCCGAGGCCAGGACGACGGACGACGTCGCCCGCAGGATCGAGGATCTCCCACTGGTCCCCGGTATTCGTCACGCGGCGCAGATCATGCTCGGGGCACTGGTCGCCATGTGCCTCGCGGTCATCGCGCTGGCTCTCGTACGCGGTGAGGCCAACAGGTCGCGTCAAGCGGCGCTGCTCGATGCGATGGGTGAGCCGCGCCGACGATCCCGCTGGCTCGTTGCCTGGGAGATCGGACCGCTCGCGCTCGTCGCGATCGTGTCCGGGGTGCTGATCGGACTGCTCCTCCCCGCGGTCGTGCTGGACGCCATCGACCTGAGGGCGTTCACGACCGGCACCACGCAACCGGCTGTCCACATCGACCCTGTGCCGACGATCGCGATCGCGGTCGGCGTGCTCGCCGCCGTCGTGGTCGGCGCGCTCCTGGCCGCGACGGCCACTCGACGGCAGGACCTGTCCAGGCTCCTGCGGATGACGGAGGATTGACCAGATGACGCTCATCGAGACCGAAGCCGACATCCGGTGCAACGACCTGGTGCGCATCTTCACCGCCGTCGGCGTCGAGGTGCAGGCCCTCCAAGGCCTCAACCTGACCGTCGAGGCGGGATCGATGGTCGCGCTCGTCGGCGCCTCCGGCTCGGGCAAGTCGACGCTGTTGACGATCCTGTCCGGGCTCGACACCCCGACCGCCGGGGTGGCGTACGTCGCCGGGCACGACCTGCTGGCGATGGACCGCCAGGAGCGCATCGAGTTCCGCCGGCGCAGCGTCGGCTTCGTGTGGCAGCAGACGGCACGCAACCTGCTGCCCTACCTCACCGCGGCCGACAACGTCGAGCTCGCGATGACGATCGGCCGCAGCCAGCCCCGACGCGATCGCCCGCGTCGAGCCCTCGAGCTGCTCGACCTGCTGGGCGTCGCCGACGTGGCCCACCGGCTGCCGGCCGAGCTGTCCGGTGGCCAGCAGCAGCGCGTGGCGATCGCCGTCGCGATCGCCAACTCACCGCGGGTGCTCCTCGCCGACGAGCCCACCGGCGAGCTCGACGACGCCGCGAGCGCAGACGTGCTCGAGGCGATGCAGCGGGTCAACGGCGAGCACCGGACGACCGTGCTCATCGTGACCCACGACGCGACGGTGTCGAGCCACGTGCAGCGCACGGTCCAGATCCGCGACGGACGCACCGCCACCGAGACCCTCCGGCGTACGCGCGTCGACCAGCACGGCCAGGAGCACAGCATCGCCGAGGAGTTCGCGGTGCTGGACCGAGTCGGGCGGCTCCAGCTGCCCGACGACTTCACCTCGCGGCTCGACATGCGCGATCGCGTACGCCTCGCGCTGGAGACCGACCATGTCGGGGTCTGGCCGGACGCGCCGCACGACGACGAGGAGCAGACATGACATCGGTGCTGCGAGCGGATGCGCTGACCCGCACCTTCCGTACGCCTGCGGGTGAGGTCATCGCCTGCCAGGACATCTCCCTTCACCTCGATCCCGGGGAGCTGCTCGTCGTGCGCGGTCCGTCCGGCTCGGGCAAGACCACGTTGCTCAACCTGCTCGGAGGGCTGGACCGGCCGAGCTCCGGCACCGTCGCGATCGACGGCCACGAGCTCGGCCCGCTCGGGGAGGACAAGCTTGCCGAGCTCCGTCAGCGGTCGATCGGGTTCGTGTTCCAGTCGTTCGGCCTGCTCCCCGTCCTCACCGCGGCGGAGAACGTCGAGGTCCCCTTGCGCATCCGCCGGATGGCACCTGCCGAACGTGACGCCCGGGTCGTGGAGCTCCTGGAGATGGTCGGCCTCGCTGAGCACGGGGCCCAGCGGCCCGACGAGCTGTCAGGCGGCCAGCAGCAGCGAGTCGGCATCGCGCGGGCTCTTGCCGTGACTCCCCAGGTGCTGCTCGCGGACGAGCCGACCGGTCAGCTCGACAGTCGTACGGCCGCGTCGGTCATGGACCTGATCGTCGACGTCGTCCACCGGTCGGGCGTCGCCGCCGTCGTCGCCACGCACGACCAGCAGCTCGTCGAACGTGCCGACAAGGTGCTGACCCTGCACGACGGACGCGTCGTCGAGAGCTCCTGAGGGCATCAGTGCAACAATCGGGCATGCCCAGATTCGTGACTGCTTGGATCCTCAGCGGACTCGCCCTCGCGGCGGCCGCCGGCCTGCTCGGCGACCACATGAACATCGGTGTCGCGGACGACTCGACCGGCGAGCGCGTCGTGGCGATCGCCCTGGTGGCGCTCGTCTTCACGGCGATCAACGCGTTCGTCGCACCGGTCATCAAGACCCTGTCACTGCCGTTCATCATCATCACGCTGGGCTTCGCGCTGCTCGTCATCAATGCGCTGCTGCTCCTCCTGACCGAATGGGTCACCGACAAGTTCGGCGTCGCGTTCCACGTCGACGGGTTCTGGTGGGCCGTCCTCGGCTCGATCGTCATCTCGATCGTCAATGCCGTCCTCGGTGGCTTCACCAGCAAGAACCACACACGCTCCGCACGGTGACCTACCGCGTCGCGCTGGTCTGCCTCGGCAACATCTGCCGCTCGCCGATGGCGCACGTCGTCCTGGAGCGCCGGCTGGCAGAGGCAGGTCTCGCCGACCGGGTCGAGGTCGCATCGTCCGGCACGGGCGACTGGCACGTCGGCCACCCGATGGACCCGCGAGCGGCGGCGACGCTGTCGGCCGCGGGATATGACCCGACGCGGCACCGCGCGCGTACGTTCTCCACGGACTGGTACGCCGAGAACGACCTGCTGCTCACGATGGATGCCAGCAACTACGCCGATGTCGTCGACCAGGCGCCGACCGTCGAGCAGGCCCAACAGGTCCGCATGTTCCGGGAGTTCGACCCCGAGGCGGGCGAGGATCTCGACGTGCCCGACCCCTACTACGGCCGCGACGACGGATTCGCCGAGGTCCTCGCGATGATCGAGCGCACGACCGACGAGCTCGTCGCCCGGCTGCCGGACCTCATGGACCGCTGAACGCAGGGTCCTCCACGGGGTAACGTCGTGGTCATGGCACGCATGGCAGGAACCGCCGCACGGGCGGAGGCACTCCTTGGCCTCGGTGTCGTCTCGACCACCCCGGTCGCCGGTGGTGACATCTGCACGTCGACCCGGCTCCGGCTGACCGATGGGCGCGGCGCGATCATCAAGACCCGCCCGCATCCTCCTGAGGGCTTCTTCGAGCGTGAGGCAGAGGGACTCCGCTGGCTGCGTGAGGCCGGCGGCGCCCACGTCCCCAACGTGCTCGCGGTCGCCGACGACTGCCTCGTGCTCGACTGGATCGAGCCCGGCAAGCCCACGACCGACGTGGCCGAACGGTTCGGCCGCGCCCTCGCCGCGACCCATCAGGCCGGAGCCGACGCGTTCGGCGGCCCCAAGGACGGCTTCGTCGGGCTCGCTCCCCTGCCCAACCGCCCGCTGCCGACCTGGCCGGAGTTCTTCGCGTCGCGCAGGGTCATGCCCTACGTACGCGCATCCGTCGACCGGCAGGCGCTGACCGCCGACGAGGCGGCCACGATCGAGGCCGCGATGCGCCGCATCCACGACTTCGCCGGTCCCGAGGAGCCGCCGTCGCGCATCCACGGCGACCTCTGGTCCGGCAACATCGTCTGGGGCTCCGACGGCAACGTCTGGCTCATCGACCCGGCAGCGCACGGCGGTCATCGCGAGACCGATCTGGCGATGCTGGCACTGTTCGGCATACCCCACCTGCAGCGCGTGATCGACGCGTACGACGAGGCCGCACCCCTCGCCGACGGGTGGAAGGATCGCGTCGGCCTGCACCAGCTGCACCCGCTGCTCGTGCACGCGACGCTGTTCGGCGGCACGTACGGCGCGCGGGCCGCAGCCAGCCGCGCAAGGGCTTCTCGACTCGTAGTTCAGCCAAGTCTCAGGGATCCGGGGCAGACTGATCTCCATGCGCATCCTTGTCGTCGACGATGACCGTGCTGTGCGCGACTCACTGCGACGGTCCCTCGAGTTCAACGGCTACACGGTCGAGCTGGCCTCCGATGGTGCCGAGGCGCTGGCTCGTGTCCCCCAGATCAACCCCGACGCGATCATCATGGACGTCATGATGCCGCGGCTCGACGGGCTCGAGGCCACCCGCGCCCTCCGCAGCGCCGGCAACGACGTACCGATCCTCGTCCTCACCGCCCGCGACGCCGTCTCCGACCGCGTCGACGGACTCGACGCCGGAGCCGACGACTACCTGACCAAGCCGTTCGCCCTCGAGGAGCTCCTCGCCCGCGTACGTTCGCTGCTGCGCCGGTCCAGCCGTGCCGCCGCGGTCGAGCCCGACGAGGCGCCCCTGGAGTTCGCCGACCTGTCGCTCGACCCGGTGACCCGCGACGTCAGGCGGGGCAACCGCTCGCTGTCCCTCACCCGCACGGAGTTCGCGCTGCTCGAGCTGTTCCTGCAGCGGCCCAAGCGCGTGCTCGAGCGGTCGTTCATCCTCGAGGAGGTCTGGGGCTTCGACTTCCCCACGACCGCCAACTCGCTCGAGGTGTATGTCGGCTACGTCCGCCGCAAGCTCGAGGCCGAGGGCGAGTCGCGCCTGCTGCACACCGTGCGGGGCGTCGGATACGTCCTGCGCGAGACGCCTCCGTGATCGACCTCCTGCACCGCACGCTGCAGCCGTTCACGCAGCGGATGACGCTCGCCCTGCGGGTCGCGGTGCTCACCACGATGGCCGTCGCCGCGACGCTCGGCGTGGTCAGCGCGATCGTGTTCGTCGTCGTGCCGCGCGGAGTTCGAGCGCTCGCTCGACGACTCGATGCTGCGGCGCGCCCACGCGGCCGTCGACGCCGGACTGCGTACCAGAACTTCAGCCAGATCGACCCGCAGGTGCAACGGATCGCCGACGTCCAGATCTTCGTCGTCAACAGCGGCGAGCTGTTCTCGCCGACCACCCGGGTCAACAACTCGCGACGAAGCCGTTCAAGAGCATCAAGGAGATCGAGGTCTCGAACGGCGAGGCGTCGCAGTCCATGCGCACCGTGCGCATCCAGGGCACGCCCTACCGCGTCGTCGCCGTGCAGGCCGGCGGCGGCACCGCGCTGGTCATGACGCAGTCGATGGAGTCGATCGACTACGCGCTCGAGCGGCTCAAGGTCATCCTGCTGCTGTGCAGCGCCGCGGGTGTGGCCCTGGCCGGCATGGCGGGCTGGGCCGTCGCCGCAAACGGCCTGCGACCCGTCCGGCGGCTGACCGCGGCGACCGAGCGCGTCGCGCGTACGTCGGAGCTGACCCCGATCGAGGTCACCGGCCACGACGAGCTCGCTCGCCTGACGACCTCGTTCAACGCGATGCTCCAGGCGCTCGACGCGTCGCAGACTCGCCAGCGGCAGCTCGTCGCCGACGCCGGGCACGAGCTGCGCACCCCGCTGACGAGCCTGCGCACCAACATCGAGCTGATCGGCCAGGCCGCCGACAACGCCGAACGCTCGCTGACCGACGACCAGCGGCACGAGATCATGGGCGACGTCCGGTCGCAGCTCGAGGAGCTCACGACCCTGGTCGGCGATCTCGTCGAGCTCGCGCGCGACGAGCCCATGACCCGCGACCCCGAACCGCTCGACTTCGTCCGACGTGGTGACCCAGGCGGTCGACCGCGTACGCCTGCGCGCTCACACCGTCACGTTCGATGTCGAGCTCGAGTCGTGGATGGCGTTCGGTGAGCCGCAGCTGCTCGAGCGTGCCGTCACCAACCTGCTCGACAACGCGGCCAAGTGGAGCCCGCCGGACGGCACCGTCACCGTACGACTCGCCGACGGCGCGTTGACCGTCACGGACGAGGGACCCGGCATCGACCCGGCCGACCTGCCGCACATCTTCGACCGGTTCTACCGCTCGAGCGAGGCGCGTACGCTGCCCGGCTCGGGGCTCGGGCTGTCGATCGTCAAGCGCGCGGCCGAGCGCCACGGCGGGACGGTCGACGTCGAGTCGGCCCCCGGCGGCGGCACCACGTTCACGCTCGTTCTGCCCAGCTCGGACCAACTCTGACCTGCGGCTTTCTTCGATCGCTCACACGCCGCTCTTAGATCCGTCTCAGCGATGCGCGAGAATCTACTTCCATGACCGATTCGAACGACCCGTTCGCCGAGCGCCCGTACGTCCCGCCGACCGAGCGCGACTCCGGCGACACCACCACCCCCGCTGCCTCCGAGCCGGCATCGCCGGACAGTGCGCCGTCGAACGAGACGCCCGCGCCCGCTCCGGAGCCCGCACCGGAGGCACCCACGGTCGAGGCGCCGGCGGCTCAGCCCGAGGCGGACGCCGAGCCGACGATCCCTCTGGCTCCCGCGCCAGCCGCACCCTCGGAGCCTGCGACGGTCGAGCAGCCCGCTGCCACCACGTCCGATCCGCCGGCTTCTGCACCGCAGCCGCCGGCCGAGACGTACACCCACCGCTACGCGGACGCGCCGTCCGAGCCGGCGTCGGCAACCACGCAGACCGACGCGTTCCCGCCGTTCGCCGCGCCTCCTGCCGCGTTCCCGGCCGATGCCGGCCACGGCGGTGGTGAGCCGCCGGTCAAGAAGCGGCGCGGCCGGTTCCTCGCCGGAGCGCTGGCCTTGGTGCTGCTCGCCGGTGGTGCGGGCTTCGGCGGCGCATGGCTCCAGGACAAGCTGCAGGACGATGACGACAACGGCACGACCGTCAGCTCGCTCGACCCCGGCAACAAGGTCACCGACACCAACGTGCCGGCCGGCGCGGTCGAGCAGGTCGCCAAGAAGGTCCTGCCCTCCGTCGTCCAGATCAACGTCAAGGGCGACGACGAGGCCGGCTCCGGCACGGGCATCATCATCAGCAGCGACGGCGAGATCCTCACCAACAACCACGTCACCGCGGTGGCCGGCAAGGACGGCATCATCACGGTCGCGTTCAGCGACGGCTCCAACGCCAAGGCGACGATCGTCGGCGCCGACCCCAAGACCGACCTCGCGGTGATCAAGGCCAGCGGCAAGTCCGGCCTGACGCCCGCGACGCTCGGCAGCTCCAAGGACCTCGAGGTCGGCCAGGAGGTCGTCGCGATCGGATCGCCCTTCGGCCTGGAGAGCACCGTGACGCAGGGCATCATCTCGGCACTCAACCGCCCGGTGACATCGTCGGACGGCAGCAACGACCCGGGCGCCTCCAACACGTTCCCCGCGATCCAGACCGACGCGGCGATCAACCCCGGCAACTCCGGCGGCCCGCTGGTCGACATCGACGGCAACGTCATCGGCATCAACTCGGCGATCAAGGCCTCCGGCACCGGCGAGGGCGGCTCGATCGGCCTCGGCTTCGCGATCCCGATCGACCTGGCCAAGAACGTGTCGAAGCACCTCGTCAAGGGCGAGAAGGTCGAGCACGCGCAGATCGGTGTCACGGTCAAGGCGGCGGTGTCGAGCGACGGCATCACCGGCATCGGGCGCCGAGGTCGCCGGCGTCACGACCGGCGGCGCGGGCGACAAGGCCGGCCTCAAGAAGGGCGACATCATCACGGCCGTCAACGGAGACCTGGTCGCCAGCAACGACGCGCTCGTCGCATCCGTGCGCGGCTTCCAGTCCGGGCGAGAAGATCACGCTGACCTACACGCGCGGCGGCGAGAAGCACGACGTCGAGGTCACCCTCGGCTCCGACGGCGGCGCCGCCAGCTGACACCTCGCAGAGCCCTGAGACCGGGCGCCACCTCGTCACCCACACGCGGACGAGGTGGCGCCCACCAGGTTCGGCCGGATCGTTCGCGAGGATGGCCGATTTTCGCTCGTGAACTGTCCGCGCACGCTCACTACCGTGGAGAGGTGAAGATCGATCGTGACCTCTCCCTGCCGGCACTGCTCGTCACCGTGGTCGTCTGGGCCTCGGCATTCGTCGGATCCGCGCGGTCGGCGACACGTTCTCGCCGGGTTCCCTGACGCTCGGCCGGCTCGTCGTCGGCGTCGGTCGCCCTCACGTTCTTCGCGCTGGCCCCGCATCGCGCGCCCTGCCGACAGGTCAACCGCTCCTGCTGGTCGTGCTCTACGGCGTCGTGTGGTTCGGCGCCTACAACATCGCGCTCAACGCCGCCGAGCGCGACCTCGACGCCGGCACGACCGCCCTGATCGTCAACGTCGGGCCGATCTTCGCGGCTGTCATCGCCGGGTTCATCTACAAGGAGGGCTTCCCCAAGCCCCTCATGATCGGCATGGGCATCGCGTTCGCCGGTGTCGTGCTCATCGCGCTCAGCACCAAGAGCGACTCCACCGCCGTCGACACCGCGAGCACGACCGGCGTCCTGCTGTGCGTCGCAGCGGCGGCGTTCTACGCGTTCGGCACACTGGCCCAGAAGCCCGCGCTCAAGCACATGCAACCCGTCATGTCGGTGTGGCTCGGCTGCCTCGTCGGCATCGTCGTCTGCCTGCCGTTCGCGCCGACCCTGATCGACGAGCTCGGCGGCGCCTCGGCCGAAGACATCGGTGGGTCGTCTACCTCGGGGTCTTCCCGACGGCGATCGGCTTCAGCACGTGGGCCTACGCGCTCAAGCGGATCTCGACCGGCAAGGCCGCCTCGACGACCTACCTCGTGCCGGCCATCGCGACGCTGATCTCCTGGGCAGTGCCTCGACGAGGTCCCCGCCGCGCTGGCGTTCGTCGGCGGCGCGATGTGCCTGCATCGGTGTCACGATCACCCGCCTCAAGTGCGACCGCACCGCCGAGCGATCGCCGAGCCGGCTGACCTACGTCAGGGCAAGCCTGACGGCGGCCTCGACGTGCAGCAGCAGTCGTCGGGAACACCGGCAGCTCGACGTGGGACTGGTCGATCGAGCAGCTCGATCTCGGTGCAGCCGAGGATGATGACCTTCGAGCGCCGTCGGCTGCAGCGATGCGATCACGACTCGAGGTAGAACGCCCGCGACTCGTCACGTACGACGTCAAGGCACAGCTCGTCATAGATGATCTCGCTGACCCGCGCGATCGGCCGGCAGCACGACCTCGAGCCCGTAGCCGCGAGCCGGTCACGTAGAAGTCTGTCCATCGTGAAGATCGTGCCGAGCAGCCCACGCAGTGACCTCGCCGCCTTGACGCGTCGCGGTCGTGTCGGCGAGGTGCACGAACGGCACGTCACGCCGCTTCGATCGGCGCGGCGACCTGGTGCATCGTGTTGGTGCAGAGCACGATCAGGTCGGCGCCAGCCCCTCCAGCGCTCACCGGCGTCGGCCAGACGTGCCGACTCGTCCCACCGGCCCGCGAGCTGCATCGCCTCGATCTCGGCGAAGTCGACCGATCCATCAGGATCTTGGCCGAGTGCAGCCCGCCGAGCCGCGTACGAGCTCATCGTTGACGAGCCGGTAGTACTCGGCCGTGCTGACCCAGCTCATCCCGCCGAGAAGCCGATCGTCTTCAGCCGATGAGGTCGGTGACGAGGTCGCGCAGGATGCCGAAGCCGTTCTGCGTGAGGATCGACTCGGCGTGGAACTGCACGCCGCGGTAGTGCGGGCCGGCGACGTGATGGATGTCGCCGGTCGCCGGATCGGTCTCGACCGTGACACCGTCGGGCAGCCCTGACGCCGGCACCCGCGCGACGAACGTGTTGTAGAAGCCGACCGTCTCGGGCCGACCCAGCACCTCGAGCCGGCTCTGCGTGCCCTGGAACACGATGTCCTTGAACGCGAGGTCGAGGCCGATGTTGTGGCTCAGCACCTGGTGACCGAGACAGACAGCGAGGAACGGTCGCTGCGTCTCGAGCAGTCCCGCGACGAGACCGTGCAGCACGGCCATCTTGGGATCCTCCAGGTCCCGCGGATCACCGGGTCCGGGACCCACGACGACGAGGTCGTAGCCGTCGAGGTCGCCATCGGCGTACACATCGTGCCGGATGATGTCGGTCGTCATGCCGAGCACGCCGAAGACGTGGGACAGCATGTTGACGAAGTCGTCCTCACCGTCGACGATCACGACGCGCTTGCCGGTCAGCGACGTCACGGGTGCCGCGCCGGACTGGTCGGTGAGCCAGAACTGGCTGAGCCGCTGGTTGCGGGAGCCCGAGCGCGATCAGCACCTCGTCCTCGCGGGTGAACGCGTCGAAGCCCTCGACCGGCTCGGGTGCCGCCTCCACGAGCCCGAACGCGCTGAGGATGCCGGAGGCCTTGGCCCAGGTCTCCTTGGTCTCGTACATCGCATCGGAGTCGCGTACGAGGGTCGCGCCGGCGGTGACCTTGAGGTTGCCGTCGAGGTCGACGTCGGCCGTACGGATGAGGATCGGCGCGTCTGCGAGCGGGTTGCCGTCGTCGTCACGGCCGATCAGCGCGGCGACCGCGGCGTAGTAGCCGCGGCCCTCCGGCTCGTACTTCTTGATCAGACGGCAGGCGTTCTCGACCGGGCTGCCGGTGACCGTTGCGGCGAACATCGAGTCGCGCAGCACCTCGCGCACGTCGCGGTTGGTGCGCCCGGCGAGGAGGTACTCGGTGTGCACGAGGTGCGTCATCGGCTTGAGGTAGGGCCCGAGCACGAGCCCGCCTTCGTGGCAGATGTCGCACATCATCTTGAGCTCTTCGTCGACGACCATGAAGAGCTCGTAGATCTCCTTCTCGTCCTTGAGGAACCGCAACAGCTCACGCTTGCGATCCGCATGAGTCTCGAGGCCGCGCATGCGGAACGTGCCGCTGATGGGGTTCATCCGCACCTGGCCGTCCTCGACGCTGACGTGACGCTCGGGGCTCGCGCCGATCAGGTAGCGGTCGCCCGTGAAGATGCAGAACGTCCAGAACGCACCGCGCTCGCGCTCCAGCAGCCGGCGGAACACCGTCAGCGCGCGGTCGTGGCCCCAGTCGGCGACCTGGGCGCGGTAGTGCCGGCCGATCACGAGGTTGGCGCCCTCGCCCTGGCCGATCTCCTCGTCGATGATCGTGCGGACGATGCCGGCGTAGGCCTCGTCGCTCGTCTCGAACCCGCCGCGGTCGGCGAACTCGATCGGGGCGTCCGGCAAGCAGGTCGAGCAGCTCCGCGATCGGCACCTCGGCGCTGTACGCCGCCGCGATCGCCGACAGCGGCGTGCCGTCCTGGTGCGCCTCGAACCCGCGCTCGCGCACCTGGGCGTACGGCACGAGCACCAGGTGGTCCCAGGCCCGTTCGCTGCCCGGCACCAGCGGGATCTCCGAGAGCGTGTCGAGGTCCGTGCGCGGACCGCCGATGAGCGTGACGGTGTCGGAGTCGCGTACGCGGATCAGCGCGAATGCCGGCTGAGCGAGGAGTTCGTCGAGCTGGGTCATGAAGGTTCCTTGGAGAAGTCTCGACCGGCCGAGACAAGAAATGCCCAGAGCCGGCCATGAGGCGGTCTGGGCACGAGTCGACAGTCCACCTACAGGTGGAGCCACCAGCTTGAGGGCTGAACTGTCATGGCACGAGCCTAGCGCAGGCCGACGTACCTGGTCAGCACGCAGTGCCTCGAACGCGCACTCTCGACCGTTCAGATGCCCAAGGTCGGCGTGACCGAGCTGACCCGACCCTTGCCACGCATGAAGATATGTGACAACGTTTCGAGACGTATCGGGCATTTGTGCCTGGTAACGCCAGGAGTCCACGATGACCTCGATCCTTCGTCTCACCGCGGCACTCATCATGACCACTGGCGATGTCGCTCGCCGCGGCCGGTTCGGCCGAGGCCAGCTGCGCCGACATGGCTCGTCGATCTCGGCCGGCGAAGCGCACACGTGTGCCATCCGCGACTACCATGTCGCTCTACTGCTGGGGTCCGGAACGCGGACGGCCAGCTCGGCACCGGCGACCACAGCCGAGCGCAACACGTCCCACGCAGGGTCGGCACCTCGACCAGCTGGAGCAGCGTCAGCGGCCGGGTACGACTCAACCTGCGCACTGCACCAGCTCGGGTGCCATCTACTGCTGGGGCTAGCAACGCCGACGGGCAGCTCGGGACCGGCGACGGCACCGATCGGGACACGCCCAAGAAGGTCGGCACCTCGACCAGCTGGACCAGCTCACGCTCGGTGCCTCCACACGTGCGCGCGCCACGCTCCGGCTCGCTCTACTGCTGGGGCGCCAACTACGAGGCCAGCTCGGGCTGGGCGACAACCTGGGGCGTACGCACCCCGAAGAAGGTCGGCACCTCGGCCAGCTGGAAACAGGTGAACACCGGTGACGCCCACACCTGCGCACGTCATGCTCGGGCTCCATCTACTGCTGGGGGTACAACGAGGACGGTCAGCTCGGCCACGGCGACTCACCGACCACCGGCGCCCAGGAAGGTCGGCAGCTCCACCAGCTGGACCGAGCGTCTCCGCCGGAGAGTCCCACACGTGCGCGCGGCACGCTCCGGTGCCTCTACTGCTGGGGCGGCAACGCCAACGGACAGCTGGGCTCGGAGGCCATCGGATACACTACCGCCACGAAGGTCGGCACCTCGACCAGCTGGACCAGTGTCACGGCCGAATGGTACCCACACCTGCGCCACGCCGCTCGTCCGGCACGCTCTACTGCTGGGGCTACAACAACTACGGCCAGCTCGGAGTCGGCGATCACCAAGACCGGACAGCGCCCACGAAGGTCGGCACCTCGACGACCTGGACGCGGGTCGCGGCGGGCGATGAGCACACCTGCGGTCTGCACGCGTCGGGCCGACGCATATTGCTGGGGTGAGAACGCGACGGACAGCTGGGGCAGGGCGACGAGGGCGACCACACCACACCTCAGCTGGTGACCATCACGTCGTAGCCACCGCGCGTACGACCGGCCAGAGCGCCTGCCATGCTGGCGCCATGGACATCGATGTCGACCTGATCCGGCGCGACCTCGCGCAGATCGTCAACATCCCGAGCGTCGGCGGGTCCGACGCCGAGGTCGCGGTCCAGCGCTGGTGCGCCGCGACGCTGACCGGCCTCGGCATGGAGGTCGACCAGTGGACGCCTCGACCTCGACGAGCTGCGCGCCGCCGCCGACTATCCGGGTGAGGAGGTCGACCGCGAGGAGGCGCTCGGCTGCGTCGGGGTCTCCGGCGAGGGCACCCCGGCGCTGATCCTCAACGGACACGTCGACGTCGTCCCGCCGGGCGACCCCGAGACCTGGACCAACGCCGACCCGTGGCTGATCCGCGAGGACGACGACACGCTGGTACGGCCGCGGGGTCTGCGACATGAAGGGCGGCGTCGTCGCGATCATCGCCGCGGCACGAGCCGTCAGCGGCATCGAGCTGAGTCGCCCGTTCGCCGTCCACACCGTGATCGGCGAGGAGGACGGCGGCCTCGGAACGTACGCGACCCTGCGCCGCGGGCACGTCGGCGACGCCTGTGTCATCGCCGAACCGACCGATGGCCAGGTCGTGGCCGCCAACGCCGGCTCGTTGACGTTCCGGATCGAGGTCGTCGGGCGCGCGACGCACGGGTCGATGCGCGCCACGGGCCGGAGCGCGATCACGGCGTTCGAGCTCCTGCACCACGCTCTGGCGGAGCTGGAGACCGTACGCAATGCGGCTCCGCCCTTCCCGTTCGGCGAGCTGCCGTGGCCCATCAGCGTCGGCATCATCCACGCCGGCGACTGGGCCAGCACCGTCCCTGACCTCCTCGTCGCCGAGGGCCGGTACGGCGTGATGCCCGGCGAGTCGTTCGCCGAGGCCAAGGCGGCGTTCGAGAACGCCCTCGCCCACGCAGCGGCCCAGGACTCGTGGCTCGCGGACAACCCGCCGACCGTCACCTGGCCCGGCGGGCATTTCGCCGCCGGCCGGCTGCCCGAGGGCGATCCGTTCGGCGCCCAGGTCGTCGACGCCGTCGTCGCCACGGGCGATCCCCGCCCTCACCTGACGGGTGCGCCCTACGGCTCCGACCTACGGCAGTACGCGGCGGCTCGACATCCCGACGGTGCAGTACGGACCAGGACGGATCGCCAACGCGCACGCCGTCGACGAGCAGGTCGCGATCGCCGAGGTGGTCACGTGCGCACGGGCGTACGCCGAGCTGATCCTCGCCCGCTGCCGCTAGCGCGGCGACGTCGTGATCGGCGTGTAGTCCTGGACCTGGATGACCCCGCCCGGCTCGAAGCTGACCGGCTGCAGCCCGACCGGCTTGCCGTCGGCGAACGTCACGATCGTCACCTGCGCCTCACGCCGGAGCTTGCTGCCCAGGGCGAACGCGTAGACGGCGCCGCCGGTCGTCCCGGTCGTCAACGTCGTGGTCGTACGCCCGTTGGCGCCGGTCACCGTCGGACGGCCCGACCTGCCGGTGGAGGTGCCCCGACAGCACCAGGTCGGCGCAGCCGGAGTTGGCAGTCCGGCTCGCCGACGACGGCGAGTGCACCGCGACGACGCCGACCTCGCCGTCATCACACGCCGCCTTCTCGAGCTCCTCGTCCTGCTGGCGCAGTGCGAGCGAGTTGTCGGACGCGTTGCCGTCATAGCCCGCCGTCAACCCCGAGCTGCGCGGATCGCTGCTGCCGAGGAACCGCACGCCGCCGACCGTGACGGGCTTGCCGTCGAGCACCGTGAAGCCCTTGTCCTCCATCTGCTTGCGCACCGTCGACCCGGTGTCGTGGTTGCCGGCGACCGACACGATGTCGAAGTCGCGGAACTCCCGGGCCAGCGAGTTGATGCTGAACGTCTCCCAGCTGCCGCCGTTGGACGTGTCGTCGCCGAGGTCGATCAGCATGCGCGCCCCAGCCCGGTCGGCGATCGCCCGGGCCACCGGATCCATGCCGATGTTGTCGTGCCGGTCGGTCACGACCAGCGCAGTCGTCTCGCCGTCGGACGGCGTGCGTACGTCCGTGGTCGACGCGCTGACCGCGAGCCGCCCGTAGAACGACACCGAGGTCCGGTACGTCGACAGGGCGCCCTCGACGATGGCCTTGCTGCCGCTGGTCGACGCACCCTCGACGATCTCCACCTTGTCGAGCACCTTGTCGGACGGCAGCTCCGGGAACACCGAGTCGATCGGCACCCACGCCTGATCGTCCGACCGGGGCCGCTCGGGCGCTGCGACCAGGATCAGCGCGGCGATCGTGACGACCCCGACACCGGCTGCGCCCAGCACCTGGCGTCGGTGCGGATGGTGCGCAGCTGCCCAGATCGCCCGCCGCCGGGGCTGTCCGATCGCGCGCCAGGCGAGCACCGCGACGAGCACGGCCAGCAACGCGGCGCCGAGAGCCCGCATCACCGCGTCGATCAGCATCGAGGTGAGCACCGAGCGTACGGACGCGATCTCACCTTGCGGCTGTGCCGCGATGGCCGCGTCGCGGGCGACCAGCTGGTCGAGGTTGGTGATCTCACTGTCGCCCAGACGGATGTCGACCCCGAGGCCGAGCGGCGCCTCCGCGGGGACGCGGATCTGCGGGATCAGCGTGCCGAAGTCGATGCGGGCGTACCCACTGAACGTCGGCTGCACCGTCGCGTCGTGCGCGCCGATGACCACCTCACGCTCGCTGTGGATGAACGTCGAGTAGCCGGTCGGCAGCGCCACGCCCACCGCGAGGAGGACGAGCAGCAGGACCTTGAGAGTCCGGGTCATGCGATGCGCGACAACCAGCGGTCTGTCGTGCCGACCGTCGTCAGCAGCTGCGTCGCGCGGGTCAGCACGACGTAGAGGGTGCGCCAGCCGGCGCTGGACTCGGCCGTGATCGCGTCGGGCTCGACCACGACGACACCGTCGAACTCCAGGCCCTTGGTGTCGAGGCCGTCGAGGAGCCGGAGCCGGTCGGGGTGCCGCTCGAGCAGGTCGGCGAGCTGGTCACCGAGCTCGGCCAGCTGTGCGCGTCGGCGCGACGATCGCGACGGTGCCGTCGACCCGGTCGAGGACCTCCTCGGCGCTGCGGCTCACGGTCGCGACGACCTCGTCGGCGCCGACCGTGAGGTGGACGGGCTGCTCGCCGGTGCGACGAACCGCGTCGGCGAGGTCGGGGTGCGGCACGCCGATCGCCGCGACCTTGGCGGCGAGGTCATAGATCTCGGCGGAGTTGCGGTAGTTGGTCGACAGCCGGAACGCGTGCTCGGGCTTGCCCTCGAGGGCGGCCTTGCGCGCTGCCGCCGACTCCTTGGGGTGCGGCCACGACGACTGGGCCTCGTCGCCGACGATGGTCCAGCTCGCGTAGCGACCGCGACGGCCCAGCATGCGCCACTGCATCGGCGAGAGGTCCTGTGCCTCGTCGACCAGCACGTGGGCGAAGCCGTCGTCCTCGATGCTCTGGGTCGAGCGGAACCGGTCGTTGCGGTCCTCGCGCTCGCGCCGCTCGAAGCTCATGAGCTGCTTGGGTACGTCGTCGTCATCGCCGCCGGTTGCCGGCACCTCGCCGATGACGTAGCGGAGCTCGTCGATCAGCGGCACGTCCTCGATGCTCGGCTCGCCGACCGTCCACGACGCCTTGAGCGCAGCGAGCTCCTCGCCGCTGAAGGCCCCCCGCCCGAGCGAGTCGATCACATCGGGCAGCGTCCGCCACACGTCGATCGGCTCGACCGGCGGCCACCAGTCCTCGACGAAGTCGACGAAGCGGTCGTCCGTCGTGATGGTCTCGACGAACTCCTCCTCGCCCTTCTCCAGTGCGCGCTCGCCGGCGACCTGGGCCCACAGCGCCGAGACGATGGCCTCAGGCGCCTTGAGGTAGGCGCGGTTGCGCTTGCCGCCGGACAGCAGGTTGCGACGGATGCGCTCGAGCCGCTCGGCGTCGAGCCGCAGCACGTCGTCCTTGTAGAAGTAGCGGAACTCCGTCGGCGATCCGGGCATCGGCGCCGCAGCCGCGCGGCCGAGGAACGCCGTCATCCGCGACGAGCCCTTGGCCGCCGCGGCGACCGGCTCGTCGTGGCGCATGGCGCGCAGCCCGTCGACGACCTCGCCGAGCGACCGCAGCGTCACGCTGGTCTCACCGAGGCTGGGCAGCACGCGCTCGATGTAGTTCATGAACACCGTCGAGGGTCCGACGACCAGCACGCCGCCGGACTCGAAGCGGCGCCGGTCGGTGTAGAGCAGGTAGGCCGCGCGGTGCAGGGCGACGACGGTCTTGCCGGTGCCCGGTCCGCCGCCGATCGTGGTGGCGCCGCGGCTCGGTGCGCGGATCGCCTCGTCCTGCTCCTTCTGGATCGTCGCGACGACGGAGTGCATCGAGCTGTCGCGCGCACGGGTCAGGCTCGCCAGCAGGGCGCCCTCGCCGATGATGACCAGGTCGTCGGGCGCGTTGTCGGCATCCAGCAGGTCGTCCTCGATGCCGATGACCTTGTCGTTGGCGCAGCGCAGGACTCTGCGACGTACGACTCCGGCGGGCTCTTGCGCCGTCGCCTGGTAGAAGATCGCGGCCGCAGGGGCGCGCCAGTCGATGAGCAGGATCTCGCGGTCGGCATCGCGTACGCCGATGCGGCCGATGTAGCGCGAGTCGCCGTCGAGCATGTTGAGCCGGCCGAACACGAGCCCGTCGTGCGCGGCGTTGAGGGCCGAGAGCCGCAGCGACGCCTGGTAGACCATCGCGTCGCGCTCGACCAGTCCACCCTCGTTGCCGACGTGACCGCGTGCCATGCCCTCGACGACCAGGGACTGGGCGACCTTGGCGGACGCGTCGAGTCGCTCGTAGACGGCGTCGACGTACGCCTGCTCCGAGTCGATCTCGCGCTGTTCCGCGTTGTCTGAGCTCACCAGACCCCTTTTCGTCCTAGAGAACTCACAAGTCTATTGCGTACGGGAAATATTCCGCAGGCAGTTGCCCGCTCAGCGGGATTTCACCCGGTTGCTGCGGAAGGCATGCCGACGTACATTTGTGACAAGCGTTCACACTCTGATCGAAACACCGAGGGACCTCATGACCACACGCCGCTCCGTCACCGCGATCGTCGCGCTCCTCCTCGCCAGCGTCGCCCTGGTGCTCTCGGGCCTCTCCCCGGCATCGGCCGCCACCACTGGCGGAGTGAAGGGCGTCATCTCCTCTGGGGGACAGACGCTGCCGGGACTCAAGGTCGAGCTGATGCAGACCGGTGACGACGGCGACTACTACGACGCCATCGCGAGCACGACCACCAGCTCCTCCGGCGCCTATTCGTTCTCCGGATTCCGGGCGACCGACGCGTGGGGCTACCGCGTCCAGATCAGTGACCCGCATGGCTCGTACGTCACGACCTTTCGCAGCTTCAACGCCATCGCGGGCAAGACCGTCACGCGCAACGCGACGATCAAGCCGGCAGGCTTCCTGACCGGCAAGGTCACTCGTGCCGACGGCGCCACACCCACCACGACGCGGGTGCACCTGATCGGCCCAGATGTCCAGATCGGCACTTCCGACTCCTACGAGCTGGCGTACGACGACGATCGTGGTGTGAATGCCGGCGGCACCTACCGGTTCGCCGGCCTGCCTGCCGGCGACTACACGGTCCGCTACACCGACACGTCCGGGAAGTACCTCGACCAGTGCTACGACGGCGTGCTCGCGGAGCTGGGCAGTGACCCGACCTGCGACAGCACCGAGGTGCCGGCCGCCAAGATCGTCACCGTCGCGGCCAAGGCGACCAGCACCCTCACGGACCAGCAGCTCACGAACGTCGGTGCCCGCCTCAGCGGCACGGTGACGAGCACCGCCGGGGGCGCCCTCAAGGGCATCGACGTCACCCCCGTGCCCCAGGGATCGGACTCGCGCGACTGGTACGACTACACCACCGCCACCGGGACAGCAGGCACCTTCTCGCGTGGATCACTCCCCAGCGGCCAGTGGCAGCTGTACGCCGAGGACTCGAACGGCGTCTGGGCCTCGCAGTGGGTCGGCGGCACCAACCAGGCCACCGCCCAGGTCTTCGACCTCAGCCCGGGAGAGACGATCGACGACATCGCGATCAAGCTCAAGTCGCGCGCCGTCCTCAGCGTCAAGACCACCACCGGCTCGACCACCGCGACCTTCGTCATCTCGGTGTCCCGCAAGGTCACCGGCAGCCCGACCAGCGGTCAGGTCAGCGCCAGCCTCGGCGGCAACAGCAAGTCGGCGGCCCTCTCCGGCGGCAAGGCCACGATCAAGCTCACGGGACTCTCGGCCGGCAAGCACACCTTCCGGATCCACTTCGAAGGCAACGGCAACACCTCGACCGGGACCAAGAACATCACGGCGACCGTGGGCTGAAACCGGCCCCGGTCAGCACCGGGTTGATTCTGCCGACCTGTCGACGTACGTTCGTGACAGCATGTTCGCATCACATCCGCCCCACGGAGGATCCATGACCCAACGCCGTTCCATCGCCGCCGTCCTCACGCTGGCTCTCGCGAGTCTTGCGCTGCTCTCGGGGGTCGCCTCACCGGCAGCCGCCGCAACGACGAGCAACGTCACCGGCGTCATCACGTCCGGCGGCAAGGCTCTCCCCGGGCTCAAGGTCGAGCTGCTCCGCATGGAGTCCGACAACGACCACTACGACCGTGTGACGAGCGCGACCACGACGACAAGCGCGACCGGCACCTACAAGATCTCCGGGTTCCGGACCAAGGATCCGTACGACGAGTGGTACCGGTTCCGCATCCGGGTCAGCGATCCGCACGGCTCGTACGTCACGGCCATTCGTGACTTCGCCAACGCTCCGGGCAAGACCGTCACCCGCAACGCGACGCTCCAGCCCGCCGGCTTCCTGACCGGGAAGGTGCTCCGCGCGGACGGCGCCTCGCCGACCACGACGCGCGTGCACCTGATCGGCCCCAACGTCGACATCGGCACCCCCGACAAGCCCGCGCTCGCGTACGACGACGACCGCGGCGTGACGGCCGACGGCACCTACCGGTTCGCCGGGCTGCCCGCCGGCGACTACACCGTCCGTTACACCGACACCTCCGGGAAGTACCTCGACCAGTGCTACGACGGCATCCTTGCCAAGCAGGGCACCGAGGCGACGTGCGATCCCGCGGAGGTGCCGGCCGCCACGAAGGTCACGGTCGCGGCCAAGGCGACCAGCACCCTCACGGACCAGCAGCTCACGAACGTCGGCGCCCGCCTCAGCGGCACGGTGACGAGCACCGCCGGGGGCGCCCTCAAGGGCGTCGATGTCACCCCCGTGCCCCAGGGATCGGACTCGCGCGACTGGTACGACTACACCAAGGCCACCGGGACAGCAGGCACCTTCTCGCGTGGACCACTCCCCAGCGGCCAGTGGCAGCTGTACGCCGAGGACTCCAACGGCGTCTGGGCCTCGCAGTGGGTCGGCGGCACCAACCAGGCGACCGCCCAGGTCTTCGACCTCAGCCCGGGAGAGACGATCAGCGACATCGCGATCAAGCTCAGGTCGCGGGCCGTCCTCAGCGTCCAGACGACTCCCGGCGCGGGTTCGGCGACGTTCGTGGTCTCGGTGAGCCGCAAGCTCACCGGCAGCGCGGTCAGCGGCAAGGTCAGCGCGGCCCTCGGCGCCAACACCAAGACCGCGACCCTCTCCGGCGGCAAGGCCACGATCACGCTCACCGGAATCGCCGCCGGCAAGCACACCTTCCGGATCCACTTCGAGGGCAACGGCAACACCTCGACCGGGACCAAGAACATCACGGCGACCGTGCGCTGACCGACACGCGCCCATTCCGCGCCTTGCGCTCGCACGACAGGCCATACTGAGGGCCAACACACAGCGTGAGGAATGACGATGGCTGGCGGCTGGCGCGTGACGGCTCGGATGGTGGCCACGGCCGTTGCGGCGAAGGCCGTGACGCGTGCCGCGGAATCGGTCCGCAAGCTGCTCGACGAAGCCGCGCCACGACCCGAGCTGGCACCTCCGGCGGCACCGGCCAACCACCTCCCGCCGGTCACGCACCTGATGGCCACCTCGGGAATGCACCCCGCGGTCCCCAACGATGACCGCGTCATCGCGGCGCAAGCGGTCCCGCCCCATGAGTTCGGGCCGATCCCGTTCATCGCGCCGTCGCACGGCATCGGCTTCCGCTCCGAGCCCAAGCACCGCGAGCCGGCCAGCGAGATGCCGGTCATCTCGCGGCCGCCGAGCGAAGAGCCGGGCGGCCGGAAGGACGTGGCACCGGCCGCACCGGTCATCATGCCCAAGTCCGTGACCACGGCTGCTGCATTCGTGCAGGATCTCGAGGACACCGACAGCGACGAAGAGCCGCCTGTCGACATATCGGAAGAGGCCGACGAGGAGCCGGAAACTGCGGCCGAGCCCGTTGCCGAGGACGAGGCCGAAGGAGCCGGTTGCGGACGTGCCGGAGGAACCGGTGGTGGAGCCCGTCGCCGAAGAGCCGGCCGAAGAACCAGAGCCGGAGCCAGAACCCGTACGCACGCTGCGGCTGACCGACCCGCCGATCGAACACACGCCGATCAGCCCTGAGCCAGCCCCCGTCGTCGATGAGCACGTCGAGCCCCTCGCGGCGGTTCCTGAACCCGCCGTGATCGAGGAGCCGGCGAGCTCGCGGTACGGATTCGCGAAGCCCGGCAAGGTCAAGCGCCAGAGGTCCGATGATGACGCCAAGGGCAAGCACCGCCGTCGCACCAGCGCGATCAGCGGCACGGTCCAGAGCTCCCGGGGCCGTGGCCTGCGCGGCATACGGGTCACCGCGCTGGACGACCAGGACCATGTCGTCGGGACCGCAGTCTCGGGAGCAGGTGGCGTGTTCGTCGTCGAGGACCTGCCCGCCGGTTCCTACCGACTGACCGCGAGCGACGAGTCGCGAGGCGACTTCGCCATGGGGCCGGACACGATCGCCGACACCATCAAGGTCAAGCAGGCCAAGACCCGCCGCAACGCCGGCGTCACCCTGTTCGCGGCCTCCGTGGTCAGCCTCGCCGTCGAGATCCGCAAGAAGAAGGCTGTCGTCGAGGTCACCGTGACCGAGCGTGCCACCGGCATACGAGCGAAGGGCTCGGTCCGCGTGACGACCAAGCGCTTCGCCGCCGAGCTGCCGTTGTCGAAGGGCCGCACCGCCGTCACGCTGATCGGCTCGGCCGACGGCTCACCGAAGTTGGCCAAGAAGGTCAAGGTCGACTACCGCGGCACCCGGCACGTCCTGCCCGACTCGGCCACGGTCAGGCTCCGCTGACGGCGCTCACGCCGGGTCGAGGATCCGCTGGAGGAACTGCCTCGTACGCTCCTCGCGCGGGTCGGCGATGACCTGCGAGCTGGGTCCGCGCTCGACGACCACTCCCTCGTCGAGGAACAGCACCTGGTCGGCCACGTGCTCGGCGAAGCGGATCTCATGGGTGACGAGGACCGTGGTCCATCCCTCGGCAGCCAGGTCCTTGATGACCGAGAGCACCTCACCGACGAGCTCGGGATCAAGCGCGGACGTCGGCTCGTCGAACAACATGACCCGCGGCTTGAGGGCCAGGGCGCGGGCGATGCCGACCCGCTGCTGCTGACCGCCTGACAGCTCGAACGGGTGCTGGTCGGCCTTGTCACTCAGACCGACCTGGTCGAGGAGTGCCTTGGCCTCGTCGACGACCTCGTCGAGTGGGCGCTTCTGCACCTGGACGGGTCCCTCGATGACGTTCCCGAGCACGGTCTTGTGCGGAAACAGGTTGTGCGACTGGAACACCATGCCGCTCTGCGCCCGCAACGCCGCGATCTGCTGGCGCGCCGAGCTGCCCTTGTCGGGCAGCGTGCCGAAGTCGACCTCGACGTCGTCGATGCGGATCGTGCCTGCGTCCGGGCGCTCGAGGACGTTGAGCGAGCGCAGGATCGTCGTCTTGCCCGAGCCCGACGGACCGATCAGGACCGACGTCGTGCCGGCCGCGACGTCGAGGTCGATGTCGCGGAGCACGTGATTGTCGCCGAACGACTTGTCGAGCCCCCTCACACGTACGCGAAGGTCGCCCATGTCGTTGCTGGTCTGCTGGATGTCGGTCATCTGGCCACGAACCTGTTCAGTCGGGTCTCGAGTCTGCCTTGGACGGCCGACATGCCCACGCACACGACCCAGTAGTACAGGGCGGCAAGCAGGTACAGCACCAGGTAGGCGCCACTGTTGGCCGCTGCGAATCGGGCTTCCTGGGTCAGCTCAGTGACCGTGACAACTGCCAGCAGAGACGTGTCCTTGAGCAAGGAGATCGCCGTGTTGGACAACGGCGGCACGGCAATGCGCGCAGCCTGCGGGAACACGATCCGCCGCAACGACTGCCAGTAGCCCATGCCGACCGTCGATGCAGCCTCGAACTGACCCCTGGGCACCGAAAGAATCGCCGCACGTACGACTTCCGCGGCATAGCCACCGACATTGAGACTCAACGCGAGGATCGCCGAGGTCCATGGCGAGAGCTTGATCCCGATCTCGGGCAGGCCGTAGAAGACGATGAAGAGCTGCACGAGCAGCGGGGTGCCGCGAATGACCGAGATGTACGCCTTCGCGATGGCGCTGAGCACCCGACTGCCCGAGATCCGGGCCAGTGCGGCCGCGACCGCGAGGACGAGCCCCAACGCGAAGCTGATGATCGTGATCGGGATCGTCGCGATCAGGAGCTTCTTGAACATCGGCCATGCCGCGTCCTTGGCGACCTGGGTGTCGCTCCGCGCCGCGCGGCCGCCGGACACGTCGACGTCGCCCTTGCTGTCGGGGACCGTCACGTCCGTCTTGAAGTACTTCTCCGAGATCTTCTTGAGCGTGCCGTCGGCCTTCAGGTCGGCCAGTGCCTTGTTGGACTCCTCCAGGCGTGGGTCGTCCTTGCGGAACGCCAGCACCTGTTCACTGACCTCGTCGCCGGCATTGCCGACGATCTCGATGTCGTCCTTGCCCGTCGTGTTGAGGTAGTCGAGCGCCGCGATGTTGTCGTTGATCAGCAGGTCCGCGTCACCCCGGACGACCAGCGCCGCGGCTTCCGAGAAGCCGTCGACCGCCTTGATCTTGGCACCGGCCTTGCGGGCCACATCAGCCCAGCTCGTCGTGACCGACTCGGCCGCGGTCTTGCCCTTGACGTCCTTCAGGGTCTTGATGCCCTTGGTGCCCTTCTTGACCACGATCACGCCGCGGGAGTACGTGTACGTCGTGCCGAGGCCGTACTTCGCCTCACGCTCGGGGTTGCGGGTCACCTGGTTGGCGATGACGTCGATGCGCTTGGCGTCGAGCGCCGTGAAGATGCCGTCGAACGTGGTCTCGACGAACTTGAGTCGCCAGCCGGCCTTCTTGGCGACGGCCTTGATGACCTCGATGTCGAAGCCCGTGAGCTTGTTGGTCTTCGCGTCGTGGAACGAGAACGGCGGGTAGACGCCCTCGGTGCCGACGCGCACGACGGGACGGTCGTCGGCCTGGGCCAGATGTGTCGTGGTCGCGGCGGCGCTGCCGCCGGGCAGCACGACCAACCCCACGAACGCCAGGACGAGCAGCCTCACGGCATGGCGCATTGCGTCTCCTCTGTGGTGAACCACCGAGGGTTTCCCCGATAGAGGTGACAGTAGCCCTGAATTCAGAGCCGTGCCGATGTCTCGCGCGGCCGGACTACCTCTTCTTGGCGAGGAACGCGCTCATCGCCTCGCGGGCCTCGTCGCTGCCGAACAGCTCGGCCGACTTCGCCGCGACCTCGTCACCATGGGCGTCGATGCGGGCGACGAGGTCGTGGTTGAGGATCTTCTTGCTCTCGCGGAGGCCCTGCGGGTACGCCTTGCAGAGGTCGTCGAGGACTCGCGCGATCTCCGCATCCAGCTCGTTGTTGGGCACCGCGCGGGTGATCAGGCCGACCTCGGCCGCCTCGGCGGCGTCGAACGTACGGGCGGTCAGGAAGAGGTCGGCGGCCGCACGGTCGCTGAACCGCGGGATGAGGCTCAGCGAGATGATGGCCGCCGCCAGCCCGAGACGTACCTCCGTCAGCTGGAACGACACCGACTCCGCGGCGATCACGATGTCGGCCGCACCGACGATGCCGAGGCCCCCAGCGCGTACCGGACCACCCAGCTCGACGACGACCGGCTTGGCCGCGGTGGCGATCTGCCGCTGCAGGGCGACGATGGCCTTGGCCCCCTCGGCCATGCCGCCGGCGACCGCCTCGGTCATGTCGGCGCCGGAGCAGAACACCGTGCCGGCCGAGCGGATCAGGATCGCCTTGGCCTGGGCATCGGCGTCGGCCGTGGCGAGGTGCGCCGCCAGCTCGGTGACGAGCTGCTTGCTCAGCGCGTTGCGGTTGCGCTCGCTGTCGAGCGTGATCGTCGCGACCTGGTCGGCCACCTCGAGGTGCACCAGCTCAGTCATGTTCCACCTTTCGATCCCCGCTGGGAGTGACGTTTCGGCTCGCGAAACGCCGCGAGCAGGCGACGCAAACGTCACGCCCAGCGGGGTTCCTTCTCAATACGACTTGGGGAGGCCCAGGGAGAACTGGGCGATGAAGTTGAGC
Organism: uncultured Actinomycetota bacterium; assembly: GCA_963806345.1. Taxonomy (GTDB): domain Bacteria; phylum Actinomycetota; class Actinomycetes; order Propionibacteriales; family Nocardioidaceae; genus Aeromicrobium. The sequence continues at coordinate 238,795 of CAWDXV010000010.1, read as the reverse complement.
ACCATCTCCTTGCTGACCGGTGCGATGCGGGACAGGCGCGAGCCCGCGAGCATCTGCACCAGACCGTACTCGTTCGCCAGGCCGTTGCCGCCATGTGTCTGGATCGCCCGGTCGACGGCGTTGCACACGGCCTCGCCCGCGGCGTACTTCGCCATGTTGGCCGCCTCGCCCGCCGCCATGAGGTCGCCGGAGACATACAGCGCCGCCGCCTTCTGCGTCATGAGCCGGGCCATCTCGATCTCGATGAACGTCTGCGCGAGCGGGTGCGCGATCGCCTGGTGCGAGCCGATCGGCGCCTTCCAGACCTGGCGCTGCTTCGCGTACTCGCACGCCTTGGCGAGCGCGAGCCGGGCGGTGCCGGTCGCGAAGGCCGCGCCCATGATCCGCTCGGGGTTGAGCCCCGCGAACAGCTGGTCGATGCCGGCGTCCTCGCTGCCGATCAGGGTGTCGGCGGGCACGCGTACGTCGTCGAAGAACAGCGTGAACTGCTTCTCCGGCGACGTGATGCCCATGTCGATCTGCTGGTAGGTGAAGCCGTCGGCGTCGGTCGGCACGAGGAACAGCGCCGGCTTGAGGTTGCCGGTGCTGGCGTCCTCGGTGCGCGCGACGACGAGCACGTGGCTGGCCTCGTCGACCCCGGAGATGTACGTCTTGGTGCCCTTGAGGCGCCAGCCGTCGTCCTCCCGGTATGCCGTGGTGATGATCTGGTGGGAGTTGGATCCGGCGTCCGGCTCGGTGATCGAGAACGCGAAGGTCGAGGTGCCGTCGGCGAGTCCGGGCAGCCAGCGCTCCTTCTGCTCCTGCGTGCCGTACTGCGCGATGATCGTGCCGACGATCGCCGGCGAGACGACCATCAGCAGCAACGGGCTGCCGGCCGCGGCGAGCTCTTCGCACACCGCAGCGAGGTCGCCGATGTCTCCGCCGCCGCCGCCGAACTCCTCCGGCACCGCGACGCCGAGATAGCCGAGCTTGCCGGCCTCGGCCCACAGCTCGGTCGTCTTGCGCCCTTCCTTCGCGGCCTGCTCGAAGTAGTCGCGGCCGTACTTCCCGCCGAGATCGGCCACGGCCTTGCGGAGCGCGAGGCGCTCGTCGGACTCGGTGAAGTTGTTCATGATTCGTCTTCTCCTTGGATGACTGCGAGGACGGCGCCGGACTCGACCTGGGTGCCGGGGGTGACCGACAGCTCGGACACGATGCCGTCGGTCGGTGCCGTGATGGTGTGCTGCATCTTCATGGCCTCGAGGACGACGACGACGTCGCCCTTGCTCACGTGCTGCCCGTCCGCGACGGCGACGCTGATGACGGCTGCGGGCATCGGAGCGAGCAGTGATCCCTCGGCGACGACGTCCGCCGGGTCGACGAATCTCGGCACCGGCGTGAGGGTGATCGAGCCGTGCGGCCCGTCGACGTCCACCGAGCCGTCGCCGACCGCGACCTCGTACGTCTCGGTGATGCCGTCGACGTCGAGCACGACTCGGCCCGGGCTGGCGTCGACGACCGTGACGCCCTCGAGGTCGTGCTGCACGAATCCAGCGGAGTACGTGACCGTGATGTCGCCCTCGTACGTGCGGGTGCGCGGCTGGCTCGGGACGTTGCGGTACGCCGTGGGGATCCGGCTCAGCACGTTCGCGTTCGCGGTTGCTGTCGTGGCCTCGGCCAGCGCCGCAGCCAGTGCCGACAGACGCACGGCCTGCTCGTCGAGCGACGGCCTCGTCCACTCGGCGAGCCGTTCATCGAGCAAGGCCGTGTGGACGCGGGCGGCGACGAACTCCTCGTCGGCGAGGATCGACCGGAGGAAGTCGAGGTTGGTCGAGACGCCGTGGATGCGCGTACGCCTGAGGGCGTCGCCGAGCTTGCGCAGCGCCGTGGCCCGGTCGGCGCCGTGGGCCACGATCTTCGCCAGCATCGCGTCGTAGTGGATGCCGACGACCGAGCCCGACTCGACGCCGGAGTCGACCCGCACGCCGTCGGGAACCTCGAACGTACGGACCGTGCCGGTCTGCGGCTGCCAGTCGTCGGCAGGATCCTCGGCGTAGAGGCGCACCTCGATCGCGTGACCATGCGGGCCGCTCGGCTCCTCACCGAGCTGCGCGCCCTCGGCGACCGCGATCTGCTGCGGCGACCAGGTCGACGCCGAACACCTCCTCGGTGACGGGGTGCTCCACCTGGAGCCGGGTGTTCATCTCCAGGAAGTACGCCTTGCCGGTGTCGAGGTGTGCGTCGGCGACGAGGAACTCGACGGTGCCGGCACCGACGTAGTCCACCGCCTTGACCGCAGCACGCGCCGCGTCGTGCAGGGTCGTGCGTACGGGATCGCTGACCGCAGGCGCGGGCGCCTCCTCGACGACCTTCTGGTGTCGGCGCTGGATCGAGCAGTCGCGGTCGCCGACGACCCAGCACGTGCCGTGGGTGTCGGCCATGACCTGCACCTCGATGTGGCGCGCGGTCGGCAGGTAGGGCTCGACGAACACCGTGGCATCGCCGAACGCCGACAACGCCTCGGCGCCGGCGGCGGCGAGCTCGCCCTCGAGGTCGGCCGGATCGGTGACGACGCGCATGCCGCGGCCACCACCACCGGCCGACGCCTTGACCAGCAGCGGGAAGTCCTCAGCGGTCGCCGTCGCGACGTCGACCGACAGGATCGGCACGCCACCGGCGGCCATGAGCTCCTTGGCGCGGATCTTCGAGCCCATCGCGTCGATCGTCTCAGGCGCGGGGCCGATCCAGGTCAGACCGGCCTCGACCACAGCGCGGGCGAAGTCGGCGTTCTCGGACAGGAAGCCGTAGCCGGGATGGATCGCGTCGGCGCCGGCCTTGAGCGCAGCGGCGATGACCAGGTCACCGCGCAGGTACGTGTCCGTCGGTGCGTTGCCGGACAGGCGTACGGCGAGGTCAGCCTCATGGACGAACGGGGCACCGGCGTCGGAGTCGGAGTGCACGGCGACGGTGCGGATGCCGAGCTCGCGGCACGTCCGGAAGATGCGCCGGGCGATCTCCCCCCGATTGGCCACCAGGATGGACGTGATCATGCGCAACCACCGGTCCTTGAGCTTGTCGAAAGGACGTGACTATTGAGCGTCATTTCGACAAGCTCAATGACCGAAAACACGCTCACGTTCTGAACACTCCATAGCTCTTGGCGCCTTCGACGGCTCTCGTGTTGATCGCCGACAGGCAGATGCCGAGGATCGTGCGGGTGTCCCGGGGATCGATGACCCCGTCGTCGTAGAGCATCCCCGAGGTGAAGTAGGCCAACGACTCCTTCTCGATCTGCTCCTCGACGTACGCCCGCATGGCCTTGTCGCCCTCCTCGTCGTACGGCTGGCCCTTCGCCTCCGCGGCTCCCCGCGCGACGATCGAGATGACGCCGGCGAGCTGAGCCGGACCCATGACCGCGGACTTCGCGTTGGGCCAGCTGAACATGAACCGCGGGTCGTACGCCCGGCCGCTCATGCCGTAGTGCCCCGCGCCGTACGACGCGCCGATGACGACCGAGAGGTGCGGGACGGTCGAGTTCGACACCGCGTTGATCATCTGTGCGCCGTACTTGATGATGCCGCCCTGCTCGTACTCCGCGCCGACCATGTAGCCCGTCGTGTTGTGCAGGAACAGCAGCGGCGTGTCGGTCTGGTTGGCGAGCTGGATGAACTGCGTCGCCTTCTGCGCCTCCTCGCTGAACAGCACGCCCTGGGCGTTGGCGAGGATGCCGATCGGGTAGCCGTGCAGCTGCGCGAAGCCCGTCACGAGCGACGAGCCGTAGAGCGGCTTGAACTCGTCGAACTCCGACCCGTCGACGATCCGCGCGATGACCTCGCGGGGGTCGAACGGGAATCTTGAGGTCGGTCGGCACGATGCCGAGCAGCTCCTCCGGGTCGAGCACGGGCTCGGCGTACGTCGGCTCGGGCACCATGCCGTGCTTGCGCCAGTTGAGCCGCCTGACGATCGACCGGCCGATGCGGATGGCGTCCTCCTCGTCGACCGCGAGGTAGTCGGCGAGTCCGGACGTACGCGCATGCATCTCCGCGCCACCGAGTGACTCGTCGTCGGACTCCTCGCCGGTCGCCATCTTGACCAGGGGCGGCCCGCCGAGGAACACCTTGGCGCCGCCCTTGACCATCACGACGTAGTCGCTCATGCCCGGGATGTACGCCCCGCCGGCCGTCGAGTTGCCGAAGACCAGCGCGACGGTCGGTCGTCGGTCGGCACTGGCCCGGGTGATGTTGCGGAACGAGCCGCCGCCGGGGATGAAGATGTCCTTCTGCGTCGGCAGGTCGGCACCGCCGGACTCGACGAGGTTGATCGTCGGGAGCCCGCACTCGGCGGCGATCTGCGCAGCCCGGTGGCCCTTCTTGAGCGTGCTGGGGTTGGACGAGCCACCCTTCACCGTCGGGTCGTTGGCCACGATCATGCACTCGACGCCCTCGACGACGCCGATGCCCGTCACCAGCGAGGCGCCGACCGCGAAGTCGGTGCCCCACGCGGCGAGGGTCGACAGCTCGAGGAACGGCGAGTCGGGGTCGATCAGCAGCTCGATGCGCTCTCGCGCGGTGAGCTTGCCACGCTCGTGGTGGCGCTGGACGTAGCGCTCACCACCGCCGGCCAGCGCCTGCGCGTGCTGCTCGGCGAGGTCGGCGAGCCGCTCCAGCATGAGCGCCCGATTGGTCTCGTACGTCTCGGTCGTCGTGTCAACGGTTGTCTTCACAAATGAACCTCCGCGACTGGCGCAGTGTGGTTGGTGCGAGGACGGCGAAGGTGACCACAGTGCGCCACTCGCGGGGATTGGGTCATCTCAGTACCCCAGGAGCTTGGCGGCCAGGTCGTTCAGGACTTCGGTGGCGCCGCCGCCGATGCCGAGGATGCGGGCATCGCGGTAGTGCCGGTCGATCTCGGACTCGCGCATGTAGCCCATGCCGCCGAAGATCTGCACGGCCTCGGAGACGACCCACTCGCACGCCTCGACCGACTGGTTCTTGGCGAGGACGGCGTCCAGGATCACTGCCGGATCGGTCGGATCGCCAGCGACGGCGCGCTCGACGGCCTGCCGGGTCAGCGCCCGGGCAGCAGCCGTACGCCGGTGCATGTCGACGAGCTTGTGGCGGATGACCTGGCGCGAGATCAGTGGCTTGCCGAACGTCTCGCGCTCGCGGGCGTACGCCACGGCGAGGTCGAGCGAGCGCTGCGCGGTCGAGTACGCCTGCACCGCCAGGCTGAGACGCTCGCTGACGAACTGCTGCATCACGAGGACGAAACCGCCGTCGACCTCGCCCACGATGTTGCCGGCCGGCACGCGTACGTCGTCGAAGCTCAGCTCGGCGGTGTCGGAGCAGTGCCAGCCCATCTTCTTGAGCGGCCGGGCGACGGTGAACCCGGGTGTGCCCTTGTCGATGACCAGCAGGCTGATGCCGCCGTAGCCCTCGCCGCCGGTACGCACGGCCGTCGTCACGAAGTCGGCGCGCACGCCTGAGGTGATGAAGGTCTTGGCGCCGTTGACGACGAATGCCCCCTCGGTCCCTGAGCCTGTCGAAGGGTCGCGAACGGCCCGCGTCGTGATGTTGGCGACGTCGGAGCCGCCACCGGGCTCGGTGATGCCGAGTGAGCCGATCAGCTCGCCGGCCAGCGTAGGGCGTACGTAGCGGTCGATCAGGTCAGTGTTGCCGGACGCCACGATGTGCGGCAGTGCGATGCCGTGCGTGAACAGCGCGGCGATGAGCCCCGTCGAGCCGCCGGCCTCGAGCACGGCCTCGCTGACGATCGCGGAGTCGATCAGGTCGCCACCCTGGCCGCCGACCTCCTCGGGGAACGCGACACCGAGCAGCCCGGCTTCGGCCGCCTTCTGGTGCAGCTCGCGCGGCACCTCGCAGGCGTCCTCCCACGCCGGCAGGTGCGGGACGACCTCCTTCTCGGTGAACGAGGTGACCATCTCCCGCAGCGCCAGGCGCTCCGGCGTGTCCCAGGCGCTCACAGCGCGGCCTCCGCGATCGCGTCCGGCAGCAGTGCCGCGGGGATCGCGCAGTCGCGGGCCCTCAGCCACTCGCCGACGCCCTTGGCCTGCGGGTCCAGACGCGTGGAGGACGCGACGCCTTCGCCGAGCAGCCCGTGGATCACGATGTTGACCGCGGCGAGGTTGGGCAGCGGGTGGATCTCGATGTCGAGCATCGCCGCCTCGCGGATCAGCTCGCGCACGGTCGCCTCGTCGAGGAATCCCGCAAGCCACGCGTATGCGTCGTCGCGAGCCGGATGGCCGGCGGGGATCCACACGCCGACGTTGGCGTCGCCGCCCTTGTCGCCGGAACGCGCATAGGCCAGCCGTCCGAGCGGGGCCCGCACGGTCTCGGCCACCCAGTCGCCGACGGGCGACGGCGACTCCTGCACGGCCGCCTCGGGCCAGGCGGTGTCGTCCTCGGGGCTGCTGACGGTCGATGGCGGTGCGATCTCCTCGCGGCGGCCGTCGGCGTGCACGACGACGTGCGGGACCTCGGACTGTGGGACGTACGCGGGACGGTAGATCCCGTAAGGCGTACCGGCTGACGGCGGTCGGGTGACGCTGAAGCCGGGGTACGACGCGAGGGCCAGCTGGATCGCGGCATCACTGAAGGCCCGGCCGACCGGGTCCGGCGACGCGCTCTTGACGTGGCACCGCAGCAGTGAGGTGGCTTGGGCCTCGGTCGCCGGGTCCGGGGTGTCGGTGCGGTCGAGCTGCCACTCGACCGTCTCGGGCACCGTTCCGGCAGCCAGCGCGGTCTCCAGCTGACGCTGGATCAGCTCGGCCTTCTCGGGGATGTCGAGCCCCGTCAGCAGGAACTCGACGCTGTTGCGGAACCCGCCGAACGCGTTGAGGCAGACCTTCGTCGTTGCCGGTGGCGGCTCGCCGACGACGCCTGAGATGGCGACCCGGTCGGTCCCCTCCTGGGTCACGGTCATGGTGTCGAGCCGGGTCGACACGTCGGGGCCGAGATAGGAGGCTCCGCCGATCTCGTAGACCAGCTGGGCCGTGACGGTGTCGACCGTGACCGCCCCGCCGGTGCCGTCATGCTTCGTGATGACGACCGACCCGTCCTCCGCGACCTCCGCGATGGGGAAGCCCAGCGGACGGGACATGTCGATGTCACGGAAGCCGGAGAAGTTGCCACCCGTCGCCTGCGTGCCGCACTCGATGACGTGACCGGCGACGACCGCGCCGGCCAGCTGGTCGAGGTCGTCGCGCCCCCAGCCGAAGTGCGCGATCGCCGGGCCGACGACGACCGACGCATCGGTGACCCGGCCGGTCACCACCACGTCGGCCCCTCCCTCCAGGGCCGACGCGATGCCGAACGCACCGAGGTACGCGTTCGCGGTCATCACCTCACCGAACGCGAACTCGTCGGCGCGAGCCAGCAGGTCGTCGCCCTCGACGTGGGCGATCGCGATCTCGAGGCCCTGCGACTCGGCGATCTCGCGCAGCTTGGCGGCAAGACTCGCAGGGTTGAGCCCGCCGGCGTTGGCGACGATCTTGACGCCGTGCTCCTTGGCCAGCGCCATCGACTCGGTCATCTGCCGGACGAACGTCTTGGCGTAGCCGAGTGACTCGTCCTTCATGCGGTCGCGGCCGAGGATCAGCATCGTCAGCTCGGCGAGGTAGTCACCGGTCAGGTAGTCGAGCCCGGTGTCCCCTGAGCTCGTCGAAGGGTCCAGCATCTCGCGCATCGCCGAGATGCGGTCGCCGTAGTAGCCGGAGCAGTTGCCGATCCGGATCATCGGTCCGCCAGCCTGACGGGATCGTTGCCGGGCACGCCGGCGAACGCCTGCACGATCGTCAGCCAGTGCGCTGCGTTGTCGCCTTCGGCTCGTACGTCGACGTCATCGACGTGCCGGCGGCGGGTCGCCAGCAGCGCGAAGTCATAGCCCGAGCCGGTCACCCGCTCCGGCGCGTCCTCAGGTCCCCAGGTCCACAGGTCGCCGTCGGGCCCGGTCAGCTCCACGCGGACCTCGACGTCCGGCACCTGCTCGCCGCGCACCAGGTAGGCATAGCCCCGCGCGCGTACGCCGATGTGGCACACGTGCTTGGCGCGCGAGGTCTGCGGGATCGTCAGGCCGAGCGCCTCACCGACGTCGTGGCTGTGCGCCCAGGTCTCCATGATCCGCGCCGTCGCCATCGATGCCGGGCTCATGGGCGGGCCGAACCACGGGATCTTCTCGCCGTCGGGGACGCTGCGCAGGGCGGCGTCGAGCGCCACGCGTCCTTCTCGCCAGGTCGCGAGCAGCTCCTCAGGAGGCAGCATCGCCATCTCCTCGGCACCGTCGTCGACATAACCCTCGGGGTTGGCGGCAGCGCGCTTCAGGCCACGGCCGAACTCGTCCTGATCGGTGATCGCTGCCAGGGAGGCAGCATCGGTCCAGTGCAGGTGGCCGATCTGGTGCGCCACCGTCCAGCCCTCGGGGGTTGTCACCGTCGCCCAGCCGTCGGCCGGCAGCCCTGCCACCCACGTGTCGAGCTGCAGGCTCTCGTCGACCAGGTCTGACAGCAGTCCTTCGAGAATCGTCATGCGTACTCCAGCTCGTTGTCGAGGACGACGGCCCACGAGTCGAGCACGGCGGCCCGGCGCTTGGCGTCGTCACTGAGGGAGGCGGCAAGGCCGAGGCCGCGCAACAGGTCGAGGGTCGCCTGGACGAGCTGGCGGTTGTCGCCGCGGGTCTCGTCGATCGCGAGCAGCTCGACGGCGTACGCGTGGGTCTCGCGGCCCGACCCGCCGCTCCAGGGGCGCGACCTCCGCCCGCAGGGTCGCATCGGTGCGGGCGGCGACCCACAGCTCGAGGGCCGCGAAGAAGACCGGAGACACAAACTGCGTGGCAAGAATCTCCAGCACTGCGCGGGTGCGACCGTTCGCAGGCAAGGCAGCAGCAGAGCTCCGCATGTCGTCCCGGCGGCGCTCGGTCAGGTGGCCGACGGCCGCGACGACGAGGTCCTGCTTGCTGGGGAAGTGATGCAGCTGGGCGCCCCGGCTGACGCCCGCGCGCCTGCTCACGACCGTCGTCGTCGTGCCGGCCCAGCCGAGCTCGACGAGGCAGTCGACAGTCGCCTCCATCAGCCGCAGCCGCATCGCGCGGGTGCGCTCACCCTGCGGCGTACGCATCGTGGTGCCCGAGTCCATCGTCACGCACCCAGCATGCGGACATTTACACAAACAGTCAAGCCTGATTGTTTGTGACTCCTCAATTGCACCGCCTCCAAGGCCGTCGGCCGCTCGTAGCGCGACTCCATAAGAGATCTCTCACTCGTCCCTCACCAGCCCCTCACGCTGCACCGCTGTGCTGTAGGCAACTGCTCATCTACTGCACAGGAGTGACATGCGTACCCCTCGCGCCATCATCGGACTGACCCTCGTCGCGGCCCTCGGCCTCAGCGCCTGCGGAGGAGGCGATGACGAGAAGCTCACCAGCGGCGACCGTGCCAAGGCATCCGCCGCCGCCCTCACGTACGTCGGCGGCGGTGCCGTCACCGACGCGGAGCGCGGCGACGGCGATGACGCCTATGCATACGGAGTCGAGGTCACGCTGCCTGGCGGGACCGACATCGACGTCGAGCTCGACAAGTCGTTCAAGGTCACGAACAGCCCGGCCAAGGCGTCCGACCTCGAGCCCTCGGCGGGACCCAGCGACCCGACGGCGACCCCGTCGCCCAGCGTGACGGCCGATGACGATCGCGCCCTCACCGGCACGACGCTGAAGAAGGCGTCCGCCGCAGCACTCAAGGCCACGGACGGCGGCAAGATCACCGAGACCAGCGGAAGCGATGACGCCGACCACGTCTACGAGGTCGATGTCCTGCTGCCGAGTGGCGAGGACGTCACCGTGGAGCTCGACAAGGCGTTCAAGGTCACCAAGATCGACCGCTGAGCCTCACGCCGGCCCGCCGCTCGATCGGAGCGGCGGGCCGTGGCATGTCGTGTGCTCGACACCACGAGACAGGGCGTGCTGAATTGGCCGGATTCGGGTTCGGGGCGGCGGGGATTCCGGTAGTCTCCTCTGACTCCCCCAACCTTTTTCTGAAGGAACACGCATGACCGAGCAGCCCCCGATCACGTACGAGCTCTCGACACCGGACGAGCCGCCAGCCGGCGGCCGCAACACCAAGGCGCTGGTCGTCGCGGCGATCGCTGTCGTCGTGGTCCTCGCCCTGGCTGGTGGGGCGTTCGCCGTGATCAAGAAGCTCGACGGCGGCGGCCCCCAGCCACACGACGTGCTGCCGGCCTCGGTCATCGCGTACGCCCGCGTCGACGTCGACCCGTCGGCGAGCCAGAAGATCGCGCTGTTCAAGCTGATCCGCAAGTTCCCCGAAGCGGCCGACCAGATCGGGATCAAGAGCGCCGACCAGGACGTGCGCAAGCTGCTGGTCGACGGCGCGCTCAACGAGGCCGACTGCGACCTGACGTACGACAAGGACGTCAAGTCGTGGCTGGGCAGCCGCATCGGTGTCGCGCTCGACAAGGGGCAGACACCGCTGGTCGCGATCCAGGTCTCGAACGAGGAGAAGGCCAAGACCGGCATCAAGGCACTGTTCGCCTGCGACGACGAGAAGGCCTCCGTCGCCTTCCTCGACGGCTACGCGATCGTCGCCGAGACCCAGAAGCAGGCCGACGCCGCCGTCAAGGCGGCCAAGACGAAGCCGCTGGCCGACAACAAGGCGTTCGCCAAGGACTTCGACGACCTCGGTGAGCAGGGCGTTGCCTCGGCCTGGGCCGACACCAAGAAGATCATCGACGCCTTCCCGGAGTTCAAGGACCTCATGGCCGACGCTCCGACCTCCACGCTCAAGCAGCTCGAGCAGGCCGGCACATCGGCATTGACCCTCCGCGCGGACGGCTCGACGCTGGAGCTGGCCGGCCTGACCGGGCTCACGGACTCGGTCGACAAGCTGAAGCCGGCGCCCCTGGGCAAGCTGCCCAAGGACACCGTCGCGGCGCTGTCGATCGGCGGGTTCGGCGACCAGGTCGCGGCGCAGTACGACACGTTCATCGAGGAGTTCAACCGAGGCTTCCAGCTCGGCGTCAGCGACCCGTCCAACACCGAGGGCATGACGCCGGAGCAGAAGGACGCCTACGACGCGTACATCAAGGAACACACGCCCGACCCCGAGGACTACGTCGCCCAGTTCGAGCAGGCGACCGGTCTCAAGGTCCCAGCCGACCTCGAGACGCTGTTCGGTGACGGACTCACGGTCGCGATCGGCTCGAACAACCTCGACAAGCTGCCCACGATGTCCGGTCCTGCCGATCTCACGAGCCTCGACGTGGCGCTCAAGATGACGACAGATCCTGACAAGGCATTCGACCTGGCCAAGCGCCTGGCCAGTCTCGCGACCCAGGCCGGCCTCGATCTGTCCACCGCGCAGACCGACGACGGTGCGGTCATCGCGACCAACCAGGACGCGGCCGACGCGATCGACGGCTCGGGCAAGCTGGGCGACGACAGCACCTTCACGTCCGTCATGGCATACGGGGACCAGACGCTCTACGGCCTGTTCGTCGACGTCGGCACGGTCCTCGACAAGCTCAGCGACGCCGATCCGCCGGACGACATCGCCAAGGACATCGATCAGGCCAAGGCGGTCAAGGCGGTCGGCATCTCGTACGGCAAGAAGGGCAAGCACACGGTCTTCAGCCTGCGGGTGGCCTTCTCGAAGTAGACGCTCAGGCGGCGGAGTCGTCCTGGTCCGGCACGAGCTCGCCGGTCAGGATCTCTTCGTGGCTGTTGGGGTCCTCGACCGGGGCGCGGTCGAGCTCGCCGATCACGCGGCGGGCGAAGTCGGCAGCCAGCTGGATCGCCATCTCGCTCTCGGGCACGACGTCGACCAGGACCGGGAAGGCGTGCACCTGCTTGCGCCACAGGTGCGTCTCGACCTCGACGCCGCGCTCGGAGAGTGAGAGCGCCATGGCCTCCACCTCGGGGCGCAGCAGCTCGTCCTCGACTGCGACGAAGAACGTGGGGGACGTGATGTAGGCCGCGGCGTGCAGCGGTGAGGCGTACCCCTCGATGGGCGCGCCGTCCTCGGGCAGCCAGCGCTCCCGGATGCGCGCGATCCGCTGGATCGGCAGGTACGCGTCACGGGCCGGCGCGATCCGCTCGACCGCCTTGTCCTCGCGATCCGGGTCGACGCTCAGGAGCGGTGAGAACCCGAGGAGTGCGGCCGGCGCCTGGAGGCCGCGACGGGTGGCGAGCTCGGCGACCTTCATCGTGAGGTAGCCGCCGGCCGAGTCGCCTGCGACGACGATCTTGTCCGGATGGTCGCTCTCCGCGACCAGGGCGGCGTACGCAGAGATGGCGTCATCGACCGACTCGGCGATCGTGCCCTCGGGCAGCTGGACGTAGTCGACCGAGATGACCTCGGCGCCGGTCTTGAGCGCCAGCCGCTCGCAGATGCGGCGGTGCGTCGCGACGCTGCCGGAGAAGAATCCGCCGCCATGGAGGTAGAGCAGCGTCATCTCGCTGTCGGGACCGTGGCGGTGCCTCATGCGCTCGACCCGGACGCCGCCCAGCTCGGAGACCTCGAACGTGATGTGGGGCGACCTCTTGCGGTGGACCTGGAGGCCGTCGATCGCACGGATCGCGGCGAACGTCCGCTCGCTGATCGGGGTGAAGCGGAGCACGGGCTTGAACACCATGCGGATCGTGCGCTGCAGCACCCGCGACCGGAAGCTGTAGGTCTCGTGGACGACGGCCTTGTCGTAGACGACCCGCATCGGACCCCGGCCGGGCAGCACGAGACGGACCCTCCTGCGGGGGACCTTGGCAGCGCTCCTGAGCGCCGTCAGCCGGTCGAAGAACGAGGTCCACATACCTCGAGCGTACGCTCGGTATGTCGGCCACTCAAATCGGCCGCTCACGTTTGCGCAGGTCAGGGGCTGTTTGCCGGAGTCGGTGACCGCGCGATGAGGCGATGGGTGACACTCGAACGGACAGCACGTCGACGGGAGGGGCGATCACATGCTGGAGGCCATCGTCATCTTCGCGGCCGGCATGTGGGCCGGCATGATCAACGTCATCGTCGGCTCGGGGACTCTCATCACGTTCCCCACGCTCCTGTTGTTCGGCTATCCGGCGATCACGGCCAACGTGTCCAACAACATCGGCCTGGTGGCCGGCGGGTTGTCCGGGGTCCACGGCTACCGCGAGGAGGCCTTCCGGCATCGCGCCCTCCTGCTGCGACTGGCGCCGGCGTCGGTCCTCGGTGCGCTGACCGGCGCCATCCTGCTGCTGGTCCTGCCGGCCGACTCGTTCAAGTCCGTCGTCCCGGTCCTCATCACGATCGGACTGATCATGGTCATGGTCGGGCCGGCGATGCAGCGTCGTACGGCCCGGCGGCATGCCGCGCTCGAGTCCGAGCCACGGACTGCCCAATGGGCGCTGCCGCTCGGCGTCTTCTTCGCCGGCGCGTACGGCGGCTACTTCGGCGCGGCGCAGGGCGTGATCCTGGTCGGGCTCATGGGCGTCTTCCTGACGATCGGCCTCCAGGACATCAACGGGGTCAAGAACGTGCTGGCGACGATCGTCAACGCGGTGGCCGCCGTGGCGTTCATGGTGGTCGCGTGGGACCGGATCGACTGGAAGATCGTGGCCCTGATCGGTGGCGGAAGCCTGATCGGCGGCCAGTTCGGCGCCCGCATCGGCCGGCGCCTCCCGCCGGGAGTGCTGCGCGCAGTGATCCTCGTCATCGGCGCCCTCGCGCTGGTCAAGATCCTGTTCTTCGACTAGGACCTCGTGCTCACTCCGCGACGAAGCGGGCGTCGACGTCGACGTGGATCACGATCTCGGCCGGGGTGAGGTCGAGCATCGGGCCACCGTCCGACATGTCGGCGAATCCGGACTTGGCCAGCATCGGCAGGCTCCCGGCATTCTCGATGTGATGCGTCAGCATGCCCGGGTCGGCGAGCTGGACCGCCACGACCTTGCCCCGACGGACCGCGTTCGCGTACGACTGCGCCTTGGCCACGGCGTCGTCGACCGCCGCCTTGCGGACCTCGGCCTCGTACGCCCGACGGCTCTTGACCCCCACGTCCCAGGCGATGCCGCCGACCTCGACACCCTCGGTGCCGGACCAGAAGTCGAGGAAGCCGCTGAGCCGTTCGAAGTCGGTGAACTCCGCGCCGATCTGCACGCGGGCGACGTGCACCATGGCACCGCGCTTGCCCTCGGCGTCCCATGGGCGGTGGCTGAACACGCGTACCTGGTCGCTCGACCACGGACCGACGGCACGGAGCTCGACCAGCTCGCGGAGCTGGGAGGTCAGCGGGTCGTGGATCGCGACGGCGTCCTGGAAGACCTGCTTACGATCCGGTCCTTCAACAGCTGCCGCGAGCGACACGATCGCGCGTTCGGCCTGATAGTGCTGCTCGGCAGAGCCGCGCACGGTGATGTCGAGCGTCATGTTCGCATCTTGCCGCATCAGCTGCCGTACGACGATGACATCGGGGTTGTCACATAGCCTGTTCCCTGCTTTACTGATTTCAGATAGTCTCATTATCTGAAATCTGATCGGGAGATCCCATGGCCCAGACCATCCACGACGCCGCGATCATCGGCGCCGGCTTCGGCGGCATCGGCGCAGCGATCCAGCTCCGGCAGCTCGGCTACGACGACCTCGTGATCCTCGAGCGCGAGAGCGACCTCGGCGGCACCTGGCACGTCAACCGCTATCCCGGACTCGCGGTCGACATCCCGTCATCGACCTACTCCTACTCGTTCGAGCCCAACCCCTACTGGTCGCGGCTCTACGCGCCCGGCGCGGAGCTCAAGGCATACGCCACGCACGTCGCCACGAAGTACGACGTGCGCCGGCACATGCGGTTCGACACCGTCGTCGAGGGCGCGGTGTGGGACGAGGACAGCCAGCACTGGACCGTCAACATCGCCGGCGGCGAGCGCCTGCACGCGCGCCTGCTGCTGACCGCGACGGGATTCTTGTCGCAGCCCGCATTCCCCGACATCGAGGGCATCGAGTCGTTCGCCGGCACCGTCATCCACACGACGCGGTGGGACGACTCGGTCGACCTGGACGGGCGACGCGCAGCGGTCATCGGCACGGGCGCGACGGCGGTGCAGCTGATCCCCGAGATCGCGCCCCGGCTCGCGGAGCTCACGGTCTATCAGCGCACCGCGATCTGGGTGACGCCGAAGTGGGACGGTGCGGTGCCCAAGCGCGTGCAGAAGCTGTACGCCCGAGTGCCCCTGGCCCAGCGTGCCGTCCGCACGGTCGGCAACGGCATTCTCGAGCTCATCATGGTCGCCGGCGTGCTCAAGTACCGCCGCACGAAGCTGCTCAACCGAGCCGTGGAGAAGATGGCGCTGCGGCACCTGGAGCGACAGGTCGACGACCCCGAGACGCGCAAGAAGCTCACGCCCGACTACACGTTCGGCTGCAAGCGCCCCACGTTCTCCAACACGTACTTCCGCACCTTCAACCGCGACAACGTGCACCTCGAGACGTCGCCGATCGCGCGCATCGAGCCCGACGGCATCGTGACCGCCGACGGCACCAGGACCGAGATCGACACCCTCGTGCTCGCGACCGGCTTCAACCTCTGGGACACCAACTTCCCGGCGTTCGAGGTCATCGGGCGCGACGGCAAGGATCTCGGCAAGTTCTGGCGCGCCCAGCAGTTCCAGGCGTACGAAGGGGTCACGGTGCCGGGGTTCCCCAACTTCATCTCGCTCAACAGCCCGTACTCCTACTCGGGCCTGTCCTACTTCACGACGATCGAGTCGCAGATGCGGCACATGAAGCGCCTGCTGGGCGAGGTCGAGAAGCGCCGGGCGTCGACGTTCGAGGTCACCGAGGAGGCCAACGCGGAGTTCCTCGGCCGGATGACCGACCTCGTGGAGGACTCGGTGTTCGTCAACGGCAGCTGCGCGACCTCGCGGTCGTACTACTTCAACCAGCACGGCATGGCGACACTGCTGCGGCCGACGTCGACGCTCAACGCGTTCCGCGAGGCCGGCAGCTTCCCCCTCGACCACTACTCGTACGCCTGAGTGACCAGTCCTTTCGACAAGCTCAAGGAGCGGTGCTCGCGACTCGAGTGACGCTCCTTGAGCTTGTCGAAAGGAAATCAGCCGGCCAGCTTGGCTCCGGCCAGGGGTACGAGCTCGGCGCGGGTCGACGTCTCGATCTCATGACCGTCGGCGCAGGTCAGGTGGGCGTGGATCGCGGCGCCGCAGTCACGATGACGCAGCGACATGGGCGGACCGTCCTGGCCCGGACGGTGCGCGTCGCCCCAGTCCATCAGCGCGACCATGACGGTGCGCAGGTCGCGGCCGGCGGGCGTGAGGACGTACTCGTGCCGGAGGCGCTCGCCCTCCGGCCGGTACGGCCGCCGTTCGACGATCCCCTCGTCGACCAGCAGTGCGAGGCGCTTGGTGAGCACGTCCCGCGCGATGCCGAGGTGCTGCTGCAGCGCGTCGAACCGGCGTACGCCGTTGAACAGGTTGCGCACGACGAGGACGGACCAGCGGTCGCCGAGGATCTGTGCCGTCCTGGCGATCGAGCAGGTGGCCGAGTCGTAGTCGGTCAGCGGCATACGTTCTCCTGTTGCTGAGTTTGGAATCCCAACCCAGATGGTACGCTCATCTTCTTCGTACGAGAAGAGGCGCGACATGACCGAGCTCGATCAGGCCCAGCACAAGACCATCACGTGGGTCGACCCTCGGCCCCAGGCCGCCGCAGCCCTGACGATGTCCGGGCTCGACTACCTCCAGGCGATGATCGACGGGACGGTTCCCCGCGCCCCCGATCGCGAGCCACATCAACCTCGAGCTCGTGAGCGTCTCGCCCGGTGTCGCCGACATGGCGGCCACCCCCGACGAGTCGCACTACAACCCGATCGGCTCGGTGCACGGCGGGCTTCGCCGCGACGCTGCTCGACTCGGTGTGCGGCTGCGCGGTCCAGACGACGCTGCCGGCCGGCAAGGCGTACACGTCCCTCGATCTCAACGTCAGCTTCCTGCGCGGGATGACCAGCGAGACCGGTCGCGTCACGGCACAGGGCCGGGTCACCAAGCCCGGGTCGCGGGCGGCATTCGTCGAGGCGGACATCAAGGATGCGGCCGGGCGCGTGCTGGCGACCGCGACGTCAACCTGTCTGGTGTTCACTCCCTGATACGACCGCCATTGCGGTCAAACGTGAGGATTTCCTCGGATACCATTGTCGGGTGGTTTCTCTCTCCGACCTCCAGGTCCGCTCGCTCGGCGCATGCGCCGTCGACTCGCCGCTCGCGCTCTATGTCGAGGGGCGTACGACCAACGAGTACTACGTCGGCGAGACCGATCGCATCCTCTACGACGACACGCTCGAGCTGATCGCCTCCCGCGGCGTGCCGCTCGAGGAGCTGCCGACCTTCGAGTCCGGCGGCCCGCGTCAGAAGATCTTCTTCGACCCCGCCACGACCAAGGTCGGCGTCGTCACCTGCGGCGGCCTGTGCCCCGGCCTCAACGACGTCATCCGCGCGATCGTGCTCGAGCTCAACACGCACTACGGCGTACGCGACGTGGTCGGGTTCCAGCACGGCTACGCGGGACTCATCGAGTCCAACGGCCATGACGTCGTGCAGCTGACTCCGGAGTTCGTGTCACGCATCAGCGAGCGCGGCGGCACGGTCCTCGGCTCGTCGCGCGGCGCCCAGGACCCGGTCGCGATCGTCGACCGCCTGGTCGAGCTCGACATCGACATCCTCATGGTCATCGGCGGCGACGGCTCGATGCGCGGCGCCCACAACATCGGTGCCGAGATCGCCGCGCGGGGCCTCACGATCGGCGTCGTGGGCGTGCCCAAGACGATCGACAACGACATCCCGCACATCGGCCAGAGCTTCGGGTTCTCCACGGCGTTCGCCAAGGCCGCCGAGTCGATCAAGGCCGCGCGTGTCGAGGTCGAGGCAGCCGTCGGTGGCGTCGGCATCGTCAAGGTCATGGGCCGCCACGCGGGATTCATCGCGTGCTACGCCGCCCTCGCCAACCACGACGCCGACTTCGTCCTGATCCCCGAGGTCGGGTTCTCGCTCGACGGCGACAACGGCCTGCTGGCGCTGCTGGAGCGCCGCGTCGCCGAGCGCGGCAGCGCCGTCATCGTGCTCGCCGAGGGTGCCGGCCAGGACCTCATCCCGGCCAGCGACCGTCGCGATGCCAGTGGCAACGCGGTCCTCGGCGACATCGCGGGCTTCCTGCGCGAGCAGATCACCAAGGACTTCGCCAACCGCAACCAGCCGCTGACGATGCGCTACTTCAACCCCGGCTACGCGATCCGTTCGGTGCCGGCCGATGCGTCGGACTCGGTCTACTGCGCGCGCCTCGCCCAGACCGCCGTGCACGCCGCGATGGCCGGGCGTACGGACATGGTCGTCGGCCGCCGCCGCCACCGTTTCGTGCACGTGCCGATCCCGTTCGTCACCTCTGGCTCGCACAGCGTCTCCCCCGACGGCGACCTCTGGCTGTCAGTGCTCGAAAGCACCGCGCAACCCTTCTCGATGTGCTGAGGCCGAAGCGCGCTCTGCGCGCGAGCGTCGAGGCAGGCCAGGGAGCGGAGCGACCGTGAGCGTTCGCGGCGAAGCCGCCAGCTGCGAGGTCACGTGAGATGACTCCCCAGAGCGAGCACAGCGGCGTACGTTGATTCGCCTCCCCTACTCGCAGAGCCCGTGGGGGGACCCCCAGCTCCGCTCACGTTCGGCCGCAGGCGGCCTCACTGGCGAACGGAAAGCGCTCCCGGTCGGCCGCAGGCGGCCTCCCTAGAGAACGAACCCCGGGCCGGGTCGGTCGCTGACGCCCTCCGAGGGGGGATTGGGGGAAGCGCCAGCGACCGAGTACAGGGCCTAGTTGAACCGCACCTTCACCAGCTTTCCGATCGGTTGCGGTCCCGTGTCGCCAAGCACGAACGCGTCGGTCGTCACGTAGAGGGAGCTCGAGTGCCTGCTGCTGACCCACTCGAGAGCGGCGGGCGATGTGAGAGCCAGGTGCTTGCGGTGGTGCGACCCGCGCTTCAGCAAGGTGACCTGTCCCGCCCCGTCACTGCCGCCGAACAGCTCCGCAACGGCGATCTGGCCGGACGGCCCGATCGCCAGATTGGTGGCACCGACGAATCCGGACGCCACCAGCTTCGTCCAGCCGTTGTGCGGATTGACCTTGTACACAGCGCCACGTGCACCGAGGCTCGCATCCTCGGGCCCGCCCGGCAACGACGTCACGTAGAGCCAACCGTCGCGACCCATCTCGACATCTGTCGGCACGAACTCGAAGCGGTACTTGTAACCGACCGTGCATTCCGGCAGGCCGATGGCCTCGTAGTTGGCCGCCGTGATCATGATCGGCTTGGCGGTCGGCATCACCGCAACGGTGTGCACCTTGCCGTGGCGCACCTTGAGGATCGCGTTGGCAGCCGCGTCGGCGACATAGACACCGTGCCTGGTCGGCAGCGATGCGTACGGGTGACTGTCGACCAGACCCTTGTACGTCGCCGGCCCCACCTCGTCAGGAAGCTGGCTCGCGCACGACTGAGGGAGGCCCTTGAACCCGTACGTCCTGATGCGATCGGGGTTCTTGGTGTTCTCGTGCTCGTACAGGTCGCCGATCTCCTTGGGGTCATGGCCCTTGCGAAGCGCCCAGAGGTTCGCGGACGGGTGTGCAGGGTCCTGGCCCGTGGTGGCGTAGTAGATCGTGTCGCCGCGCTTCGACACCGCACCGAGTTCGTCGCCGCCCGTGCTGGCGATCGTCTTCTTCGTGCCGTCCCTCGTGATCTTCAGGAGCTCGCCGGTGAAGTTCTGCGAGACGTACGCGGTGCCGTGATCTCCGATCTCGAGACTCAACGGGGTGACGAGACCGCTGGCGATCGTGCGGGGCGGACCTGGGTGTGGGCTGTGACCGCCGGCGTAGGCGGGAGGCGTGGTGAGGCCGACGGCCGCGACGAGTATCGCGGAGGACGCCAGGACAACTGAGCGTTTCATGGGGGCTCCCTCGTGCATCGTGATGTGTGGAGAGGCATCACGTCTGCGCACCCGAGATTCCCTCTGAACGTTGCTACGGCAGCCGTTCATGTCTCTTCCGCTTGACCATCGGACGGTAACCCCGCAGCAGTGACATGGGAACCCCCGCATGCCGACTCTGCGGTGAGCCGTAGCACCCGTGCGGACCGCATGAGCGCGTTACCGCATCCTGAGATGTCGTCGTGGCCGCCGCGCACGGTGACACTGTCGGGTCCACAGACCTTCGACGGGAGACACCATGAGCGACCAGTGGTCATTCGAGACCAAGCAGATCCATGCGGGTCAGACACCTGATCCGACGACCGGAGCCCGCGCGCTGCCGATCTACCAGACGACCTCGTTCCAGTTCCGAGACACCGACCACGCAGCGGCGCTCTTCTCGCTGGCCGAGCCGGGCAACATCTACACCCGCATCATCAACCCGACCCAGGGCGTCGTCGAGGAGCGGCTCGCCGCGCTCGAGGGCGGCGTCGGCGCGCTGCTGTTCGCATCGGGCCAGGCCGCGACGACCGGCGCGCTGACCAACGTCGCCGAGGCCGGCGACCACATCGTCGCCTCGTCGAGCCTCTACGGCGGCACCGACAGCCTGCTGCGCCACAGCTTCCCCAAGCTCGGCATCGCGGTCAGCTTCGTCGCCGACCCCAACGACCCCGAGCAGTGGCGCGCCGCGACGAAGGCCAACACGAAGGCGTACTTCGGCGAGACGATCGGCAACCCCAAGGGAGACGTGCTCGACCTCGAGGCGATCTCGGCGGTCGCCAAGGAGGTCGGTGTGCCGTTCATCGTCGACAACACGATCGCCACGCCGTACCTGCTCAACCCGCTCAAGCACGGCGCCGACACCGTCGTGCACTCGGCGACGAAGTACATCGGCGGCCACGGCACGACGATCGCCGGCGTCGTGATCGACGGCGGCACGTTCGACTACGGCGCGCACGGCGACAAGTTCCCCGGCTTCACCGAGCCCGACGAGAGCTATCACGGCCTGCAGTACGCCGCGGCGCTCGGGCCCGCGGCCTACATCGCCAAGCTGCGGGTGCAGTACCTCCGCAACATCGGCGCCGCCATCAGCCCGTTCAGCGCGTTCCTGCTGGCCCAGGGCCTCGAGACGCTGAGCCTGCGGGTCGAGCGGCACATCTCCAACACCCGCAGCGTCGCGGAGTGGCTGGAGGCGCGCGAGGACGTCAGCCGGGTGACCTGGGCGAGCCTCGACAGCAGCCCCTACAAGGCACTCGCCGACAAGTACGTCCCACAAGGTGCGGGCGCCGTGCTGACGTTCGAGCTGCCCGGGGGGCTCGAGGCCGGCAAGGCGTTCATCGACTCGCTGGAGCTCTTCAGCCACGTCGCCAACATCGGCGACGTGCGAAGTCTCGCGATCCACCCGGCCAGCACGACGCACTCGCAGCTGTCGGCCGACGAGCAGGCCGCCACCGGCGTCACCCCCGGACTCGTACGGCTCGCCGTCGGGCTCGAGGGCATCGACGACATCCTCGCCGACCTCGACGCCGGTTTCCGCGCAGCGAAGTGACGATCAGCCCCGGCATCGATCCCTCTCTCGTCACCGGTGCGTGGCGGGAGGGGGATCCGCCGGGCGCCCGGAGGTTCGCCGACCTCGGGGACCTCGTCCTCGACTCGGGGGCGACGCTCCCGGACGTACGCCTCGCGTACGAGACGTGGGGCCGCTACGACGGATCGAACGCCGTCCTCGTCCTGCACGCCCTCACCGGCGACAGTCACGTCGCCGGGCGGGCGCGAGCCGGCCATCCCACGCCGGGGTGGTGGGACGCGCTGGTCGGGCCGGGCAAGGCGATCGACACCGATCGGCTGTTCGTCGTGGCGGCCAACATCCTCGGAGGGTGCCAGGGTTCGACCGGCCCGTCGTCCCGCGATCCTGACGGCCTGCACTGGGGCGGCTCGTTCCCGGCGCTGACGGTACGCGACCAGGTACGCGCCGAGGTCGCCCTCGCCGATCTGCTCGGCATACCGCGCTGGCGTGGCGTCATCGGCGGGTCCGCCGGCGGCATGCGCGCGCTGGAGTGGGCCGTGGAGCATCCCGGCCGGGTCGAGCGTCTCTTCCTGCTCGCCACCTCGGCGGCGGCGTCGGCAGAGCAGGTCGCGCTCTCGGCGACGCAGATCGACGCGATCCGCGCCGATCCGGCGTACTTCGACGGCGACTACTACGACGGGCCGCAAGGACCGCTGCAGGGCCTCGACCTCGCCCGGCGGATCGCCCACATCAGCTATCGGAGCGAGTACGAGCTCGCCGAGCGATTCGGCCGCACGGTGCAGGACGACGGTCGGTTCG
Organism: uncultured Actinomycetota bacterium; assembly: GCA_963806345.1. Lineage (GTDB taxonomy): Bacteria > Actinomycetota > Actinomycetes > Propionibacteriales > Nocardioidaceae > Aeromicrobium. The sequence continues at coordinate 216,489 of CAWDXV010000010.1, read as the reverse complement.
CGGTCGAGTCATACCTGCAGCACCACGGCGCGAAGCTCGTCGGCCGGTTCGACGCCAACTCGTACATCGTGCTGAGCGCGGCGATGAACAGCCACGACGTCGGCCGCGGTCGCGGCGGGATCACGGCGGCGCTCAGCCGGGTCACGGCTCGTACGATCGTCGCCGGCATCAGCTCGGACCGGCTCTATCCGCTGCACCAGCAGCAGGAGCTCGCCGACGGGATCCCCGGCTCCGGGTCGCTCGAGATCGTGAAGTCCGATCACGGCCACGACGGATTCCTCGTCGAGTCCGAGCAGGTCGGCGAGCTGGCCCGTCAGCTGTTGGGCTGAGCCTGGTCGGGTGAGCGGTGACCTCGGGCCCAAGCGCGATCCCGCCTTGGGCTCTAGGTCACCGCCCGACGGGGGCGACCATCCAGTCCTGCTCCACGAGGGTGCCGTTGATCATCGCGCCGACCTTGGCACCCTGAGCAGCGGCGGAGATGACCTGCGAGCCTGCATCGGCGACGTTGCCGGCAGCCCAGAGTCCGGGCACGTTGGTCGCACCCATCAGGTCCGTCGCCACGACGGGACCCATCGGCGTCTCGGTCATCGCCAGGTCGAACGCCGCCAGCGCATCGAGGTTGAGCACCATCGTGGGCGCCACGAACACCGCATCGACCTCGTGCACGTCGTCCCCCGCACCTACGCCTCGCAGTGCGCCGTCGTGCCGGACGATCTCGGCGACCGGCCCGTCGACGACGTCCACGCCACGAGCGGCGAACAACCGGCGCTCGTCGGCATCGAGATCGACCGTGTCGTTGGTGAAGAACACCACGTCGTCGGACCACTGCCGCACCATGCGGACCTGATGACCGGACATCGGCTGGGTCGCGATGACGGCGAGGCGTTGGCCGGCGACCTCGTGGCCGTGGCAATACGGGCAGTGGAAGATGTCGATGCCGAACCCTTCGCTGAGCCCGGGGATGCCGGGCAGCGAGTCGGTGACGCCTGCGGCGACGACCAGGTGCTTCGCGCGGAGAGTGTCGCTGCCCGCGTGCACGTCGAACCCGCCGTCCACAGCGTCGACGTGTGAGGCGACGCCCTCACGGACCTCGACGCCGAGCTTCTCGACCTGCGTCCGCCCGATCTCGAGCAGCTCGAGCGGGCTGAGTCCGTCGATGCCGAGATAGCCGTTGACATGCGCCGCGGCCGCGTTGCGCGGAGGCCCGCCGTCCAGCACCAGCACGCGCCGTCGTGCGCGACCGAGCACGAGGGCGGCGGACAGGCCGGCAGCACCGGCTCCGATGACGATGGCGTCGTACGCGTCTGAGTTCATGTCATCAGTGTTCGTCGCGATGCACAGATCCGCAAACTACTTTGCCAGTATGGCAAGATGCCCGTATGACCGACAACCTCACCGACGCTCTCACCTCTGTCGGGCCGCGCCTGCGAGCCCTGCGCCAGCGCGGCGAGGCGACCCTCGCCCAGCTCTCCACCACCACCGGCATCTCCGTCAGCACGCTCTCCCGCCTCGAGGCCGGGCAGCGCAAGCCGACGCTGGAGCTGTTGCTGCCGTTGGCCAAGGCGCACGGCGTCACCCTCGACGAGCTCGTCGAGGCGCCCCCCAGCGAAGATCCGCGCGTCCAGGCCGAACCCATCCACCGACACGGCCGGACGTACGTGCCGCTGACCCGCTCGGCCGGCGGCCCCCAGGCCTACAAGGTGGTCATGCCCCCCGGCCAGACACCTGAAGACACCGGGGGCCTGAAGACGCACGAGGGGTACGAGTGGCTCTACGTCCTGTCCGGGCGCCTGCGGCTCATGATCGGCGAGCACGACCTCGTGCTGGGGACCGGCGAGGCGGCCGAGTTCGACACGCGGCTGCCGCACTGGCTGGGCTCTGCCGGCAAGGGCCCGGCGGAGGTCCTGTCGCTCTTCGGGCCGCAGGGCGAGCGGATGCACGTACGCGCGAAGCCGCGGTCGAAGGACTAGGTTGCCGAGACAGCAAAGCGATTTGTCACCCGTCGACCAGCGACGCACGATGGATCCATGACGCATCAGCACACCGAGCGGCCAGGGGATCACTTCACCCGCGAGTTCTGGGACGAGCGGTACGCCGGCGAGCAGGTGTGGAGCGGCAACCCCAACCCACACCTCGTGACGTACGGCTCGCAGCTCGGGCCCGGCACCGCGCTCGACTTCGGCAGCGGAGAGGGTGCGGACGCGCTCTGGCTCGCCCAGCAGGGTTGGCAGGTCACCGCAGTCGACATCTCCGTGGTGGCCCTCGAAGGCGTCGCCGCTCGCGCCTCCGAGCTGGACCTCGCGCTGACCTGTCAGCAGGCCGATGCGTTCACGTGGTCTGCCGAGACGACGTACGACCTGGTGTCAGCGCAGTTCATGCACCTGCCACGACCTGCGTTCGTCCGGCTCCACCGCGAGCTGGCCGCATCGGTCGCGGCCGGCGGCACGCTGCTGATCGTCGGGCACCATCCCGAGGACATCGGCCACGCGCCCGAGGGCACGACGTTCGACGACATCCGCTTCACCGCCGAGGAGATCGCCTCGACGTTGGACCCGGCGGAGTGGGCCACGATCGATGCGCTGCGACTCGAGCGGGAATGGATCGACCGCGACGGGCGTCCTGCCGTCGCGGTCGATGCCGTGCTGCGTGCCGTGCGTCGCGGCTGAGCTCAGCGCTCTTCGCGGAACTCCACGTGGCGCTGCGCGATGGGGTCGTACTTGCGCAGCCCCATGCGATCGGGGTCGTTCCGGCGGCTCTTGCGGGTCACGTACGTGTATCCCGTGCCGGCGGTCGAGCGCAGCTTGATGATGGGCCTGAGATCGGCATGTCGAGCCATGGTGGCCACCTCTCCTTGATTGACAATGGTTGTCAACAAAGGTCAGGCGCCCGGCATTCCCCGCTGTGCGACGTCGGCAGGGACGTACCGCACGTCGGCTCGGCTCATCGGGTCGAACCTGGCGGCGAAGTCCTTGTCGTTCGGCAACCACACGTCGACCCAGAGCTCATCATGCTCGTGCCCGTTGCGGCGGTCCCGCTCCCGGCCTCGTTCGCCCGCCGTCTCCAGGTCGACGTCGACCCACACCGACAGGTCGAAGCACCCGTCGAGGTCGGGGTGCAGGATGCCGATGGCGTCGACCAGGAGCACCTCCGTGTCGGGCAGCTCCGTGACCGACCCCAACGCACCGGTGTTCCAGTCGAACGGCCGGAAGCGCACCTGCTCGCCCCTCCTGAACGGCGCGAGCACCTCGTCGCGCATGCGCGTACGTTCGACGCCGTCCCAGTCCGTCGAGCGGAGGTGCGAACGCATCGGGTCGAGGAAGTCGTCGCCCCGCAAGCGGGTCCTGCCCGGATCCGCGGCGAGAGTCTTGGTGAGCGTCGACTTCCCGGCGCCTCCGTACCCGCTGATCGCCACGACCGTACGAGCTTGAGCGTTCCTCAGGACCTCGATACGTCCCGCAAGCTCCTCGATGCTCGCCAACGGGACGGGCTCGTTCAGCCCCACTGGGGGCGGGACCGAGCTGCGTAGAACTCGCTCGACTCCTTGCGCCACAGCAACGACAGGATCACGAGGGCGAGCACGAGACCCACGACGGACACGGCGATCGAGGCGCCGGTCACGTTGCCGAGAGAGACAGCCGACAGTGTCGACAGGAGGTTGAGGCCACCGAGCACCGTGGCCACGATGCGCGCCCACGGGCGACCCTGACCGTTCTTCCACGCCATCCAGGCCCACAGGCTCACGCCGATGAGAGCCGCGACGACCGCGATGCCGACCGAGATCCCGTAGAGCGCATCGAAGTCGGACTGGGTGTAGTTCGGGTCGCTCTTCTCGAGCGAGTCACGCAGCTGCGACTTCAGTGAGTCGAGCGTGAGGAGGCTGACGACGAGCCCCGCCAAGCTCAGTGCAGCGCCCACCCACATCAGCCGGATCGCCAGTCGAATCGGCGCAGGCTGCTCAACGGCGGCCGCAGCCCCGGGCTGTTCAGCCGGCGTGCCGGGGTGCACGGGATAGCCGTCCGCGCCGATCGGTCCGCCGGGTGGTGGTGTGCTGCTCATGAGGTCTCCCTGTTTCGCGTGAATTCGGCTCCCACCGTGTCATGGAGACACACCCTGTCGCATCCTCGGCTCGATGTGAGGTTCGCCGGACCCGCCGCGATCCGTGCGTCACCCACGTAAAGTAGCCGCATGCTGGAGTGGATCCTGATCGGAATCGTGGTGCTGGGCGGCGCCGTGCTGGCGGCACATGCCGCGGCCGTCGCGTTCGTGGTCAGCCGGATCGTGTTCTCCGGCCGGCCCAAGCAGAAGCAGTTCAGCCCGAGGTCCTAGTCAGACCATCCGGCGGACGATGCTGAGCGGGGCGTGCTTCATGACCTGCCCGAGCGGCGCCCACGGCCATGCCGGCACGGCCGCGTCGACGACTTCCTTCTCGATGTTCTTGACCAGCGCTCGGCAGCCGGTCTCGGTGTCGACCATCATCTTGGCCTCCTGCTGGACGCCCTCGTTCATCTCTGAGGCGATGTAGCCGGGATAGAGCGTCGTGACCTTGATGTCCAGACCCTTGCGGCCGATCAGGTCCGAGCGGATGCCCTCGGCGATCGCGGCGATGCCGGCCTTGGTCGCCGCGTACGTCGTCATGGATGACGGCATGCCCCGCATCGCCGACATCGAGGAGATCACGACGAGGTGCCCGGCCTTGCGCTCGTAGAAGTGCTCCATCGCCGCCTCGCACTGTGCGATCGCGGCGATGAAGTTGGTCTCGGCGGTCTGCTTGTTGGCGTGGAACTTGCCTGTGCCGATGCGGCCACCCTTGCCCAGGCCGGCGTTGACGATGACCCGGTCGAGTCCGCCGAGGTCCGTGATCGCCTGCTTGAACACCTCGAAGACCCGCTCGTGGTCGTTGACGTCGAGCTCGTGCACGACGACCTCGATCTCGGGGTGGGCGGCGAGCAGCTCGTCGCGCAGCGCCTCGAGCCGGTCGACCCGGCGGGCCGTGAGTGCGAGGTGGTGACCCTTGGCGGCCAGGATGCGGGCCATCCCGGCGCCGAGCCCGGAGCTGGCGCCGGTGATGAGAACGTTCTTGCGCATGTCAGTCCTTCTTCGACATCTGGACGGAGGCCTTGGCCATCATCGAGTAGTAGAGCGGACGGGCGAAGCGCTTGGCGGCGTACGCGATCTTGCCGTCGCGGTCGGTCAGGATGATGTGCTTGCCCTTCTCGACGCCCGCGATCACCCGGCCGGCGATGAGGTCCGCGCTGACCTTGGAGCCGTCGATCAGCTTGGCCGCCGACTTGTTGGCCGCCTCGTCCTTGCCGCGCAGCGACTCGGTGAGGTTGGTCTTGAAGAACGTCGGGCAGATCACCGAGACCTTGACCCCGTACGGCTTGAGCTCGTGGAGCAGCGTCTCGCTCAACGCCACGACACCGGCCTTGACCGCGTTGTACTCGCTCATCCGCGGCGGGTGGACGAGGCCGGCCGCCGAGGCGGTGTTGACGATGTGACCGCTGCCCTGCTCCTTGAGCATCGGCGCGAACGTACGGCAGCCGCGTGCGACGCCGAGCAGGTTGATGTCGACGATCCACTGCCACTGGTCCATCTCGGACAGCTCGATGCGGCCACCCGCGGCGACGCCGGCGTTGTTGAACAGGTAGTCGAGACCGTCCCACTCCTCGACGACCCAGTCGCGTGCCGTGGCCCAGTCGACGTCCTGGGTGACGTCGAGCCTCAGGTACGAGACGCCGTCGAGGTCACGCAGGGCGTCCGGCAGCTCGGCGTACACATCGGTGGCGAGCACACGGCAACGGCGATCGACGAGCCGGCGTACGAGCGCGAGCCCGAGTCCGGAGGCGGCTCCGGTGACGAGGACGCGGGATTGCGAGGGGATGGCCATGTTCAGATACTAGCGGTATCTCAAATCAGCGGTACGTGACGAGGTCGCGCGGGAGGTGCGTGCTCTCGTTGAGCGCGAGCAGCCGGGGACCCGTCGAGCCGACGATGACCGTCGTGACCGCGGCGTTGAGCATGACGTCGTTGATCCGCTGGAACGCCGACGCGTCACCCGTCAGCAGGTGTGACGCCACGACCGCGATCGGGCCGCCGGAGGTGAACACCGCGATCGACTGCCCCGGCCCGGCATCGGCCACCACCTTGCCGAACGACGTCATGACCCGGTCCACGAAGTGCCGGTACGTCTCGGCGTGCTCGCCCTCGCCGGCGATCCACGCGTCGAGGGCGGCATTGAGGTGCCGCTGGAACTCCTTGGCGTCCTTCGTCCGGGCGGCCGGGTCGTGCGCGTTGGCGATCGCCAGGTGGTCGTACTCGTTCCAGCCGTCGTCGATGTCGTAGCCGTCGCCCTGCCCGCAGGCGTCGATTGCCGCGATCGCCGTCTGGGCGTGGCGCTTCATCGACCCGGCGACGGCTGCGGTGGGTGCCCACCCCGACGCCTCCCACGACATGCCGAGAGCCGTCGACTGCTGCATGCCGACCGGCGAGAGCTGGTCGTAGTCGGCGGACCCGAATGACGCCTGGCCGTGGCGGATGAGGTGGACGGATCCCATCCCCGGAGCCTAGCGACCCGCTCGAGGCGGGTCTTGCGTGCCGTTGTGGAATTCCGCAGGGTCCGTGCAGCTCCCCGCATTCCGCATCCATTCGGCCCACGCGCCCCCTTGGGAAAGCCGAATGTGGATTTCTCGCGGGAAACGCACCAGGGGTATGAGATGAGCACGCAGACAACAACGCGGACCGAGCACCACCAGCGCCCGACAAGGACTCGAGCACGGGTGTCGTGGTGCATCGCGATGATCGTGGCGGTCCTCCCCAGCGTGGTCGTGATGTCGCCCGGCCAGGCTGCCGACGGTCCGCAGACCGTCGTGAGCCTCACCTTCGACGACGGCAGTGCCAGTCAGCTGGCTGCCGCCGCGCTCATGACGGGCCACAACATGTCCGGGACGTTCTACGTCAACTCGGGCAATGTCGGCAAGAACGGCTACGCGACCAGGACCGAGCTCACACAGCTCGCCGCGGACGGCCATGAGATCGGCGGCCACACGCTCAACCATGTGAACCTCACGACCCTGCCGCCTACCGAGGCCAAGAGGCAGATCTGCCTCGACCGGGCCAACCTCACCGAGTGGGGATTCAACGTGCGCAGCTTCGCGTTCCCGTTCGCGGAGGGATCGACCGCGATCGGCGACCTGGTGCGCGACTGTGGCTACAACAGCGCTCGCAACGTCGGTGACATCAGGTCACGCTTCGGCTGCGACGACTGCACCTACACCGAGACGATCCCGCCCGGCCAGCCGTACTCGCTCAAGGCGCACGACGTCGTCAACGAGTGGACCCTCCAGGACCTCCAGGACGCCGTCACGAACGCCGAGTCGAACGGAGGCGGCTGGGTGCCGCTGACCTTCCACAACTTCTGCGAGGACGTGTGCGGTGCGTTGTCGACCGACACGGAGCTCTTCGAGCAGTTCCTCGCCTGGCTCGAGCCCCGCGCGGCATCGAACAACACGGTCGTCAAGACCGTCGGCGATGTCGTCGGCGGCGTCACCCAGCCTGTCGTGTCGGTCGACGACGTGCCGGTCCAGGACGAGAGCGGTCTCAACAACCCGAGCCTCGAGAGCATCACACCCTCGGGAATGCCCGCGTGCTGGCAATCCGGGACCCAGGGTGTGGTCACCGCGGCCGTCGACACCGTCAGCCCCGGTCGAACGGGGCAGGTCGCCGGTCGGGTGACGGTCTCGAGCTTCACCAGCGGTGACGCCAAGCTCGTCACCACCCGCGATCTCGGCACGTGCACGCCCGCGGTGACGCCGGGCAAGACGTACGTCCTGCGCGGCTGGTACACGTCGACCGCCCAGACCCAGTTCGTCGTGCATCGGCGGAACGCGGCGGGCACCTGGTCCTACTGGACCTCGAGCCCGTTCTTCGGACCCTCCTCGACGTATGCCCCGGCGACGTGGACGACCGGACCGGTGCCGCCCGGCACCACCGGCATCAGCTTCGGACTGAACCTCGTCGCCATCGGCACGCTCACGGTCGACGACTTCACCCTGTCGGCAACCGACTCGGTCCCCAGGACGGACGCCACGGTCGCTCCGACCGCGCCCGACGGCGCGGCGGGCTGGTACAGGACGCCTCCCAAGGTGACCTTGACGGTGGACCGTGGCAGTCCCACCGCCACGACCGAGTACTCCGTCGACGACGGCGCGACGTGGCACACGTACGCGGGTCCGTTCGACGCACCGGACAGCCACACGCTGAGCTACCGGTCCAAGGCCGACCCGATCGTCGAGCCGACGCGCACCCTCGACCTCAAGGTCGACACGACCGCGCCCTCGATGGCCCCAGCACTCGACCCCTCGAACCGCACGCTCAGTGTGAACGCGACCGACCACGGATCAGGCATCGCCTTGGTCGAGAAGCGTGATGTCGGCAGCCAGGACTGGACCCCCGTCGCGGGACCCGAGCCGCTGAGCGATGACGCCGTGCATCTGGAGCTGCGCGCGACCGACAACGCGGGCCACGAGTCGACCAAGACGGTGAACGTCATGGCGAGGGCCGAGGCGGGCGTCACCCTCAGCCTCGGTTCGAGCCTGACCTACGGCAAGGCGAACACGGCGACCGTCGTGGTCACGGCGCCTCCCAGCTGGCCCATTCCAACCGGCACCGTCACGATCAAGGACGGCACCAAGGTCATCGCGACGGGGCCGCTGTCGGGCGGCACGGCTGCGATCTCGCTGTCCACCCTTGCCGCGGGCAGCCACGGGCTCACGGCGAGCTATTCAGGCGACAGCCGGACCAAGACCGGCACGTCGGTCATCCAGACGGTGACCGTCAAGAAGGCCACGCCGACCGTGACGTTCACGCTGAGCACGTCCAAACCCAGGGTGAACTCGACCCAGGTCAAGACCACGGTCAACCTTCGCATCGCGGGATCGTCGATCAGGCCGGCCAACTACGTCTACATCCAGCTCAATGGCAAGACGATCAAGACCATGTTGATCTCTTCGGCGTACGCAGGCACGCGCAGCGTGAGCCTGCCGGTGTTCAAGAAGAAGGGGACGTTCAAGCTCAGCGTCAGGTATCAAGGCTCGTCGAACGTCAACTCCCGGACCAGCGCCAGCCAGACGATCACCGTCCGCTGAGTCGGGCGGCTGAAAGAGGTGGATGGCTCGAGGCGGGTCCTTGCGGCCGTGGCGGGATCCCGCAGGATCAGTGCAGTCCTCCACACTCCATCTCGATTCTGCCACCGGGTCCCCGCTCGGAGCACGAGCGTTGACTCGCGATCCGCCGCAAGGGCGGAAGTCCTCCAGAGGTGTGAGATGAACACACAGACAGCAATGCCGAACGGTCACCAGTCCCCGAAAGGGATCCGCACTCGGATCGCGTGGTGCGTCGCGATGCTTCTCGCTGTCCTGCCCAGCGCGTTCGTGATGTCCCCCGGGCAGGCGGCGGCAGACGACCCACAGACCGTCGTGAGCCTGACGTTCGACGACGCCAGCGCCAGCCAGCTGACGGCCGCCGCGCTCATGAAGGACCGCGGCATGGCGGGGACGTTCTACACCAACTCCGGGACTGTCGGCAAGACCGGCTACGTCACCCGGACTCAGCTCGACCAGCTCGCCGCGGACGGCCACGAGATCGGCGGCCACACCCTCAGCCATGCGAACCTCCCCAACCTGCCCCCAGACGAGGCCAAGCGGCAGATCTGCCTGGACCGGGCCAACCTGACCGCGTGGGGCTTCAATGTGCGCAGCTTCGCGTACCCGTTCGCGGAGAACACGGCCACGGTCAGCGACCTGGTGCGGGACTGTGGCTACAACAGCGCCCGCGGCGTGGGGGGACTCCGGTCGCGCTTCGGCTGCAACGGCTGCAGCTACTCCGAGTCGATCCCACCCGTCCAGCCGTATGCGACCAGGTCGCACAACATGGACGGCGCCTGGACCCTCCAGGACTACCAAGACGCCGTGACCAACGCCGAGTCGTCCGGAGGCGGCTGGGTGCAGCTCACGTTCCACACCTTCTGCGGGGCCCAGTGCGGTGAGCTGGCGGTCAACACGGAGATCTTCACGCAGTTCCTCGACTGGCTGGGGCCCCGCGCAGCGTCGAACAACACCGTCGTCAAGACGGTCGGCGACGTCGTCGGTGGCAATGCCAAGCCCGTCGTGACGGTCGACCCCACGCCGATCCAGGACGAGAGCGGCCTCAACAACCCGAGCCTCGAGAGCCTTGCGCCCAGCACGGGGCTGCCCACGTGCTGGCAGGTAGGGAGTGGGGGCACGAACACCTCAACCGTGGACACCGTCGCCCCCGGGCATACGGGTCAGGTCGCCGGTCGGGTGACGGTCTCGAGCTTCACCGACGGCGACGCCAGGCTCGTCACGACCCGTGACCTCGGCACGTGCGCGCCCACGGTGGCGGTGGGCAAGACGTACGTCCTGCGCGGCTGGTACACGTCGACCGCACCCAGCCGGTTCGTCGTGCACCGGCGGGACACGGCAGGCACATGGTCCTACTGGACCACCTCGAACCTGGCCTTTTCGCCCTCGTCGACCTACTCCCGCGCGGTGTGGACAACCCCCGCGGTCCCGGCCAACACCACCGCCATCAGCTTCGGGCTCAACCTCGCCACCACCGGCACGCTCACGGTCGACGACTTCTCGCTCTCCGCGGCCGACTCGGTCCCGACGACGTCGGCCACGGTCGCCCCGACGGCGCCCGATGGCGCAGCCGGCTGGTACAGGACGCGTCCCGTGGTGACCCTGACCGTGGACCTGGGCAGCGCGACCGCCACGACTGAGTACTCCGTCGACGACGGTGCGACGTGGCAGCCCTACACGGCTCCGTTCGCCCCACCGGACGGCCAGAAGGTGAGCTATCGGTCCACTGCTGGCTCACTCGTCGAGGCCACCCGCACGCTCGACCTCAAGGTCGACACGACGCCGCCGGTCGTCGCCCCGTCGTTCAACGGCACGACCCGCACGCTCACCGTGACCGCGACCGACACCAACGGCTCGGGCATCGCCCTGATCGAACGGCGCAAGGTCGGCGACACGACCTGGACCCCTGTCACGGGGTCGGAAGTCCTGAGCCGCGACTCCGCCCAGCTTGAGTTCCGGGCGACCGACAGGGCCGGCAACGCGTCGGCGATCGAGACGTTGACCGTCCCGGCGGCTCCAGACGACAAGTCGAAGCCCACCGTCACCCTCAGCCTGGGATCGAGCCAGACCTACGGCAAGGCGAACACGGCGACCGTCACGGTCACGGTGCCCGCCGGCCGGCCGGCCCCGACCGGCACTGTCACGATCATGGACGGCAGCACGGCCATCGGGTCGATGCAGCTGACGGGCGGCAAGGCAGCGATCTCCCTGTCGTCCACCCTCCAGGCCGGCACGCGCACGATCACGGCGAGCTACGGAGGTGACGCCGCGACCAGCCCGGGCGTCTCGGCTGTGAAGACGGTGACCGTCAAGAAGGCCACGCCGGCGGTGACGTTCTCGCTGAGCACGTCCAGGCCCAGGGTGAACTCGACCAGGGTCGAGGTCACCGTCAACCTCCGCATCACGGGATCGTCGGTCAGACCTTCCGACATCGTCTACATCCGGCTGAACGGCAGGACGATCCAGAGCATGACGATCTCGCCGAGCGACATGGGCACGCGCTCCGTGACCCTGCCGCCCTTCACGACGAGGGGGTTGTTCTGGATGGACGTGATGTACGGGGGCTCGTCGAACGTGAACCCCGGGACCAGCGGGAGCAAGATGATCTACGTCAGCTGATCGCATGCGTACGGGCCGAACCCTGGAGGAGGTCCGGCCCGTACGTGTGGTGCTCCTCGTGATCAGGCGGCGGGCGGCATCAGCACGGTGTCGATGAGGTAGACCGTCGCGTTGGCGGTCTTGACGCCGCCACAGATGACGCTGGCCTGGTCGCCGACCCGGATGTCGTCGCCCGAGCCGGTGATCTTCAGGTCCGCACCGTTGACGGTCTTCTGCGTGCCGTCGATGTCAGCAGGCGTGATCTGGCCGGCGATGACGTGGTAGGTCAGCACGCTCTCGAGCGTCTTGGCGCCCGCGGGGGTGCCGAGCGTCGCGAGCGTCTTCTTGTCGAGCTTGGCGAACGCGGTGTCGACCGGCGCGAAGACCGTGAAGTCGCCGCCGTTCAGCGTGTCGACCAGGTCGACGTCCTTGTTGACCTTGCCCGAGACCGCGGCGACGAGCGTCTTGAGCAGCGGGTTGTTGCTCGCAGCCGTGGCGACCGGGTCCTTCGACATGCCGCTGACCGAGCCCTTGCCCTCCGGCACGGCCTTGGCGTAGTCGGCGCAGCCCGGGCCGACGAGGTCGGATGCCGCGTCGTCCATCGGGGCAGCCGACGTGGTGTCTTCCTTGGGTGCGGCCGCGCCGTCGCTGCTGTCGCTCGAGCCACCGCAGGCCGCGGTGAACAGGGACAGCGAGGCAACCGCCGCGATGGCAAAGCTCTTGGTGGATGTACGCATGTCATTTCTCCTTGGGTTGGGTGTGCTTCTCTACTCGACGCGGAACTGGACGCTGTGCCAGCCGGTCGTACCGTTCGGGCGGATGCGTGCCCGATCGGAGGTCTGGGTCTCGCCGTTCTTGTTCGTGGCGCGGATCGTGAGCTTGTGGGTGCCCTCGGTGGCGTCGTCCCACTGCCAGCTCCACTGGCGCCAGGTCTCGACGGTGTCCTGGGTGGCGAGGGTCGCGTCCTGCCAGTCGCCCTCGTCGACCTTGACCTCGACGCGTTCGATGCCGACCGTCTGCGCCCAGGCGACTCCACCGACGCGGACCTTGTCCTTGGGGAAGGTCTGGAACGACTTGGGTACGTCGATGCGTGACGAGAACTTGATCGGCGCCTTGGCGTCGTAGTCACGGGTCGTCCAGTACGCCTTGAAGTCCGCGAAGCGCGACACCTCGATGTCGGTGAGCCACTTGGTCGCCGAGACGTAGCCGTAGAGGCCCGGCACGACCATGCGCGCAGGGAAGCCGTGGGCCAGCGGCAGCGGCTCGCCGTTCATACCGATCGCCACCATCGAGCTGCGGTCGTCGGTGACCGCCTCGAGCGGTGTGCCGGCGGACCACTTGTCGGCGCTGGTCGTCTTGATCGCGTCGGCGCCGGCCTTGACGCCGGCCATCGCGAGCAGGTCCTTGACCAGCACGCCGGTCCAGACCGCATTGCCGACGTACGGGCCGCCGACCTCGTTGGAGACGCAGGTCAACGTGACGCGGTGGTCGACGAGCGGCATGTCGAGCAGGTCGCGGAACGAGAGGTTGAGCTCTTGATCGACCATGCCGTGGATGCGCAGGTTCCAGCCCTCGGCCGGTACGTCCGGGATCCGCAGGGCGGTGTCGACGCGGTAGAAGTCGCGGTTGGGCGTCACGAACCTGCTGACGCCGTCGATGTCGACCTGCGCACCGGCCGGGACCGCCGGCGCAGGGTTGGCCCGGCGCGGGAGCTTGATGCCGGCCCGCGATGCGGCCGCGGCGGCACTGCCGAAGACCTGGCCGACGACTCCGCCCACCACGACGAGGGCACCCAGTCCAGCGGCCACGCCGAGGAAGCGCCTGCGCTGGAACCCCATCGGGTGCTCGGCGGCTCGCTTGCCGGTCGGCACGAGGACCGAGAGCAGGAGAACCAACGCTCCGAGGCTCACCGCGAGGGTCAGGACGGACGGGACCAGGGTCAGCGCGCGGCTCGCGGTCGTGGTGCGGTCCGAGGCCGCGGCGGCCACCGCGACCAGGCCGATGACACCGACGAGGATGACGGCGACGCGCGGCCTGCGGCGGCCGATGATCCCGGCGATCATCGCGATCACGGCAAGGCCGGCCACGACGCTGCCGATCAGGATCGGCTTGTCGTTCGTGCCGAACTGCTTGACCGCGAACTCCTTGAGGAACGGCGGCGCGTAGTCGATCGCACGGTTGCCGACCGACTCGATCGGCGAGGGGACGCCCTGCAGGAGCGCGGCGGCTGCGGTGCCGACCGCGACGCCGGAGGCGGCGGCGAGCAGGCCCGCGAGGGCACCGGCCCACCAGGGGGCTGCTGCTCGGGGTGTCGCCGTCGTCGTCATGCCCGTGGTTCGCCACCCTCGGGCGTGCTGATTGGTGAAGGCTGGAAAAGATTCGGTCACATGACTCGTCAGTAACCGAAATTCGCTCCTAGTCTGAGCCGATGGGACTTGAGGGAGTGTCGTTTCCGTCCGAGAGCACGTCCGCAGCCGCGCGCACGATCCTGTCCGATGCGCTGCGCAAAGCCGATCCGGTGGGTGCCCGCGCGGTCGAGAACGAGACCAACTGGCGGCGTCACTATCTCGACCACTTCCGCCGGGCACTCGAGGCCGGCATCGGCGAGGCAACCGCCGCCCAGTCGATCGCCGCCGACGGGTTGCGCAGCGCGCACGAGCTGATGCGGTACGGCGACGTGCCGCTCGATGACGCGATCACCGGCACGGCGCTCTCGCAGGTCTTCCACACCCGTACGGTCAGCGGCGACGCCGATCCGGAGACCGAGCTCTCGGTGCCCTATCGCGGCGAGCGGCTTCGCGGCAAGGCGTTGCTGGACCAGCTCGACACGTGGGTCGAGGGCGGGGTCATCACGCAGTCGTGCTCCGAGGCGATCCAGACCGTCCAGGAGAACCCCGAGTGGCTGCGGCTCGAGGGCGACACGATCGTGGTGCTCGGTGCCGGTGCCGAGATGGCGCCCTACCGGGCGCTCCTGCGCTGGGGCGCAGAGGTCGTCGCGATCGACCTCCCGCGGCCCGACGTCCAGGAGCGCGTGCGGACGTACGCCGAGCAGTCGGCCAGCCGGGTGCACGTGCCGGCCCGCATCGTGACGAACGGCGACGACGACTCCGGCGCCGACCTCGTCACGGAGCTGTCCGCGGTGGCGCACTGGCTCGACGGCTTCGAGGGCCGGCTGGTCCTCGGCAACTACTGCTACGCCGACGGCGCGTCGCACGTACGCGTGTCGATGGCGGCCGACGCCCTGGCCGCGCACCTGACGCGGCAGCGCCACGACACGGCGCTGGCGTTCCTCGCGACGCCGACCGACACGTTCGCCGTGCCGGCGGCCGAGGTGGCGTACGCCAACCGGGCGTACGCCGAGTCGTCCAGGATGCTCCGGGCCCCCTTGCGGATGATCAGCGGTGGCCGACTGTTGCAGCGCAACTACCCGCCCGGCGCCGACCCCGGCGTGTGCGACGCCCTGGTGCCGCAGCAGGGCCCCAACTACGCGCTCGCCAAGCGACTCCAGCGCTGGCGCGCGACCGCCGCCCGCCACGAGGGCACGATGGTGTCGCTCAACGTGGCGCCGGCGACGCGTACCCGCTCGGTCGTCAAGAACAAGGCGCTCGCCGCCGCGTATGCGGGTGCGCACCGGTTCGGCGTCGAGGTGTTCGAGCCGGCCACGAGCAACACGTTGATGGCCGCCCTCATGGCGTACGACCTGCGTTCAGGAGCGCAGCCGCAGGCGGAGCCGTGGCAGGACGAGGCCGTCAACGCCGCACACGGAGGGTTGTGGACCACGGCCTACCACCCACGCAGCGCGCTGGGTCTCGCCGCGGTCCTCGGCATCGGCGCACTCCGGGGCTAGACGACAGGTCTCAGAGTCCCTTGAACTCCGCCTTGCGCTTCTCGACGAACGCCTGGCCGCCCTCGGCGAAGTCGGCCGTCGAGAACAGGGCGACCTGACCCTCGCGCTCGCGGTCGAGCGCCTCGTCGAGGTGGCTCAGTGTGGTGGCGGTGATCGCGGCCTTCATCGTCGCGAGGGCGACGGTCGGGCCGTTGCCGAGCGTGTCGATCAGCGTCGCGAGCTCGGCGTCGTACGCCTCGTCGTCGAGGGACTTGTGGATCAGGCCGATCTCGGCCGCGATGTCTGCCGGGAGCCGCTCGCCCAGCATCGCCATGCGGTTGGCGCGCGCCCGGCCGATCGATGCGGCGACGAGCTCGGTCGCCCCGCCGTCGGGCATCAGGCCGACGTTGACGAACGCCAGCAGGAAGTAGCTCGAGCTCTTCGCGATCGTGATGTCGGCCGCGATCGCGATCGAGACGCCGACACCGGCAGCGATGCCGTTGACCGCGCTGACGACCGGGACCTGAGCACGCGTGATGGCGCGGATCAGGCGGTTCGCGCCGTCGATCGTCGCGGCGCCGTCGAAGTCGGAACCGAGCGCAGCGCCGGAGCTGAACGCGCGCCCGCTGCCCGTGATGACGATCAGGCGTACGTCCGATGCCTCCTCGATCGCCGCGGCCGCCTCGTTGAGCATGTCGGCGTCGAAGGCGTTGAGCCGGTCGGGCTCGTTCCAGGTGATCGTCAGCACGCCATCGGTCGTGTCGAACAAGACCGAATCACTCATGGGTTCCTCCATTGGCCGAGCAGGGTCTGCAGCACCGCGATGAGCGCGATGGGCTGGTCGAGCATGATGTGGTGGCCCGCGTCGCGGATGACCGTGACCGGGACGTTGCGCCCGAGTCGTTCGGCGACGACGTCGGTGATGTCGGTCGTCGCCATCCCGCGGTCGCCACGGATCAACGCGATCTCGCAGGTCGCCTCGGCCAGGTCCTCGGGCTCCATCCGGGCCCGCAGGAAGATGCGGGGGTCGAACTTCCACGTCCAACCGCCGTCGACCTCGCGGATCGATCCCTCGGCAAGGTGCCGGTGCACGTACGGGAGCGATGCGTCGTCGGCCGGCAGCGTGCGGAAGCGACCGAGGATCGTCTCGCGGTCGGGATAGACCCAGTTGCCCGGCACGTGCTCCTTCGCGACCCACGCCCGCGCCTCGGGCGACATCTCCCGGACCGGCGAGTCGATCGCCGCAGCTCCGCGGATCGCGTGGCCGTAGCGCTGCGCGGCCGTCAGCACGACGAACCCGCCCATGCTGTGACCCAGCAGGACCGGCGGCTGATCGGACTCCGCCGCCGCCACGGCCATGACCTCGTCCGCCCAGGTCTCCAGGGAGTACGCCTGGCGGTGCCCGCTGTCGCCGTGACCGCTCAGGTCGATCGCGATGACGCGATGACCCGCGGCGAGGTGCGGCGCGACGTGATCCCACCAGCCCGCATGTGCGGCACCGCCGTGCACGAGGACCGCCACCGGATCGCCGCTCTTGCCCCACGCGCGGTAGACGATGCGTACGCCGTCGACCTCGACGTCACCCGGAGTCGTACGACTGGCCGAGCGCGTCGGCGAACCACGCCGGGATCTCTGAGCTCATCGCCGTCCTCCTCGTCCGTCACAAGTACTTGGACTTTAGGCGACCGCATCAGCCGAACTGCGTTCAGGTCCGGAGCCGATTGCGGCAGGATGTCTCCGATTCGAGGACGCGGGTCTGTTAGCTGAGGCACGATGTTCCGGTGACTATCCGGGGTCGGCGCCATGCAGTGCCTGTCATCTTCCTGCTCATCGCCATGACGGTCAGCGCAGCAGCGCTCGCCGCCATGCCTGCCGAAGCTGCGACCACGCCTGTCGCACACGGCACCGTGACGGCCGCCGAGGGATCCGGTCCCATCGTGGGGATCACGGTGTGCGCGACTCATCGCAACGCCCGCGGCGACTACGGCGCGCAGCGCTGCACCGAGACCGCTGCCGACGGGACGTACACGATCCCGGTCACGAATAGCCTGTGGTCGATCAGCGCCGAGCAGCGCTACCTCTACGGAGCGTGGCTCCCGCAGGACTACAACAACCGCAAGGCGTACTCCTTCGCCACGAGCCCGACGCGCACCTTCAACTTCGCGCTGGTGCGTGGCGCCACGATCTCGGGCTACGTCAGCCCGCCTGAGGGCGGGCCACGGATCGACTTCACGCATGTCGGAGCCCACCGGGTCGGCTCGACGGGCAAGGTCGCCAAGACAGCGACGAGCTTCTCGAACGTCAGCTCGGACGGCTACTACCGCGTGGCGAAGCTGCCGGCCGGCACCTACAAGCTCCTGGTCGACGACGGCTACTCGCCCGTGGGCTACGCCAACCAGTGGTATCCCGCTGCCGCGGCAGCGAGCGGTGGGGAGGCTGTGACGGTCGGGACCGGGCAGGCGGTCACCGGACGCGACATCTCCCTGACCCTCGCCGGATCACTCACGATCACCTTGCGCAAGCCCAGCGGCTCCCTCGCCACGGGCCAGGTCGAGGTGTACGACCAGGACGGTCGCGAGATCTGGCAGTACGCGTACGGAGACCCGAGCACGCGCACGATCGTCGGCCTCCATCCGGGCGTCTACAAGATCCGGGCGTCGCCGACGAACGTCGGCGGCTATCGGGAGTGGTACTCCTGGAAGCGCACCTTCGCCACGGCGAACCCGATCACGGTGACGTCCGGCGGGACGACGACGAGGACCCTGACGTTCCACTACCCGACGATCAAGGCCACGAAGCGGCCCGTCGTGCGGCTGGACATGAACCAGATCGGGTGAGTCACGCGCAGTGGAACGTCAAGCCCCACTACGTCCGGTATGAGTGGTGGCGTGACGGCAAGCTGGACGAGTACGAGGGCTGGGACTCCCGTACCGCTCACAAGAGCGACGTGGGCCACCGTTTCAAGGTGTGCCAGATCGCGGATCGCTCCGGCTATGCCGACGGCAAGACGTGCTCGGACTACTCCAAGAAGGTCTCGATGTACTGAGGCTCAGGTCACTTACGGTCAGGCTTGACCGTAAGTGAGGTGGGCGGCAGGATCGAACGATGGCCCCTCCGAGCGTGATCGTGGTCGGCGGTGGCGCGATGGGGTCGAGCGCCGCCTGCGAGCTGGCCCGGCGCGGCCACCCGGTCACGGTGCTGGAGCAGCACGACATGCTGCACGCTCGCGGCAGCTCCCACGGCACGTCGCGCATCGTGCGGCTCGCATATGCCGACCCGTTCTACGTACGCCTCGCGATGACGGCGCGTCCCGACTGGGACGAGCTGCAACGGCACAACGACGTCGAGGTGTTCCGCCGCACCGGCGGCGTCGACCACGGCCCCCGGGAGCTGCTCGAGCCGTTCGCCGCCGCCATGGATGAGGCCGGCGCCGCGTACGAGTGGCTCACCCCTGACGAGGCTAGCCGTCGGTGGCCGGGGCTGCGCTTCGACGAGGCAGTCCTCTTCCAGCCCGATGCCGGCGTCGCGCATCCCGACAACACCCTCACGATCCTGCAGCGCGACGCCATGGCTCATGGCGCCGACTGGCACCCGCACACCCGCGTGGAAGGCATCGATGAGTCGACCGACGGCGTGAGCGTCGTGGCCGGCGATCGTACGTTCACCGCCGACCAGGTCGTCGTCACCGCCGGCGTGTGGAGCCATCGCCTCGCGGACCTGCCGGCCGACGACGCGATCCAGGTGCAGCCGGCGCACTTCGTGCCAGTCGATCCCGAGACGCCCTGGCCGACGTTCATCCATCGCCGCACCGACGAGCATGGCCGCGAGGTGCCCGAGGCATACGGACTGCCGTCACCCGACGGCATCAAGGTCGGCTTCCACGGGGGCGGCAAGCTCGTCGACCCGGACGACCGGGACTTCGCCGTCGTCGACGAGGAGGTCGCCGACCTGCGGACGTACGCCGGCCAGTGGCTGCCCGGCCTCGACCCGGCGACCCTCGACCCCGGCACCTGCCTCTATGGCGGCCTGGCCGAAGACGACTTCATCATCGACCGCGTGGACCGGCTCACCGTCGCGGCCGGATTCTCCGGTCACGGCTTCAAGTTCGTGCCGCTCGTCGGGCGCATGGTCGCCGACCTCGTCGCCGGCACCGCGCAACCCGAACCCCGCTTCACCATCTCAGCCCACCGCACGACTACCTAAGGTGTGACCATGTCACTTGCAGGAAAGACCATCATCATGTCCGGCGGATCCCGCGGGATCGGCGAGGCGATCGCGCTGCGCGCGGCCAAGGACGGCGCCAACGTCGCGCTGCTCGCCAAGACGACCGAGCCGCACCCCAAGCTGCCCGGCACGATCTACACCGCCGCGGCCGCGATCGAGGAGGCCGGCGGCAAGGCGCTGCCGCTCGTCGGCGACATCCGCGACGACGAGTTCGTCATCGACGCCGTCGCCAGGACCGCCGAGGCGTTCGGCGGCATCGACATCGTCGTCAACAACGCGAGTGCGATCGACCTGACCGACACGGCGGACGTGTCGATGAAGAAGTACGACCTGATGAACGACATCAACACGCGCGGCTCGTTCCTGCTCGCCAAGTCCTCGATCGAGTGGCTCAAGCAGTCCGACAACGCGCACATCCTGACCCTCTCGCCGCCCATGAGCCTCGACCCCAAGTGGTTCAACAAGCACACGGCGTACACGATCGCGAAGTACGGCATGAGCCTCGTGACGCTCGGCCTGAGCGAGGAGCTGCGACCGTTCGGCATCGCCGCCAACTCGCTGTGGCCCCGCACCGCGATCGACACCGCGGCCGTCCGCAACGTCGTCGGAGCCGGGCTCGCCAGCCACTCCCGTACGCCGGCGATCATGGCCGACGCGGCATACGAGATCCTCACCAAGCCGAGCCGGGAGTTCACCGGCCAGTTCGTGATCGACGACGACGTGCTCGAGGACGCCGGCGTCACGGACTTCTCGATCTACCTCAACGGCGGCACCGAGGAGGAGCTCGCGCTCGACTTCTGGGTCGAGCCCAAGGGCCCGCACAACCCCGAGCTCACGCTGCACTGAGTCCGCCTTCCATCACCGTCTCGAGATTTCTCTGCTCGTCGTACTTGACGTAGTGGTTAATTAACCGATACGTTAAATGTATGGCAACCGACCAGCTCAGCAAGGTGTTCTCGGCACTCGCCGACCCGACGCGGCGTGACATCCTCACGCGGCTGGGTCAGGGCGATGCCACCGTCACCGAGCTCGCCGACCCGTTCCCGATCAGCCTCCCGGCGATCTCGCGACACCTCAAGGTGCTCGAGACTGCCGGCCTGATCAGCCGGGACAAGCGAGCGCAGTGGCGGACGAACAGCCTCGAGGCTGCGCCGCTCAAGGAGGCGACGACGTGGATGGAACATCTCAGCCACCTGTGGGACGACCGCTTCTCTCGTCTCGACGCACATCTCGCCGCCATGAAGGCATTGCAGGACAACTCCACGGACACCGACAAGGAAGAGGAATCGACCGATGACTGAAACGACGTACGAGGTCAACATCTCGCGCTACTTCGACGCCGCACCCGAGCTCGTCTATCGCGCATTCACCGATCCCGAGCAGCTGGCCCAGTGGTTCGGACCGCTGATGTTCGTGGTCCCGATCGACACCGTCGACGTCGACGTGCGGCCCGGCGGCCACTGGAAGCTGACGATGGTCGGCAAGGACAACCCCGAGTGGCGGGCACCGATCAACGCGACGTTCACCGAGGTCGTCGAGAACCAGCTCATCGTCGGCTACGAGACCGCCGAGTCGATCCCCGGGATCGAGGACGGCACGCAGATGTCGCTGTCGATCGAGTTCATCCCCGAGGGCGACGGCACGCGCCTCGAGCTCCGCCAGGGCCCGTTCCCCGAGCAGATGCGCGAGATGAGCGAGCTCGGCTGGAACCAGTCGTTCTACAAGCTCGACGCCCTGCTCGCCACGCCGGCGCACTTCCGCAACACGCCGACCGAGGGTGACGCGTCATGACCACGATCACCCCGTTCCTCTGGTTCGACGACAACGCCGAACAGGCCATCGAGCGCTACCTCAAGGTGTTCGACGACGCCGAGCTCGTCGACGAGAACCGGCTGCACGACGGCAACCTGTTCATCGCGACGATCCGCCTCCAGGGCACGACGCTGACGCTCATGAACGGCGGGCCCGACCACAAGCTCAACGACGCGTTCTCGTTGGCGGTCAGCGTCGAGACGCAGGAAGAGGTCGACCGGATCTCCGACGCGCTGATCGACGGTGGCGGCGAGCAGGGTCCGTGCGGCTGGCTCGTCGACGCCTTCGGGCTCTCGTGGCAGATCGTCCCGACGCTGCTGATGCAGCTCCTGAGCGATCCCGACCGCGAGAAGGCCGGCCGTGCCCAGGCCGCCATGATGCAGATGAAGCGCCTCGACCTGCAGGCCCTTCAGGATGCCTTCGACGGCAGGTGAGTCGTACGCTGGCCGCATGATCGGCCGGCTCCACCACATCATCCTGGACGCCGCCGACCCCCAGGGTTCGGCGGCGTTCTGGTCTGCGCTGCTGGGTCAGCCGGTCACGTACGACGACGGCGACTTCGTCGTGGTGTCGGTCGACGACACGACGTCCGGCATCGCATTCCAGCGGGCACCCGGTCACGTCGAGCCGACCTGGCCCGACCCGATCGTCGGTCAGCAGGTGCACGTCGACGTGGCGGTCGACGATCCCTCAGCCTCCGGCCCGGAGGTCGTGGCACTGGGCGCCCGGCACCTCGAGGGCGACGTGTACGCCGATCCGGCCGGTCATCCGTTCTGCCTGATCCGCCGGCCGTCGTGGATGTCGGCCGTGAGCTCAGTGCGCGACGACCTCTGACTCCACGGGAGTGCCGACGATGACCGTACGCGTGACGGTGCACAGCCGGTCGTGCGACTGGGCGACGGCACGCGGGAGGCTCTCCTTGGCCCGGTCGCCGTCGTCACCGTCGGGGAACGTCACGTCGAACGACACCCGGATGTTGGTCAGCCGGTTGCCGAGGTCGTCGCGGATCTTGTCGGCACGGATCGAGACGTCGAACGACTCCGGGTCGACGCGCTTGCCGACGAGGTAGTCGACGTCGATCGCGCTGCACCCGGCGATGCCCGCCAGCAGCAGCTCGATCGGCGTGAAGTCCTCGTCGTTGCCCTCGCCGAAGTCCAAGGTCTTGCCTCGGACGTTGGTCGCCCTGAATCGGGCCTTGCCGGTGCGGGTCAGCTCAACGGATCGCTCGGTGTCAGTAGCCATATGACGACGCTACTCCCGGCCCTCCGCGCCGTCGGAATCACGTGATGCCGGTCGTCAGGTCCTGGCCTTGTGGCTTCTCGCCCTCGCCCTCCTCGATCGAGCGGGTCTCGGGACGCGAACCGCCCGGTGCCATCAGCTCGGTGATCTGGTCGGCGAGCGAGCTGCCCAGCTCGCCCCAGCCGTCCTTGTAGCCGTACACCGAGCGCAGCGACCGGGCCTCGTAGTCGCCGCACATGATGTCGACGTCGTCCGCGGTGATCAGCCCGGGGTGCGCGACGCCGACGGACTCGGAGACCTTGACCATCTCCTTGCGGAACGTACGAATGTATTGCGCGCAGCGCTCCGACTTCAGCGTCGGGTCGAGCCCGTGCGCCAGCCACGGGTCCTGGGTCGCCACGCCGGTGGGGCACCTGTCGGTGTGGCACTTCTGCGACTGGATGCAGCCGATCGACATCATCGCCTCGCGCGCGACGTTGACCATGTCGGCGCCGAGGGCGAACGCGACGATCGCGTTGTCGATCAGTCCGAGCTTGCCGGAGCCGATGAACGTGACGTCGTCGGTGAGCCCGGCCTCGGCGAACGTCCCGTAGACGCGCGAGAAGCCCATGCGGAACGGCAGCGCGATCGAGTCGGCGAAGATCGGCGGCGACGCACCGGTGCCGCCCTCGCCACCGTCGACCGTCACGAAGTCGACGCCGCGGTCGCCCTTCGCCATGAGCTTGACCAGCTCGTACCAGAACTCCATCTCCCCCACGGCGCTCTTGATGCCGACCGGCACACCCGTCTCGGTCGCGATGAGCTCGACGAAGTCCAGGAGGCTGTCGACGTCGGTGAACGCGGTGTGGCGGGAGGGGCTCGCGCAGTCCTTGCCCATCGGGATGCCCCGGATCTCGCTGATCTCCTTGGTCACCTTGGCCGCCGGCAGGAGGCCGCCGAGCCCGGGCTTGGCGCCCTGCGAGAGCTTGATCTCGATCGCCTTGACCGGCGCCGAGTCGACGACGTCCATGAGTCGTTCGAGGGAGAACTCACCGGCATCGGTACGGCAGCCGAAGTACGCCGTGCCGACCTGCAGCACGATGTCGCCGCCTTGCCGGTGATGCGGCGAGAGGCCACCCTCGCCGGTGTTGTGCATGCAGCCGGCGAGCTTGGCGCCCTGGTTGAGCGCCTGGATCGCGTTGCCCGACATCGAGCCGAAGCTCATCCCCGAGACGTTGATCAGCGACTCGGGCCGGAATGCCTTGGCCCGCCCGCGCGGACCACCGATCACCTTGGCGCTCGGCAGTCCGACCTTCTCGGCATGGTCGTGCGGGAGCGAGTCGGCGAACGTGCGGTGCTTGATGATCGCGTAGCCCGGCGTGTGCTCGATGTCGTTGTCGGTGCCGAAGCCGGAGTAGTTGTTCTCCTGCTTCGACGACGCATAGATCCACGTGCGCTGGTCGCGGCTGAACGGCCGCTCCTCGTCGTTGCCGGTGACGATGTACTGGCGCAGCTCCGGGCCGATCGTCTCGAGCAGGTAGCGCGCGTGCGCCACCACCGGGTAGTTGCGCAGCAAGGCATGCCGTTTCTGGGTCAGGTCACGCACCGCGACCGCCCCGACAGCAAGACCGACCCCACCGAGCACGCGGCTGAGCTTCATGTCCAAGTCCTACCCCGCGCCGGTGAACGTTGTCCATCGGGACGGCGACGCATGCCTTCGGCCGTACCTAGTCCTTTCGAGCCATTTTTGCTCGGCACGCAACAAATGCCCGCAATTGCAGGCCCACAGTCGTACGGTCGAAGGAGAAGCACTGGAAGGACTATCTCGGATGAGCGTCTATCTGTTCGACATGGACGGCGAGCCCATCGCGTTCCGACGGACCTGGACAGACACCTACGTCTTCGACCTCCACGGCCGCTGGATCGGCTGGTTCCCCTGGGACGACCACGACGCGGTCGATCGTGACGGTCGCTACCTCGGCACCGTCGTCGACGACCGCCTGGTGCGGCGCAACGACTGGTACGAACGTCCGTGCCCGGCCGACCCGGGCGACCCCGGCGAGGCCCAGCCCACCGGACGCCCGCTGGCACCGCACGCGTTCCCCAACCGGTTCGCGTACGAGGATGCCGGCATCCGCCTGCTGACCTAGCCGCTTTCGGCGTGCAGCATCGCGTCATCCCCCGAAGACTGGTGGGGTGTCCGCCACCCGCAGTCTCGTCACCGGAGCCACCGGCTATGTCGGCGGCCGCCTGGTCCCGCAGCTTCTCGAAGCAGGTCATGACGTACGCGTGATGGTCCGCGACGAGCGCAAGGCCCAGGCGCACGACTGGGCCGCCGACGTCGAGATCGCCACGGCCGACGCGACCGACGCGGATCAGGTCGCGGCAGCCCTCGAAGGCGTCGATGTCGCCTACTACTTGCTGCACTCGATCGGGAGCGGCGCCGACTTCGCCGCGACCGAGAGCCGGATCGCGCAGACGTTCGCCACCGAGGCCAAGCGGGCCGGCGTTCGCCGCATCGTCTTCCTCGGCGGCATGTCGCCCCAGGACGAGGAGCTGTCGGAGCACCTGCGATCGCGCGAGGAGGTCGGCGAGATCCTGCTCGGCTCCGGCGTGCCGACCGCCGTGCTGCAGGCCGGGGTCGTCATCGGCTCGGGCTCCGCGTCGTTCGAGATGCTCCGCTACCTCACCGAACGGTTGCCGGTCATGGTGACGCCGAAGTGGGTGCACACCCGCATCCAGCCCATCGCGATCCGCGACGTCCTGCGCTACCTCGTCGCGTGCGCCGACCTGCCGGCCGACGTCAACCGGCGCTTCGACATCGGCGGACCGGACGTGCTGACGTACTTCGACATGATGCAGCGGTATGCCGCGGTGGCCGGCCTGCCGAGGCGCCGCGTGCTGCCGGTGCCGGTGCTGTCGCCGGGACTGTCGAGCCACTGGGTCGGGCTCATCACGCCCGTCCCGGCGAGCCTTGCCCGGCCGCTCGTGGAGTCGCTCCGCAACACCGTCGTCGCGGCCGAGACCGACATCAAGACGTACGTGCCGGACCCGCCGGAGGGCTTGATCGGCTTCGACCGTTCGGTCGAGCTCGCCCTCACCAAGATCCAGGACCTCGACGTGCCGACCCGCTGGTCCTCTGCCGCGACCGCCGGCGCGCCGGCCGAGGGCCTGCCGACCGATCCGGACTGGGCCGGCGGGTCGCTCTACACCGACGAGCGCACCCGCGAGGTCCACGCCAGCCCGGAGCACCTCTGGACGATCATCGAGGGCATCGGCGGCCGCAACGGCTGGTACTCGTGGGCGCTCGCCTGGTGGATCCGCGGTCTGCTCGACCGGGCCGTCGGCGGTCCGGGCCTGCGCCGCGGCCGGCGCAACGACCGGGACCTGGTGGTCGGTGACGCGCTCGACTTCTGGCGGGTCGAGGAGACCGACGACCGTACGTTCCTGCGCCTCCGCGCCGAGATGAAGCTGCCCGGCCTCGCCTGGCTCGAGCTCCAGGTCGGCTCGACCGACGGCGGGACGACGACGTTCCACCATCGGGCGCTGTTCCATCCCAAGGGCCTGCTGGGCCACCTCTACTGGTGGTCGATCTACCCGTTCCACGGGATCATCTTCGGCTCGATGCAGAAGAACATCGCCAAGGCGGCCGAGGCGCTCGAGCGTGGCGACGTCGCTCAACGCGCGGAACCTCGGGACCTCTGAGACGATCGCCTCGGGGGAG
This sequence comes from uncultured Actinomycetota bacterium, assembly GCA_963806345.1. Classification (GTDB taxonomy): domain Bacteria; phylum Actinomycetota; class Actinomycetes; order Propionibacteriales; family Nocardioidaceae; genus Aeromicrobium. Next base: position 189,929 of record CAWDXV010000010.1, on the reverse strand, counting down.
AGGGAGCGTCATGGGAGACGTCGAAGCTGCCGGCGAACAGGCTCGGCACAGTGACACGCTGCGCGCAGCGGCGCGGGTCGGGCTTGCCGCATTCGGCCTGGTGCACCTGCTGATCGCGTGGCTCGCGCTGCAGGTCGCCTGGAGCGGTGGCGGGAAGGCCGACAGCCAGGGCGCACTGCAGACCGTGGCCAAGGAGCCGTTCGGCGAGGCCCTGCTCTGGGTCGTCGCCGCCGGGCTGGTGGCGCTGACGGTCTGGCAGGTCATGACCGCGATGTGGGGGTTCCGCACCGAGTCCGACGACAAGAAGCGGGCCGGCAAGCGCCTCGCCGCCCTCGGCCGGGCCGTCGTCTACGCCGCCATCGGCTTCTCCGCAGCCCGCACCGCCGGCGGCTCGGGCGGCGGCAAGAGCCAGGACGCCAAGGGCGAAGGGCTTCACGGCCGACCTGCTGTCGGCACCGGCCGGCCGGATCCTCGTCGCGGCGATCGGGATCACGATCCTGGTCGTCGCCGTCCGGCACGTGCATCGCGGACTCAGCGACAACTTCACGCACGACCTCGAAGGAGGCGCCACGACCGGATCCACGGGCTCCGCCGTGCTGCTGTTCGGCCGTGTCGGGTACGTCGGCAAGGGCGCCGCGATCGGCGTCGTCGGCGTGCTGTTCGGCTGGGCCGCGCTCTCGTACGACCCGGACAAGGCCGGCGGACTCGACGACGCGCTCAAGACCGTACGCGACCAGCCCTACGGGCCCTTTCTGCTGACGTTGGTCGCGGTCGGCTTCGCGGCGTTCGGGCTGTTCTGCTTCGCCTGGGCCCGGTACGTGCGCACGCGCTGAGTCCGCACCGAGGTTGCGAGACGCAACCGGCGACAACAGGATGGAGTCCATGGACCTCTTCCGCACCAAGTCCGTGGAACGCTCGATCGAGGAGACCGACGAGCCAGAGCACAAGCTTCGCAAGGAGCTCTCGGCCTGGGACCTGACGTTCTTCGGCGTCGGCGTCGTGATCGGCACCGGCATCTTCGTCCTGACCGGCCAGCAGGCACACCTCAACGCCGGTCCGTCGATCGTCATCTCGTTCATCGTGGCCGGCATCGCGTGCGGGCTCGCCGGGCTCTGCTACGCCGAGTTCGCCTCGACCGTGCCGGTGGCCGGCAGCGCGTACACGTTCTCGTACGCGACGCTCGGTGAGCTCATCGCCTGGATCATCGGCTGGGACCTGGTGCTCGAGCTCGCCCTGGGCGCCGCGGTGGTCGCCCGTGGCTGGTCGGCGTATCTGCAGGACCTCTTCGACCTGCCGACCTGGCTGGCCGGTGACGACGCCAAGCCCGACATCGGCGCGATCGCGATCGTGCTGGCGCTGACGGTCATCGGCGTGCTGGGCACCAAGCTGTCGGGCCGGTTCACCGGCGCGCTGGTGATCATCAAGGTCACCGTGGTCTCGTTCGTCGTGATCGCCGGGTTGTTCTTCATCAAGTGGTCCAACTACAAGCCGTTCGTCCCCGACTCCGAGCCCGCTCCCGGTGGCAAGGGTGCGGACCAGACCCTGCTGCAGGGCATCTTCGGCGTCGACCCCACGGCCTTCGGCGCGTACGGCATCGTCGCCGCGGCGTCGGTCGTGTTCTTCGCCTACATCGGTTTCGACATCGTCGCGACGTCGGCCGAGGAGACCAAGAACCCGCAGCGTGACGTCCCCCGCGGCATCCTCGGCTCGCTGGCGATCTGCACGGCGCTCTACGTCGCGGTGTCGTTCGTCATCACCGGCATGCTGAAGTACAGCGACAAGCGCATGAACACCGCCGCCCCGTTGGCCGAGGCGTTCGACGCCAATGGCGCCGGCTGGGCGTCCAAGATCATCTCGACCGGTGCCGTCGCCGGCCTCACGACCGTGGTCCTCGTGCTGATGCTGGGTCAGGCACGCGTGCTGTTCGCGATGTCCCGCGACGGCCTGCTGCCGATCGGCCTCGCCAAGGTGCATCCCCGGTTCGGCACGCCCTACCGGATCACGATCATCACCGGCCTCTTCGTCGCCGTGCTCGCGGGCGTCGTCCCGCTGTCGGAGCTGTCGAAGCTCGTCAGCATCGGCACGCTGTTCGCGTTCGTCCTGGTGTCCGCCGGCGTCATCATCCTGCGGCGTACGCGCGGCGACCTGCATCGCCCGTTCCGCGTCCCGTGGGTCCCGTGGGTCCCGGTCCTGTCGATCCTGTCGTGCGCGTGGCTCATGGTGAACCTCTCGATCGAGACCTGGGTGCGCTTCGTCATCTGGCTGCTGATCGGGTTCGTCGTCTACTTCCTGTACGGCTATCGCAGCTCTCGCCTCGGCAGGGGCCTCAAGCAGGCGCCGACCGACGGCGGCACCGTACCGTCGGTGGAGTGAGCACACCCACCGTCACGGAGGTCGCCGACGGGGTCCACTTCGTGCAGAGCAAGGCCGTCAACTGGACCCTGCTCACCGACGGCGCTGCCTTCACGTTGGTCGACGCCGGCTACCCGGGCGACCACGATGCAGTCCTGTCGTCGATCGAGCAGGTCGGTCGTACGCTCGACGACCTCGCCGCGGTGCTGGTGACGCACGCGCACGTCGACCACATCGGCTCGTTGCCGAAGCTGCTGCACGGCCGCGACGTCCCGGTGCTGACGTCGGAGACCGAGGCACGCCACGCCCACCGGGACTTCCTCGAGCAGGCGACTCCGCTGCAGGTCGCCGCCGCGTCGTGGCGGCCGCGCGTGCTCGCCTGGTCGCTCTACGTCATGTCAGCCGGCGGCATGAGCAAGGCGGGCGTGCCCGAGGCGAGGCCGTTCGCCGCTGGTCCGCTCGACGTGCCGGGTCGCCCGGTCCCGGTCGTGACGCCGGGGCACACCAGCGGCCACACCTGCTACCACCTGCCGGACGCCGGCGCGCTGATCACCGGCGACGCGCTGGTCACGGGCCACCCGATCGTCACGCGTACCGGACCGCAGATGGTCGCCCCGATGTTCCAGCACGACCTCCCCGAGAGCCGGCGATCCCTCGAGGTGTTGCGATCCCTGGACGGCGAGGTGCTCCTGCCGGGCCACGGAGCGGCATGGCACGGCTCGTACGCCGACGCGGTCGATCAGGCGCTCGGCTAGGAGACCGCGCCAACCGTCTCTCGGGCAGCGTGATGACGCCCGCGCGGGACGATCATCGGCGTGCCGCTGACCGGGTCCGGCACGACCTCGCAGGCCAGGCCGAACACCTCGGTCACCACGGCTGAGTCGATGACGTCGATCGGCGGGCCCTCCGCGAGGATCGCGCCCTGCTTCATCGCGATGATGTGGTCGGCGTAGCGGCAGGCGAGGTTGAGGTCGTGCAGCACGATGACGATCGTCTTGCCCGACTCCCGGTTGAGGTCGGTCAGCAGGTCGAGCAGCTCGACCTGGTGATTGATGTCGAGGAAGGTCGTCGGCTCGTCCAGCAGCAGCAGGTCGGTGTCCTGCGCGAGGGCCATCGCGACCCACACCCGTTGGCGCTGCCCTCCGGAGAGCTCGGCGATGTTGCGGTCCGCCAGGTCTGCCGTTCCTGTGGCCTCCAGCGCGGCGGCGACCGCGCGGTCGTCCTCGGCGCTCCACTGCCGGAACCAGCCCTGGTGCGGATAGCGACCCCGGCCCACGAGGTCACCCACCGTGATGCCGTCCGGTGCGACCGGAGACTGCGGCAACAGACCGAGCACCTTGGCGACGTCGATGCTCTTGAGGTCGTGCACCGACGTCCCGTCGAGGATGACCTGGCCGCTGCGTGGCCGCAGCAGGCGGGCCAGGCCTCGCAGCAACGTGGACTTGCCGCACGCGTTCGCGCCGACGATCACGGTGATCCGGCCGTCGGGGATCACCACGTCGAGGTCGCGAACGATGTCGACGTCGGAATAGCCGAGCGTGAGGTTCTTGGCACGCAGGTCGTGAGTCATCCGCCGCGTCCTTCCCGGTTGACGGTGGCGAGGAGCCAGATCAGATAGGGGGCACCGATGATGCCCGTGATGACACCCGTGGGCAGTGCCACCGGTACGACGTGCTGGGCCACCAGGTCGGCGCCCAGCACGATGATCGAGCCGACCAGGCCGGCCGCGATGATGCCGCCGCCGCTGTGGCCGACGATCCGCTGGGCGATCGGGCCGGCGATGAGGGCGACGAACATGACCGGACCGGCGACCGCCGTGGCGAAGCCGATCAGGACGATCGAGACCGCGATCAACGCCAGCCTGCTCAGCTCGACGCGCGCACCGAGAGCGTTGGCGGTGTCGTCGCCAAGCTCGAGGACGCGCAGTGGTCGTTGCAGCAGCAGCGCAACCGGCACGAGCACCACCAGCGCGACGAGCAGCGTACGCAGCTCGGTCGACCCGGCCTGGCCGACCGTGCCGACGAGCCAGGTCATGGCCTGCCGCGCCTCGTACAGCTCAGCGTGCGCCACCAGGTAGCCGATGATCGAGAGCATGAACTCCGACAACCCGATGCCGATCAGGATGAACCGGTAGCCCGAGATCCCGTCGCGCCACGCCAGCAGGTAGATCAGGACGGCGCTGACCAGCGCACCGGCGAGCGCCGAGGCGGACACCATCGCGCTGCCCGCGCCCAGCAGGATGATCGACGAGACCGCGAACAGGCTCGCGCCCGAGGAGATGCCCACGAAGTCCGGCGACGCGAGGGGATTGCCGAGCAGCTTCTGGAACAGCATCCCTGACACCCCGAGCGCGAACCCGACGGCCAGCGCCGCCGTCGCGGTGGGCAGCCGCAGGTCCCGCACGATGAAGTCGACCGACGGCTCGTCGCGCAGGTGGAATGCCGAGGTGATGACGTCCCACGCCGGCACGTAGAAGCTGCCGACCATCATCGTGAGGACGAACAGCGCGAACGCGACGACCGCGAGCGCGACCGTCACCGTGCCTGCGCGACGCCGGCGCGTACGACGCCCGGCCACGACCGCGGTCACAGCTCCGCCAGGCTTCGGTAACGCACCAGGGCGATGAAGGCAGGGGCGCCGAGGACGCCCAGCACGACGCCGACCTGCAGCTCGCCGGGCGAGACCACGAGTCTGCCGATGATGTCGGCGCCGAGCAGCACGATGGGCGTCAGCACCAAGGAGTAGGGCAGGATCCAGCGGTAGTCGGGGCCGCAGATGAACCGGGCGAGGTGCGGCACGACGAGACCGACGAACACGATCGGGCCGCACGCCGCGGTGGCGGCTCCGCACAGCACCGCGACCGTCACGAACAGGACGAGCCGGGTCCGCCGCAGCCGTTGCCCGAGCGCCAGCGCCAGATCCTCGCCCAGCGCGAGTCCGTTGAGCGCGCGCCCGGTGAGCATCGCGACGAACAGCCCCAACACGATGAAGGGGGCGGTCTGCCAGAACACCGGCATGTAGCGGCCGGCCAGCGAGCCGACCTGCCAGAACCGCAGCTCGTTGAGCGCGTCGACGTTGGTCATGACGATCGCCGAGGTGAGCGACGACAGGATCGCCGTGACCGCCGCGCCGGCGAGGGCCAGCTTGACCGGCGTCGCCCCCTCACGTCCGAACGAGGCGATGCCGTAGACCGTGACCGTCGCGACGCCCGCGCCGAGGAAGGCCAGCCAGACGTACCCGCCGATGCCCTGGACGCCGACGACCATGATGCCGAACACGATGAACGCCGCGGCACCGGCGTTGATGCCCATGATGCCGGGATCCGCGAGCGGGTTGCGGGTCACGCCCTGGAGGATCGCTCCGCTGATGCCCAGCGCTGCGCCGGCGAGGATGCCGATGAGCGTGCGCGGCACGCGCATCTCCCGGATGACCGTCTCGGAGGCCGACGAGGGGTCGAAGTCGGTGAACGCCTTCCAGATCGTCGGGACACCCACACCGCGCGAACCGAGCGTGATGCTGAAGAAGCAGACCACCAGGAGGACGCCGACGAGCACGACCAGTCCCGCGACCAGCCCGGCACCAGGGCGGTGCCGGGGCGCGGTCTCCAGCCGTGGCGCGGACGTCTCGAGCAGCGTCATGTCAGGTCGGGGTCGGCCTTCTGGATCGCTGCGGTGAGCTGGGTCAGCTGCTTGGCGTAGTCACCGTAGGTGTGCATCCAGTACGCCGGCCACGGCACGTACGCCTTGGCCTTGGCCGCCTTGATGTTGTTCCAGGTCGGCTGCTTCTCTCCCTGCTTGAGGGTCGACGCGTACGTCCGGTCGTCGATCAGCAGCAGATCGGGCTGGTACTTGTCGGCGTTCTCCCAACTGAGGTTCTCCCAGTAGGGGAAGCCCTTGTCCGGCTTGTCGGGGTTGATGACGTCCAGGCCCCAGCGCTGGAAGTCGAGCAGCTCGGGCGCGTACTTCGGGTTGGCGACGTAGAGCAGGTCATCGGACGGCGACACGGCCAGGGCCGTCAGCCCGGGCTTGGCCGCAACAGCCTTCTCGAACGCGGCCTTGGCGTCCTCGAACGCCTTCTTGTCGGCGGCGATCTTGGGGGCGTCGACATCGGCGCCGAGCGTGGCGGCGAGCTTCTCGTAGCCCTGCGCCAGCGTCTCGATCGAGTTGCCCTGGGCAATGCCCACGACCGGTGCGAGGTCGAGCAGCTTCTTGCTCGACGCCTTCACGCCCGACTCGAATCCGCTGTAGGCCTTCTCGGCCGGCCACCAGTCGGCGACGATCAGGTCGGGCTTGAGCGAAGCGGCCTTCTCCACATCGATCTGACCCCACGTCTGGCCCAGGATCGTGATGCCCGACAGGTCGAGGTTCTTGAGGTTGGGATCGTCCTTGATCGGCCCCGTCGCATAGATGCCGACCGGCTTGATGCCGAAGGAGATCAGTGCCGCGGCCTCAGCGCCGCTGGCGATGATGCGCTTGGGGCTGGAGTCGAGCGTGACGGTCTTGCCGTTGCCGGACGTGAAGGACCAAGGCCCACTCTTCGCGGCGGCGTCATTCGGCTCGCTCGAACCGCAGGCGGCGAGAAGCGTGGTGGCGAGCAGAGCGGCGAACGCTCCGCCCGCCACACGACGTACGTAGGACACGACAGGCCTTTCGTCAGGGGGACCTCAGGTCACCCTAACTTAGGCATGGCTTACCTCGCCACGTGGGCAAGGTCACGGGCCAGGGTCAGTCCTTGGAACGCTGCTTGAACGCCCGCAGGGCCAGCGGCGCGAAGATCGCGGTGAGCACGACCGGCCACAGCACCGAGACGAGCACCGCGTTCTGCAGCGGCCAGGCGGCGTCGGACGGCGCCGCCGGAGCATTGCCCCACAGCTCGCGGCACGCCTGCGTCAGCCCGGAGACCGGGTTCCACTCCGCGACGAAGCGCAGCCACGAGGGCATGTCCTGGGTCGGCGCGAACGTGTTGGCCACGAACGTCAACGGGAACATCACCGTGAACATGAAGCCCTGCACCGCCTCGACCGTGCGCATCAGCGAGCCGACCCAGATGCCGAGCCAGATCATCGCGAAGCCGAACAGCAGGAGCAGCACGAACGCGAGGATGCCGTCGACGAATCCGTCGCGGATGCGCCACCCGATCAGCAGCCCGGTCACGCCCATCACCGCGATGCCGATGCTGGAGTGGATCAGGCTGGAGATGCTGCGGCCGACCAGGACCGACGAGCGCGAGATCGGCAACGACTTGAGCCGGTCGACGATGCCCTTCTGCAGGTCGTTGGTCAGCCCCATCGCCACGACGGCCGAGGAGAAGACCATCGTCTGCACCATGATGCCCGGGAGCAGGAACTCCTTGTAGGGGATCGGACCGGGCGGGTCGATCGAGCCGCCGAAGACGTACGCGAACAGCAGCACGAACATGACCGACTGGACCGTGACGTCCATCAGCATCTCGGGCATGCGCTTGATGTGGATCAGGTTGCGCCAGACCACCGTGGTCGACGCACGCAGCATCGACGGCGGGTTGATCGGCGGACGGGTGTGGGAAGTCATGGTCGTCATGACAGAACGTCCTCTCCCTCGAACTGGGCCTCGAGGTCATCGACCTCTTCGGCCTTGTGGCCGGTGAGGTGCAGGAACACGTCGTCGAGGCTGGGACGCTTGAGCCCCAGGTCGTCGACCTGGATGCCGCTGTCCTCGAACACGTGCGCCATGCGGGTCATGTCGCCGAGGCCCGAGGCCTTGGCGGTGATGCGGCGCGATGTCTCGTCGACGTGCACCTCGCCGGAGACCGTGCGGGCCAGCTCGGCGGCCCGCTGCAGGTCGGCGGCTTGCGTGACCGTGACGACGACGCTTGCAGCACCGGCCTGGTCCTTGAGCTGCGTCGGCGTGCCCGCGGCGATGACCTTGCCCTTGTCGATCACGACGATGTCGTCCGCGAGGTGGTCGGCCTCCTCGAGGTATTGCGTCGTCAGCAGCAGCGTCGTACCGTCGCGGACCAGACCGCGCAGGACCTCCCACAGCTCGGTGCGGCTGCGCGGGTCGAGACCTGTCGTGGGCTCGTCGAGGAACAGCACCGGCGGTGCGGCGATGAGGCTGACGGCCAGGTCGAGCCGCCGGCGCATGCCACCCGAGTAGGTCTTGGCCGTACGGTCGGCGGCCTCCGTCAGCGAGAACCGCTCGAGCAGCTCGTCGGAGGTCTGCAGGACGTACTTCTTGGGCAGCCCGTAGAGCCGGCCGATCAGCTTGAGGTTCTCGCGGGCCGTCAGCAGTTCGTCGACCGTCGCGGCCTGACCCGTCAGGCCCATGCTGCGGCGCACCGCGTCTGGCTCCTTGCGGATGTCGTGGCCGGCCACGCGGCCCGTGCCGCTCGTGGGGATGCTCAGGGTCGTGAGCATGCGGACCGTCGTGGTCTTGCCGGCGCCGTTGGGGCCGAGCAACCCGAGCACGGTGCCCTCGGGCACGACGAAACTGACGCCGTCGACGGCGGCGTTGTCGCCGAATCGCTTGACGAGGTCTATTGCCTCGACCGCCGGAGCAGACATGGTGTTCCTTCCACAGAAAGTAAGGTTCGAGCCTATCGCGTTGTTCCTACTAGGAATAGCAGGGACCACCGACACTTTTCGTCGAATTCCTGCCGCCCCGCCCGACCCATGCTCCAACCTCAATTGCGGTTGATGTCAACCTCGTCCGCAGACAGCAGAACACCCCGGTCGGTGACCGGGGTGTTCTGTGGGGTTTCAGCGTTGCGATGTCGTCTCGCGACCCTTCGCTCGCTCGTTCCTCGCTCGCTCCCAGTCGGCCGCGGGCGGCCTCCTTAGGGAGCGGTTGTGCGGGTTAGGCGAATCGCTCGCCGTTCTTGGCCTTGTCGAGCAGCAGCGCCGGGGGCTCGAACCGCTCGCCGTACTTCGCGGCCAGCTCCTGGGCCCGCTCGGTGAACGCCTCGATGCCGATGCGGCCGTCCGGGGCCTCGTAGCCGTTGATGTACTGCAGCGCGCCACCCAGCAGGGGCGGGAAGCCGATGCCGAAGATCGAGCCGATGTTGGCGTCCGCGACCGTACGCAGCACGCCTTCCTCGAGGCAGCGCACCGTGTCGAGCGACATGACGAACACCAGGCGGTCCTTGAGGTCCTGGAAGTCGGGCTGCTCGGCGGCGACGGGGAAGTGCTCGGCGAGTCCCGGCCACAGGGCCGCGCGCTTGCCGTTCTCGTCGTAGTCGAAGAAGCCCTTGCCGACGAGCCGGCTCGTGCGGCCCAGCTCGATCATCGTGTCGATGACGTCCTCGGATGCCGTACGCACCCAGGTGCCGCCCTCGTCCTCGACGGCCTTCTGCGACGCGACGCGGATCTTCTTCATCAGCTCGAGGTTGAGCTCGTCGCTGATCTGGATCGGTCCGGTCGGGTAGCCCGACTGGGTCGCGGCGCGGTCGATCGAGACCGGGTTGACGCCCTCGGCGAGCATGCCGAGACCCTCGTTGATGTAGTGCCCGATGACCCGGCTCGTGAAGAAGCCGCGGCTGTCGTTGACGACGATCGGCGTCTTCTTGATCGCCTGGACGTAGTCGAGCGCGTGCGCGATCGTCTCGTCGTTGGTCTTGGCGCCGGCGATGATCTCGACCAGCGGCATCTTGTCGACCGGCGAGAAGAAGTGGATGCCGATGAAGTCCTCAGGACGCGTGACGCCCTCGGCGAGACCGGTGATCGGCAGCGTCGAGGTGTTGGAGCCGAGCAGCGCGTCGGGGTTGACGACCGGCTCGAGCTCGGCGAACACCGAGTGCTTGAGCTCGACCGACTCGAAGACCGCCTCGACGACGAGGTCGCAGCCCTTGAGGTCGGCGTAGTCGGCGGTCGGCGTGATGCGGGCCAGGAACGCGTCCTTCTTCTCCTGCGTGATGCGGCCCTTCTCGAGCTGCTTGTCGAGGAGCTTCTCGCTGTAGGCCTTGCCCTTCTCGGCGGCCTCGAGGCTGACGTCCTTGAGGACGACCTCCATGCCGGCCTTGGCCGAGACGTACGCGATGCCGGCGCCCATCATGCCGGCGCCGAGCACGGCGACCTTGGTGAACTTCTTGGGCTCGATGCCCGCGGGGCGGGAGCCACCGGCGTTGATCGCACCGAGGTCGAAGAAGAACGCCTGCGTCATGTTCTTGAACTGCTGGCCGACGAGGAGCTCGACGAGGTAGCGCGACTCGATGCGCGATGCCGTGTCGAAGTCGACCTGCGCGCCCTCGATCGCGGCGCTCATGATGTTGCGCGGTGCCTTGTAGTCAGCGCCCTTGATCTGCTTGCGCAGGTTGGCGGGGAACGCCGGAAGGAACGCGGCGAGCTTGGGCGTCGACGGGGTGCCGCCGGGCAGGCGGTAGCCCTTGCGGTCCCACGGCTGCGTGGCGGCCTCTTCGTCGCCCGCGTTGGCCTCGATCCATGCCTTCGCGGCGGGGATGAGCTCGTCCTGCGTCGCGACGATCTCGTCGACGAGGCCCTTGTCCTTGGCCTGGGCCGGCTTCATGCGCGGACCCTGCAGCAGGATGCCCATCAGTGCGTCCTGGATGCCGAACATGCGGACCGTACGCGTGACGCCACCGCCGCCGGGCAGCAGGCCGAGGGTCACCTCGGGCAGGCCGATCTCGTATCCGCCGTCGACCGCGACGCGGTGGTGCGTCGCGAGGGCGATCTCGAGGCCGCCACCGAGGGCAGCGCCGTTGATGGCCGCGACGACGGGCTTGCCGATCGTCTCGAGCTTGCGCAGCGTCGCCTTGATGCGCTCGACGTTCTCGAACAGCGCGGGGGCGTCCTCGGGCTTGGACTGCGTCATGAGCTTGAGGTCACCGCCGGCGAAGAAGGTCTTCTTCGCCGAGGAGACGATGACGCCCTTGATCGCGTCGGGATCGGCTGCGATGTCGGTGGCGAGCTGGTCGACGGCCTTGGCCATCGAGTCGGCGTACGCCTGGTTCATCGTGTTGGCGCTCTGGCTGGGGTCGTCGAGGATCAGGTTGGCGATCCCGTCGGCGAGCTCGTAGCGGACGGCTTCAGTGGTGCTGGTCATGTAGGTGTCCTAGTCCGTTTCAGATTCGTTCGACGACGGTCGCGATGCCCATGCCGCCGCCGACGCAGAGCGTGGCGAGGCCGTAGCGCAGGTCGCGGCGCTCGAGCTCGTCGATGAGGGTGCCGAGGATCATGGCGCCGGTCGCGCCGAGCGGGTGGCCCATCGCGATCGAGCCGCCGTTGACGTTGGTGCGTTCGTGCGGGAAGTCGAGGTCCTTCATGAGTCGCATCGCGACGGCGGCGAAGGCCTCGTTGATCTCGAGCAGGTCGATGTCGTCGACCGTGAGGCCGGCCTTGTCGAGCGCCTTGCGGCATGCCGGCGCGGGGCCGGTGAGCATGATCGTCGGGTCGGCGCCGGAGACGGCAGCCGAGACGATGCGCGCCCGCGGCGTCAGGCCGTGGCGCTTGCCGGCGGCCTCGCTGCCGATCGCGACGAGTGCCGCGCCGTCGACGATGCCCGAGGAGTTGCCGGCGTGGTGGACGTGGTTGATGCGCTCGATGTCGTGGTACTTCTCCAGAGCGACGGAGTCGAAGCCACCCATGTCGCCGATCTGCGCGAACGAGGCGGGCAGTCCGGCGAGGCTCTCGGCCGTCGTGCCCTCGCGGACGAACTCGTCGTGGTCGAGGATCGTCAGGCCGTTGGCGTCCTTGACCGGGATGACCGACTTGGCGAAGTAGCCGTTGGCGATCGCCTTGGCGGCCCGCGCCTGCGACTCGGCGGCGAACGTGTCGACGTCCGTGCGGCTGTAGCCCTCGATCGTCGCGATCAGGTCGGCGCCGATGCCCTGCGGCACGAACGCGGTGTCGAACGCCGTACGCGGGTCCATCGCCCAGGCGCCGCCGTCGGTGCCCATCGGCACGCGGCTCATCGACTCGACGCCACCGGCGAAGATCAGGTCCTCCCAGCCGGAGCGGATGCGGCCCGCGGCCTGGTTGACGGCCTCGAGGCCCGACGCGCAGAAGCGGTTGAGCTGCACGCCGGCGACCGTGTCGGGCAGTCCGGCGGCGAGCGCGGCGGTCTTGGCGATGTCAGCGCCCTGGTCGCCGACCGGCGACACGACACCCAGCACGACGTCGTCGACGCCCTGGGGATCCAGCGAGGGGTTGCGCTTCTGGATCTCGTCGATCAGGCCCGTGATCAGCGAGATCGGCTTGACCTCGTGCAGCGATCCGGTCTTCTTGCCGCGCCCTCGCGGGGTGCGGATGGCGTCGTAGACATAAGCCTCGGTCATAACGGGGTCCTCGCAGAATTCAGGTGAAAGACGTGTCAGCAGCGTGACAACCTCGATTGTGACACCAGCACTGTCAAAGTTCTAGCGATGCTGGCTGAGGGTGCCCCACATCACTGTGAGGCTCATTCCGTGCGAAAGGAGCGGCGCACATCGACGTCCGCCGGGGCAAGGCGTCACTCGCGGCGGTTGATGCGTCACGTCGTAGGCGCACGTTGCCAAGGTCTCCAGTTTCGGTGGCATAGTCTCTGCACCATGGACACCGCACCTGCTGAGATGAGCGTCGAGCAGCTCTCGTCACGGGTGGGCATGTCGGTGCGGACCGTACGTTTCTATGCCGGCCGCGGGCTCATCCCGCCGCCCCGCCGCGAGGGTCGCAACGGCTATTACGGCCCCGACCACCTCGCCCGGCTCGAGCTCGTGCGCGAGCTGCAGGCGCACGGATTCACGCTCTCGGCGATCGAGGGCTACCTCGAGAACATCCCGTCCGACGCGACCCCCGAGCAGGTGGCCCTGCACCGCACGTTGCTCGCGCCGTGGATGGCCGACCGGCCCGAGGAGCTCAGCCGAGAGGCGCTCGAGCTGCGCGCGGGCCGCGAGCTCGACGATCACGCGCTCGAGATGCTGATCGCGCTCGGCGTGCTCGAGCCGACGCCGACCGAGGACGTCTTCCGCGTCGCACCGGCGCACCTCGCGGTCGGCATCCAGTTCATCGAGACCGACATGCCGATCGAGGTCGCCCACGCCTCGCGCCGCATCTTCGACGCCGCCGGCAAGGCCGTGGCCGAGGAGATCACCGAGGTGTTCCGCACCCTGTGGTGGCCGCAGCTGCGGTCCTCCGGACGTACGGCCGAGGACATCACAGCGCTCGTCGAGCGCTTCAAGCCGCTCACGATCCAGGCGCTCGTCACGGCGTACGAGACCGCGGTCGACGAGGCCAAGCGCGAGACGATCCGCCGCCGCACCGAAGGCAGCTGATCCTGAGCGGTGAGTTGGTCGCCCTTCATCTGATCGGGCGGTGCGCCACTCGCCCGATCGGCACCCTGAAGGGCGACCAACTCACCGCCCCGCGGGACTAAAGCCCCATCGTGCGGCCGATGATCTCCTTCATGATCTCGGTCGTGCCGCCGTAGATCGTCTGGATCCGGCTGTCGGTGTACGCCTTGGAGATCGGGTACTCGGTCATGTAGCCGTAGCCGCCGTGCAGCTGCAGGCACTTGGCCGCGGCCTTGTTCTGCAGCTCCGTGGTCCACCACTTGCCCATCGCGGCTTCCTCGATCGTCAGCTCGCCCTTGCTGAGCGCGACGATGCTCTTGTCGACGAACGCCTGGCCGATCTGCATCTCGGTCTCGAGCTCGGCGAGCACGAAGCGCGAGTTCTGGAACGAGCCGATGGGCTTGCCGAACGCCTTGCGCTCCTTGACGTAGTCGAGCGTCATGTCGAGGATCGCGCGGGTCGCCGCCATCGCGCCGACGGAGATCGCGAGGCGCTCCTGCGGCAGCTTCTCCATCAGGTAGATGAAGCCCTGGCCCTCCTCGCCGAGCAGGTTGGTCACCGGCACACGTACGTCGTCGAAGAACAGCTCGGCGGTGTCCTGCGCCTTGAGCCCCATCTTGTCGAGGTTGCGGCCGCGCTCGAAGCCCTCCATGCCGCGCTCGAGCACGATCAGCGAGACGCCCATCGCCCCGGCATCGGGGTCGGTCTTGACCGCGACGATCACGAGGTCGGCGAGGATGCCGTTGGAGATGAACGTCTTGGCGCCGTTGACGACGTAGTGGTCGCCGTCGCGCACCGCCGTGGTCTGGATGTTCTGCAGGTCCGAGCCGGTGCCGGGCTCGGTCATCGCGATCGCCGTGATCATCTCGCCGCTGCAGAACTTCGGCAGCCAGCGCTGCTTCTGCTCCTCCGTCGCGTACGACAGCAGGTAGCCCGACACGAGATCGGTGTGCAGCACGAAGCCGACACCGCTGGCGCCGATGCGGATGATCTCCTCGTCGAGCACGGCGTTGAAGCGGAAGTCGTTGATGCCACCGCCGCCGTACTCCTCGGGCATCATGAAGCCCAGCAGGCCCAGCTCGCCGGCCTTGGTCCACAGCTCGCGCGGCACGATGCCGTCCTTCTCCCACTGGTCGTGGTGAGGGGCGATCTCCTTCTCGCAGAACGTCCGCACGGTCTCGCGGAACGCCTCGTGGTCGGCCTCGAAAATGTCTCGCTTCATGATGTCCTCTGGTCAGTCGGCCTGGACGGCGACGCCGTCGGCGATGAGCTGGTCGATGTCGGTGATGCCCCAGGCGGCGAGCGCCTCGGTGGTGTTGGCGCCCGGCTTGGCCGGGGGTGTGGTCAGCGTCGTGGGAGTCGCGGAGAACCGGGGCGCGGGCGCGGGCTGGGTCACGCCGCCCTCCTCGACGTACGTCCCGCGGGCGGCGTTGTGCGGATGCTGAGCCGCCTCGTGCATCGGGATGACCGGGGCGACGCACGCGTCGGTCCCGTCGAAGAGCGCTGCCCACTCGGCCTGCGTCTTGGAGGCGAACGTCTCGGCCAGGACCTTGCGGAGCTCGGGCCACTGGCCGATGTCGTTGCGATCGGGCGGGTCGTCGAGCCCGAGGACGCCGATGAGCACCTCGTAGAACCGCGGCTCGAGGGCGCCCACCGACATCCATCGGCCGTCCGAGGTCTCGTAGACGTCGTAGTAGGGCGCGCCCGTGTCGAGCAGGTTGGTGCCGCGCTCGGTGGTCCACAGGCCGGCGGCCTGCATCGACAGCTGCATCGCGAGCAGGTGCGCCGCGCCGTCGGTGATCGCCGCGTCGACGACCTGCCCCTCGCCCGTCGTACGCGCATGGGTCAGCGCCGCGAGCACTCCGGTGACGAGATACATCGACCCGCCGGCGAAGTCGCCGAGCAGGTTGAGCGGGATCTGCGGGGGGCCGCCGGCACGGCCGATCGGGTCGAGCGCGCCGGCGACGGAGATGTAGTTGACGTCGTGGCCGGCGGTCTGCGACAGCGGCCCGTCCTGGCCCCAGCCGGTGATGCGTCCGTAGACCAGCTTCGGGTTGCGGGCGTGGCAGGCCTCCGGTCCGAGGCCGAGGCGTTCGGTGACCCCGGGCCGGAATCCCTCGATCAGGATGTCGGCCTGCTCGATGAGCTGCGAGCACGACGTCGATCGCACGCGGGTCCTTCAGGTTGAGCGCGACAGACGGCCGGCCGCGACTCAGCACGTCCTGCGCGGTCGGCACCACCAGACCGGCGCCGCCGGGGCGGTCGATGCGGATCACCTCGGCGCCGAGGTCGGCGAGCAGCATGCCGGCGAACGGTCCGGGGCCGATGCCGACGAGCTCGACGACGCGTACGCCGTGCAGCGGGCCGGAGCGTGGGTTGGTCACACGGCCGATTGTGACAGTGGCACTGTCACGGTTGCAAGTGACCCCCGTTACATACCGGAGGTATGGGTATGTGTCATCATCGATGTCACGTTCGTGAAAGGACTGCTGCATGACGACTCGCCTCGCGTACACCCGCAAGGGATCCGGTGAACCCCTTCTGCTGATCCACGGCATCGGGCACCGGCGACAGGCCTGGGACCCGGTCATCGACCGTCTCGCCGAGTCGTACGACGTCATCGCGATCGACCTCGCCGGGTTCGGCGAGTCCGAGCCCTATCCGCGACGGCACTGCCTACAACATGGACAACGCGTGCCGCATCATCGGCGAGAACCTCGAGGAGTGGGGCGTCTCCCAGCCGCACGTCGTCGGCAACTCGCTCGGCGGCGCGATCGCGCTCGAGCTGGGTGCGCGCGGGATGGCCCGCTCGGTCACCGCGCTCAGCCCTGCGGGGTTCTTCCGCAACGTCGCCGACCGGCTCATCGCCCTGTTCGCGCTGATCCTGCTCAAGCTGTCGTCGTACCTGCCGCTCGCGGTCGTGCGGCCGGCGCTCCGCAGCGCCGCCGGCCGCCGCCTCATCGGGCGGACCTTGTACGTCAACGGCGACCGGATCTCGGTCGAGGACTTCGTCGGCGACGCGCTGGCGCTGCGCAACGGCTCGGCATTCTTCCCGACGTTCAAGGCCGGCTTCACCTATCAGTTCACGAGCAAGGTCGACGTCCCGACGACGATCGCCTGGGCCACCCGCGACCAGGTGCTGGTGTTCGGCCAGTCGGGTCTCGCGCAGGAGCGCCTCCCGGACGCGCGGCACGTCGCGCTGCCGCACTGCGGCCACGTGCCGATGGTCGACGACCCCGAGCTGATCGTCCGCGTCATCGAGAACACGATCGACGAGGCCTCGGAGTCCAAGGAGCAAGCCGCGTAGTTCGCCGCTGTCTCGGGCCCCAGCCCGAGGCACGAGGGCGTGAGCGAAGCGAAGGGCCGCGAAATAGCCATTCGACGTAGAGCGTTCTTCTTCGTGTGGAGATCTTCGACTCGGTGGTGATCGGCGGCGGGCAGGCCGGCCTGTCGTCGTCGTACCACCTCAAGAAGCGCGGCATCGCGCACGTGCTCCTCGACTCCAACCCGCACCCGGGTGGCGCGTGGCAGCACCGCTGGGACGCCCTCACGATGAGCGACGTGCACCGCGTCTCGGACCTGCCGGACGACCCGATCCCGGACGCCGCCGACACCGAGCGGGCCAACGCGTTCGTGCCGGCGTACTTCGCGGACTACGAACGTACGCACGACCTGCCCGTCGTCCGTCCGGTGAGGGTGCGCTCAGTGGAGGACGACGATGGGCTGCTCCGCATCGACAGCGACAACGGCACCTGGCTGAGCCGCACGCTCGTCAACGCGACCGGCACCTGGACGCGGCCGTTCATCCCGTACTACCCGGGCGCCGAGACGTTCGCCGGCGAGCAGCTGCACACCGTGGACTACCCCGGACCCGAGCACTTCCGCGGCAAGCGCGTCCTCGTCGTCGGGGGTGGCGCGTCGGCGGTGCAGTTCCTCGGTGCGCTGCGGCCGCTGACCGACACGATCTGGGTCACCCGGCGCGAGCCGGTGTGGCGGACCGACGAGTTCACCCCCGAGATCGGCCGCGAGGTCGTGGCGCGGGTCGAGGAGCGCGTACGCCAGGGGTTGCCGCCGCGCAGCGTCGTGAGCGTCACGGGTCTGATGCTCCGGCCGCAGGAGCGGGAGGCGGAGCGCCTCGGGGCGTACGAGCGCAGGCCGATGTTCAGCCGCATCGAGCCCGACGGCGTGCGCTGGCCTGACGGGTCGTTCGAGCACGTGGACGTGATCCTCTGGGCAACCGGGTTCCGGCCGGCGATCGAGCACCTCGGACCCCTGCAGCTGCGCAGCCCACGGGGCGGCATCCAGCTCGACGGGACCACCGCGGTCGCCGATCCTCGCATCCAGATGGTCGGCTACGGGCCGTCCGCGAGCACGATCGGCGCCAATCGCGCCGGGCGATCTGCCGCGCGAGGCGTCGCGGCGTGGCTGGCGTCAGAAGTGGTCGAGCAGTCCGCCTGACACCGGCTGCCACTCCCGCACGGTGCGCTCCTCGACGAGTCCCTCCAGCATGAACGGGTCGTTGGCGGAGAGCTCGAGGGCCGCGGCCTCGTCGTCGGCGACGAAGATCAGCAGCGCGCCGCCGCGGTCGCCGCCGACGTACGGGCCGGAGACCGCGAGGCGTCCCTGCTCGGTCAGCTCTCGCAGGTAGTCACGGTGTGCGGGCCGCACCTGGTCGCGGGTCGCGTCGTCGTCGGTGTAGCGGTAGATGGTGGGAAAGTAGGGCATCGTCCCAGCGTACGCACACGTTTCCGGGCTATCGTGTCGTCACCGGCACGGCGTCTGAGGGGGCGAAGACATGGTGGCTCGTACGCCAGGACCATTTGCGTACTACGGCGACACGTACGCGGGGGTCACCGGCGACTCGATCCGGGCGGCGGTCGACCCGGTCGACACCCACGCGTCACAGCTCGGCGTCCTGGCCGAGGACCTCAAGGGCGACGAGAAGCAGATCCTCGAGTCGACCGAGGGCGACATCACGACCGACATCGCCGCCAGCCCGCACGTGCCGTACGAGGTGGCGATCCGGCTCGGCGGCAAGGCGCAGTTCGCCGCGGCGTGCACGCGCGAGTTCGCCGGCGACGTCGACACGTTCGACGCCGCGGTCAACGAGATCAACGAGTCCTACCGGTCGTCGGTCTTCGCCGCGCAGCACGACCCCGACGTGCGCAGCGGTGACATCAAGCTCGCCGACCTGCAGTCGGGGTTCAAGGCCAACCTGCAGCCGCGCTACGCCAAGGCCGAGGAGGCCCTCGACACCGCAGCCGACGAGGTCGCCGCCAAGCTCAAGACCGGGCCGACCGACGAGGAGGTCCGCCAGTTCATCCGGCAGGGCCTGATGCCGCTGGCCGCCGCGTCGTTCTTCCCGACGCTCGTGCTCACGGAGTCGGACAAGCAGGCCGCGTACGTGTTCATCGTCAAGGACACGATCGCCCGGCTGCGCGAGGAGGGCCTGCTCACCGGGCCGGACCCTGGCGGCTACTACCTGAAGTGGCTGCAGAACGCGACGGCGCGAGGCGTCTCGATCGACGACATCGTCGAGATCGCCCGCGAGCACGACATCCGGCCGGATGACTTCGAGGTGCTGGACGGGCTCGAGGAGGTCAAGGACCGCGACGGCAAGTCGTTCTTCATCCTGCCGACCGACATCAGCGGCGACGACGCCCGCAAGGCCGTCCTCATGACGTACATCCTCAACGCCGGCACCGACTACGGCACGGCCGACAGCTCGCGCGACTTCGCCGAGACGCCGTACTCCTCCGACGAGATCCAGCGCATCAAGGACCGGCAGGACGAGAACAACTGGTTCAGCTACGGCCAGGACGTCGGATTCGTCAACGGCAACGGCGGCCGGCTCGCCACGACGCCGAACGGCATGCTGATGGGGCTGGGCGGCAACGGCCTGCAGGACGTCTACAGCTCCAACGGCGGGACGACGTTCGGCGACATCTTCATGCTGAACATCGACGATCCCGACGACAGCCATGAGGCGCTCCGGTCGGTCATCCAGTCCGGCCTGGCCAACTACGCGGACAGCGACGGCGAGCCGTACTCCGACAGCAGCCTCGACCTCGACCGGCTGCTGCACCACGAGGAGCGACACTCCCAGCAGTGGGCGCGCGAGGGATACGCCGGATTCATCGCGAGCTATCTCAACGAGTCGGTCGACTGGGACATGAAGGGGTGGGGCCCGTTCCAGGCACCCATCCCGCACACCGCCGAGGGCAAGGACAACGCGTACGAGGCCGACGCCGGCCTCACCGACGGCGGCTACTGAGTGTCGAGCCCGCGACCTCTCGTCCGCGCCACCGCAGCCGTCGCTGGCTTGGCGGCAGTGCTCGCCCTCACCACCGCGTGCGATCCCAAGAGCGATCCGATCACGCCCCGGGGTGCCGGGTTCCAGCAGTCCGCGGAGGGCGGCCTGGACATCTGGTTCGGCGGGGCGTGCCGCGATGTCGTCGAGGTCGAGCTGGGATTCGTCAAGGACGAGGACGACAAGGACCCGCTCCGGCTCGTGCTGCGGGCACCTGGCTTCACGCCCTCGGCGGAGCTGCCCGCCAAGCCTCCCAAACCAGGGTCGGGCATGCCGTCACTCGACGAGCTGAGCGTCGGCACGACCCCGGAGGGCCTGCAGGCGACGTCGCCGCTCCCCAAGGGATTCGACTGGCGCGACTACCGCACGGTCCGCCTGCTCGTGAAGACCTCGCGCGGCCAGGCCGCCACCTACCTCAGCACCAAGACGCTGAAGGCCGAGTCCGACGACCACGCCGGCGAGTTCTACGTGCAGGACCAGGGCTGGTTCGACAAGAGCGCGTTCAGCAAGGCCGAGGGCGACGACTTCAAGGCGCTCTGCAGCAGCATCAACCCCAGCTGAGGTCAGGAGCCGAGGGTTGCGAGGTCGACGACCTCATCAGAGGAAGGAGCCTCCGCCTCGTCGACCTTGTCGTACGAGAAGTTGAGCGTCCCTTCTCCGTCATCCGTCGTGACCAGGCTGACGGGCTTGGCGTCGCTCTTGTCGAAGTAGAAGGTGCCCTGCTTGTCCTTGAGCGCCACGCAGTCGACGCCATCGACCTTCTTGTCCTTGCCCTTCGTCACCTTGCTGCTGGGCTCGAGCAGCTCGTCGAAGAACTCCTTCTTCGACGCGAAGCTGCCGATCTCGGCGAAGTTCTGGTTGTTCGGGTCGATCAGGACCCATTTGCCGCCGATGAGGTCCATGACGTCAGCCGGTGCACCGCTCGACTCGAAGAACTCCTTGTCGGCCTTGAAGTACGTCTTGCCGTCGGCCTTCAGCACCTCGAGCGTCATGCCACTGACGCCGACCGTGCCCGAGGCCGTCTCGCCCGCGAACGACATGTCGACATCGATCTCGGTGCCGGACTTCTCGTCCTTGCCCTTGCCCTTGACCGTGATGAAGTCCTGCTCGGCCAGCTGCTTCTCGGCCTTGGCGAGGATCTTGTTGGCCGAGAGGTCGGCGATCCCGTCGTCCGAGTCGCTGCCCGAGCCGCAGCCGACCAGGACGAGTGCGGAAGCGACGACGAGAGTGAGAGTGCGTGCGCGAGTGATCATCGGTCATCCCCTGTGTGCCCGGCGCCCTCTGCTGGTCACCGGTGATCGAATGGTCACACCCTCTCGTGGATCACGCGGACGCGCCAGTCGGCTCCGGTCGCCGCACCAGGGCGTTGACCACGCTGATGACGACCGCGACCAGTGCTGCGGCGAAGGGCACCAGGAGTGCGGCCCGATAGTCCTCCAGCGTGTACGTCGCACCGTCCGCGACTGCGACGAGGACGGCGGAGACCAGCGCGAGGCCGAGCGCGCCGCCGACCTGGAACGACGTGTAGAGCAGTCCACCGGCGAGGCCGTGCTCCGCCTCCTCGACACCGTCGGTCGCCCCGATCGCGAGCGTTCCATAGGCGAGGGTGAACGCGAGACCCATCGCGACGAGGCTGGGGAGCATCGCGAAGTACGACCAGTCGGCGGTCATCGGCAGGAACAGGGCGAAGGCCAGGAGCTGGGCGGCGACACCAGCCGCCAGGACCGGTGCGTGGCCGAACCGGGTGACCAACCTGGGCGTCAGCGTCGGTGCCAAGATGCCGTCGATCGCCATGATGACGAGGGTCAGGCTCGTCTCGAGCGTCGACCACCCGCGCAGCTCCTGGAGGTAGAGCACCACGACGAACTGGAAGCTGAAGAACGCGCCGATGAACAGCAGGCCCACGGCGTTGACCCGCACGACCGCCCCCGTCCGAAGGATCCCGAGTCGCACGAGCGGCTCAGGCGTGCGGCGCTCGATCCACACGAAGCCGGCCAGCGCGGCCACCGCTGCCAGACCCGTGGCGGTCGTCGTGAGCGGGGAGCTGTGCGAGGCCCGCTCGAGTGTGTAGACGAGCAGGAGCAGACCGGCGGCCAGCGCCGCTGCGCCGCCGAGGTCGAGCTCGCGGACCCGTCGGCGCACCGCGACGGACTCCACGGGGACGAGCCGGAGTGCGGCTGCCAGGAGCAACGCGGACATGATCACCGGGGCGAAGAAGACCCAGCGCCAGTCGGCCAAGGTCAGGAAGCCACCCATCACGAGTCCCAGGCTGAACCCGGCTGCACCCGCCGCGCCGTAGATCAACAGTGCCTTCTCGCGTGCGGCACCCTCGGCGTAGGTGGTCGTGATGATCGACAGACCGGCGGGCGTCATGAACGCGGCCGCCACACCCGTGACGAAGCGCGCCACGACGAGCATCCAGGACTCCGTGGCCAGACCGCCGACGCCGGAGAACACGACGAACACGGCGAGCGAGATCAAGAACATCCGCCGGCGGCCGAGTAGGTCGGCGGCCCGGCCGCCCAGAAGCAGGAAGCCGCCGTAGCCCAGGACGTACGCGCTCATGACCCACTGCAGACCACCGGCACTCAGGTCGAACTCGGCACCGATCGATGGCAACGCGACCGCAAGCATCGCGATGTCGGCACCCTCGAGGAACAGCGCACCGCTGAGGACGAGCAGGAGCCCGAGTCCTTGTGCGTCGAGTCGTCGGACCTCGGTCTGGGTTGCCGTGCTCATGGACTGTCTCCTCGAATCTGCGGTTACCTCTTGTAACTGACCCCATCTTGCGTGACCATGGGGAACTATGGAAGAAGGCACTTCAACGTCACCCGGTTCCTGCGACGTAACCGGCGAGACCGATGCGTTCCAGTGGGACACCCGCGAGGGCTGCGAGGTCAGGCAGATCCTCGACCGTATCGCCGACAAGTGGTCGCTGATGGTGATCTCACTGCTCGGGCACCGGACCCTGCGGTTCACCGAGCTCAAGCGTGAGATCGACGGCGTCAGCCAGCGGATGTTGACCGTGACGCTGCGCCACCTCGAGCGCGATGGCCTGATCGAGCGCACGGTGCACCCGGTCGTCCCTCCGCGCGTCGACTACGCGCTGACCGACCTCGGCTGCGGGCTCATCGAGACGATCCAGTCGCTCGTGCGATGGACCGAGGGCAACCAGGAGGCCATCATCCGGGCCCGGGTCGCGTTCGACCAGCGACAGAACGAGACCGTGCCGGCCTGATAGGCATCTGGTTGCATAGCAACTAGTTGCATAGTACGGTCGCGGGCATGGCGCTCGAGCACGCGATCCTGGTGTCCCTCGCGGAGAAGTCCGCGTCGGGCTATGACCTCGCGCGCCGGTTCGACGCCTCGATCGGGCACTTCTGGAAGGCCAGCCACCAGCAGATCTACAAGGTGCTGGGCCGCATGGAGTCCGACAAGTGGGTCGAGGCACACCTCGTCGAGCAGAGCGGCCGGCCCGACAAGAAGGTGTACGCCATCACCGGCGAAGGCCACGCCGAGCTGGTCCGCTGGTCGTCGACGCCGACACCGATCGACTATCCCCGCAGCGAGATCGCGGTCAAGGTGCGCGGACTGCGGTTCGGCGACCGTGACGCCGTGCTGTCAGACGTACGGACTCGGCGCGAGTCGCACGTCGAGCAGCTGGCGTACTACGAGGCCAGCGCTGCCAAGCACTATCCCGACCCGTCGGCGATCGGCGAGGACGAGCTCGGTGCGTATCTCGTGCTGCGGGGCGGGCTGATGCAGGAGCAGACGGCGATCGCGTGGTGCGACGAGATCCTTCAGGCCTTCGGGGCGGACGACCGATGAGCCCGTATGCCGACCAGCAGCACGCCGAGGCCGATCACGATCGCCGTCGTGATGAGCACCGCATGCACCCAGAAGAACGCCGTCGGAGCGCTGTGCCAGTGCTCTCCGTCCCAGGCCCGGTCGTCGTCGACGATCGCCTTGGCGAATCGCGGCCAGATCACGACGTTGAACACTCCCGCGAGGATGAGAAACCGGGCAGCCACCTTGGAGATCACTCGGCCATCCCATCACAGGAGTCCACATGCCCGAGCGGCAGCGAAAAGATCGGACACAGTTCATGACGCCATTTCCGTATCGTTTGCTTTTGACGGAAGTGGCGTCATGAAACAGTTCCGTGCTGCCGTCGAGGCCGGTGACTTCGAAGCACTCGGCGACCTGCTCGCCGACGACGTCGTGTTCCGCAGCCCCGTGGCCTTCAAGCCGTACGAGGGCAGGCCGATCGTCGCCGCCATCCTGCGCGGGGTCGGCCGGGTCTTCACCGAGTTCCGGTATGTCCGGGAGCTCGGTGATGACGATGGATCGGGCTCGGCGTTGGTCTTCGAGACCGTCGTCGACGGTGTGAGCGTCAACGGGATCGACCTCATTCGTACCAACGACGACGGCTTGATCAGTGAGCTGACCGTGATGGTGCGGCCGCTGTCCGGAGCCAACGCACTCGCCCAGGCTATGGGCGCCCAGTTCGACCAGATCCAGTCCGAAGCCGTTGCCGAACTGACCGGAGAGACCCGATGAACCCGTATCCGCACCTGCTCGAGCCGCTCGACCTCGGCCACACGACTCTGCGCAACCGCGTGATCATGGGCTCGATGCACACCGGCATGGAGGACCGGGCCAAGCACCTGCCGGAGCTCGCGGCCTACTTCGCCGAGCGCGCCAAGGGCGGCGTCGCGATGTCGGTGACCGGCGGCTACGCGCCCAACTGGCACGGCTGGCTGTCGCCGTTCGGCTCGGTCATGACCTCGAAGCGGTTCGCCGACAAGCACCGCATCGTCACCGAAGCGGTGCACGAGCACGACGGCAAGATCGTGATGCAGCTGCTGCACGCCGGCCGCTACGGCTACCACCCGTTCAAGCGGGCCGCGTCGACCAAGCCGTCGCCGATCACCCCGTTCGGCAAGCCCAAGGCGATGTCGGCCAAGGAGGTCGACCGGACCATCACGGACTTCGCCAACTCCGCCAAGCTCGCCCGGCGGGCCGGCTACGACGGCGTCGAGATCATGGGCTCCGAGGGCTACCTGATCAACCAGTTCCTGACGGCGCGGACCAACGACCGCACGGACCGGTGGGGCGGCAGCGCCGAGAACCGCATGCGCTTCCCGATCGAGATCGTCGAGCGCGTACGCGAGGCGGTCGGTGACGACTTCATCGTGATGTACCGGATGTCGCTGCTCGACCTCGTCGACGACGCCCAGAGCTGGGACGAGACCGTCGCACTGGCCAAGAAGATCGAGGCGGCCGGCGTCTCGATCATCAACACCGGCATCGGCTGGCATGAGGCGAGGATCCCGACGATCGTCACCTCGGTGCCACGCGGCGCCTTCTCGTGGGTCACCGGCAAGCTGCGGCCCGAGGTGTCGGTGCCGGTCGTGGCGTCCAACCGCATCAACACCCCCGAGATCGCCGAGGAGATCATCGCGTCCGGGCAGGCCGACCTGGTGTCGATGGCGCGGCCGCTGCTGTCGGATCCGTACTTCGTCGCCAAGGCCGCTGAGGACCGCGCCGACGAGATCAACACGTGCATCGCCTGCAACCAGGCGTGCCTCGACCACACGTTCAAGAACCAGCGGGCGAGCTGCATGATCAACCCGCGAGCCGGCCACGAGACCTCGCTCGTGCTGTCCCCCACGCGTACGTCCAAGCGGATCGCGGTCGTCGGCGCAGGCCCCGCCGGGCTCGCGGCGGCCACCGAGCTGTCGGGCCGCGGTCACACGGTCGAGCTGTTCGAGGCACTGCCGGAGGTCGGCGGCCAGTTCCGGCTGGCGATGCAGATCCCCGGCAAGGAGGAGTTCAAGGAGACGATCCGCTACTACTCCCGGCGCCTGGAGCTGAACGGCGTCAAGGTGCACCTCGGCACGCAGGCCACGGTCGACGACCTGGCGAGCTTCGACGAGGTCGTCGTGGCCACGGGCGTCGAGCCGCGCATCCCGTCGATCCCTGGTGTCGACCACCCCACGGTCGTCAACTACCAGGACGTCATCCGGCACCGCGCGCCCGTCGGCCGCCGTGTCGCCGTCATGGGCGCCGGCGGCATCGGGTTCGACGTGTCGGAGTTCCTGCTGCACGATGCCGACGAGTCGGCCGAGCACTGGATGGAGCGCTGGGGCGTCACCGACCCGGAGCTCGAGCGCGGAGGGCTGGCCACCAAGCTCAAGGCGCCGCCGAGGCGTGAGGTCGTGCTGCTGCAGCGCAAGGCCACCGAGCTCGGCAAGGGGCTCGGCAAGACGACAGGATGGGTCCACCGCCAGACCCTCAAGGACTCCAGCGTCGAGATGGTCAAGGGCGTCACCTATGACCGCATCGACGACGACGGCCTGCACATCACGGTCGCCGTCGGGGACTCGTCAGAGTCGCGGGTGCTCGACGTCGACACGATCGTGCTGTGCACCGGGCAGGAGTCCGTCCGCGACCTCATCGAGCCGCTCGAGGCGCTCGGCAAGCCCGTGCACGTCATCGGTGGCGCCGATGTCGCGGCCGAGCTCGACGCCAAGCGCGCCATCAAGCAAGCCACAGAGCTCGCCGCGCGGCTCTGACCGGCGACGTCGGTTTCCCATGAGGCCTCCCGCTTTTGTCACTCACCTCGCGTTGCAACCCTTGGTGAGTGACGAAGGCCCTAGGCCTCATGGGAAACCGACACCTCGGTGAGTCCGAAACCGCACCACGAGTCAGATGTACGCGCTAGCGTTCGCGGGTGACCACGCCCCCGGACCCGCAGCTTCCGCCGTTCGGTACGCCGCCTCCACCTCAACCCCAGAACCCCCAGGGGTACGCACCCCAGCCGTACCCGCAGGCGTACGCGCCGCGGCCGCCGAGCAACAGCGGTCGCACGGTCGATCGCACGTTGTCGTGGATCCTGTTCGTCCTGCAGGTCCTCGGCACGCTCGTGCTGGGGATCGTGTCGATCTTCTCGATCTTTGCGACCGACTCGTGCGGCAGCACCGCGAGCGACACGGTCCCGTCGGTCTGCGACTCCGACTACCTCGGCGGCGTGCTGATCGGCTACTGGATCTCGCTGGTCGTCCTCGTGGTGGTCACCCTGATCGCGATCATCGTCGCCACCGCCCGCTCAGCGGCCGTGTGGCCGTGGTCCGTCGGTGGCGTCGTGCTCACGTTCATCGCGACGATCGTGTTCTTCGTGCTCATCAGTCGCTGAACGACATACTGGATCGGTGAGCACCCGGATCGTCCTCCTCCGTGCCGTCAACGTCGGCGGCACCCAGCTGCCCATGGCCGAGCTGCGGGAGATCGCGACCGAGCTCGGTGCGACCGACGTGCAGACGTACATCGCGTCGGGCAACCTCATCGCCGACGTGCCCGGCAAGGGCGCCGACTTCGACCGCGCGCTCGAGAAGGCGCTCGAGAAGCGCTACGGCTGGTTCCGCGACGTCATCTCGCGCACGCCGGCGCAGGTCCGCAAGGCGCTCGACGCGCACCCGTTCGAGGTCGATCAGCCGAAGTACTCGTACGTCTCCTTCCTCGCTGGCAAGCCCACAGCAGCGGCGATCACGAAGGCCGAGACGTACGAGACCGGTGACGACCAGTGGAAGGTCGTCGGCACCGAGCTGCACATCCGGTACGCCAATGGTGCGGGCAAGCCGCAGATGAAGACCGACTCGGTCGGCCGCGCACTCAAGGTGCCGGGCACGGCTCGCAACCTCAACACGGTCAAGAAGCTCATCGAGCTGGCCGACCAGCCCAAGACATAGAACGGGGCCGCCACCCGGAGGTGACGGCCCCGCTTGTTCAGAAGTAGTGTCTTCGACCGCCGATGCCGCGGTCCATCGAACCCAGGATCCACAAGATCGCACCGACCACGATCAAGATGATGCCGATCGTGTAGAGGATGGCGACATTGAGCACTGCTCCCAGGATCAGCAGGATGATTCCGAGAATGATCACAGCTATTCCTATCTCCCAACGAGCCGGCGAGTACCGACCCGTTCCGCCTCTCGGATTACCCGGAGTTCGACATTCAAAGCGTTCGACAGGTTCTCACGATGCATTTCCTGCGCAACGCTTCACAAGCTGCTCGTACGCTGGTAGGTGTGACCAGTCAGTCAATCCGGGAGGTCCTCGGCGATCGCCGTTGGCTCGTGCTCACGGGCGCCGGGGTGTCGACCGACTCCGGGATTCCCGACTACCGCGGTCCTGGCTCGCCGGTGCGGACACCGATGACGTACCAGGACTTCGTGCGTACGCCTGAGGGCCGGCAGCGCTACTGGGCCCGGGCCCACGTCGGTTGGAGCCGCATGCGCACGGCGCAACCCAACGCGACGCACCACGCCTTGGCCGAGCTGGAGCGCGACGGACGCCTGACCGGCCTGATCACCCAGAACGTCGACGGGTTGCACGAACGAGCGGGTCACCGTGACCTGATCGACCTGCACGGCCGGATCGACCGGGTGATCTGCCTGCAGTGCCGCGAGCTGACTCCCCGATCCGCGCTGCACGCCCGGCTGTCGCTGCTCAACCCCGGCTACGAGGAGCGCGTCGGCGAGGTGGCCCCCGACGGCGACGTCGTGCTGGACGAGACCGCCGACTTCCGCGTCGCCGAGTGCACGACGTGCGGCGGCGACCTCAAGCCCGACGTCGTGTTCTTCGGTGAGAACGTGCCGAAGGACCGGGTCGAGCGCAGCTATGCGCTCGTCGAGGAGGCCGAGGCGCTCGTCGTGCTGGGCTCGTCATTGCAGGTCATGTCCGGGCTGCGCTTCGTACGAGCGGCACACAAGCGAGGCATCCCCATAGCGATCATCAACCGCGGGACGACCCGCGGCGACGAGCTCGCGACGATCAAGGTCGAGGCCGGCTGCGCCGAGACGCTCGCCGTGCTTCGTGACACGCCGTCGCAGCATGGGGCTGAAATGACGGTGCAACGCTCGTCGCAGCGATAGCGTGCGAACGACCCATCATCGCAGCTCTTAAGGACTTTCCATGAGTGCAGCAGCCCCCACTCCCACAGCAGGCGCCTATCCGGCGACCTTCACGTTCGACCCACCGGAGACGATCGCCCGTTGGCGGGTCATCGGCAACATCATCCTCGCCATCCCGCACCTCATCATCGCGTACGTCCTCAACATCGTCGCCGAAGTGCTCGCCTTCGTCGCCTGGATCCTCGGCATCTTCACCGGAAAGGTTCCGGAGGGCATCCTCGGCGTCATCGCGATGTACGTCCGCTACAACGCCCGCGTCAGCGTCTACGCGTCGTTCCTCAAGGAGGAGTACCCGCCGTTCACGTTCGCCACGACCTTCGCTGACCCGGGCGACGACCCGCGCGTCCGTGTCGACTTCGTGCCGGAGACCGAGGGGCGCAACCGTCTGACGATCTTCTTCCGCATCATCCTGGCCATCCCCCACATCATCGTGCTCATGGTCATCGGGTTCGTGGCGTTCTTCGTCTACGTCATCGCCTGGTTCGCAGTCCTGTTCACGGGCAAGTGGCCGGTCGGCCTGCGCAACTTCGTGATCGGCCTGACGCGCTGGACCACGCGGCTCAACGCGTACATGTACCTGCTGACCGACCAGTACCCGCCATTCAGCTTCGAGTAGGCACACAGCACAAACGCCCCGATCCGCAGCGCGGGTCGGGGCGTTCGTGCGTCCGGATCAGCTCAGCTGCCGGAGGCGTACGGTCTCGGGCAGGCCGGCGAGCTCCTTGAGCACGTCGGGACCGACCTCGGCTGCGACGTCGGTCAGCACGTAGCCCAGCTCGCCGCGCGTCGACAGCGACTGCGCCTCGATGTTGACCTCGTGCTCGCCGAGCAGGCCGTTGATCGTCGCCAGCACGCCCGGGTGGTTGCGGTGCACCAGCGCGAGCCGGTGCTTCGTCGCGTCGGACGGCAGGTTGATCTCCGGCAGGTTGACGCTGAGCGACGTGCCGCCGGCCGAGGCGTACGAGCGCAGCTTGGAGGCCACGAAACGGCCGATGTCCTGCTGCGCCTCCTCGGTCGAGCCACCGACGTGCGGCGTGAGGATCACGTTGGGCAGGCCGCGCAGGTCCGACTCGAACGGGTCACCCTGGCGCTTGGGCTCGACCGGGAAGACGTCGAGGGCGGCGCCGGCGATGTGGCCCGACTCGATGTGCTGGCGCAGGGCGGCGGTGTCGACCGCGATGCCGCGCGACAGGTTGAGGAACAGCGAGCGCGGCTTCATCTGCGCCATCTCCTCGGCGCCGAACAGGCCCGGCGTTGCCGGGACGGCCGTCGACGTGCAGCGTCACGACGTCGGAGATCTGCAGCAGCTCCTCGATCGTCGAGCAGCGCTTGGCGTTGCCGAGCGCGAGCTTGTCGTCGATGTCGAAGAACACGACCTTGAATCCCAGCGCCTCGGCGATCACCGAGAGCTGGCTGCCGATGTTGCCGTAGCCGACGATGCCGAGCGTGCGGCCTCGAACCTCGTGGCTACCGGCGGCGGACTTGTTCCACACACCGTTGTGCATGTCGGTCGACTTCTCGTGCAACCGGCGGGCCAGCGAGATGATCTCGGCGATCGCGAGCTCCACGACGCTGCGGGTGTTGGAGTAGGGCGCGTT
The DNA here is from genome assembly GCA_963806345.1 of uncultured Actinomycetota bacterium. Lineage (GTDB taxonomy): Bacteria > Actinomycetota > Actinomycetes > Propionibacteriales > Nocardioidaceae > Aeromicrobium. The sequence continues at coordinate 159,435 of CAWDXV010000010.1, read as the reverse complement.
GAACACCGCGATACCGCGTTCGGTCGTGGCCTTGAGGTCGATCTGGTTGGTGCCGATGCAGAAGGCGCCGATCGCGATCAGGTCGGGAGCCGCGTCGAGGACCTTCTCGGTGATGTACGTCGTCGAGCGGATCCCGAGCAGGTGCACGCCCTGGATCGCCTCGATCAACTCGTCCTCGCTGAGCGCGCCGTCGCGGGTCTCGACCTGGTAGCCCTTGCCACGCAGGAAGTCGGCGCCGTCGACGTGGATGTTCTCCAGGAGCAGGACGCGTACGTCCTCGTCGCCCAGCAGCGAGGTCGGGAATGGATCAGTGGTCGTCATGGTCATCATCATCTCTGTTGCCTCCAGTCAGCAATGCACGGCTGACGTGGGGCCCAGGCGAACGGTCCCGATGTCCGGTGTTGCAGTCGCTCCCCGGTGGTACCCACCTCAACGCCAGTCGCGACCGACTGCCTCGAGTCTACCGTGTAGGAATCAGTGCCCCGCCAACGAGGACATTCCATGGACTACGAGAAGGATCCACGCGTCGACACCTACATCGAGGCGCTGCCGGCGTGGCAGCAGAAGATCTGTCAGGAGGTACGCGGCCTCGTCCACGCCGCCGATCCGGAGGTGCAGGAGACGGTCAAACGGACCGTGCAGCCGTACTTCGTGCTGCAGGGCAACGTGTGCGCGCTGCTGGCCGCGAAGGACCACGTCAACGTGTTCGTCTACGACGGCGCGATCGTGCCGGACCCGCACGGCATCATCACCGCCGGTCACGACAACCAGACGGCGCGGACCGTCGGATTCCGCGAGGGCGAGCCGATCAACGCACCGGCGCTCACCGAGATGTTCCGGGCGATCATCGCCAACAACCGTGCCGGCGGTTGGCGCAAGATCAAGAAGGAGCGGGCCTGACCTAGCCGTCAGCCGCTGACGCAGCTCAGAGCCCGGCCAGCGACTCGAGCAGCAGATCGAAGAATCGCTCCGGGTCGGGATCGGTGGCCACGTGGACGGGACCGGCTCCGTCGAACGCGATGTCGGTACGTCCGCGGGATCGGCGAGTCGCCGGTGTGGACCCGCACGGTCGCGGGTCTCAGCGTGACCACGGCCGGGTCCACGAGGTAGGCGACGGTCAACGCGTCGTGCACGGGTGCCCCGACTCGACCCTCCATCGCCGGCAACCTGCGGTATCGCTCGATGCGTTGCTCGATGAAGTCGGCCGCGACACCGGCGGCAGTGCCCCCGTCCGCCCGCAAGGCGGCGCACTGCTCTGCGGTGACGGTCGCGCGATAGGTGGCGTCCAATGGCACGAGGACCAGCCGTTCGAAGCCGGCATCCAGCACACGCTGCGCCGCCTCGGGGTCGTAGCCGACGTTCGTCTCGACGTCGGGCAGCAGGCCGCCTCGTTCGATGACGCCGCCCATCACGACGATCTCCTCGACTGCTTCCACGAAGGCCGGATCGGCAGCCACTGCGGCGGCGACGTTGGACAGCGCGCCGGTCGGCACGAGGGTGAACCGCTCGGTCGCGGCGCGGGCCGTCTCGACGAGCCACTCGACGGCGTCTTGCCGTTCGAGGGGCGTGGTCGCAGGCGGGATCGGCAGCGTCTCCGGCTCCGGACTGCCCTCACGTCTCGGCACACCTGGCGGCGCAGAGATCGGCCCACTGCGTCCGGCATGAACCGGTACGTCAGCACGGCCGATCAGGTCGAGCGTGCGGCGGGAGTTGTCCGCGGTGTGCTCGACGGCGTGGTTGCCCCAGACGGCTGTCACCGCCAACAGGTCGAGCTCTGGTCTCGCCGCCGCGAGCATGATCGCGATGGCATCGTCGGTCCCGGTGTCGCAGTCGAGGATCACGCGCCGGGCCATGGCCTACTCCGTGGGCGTCGACCCGATGAACCTGGCCAGCATCTCGGGCGGCATCTGCTGGTCGAGGTTGGCGAGGCGCACCTGGCCCTGCGCGACGAGCCGGCCGTCCTGGTCGACCGAGTCGAGGTGCCACAGCTGCTGGCTGCGACCGCGGTGGATCGGGGTCGCGGTCGTGGTGATCGTGTCGCCGACCTTGGCCTGGCGGAGGAAGTCGGTCGAGTTGTTGGTGCCGACCACGATGCCCTTGTCGCCGAGCCAGACCTGGCCCGCCCAGCTCGCGGTCGACTCGTGCACCGTGCAGTAGGCGCCGCCGTGCGGGATGCCGAACGGCTGCAGGTGCTGCTCGCCGATCGTGAAGCGTACGACGAACCTGTCGGGGCTGGACTCGACGTGCTCGACGCCGAGCAGGCCGTCCAAACCGGGGATCTGGGTCATAGGGCGAGCCTAGGTCAGTGGTAGTCGTGCATGACGGCGTGGCCCTTGCCGCGGCCGATCAGCCAGCGGTTGACCGGGACGGTGACGAGGAACGCGACGACGAGCGAGGACGCGAGGCTGGCCCAGAACAGGACGCTGCCGAGTCCGGCGTCCATCGCGCCGGGCACCGCGACGATCACGGTGTTGTCGATCAGCTCCATCGTGAGGATCGAGAGGGTGTCGGCGGCGAGCGCAACCTTGATCGCGCCGGCGAACGGGATGCCCGCCGCGAGGACCGGCCGGATCGTCAGCGAGTAGCCGAAGAAGAAAGCGAGGACGATCGACAGGATGATCGTGGCCGCGTTGTGCAGGCCGAACGCCGTGCCGATGACCATGCCGAGGACCTCGCCGATCGCACAGCCGGTGAGGCAGTGCAGCGTCGCCGAGATCGCGCTGCGGGTCAGCTCGCGACCCGTCATCGCCATGTCGTGGTGGTGCTCGTGCTCGGTCATGACTCTCCCTGCGAGTTGAGCGACGTGAAGCCGCGCAGCCGCAGGCTGTTGGAGACGACGAAGACCGACGAGAACGCCATCGCGGCCCCGGCCAGCATGGGGTTGAGCAGGCCGGCGGCGGCCAACGGAATGCCGACGACGTTGTAGGCGAATGCCCAGAACAGGTTGCCCTTGATCGTGCCGAGGGTCCGGCGGGACAGCCGGATCGCGTCGGGCACGGCGAGCAGGTCGCCGCGTACGAGGGTCAGGTCGGCTGCCTCGATCGCCGCGTCGGTGCCGGTGCCCATCGCGAGGCCGAGGTCGGACTGGGCGAGCGCGGCGGCGTCGTTGACCCCGTCGCCGACCATGGCGACGGTGCGGCCCTCCGCCTGCAGCCTGCGGATGACGTCGACCTTGTCGCCGGGTCGCACCTCGGCATGCACCTCGTCGATGCCCACGGCAGCAGCAACGGCACGGGCGGCGCGCTCGTTGTCGCCGGTCAGCAGGACCGGGCGCAGGCCGAGCTCGCGGATCTGGCGCACGGCTTCGGCGCTCGACTCCTTGATCGTGTCGGCAACGACCAGGACGCCGCGGACGGCACCGTCCCAGCCGACGACCACGGGCGTACGTCCTTGAGCCTCGGCCTCGCCCTTGGGTCCGGCAAGGTCGCCCAGTCGCTGCGACCAGTCAGCCAGGAACGCCTCGCGGCCGATCACGACCGCCCGGCCCTCCACGACTCCTTGGACGCCGAGTCCTTCGGTGCTGCTGAAGTCCTCGACCGACGGCAGCGCTCCCAGCTCGGTGCGTGCGGCGTCGGCTATGGCCCGGGCGATGGGGTGCTCGGAGGCGTCCTCGAGCGCGCCGGCGATCCGCAGCACAGTCGCGCGGTCCTCGCCCTCGGCGACGATCACGTCGTGCAACGTCATCCGGCCGGTCGTGACGGTGCCGGTCTTGTCGAGCACGACAGTGTCGATCGTGCGGGTCGACTCCAGCACCTCGGGACCTTTGATCAGGATGCCGAGCTGCGCACCGCGCCCGGTGCCGACCATCAGGGCGGTCGGCGTCGCGAGACCCAACGCGCAGGGACACGCGATGATCAGCACCGCCACCGCAGCGGTGAAGGCTGCCGAAGCGCCCTCGCCAGTGCCGAGCCAGAAGCCGAGCGTGCCGACAGCCAGCGCGATGACGATCGGCACGAAGATGCCCGAGATCGAGTCGGCCAGCCGCTGCGCCTGGGCCTTGCCGCTCTGCGCGTCCTCGACCATCTGGGCCATCTGCGCGAGCTGGGTCTCCGCGCCGACGCGGGTCGCCCGCACGGTCAGTCGGCCGCTCGTGTTGACGGTGCCGCCGACGACGGCATCGCCGGCGACGACCTCGGCGGGCACGGACTCGCCGGTCACCATCGACGCGTCGACCGCGGACGTGCCCTCCTCGATCACGCCATCCGTGGCGATCTTCTCGCCCGGACGTACGACGAACTGGTCGCCGGCGTGCAGGTCCTCGGTGGGGATCCGCACCTCGACTCCGTCGCGTACGACCGACACCTCCTTGGCGCCGAGCGCGAGCAGTGCCCGCAGGGCCGAGCCGGACCGCCGCTTGGCGCGAGCTTCGAAATAGCGGCCGGCCAGGAGGAACGTGGTGACCCCGGCGGCGGCCTCGAAGTAGATGTTGCCGCTGCCGTCCATGCGGGAGATCGTCAGCTCGAACGGGTGCTTCATGCCGGGCTCGCCGGCGGTGCCCCAGAACAGTGCGTAGATCGACCAGCCGAACGCCGCGAGCGTGCCGACCGAGATCAGCGTGTCCATCGTCGCGGCGCCGTGGCGCAGGTTGGTCCAGGCCGCGAGGTGGAACGGCAGCGCGCCCCAGACGACGACCGGGGCCGCAAGGGTCAGCGACAGCCACTGCCAGTTGGTGAACTGCAGCGCCGGGATCATCGCGAACGCGATGACCGGCACGGTCAGGACGATCGAGATGAGGAGGCGATCCCGCAAGGGGCGCGACGGATCGTCCTCGACCTCGGCAGGCTGCTCAGTGCTGGGTGGCTGCGGCAGCTGTGCGGTGTAGCCGGCCTTCTCGACCTCGGCGATCAGCAGCTCGGGATCGATCGGGCCGGAGGCGTCGACCCGCGCCTTCTCGGTCGCGTAGTTGACCGACGCGGTCACCCCGTCGAGCTTGTTCAGCCGCTTCTCGATGCGCATCGCGCACGACGCGCACGTCATGCCGCCGATCGTCAGGTCGATGCGGTCGGTCGGACGGTCCTGATCGATGAGTGCCATCTCAGTGCTCGTGCTCGGAGTCATCGTGACTGTCGTCGTCGTGGTTGCTGCTCGCCGCGCCGGCGGCCTCGACGGTGAACTCGGCCGTACGCACGACGCCGTCGTGCTTGAAGTCGAGGAAGAGCCGGTAGCTGCCCTCCGACGGGAACGCGGTGTGGAACGTGATGCCGGGCCCGGGTTTGGTCGTGCCGTCGCCGGGCTCGCCATCGGGGTGGACGTGCAGGTAGGCGAGGTCACCTTCGCGCAGTGCGACGAGGTGACCATAGGCAGCGAGGTACGGCTGCAGGTCGGTCACCGGCTTGCCGTCCTTGGCGACCGTCAGCGTCAGCTTCGAGTCGCCACCGGCCTCGGCATCGCCGTCGAGCGTCACGGTGTAGTCGCCGACCGTCGCAGTGCGCGACGGCTTCGGCAACGGCTCGGGTGTGAACTCGCCGGCAACCGAGAGGTCCGCGCCGAGGGTGAGCTGCGGGTCCTTGCCGGCCGGGTCGAAGTCGGCGAACGTACGCCACTGGCCGGGCTCGAGCGCGAGCTTCGCGGTCCAGGTGCCGTGCTCGTCGAGCGTCGGGTGCACGTGCTGGAAGCCCGTCAGGTCACGCTTGGCGACGATGAAGTGCAGCTGCTTGTCGTGCAGCGTGGCGTAGTCGGTGAGCGGCGCACCGTTCGGGGCGATGATCGTGAAGGTCACCGCGGCGCTGTCGGACGGCTGCTGCCGGGGCTCGTCGAGCACCAGGCGATAGCCGTCCTGAGCGACCTGCAAGCCTCCGGGGATCGTGGCGGCCGCCTCGGACATGCCGGGCATGTCCGTCATCTCGTCGTCGCCGTGCTCCATCGCCGCCGGCTCGCTGTCGACCGGGCCGACGGCGTTGCCGATCGCGATCGCGGCACCGAACACGACGCACAGTCCCGCCGCGAAGATCCCGACCCTAGCTGCGTTGTTCATGCCGCCGCCTCCACCAAAAGCCCACGATACGGAGGCAGCGGCATGAAGAGCTCACTGTTCACTCCCCCTACTCGCAGAGCTCGTGGGGGTGCCCCCAGCTGGCGCTCGTTCATGCGACGGAGTAGCCGGCTTCGGCGACGGCCTCACGTACGGCGTCGTCGGCCACGGGCTCGGCCTCGGTCGTGACGGACAGCGCTCCGCTGGCCAGGTCGACGCTGAGGTCGCTGACGCCGGGGATCGCGCCGACCTCCTCGCTGACCGAACGGACGCAGTGCTCGCAGGTCATGCCGACGACGGTGTAGGTGCTGGTGCTCATGGGGATTCCTCTCGTGGGACTTGTGCTCAGCTGCGGACGAGGCGGGCGATGGCGTCGGACGCCTCGCGGATCTTGGCCTCGGACTCGGCGCCACCGGCGCGGGCGGCATCGACGACGCAGTGGTTGAGGTGGTCGTCGAGCAGGCCTAGCGACACCGACTGCAGTGCCTTGGTCATCGCGGACACCTGGGTCAGGATGTCGATGCAGTACTGGTCCTCCTCGACCATCCGCTGCAGGCCACGCGCCTGGCCCTCGATGCGGCGCAGGCGCTTGAGGTAGTCGTCCTTCTTGTCGTCATATCCGCGCGCCTCGTGCTCGTGTGCCATCGTGACTCCTCGTTCGTACCCCTAGGGGGTATGTGTTGATGATCCGACCATATACCCCCTAGGGGTACAACACAAGAGCGTCCCTCGATGTGAATGGCTTTCGCGCCCGCGGGTAGGCACAGGATGTCGGCGTCGTTGAGCAGACAGCGTGCCGACGGCGATGCCCCACCCGAATCACGTCTGGGTGGGGCATCCGCGCGCGTAGGGCCAGTCCGTCAGAGACCGCTTCCCGTGCTGACCGAGTCGGCATCGACGCGTTGAGCCAGGCCGTCGAGCCAGGTGGCGAGGTGGCGCCGGTACCAGCCTCGGCCGGCCCACTTCTCCGGGTCGGCGAACCCGGGGATGCTGTGGTCCGTCAGGTCGGTGCGGTCGGCGATCGAAGCGAGCCGCGCGGCCTCCATCGAGGACGTGAGCACGAGCGTACGGACGAACTCGATGGCCACTGTGGCGTCGACCAGGTCGAACCCGTCGCGCTGCAGGGACTCCACATGGGGCGTCATCATCGTCAGGAAGCCCGGCGACACGTTGCGCGCTCGGAGCGCGGTGACGTCATAGCCCGGATAGGTGGAGCAGATCGTCCAGAACGCCTCACCGAGCTGCTCCAGGTGCTCCCGCCACGGCAGGTCCGCCGACGGCCACGTCGCTGATCGGGCGACCCGGTCCAGGACCTGAACGACCAGGTCCTCCCGATCGGTGAAGTAGCGGTAGAGCCCCGAGTGGGCCACCCCGAGCCGGGCCGCGATCGACGGCATGCTGAACGTGTCGAGTCCGTCAGCCACCACCGCATCGATGATCTGGTCGACCGTCAAGGTGCGTGGTCTGCCCGGTTTCGCGTTCATCCCTGAAGGCTACGCGGGTCCGTGGGTCGCCGCCGGGTGATATCCGAAGAAGGGCCGAAGGTTCCGATCAGGCCTGGTCCCGCAGCTCCGCGAGCAGGCGCAGCTCGTCCTCTCGGCCGAGTCCGGCCCTGCGCTCGCGGTCGAGCCCTCGCTCGCGCTCGTCCTCGAGCGTCGCGGTGATGGTGTCGAGCAACGGGCGACGCTCCAGGCCGTACTGCAGCGCCCGCTCGTCTGACATCAGCCCCATGCCGTGATGGCTCTGCGGCAGCCACAGCGGCAGCGATCGCGGCCCCATCCACTCCTCGACGTCATGCTCGCGCAGCCAGGCCTCGTCGGCCGGCACCTGCTCGCCCGAGAATCCCGCCACCTCCGCTGACAACGCGACGAGCTCACCCACAGTCGTACGCTCGCCGGCGCCGTGCACGACGCCGGTCAGTCCGGCCTCGGCGGAGGCGACGATCCACTCCGCCAGGTCTCGGACGTCGATGACCTGCATCGGCTGATCGGCGACGTCCGGCACCAGCACCGGCTCAGCGCCGGCGAGAGCGAACCGGGCGACGTAGTGGCCCAGCCGGTCCGAGCGATCGCCCGGACCACCGATCAACCCGGCACGCACGATCAGGTGATCGCGCAGCTGCCGCACGGCCTGTTCGCAGGCGACCTTGCCCTCGCCGTACTGCTCCGGACCGGCGTCATCGCCGTCGATCGGGCCGAGCACCGGGCGACTCCTCGGTCAGCGGCCCACTCTGGTCGGCGTAGACCGAGCCGGTCGAGACGAACGTCCAGTGTGCGGCGCCGAAGCCGAGGGCCGCGATCGCCGACCGCACCTGCCCCGGCTGGCGGGCCAGGTCGATCACGACGTCCCACGACCGGCCGCTGACCTGGTCGTACGCGCGTGGGTCCGAGCGATCGGCCTGCACGAAGGTGACGCCTGCCGGAGCGTTGCCGGACTCCCCGCGGGCCAGACACGTGACATCGTGCCCGCGACGGAGGGCTTCATGCGCGATCTGCCCGCCGACCCAGGAGGTGCCGCCGAGGACGATTACAGAGCTCATAGGCTCCAACCAAACACGGTCCACGGCGGCCCACCAGGGATGTTCACTCCAGGCCGAATCCTCCGCGCCCGGGTCGCCTGCGCCCACCGATCAGGAGCGCCGCACCGCAGGCGATCAGCAGTAGTGCGCCCATCAGGGTCAGGACACGTGGACCGCCGGTGTCAGGGAGTGCGGCGTCGTCCTCGTCGTCACTGACCGCGGGCGGATCGGACTGGAACGTGTTGACGACCGAGAGGGTCAGCTTCCGGAGCTCGTCCGGCGTCCCCGCCGTGACCTCGACCGCGTTGTCGAACGAGTCGTGACTGACGACGGATTTGTCCGCGCCGCCGTCGTCGGTCTCGTCGGCGAAGCAGTGTGTGCCGAGGGGCAACGCCACCGGCTCGTCGTCAGGACCCGTGAGCGTCACCGTCTCGCCGCCCTTGACGATCGCCTCACCGGAGAAGACCGTCGCCCGAATCGGGTTGTCCTGCTCATCCACCGAGTCGACCTGGCACGTGACCAGAACCGTGAACTCGAGGTCGCGCACCTTCGTGGAGTCGGCCTCGTCACCTGCGAGCTTCTTCTCGACCGCGACGGTGCCGGCCGAGAACGCATTGCTGAACTCGGCGACCACCGTGTTGAGCGGGACCGACTCGACGTCCTGCGCGATCGTCACCGTGACGGGCGGCGGAGTCGCGTCCGCGCCGCCGTTGTCGGTCTCGGTGATCACGCACTCGGCGCCGATGGGCAGGCCGTCGATCGGCGCGGAGGTCAGGGCCGACTCCTTGCCCTCGCGTTCGAGACTGACGGAATCGTCGTACACCTTCTTGCCCTCGAACTCGCACTTCACGCCGAACACGAACGGTCCGTCACCGAGCTGGTCAGCGCCCGCACCGGTGAGCTGCTTGTTGATGACCACCCCGCCCACGTAGTAGGAGTTGGTGACATCGACCGTGTACGTCGGTGTGCCGCTGGTGATCTGGACCGGGGTGGCCGGGGAGACGTGCGAGATCGTCGCTCCGCCATCGTCGGTCTCGTCCACCGTGCAGGTCGAGCCGTAGGGCACCGCAACGGACTCCTTGGCACCGTCACCAGCGAGCTCGACGTCCTTGTCCACGACGGTGTCGTCGTCGACCGTGCAGCTGACGTGGACCGTGAAGGGACCGGTCGCGAAGGCCGCTCCCGGACCGTCGACAGTCTTCTCGACGGTCAGCTCGGCGGCGTCGACGGCGATCGAGACGCACTCGCCGTCGGGGTCGTCGGTGCAGGGGTTGGCCGTGCTGGTGCCCCCGGGCGACGTGAAGCGGTTGACCTGGGTCCCGGAGACGCCCGGCCGCACGGTCGCGGTGACCGTCCAGGCGTACGTTCCGCCTGCGGGGACGTCGAGCTTGTCCCAGACGATCGACGTGGTGGTGTCGTCGTACGTCACGGTCGGTCCCGTCGCGGGGGTCCCAGGTGAGTCGCCGGTGATGCTGTCGAAGTTGAGTCCGCCGGGCAGCTTGTCGACGGCGTCGATCGTGCGAGCCACGGCGTTCGGGTTCGTCACGGACACGTGATAGACGACCTGATCGCCGGGCTCGATCGACGCGGGGTCGATCGAGTCGTCGAGCTCCTTGGACAGCAGCAACGGGACCGGGTCACTCGTCGCGGTGATGCCGACCTTGGGCGGTGAGATCGCCAGACGCGGTGAGCCGTCGGCGTTCGAGGCCCGGCCGGCGATGGAGTTCCAGGCGATCGAGTTCGCGGGCGCCACGTCACCGGGCTCGTCGCCCAGGTGCGGCACCTTCATCTGCACCTTCACCAGGAACCCCTGGCCCGGCGTGTAGTCCTTGTCGGACACGATGCGCATGCCGGTGATGTCGGCGTACTCCGCCGGCGTCGGCTCCGTTGTCGTCCAGTCGTCGACGCAGCCGGGGTTGTCGGCGTACACCTCCGCGCGACACGGATTGTCCGACCGCGTGAACGCGATCGTGAGGTGTCCCGGATCGGGGTTGTCGAAGCCGGAGTACGTCGGGGTGAACTTGCTGTTGCGCGGCTTCTTGGCGAAGTCCGCTCCGACGCCGAAGTCACCGACGCGAGGGAAGATGTCGTAGAGCACTGCACCCTTGAGCGTCGTGCCACCAGTGTTCTTCCAGCCCAGGCCGAACTCCGCGGTGCCTCCGTCCTCGCTGACGACGCCGACGCCGGGGAACGGGCGGGGTGCCGCGTCGAGATCGCCCTGAACGGTCTTGGTGACGGCGTACTTCGCCGGACCCGAGACCGGGGGGATCGTCAACGACGCCGAGGCAACGCAGTTGTTCTCGTCCGTGTCGCCGTTGTCGTTCAGGTCCAGCGGATCGCTCGGCTCCTGCAGGTTCGACGGCACCTGCTGGCACGTGCTGAACAGCGAGGGATCGGAGTAGAAGACCTGGGCCGTGTTGGCGTAGGTCGTCGGCTCGTCGACGTATGCGACCGTGAAGGCCTGGCTCAGCTCGACCTTGCCGACCTGCAGCCCGGCGAGCTCCGACTCCGGCACCGTGATCCGGATGAGCTGTCGCCCGGTCCCGCGGAAGTTGTCGAGCCGCTCGACCGTCGCCGGCACGGTGGTCGTCTTGGTCGTGTCGTCGCCGTCCGCTACGTAGTAGACGGTTGCCACGACGGTCGGCAACGCGCCCGGCACGGTCATGCCGGTCGGCAACAGGTCGGTCACCTCGAGGTCCTCGGTCACCGTGGGGGTCAGCAACCGCCCCGTCAGGGTGAGCTTGGACTGACCCGGCGCCGGGTTGTTGCGCGGGCCGAACGCCTTCTCGACACCGATCTGCGGATCACTGATGACGAACAGGTCGGCGTCCTCGGTCATCGTGCGCCGCGGCGACGCGTCAGCATCGTCTTCCTTCCAGTACGCCTTGACCTCCGCCCGGTCGCGGATCACGGTGTTGGTCGCGTCGGCGACATCGCCGTCGACATACCCGAAGACACCCCAGCGAGTCGTGGGACCCGAGAGGCCCGCCGTCCGCGGGAACTCGATCTGCGAGATCGTCTTGGCTCCGGCCGGCACCGAGTAGTTGGCGTCGTGCGCACTGTTGCGGTCCAGCACCATCGGCGCGGACGTGCCGTCGCTGTAGCGCACGATCGGGACGTAGCCGGCGTCGAGGTTCGGCGTCTCGCCGGCACCGTCGGTCCAGACCGAGACGGTGGTGACGTGAAAGGCCGGGTCCTGGCACAGGTCGCTCACCGGGTCACCGGTGTTCCACGGCGCGTTCGAGGAGTAGACCTGGGTGCCCTCGCTGGTGTTCGTCAGACACGGAAGCGGATCCCGCAGGGCTGCCTCCCAGCCCGAGCCGTCGGTCACGCCGCTGCTGAACTGCATCTTGTATCCGGCCTGGCGCATGCCGGTCGCCTGGTTGGGGCGGTAGCCGCTCAGCACGTTCTGGGGCTGGTCGGCGCGTACGCCCATCCAGTTGCCCGCGTATGTCGTGTGCGACTGGTCCTCGGCCTGGGTCCCCGGCGTGCAGGACTGGGTCTCGGGATCGCAGAGGTCCCGCAGCTGACCGAACGAATCCTTCTTGAAGCCCAGCTTGCCCGGAGGCGTCGGATCCTCAGGGTCGAGGATCGTGATGCTGGCGTCGTCCTTCTTGGCCGCGACGGACTTGCCGTCGGTGTCGACCGAGGTCACGGAGGCGACGTTCACGATCGCGTTGCCCGGCGCTGTCGCGTCGGGGTCGGGCGCCGCCCTGACCTTCGCCTTGACCTCGAGCGACACAGTGCCGGCCCCACCCTTGTCGGAGCAGCTCGTCGGCATGGGTTCGCCGGCATCGGGGAAGTTCCACGTGACGGTGCCCCCGGACTCGGTCGCACCGTGGTCGGCGGACACGAACTCGAGCCCGGCCGGGAGAGCGTCGACGACCTTCATCGACTCGGCCAGGATCGTGCCGGTCCCGGGCTGCGTGCACGCGACCTGGAGCTTGTAGGTCACGGTCTCGCCGGGCTTCTTGAATGCGCTGCCGACCACGGACTTGTTGATCGTGTGGTTGACCGTCGCCGTAGCCGTGCCCTGGGCCGGAGCGGCGGTGTCCGTGGTGGCGTCGGTGGCGGTGGATGTCGGGGCGAACTCCCAGTGCGTACCGTCAGGCGTCGTGAAGTTGGGCGGGGTGAACTTCAGCTGCAGGCTGTCGTTGCCGAGCGGCACGGTGCCGAGCGAGATCGTGAGCACGCCGTTGTCGACGTCAAGGGAGCTGCCACCTGGCGTGACCGCGAACATCGCCTCGAGTTCCGCGTCGGAGTACGTGCCGGTCAGGTCGTCGAGGGGAATCGTGATCTCGTAGTTCTCGCACTCACCCCCGACGTCGAGGGCCGAGCACGTGTACTCGATCTCGTACGTGAACAGGCTGCCGGACTTCTGGGTGGTCGGCGAGGTCGCGGAGATCGACACCGACGTGCCGAAGGCCTCGCCGGCAGCGCCGGCGGACGAGGTCAGGGCGCCACTCATGGCCACGAGGGTCGCCAGCAGCACCGCCAGCACACCTCGGACGGCCTTCCGGTGTGGCTGCCCACCGACGAACGGGCGGGCATGACGTGGCAAGGCGAAAGGCATGGTGGTGGAGCTCCCTCAGGGGTGGATCGGCGGCCCTCGTCAGGCCTCTGCAAGCCTAGACGTGAGGGACGCCGCTTCGTGACGAAATCGCCCAAAAGAAGTCAGACTGTCTGAGATTGCCCGACGTACGCTCTGGCGGATGCCGCTGACCCTGAGCCACCCGGCGGCGGTGCTGCCGCTGCGCCGGCTCGGCCTGCCCATGACGGCCATGGTCATCGGCAGCATGGTGCCCGACATCCCGCTCTACCTGGGGTCGCGGCGTGGCTACGACCTCGCACACAGCCCGACTCGGCGTCCCGACCGTCGACGTCGTCGGCGCGCTCCTGGTCGTGGCGATCTGGTTCGCTGCTGCTGCGTGACCCGCTGGTCGACCTGGCGCCGACGGTGATCCGGGGTCGCCTCGACTCCACGCGCCCGGCTGACCCGCCGCCAGTGGTTGCTCGCACCCATTGGCGCGCTGATCGGCGCCATCACCCACGTCGGGTGGGACTCCTTCACGCACTACGACCGTTGGGGCTCCGACCACCTCGGATGGCTGCGCGCCGACCATCTCGGGATGGCCGGGCTGAAGTGGGCGCAGTACGCCTCTGGGGTGCTGGGGCTGCTCGTGGTCGCGTGGTTCGCGGTCGACCATCTGCGCTCGCTGCCCACGCTCGACGTACGCCGTCCGGACCGGGTCCTGTCCCCGGCGGCTCTGGCGACGGTGTTCGTGGCGTCCGGGCTCACGGGTCTCGCGTCTGCCGCGGCGAAGGCCTCCGCCGGCCTGCAGTCCATGGCGTTCCACGGCGTCGTCAGCTCGATCATCGTCTTCGTCGTCGGCGGCGTGCTCGTGTGTGCCGCGTGGCAGGTCCGCCGCTTTCGCCGGGAGGAGTCTGTGCGCGAGGCATAGCATTCAGGACATGGCCTCCGAACACGTTCTCACCATCACCGGCACCGTCTTCTTCCGTGAGCGCATCGCCGTGCCCCCGGGCGCCGTCGCCACGGTCAAGCTCGTCGACACCGAAGGAGAGGTCCTGGCCGCGGCCGCGATCGATGCACCGGGCGTACCCGCCGAGTTCACCCTCAGCGTCGACCCGACGCTGGTCGCCGACCCCGCCAAGCTGCTGATCTGGGCGATGCTCCGCACCGACGTCGGTGTCTGGGGCACGACGGAGCTCGTCTCGGTGGAAGGTGACGCCACGGCCGTCATGCTGACGAAGATCGACGAATGACGATGGGGGGCGGCCGGCCGGGACCCGCCATCAGCCACATCCCCGACGACGAGCTCGGCGGCGGCCGGCCAATCCTCAAGCGCATCGCCCGCATGCTCCGGCCCTACCGGACCAAGATGGCGTACGTCGCGGTGGCCGTCGTCGCGTCCGCGGCACTGGCGTCGGTCGCGCCGTTCTTCACCAAGGCCGTGTTCGACAAGGCGCTGTTCCCGACCGATGGCAGCGGGGTCGACATCGGCCTGCTGGGCTGGCTCGTCGGTGCCCTGTGCGCGATCCCCGTCGTGACGGCGCTGATCGGGATCGTGCAGAACTGGCTGACCTCCACGATCGGCAACTCGGCGATGGCCGACCTGCGCAGCGACCTGTTCGCGCACCTGCAGAAGATGGAGCTCGCGTTCTTCACCGCGACCAAGACCGGTGCGATCCAGTCGCGCCTGGCCAACGACGTCGCCGGCGTACGCACGGTGCTCACGGACACCGCGACCTCGATCCTGCAGAACAGCGTCACGGTCACCGCGGCGTTCATCTCGATGGTGATCCTGTCGTGGCAGCTGACCGTGCTGACGCTGATCGTCATGCCGCTGTTCGTCTGGATCCAGCTGCAGGTCGGCAAGCGGCGCCAGCGGCTCGCGCGCAAGACGCAGGAGTCGCTGTCGGAGATGACCGCGATCACCGAGGAGGCGCTCAGCGTCTCGGGCATCTTGCTGTCCAAGGTGTTCAACCGGGCCGACTCCGAGGTCGAGCGCTATCGCGAGGCCAACCGCAACCAGACCCGCCTCCAGGTCGAGCAGGCCATGACCGGCCGGGCGTTCTTCGCGACGGTGCAGACGTTCTTCGCGATCACACCTGCGCTGATCTATCTCGTCTCGGGCTACATGCTCAACAGCGGCACCGCGTTGACCGCCGGCACGCTCGTCGCGTTCACGACGCTGCAAGCCAGGCTGCAGATGCCGCTGCTGCAGCTCATGCGGGTGTCGCTCGACGTGCAGACCTCGCTCGCACTGTTCCGCCGGCTGTTCGAGTACCTCGACCTCGAGCCGGCCATCACCGAGCGGCCGGGCGCCGTGGCGCTCAATCCCAAGGACCTGCGCGGCGAGATCGAGTTCCGCGACGTGCACTTCCGCTACCCCGAGCCGCGTTCGCTGTCGGGCGGGTCGTCGGGCGACCGGTTCGGTGAGAGCGGCGTACGCATCGACCGTGCCGAGCCCGCACCCGAGCAGGGCTGGGCGCTCGACGGCGTCTCGCTGCGGGTCCAGCCGGGTCAGCTCGCCGCGATCGTCGGGCCGTCGGGCTCGGGCAAGACCACCATGACGTACCTCATCCCGCGGTTCTACGACGTCAGCTCCGGCGCCGTCCTGATCGACGGGACCGACGTGCGGGACCTGACGATGGGATCGGTCGCCGAGGCGGTCGGCATGGTCACGCAGGAGCCCTACCTCTTCCACGGCACGATCCGCGACAACATCGCGTACGCCAAGCCCAACGCCACCGCCGCCGAGATCGAGCAGGCGGCGCGCGATGCCAACATCCACGACCGCATCGTGTCGTTCGCCGACGGCTACGAGACGATCACGGGCGAACGCGGCTACCGGCTCAGCGGCGGCGAGAAGCAGCGGCTCGCGATCGCCCGCGTCCTGCTGATGGATCCCCGCATCCTGATCCTCGACGAGGCGACGTCGGCGCTCGACACCGAGACCGAGCGGCTCGTGCAGGATGCGCTGGAGCGGGCGACCCACAACCGTACGACGATCGCCATCGCGCACCGGCTGTCGACGATCCACAACGCCGACGTGATCTTCGGCCTCGAGGAGGGCAAGCTCGTCGAGCAGGGCACGCACGACGAGCTCCTCGCGCTGGGCGGCCTCTACTCACGCCTGTACGTCGAGCAGTTCGGCTCGGGCCAGATCGAGGCCCGGTTCACCGACGGCGTCCGGTTCACGGACGGTCAGACGTACTGCGACAAGCCCGGCGCCGACGAGCGCCGAGCCGACGTCTCGTTCTAGGCGCCTGCGGGTTGCCAGGTGAAGTAGATCTAGAGGTCCTGCCGAATGGCACGCCGATGCGCGACGTATCGCAGGTCCGCCATGGTCTCCTCGAGCTCGACTGACTTCGTCATGCCGTCGGTGGTGTAACTGACGGACGTGAATCTGCCGTCGGAGCATGTCTGCGCACTGATCGTCATGGCGTCCTTCCCTTGGTTCAGGGGGACGTACCGGATCACCTCGTTGCTACCGTCGCCACCCTCAAGCTTGGTGAGAGTCACGAACAGGTCGCACGCTTGGTCGGGCAGAAGCGTCTTGTCGTCCAGAAGCTTTCTCCCCTCGGCGAGCTCCGCGCGATCCGCCGCGCTCAGCTTCACCGCGGGCGACTTCTCAATCTGATCGAGCGCAGCGGGGAGGATGACCGCCCACGTGGTCGACGACATCGACATGACCCTGATGTTGGCCTTGCGGGACGCCCAACCGCACTGATTCTCGCGCGGGCCGACGTTCCCCTCAGCCGGCATCTCTCGGTCGATGACGGTTCCGTCAATCTTTTCCCTGTCGGCCCGGTTCAACAACCGACATGCCGCGCGACTGGATTCACCTTCAGGCTCACCCGACCCACCAGCGCACGCGGTGAGGGTTCCGAGCAGAACGAGAGCGATGCCCCCGAGAATCAATCGCATCGGACAACCCTACGGTCAACGCGGCAGACGCTTGGCGGCATTCGCGTAGATCGTCGACAGGGCGGTCTCCGCACGCTTGCGACCTGCCGCCGAGTCGGCGTCAGGGCCGATCGCCAGTACGTCGGCGTAAATGCCTCGGGAACAGGTCGACGCCCGCGCGACCTGTGCATCGATCTCGTCGATGGTCTGCGTTGCCGACGTCGTGTCGCCGTCCACGGTCGCGCCCGTGGCGTCCTGCAGCACGTTCCAGAGATCGCACGCGCCGTCGTCGTCGATCGAGGCGAGATCGCTCTCGGTCAGCCCGGCGCGCTTCAGGACGTCGGCGAGGAACTTCTTCGCCTGGGGGCTCGCCGGCTCCCTTGCCACGAGCTCCGGGACCTTCTGCGCCCACACCCGGGCTCGCATACCTCGGTAAGTCACCTGGTTCGGCGCCGATGGCTCCGGAGTGTCACCGAAGGTGCAGGCCCACGCCGGGAAGTCGTTCTCGCGCCTGCCCTGGACATCGACCTTGGCCCCGACGACCACGTCGCGCTGCTTCTGGGTCAGCAGGTCGCAGGCGATGAAGCGCTCCGGCGTACGCGGTGCTGACTTCGTGGACTTGGCCTCGCCACCATCGTCACCACCACCGCACGCCGTGAGGGTTCCCAGCAGAACGAGAGCGATGCCCCCGAGAATCAATCGCATCGGACAACCCTAGGGCGTGTCTGCCAATTGGCGGTCGATCAGGGTGCGTGGCATCCGCGCCCGATCCGGCAAGGCAGAGGAGGGAGGCGCACCGGGGTTGTGCGGCGACCGACGATAACGCCGCCGGGCGGGATGCGGGGCCGCGCGCCCCGGCCGTGAATTGGCAGACACGCCCTAGGCGTCAGCGTGTCGCGACCGCTCGCTTTTGGACGGCTGTCAGGGCTTTGGTCACTGCGGCATCGACAGCCTTCGTCTGCCTGAGGTCCGGCACCGAGAAGATCAGCGACGTCATCTCGCCGGAGGTGCACATCTGTGCCGAGACGCCGGACTCGGTCTCCGTGATCGGCACCTGCGAGATCGTCGTGGTCGCGCCCTTCTTGGCCCCGTTGATCTCGGCCAGGGTCGTGAAGGCGGCGCACGCCTGCTTGCCGGTGAACGACGAGGCGCCCGTCAGCAGCTTCTTGGCCCGGGCGAGCTCCTTCTTGTCAGCCGCCGTCTTGATCCCGCCGGAGGACTCCAGCTGCTTCACGACCTGCGGCAAGGTCTTGGCCCAGGCCTGCGCCGGCAGGGTCGTGACCTGGATCAGCCCGGTGGTGCCCTGCCAACGGCACTGGCTGCTCTGGTCGGTGCCGTTGGTCGCCACCACCGTGTCGACCGCCGAGCCGGCGAGCTCCTTGCGCTCGCCCGCGGTCAGGAACGAGCACGCCGGCTCCTTGGGATCGACGGTCGGCTGCGACGCCGACGGACTGGGGGCCGGGTCCGCACTCTTGCCGTCGCTGCCACCACCGCATGCCGCCAGGAGGAGCCCAGCGGCGACCGTCGCCGCCAGCGCCCGCAGCATCACAGGGCGAGGCCGACGTACTTGGTCTCGAGGTACTCCTCGATGCCCTCGGCGCCACCTTCGCGCCCGAAGCCGGACGCCTTGACCCCGCCGAACGGGGCCGCAGGGTTGGACACGATGCCCTGGTTGATCCCGACCATGCCGGTCTCGAGCCCTTCGTAGACCCGCACGGCGCGCGAGAGGTCGGACGTGAACGCGTACGCGACGAGGCCGAACTCGGTGTCGTTCGCCATCCGCAGGGCGTCCGCCTCCTCGGTGAACGTGAAGATCGGCGCAACCGGACCGAAGATCTCCTCCTTCGCGAGCCGCGCACCCAGCGGTACGTCCGACAGCACGGTCGGCGAGTAGTAGTAGCCCTCGCCGTCGGGCGCGGAGCCCCCCGTCAGGACCTTCGCGCCCTTGCCGACCGCATCGTCGACGAGCTCGGCGACCTTGTCACGCTGCTTGCCCTCGACGAGAGGACCGACGTCGATGCCGTCCTCGGTGCCACGGCCGACCGACAGGGCCTGCATCTTCTCGGTGAGCTTCGTGCTGAACTCCTCGGCGACGGACTCGTGCACGATGAAGCGGTTGGCAGCCGTGCACGCCTCTCCGATGTTGCGCATCTTGGCGAGCATCGCGCCCTCGACCGCCTTGTCGATGTCGGCATCGTCGAAGACCAGGAACGGGGCGTTGCCACCCAGCTCCATCGACACACGGAGCAGCCCTTCGGCGCTCTGCTCGACCAGCGAACGGCCGACCTCGGTCGACCCGGTGAACGTGAGCTTGCGCAGCCGCGGATCACGGATGATCGGCTCCATGACCTCGCCGGTGCTCTTGGTCGTCACGATGTTGAGGACGCCGTCGGGCAGCCCGGCCTCGGTGAGGATGTCGCCGAGCCGCAGCATCGACAGCGGCGTGAGCGCGGCGGGCTTGACCACCATGGTGCAGCCGGCGGCGATCGCCGGGCCGATCTTGCGGGTGCCCATCGCCAGCGGGAAGTTCCACGGCGTGATCATGAGGCACGGGCCGACCGGCTGCTTGAGCGTCAGGAGCCGCGTCGCCCCGTTGGGCGCGACGCTGTAGCGGCCGGCGATGCGTACGGCCTCCTCGGAGAACCAGCGGAAGAACTCCGAGCCGTACGCGATCTCGGCCTTGGCCTCCTTGATCGGCTTGCCCATCTCGAGCGTCATCAGCAGGGCGAGCTCGTCGGCGCGCTCGGTGATGATCTCGAATGCCTTGCGCAGGATCTCTCCGCGATCGCGGGGCGGTGTGGCGGCCCAGTCGGCCTGAGCGGCGACGGCCGCGTCGAGCGCAGCCTTGCCGTCGGCGACGCTCGCGTCAGCCACCTCGACGAGGGTCTGCCCGTTGGACGGATCCTCGACGGCGAACGTCTTGCCGCCCTCGGCGGCGCGCCACTGCCCACCGATGAACAGCTGCGGGTGAACGGCGGCGACGACTTCCTTCTCGCGTGACTCAGTCATGCCGTCCAGCGTAGGACGGTGGTCCAGCCCTCGCCGCTCAGGCGACGCGGCGGCTGCGGAGCTTGTAGACGACGAACCACGCCAGGGCGACGACGACGGCGATCACGAGCGCGTACTTGAGGTAGTTGCCGTACTTCTCGACGCTTTCCCAGTTGTTGCCGAGCTGGTAGCCGGCGACGATCCAGATCGTGTTCCAGATCAGGCTGCCGGCGGTCGTGTAGAGGAGGAACCGCGGGACCGACATCTGCTCGACGCCGGCTGGGATCGACACCAGGCTGCGGATCGCCGGCACCATCCGGCCGAAGAACACCGCCGCAGCATCGTTGCGGGCGAACCAGGCCACACCCTTGTCGATGTCGCGCGCGGTGACGAGCGGGATCTTGGCCAGCACGTGACGCGTACGTTCGAGGCCGAAGACGCGGGAGATCCAGTAGAGGACGAGAGCCCCGCCGACCGAGCCGATCGTCGCCGCGATGATGACCGCGACCAACCCGAAGTCGCCGCGCTCGGCGCTGAATCCCGCCAGCGGCAGTGCGACCTCGCTCGGCAGGAACGGCAGGATCGTCTCGATCGCGAGCACCAGGCCGACGCCCAGCAGACCGACCGAGCCCATGATGTCGGCGACCAGCCCAGCCAGGCCGGAGTCGGGGACACTCGACGACTCGGTCATCAGGGTGGTCAGTAGGGTCACGGGCATGAGCGTATCGGCAAGGCTCAACCCACTCGTGGTGATCGGCTGTGCAGTGGCTGTGGCCCTCGTTGCGGGGGTCGTCGCCTATGCGGACGACGACGCGCTGCCGTCCGGTACGCCGTCGACCACGCGGATCCACACCCCGACGAAGTCGGTCGACATCGTGCGGTCGGCGACCCCGGCGGCCTCCGCGCTCGGCGTCTCGCGGCGCTTGTATGACGCCTCGCCGATCGCCGTGCTCACTGCGGCTCGCGACCCGAAGGCGCAGCGGATCGCGATCGCGTCGGCGAAGGCCCTCGGCGTGCCGGTGCTGATCGACGGGCCTGCCGTCCCGGCCGAGCTCAAGCGGCTCGGCGCCCGACGGGTGCTGACGTTCGGCAAGACCCGCGAGGTCCCGGGCGCCCAGCCGGTGCCTCGTCGACGCGGCGTCAGCGGGCAAGGCCGTCGTCAAGCTCCGTCGTGGCGTGGCGCCGCGGAGCGCTCGACACCTCGACGCGATCGTGGTGACCCGGTCGCGTACGGCCAACGCAGCCGCCGTCGCCACGGCTCGCAATGCCGGCGCCGACGTGTTCCAGATCCGGACCGCCGACCCGCGTCGTACGCCAACGGTGGCCAAGGCGCTCGCGGCGCGGCCGGACACTCCGGTCATCGCGCTCGGCACTCCGTTCATGCGCGGCTTCGCGTACTCACTCGCCGTCGTGCGGCGGCACATCGTCCAGCCGACCGGCGGCTATCTCGCGCTGCCCGGCAAGCACTACACCGCGATGTACGGCCACCCGGGCGCGCCGTCCCTCGGAGTCCTGGGCGAGCAGGGCGTCAAGGCGTCGGTCAAGCGGGTGGAGCGGCTGGCCCGGAAGTACCGCCGGGTCAGCAAGGCCGAGTTCGTCCCGACGTTCGAGATCATCGCGACGGTCGCATCGGGATCAGCGGGCAAGGACAAGAACTACTCGCACGAGGTGTCGATCAAGACCCTGACGCCGCTCGTCAACGCGGCGCGGAAGGCCGGCGTCTACGTGATCCTCGACCTGCAGCCGGGACGTACGGACTTCCTCACGCAGGCCAAGCGCTATCGCTCGCTGCTCGAACGGCCCAATGTCGGGCTGGCGCTCGATCCCGAGTGGCGGCTCAAGAAGAAGCAGAAGCACCTGCGCCAGATCGGCTCGGTCAAGGTCGCCGAGATCAACCGGGTCAGCGACTGGCTGGCCCGGCTGACCCGGGAGAAGGCGCTGCCGCAGAAGCTCTTCGTGCTGCACCAGTTCTCACTGTCGATGATCAAGCACCGCGGCCGGCTCGAGACCCGGCACCCCGAGCTCGCGACCGTGATCCACGTCGACGGCTCCGGCCCGCAGGGCGCCAAGCGCGGAACGTGGAAGACGCTCCGCCGACAACGCGCCGGACGGCGTCTACTGGGGCTGGAAGAACTTCGTCGACGAGGACCCGCACATGCTGACGGCCCAGGAGACCTGGCGCCGGGTCAAGCCGCATCCCTCACTGATCTCGTACCAGTGAGCGGGCGTACGGTCAGCCGGAGAGCTGGGCCTGCTGCACGAGGAGCGCGACCTGCACCCGGTTGGTGACGTGCAGCTTCTCGAAGAGCCGTGACACGTACGCCTTGATGGTGGCGGTGCTCAGATAGGTCAGCCCAGCGATCTCCGCGTTGGAGAGTCCGTCGCCCAGCGCCAGGGCGATCGTCCGTTCGCGATCGGTGAGCGTAGAGAGCCGGGAGCGCGCGATGTCGCGCGCGCCAGTGTCCTGCAGGGCGCCGGCCAGGTCCATCAATCGACGGGTGACCGTCGGGGAGAGCAGCGGCTCTCCGCCTGCGACCGTCTCGATGGCCCGCACGATGTCGCCCGGCGGGGTGTCCTTGAGCAGGAATCCCGCGGCGCCGGCGGCCAGCGCGGCCAGGATGTCGGCGTCGGCGTCGAAAGTCGTGAGCACGATGACCTCCGGTGCTTGGGGCAGGTCGCGGAGCGCGCGCGTCGCGACGATCCCGCCGACCCGCGCCATTCGCAGATCCATCAGCACGACGTCCGGCCGCAGCGTGGCGACGGCGGCAGTGACCTCGTCCCCGTCACTCGCCTCGCCCAGCACCTCGATGCCGTTCGCGGCGCGCAGCATGAACGCCAAGCCGCTTCGCACCAGGGCGTCGTCGTCCACGATGACGACCCCGACGGTCATGCCGGACCTTGGGTCGTGGCGGCGTAGGGCATCCAGGCTCGCACCTGGAAGCCCTGATCGTCGGTCAGCTGGAAGTCGACTCGGCCACCAGCCAGCGCGACGCGTTCCCGCAGCCCGGCGAGCCCGGTGCCCGAGCCCGGTGGGGCCGCAGGCACCGGCACGGCGGGGGACGGCTCATTGCGGATCGACACGTCGACCCCGTCGCCCACGTCCTGCACCTCGACGCGCACCTGCGCCTGCGGGGCGTGCTTGCGTACGTTGGTCAGCGCCTCCTGGACGACGCGGTAGATCGTACGGCCGGTCGATGCCGGGTCGCTCTCGACGTGCTCGACGGCTCCGGGCGAGATCTCGCAGGAGATCTCGAGGCCCGCCGACGTGGATTCGGCCAGCAGTCCGGGCAGGTCCGCCAAGGTCGGCTGCGGGCGCTGCGGGCGCTGCGAGTCCGGCGTCGAGTCCCGGAGCAGGTCGATGACCTCGCGCAGCTCGTTCAGGGCCTCATGGGTGTTGCTGCGGATGATGCCGGCGGTGGTGGTGACCTCCTCAGCAGAAGCGCCCTGATGGAACTCCAGCGCTCCGGCGTGCACCGCCAGGAGAGAGAGACGGTGGGCGAGGACGTCGTGCATCTCGCGCGCGATCCGCTGACGTTCAGCGCGCCGGACCGCGTCGGCGCGCTCCGTGGCCGCTTGCTCAGCCTCGCGAAGCCGGCGCCGCATCGAGTCGAGGAGCTGCCGGCGGGCGCGGATGAACATCCCCCACCCGGTGACCGCGAACGTCGCCAGGGCGCCGACGAAGAAGCTGCGATCCTCATGCTGCACCGGATAGAGCGCGAGAGCCGGCACGATGCTGATGGTGGCGAGCGCGCTGACCCCGACCGCCGTGCGCCAGGACCGGTGCTCGGCCACCGTGAACGCACAGATCAGGCCGACCCCACCGGCCACGGTGGAGACCACCCCGATCGCGATGGCGGCGATGGCGAAGACGACGGGGTGGCTGCGCCGCCAGATCCAGATCCCGGCCACGCACGCCGTGCCCAGGACGACATCGACGACGCGCAGGGCGACAGGGCGGTCATGCGAGCCGTAGAGCACGTGCTGCTCGCTGGTCAGGCCGACCGCGATCGCAGCGATCGCCATGGCGGTGTTGACCGCCAGGTCGCGCCGCTTCGAGGTGTCCACCGCACCAACCTAAGGGCCTCGTCAGCGGCAGCACAGCGCTCTCGCGAATCATCGACCAAAGTCGGTATCGGCTGCGACAAACCCGATACCGATGGACCGCCATGAGACACCGGATGGCCGCAGCGAACGGCTGCCGCGTGCCGCCACGCTCGAACCATGACCACTACATACCCGTCCCCCGTCAGTGTCGCGGACCGCAAGATCACCGGCATCTGCGCCACCATGGTCGGCGCACTGTCGCTCTTGATGGTGCCGCTCTACTTCGTCTACTCCGGGCCACCACCGGCCGACAACGTGCTGACCCGAAACCTCATCACGGTCGCGGTGTTCACCTTCTTCCTGATCTTCACGACCGCACTGCGCCGGGTGCTCGGTGGCGGACTCGCCAGCGACATCGCCTCGATGGCCGGCCTCGTGTACGCCTCCATGACCCTGGTTGCCGCCTCGCTGGAGACCGGCGTCGCGCTCCAGTACCCCGATGGGTCCAAGGACCCCACGATCGACGGCCCGCTGGCCAACGGCATGGCCCTCCTGCACGGCCCGATCGCCCGCGCGTTGCTCGTGACCTTCCTGATCGCCCTGGCGGTCGAGATCCACCGCAGCGGCGTGCTGCCCAGCTGGGTCCGTACCGGGTCGGTCGTGCTCGCGGTCGTCAACCTGGCGTTCGTGCCGTCCCTGTTCTTCGGGATGGACCCGGAGAACTTCTACGCCGCCAACGGCTGGGGCAGCACGGCCAGCCTGGGCATGGTCAACATGCTCTGGATCGGCGCCATCGGCGTGGCCCTCCTGCGCAGCGAAGATCGCAGGTGATCACCGTGGGCAGCGCGGGTGAGTGGGAGGGCATCGTGGTGAGGAAGTCCCGCGGTCTCCTCGACGGCTCGAACCTGTACCGGCGCCTCACGATCCGCCTCGTCGACGGCAGCACCACCAAGGTCCGCGTCGATCGTGAGCTGTGGAACTCGGTGACCGAGGGCGACCTCGTCACCAAGGCCGCTGGCGAGGACCCGGTCAAGCAATGAGCACACATCCCGACTCGAAGGAGACCACCATGAAGATCAAGACCCACATCGGCGTCAGCCTCGACGGCTACATCTCGACCCCGGACGGCTGGCCGGCGATCCTGACGAGCCCCGATTTTGCCTCCGGCACGTCGCACGGGCACCCGGAGTTCATCGCCGACTGCGGTGCGGTCGTGATGGGCCGCAACACGTTCGAGCCGGCGCTGGGTTCACCGTCGTGGCCGTGGCCCGGCCTCCAGGTGTTCGTGCTGACGTCTCGTCCGCTGCCGTCCAACGCACCCTCAGACGTGGTGTCCGCGGGTACGCCCGAGGAGCTTCTCGAGCTCATGCGCGACGCCGACTTCGACGGAGACGTCCACCTCGTCGGCGGCCAGCAGACGATCGAGGCGTTCCGCAGCATCGGCGCGCTGGACTCGCTGGGGCTCGTCGTCCTGCCGATCCTGATCGGCGGCGGCGTGCGACTCACCCCTGAGGGCAGCGCGCAGGAACCGTTCCGCCTCGAGTCGTCGAGGACGTTCCCGGACGGCTCCGTCGAGCACATCTACTCACGCGGGGCGTGAGCTCCTGGGGGTCGGGTGGATCGCGTTGGGTGGTGAGCTCACGAGGTTTCGTCATCGGGCGGCTTCGCCGCGATCGCTCAACCTGGATACACGCCATAGCGCGCTGAGCGCGACATGGGTTTATCCAAAGAAGTCGCCGGCGGCTGCTCCGGGGGGTTCGGCGTCGCGGGCCATCGGGGTGAAGCGCGAGTAGTGGCCCTGGAAGCTGACGGCGACCTTGTTGACCGGGCCGGAACGGTTCTTGGCGATGATGATGTCGGCCTCGCCGGGTCGCTCGGACTCGCCGGCGCCGTGCGCGTCGGGACGGTTGAGCAGGAGCACGATGTCGGCGTCCTGCTCGATCGATCCGGACTCACGGAGGTCGGACAGCTGCGGGGTCTTGTCGGTGCGCTGCTCCGACCCACGGTTGAGCTGGCTGATCGCGACGACCGGGAGCTCGAGCTCCTTGGCCAGCAGCTTGATCTGACGGGAGAACTCCGAGACCTCGACCTGGCGGTTCTCGACCCGCTTGCCTGACGTCATGAGCTGCAGGTAGTCGATCACGATCATGCCGAGGCCGTACTGCTTCTTGATGCGACGCGCCTTGGAGCGGATCTCGGGCATCGTCATGTTGGGGCTGTCGTCGATCACGATCGGAGCACTCTGCACCCGGGGCATCGCCTTGCTGATGGCATCCCAGTCGCGCTGGTGCATGCCGCCACCTCGCATGTGGGAGATGCTCACGCGGGCCTCGGCCGAGAGCATGCGCATCGCGATCTCGGCGCCTGTCATCTCGAGCGAGAAGATCGCGCTCGGGATGCCGTGGCGGATCGACGCCGAACGGCAGAAGTCGAGGCCGAGCGTCGACTTGCCGACACCGGGCCGGGCCGCGACGACGATCATCTGGCCGGACCGGAATCCCGTGGTGAGCTTGTCGAGGTCGGGGAAGCCGGACGGCACGCCGGTCATCTGGCCGTCGCGACCCTGGATCTCCTCGATCTCGTCGATCGTGAGGCTCATGAGCGCGGCGACGGACTGGTAGTCCTCGGCCTGGCTCGTGCCGTCGACATCCAGGACCTCGGCCTGTGCGCGATCGACGATCTCGGCGACGTCGCCCTGCCCGGCCTGGCCGAGCTGGGCGATGCGCTGACCGACCTCGACGAGGCGGCGCAGCACGGCCTTCTCGCGGACGATGTCGGCATAGAAGTCGACGTTGGAGGCGATCGGGACGCCCGCGACCAGCGTGTGGAGATAGGGGGCTCCGCCGATGCGGCCGACTTCGCCGCGACGGTGCAGCTCGGCGGCGACCGTGATGGCGTCGGCCGGCTCGCCGCGGTTGGCCAGGTCGACGATCGTGTCGAAGATCAGCTCGTGGGCGGGCCGGTAGAAGTCGCGGCCCTGCAGGATGTCGGACGCCGGGTCGATGGCCTGCTTGCTGATGAGCATCGCCCCGAGCACGCTCTGCTCGGCGGCCAGGTCCTGTGGCGGAACGCGTCCGGAGCCGGGGTCCTCGCTGGGCCCTGGCGCAGCCTCGTAGAGGTCCGTCACGCTCACAGAACTGTTCCCCTTTCGCCCTACTTCACGTTAACGGTCAGCACTGCCAATTCCTGGGAGCACGTGGTGCCGACCCGTCACAGTAGGCCTGTCCGGGGCGCAAGCACAGGCAGCGCCCCACAGGGGGTGTGCGCAACCTCGCGGAACGTGTGGAAAACGCCGACAACCATGTGCACAGCCCGTGGACGAAGGTGTGGACAAACATCCGCGTCGTGCGTTTGGCACGCCTCTGACCTGCGCAAACGAGTGTGCACCCGTGTGGAGACAAAATAGTTCGGGCCGGTTCGTCATCCACGGGTGCCTGTTCATACACTTGTCGACAAAACCCGTCACTTTGCCCCCACGACACCGTCCCGTCACGTTGAGGAGGGCCCCGATGCGCCTCTTGGGTGACGTCGACCGGCAGATCTTCCGCGTCGCGGTCCCGGCATTCTTCGCGTTGATCACCGAGCCGCTCATGCTGCTGGCGGACACCTCGATCATCGGTCACCTCGGCACGCCGGAGCTGGGCGGCCTCGCCGCCGCGTCGGTCGTCCTGGGCACCGCTGTCGGGCTGTGCATCTTCCTCGCGTACGGCAGCACCGCGACCGTCTCACGACATCACGGCGCGGGCGACGAACGCACCGCACTGAGCCTCGCGGTCAGCAGCCTGTGGCTCGCCGCCGGCCTCGGCCTGGTCCTGGCGGTGGTCACCGCCATCGCCAGCGGTGCGCTCACCGACGTGTTGTCGAGCTCCGTCTGCCGTCGCCGGATTCGCGCAGGACTACCTCCTCGTCTCCGCGCTGGCGCTGCCGGCGATGCTGCTGATCCTGGCCGCGACCGGCGCGATGCGGGGGGTCCTCGACCTGCGCACGCCGCTGATCGCGACGATCGTGGCAAACGTCCTCAACGTCGTGCTCAACCTGACCTTCGTCTACGGGTTCGACTGGGGCGTGCGCGGTGCCGCAGCAGGCACGGTGATCGCCCAATGGTTCGCCGCCGCGTGGCTCGTGACGGTCGTCCTGCGCCGGGCCAGGAACGTGCGCGCGTCGACCCGTCCGCGTACGGCCGAGATCGTCGGCGCGGCCCGCCTCGGCATCCCGCTCCTGGTTCGCACGATCACGCTGCGTGCCTCGCTCGTGCTGGCGACCCTCGTCGCTGCGCAGCTCGGCGACGTCCCCCTCGCGGCCAACCAGGTGGCGGCTGCCGTGGTGACGTTCCTGGCGTTCGGGCTCGATGCCATCGCGATCGCCGGGCAGACGCTGACCGGCCGCACCCTGGGTGCCGGTGACGCCGACGGCACCCGGGCGCTGACCAACCGGATGGTCGCCTGGGGCATCGCGACCGGCGTCGTGGCTGCCGTCGTGCTGGCGGCCGCCGCGCCCTGGCTGCCGCGACTCTTCAGCTCCGACCCCGCGGTGCAGGACGCGCTCGTGCCGGCCTTGCTCGTGGTCGCCGCGATCCAGCCGCTCTCCGGCATCGTCTTCGTGCTCGACGGCGTACTGATCGGCGCCGGCGACGGTGCCTATCTGGCCAAGGCAGGCGTGCTGGTCCTCGCGGCGTACGCGCCGCTGGTCCTGGCCGTCGGGTGGACCGACGGCGGCTTCACCTGGCTGTGGGTCGCGTACGGCGGGTTCATCGCGGCCCGTCTCGTGACGCTGTGGCGGCGCCAGAGGGGGACCGCGTGGATGGTGCTGGGCGCGACCCGTTCGGCAGACTGAGGTCATGATCACCGAGGAGTACGCACCGGGCCGACTCGCTGATGTGCATGGCGACGGGACGGACCGGGTCGTCCTGCTGTGGCACGGCCGTGGCGCCGACTCCCGCACCGTCGTCGCCGACCTCGCTCACGAGATCGCGCGGCGCGGGGTCCGGGTCGTCGTCCCCGACTGGAGGTCGGACGCGCCGGACGGCGGACGATCGGACCTGCTGGCTTCACTCGAGCACGCCCGTGGGGTCGCCGCGGAGCTGGGGCTCGATCCCGACGGCTTGACGGTGGTCGGCTGGTCGCTCGGCGGCACGGCTGCCGTCGGCCTGGTCATGCAGGCCCCGGCGCTCGGCGTCGCCATCGCAGCAACCGTGCTGCTCTCGCCCGGCGATGGTCCCCGGGCGTTGGACCCTTTCACGGGCGAACCCCTGCCTGCTCCGATCCCGGAAGCCCCGCACGCCGGGCCGGTCCACGTCGTCTGCGCGACCCGGGACGAGATCGCGACACCCCAGCTCGTACGCGGGCTGGCGGACCGTCTCGAGGCGGCGGGCTGGCCGGTCACCTGGACGGAGATCGATGCCGACCACGGGTCCATCGCGATGACTCGCTACGACGCCGAGCTCGACCGATTCGTGCCGGCCGATGACGAGAGCACCACTGCGGCCGGTCGTCGGGTCGCCGAGCTCGTCGTCACTTCTTCTTCGTGAAGCCGACCGTCGTCCAGTCGGGCTGCTCGAACTGGGCAGCGCCGTAGTTGACCAAGCCCTTGCGGACCAGCACCGCTATCGGGGTCACGGCGAGGGGCACGATCGTCGGCTTGTCGAGGACCCACTCGTCGAGCTTGGCCACCCGCTTGTCGCGGAGCTTGTCGTCGAGGGTGCCCATCGTGACGTCCCAGCCCTTGCCGAAGCGGTCCTCGGTGACGCCGGTGTAGTTCTGCGCCGAGTCCACCGGGTAGAAGAGCGATTCCGCTGCACCGATCGGGAACGGCGATCCGCGGCGTACGAAGGTGACGATGTCGAAGTCGAGCGGAATGACGTACAGGCTGAAGAACCGCTCGGCGGGAACGCTGCGGATCTTCACCTGGACACCGATCTTGCTCAGGTCCTGCACGATCCGTGACGCCCGGTGCCGGTTGGTCGGGGTGTTGGACGGTATCGGCATGGACAGCGTCAGCCGTTTGCCGTTGCGCGTACGTTTGCCGTCCGGCCCGGCGACCCAGCCGGCCTTGGTGAGCAGCTTCTTCGCGGTGTCCAGGTCGTGGTCGAGCTTGGCCGAGGAGTCGACGTAGCCCAGCTGGCCGGGCAGCCGCATGACGCTCCCGAGCGGGCTGGGGGGTGCGCCCAGCGCGGAGGACGCCTGCACTGCAATGGCCTTGCGGTCGATCGCATGGGCGATGGCGCGGCGCACGTCAGGATCCTTGAGCGGGCCGCGTGCACCGTTGAGGGTCACCTGTGACCACTCGATGCCGGGCGCCCGCTGGATAGCTGCGCCCTTGACGTTCTTGGCGATCTTGTAGGTGTTGGCCTCGAGGTCGACCGCGTCGAGCTCGCCGGCGGCGAGGGCCTTGGCCAGGACTTCCGGCGTGGCGACCTGGAACGTGATCCGGGACAGCTTGGGCTTCTCACCCCACCATCGGGGGTTGGGCCGCTCGATGACGGTGCCCCTGCGGGTGTCGATCGACGTGACGATGAACGGGCCGTTGGACGAGATCGCCCGGGTCCGGAAGCCGCGGTTGAACAGCTTGGGCGACTTCGAGACGTTGGCGGCGAGCCTTGGATAGATGTAGAGCGGCCACTCGGCGTTGGGCGTCTTGAACGTGACGGTGTAGTCGAACTTCGTGTCGCCCTGCTCGACCGACTCGATGTCGTCGTAGCCGTCGGTCGAGGCGACCTCGAAGTCGTCGTCGGACCCGTTCTGGGCCTTCCAATAGGCCACCATGTCAGCGGCCGTGATCGACGTGCCGCCCTGCCAGACCGCCTGCGGGTTGAGCTTGACCTCGATCTTCAACGGGTCGGTGTCGGCGACCTCGACGGACTCGGCGTAGTCGTGGTCGACCCGCCAACCGCCGGTCGAGGTGATCCGGATCGCTCCACCGCCGGTCGGGGCGAGGATGCGGGCGGCATCGCTGTTGACCGCGTCGGGATGCGCCGGATTGAAGTTGCCGGGGATCGCGGTGGCGCCGAGGCGAAGGGTGCCGCCCTGGGCGACGTCGCCGCGATCGGCCTTGGTCCACGACGTGTTCTTGAGCTTCGTGGCGGCGGTGCTGGTGCTGGTCGACGACGGCTGGTCGTCGCCGGACAACAACGAACAACCGGAGAGCACGAGGCTCCCGGCGAGGAGTAGTGCAGCGGGGGCTGCGAACGTACGCATGGTCGATTGGCCGACCACCCGTGGCGGGCCAGGGAACCCCCGGCCTGACCCGCCAGAGGTGGACTACTTGGAGGCGACCACGTTGAGCTTGACCTGCGCGCTCACGTCGGGGTGGACGCGAACGGAGACCGTGTGGGCTCCGAGCGACTTGATCGGGTTGCCGACCTCGATGCGACGCTTGTCGACCTTGGCACCGACGACGCCGAGGGCGTCGGCGATGTCAGAGACCGTGACGGCGCCGAACAGGCGGCCGCCGGCGCCGGCGCGAACCGGTACGTTGATCGGGTTGGCCTCGAGGTTGCCCTTGATGCTCTGGGCCTCTTCGAGGTCGTGCACGGCGTGCGCCTCACGGGCGGCACGGATCGACTCGACCTGCTTGGCAGCGCCCTTCGACCAACGGATGGCGAAGTTGCGCGGCAGCAGGAAGTTGCGGCCGTAGCCGTCCTTGACCTCGACGATGTCGCCGGGGGTTCCGAGGTTGGTGACCTCGTGGGTGAGGATGAGCTTCATCAGAGACCTCCTTTAGCGGCTGGTCGAGGTGTAGGGCAGCAGTGCCATCTCGCGGGCGTTCTTGATGGCCTTGGCGATGAGACGCTGCTCCTGGACGGTGACACCCGTGACCCGGCGCGCGCGGATCTTGCCGCGGTCCGAGATGAACTTGCGCAGAAGCGCGGTGTCCTTGTAGTTGATTTCGGTGACCTTGGCCGCAGTGAGCGGGTTGCTCTTCTTCTTCGGCTTCCGGACTACTGGCTTTGCCATGTTGCTCCTGAACTTGATGCTGACGTGTGTTTAGAAAGGGGGCTCGTCGGTCGTGCCGGCGTTGCCGCCCCAGGCGTCAGACCCACCCTGTGCCGCGGGCTGCGTCGACCACGGGTTGCTCTGCGCAGCTCCGCCGCCACCAGCGTTGCCGGCGTTGCCGCCGCCACCCTGGCCGCCGCCGAAGTCGCCGCCGCCGGAGCGGCTGGCCTTGGTGACCTTGGCCGTGGCGTAACGCAACGAAGGACCGATCTCGTCGACATTGATCTCGACGCTCGTGCCCTTCGATCCGTCCTGGCGTTCGAAGTTGCGGATGCGCAGGGCGCCCGTCACGATGACGCGCTGACCCTTCTGCAGTGACTCCGCGACGTTCTCGGCCAGCTGACGCCATGCGGCGCAGCGGATGAACAGCGCATCGCCGTCCTTCCACTCGTTGGTCTGGCGGTCGAACGTACGAGGCGTCGACGCAACGGTGAAGTTGGCAACTGCGGCGCCCGAAGGAGTGAACTTGAGCTCCGGGTCGTCGGTGAGGTTGCCGATGACGGTGATGACGGTTTCGCCTGCCATGGCTCAGCCTTTCGGGTTTGGGGTGTCTGACTCCAGTGAACCGCAGTGGTGCGACACCTCGCGAGGGTCGCGTGCGGTCCTTGTGGACATCTCTGTCCTAGGGTCGGGCTACTTCACGTCGGGACGTGTGACCTTCGTACGCACAACGGACTCGTTGAGCGTGAGCTGACGATCGAGCTCCTTGACCGTGGCCGGCTCCGCCTGGAGCTGGACGACGGCGTAGATGCCCTCGTTCTTCTTGTTGATCTCGTAGGCGAGGCGACGCTTGCCCCACACGTCGACGTTGTCGACTGAGCCGCCGTCCTGGCGCACGACGTTGAGGTACGTGTCCAGGCTGGGGGCGACGGTACGTTCTTCGAGATCAGGATCGAGGATGATCATGACTTCGTACGGGCGCAATGACATTCAGTCTCCTTCGGACTAAACGGCTACGGGGCCTCCGTAGCAGGAGTGGGCTGCCAACTGGCAACCGCAGAAGTCTACGGGAACACCCTCGCGCGAGGCGAATCGTCCCTGCGACGTCAGATGTTGCGCCGCCACACGACCTCTTCGCGCAGGGCACGGCTGCGCCAGCCGTCGGGCGTACGGGTCATGGTGTGCCGGTAGAGGCCGCCGATCTCGACGATCTTCTCGCCGCCCTGCCCGTCGTCCATCGTCATCGGGTTGTGGAAGTAGGCCGTCACGTCTGCCTCGTCGCCCCGCATCTCCACGTCGACCTGGCCGAGCGTGTGCATCATCGTCCGGAAGAACGCGGGCAGGACCTCGGCGAGCCAGGGCTTGACCTCCGGGTACGCCCCGGCGATCCCGCCGGACTCGGTGTAGTCGATCCGGGCGTCGGGCGTGAAGACCGTGTCGAGCCGGTCCCACTCGTGCGAGTCGATCGCCCGGGTGTAGCGGGTGAGCACGTCGCCGATCTCGATGCGGTCGCTGATCTGCTGGAGGTCCATCCGAGCACTCTGGCAGAAAACTGAAACACGTTCTATATTTCGACAAGCTCAACAACCGAAAATCCAGCCATGACCGGAAGGTCAACCATGCGATTCACGTATGCCGAGGCCATGACCCAGGCGACGTTCTATGCCCCGTTGGCCCAGGCGGCCGAGGCGGCCGGCTACACCTCGATGACGGTCGCCGACTCCTTGATCTATCCCAAGGACTCGGACTCGAAGTATCCCTACACCGACACCGGCGACCGCGAGTTCCTCGAGGGCAAGGAGTTCGTCGAGGCGATGGTGCTGTGCGCGCACCTGTTCGCCCTGACCACGACGCTGCGCCTGACCCCATTCGTGCTCAAGCTGCCCGTACGCCCGCCGGTGCTGGTCGCGAAGCAGGCGTCATCGCTGGCCTTCCTGTCCGGCAACCGTCTCGGGCTCGGCGTCGGCATCTCGCCGTGGCCCGAGGACTTCGCCAACCTGCAGGTCGACTGGGCGCGGCGCGGCAAGCGGATGGACGAGTGCATGGACATCCTGCGGGGGCTGACGACCGGGGAGTTCTTCGGCTATCACGGCGAGTTCTACGACATCGACGAGATCAAGCAGAGCCCCGCGCCCACCGAGAAGATCCCGCTGCTCGTGGGCGGCCACGTCGACAAGGCGCTGCGCCGGGCCGTGGTCAAGGGCGACGGCTGGATGCACGCCGGCGGCGACGGCGAGGAGCTCGACCGGCTGCTCGACCGCCTCGCCGAGATCCGCAAGGAGGAGGGCGACACCCGCGACGACTTCGAGGTGCACGTCATCTCCTACGACGCGTACGACCTCGACGGCATCAAGCGCCTCGAGGACAAGGGCGTCACCGACTGCATCGTCGGCTTCCGCATCCCCTACATCAAGGGCCCCGACACCGAGCCGTTGGAGACCAAGATCAAGCACCTCGAGCAGTACGCCGAGAACATCATCCACAAGTTGTGACGTGGATCACACTGGCTGATGTCCGATCGGGGCTGTTTCGGTCGTCCCCTGGGTGAGACGTTCACAGGGAACGTACGACACCCGAAAGGCTCTGCCATGACCCAGTACGCAGCCATCATCTACAGCCACGACGGCGACTGGACCTCCCCCGAAGAGGCCGAGACGACCAAGGCGTACGCCGAGTTCAGCGAGAACCAGGCCGCGGTGATTCGCGGCGGCGCAGCGCTCCACCCGACGTCCACCGCGACCGTCGTCAAGGTCGAGGGCGGCCGCGGCGGCGACGTCGTGACGACCGACGGCCCGTTCGTCGAGGCCCGCGAGGTGCTGGCCGGCTTCTACCTGATCGAGGCCGACGACCTCGACGGTGCGGTGGCGATCGCCGCCCAGATCCCGGGCGCGTGGGACGGCGCGGTCGAGCTGCGGCCCGTCATCCAGTTCGGCTGAACGTGCCCGACGCTTCGGCGGTCCTGGCCGACCTCGTACGCGATGAGGGTCGTCGAGTCCTGGCGACCCTCATCCGTACGACCGGCAGCATGACGATCGCCGAGGACGCCGTGCAGGAGGCGGCCATCTCCGCGCTGGAGCACTGGCCTCGCGACGGCATACCCGACAACCCCCGCGCCTGGCTGACCACGGTCGCGCGGCGCAAGGCCGTCGACGCCATCCGGCGCGAGGCGGCACGCGGTGACAAGGAGGTGCGCGCGATGGACCTGACGGGCGGTCCGGCCGACGTACCCGACTCGGTGGTGCGCGACGACGAGCTCCGGCTGGTGTTCACGTGCTGCCACCCCGCCCTGTCGCTGGCCACCCAGACCACCCTGAGCCTGACGACGCTCTGCGGCCTCACCGTCGCGGACGCGGCGCGCCTGATGCTGACGAGCGAGTCCGCGATGGCGCGGCGGCTGACCCGGGCCAAGCACAAGATCGCCGTCGCCGGCATCCCCTACCGCATCCCGCCGGACTCGGACCTGCCCGAACGCCTCGACGCCGTCGCGACCACGGTCTACCTCCTGTTCACCGCCGGGGTGGCAGGCGGCGACGCGCCCGTACGCCCTCAGCTCTGCGACGAGGCGATCCGGCTCGGCCGCCTCCTCGTCGACCTCATGCCGGACGAGTCATCGCTGCAGGGCCTGCTCGCCCTGATGCTGCTCACCGATGCCCGGCGGGAGACCCGCGCCGACGCGGAGGGCGAGCTCGTGCTGATCGTCGACCAGGACCGGTCGCGCTGGGACCCCGCGCTGATCGCCGAGGGCGCGGCGCTGGTCGATGGCGCGCTCCGCCGGTCGCGCCACCGCGCAGGGCGGTTCGAGCTCGAGGCGGCGATCGCGGCGTGCCATGCGACCGCGACGACATACGCGGAGACGGACTGGGCCGACATCATCGCCCTCTACGACCGGCTGCTCGAGGTGGCGCCGACCGACGTCGTGCGGCTCAACCGTGCCGTCGCGATCGGCGAGCGGGACGGACCGAACGCGGGGCTGGCCGAGCTCGACCAGCTCTCCGGGCTCGACCGTTTCCACCTGTGGCACGCCTGTCGCGCCGAGCTGCTCGACCGCTTGGGGCGGGCCGATGAAGCCGCAGCGGCGTTCGACTCCGCGCTCGCCTGCCAACCGCCCGCGGTGGACCGGCGCCACCTCGAGCGCCGGATCGCTGCGCTGCACAACTAGCCAACCCCGCGAGCGGCGCAATGTGGCTGGTTTGCGCTCGCCGAAATTGACCACAGTGCGCCGCTCACGGGGTTTCGGGACGGGAGCGGGGACTGCTCTCGCGATCAAACCGGCGGAGCCTGCGCTGCAGGCGAATCCAGCCGGTCTTGCTGATGGACGACTGGTCCAGCTCCTCAAGCCAACGTTTCCAACGCTGCGGATCGTGCGGCCAGCCGAGGGCGTCCTCGGCATCGCGCAGAACCTGCGTCGGGTTGCCGACCAGCTCATCAGAGGTGTAGCCGTAGCGTTCGCGATCGAGCCTCGACAACGCCTTGTCCCGTCGTAAGTCCTTTCGATGCCGCTGCACCGACCGGTGCTCGCCACCGTCGTACTCCGGATGCCGCAACGTCCCGACGATGTGCAGGTCTGTCCGGGCGACGAACCCTCCCCGCTCGTCGCGGACCTCGACCTGGCTCTCGATGGGGATTCCTGCGAGCTGGTGGGCCAGGCGGAGAACCGACTCCCACCACGACTCACTCCGACCGTCCACCAGCGGCAGTGCATGGCGCAGGTTCTTGGCCCCTCGACGGCCGGGCACGATCGAGCCGAGCAGTCTGTCGACGGTTGTCTCGCCGCAGTGCACCACGCCGTCGATCACCGCGACCAGGTCGATCAACGCGAGGTCTTCGGCCAGCTCCACGATGGTCCATTCCGATGAGGCGACCCGAATCCCGCCGACGACCTGCCGATGACCCGGGGCCACATCGGTGCGTCGCACGTACACGCCTCGTCGGTTGTGATGTGGCGCCTCTGCACTGGTTGCGGCGACGATCGGGACGCCCGGCAGCGCGGGCATTCGCCAGTCCCGCAGGGCAGCGGCAGTCAGGTGACTGAACACGGCGTCGTCGGACAATGCCAGCTGGATGGCCTCGCACGTGGCGTGTAGATCACCGGCATCCGAGTGGCTCATGAAGACCGCCCGGGTCGGCGACACGAAGTCCTTGGAGCGCAGCCGATGTCGTGGCAGGTCGCCTTTGCCGACTCGGTGCAGATGTGCGGGCACGCCACAAGCCAAGCGGTCAGCGGTCAAAGCAGGGCGTGACAAAGACGGGAACTGTGGACACCGGCGCTGGCGCGGCAACCTGCGGAAAACCCCGCGACTGGCGCAGTGTGGCGCGATCCGGCGGGCTCGACCTGGCCACATTGCGCCGGTCGCGGGGGTTCGGTCACGGGCTGAGCCAGTACCGTCGTGGGCGTGGAGTTCGAGATCGTTTCGCTGCTGGTGTCGCGGGTGCGCCGCTATGAGGGCCGGCCGTCCGAAGGGACCGCGCCGTACGACATCCGCGACGAGCTGGTCGACTCCGTACGCGTTCGGGCGCACAAGGGACTGGTCGGCGATCGCTACTTCGGCTCGCGATTCGCGTTCGCCACGATGACGCTGATCGCCGCGGAGAGCATCGAGCAGTTGGAGCGCGAGATCGCCGGCGACGGGCTCTTCCCGGCCGCCAACGTGCCGTTCGATCCGGCGCTCGCCCGGCGCAACCTCGTCACCCGGGGACTCGACGTCGATGCCCTCGCGCGTACGACCTTCACGCTGGACGCCGGCCACGGGCCGATCCGCTTCCGGTCGATGACACCGGCCAATCCGTGCGCGTGGATGAACACGGTCTACGCCCCCGGCGCGCATCAGGCGCTGCGCGGGCACGGCGGCATCCGGTGCGAGCCGCTCGACGACGGCGAGCTGTCAGTCGGCCCGGCGACGATCACCGACATCGCGCCGATCCCGCCCGAGGAGCTGACCCGCCGCATCAAGGCCGCGCCGACGAGCTGAGCGGGTCCTCGGGCCACGCGTGCTTGGGATAGCGGCCGCGCAGCTCGGCGCGCACCTGGCGATAGGGGCCGGCCCAGAACGACTCGAGGTCGGCGGTGACGGCGGCCGGCCGGCGGGCCGGGGTCAGCAGGTGCAGCAACAACGGCACCCGGCCGTCGGCGATCCGTGGCGTCGTGGTCCAGCCGAACGCATCCTGCAGCCGCAGCGCGAGGACGGGCTGCTCCGTGCCGGACGGCCCGTACTCGACGCGCACTGCCGCGCCGGCCGGCACTGTCACCCGTTCGGGTGCCAGCTCGTCGAGGCGGCCCGCGGCGGGCCACGGGAGCAGCCGGCGCAACGCTCCCAGGACGTCGAGGCGGGCGAGGTCCCGGCCGCCGCGCACGCGGGCGAGGTCGGATCCGAGCCAGGCATCGATGCCGGTCACCAGCGCGTCGTCGCTGACGTCGGGCCACGGGTCGCCGAGTGTGTGGTGGAGGAAGGCCAGCCGGCGGCGCAGCGCTACGGCCGCTTCGCTCCACGGCAGCAGGGCCACGCCGTCACGGGAGAGTCCTTGGGCAACCGCTGCTGCGACAGCCTCCGGGGAGGGATCGGACAGCGGGACGGCGGACAGCTCGATCGCACCGAGACGGGTGACCCTGCGGGCCACGATCCGACCGCCCGTCCAGGTGACCTCGTCGGCCTCGTGCCACGAGCCAGACGCCGCATCGAGGGCGATGTCTTCGTCGACAGGCGCGGCCGAGCGGATCGTGGCATCACGCGCGCCTGGACGTCGCTCGGCGTCGGCGATCGCGATCCACCGGATGCCCGCGAGGGCCGGGTCGGCGGCGCGGAACGATGCGCCGGTCCCCGACACCATGAGGTATGACGTGCCGCCCGCCCGTCGCCGCGCGATGCGTCCAGGGTGCGCGAGGGCCACGACCGTACCCACCGCGAGGTCGTCGGTCAGCCCGGTCCGGGGTGGGCGTTCTGGCAGCAGTGACTCCAACCGCTTCGCGGTGTCCGACCACGACCGGGTGGTCGGGCCGCCCCGCCGCAGCGTGCGCAGCGCCGCCACCAGGTCGCCGCCCGGGACGCGTACGTCGTCTGCGAGGAGGGCGACGACCTCCGCGGCGCGGCGAGCGCCCACCGCTTCAGCGCCGTCGAGCAACGCGCGGGCCAGCCGTGGGTCGGCCGGAACCTGCGTCATCGCGCGGCCGCGGTCGGTGATCGCGCCGGCCTCGTCGATCGCACCGAGCTCGACCAAGGTGTGTCGAGCCGTCTCGACCGCCGCCACGGGTGGCCGGTCGAGCAGCGCCAGGCTCCCACCTTCGACGTCACCCCACGCGGCGAGCTCGAGACAGAAGCCGGTGAGGTCGGCGACCGCGATCTCCGGGGCTGGGTGCGCGTCCAGATGACCGTGATCGGCGCGGGACCAGCATCGGTGCACCGCGCCGGGAGCCTCGCGCCCCGCGCGACCGGCCCGTTGCTCGGCCGCGGACCGGCTGACCCGCACCGTCACGAGCGCGGGGAGCCCGCGCGCCTGATCGGTGCGGGGCTCACGGGACAGTCCGGCGTCGACCACGACGCGTACGCCCGGGACCGTCAGCGACGACTCGGCCACCGCGGTCGACACCACGACACGTCGTCGAGGACCCAGCGCGAGGGCGAGGTCCTGCTCGCGGGCAGGAAGTCGGCCGTGGAGCGCCAGCACGTCGACGTCCGTGAGACCGGACAACCGGCGCATGACCCCGTCCACCTCGCCGACACCGGGCACGAACACCAGCACGTCGCCGGGGTCGACCGACAAAGCGTCGCGGACCCTGGCGGCGACATGGTCGAGGAAGCGCGGCGGGACCCCGCGCTCGTCGGTCGGCAGCACGCCCGGCGGCGGGGGCGCCCAGTGCTCGCTCACTGGGTGAAGGGCGCCCGGGACCTCGATGATCGGGGCGGGCCTCTCGTCGATCGTCGCGGCGGTGCGCTCGGCCTCGATCGTCGCCGACATCGCGACCAGCAACAGGTCCTCGCGCACCGTGGCGCGTACGTCCGCCAGGAAGGCGAGCGTCAGGTCGGCGTCGAGCTGGCGCTCGTGCACCTCGTCGAGGATGACCGCCGCGACCTCCGGCAGCTCGGGATCGCGTTGGAGCCGCCGCAGCAGGACGCCGGTCGTCACGAACTCGATCCGCGTACCGGGCCCGACAGCCCGATCGCCACGTACCGTGTGGCCCACGGTTTCTCCGACCCGCTCACCCAACAGACCCGCGAGCCTCCGCGCCGCAGCGCGTGCAGCGATGCGGCGCGGCTGGGTCACCACGACCAGACCGTCGCCGGCGACCATCGCGGCCACCGTCGGCGGCACCAACGTCGTCTTGCCAGTGCCCGGAGGCGCCTGCACGACCTCGCGGCCACCGTCGCGGCACCAACGTCGTCTTCCAGTGCCCGGAGGCGCCTGCACGACCGCGACCCCGCGATCGCGCAGCGCGGCAGCCAGTGCCGGCAGCCCACCCAGGATCGGCAGATCGGGTGGGCTGTCCAGCAGGCGCTGGATCGGATCGGGGTGCACGCTCCCAGTGTCGCGCCCCCCACGTGACCCTGGCGCTAGACCTCGGAGCTGGCGGCCCAGATGTTGATGCCGGCCTCACCGGCGTACGAGTCGATCTCGGCGAGCTCCTCGTCGGTGAAGTCGATGCGCTGGGCAGCCTTGAGGTTCTCGTCGAGCTGCTCGACCGACGAGACGCCGATCAGCGCCGAGGTGACGCCGCCGGGTCGCAGCGT
This sequence comes from uncultured Actinomycetota bacterium, assembly GCA_963806345.1. GTDB lineage: Bacteria > Actinomycetota > Actinomycetes > Propionibacteriales > Nocardioidaceae > Aeromicrobium. Next base: position 118,832 of record CAWDXV010000010.1, on the reverse strand, counting down.
CCAGGAGATCGCCATCTGCGCCAGCGTCTGACCGCGCTTCTTGGCGATCGCGGCGAGCCCCTTGAGCCGCTTGCGGTTGTCCTCGTTGGCCATCGACTGGTCGAACGAGCCGCGCTTCTGCGACCGTTCGGGATCGGCGCTCTCGACGTACCGGTCGGACAGCAGGCCCTGCGCCAGCGAGCCGAAGCCGATCGAGCCGACGCCGTGCTCGTCGAGCACCGTCGTGAGCCCCTGCTCGATCCAGCGGTTGATCAGCGAGTACGACGGTTGGTGGATCACGATCGGGGTGCCGAGGTCGTTGGCGATCGCGACCGCCTCGGACGTGCGCTCTGGCGAGTACGACGAGATGCCCGCGTAGCGCGCCTTGCCCTGGCGGACGATCGCGTCGAGTGCGCCGATCGTCTCCTCCAGCGGCGTGCCCGGGTCGGCGCGGTGCGAGTAGAAGATGTCGACGTGGTCGACCGACATGCGCGCCAGCGACTCGTCGAGGCTCGCGAACAGGTACTTCCGCGAGCCGAAGTTGCCGTAGGGCCCGGGCCACATGTCGTAGCCGGCCTTGGTCGAGAGGATCAGCTCGTTGCGGTACGCCTTGAAGTCGGTGCGCATCATGCGACCGAAGTTCTCCTCGGCCGAGCCGTACGGCGGACCGTAGTTGTTGGCGAGGTCGAAGTGCGTGATGCCGTTGTCGAACGCGTGCCGCAGCACGGCCCGCTGGTTGTCGAACGGGAAGTTGTCGCCGAAGTTCCACCACAGGCCGAGCGACAGCGGCGGCAGGAACAGGCCGGACCGGCCGACCCGGCGATAGTCCCAGTGCGTGTAGCGATCCTCCGCGGCGACGTAGGGGCGGTGGATCTCGGGCACGGGGTCGGCGTAGGAGGCGCTGTCGGTCATGGGTCCACGCTAGTCCCGTGGCCCGAACCTCACCCGTCGGCGTCGCGTCGTGCGATCGCCTCGGCCAGCGCGGCGTCGAGTGCCTCGAGGCCGGCACGCCGCGCCGGGTCGTACGTCATCCCGTGGCGCAGTCCGCGGGCCGTCGTGATCTCCAGGCGCGGACGCTTGCCGTCGACGAGCACCAGGCGTGGGCGCTGCCAGACATGCGTGCGATGCACGTCGGTGTAGCCGAACAGCTCGAGCACGCTGCCGTCGAACACCAGCAGCGTGCTGTCGTCCACCAGGGCCTCGATGGTGTCGGCGCTCATGGCGACGACCCTAGAACGCCCGAGCAACTGTCGGGCCTCCGGCGTACGTTCGGCACATGAACGATCAGGTCATCGAGCTCCGCCAGTACACCCTCAAGCCCGGCACCCGCGACGGCTTCATCGAGCGCTTCGAGCGGGAGTTCCAGGACACGCAGGAGGCCGTCGGCATCCACGTGCTCGGCACGTTCCTCGACCTCGACGACGCCGACCGGTTCGTGTGGTTCCGCGGCTTCGCCACGCTCGAGGAGCGGGCCACGTCCCTCGCGGCGTTCTACGGCGGACCGGCCTGGGCCACGTGGGGCGAGGAGACCAACGCCGACCTGATCGACTCCGACGACGTGCTGATGCTGCGGCCCCGCGCCGGCAAGCCGGCCATGCCGGTGTCGGTCTACGGAGAGCTCGCCGTCAGGGTGTGGCCCGTCGGCTCCGACACCGACGAGTCATCGCTCGTCTCGGCCATCGATGCAGGCGGCGGGGACGTGCTGCTGACCCATGCGGGCCCCAACAACTTCCGGCTGCCGGTCCGCGATGACCGGGTCGTCGTGGCGCTCGGTGGCGACGGCCTGCCGGGCGGCGAGCTCCAGCACCTGCGGCTCGCGCCGACGCCGCGTTCGGTGTTGCGCTGATCAGCGCAGACGCGCGACAGCCAGCACGACAGGCTCGCTGACCCCGGACCACGTGCCGGTCAGCACGTCATGGCCCTCGGGGACGGTGCCGTCGAGCACGCGGAGGACCTCGAGATCGGCCGGCGCCGCGTGCGACGCGCTGCCACTGCCCTTGACCCGGACGCTCGGCTCCATGATCTCGGTGTGGCCGTCGGCGAACTCGCGCTCGAGCTCAGCGTGAGTGCCGCCGGTCAGGATGGTCGTCGCCAGCACCGCCTGATAGACCGGGTCGCCGAGCGCGTCATAGATCCAGCGAGGTCCGAGCACGGTGTGCTCCATCGTGCCGACCAGGTGGGACTCGGCACCGTCGAGCGGCGCACCGCGATAGGTCCACGGCACCTGCAGGACCGGCCCGTCGCCGGCGCGCACGAGATGCGTCTCCATGCCGACCTCACCGTCCGGGTCGTCGAAGCGATAGGCGCCGACGTGCTGCAGCGCGGTCGCGTCGCCGACGAACCACGGCTGGGCCGGCACCCAGGCCGCCAGCAGCTCGGGCTTGGTGGGCGTGATGTCAGCGTCGGCGTGCAGGATGGCCATGACCCGAACCTAGCGGAGCCCGGCGACACGACCTCGAGGAGCAAGCGTCAGCCAAGACGCGCCACGGCCAGCACCGCGGGCTCGGTCACACCGGCCCAGGTGCCGGTCAGCTGATGATCGCCGCCGATCTCGAGGTCGCAGTGCGGCCAGCCAGTCGTCGGCTCCGGCCAGCGGAGCCCCGCGGTAGGTCAGCGGCACGTGGTATGTCCGGCCGTCGGCTGCGCGAAGCAGGTGAGACTCCATCCCGACCTCACCGTCCGGGTCGTCGAAACGGTAGGTTCCGAGCGACTCCAGCCCGGCCGGATCGCTGGTGAACCACGAACAGGTCGGCAGCCAGGCCCGCAGGACCTCGATCTTGCGCGGTGTGATCGTGGACGGGTTGACGACGGCCATGAACCGAATCTAGCGAAGCCGCCTGACACGATGGGTGCATGCAGATCGTCGTGCTCGATGACTACCAACAGGTCGCGGCCAACCATGCCGACTGGGACGCCCTCGACGAGGACGTGACTTTCCTCGATCGCCACCTCGAGGGTGCCGAGCTGGTCGCCGCGCTTCGGCAAGCTCGCGTCATCGTCGCGATGCGCGAGCGTACGCCGATCGGCGACGAGCTCCTGGCCCAGCTGCCGGAGCTGCGCCTGATCGTGACGACCGGACGGCGCAACGCGTCGATCGACGTTGCCGCGGCCCACGCTCGGGGCATACCGGTGTGCGGTACGTCGGGTCTCGCCTCGTCGACCGTCGAGCACACGTGGGCACTGATCCTCGCGGCCGTTCGCCACATCCCGTCCGAGGACCGGTCGATGCGCGACGGCGGCTGGCAGACGACCGTCGGCACCGGACTCGCCGGCCGCACCCTCGGTGTCATGGGACTCGGCCGCCTCGGCGCGCAGGTCGCGGCGATCGGCCAGGCGTTCGGGATGGACGTCGCCGCCTGGTCGCAGAACCTCGACCCGGAGCACGCCCGGTCCCTCGGCGTACGCCCGGTGACCAAGGCCGAGCTGATGGCCGACTCCGACATCGTGACGATCCACCTGGTGTCGAGCGCCCGCACGCATCACCTCGTCGGCGCGGCCGAGATCGCCGCGATGCGCCCCACGGCATACCTGGTCAACACCTCACGCGCACCGATCGTCGACACCGCGGCCCTGCTCGACGCGCTGCACGCCGGGCGCATCGCCGGTGCCGCGATCGACGTCTACGACACCGAGCCGCTGCCGGCCGACGATCCGTTGCGGTCTGCACCGCGCACGGTGCTGACGCCGCACCTCGGCTACGTCACCGACGACGGCTACGACGTGTTCTTCCGTGAGGCGGTCGAGGACATCGCGGCGTGGCGCGGCGGGACGCCCATGCGGGTGCTCGACTAACGGAGGCGGGTGATCTCGACCGCGACGAACAGCTCCGAGCCGCCCGACGTCGAGAAGATCCCGCGCAGCGGCGGGCTGTCGCCGTAGTCACGGCCCTTGGCCACCACGACGTGGCGCGGGCCCGGGGCGATCCCGTTGGTCGGGTCCCAGCCGACCCACTCGCCGTCCCACCACTCGATCCACGCGTGCGACTCGCCCTCGACCGCCTCGCCGATGACCGGGTCGGGCGACGGGTGGAGGTAGCCGGAGACGTACCGCGCCGGGATGCGGGCCTCGCGCAGGACGCCGAGCGTCAGGTGGGCGAAGTCCTGGCACACGCCGTTCTTGCTGTCCCATGCGTCGGCCGCGGTCGTGGTGACCTCGGTGCTGCCGGTCAGGTACTTGACCCGGTCGTGCAGGAAGCCGGACGCGGCAAGCGCGTACTCGCCAGGGGTCGCGGCGTCGGCGCGGATCGGCGCGAGCTCGGTCAGCAGCGACGGCGACGGTGCGACCCACGAGGACAGCTCGAGGAACTCGCAGTACTCGTCCTGCACCGCGAGCAGGTCGTCCCACGCGACCGAGTGCGGCCGGACCGGTACGTCCTGCGTCTCGACCGTCGCGGTGGCGACGACCGTCAGGTCGGTGTGCGGGTCGTGCACCTCGAACGACGTCACGGTCGTGCCCCAGTAGTCGCGGTACTCATAGCTCCACGGCGTCGGGCTGATCTCGAGGCGCGAGCGCAGGACGTACTGCTCCGACGTCGTCATCGGCGTCATGCGGGCCTCGTTGAACGACGCGGCCGCGCCCCGCTCGTAGTGATAGCCGGTCGTGTGCCGGATCCGCATCTGCATGCTCATACGTCGCTCACAGCAGGACGCCTCCGCTCCAGGTGTGCTCCTCGTACTCGGCGAAGTAGCGCGCCGTCACCGCGTCGCTCGCCGCGGCGCAGCTGCGCTGCAGGCGCTCCATCTCGACCGGCAGGTCGAACACGATGTCGGCGAGCGGCCGGTACTCCAGCTCGGTGCGGGCCCGGCCGAGCAGGCGCTGGGCCTCGTCGCTGAAGCCCGTACGTTGGCCGCTGCGCTCGAGCTTGGTCAGCGCCTTCTCGGCCTGGGCCAGCGACGACACGATCGAGCGCGGGAACCAGCGGTCGAGCAGCAGGAACTCGGCGGCCTGGCGGTCGGCCTCGATGCCGCGATAGGCGCGGATGAAGGACTCGTACGCTCCGCAGGCGCGCAGCGTCGTGGGCCAGGCGACCTGCGGTCCCGACGCCAGCGCGGCGGTCGACAGCAGCCGGGCGGTCATGTCGACCCGCTCGATGCTGCGGCCGAGCATGTAGAACTGCCAGCCCTCGTCGCGGGTCATGGTCGAGTCGGCGATGCCGGAGATCATCGCGGTGCGGTTGCGGACCCACGCGAACATGTCCGGGGACCGCATCGCGCGAGCGGTCGGCAGGCCACGCCACGTCGTGTTGATCGCGGCCCAGATGTCGGTCGAGAGGGTCTCGCGGGCGCGGCGCGCGCTCTCGCGGGCGGCGCCGATCGCAGCGGCGATCGAGACCGGCGAGTCGGCGTTGTGGGCCAGCAGGTCGAGGATCATCCAGCGGTTGGGGTTGCCGGTGTAGTCCTCGACGCCCATGACCGAGAGCAGCTGCTCGCACGAGGTGCGCTCGTCCATGCCGGGGTCCTCGATCAGGACCTGCATCTGGACGTCGAGGATGCGGGCGGTGTCGTCGGCGCGCTCGAGGTAGCGGCCGATCCAGAACAGCGACTGCGCGATGCGGCTCAGCACGGGAGTCCTCGGCTTTGCGATCCTTTCGACAAGCTCAAGGAGCTGTGCTCGGGTCGCGACCACTCGTCCCTTGACCCTGGGGGTCCCCCCAGAGGTCTGCGAGTAGGGGGAGCGAAAGGTCCTTGCCCTGCTGCTGTTGCTGTTCTTGTTCCTGCACGTGGACGTCCGTGGTCCCGCCGTCGATCGCCGGGCCGGCGGACTGCGGCGTGCCGGCGACGCGACTGGCGGCGGGTGCGCCCTCGCCCTCGTCCTCCGGATCGGTCGGGCTGGCCAGGACCCAGGTGTCCTTGGACCCGCCACCGCGGCTCGAGTTGACGATCAGCTCGCCCTCGGGGAGCGCGACGCGAGTCAGCCCGCCGGGCAGGACGAACACGTCGTCGCCGTCGTGGACCGCGAACGGTCGCAGGTCGACGTGCCTCGGACGTACGCCGTCCTCGACCAGCGTGGGCACGGTCGACAGCGAGACGACCGGTTGCGCGATCCACGCCCGCGGGTCGAGCAGGATCTTGCCGCGCAGCTCGTCGAGCTCCTCGCGTGAGGCGGCCGGGCCGATCACGATGCCCTTGCCGCCCGATCCGTCGACCGGCTTGAGGACGAGCTCGTCGAGCCGGTCGAGCACCTCTTCGCGCTGCTCCGGCTCGCCCATGCGCCACGTGTCGACGTTGCGCAGGATCGGCTCCTCCGACAGGTAGTAGCGGATGAGGTCGGGCACGTACGTGTAGAGCAGCTTGTCGTCGGCGACGCCGTTGCCGACCGCGTTGGCGATCGTCACGTGTCCGGCGCGGGCGGCGTTGATGATGCCGGGGACACCGAGCGCCGAGTCGGAACGGAACTGCACCGGGTCGAGGAAGTCGTCGTCGATCCGTCGGTAGATCACGTCGACCGGCTCGAGGCCGTTGGTCGTACGCATCATGACTCGCCCGGACCGGCACACCAGGTCTCGGCCCTCGACGAGCTCGACGCCCATCGTGCGGGCCAGCAGGGTGTGCTCGAAGTAGGCCGAGTTGTAGACGCCAGGGGTCAGCACGACGACGGTCGGGTCGTTGACGCCGGCCGGGGCGGCCTTGCGGAGCGCGGCGAGCAGCTGCTGGGAGTACTGCGACACCGGCCGGATGCGGTGGTCGGCGAACACCTCGGGCAGGGCGGCGGACAGGGCCCGGCGGTTGGTCATGACGTACGAGACGCCGGACGGCACCCGCACGTTGTCCTCGAGCACGCGGAAGTCACCGTTGCCGTCACGGATCAGGTCGACGCCGGCGACGTGCACGCGTACGCCGTTGGCCGGCTCGAGCCCCGCGACGACGCGGTGGAAGTGCGGGGACGTCATGACCGTGGCGCGCGGGACGACGCCGTCGGCGAACAGCTCACCGGAGCCGTACGCATCCGCGAGGAATGCCTCGAGCGCGAGCACCCGCTGGCGTACGCCGCGCTCGACGTGATCCCAGTCGGCCGCCTCGATCAGGCGGGGGACGATGTCGAGCGGGAACGGGCGCTCCTCGCCGGCGACCCCGAACGTGACGCCCTGCTCGAGGTAGGACGACGCGAGCGAGTCCGCCCGCAGCCGGATCTCGTCGGCGCCCATCTTCTGGAACGACTGATGAACCTGCGCGTAGTTCTCGCGAACCGTGGAGGAGCCCGACCCATCGAGATCTGGACCCATCATCTCGTCGAAACCCACGACGGGTCCGTAGCCGTCGAAGAGCTCGGGGATGTCCACGCGGTCCACCGTAGGACAGATTTGCTAACGGCGTGTTTCGGGGCTGGCCGATCGCCCGGCCAGCCCCCTTGCCCTAGTGCGCCGGACCCACAGGCTGGTCGGCCTTGGCCGGCAGCAGCAACGAGAGCGCGATGACGACCGCCCCGAACACCGAGCCGGCGACGAACGCCCACTGCAGGCCTCCGATGAAGGCTTCGTTCGCCGTCGATCCGCCGGAGACCAGGCTCTCCGAGCGGTTCTCGAGGATCACGACAAGCGCGGCGGTCCCGACTGCACCGGCCACCTGCTGCAGGGTGCCGAGGATCGAGCTGCCGTGCGAGTAGAGCTCAGGCGGCAGCGCGCCCAGTCCCAGGGTGAACACCGGAGTGAAGATCGACGCGAGGCTGACCATCAGCAGGATGTGCAGGCCGAGGAGCAGCGCGTACGGGGTGTCGGCGTCGATGACGCGACTCATCGTGAACAACGCGGCGACCATGAGGACCGAGCCGGGGATCACCAACGGTCGTGCGCCGACCTTGTCGTAGAGCGCGCCGACACGCGGGCCGAGCAGTCCCATCGCCAGTCCACCCGGCATCACGAGCAGGCCGGTCTGGATCGCCGACAGCCCACGCAGGTCCTGCAGGTAGAGCGGCAGCAGGATCATCGAGCCGAGGAAGGCCATGAACGCGGTCGACATCAGCACCAGGGTCACCGTGAACGTGCGGTGCTTGAATGCGCGCAGGTCGAGAAGCGGGCTGCCGACGCGCTGCAGGCGCAGCTGCCAGAACGTGAACAGGGCCACCAGTGCGGCGCCGAAGCCGATCAGCAGCGTCAGCTGGCCGGTGCTGCGGGCGCCGACCTCGCTCAGGCCGTAGACCAACGCGCCGAAGCCGAGCGCAGCGACGACGACGCTGAACCAGCTGACGGGTGCCGTGTTGGTCTCGCCGACGTTCACGAGGTGGCGGAGGCTGAGCACCGAGACGACGGCCGCCACGGGCAGCACGAAGGCGAAGATCAGTCGCCACGAACCGAGCTGCAGGATGAGGCCGGAAAGAGCCGGGCCCATGGCCGGCGCGACCGAGATCGCGAGCATCATGTTGCCCATGACGCGGCCCCTGGCCTGCTCGGGCACGACCGTCATGACGGTGGTCATCAGGAGCGGCATCATCACCGCGGTGCCCGCGGCCTGGACTGCACGCCCGACGAGGAGCATCTCGAAGATCGGCGCCGTGCCGCAGATGATCGTGCCGATCCCGAACGTCGTCATCGCGATCGTGTAGGCGGCGCGGGTGGTCACGCGCTGCAGGAACCAGCCGGTCACCGGGATCACCGCGGCCATCGTCAACATGAAGATCGACGAGATCCACTGTGCGGTGCGCGCTGTCACGTCGAAGTCGGCCATGAGGCGCGGCATCGCGTTGATCATGATCGTCTCGTTGAGGATCACGACGAACGTCGCGGCGACCAGGAGCGTGATGACGAGCGGGGTCTTGCCCGTGTCGACGGGCTCGTCTGGAGATGGGGTGAACTCGGCCTCGAACTCGTCGAGCTCGGGAGGTGTCGACGCCTCGGGAGCGTTGTCGCTGTGCGCGGTCATGGTTGGTCCTCTGGTTCGGTGTGCCGGGGGCCTGTCGACCACCCTCATCTATACGACGAACGCGAAGGCACCATTTCGACATACAGGTCGGACATTTTTCTCTGGTCGACGTACATCTGCGGCCAACCCGTGCGGCGGCGCACGTATTCCGCGATCCGACATTGGTTGAGATTCGACTTCTTTTGGGGCATTTGCCGGTGCCGACGGATACGCTTTCGCTCAGAAAGGGGCCGGCCGATGGCGGATGCATACGTCCTGGTGCTCAACGCGAGCTACGAGCCCCTGCAGCGCGTCTCCATGCGGCACGCGATCAAGATGCTCGTGCGCGAGGTCGCGGTGATCGAGGAAGAGGCCGGCGGCTCGTTCGGGCCGTTCCCCGTGCCCAAGGTGCTGCGGCTCGTCCGCTACGTCGTGACCCGCTGGATGCATCGGCGCTCCAACCTGTGCACCAAGAGTGCGATCAAGGCCCGCGACAAGATGTGCGCCTACTGCGGTGGGCGCGCCGAGACCGTCGACCACGTCGTGCCGCGCAGCCGCGGCGGGACGCTCACCTGGGAGAACGCGGTCGCCGCGTGCGTGCGATGCAACCACCGCAAGGCCGACCGCACGCCCGCCGAAGCCGGCATGACCCTGCTGGTCACCCCAAGACAACCCCAGTTCGTAGTGGTTGCGTAGGTCCCTACAGACCCACGCTTTCGTAGATGTCGTCGAGGGCGTCGAGGTACGCACCCTGGTCGTCGCCGACCTTCGCCTCGACCTCCTTGGCCTTCGCCGTCACCTCATCGGCGACCTGCTCGTAACGTGCGTTCCACTTCTCGGCCTCGATCTGCCAGTAGCCGCACGTGTAGAAGTCCGCCTGGGGCCAGCCCAGCTCGCGTCGCAGGTGGCGCCGGACCGCCCGGCTCGCCCGCGCCTCGCCGGCCAGCCAGACGTAGCGGTCCTCGGCGGGCAGGTCGCGCGACGTCACGGCCTCGGCCAGCGCGTCGCAGATGTCGGTGTCCTTGGCGACGACCTGCCAGGTGATGTCGACGTCGGCCGGGCTGGGCAGCGGGATCTCGTCGGCGGGATCGGTCAGGACGATGACGACCTCGACCTTCTGGTCCGGCTCGAGTCCTCGCAGGATCCGCGCCACGGCGGGTACGCCGGTGATGTCGGCGACCAGCAGCTGCCAGCCCACGCCGGACGGAGCGGCGTACAGGCCATGGGGCTCGATCAGCCCGACCCGGTCGCCCGGGCGGCACGTGCGCGCCCAGTCGGATCCGAGGCCCTCGTCGTGCAGCGCGATGTCGAGGTCGATCACGGTGTCGCCGTCCACGACCCGGTGGTCCGACACCGTGTAGACCCGCGGCTCCGGGGCGGCCGCGCCCTCGGGATAGGTGATGTTCCAGTCGTCGTCGATCTCCGGGATCGCGAGCTCCGCGCCGGCCGGCGGGATCAGCACGCGTACGTACTCGTCGGGGATGCCGGTCGACACGAACCCGTCGAGCTCGCCGAGCGTCACCGTGACCAGGTGGGCGGAGAGCCGGCGGCGTCCCAGCACCGTGGCGGCGTACGTCTTCACTGTCGGGTCCCCCTCGTTCGACTGACAGAACTTAGGTCAGCCTAACTTACTCGTCCCGCTTGGCCCTAGCCTCCCTGAGCTCGCGCCGCCGTTGCGCCATCGTTCGATTGTCACTCTTCCGCTCGACCCACCACATGCAGCCGACCGAGTACGCCACGACGATGCCCGCCGGCACGAAGAACCACATCGGCGGGCGCACGTCGCCGAGACCCCATCGGTAGACCATGACGAGCCAGATCACCATGAACGGCAACGTGACCGTGGCGGCCCACGGGTGATGCAGGATCCAGTAGTACGGGCGTACGACCGGGTGGTTCCACGCCATCGCTTCCCGCGCCAGGCTCGCAACCTTCTCGTCGCCGAGCCGCAACGACGCCACCTTGCGGGCTCGCGCGGCAGCCGTCGTGCTGTCGCCCCGGAGCTCGGCGAGGTCGGCGTCGACCGCCAGCGCGTGCAGGTTCTCCGGATCGTCCGCGAGCACACGACGTGCCAAGACGCTCGCCTCGGCGACATCGTTGCGCGCGGCGGCCAGCGTCATGCCGGCGAGCAGCACCGGCTGGCTGTCCGGCGCCACGGTCCTCGCCCGCTCGAGGAAACCCGCCGCCTCAGTCAGTCGACCTTCGTCGGTCAGCAGCATCGTGCAGTCGACGAGAACCAGCGGGTGGTGCGGAGCGATGGCCAGCGCACGGTCCATCAGCTCCGCCACCCGTCGCCGATCGCCGAGAGACGACGCCACCCAAGCCCCGGTGCGCATCGCGTCGACGTTGCTCGGGTCGGCCGCCAGTGACCTCATCACCCAATCGTTGGCCGCGGGGTCGTTGCCGAGACGATGGTGCGCATCAGCCGCGATCTCGTACGCCTCGGACTCCGTGCCCTGCAGCTCCCCGGCGTCGAGCTGGCTGATGACCTCGAGAGCGCGTTGTGGATTGCCGGTGTCGAGGTGGTGGCGCGCGACGACCAGTCGGTTCGCCTCGATGCCGCTACTCATCCCGTGGCACCCACTTCCGGGCCGGTCCGCTCTTCTTCTCATCCACCCAGGCGAGGCAGAACCCGAGGTAGGCGACCACGACGACCAGTGCGACATACACCGGCGGATACGGCAGCTTTCCCTCCTCGTACCAGGTCACCGTCATGCGGAACACGGCGAACGCGGCTGAGAGTCCCAACCAACGACCCCACCACCGCTGGAGCAGCCACCACGCAGGACGGAGCCGCGGGTGGCTCCACGCTGTCGCCTCCCGCGCTCCAGCGGCGGCCTCGTGGTCGCCCAGCTTCAGCGAGGCGAGCCTGCGCATACGGCTGGCGGTCGTGCGGATGTCGCCCGCTCGTTCCGCTGCGATCGCATCCATGGCGAGCGCCCTCACGTGATCAGGACGCTGCGCGAGGATTTCCCGCGCCAGCGTCTGCGCCCGCCGATAGTCACGGCTTGCGTGCGCATGCTCCATCTGCCCGGACTTCACGAGGAGGTCATCGGGCGCGATCTCGCTCGCACGCGTGAGGAACTCGGTCGACTCCGACAGGCGTCCTTGATTGATCAAGAGATTCGAGTTGTCGACCAGGAGCACGACGTTCGTGGGGTCGATCTCGAGGGCACGGGTCATGGTCGAGGACACCGTGAGGTGATCACCCAAGCCCGCCGAGCTCCACGCCAGCGTCCGCAGGGCATCGAGGTTGGTCGGTTCGAGCTCCAGCGATCGTCTCGCGGCATCGCGGGCCTGCTCATGGTCGCCCAGCCTCAGGTGGGAATCTGCCGCGATCTCGTACGCCTCGGACTCCGCACCTTGCAGCTCGCTCGCGTCGAGCTCAGCGATGAGCTCCAGCGCACGTCGGGGATTCCCCGTGTGGAGGTGATGGCGAGCGACGCTCAGTCGGTTCGACATGTGCCTCCGATCATCGTGGGGGAGCGTAGTGCCTGATCGGCTGGTCCCGCGGCAATTCGCGGGCTTACCCCTGGTTGGTAGCGTGGCCCGGTGACGTCACCTTCCCGCTCAGGGCCCCTCAGTGTCCGGCCCATCAGCGCATCGGAGCACCTCGACTTCGTACGCAGCCGGCCGTCGGTGAGCTTCCTGCAGACCCCGGCGTGGGCGACGGTCAAGAACGAGTGGCGAGGTGAGTCCGTCGGCTGGTTCGACGGGGCGACCCTGGTCGGCGCCGCACTCGTGCTCTACCGCCAGCTCCCGCGGGTCAAGCGCTACCTCGCCTACCTGCCCGAGGGCCCGGACATCGACTGGACGGATCCCGATCTCGGTCGTTGGCTGACGCCGCTCGCCGCCCACCTCAAGAGCCAGGGCGCGTTCGGCATCCGCATGGGCCCGCCGGTCATCACCCGCCGCTGGCACGCCGCGACGATCAAGCAGGCGATCGCCGATCCGGTGCTCACGACGCTGTCGGACGTACCCGCCGACGTACGCGACGACGATGCGCTCAAGGTCGCCACGACACTGACCCAGCTCGGGTGGAAGGAGATCCCCACCGAGAACGGGTTCTCCGCCGGGCAGCCCAAGTTCAACTTCCAGATCCCGCTCGCGGGCCGGTCGGAGGCCGACATCCTCGCCGGCATGAACCAGCAGTGGCGCCGCAACATCAAGAAGGCCGCCAAGGCCGGCGTCGAGGTCGTCCGCGGCGAGCGCGACGACCTGGCCGAGTTCCACCGCGTGTATGCCGAGACCGCCGAGCGTGATCACTTCACACCGCGACCGCTGTCGTACTTCGAGCGGATGTGGGACGCCCTGACCGCCGAGGAGCCCGATCGCCTCGTGCTCTACCTGGCCCGGCACGAGGGTGACCTCGTCGCGTCGACCACGATGGTGCGCGTCGGCGAGCACGCCTGGTACTCCTACGGCGCATCGACGACGGCCAAGCGCGACGTTCGTGGGTCCAACGCGATCCAGTGGCAGATGATCCGCGACGCGATGGTGGCCGGCGCGACGGCGTACGACATGCGCGGCATCACCGAGACGCTCGACCCCGACGACTCGCACGTCGGCCTGATCCAGTTCAAGGTCGGCACCGGCGGCGAGGCCGTCGAGTACCTCGGCGAGTGGGACCTGCCGCTCAACCGCGCCCTGCACCTCGGCTTCACGACCAATACATGAAGAGGCGATGACGTGACCTTCGAGCTGGACATCGACGCCGACCGCTGGCGACGCGGCGTACGCGCCGTCGTCGAGAGCACGCCCGGCATCGTCCCGGTCATCAAGGGCAACGGATACGGGCTCGGCCGCGACCTGCTCGCCGCCGAGGCCAAGGAGCTCGGCCTCGATGTCATCGCGGTCGGCACGTACGCCGAGGTGCCCGGCGCCCTTGCCGCGTTCGGCGGCGACGTCATGGTGCTGACGCCGTGGCGCCCGTTCTTCACCGACGTCATCCACGACGAGCGGGTCATCCACACGGTCGGCCGGGTCGAGGACATCGCAGCGCTCGCGGCAGGACCCGACGCCACGGCCCGGGTTCTCGTCGAGGGCGAGACGTCGATGGCGCGGCACGGGCTCGACCGGCACGAGCTCGCTGCGGCGGTCGCCGCTCTCGGCGACCTGCGCGTCGAAGGCTTCGCGATCCACCTGCCGATGGCCGGCGGCAACCTCCGCGAGGCCGAGAACTGGGCCGCCGCGCTCGAGGCGTCGCAGGTCGAGACCACCACGTTCTATGCCTCGCACCTGACCCCGGCGGAGGTGACGATCCTGCGTGAGCGCCGCCCGCAGCTCGAGATCCGCCCCCGCATCGGCACGGCCCTGTGGCTGGGCGACCTGGGTGCCCTGTCCGTACGCGCGACAGTCCTCGACAGCCACCTCGTCGCGCGTGGCGAGCGGGTCGGCTACCGCCAGCGCCCCATGCCCCGCGACGGCTACCTGCTGATCGTCGCCGGCGGCACCAGCAACGGCATCGGTCTCGAGGCGCCCAAGGCGTCCGCCGGCGTGGTGCAGCGCGGCAAGTCGCTCGCCAAGGGCGGGCTCGAGGCCGCGGGCTTCTCGCTGTCGCCCTACACGATCGACGGCAAGCAGCGCTGGTTCGCCGAGCCGCCGCACATGCAGGCCAGCATGATCTTCCTGCCGTCCTCGGCGCAGGCGCCGCAGGTCGGTGACCGCGTCGACGTGGCGGTGCGGTTCACCACCGCCACGTTCGACGCCATCAACGTCGCTCTAGCTCTCGTCGGCTCGTCGTCCTCGGGTCGGCGCAGACCCGAGCACCGCGGCGAACGGAAGCATGAACACCCAGCCGCCGTTGTTGTTGGCCACCGTGCAGTATCCGGTGCAGGCTCGAGGTCGCAGCCGTGCCAGCCCGCCGCTTCAGCACTCCTGCTTGTTCGTCGGCGGGTCGGTCGGTTGCGTGCACGGTCCGTTGCCAGGCTCGGTCGGGCACTGATCCTTCACGCGGCTTCGGCTCGCAGCCGAGGTTGCCGTCGGGCTGCTCGTTGGACTCGCACGGCTTCTGCGTCGGCTTCGGATCGTCGATGCACTTGGTCTTGCTGCCGTTGAGGTGCTGGTCGCTGTCGCACTTGGGCGCGGGCTTCTTGTAGGTCGTGCCCTTGCTGCCCTTGATGTTCGCCGGCTTCGGGAACGTGCCGCACTCCGAGCCCTCGAGCGCGGCGTTCATGTACGTCTGGAAGGTCTTCGCCGGGATCTGGCCGCCGAAGAACGGCACCATGTAGCCCTCGAGGTCGCCGTTGCCGAGCTTGCCACGGTTGTACATCACAGCCGTCGCGAGCTTGGGTGTGTAGCCGGCGAACCACGACGACGACACGTGCTGGTCGTTGTCGGGGCCGAACGTCGCCGTGCCGGTCTTGCCGGCGGTCGGGCAGATCGTCCTGGCGTTGGAACCGGTGCCGGCCGCGCCGGAGTTGACGACCTTCTGCATCGCCGCGATGGTGTCGGCGGCGACGTCCTTGGGGATCGACTGCTCGCTCTTGACCTTGTGCTTGTACTGCGTCTTGCCGCGGAAGTCCTTGACCGACTGGACGACGTACCAGTCGGCGCGCTTGCCATCTGCCGCGAGCGTCGCATAGGCGTTGGCCATGTCGACCGGCGCGACCGGGAAGTAGCCGAGCGGAGTCACCAGCGGTGGTCCACCCGCCTGGTCCTGGATGGGCTTGATGATCGAGGTCGGGATGCCGGCCTGCTCCGCTGCCTCGAGGGTCTTGGTCGGCCCGTCCTTCATCTGGTCCATCAGGTCGACGAACGCGGTGTTGATCGACTTCTGTGCCGCGAACTCGAGCGGGACGCTGCCGAACGACTCACCGCCGCTGTCGCCCTGGTTCTCGGTGACCGCCTTGCCGTCGATCATGAGCGGCGAGGCGCCGTTGAGCTTGGTCTTGAGGCTGTAGCCGTTCTCCAGCGCGGCGACGACGGCGAACGCCTTGAACGTCGAGCCAGGCTGCGTCCCCTCGGTCGCCCAGTTGAACTGGTTCTTGAGGTAGTCGCGCCCGCCGTACATCGCCTGCACGGCACCCGTGCCGGGCTTGATCGAGACCAGACGCCTGGTGCAGCTCCTTGTGGCCCGACGGACGGTGCGCCTTGATCGCCGCGATCGCGTCCTTCTGCTTCTTGTAGTTGAACGTCGTGACGATCCGCAGGCCGCCGCCGTCGATGTCCTGGTCGAGGAAGTCGAGCTGGTATCGCATCTGCTTCTTGACGAGGTCGAGCAGATAGCCCTTCGAGCCGCTGAAGCGGTTGATCTCCCGCTTCGGCTCGACCTTGGGGATGCGATCGGCGAACTTCGCCGCCTGGTCGGCCGTGATCGCGCCGTCCTTGACCATGCCGTTGAGCACGTAGCGGAAGCGCGGGCCGATCCGGTCCTTGGCACCCTCGGCGTACGGGTCGTAGTAGGTCGGGCTGTTGATGATCGTCGCGAGCATCGCCGACTGGGCGTAGTTGAGCTCGGCGGCAGGCTTGTCGAAGTACGTCTTGCGAGGCGACCTCGATGCCGTAGGCGCCGTTGCCGAAGTAGATCGTGTTGAGGTAGCCCTCGAGGATCTCCTTCTTGCTCAGCTGGTTGTGGATCTTGATCGACAGGATCGCTTCCTTGACCTTGCGCTTGTAGGACTGCTCCTGCGTCAGGTAGAGGATCTTGACGTACTGCTGCGTGATCGTGGAGCCGCCACCCTGGATCTGTCCGCTGGTCGCGTTGTTGCGCGCGGCGCGGATGATGCCCTTGATGTCGATGCCGCGGTTGGTGTAGAACGAGCGGTCCTCGGCGGCGATCGCGGCGGCCTGCATCGAGGCCGGGATCTTGTCGATCGAGATGCTCTCGCGGTCCTGCGTCGCGAACGTGCCGAGCTCGTGCTTGCCGTCGGAGTAGTAGACCTTGGTCGTCTGGGTCTTGAACGCCGCGTTCTCGCTCGGGATGCTGATGGACTGGTAGAGGATGAAGAACGTGCCGGCCGCAGCCAGCACGCCGAGCACGCCAAGCAGGGCTCCCCAGCGGATCGTCTTGAGCCACCAAGGACCGCGGCCGCCGATCTTTCGGGTGATGGCTTTGAGCCGTCCGCCGTCTGCGTCAGGGCGCGGTGCTTTCTTTCGCTGTGCTGCCAAGGGTCCGTCTACCTCCATGGGGATCCGGATTCGGATCCGTCAACGACCAAGTGTGCCGAACCTACCTGAGGAATGGTTAATCGCCCGGGGCCCGCGTGTGCTGGGTCACGAAGAGGGGGATGTTGCCGATACACCGAATAGATGTATCGTTCCGATATACAAACAAATGACGGACTTTGTCAGGACGGGTAGATGACACGACGCGGCGCGGCACTCGAGGTGGCGGTCCTTGGACTGCTCCACGATGCCCCGATGCATGGCTATGAGCTGCGCAAGCAGGTCAATGCCCTGCTCGGCTGGGGTCGCATCCTGTCCTACGGCACGCTCTATCCCGCACTGAAGGCACTCACCAAGGACGGCTACATCGTGGCCGACGAAACCGTGGTGCCCGAGGCGCGGGGCCGGCGGGCCAAGATCGTCTACAAGCTCACGGCCGAGGGCAAGGAACACTTCGCCCAGGCGCTCGAGGACTCCGGTCCGTCGACGTGGGACGACGAGACGTTCGGCGTACGGTTCGCGTTCTTCGCGCGCACCGATGCCGCCTCGAGGGTTCGCATCCTCGAGGGACGACGAAGCCGACTGGAGGAGCGCCTCGACAACGTCCGCAAGGCAGGACAGCGGAAGCGAGATCGGGTCGACTCCTACACGTTGGAGCTGCAGAGGCATGGCCTGGAGTCAGTCGAGCGCGAGGTCAAGTGGTTGACCGAGCTGATCGACCGCGAACGCTCCGGCGGCTACCCCGATGCAGACAGCACGACCAGCACAGACCTCAACACGACCGAGAAGTGAACAACACAATGAAGGAGAACCCATGGGTTCGGTACGCGTAGCAATTGTGGGTGTGGGCAACTGCGCCACGTCCCTGATCCAGGGCGTCGAGTACTACAAGGACGCTGACCCCGCCGGCAACGTCCCCGGGCTCATGCACGTCGAGTTCGGCGAGTACCACGTCAAGGACATCGAGTTCGTCGCCGCGTTCGACGTCGACGCCAAGAAGGTCGGCTTCGACCTCTCCGAGGCGACGCAGGCCAGCGAGAACAACACGATCAAGATCGCCGACGTGGCGCCGACCGGCGTCATCGTCCAGAAGGGCAACACGCTCGACGGACTCGGCAAGTACTACCGCGAGACGATCGAGGAGTCGGACGCCCCGGCCGTCGACGTCGTGCAGGTCCTCAAGGACACGCAGGCCGACGTCCTCGTCTCCTACCTCCCGGTGGGCTCCGAAGAGGCCGACAAGTTCTACGCGCAGTGCGCCATCGACGCCAAGGTCGCGTTCGTCAACGCGCTGCCCGTGTTCATCGCCTCCGACCCCGAGTGGGCCAAGAAGTTCGAGGACGCCGGCGTCCCGATCATCGGCGACGACATCAAGAGCCAGGTCGGCGCGACCATCACGCACCGCGTCATGGCCAAGCTGTTCCAGGATCGCGGCGTCGTCCTCGACCGGACGTACCAGCTCAACGTCGGCGGCAACATGGACTTCAAGAACATGCTCGAGCGTGACCGTCTCGAGTCCAAGAAGATCTCCAAGACGCAGGCCGTGACGTCGAACATCGACCACGACCTCGGTGCCAAGAACGTGCACATCGGCCCGTCGGACTACGTCCAGTGGCTCGACGACCGCAAGTGGGCCTACGTACGCCTCGAGGGTCGCGCGTTCGGTGACGTCCCCCTCAACCTCGAGTACAAGCTCGAGGTCTGGGACTCGCCCAACTCGGCCGGCATCATCATCGACGCCATCCGTGCGGCGAAGATCGCCAAGGACCGCAACATCGGCGGCGCCCTGCTGTCGGCCTCGTCCTACCTGATGAAGTCGCCCCCGGAGCAGCGTCCCGACGACCTCGGTCGCGAGATGCTCGAGAAGTACATCCGCAGGTGAAGTAGAGCGCTGATCGATTCTTGAGCTTGTCGAAAGGATCCTTTCGACAAGCTCAAGGAACGACAAGGGCCGGTCCCGTTGGGGCCGGCCCTTCGTCATGCCCGGAGCAACCGGGTGAACGTGTCGCGCATGATCACGGTCGCCTCGGCGACGTCGAGGCTCAGGTCGTCACGCAGACTGGACCAGGCCGGCCAGCTCGACGCGGCGTACAGCTCGTTGGTGAGTGCCTGTCCGGACTCACCCGCAGCCGCGAGCTCGGGTCCGAATGTCGCAGCGAGATCCTGCAACGACCGCTCGACATGCTCGTGGCGGCTGCGTTGCAGAGCCGCCGAGAACGGCTCACCCAGCGCCGACGAGCGGGCCGCGGGGGTGATGTGCTCGTGGCGGCGTACGCGCTGGGCGCAATAGAGCTCGATCCTCTCTGCCAGTGGGAGTCCCGCGTCGATCGGCTGTCGCAAGGCAGCGTCCGCGTCGAGCCAGTAGGCCGTCGTGGCCTCGAGCAACGTCTCGAGGTCCTTGAAGTTGAGCCACAACGTACGCAGCGACACTCCCGGCGCGCTCGGCGATGACCTTCGCGGTCGGCTTCAGCACACCCTCGCGCAGGAGCCCGGCGTGCGCCTCGACGATCGCGTCGCGCGTACGCTCCCCGCGCGCGATCCGCCCGTCGCTGTGACGCTGCACGGTCTCTTCAGTCACCACATCAGTATGACGACCCCTGACTCCCCTCGGGCCCTGGTGAGGCCGCCCGCGGCCGAACGTGAGCTCCCCCTCGGCCCCTAGTGAGGCCGGCCGCGGCCGAACGTGAGCGAAGCGAAGGGGCATGACGCAAGATCCCCGCTCACGCGAGCACTTCGGCTCTACGTATGCCCCCTTCGCTTCGCTCACGCCCTCGTACCTCGGGCTAGGGGGCGAGATGCTCACGCCCTCGTACCTCGGGCGAAGGGGGCGAAGGTCAGCTGCGCGCGGCCCAGAAGGCCTTGAGGGCCTCGGTCGCGTCGGCTTCGCTCAGCGGGCCGCGATCCATCCGCAGGTCGAGCAGGAAGCGGTAGGCCTCGCCGACCTCGGGACCGGGCGCGATGCCGAGGATCTTCATGATCTGCGCGCCGTCGAGGTCGGGCCGGATCGAGCCGAGCTCCTCCTGCTCGGCCAGCACCGCGATCCGCTCCTCGAGCTCGTCGTACGTCCGCTGGAGGCGCACGGCCTTCTTCTGGTTGCGGGTCGTGGAGTCCGCGCGGGTCAGGATGTGCAGGCGTTCGAGCTGGTCGCCGGCGTCGCGGACATAGCGGCGTACGGCCGAGTCGGTCCACTCACCGGAGCCGTAGCCGTGGAACCGCAGGTGCAGCTCGACGAGCTTCGCGACCTGGTCCGTGAGGTCGTTGCTGTAGCGCAGGGCCCGCATGCGCTTGCGCACGAGCTTGGCGCCGACGACATCGTGGTGGTGGAACGTGACGGTGCCACCCTCGGCGAACCTGCGGGTCTTGGGCTTGCCGATGTCGTGCAGCAGCGCGGCGAGGCGGATCACGAGGTCGGGCTGGGTCTCGAGCCGACCCTCGAGCTCGATCGCCTGCTCGAGCACCGTCAGCGAGTGCTCGTAGACGTCCTTGTGCCGGTGGTGCTCGTCGCGCTCGAGGATCAGTGCGGGCAGCTCGGGCAGCATCTGAGCGGCCAGTCCGGTCTCGACCAGCAGCCTGAGGCCGGCGACCGGATGCGCGCCGGTGATCAGCTTGTTGAGCTCGTCGCGGATGCGCTCGGCCGACACGATCTCGAGCCGGCTCGCCATGTCGGTCATCGCCGCCACCACGTCCGGCGCCGCGGCGAAGCCCAGCTGCGAGACGAACCGGGCAGCGCGCATCATCCGCAAGGGATCGTCGCTGAAGGACTGCTCGGGCGTCACCGGCGTGCGCAGCAGGCGATCGTCGAGATCGTCCTGCCCACCGAAGAGGTCGACGAACTCCGCGGACGGCAGCCGGATCGCCATGGCGTTGACGGCGAAGTCGCGCCGCGACAGGTCACCCTCGATCGTGTCGCCGAACTGGACCTCGGGCTTGCGGGAGCCGGCGTCGTACTCGTCGCTGCGGTACGTCGTGATCTCGAGGTCGTGCTGACCCTTGCGGAGCCCGATCGTGCCGAACTCGCGGCCGACGTCCCACATCGCGTCGGCCCAGGGGCCGGCGATCCGCTCGATGTCGTCGGGGCGCGCGGAGGTCGAGAAGTCCCAGTCGTTGCCGGGCCGGCCGAGGACCGCGTCGCGCACGGGGCCGCCGACGATGGCCAGCTCGTGACCCGCCGCCTCGAACAACGCGCCGAGCTCGGCCAGGAACGGGTTGGCGGCGAGCGTGGCGTCGATCCTGGCCCGGCGATCCGGGTTCAGCGTGGACGTGGGCACGAGGACATACTCTATCGGCGATCGTCGGCACCCCCGGAGCGCGTCGATGCGGCGCGGGTTCGACACGCTCAAGCACCACAGGGCGTACGTCTAGGGCGTACGTCCAGGGAGGCACGCCCTAGCATGTTCGGGTGAGCAGCCGCCGTCGTCCCGTCCTCGTCGCGCTGCTCGCGACAATCCTCGCGGCCCTCCTGGTGCCGGGAGCACCGGCTCACGCGGCCGACAAGGATCCCGACCTCGCGGTCAGCATCCAGTCGCTCAATCCCAGCCGCCTCGGCCCGGGCTCCACCGTCACGATGACCGGGCTCGTGACCAACCACGACGCCCATGCCTGGGCCAAGGTCCAGGCCTATCTCGTGATCCCTCCGGTCCCGTTCACGACCCGCTCGCAGGTCGAGGACGCCATCGACAACGGCGACGCGTACACCGGCGAGCGGGTCATCGAGACCGGCATGTTCGACGACATGGGCGATCTCGCCCCCAAGCAGACCCGGCGCTTCTCGATCAAGGTCCCGTACGAGCAGCTCGGCATCAGCGGCGCCGAGGGTGTCTACCCGGTCGGCGTGCAGATCCTCGGCACCGACACCGACGGCAAGCGCAGTGGCGACGCGATCGCGCGGGCGACGACGTTCCTGCCGCTGGTCTCACCGGGCCACCAGCGGGTGCCCGCGACCGTCGTGTGGCCGTTCCTCATGCCGGACGATCGCGGCTACGGCGGCGACTACACGGATGCCGCGGGGCTGCTCAAGGCGATCTCCGCCGGCGGACGCCTCCGCAACCTGCTCGACCTCGCGGCGAGCACCGACCGCACTGCGTCGACCGCACTGATCGATCCGGCCCTGCTCGTGGGTGTCGACGACATCGTCAACGATCGCCGGATGCCCGAGGACCTCGACCTCACCGACGCGCAGAAGGCTGATGCCCAGCTCTTCCTCGACGACCTGCTGACATTCGCCCGCCAGCAGGGCTCCTGGGTCCTGGGCTTCGACCGCCCTGACGTGCTCGCGCTGTCGCAGAACGGCGACCTCTCGTCACCGCTGACCGCGGCGATCAACCGCGCAACCGACTCGGCGCTCACGAAGTTCCAGCTCACCGGACGCAAGGTCGCGTGGCCCAGCATGCACGGCGTGACGTCCCGGCTCCTCCGCGACCTGCGCGGCACCGGCGACAGCCCCGCGATCGTCTCGTCCGCCTCGTTGCCGGGCTGGGACCGTCGCCAGGGTTCGGTCGTGCAGTACGCGACGCCGAGCGGGCCGATGCCCCTGCTGGTCACCGACGCGCTGGATGCCGGGGTGCCCGGTCAGGACTCGGTCGTGACGCTGCGCCAGCGCATCCTGAGCGAGGCGGCCCTGGCGACGCTGCAGCGTGAGATCGACCCCAAGTCCCGCGCCGACGCCATCACGATGGTCGACCCGCGCTGGAATCCCGGCACGCGATGGTCGTCCGGCCGCCTCTCCGACGCTTTCGAGGCACCGTTCACGACCGGCACCAACCTCGAGTCGGTGCTGACCCGTCCGCTCACGACGTACGCCGGCAAGGTCGCCGCCGCCACGGACCGCCCGCTGAGCCGGGCGCAGCTCAAGGCAGCCGCGACGATCGTGGACAGGGGCAACGCGCTGAGCTCGGTGATCCCGCAGAGCGACTCGGTCGATGACGCGCTCGCGCAGGACGTGGCGAGCGTGCTCGGGATCCGCTGGCGTACGAACCCCAGCACCGGCACGGCGATCGCCAGGAAGCTGGCCCGTGAGGCCGGCGCCGAGCTCGGCAAGATCACGATCAAGGCGCCCGCCTTCGGTCACGCTGTCCAGCTCCAAGGGCGGCTTCCCCATCACGATCCGCAACGACACCGACGAGGCGATCCGCGTCGGCGTCTCGCTCGACTCGAGCAACCCCGCGCTGAGCGTCCCCGACGTCAAACCGCGTCGACATCGGCGCCGGCGAACGCCGCACGCTCACGGTCGACATCGATCTGGGGCGGCAGAACACCACGTCGCTCACGGCCCGCCTGAAGTCGACCGACGGCAAGGCGATCGGCCAGCCGGAGGAGTTCAACGTCCGATCGCAGCAAGATCGGCGTCGTGCTCTGGGTCGCGATGGGACTCGCCGCGTTGCTGGTGCTCGCCGCGCTCGTCCGCCGGTTCAGCCGCCGACGCTCGCGTTCCCGGGTCGCGTCCGAGCGGCTGGCGGACGACGATGACTGACCAGACGATCGCCCGCGCCAGCGCCTGGATGGCGCTCGGCACGATCGTCTCCCGCCTGACCGGTTTCCTCAGGGCCGGCCTGCTCGCCATCGTGATCGGTACGTCGCTCAACGGCGACCTGTTCGACATCGCCAACACGATCCCCAACTCGCTCTACATCCTGCTCGCCGGTGGCGTCTTCAACGTCGTCCTGGTCCCGCAGCTCGTCCGCGCCATGAAGAACGACGAGGACGGCGGCGAGGCGTACGCCAACCGGATCATCACGCTCGGCCTGCTGGTCCTCGGCATCGGCACGCTGGTGCTGATCGCGTTGGTCCCCGAGCTGCTGCGCGTCGTCTTCGACGCCGGGCTGTTCAAGAACGACGCCCTCGGCCACCAGCGCGAGTCCGCTCGCCTCCTGATGCTGCTGTGCCTGCCGCAGGTGTTCTTCTACGGCGCGTTCGTGCTCACCGGCCAGGTGCTCAACGCGCGCGGCCACTTCGGGCCGATGATGTGGGCACCGATCGTCAACAACGTCGTCGCCTGTGCCGTCGTCATCGCGTATGCCGTCGTGTTCGGCGCGAGCAGCGGCGTCGACGGGTTCACGACGTCGGAGGCGTTGGTGCTGGGCCTCGGCTCGACCGCCGCGATCGCCCTGCAGGCCATCGTGCTGGTGCCGTACCTGCGCAAGGCCGGCTTCCACTTCCGCCCACGCTTCGACTTCCGTGGCGTGGGCCTCGGCAAGACGCTCAAGCTCGGCGCCTGGACGCTCGCGTTCATCATCGCCAACCAGATCGCGTTCATCACGATCAACAAGATCGCCACCAAGGGCACGATCACCGGTGCCACGGACGGCAAGCAGGCGACCGGGTCGACGGTGTACGGCCTGGGGTTCCTCATCAGCCAGTTCCCGCACGGCGTCATCACCGTGTCCCTCGCGACGGCCGTGATCCCGACGCTCGCCGGCCTGGCAGCGGACCGGCACTACCGGCGGTTCCGCGTCGAGCTCGGCCGCACCGTTCGCATCGCGCTGTCGATCGTCGCGCCGGTCGCGGTGGCGCTGCTGTGCCTCGGCCAGCCGGCGACCGCGATTGCGGGTGGCATCGGTTCGCTCGGGGGCCAGACCGTCCCGATCGGCCACACGATCCAGGCGTTCTCGCTGGCCATGGTGACGTTCACGATCCACTACCTGATGCTGCGCGGCTTCTACGCCAACGAGGACAACCGCACGCCGTTCTTCATCCAGGTCGTGATCGCCGTGGTCAACATCGGCCTGGCGTACAAGCTGGCCATCACGGTCGAGCCGGACCGCGTCGCGATGATGCTTGCGATCGCGTTCGGCATCGCGTATCTCGTCGGATCGATCCTGTCCGCGTCGCTGCTGGCGTTCGCCGTGGGCAACGTCTTCGACTGGGAGATGCTCGTCTTCTTCGTCCGGCTGATCGTCGCGTGCGCCCTCGCGGCCTTCGTCGCCATGGGCTTCGCGCACGGCCTGGACACCGTCGGCGTCGAACCGGCCCGCGCGGTCGGTGGTGCGATCACGACCGTGGTCGCCGGGCTCGCCGGCGCCGTCACGTACGTCATCTCGGCGCGCGCCCTCGGGATGGACCAGCTGACGTACGTCGTCGACACCCTGCGTCGGCGAGGCTGAATCGCCTGTCTCGAATCCACCCGCGGACTAGCATGAGAAGTGAGTCCGAGAAAGGGTGTTGATGAGCGAGAGGCGGCTGCTGGCCTCCGGTGATGTGCTCGCGCACCGCTACGAACTCCAGGACCTCGTCAACGAGAAGCTCGGATCCACGACGTGGCGGGCGCACGACCAGGTGCTCAACCGCAATGTCGGCATCGAGATGCTCTCGAGCTCCGACCCGCGCGCCGACCACTTCCTGCAAGCCGCTCGCGAGTCGACCTCGGTCACGGATCCCCGCTTCCTGCGCGTCCTGGACCTGATCGAGGACGAGCAGCACCATCACCTGGTGGTGCGCGAATGGGCGCGGGCCTTCCCGCTGGACCAGCTCCTCGCCCAGTCGCCGCTGCCCAACCGCCGGGCCGCCACGGTCATCGCCGAGGTCGCCGAGGCGCTGTCGCACGCGCATGAGCACGGCGTCTATCACCGCCGGCTGACGCCGCACCAGGTGCTCCTCAAGCAGTCGGGGGCCGTGCGGGTCGTCGGCCTCGGCGTCACGACCGCGCTCTCGCCTGTCGGCCGGCAGGACTCGCTCGCCGACCTGCAGGCGTACGAGCAGCTCGACGTCCAGGCGATCGGCAAGCTGCTCTACGCCTGCCTGACGAGTCGCTGGCCGGGCGCGCACGTCGACGGTCTCAACGCTGCGCCGACCGAGCACGGCCGGCTCCTGCGTCCCCGTCAGGTTCGTGCGGGCGTGTCCCGTGACGTCGACACCACGTGCGACCGCATCCTCGGCACGCCGCCACGCAACCACGCGACGCCGTTGCGCAAGGCCGCCGACATCGCTCGTACGCTCCGGCTGTCCGGCGAGGACGACGACCTGCACGACGACCAGCCGAGCCTCGCGAGCATGTCGTCGCCCGACCTGCTGCGCCTCGACCCCGTCATCGTGCCCGAGGGGCCACCGCCGGGACTCGAGCCGCCGCGGCGCCGCCCCAAGGCGTACGAGCCGGCGCCCCCGACGACGCTCGAGCGCGGCAAGCTCCGGGCCCGACGCGCCGCCAAGGGTGATCGCGGCCTGGTGCTGCTCGGCATCGTCGGCGCGCTCGTGATCGCATCCGTGCTGGCCTTCCTCGTCGGCCGGTCCACCAATGACGACAAGGGCGCCGACCCCATCGAGCAGACCAGCCCGCTTCGGGTGCTGCCGATCCAGGGCGCGGGCGACTTCGATCCGCAGGGCGACGACTCCAGCGAGAACCCCGAAGAGGCCAAGCTCGCCATCGACGACAAGCTGTCGACCGGCTGGCAGACGTCGAAGTACCTCGGCTCTCCCGAGATGGGCGGTCTCAAGGACGGCGTCGGCATCGTGCTCGACCTCGGCGGTCCTCGTGAGGTCGACTCCTTGCGCGTACGGCTGGCCGGCGAGCCGACGAGCTTCTCGATCTACGCCTCGTCCTCGACGGCGGCCAATGCCCCCACGACGCTGCGTGGCCTGCGTCGCGTCGCCGCACTCAACGACGCAGGCACCGACGCCACGGTGTCGCTGGAGTCAGGCATCCTGACTCGGTACGTCGTCGTGTGGCTGCGATCACTGCCCAAGGTCGACGACGACGGCTTCCGTGGCGAGATCCGCGAGGTCGTCATCCGCGGGCGCTCCTGACGTGCCGAGACGGTGTGCCGCGCGGGAATGCACAACACCTACTATTCGTTGATACCCGTACCACGATCAGAAGGCATTTCATGAGCGACTCAGTCCGCAATCTCATCATCATCGGGTCGGGACCCTCCGGCTACACCGCGGCCGTCTACGCCGCGCGCGCCAACCTCGAGCCCCTGGTCTTCGAGGGCTCGGTGACCGCCGGCGGTGCGTTGATGAACACGACCGACGTCGAGAACTTCCCAGGCTTCCCCGACGGCATCATGGGCCCCGAGCTGATGGACAAGCTCCGTGCGCAGTCCGAGCGGTTCGGCGCCGAGCTGATCAGTGACGATGTCACGGCCGTCGATCTCACCGGCGACATCAAGACCGTCACGCTCGCCGACGGTACGACCTACAGCGCTCGCGCCGTCGTGCTCGCGATGGGCTCGGGCTACCGCAAGCTCGAGGTCGAGGGCGAGGACCGGCTCTCGGGCCACGGGGTGTCCTGGTGCGCGACGTGCGACGGCTTCTTCTTCCGCGAGCAGAACATCGTCGTGGTCGGCGGTGGCGACTCCGCTCTCGAGGAGGCGACGTTCCTGACCCGGTTCGCGTCGCAAGGTCACGATGGTCCACCGCCGCGACCAGCTGCGTGGCTCCAAGATCATGCAGGACCGCGCGTTCGCCAACGACAAGATCGCGTTCGAGTGGAACGCCGAGGTCGCCGAGCTGCACGGTGAGGACAAGCTCGAGGGCATCACGCTGCGCGACACCGTCACCGGTGAGCTGCGCCGGATCGATGCCACCGGCTTGTTCATCGCGATCGGCCACGACCCCCGCTCGGAGCTGCTCAAGGGCCAGGTCGAGCTCGACGACGAGGGCTACGTCCTGGTCCAGCCCGGCTCGACGGCGACCAACCTGCCCGGCGTCTTCGCCTCCGGTGACCTGGTCGACCACACCTACCGGCAGGCCGTCACCGCCGCCGGCACCGGCTGCGCGGCATCGCTCGACGCCGAGCGCTACCTCGCCGATCTCGAGCACGCCGGCGCCCCGGCTCCGGCCGCCGCCCTGGTGGAATAACCACCGCCCCACGACGTTGAACCCACCACAGACCTGAAGGAGAACCCATGGCAGACATCACCCCCGTCACCGACGCCGACTTCGACGAGAAGGTGCTCAAGGCCGACGGCCCCGTGCTCGTCGACTTCTGGGCCAGCTGGTGCGGCCCGTGCCGCCAGCTCGCTCCGATCCTGGAGGAGATCGCCAAGGAGAAGGGCGAGAAGCTGACCATCGTCAAGATGGACGCCGACGCCAACCCCGTCACTCCGGCGCAGTACCGGGTCACCGGCCTGCCGACCATGAACCTCTACTACAAGGGCGAGGTCGTCCGGTCGATCGTGGGCGTACGCCCCAAGAGCGCCATCCTCAGCGAGCTCGAGGAGCACGCCAGCTAAGCCAGCAGCAGCACGACCAGAAGCCCCGGTGATTGCTCACCGGGGCTTCTTATTGCTTTATTAATTTGTCGACTTGTTGCTTTAGCTCTTCTTGGGATCCATCAGGTCCACGATCCGCTCGAGGTCGTCGAGAGTCGCGAACTCGACCGTGACCTTGCCCTTGGACCGGCCGAGGTCGACCTTGACCCGGGTGTCGTAGCGCTCGGAGAGCCGGGCCGCCAGGTCTGCCAGCCGGGGCGCCGAGACCTTGGGTGACTGCCGTACAGATGGCCGCTTGGTCGACTCCGGGCCGACCGTCACGATCTCCTCGAGGGCACGGACCGACAAGCCCTCGGCGACGACCCGGGTGGCGAGCCGGTCCTGGATCTCCGGGTTCGCGACACTGACCAGGGCACGGGCGTGACCGGCCGAGAGCACTCCCGCGGCGACCCGGCGCTGGACGGCCGGCGACAGCTTGAGGAGCCGCAGCGTGTTGCTGATCTGCGGACGCGAGCGGCCGATGCGATCGGCCAGCTCCTCGTGCGTGCAGCCGAAGTCCTCCAGCAGCTGCTGGTAGGCCGACGCCTCTTCCAACGGGTTGAGGTTGGACCGGTGGAGGTTCTCCAGAAGGGCGTCGCGCAGCAGGTCCTCGTCCGAGGTGTCCCGCACGATCGCACCGATCGTGTCGAGGCCGGCCTTGCCACTGGCTCGCCAGCGCCGCTCCCCCATGATGAGCTCGTAGCGGTCCTTGGCGACCTCGCGCACCACGATGGGCTGGAGCAGTCCGACCTCCTTGATGGAGTGGACGAGCTCGGCCATGTGGTCCTCGTCGAACACGTGGCGGGGCTGCCGCGGGTTCGCGACGATCTGGTCGAGGGGGATCTCGGCGAACCGTGCACCCTCGATCTCCTGCAGCCCGGAGGCCTTGGCCTCAGCGGGGCCCGACGGGATGAGCGACTCCAGTCCTCGTCCCAGTCCTCGTCGTCTGGCTCATGCCGCTGGCCCCCTGCCGACCGGCCACGGCGATCTCCCGCGCAGCCTCGAGATAGGACAGCGCGCCGGATGACGCGCCGTCGTACGTGATGACGGACTGTTGATAGCTCGGCGCCTCGGAGATGCGGACGGATCGCGGTATCGCCGTCTTGAGCACCTTGTCGTCGAAGTGGCTGCGCACCTCGTCGGCGACGCCGGCCGAGAGCCGGGTGCGCGCGTCGTACATCGTCAGCAGGATCGTCGAGATCTCGAGCTTGGGGTTGAGGTGCGACCGGATCAGCTCGATGTTGCGGACCAGCTGGCCCAGGCCCTCCAGTGCGTAGTACTCGCACTGGATCGGGATCAGGACCTCACGCCCCGCGACCATCGCATTGACCGTCAACAGGCCGAGCGACGGTGGGCAGTCGATCAGGACGTAGTCGATGCGATCGCCCGCATCCGCACAGTCCGTCAGGTAGGTCTGCAGGGCACGGTCGAGTCGTGACTCGCGCGCCACCAGCGAGACCAGCTCGATCTCGGCGCCGGCCAGGTCGATCGATGCCGGCAGGACCGTGAGCCCTTCGATGTCGGGGCACGGCTTGATCAGCTCATCGAGGTCGGTGCCGTCGACGATCGCCTCGTAGACTCCCGGCGTGCCTTCGGCGTGCGGGCACGTTGAGGGCGGTCGAGGCGTTGCCCTGCGGATCGAGGTCGATCACCAGGACGCGCAAGCCCTTCATCGCAAGCGCCGCCGCGATGTTGACGGTTGTCGTGGTCTTGCCGACGCCACCCTTCTGGTTGGCGACGACGAACACCCGGGTCTCGGCCGGCGGGTCGAAGCGCGGCGTCGCGGTGGCTCGTTGCACCAGCGCGATGTGTTGCTCGACCTCGGAGGCGAGGGGCGTCGATTCGTCATGCGACGGCACCGGAACGCGATAGTTGGATGCAGTGCTGGGACCCGGTGGGGGTGAGGTGTTGCTCATGCGGTCAACCTCGACTCGCGCTCGCTCATGGATTCCCCTCGTTGGTTTCACGTGAAACATGCAGATGGCGGGGCGTCGGGACGCTCACTTGCTGACCTCCACGACAGTCGTCGGAACGTCGCCGTTCTCGTACGTCGTCACCACGATAGTCGTCGCACCGAGCCTGTGAAGGGTCGCGGTTGCCGCAGTGACTTCGTCCTGCGCCGTACGCCCCTTGAGGGCGAGCAGCACTCCGCCCTTCTTCACCAGGGGGAGGCACCAGCGGCCGAGCTTGTCGAGCGCGGCAACGGCACGGGCCGTCACCACGTCGTACGTCTCGTGGACGTCCTCGGCCCGCGCGCGCAGCACGGTGACGTTGTCTAGTCCGAGGTCGACGACGGCTTCGTCCAGGAACCTGGTTCGACGCAGCAACGGCTCGACCAGCGTGACGTGGATGTCCGGGCGGGCGATCGCCCAGACGAGCCCCGGCAGGCCGGCGCCCGTCCCGATGTCAGCCACCGAAGCGCCAGCAGGCACGCGAGGCACCACGACAGCCGAGTTCATGATGTGCCGGTCCCAGATGCGGGGGACCTCGCGCGGACCGATCAGCCCCTTCACCACCCCGTCGGTCGCCAGGATGTGCGCGTACTCCTCGGCCAGCGGGAGGCGGGACGCGAACACCCCCGCCGCGTGCGACGGGGGTGTTTCACGTGAAACATCCGGGCGGCTCGCGCCACCGGGATCAGATTCAGGCCCTGTCATCGAGGCACTACTCGGCCGCCGTGTGCACGACGACGTAGCGGTGCGGCTCGGTGCCCTCGGACGAGCTGACGAGTCCGTTGTCAGCCACCGCGTCGTGCACGACCTTGCGCTCGAACGGCGTCATCGGGTCGAGCGACACGGACGGCTCACCGGCCTTGACCTTCTCGATCGCACCCTGGGCGATGGCGACGAGCTCCGTGCGGCGAGCGGCGCGGAAGCCGGCGACGTCGAGCATCAGACGGCTGCGCTCGCCGGTCTCGCGATAGACCGCCAGACGGGTCAGTTCCTGCAGTGCATCGAGCACCTCGCCGTCACGGCCGACGAGGTGGTCGAGGTTGCCCCCGACGATCTCAACAGCGGCGCGGTCGCCGTCGACATCCATGTCGATGTCGCCATCGAGGTCCGCGATGTCCAGCAGCCCCTCGAGGAAGTCTGCGGCGATGTCGCCTTCCTTCTCCAACTTCTTCGCCAGGTCACTCACTTGGTGCCGTCCTTCTCGTCGTCGTTCTTGCTCGTGATGTCAGGCTTGCGCTTCGGCGGGCTCGGCTGGCTTCTTCTTGCGCTGGCTGCGCGCCTGGTTCTTGGGCTGCTGCCGCGGCGGCGGCTTGGGCGCCTCTTCCTCGACCGGCTTCAGCGGATCCTCTGTCGACGGTCTTGCCGTGCTTGGCGTCGCGCTCCTGCTTCGCCTTGAACGCCGGAGTGCCGGGGGCCGGGTTGTTGCGGATGACGTAGAACTGCTGACCCATGGTCCAGAAGTTCGAGGTGGTCCAGTAGAAGAGGACACCGAGCGGGAACGCCACGCCGCCGACCGCGAACACGATCGGGAGGATGTAGAGGAGCAGCTTCTGCTGCTGCGCGTACTGACCCGTCATCGCGTCGGCCGGCATGTTCTTCGACATCAGCTGACGCTGCGTCGTGAACTGCGTGATGCACATGACGACGACCAGCGACATCGTCAGGATCTTGGTCTCGGTCGCGGTGGAGTTCACGAACGTGTCGGCGATGCGCGCACCGAGGAGCACAGCGTTGTGCAGCGACGTCGCGTTCTCGGAGTTCATGAACCCCTTGTGGAACTCACCGTCCTTGGCGATGCCCTCGTACTTGGACGCGTGGTCGATCACGCGGAACAGCGCGAAGAAGATCGGCATCTGCAGGATCAGCGGGAGGCACGAGGCGAACGGGTTGGTGCCCGTCTCCTTCCACAGCTTCATCTGCTCCTGCGTCAGGCGCTCACGATCGTGCTTGTACTTCTGCTGCAGCGCCTTGATCTGCGGCTGCAGCAGCTGCATGTTGCGGCTCGACTTGATCTGCTTGACGAACAGCGGGATCAGGAGCGTACGGATCGTGACCGTCAGTCCGACGATCGACAGCGCCCACGTCCAGCCGCTGTTGTCGGGCAGCACCGTCGCAAAGATCTTGTGCCAGACCAGCAGGATCCCCGACACCGCGTAGTAGAGCGGCGTCATGATCGCCGATCCGATGTCGCCTAGGAAGCCGAACATTGTTCTCCTCTGTGTGACTGTGGCACCGGGTCATAGCCTCCGGCGCTCCAGGGGTGGCAGCGCAGGACGCGACGTCCGGCGAGCCAGGTTCCGCGCACCGCACCGTGAGTCTCCACGGCCTGCAAAGCGTAGGCGGAGCAGGTGGGGTGATAGCGGCAGACCTGACCATAAAGCGGGCTGATGGCGAAGCGATACGCCTTCAGCAACCAGATCAAGGGGTACTTCATCGAGCACCGGCTCGCGCCAGTGCCGCATCGAGATGCTCCGCGAGCGTCGCCGCGCGCACGCCGTGAGCCGCGGGCAGCGCGCGCACCACGACACGACTGCCCTCTGGCAGCGTGCCGACGCGATCGCGCATCAGGTGTCGCAGCTGCCGCTTGACCCGGTTGCGGTCGACGGCAGAACCCACGGCCTTGCTCACGACGAAACCGACGGACGTGGGTCCGCCGGTTCCCGGAACGACATGTGTGACGAGGGTGGGTTGTACGCCTTTGGCCCCACGACGGATCGTGTGCCGGAAGTCATCCCCGCTGCGCATGCGTTGACTGCGCGCGAGCAAGGGCTCAGGCTGACAGCTTGGCGCGGCCCTTGCGGCGACGGTCCGCGAGGATCGCGCGGCCGGCGCGGGTGCGCATGCGGAGGCGGAAGCCGTGCTTCTTGGCACGACGACGGTTGTTCGGCTGGAAAGTACGCTTGCTCACGATGTGTTCCTCACGGATCTCAGTCTGGGCCGGTCGACGGCCACCGCTCGCCCACGACCGAGAATTGCAGTTGTCGTGGGCATGCGGCGGAAGTCGTTCTAGGACGACTAGACAACGGTACGGGTGGCCCGCACCCCGGTCAAACTGATCCCCATACGCGTCCAACCCGCTCTCGTCCACACGACACGCCG
Source organism: uncultured Actinomycetota bacterium (assembly GCA_963806345.1). GTDB lineage: Bacteria > Actinomycetota > Actinomycetes > Propionibacteriales > Nocardioidaceae > Aeromicrobium. The sequence goes on along the minus strand of CAWDXV010000010.1, from coordinate 85,679 downwards.
ATTGCTGGGGACGGGCTGGGGAATTCCGCTTGTACGCGTCCCCCATGGCTGCTAGCGTCACCGCGGTATCGACCTTTTCCACAAGGACGCCTCAACTCTCGAGTTCGCATTCACACCATGTGGAAAACCATGTGGACGTGTCGGGAGGCATTGGATGAATGACGGCCAGGAAACCAGCCCGGAAGAGCATCTCAACCGAGTCTGGCAAGGAGCCGTCGACACGCTTTCCCCCGGCGCCAAGGTCTGGGTCTACTCCGCCAAGCCGCTGACGCTGCACAACAACATCCTCATCGTCGCCGTCCAGGACGACCTCACCCGCGCGCAGCTCGAGTCCCGCGTCAGGCCGGCCCTGGAGCACGCCATCAGCACGACGCTCCAGCAGGAGACCCGCCTCGTCGTGACGATCGAGCCGTCCTTGATCGAGACCCACCAGAGTCGACAAGACGATTTGTCGACAAATTCGCATCACGCGTACGGGCAGGACAACGACCTCGACGACGAGGACGACGACGACCAGGACGAGTTCGTGCCGACCTGGGCCGAGCGCAAGACGACGCCTCCGCGCATCGGCAGCGTCGCCGAGGCCAGGCTCAACCCGCGATACCTGTTCGAGAACTTCGTCATCGGCTCGTCCAACCGGTTCGCCCACGCCGCTGCCGTCGCCGTGGCCGAAGCACCGGGCAAGGCGTACAACCCGCTCGTGATCCACGGTGAGTCCGGACTCGGCAAGACGCACCTCCTGCACGCGATCGGCCACTACGTCCTCAACCTCTATCCGTCGTCCCGCGTGCGCTACGTCAACAGCGAAGAGTTCACCAACGACGTCATCAACGCGATCCGCGAGAACCGCACCGCCGCCCTCAAGCGCAAGTACCGCGAGATCGACGTGCTCCTGGTCGATGACATCCAGTTCTTGGAGGGCAAGGAGTCCACGCAGACCGAGTTCTTCCACACGTTCAACGCGCTGCACAACGAGAACAAGCAGATCGTGATGACGTCGGACCGGCCGCCCAAGAACCTGACGACCCTCGAGGACCGGCTGCGCAACCGCTTCGAGTGGGGACTCACGACCGACGTCCAGCCGCCCGACCTCGAGACGCGCATCGCGATCCTCCGCAAGAAGGCCGCCAACGAGAAGCTCACCGCGCCGGCCGACGTGCTCGAGTTCATCGCCAGCAAGGTGCAGACCAACATCCGTGAGCTCGAAGGTGCCCTCATCCGTGCCACGGCGTTCGCCAATCTCAACGGCACGACGGTCGACCTGCAGCTCGCCCAGATCGTGCTCAAGGACCTCATCGCCGAAGGTGAGGAGCCCGACATCACGGTCGGCATGATCATGGCGCAGACCGCTGCGTACTCCGAGTTCTCGATCGACGACCTCTGCAGCACCAACCGCAGCCGCAACCTGGTGCTCGCCCGGCAGATCGCGATGTACCTGTGCCGTGAGCTCACCGAGATGTCGCTGCCCAAGATCGGCCAGGAGTTCGGCAACCGTGACCACACCACGGTGATGCACGCCGACCGCAAGATCCGCAAGCTGATGGCCGAGAAGCACGCGGTCTACAACCAGGTCACGGAGCTCACGGCGCGCATCAAGCAGCAAGCCCGCCAGTCATGACCCCGTGAATGGCCCGATCGGACCATTCACACCTGGGGAAGACACTGTGGGAAAACCCATGAGTCACGTGGACATCATCGGTCGCTGTGTGAACACCGTGTGAACGCAGAACCGACATCCACAGAAACGTGTAGTTTCATCGTCCGGCCGAACACAGGTTGTCCACCGGCCCTCACGCTGTCTCACCAGCACAAATCGGGGTTGTCCACCGAATCCACAGACGCTACTACGACTACTACTCTTCTTTACTCCGGCAACCCCCGCGGAAGTCACGTCACGAGCTGTGTGTGGATGACATCTTTCGCACTTCCCCTGAGTACCCCCGGTCACCGATACCGTGGCAGGATTCATCCCGACGGCTCCCGTCCTCGGAAAGGCCCCATCACGTGAAATTCCGCATCGACCGCGACACGCTTGCCGACGCCGTCGCCTGGACAGCCCGCAGCCTGCCCAACCGCCCGAGCGTTCCTGTGCTCGCCGGCCTGCTCATCGAGACCGCCGCGGACGGGCTCACCCTCTCGGGGTTCGACTACGAGACCTCGACCCGCGCCACCCTCCCGGCCGAGGTCAGCGCCGACGGCCGCGCTCTCGTGTCGGGCCGCCTGCTCGCCGAGATCGTCAAGGCGCTTCCGGCCAAGCCGGTCGACATCGCGCTCGACGGCACCAAGGTCCAGGTCATCTGCGGCAACGCCCGGTTCAGCCTCCAGACCATGCCGGTCGAGGAATACCCGCAGCTGCCCGAGATGCCCACCGCTTCGGGCACGATCAAGGCCGACGACTTCGCCACCGCCGTGTCGCAGGCCAGCGCGGCGGCCGGCCGCGACGAGATGCTCCCGCTGCTGACCGGCGTACGCCTTGAGCTCGAGGGCTCGACGATCTCGCTCATGGCGACCGACCGCTTCCGGGCCAGCCTCCGCGACCTCGAGTGGTACCCCGAAGCCAGCGACCTCTCGGCCCAGGCACTCGTGCCGGCGCGGGTCCTCAACGAGACCGCCCGCTCGCTCACCAACGGCGGCGACGTCACGATCGCGGTGTCGTCCGGCGAGTCCGGTGACGGGCTGATCGGCTTCGAGGGCGTCGTCGGCAACGGCACCCGCCGCACCACGACCCGTCTGCTCGAGGGCGACTTCCCGCGCGTACGCCAGCTCTTCCAGGCGCAGGCCGAGACCGTCGCCTACGTCGAGACCCAGGCGTTCGTCGACTCGGTCAAGCGCGTGGCGCTCGTCGCCGAGCGCAACACCCCCGTGCGCCTGTCGTTCTCCGAGGGCCAGCTCCTGCTCGAGGCCGGCAGCGGCGACGAGGCCCAGGCTTCTGAGTCGATCGAGGCCACGGTCAACGGCGCGGACATCTCGATCGGGTTCAACCCGACCTACCTGCTCGAAGGGCTCGCGGTCATGTCCGACCCCGTCGTGCACCTCTCGTTCACGCAGCACACCAAGCCCGCGGCCATCTCGGGTGTCCAGGAGATCGGGGCCGACCCAGACGTCGCGTTCCGCTACCTGATCATGCCCGTACGCCTGCAGAACTGACTCTCGGAGGGATCTCGCACATGGACATCGGACTCGTCGGACTCGGCAAGATGGGTGGCAACATGCGCACCCGTATGCGCAACGGCGGAGTCACCGTCGTCGGCTACGACCGCAATCCCGATGTCACGGACGTGTCCGGCCTCGAGGAGCTCGTCGACAAGCTCCCGTCGCCCAAGGTCGTGTGGGTCATGGTGCCGGCCGGCGACATCACGCGGTCGACCGTCGAGGAGCTCATCGGGCTGCTCGGCGAGGGCGATGTCATCGTCGACGGCGGCAACTCGCGGTGGACCGACGACGAGAAGCACGCAGCACTGGCGGCCGAGAAGGGCATCGGCTACGTCGACTGCGGAGTCAGCGGCGGCGTCTGGGGTCTCGACAACGGCTATGCGCTCATGGCCGGTGGCACAGCAGAGGACATCGCCAAGGTCCAGCCCGCGTTCGACGCGCTGCAGCCCCGACAGCGAGTCCGGATTCGTCCACGCCGGCCGGGTCGGTGCCGGACACTTCTCCAAGATGGTCCACAACGGCATCGAGTACGCCATGATGCAGGCCTACGCCGAGGGCTTCGAGCTGCTCGAGAAGGTCGACATCGTCGACAACGTCACCGAGGTGTTCGACTCGTGGCGCGAGGGCACGGTCGTACGCTCGTGGCTCCTCGACCTCCTGGTCAAGGCGCTCGAGGAGGACCCGGGTCTGTCCAAGGTCCGCGGATATGCCGAGGACTCCGGCGAGGGCCGGTGGACCGTCGAGGCCGCGATCGACAACGCCGTGCCGATGCACACGATCGCGGCGTCGCTGTTCGCACGCTTCACCTCCCGCCAGGACGAGTCGCCGGCGATGCAGGCCGTTGCCGCGATGCGTCAGCAGTTCGGCGGCCACGCGGTCAAGGCTGCCGAGGAAAAGGGTCTCAACCCCGCGGCACCGGACCACTCCGATCCCGTTTAGTCAGTGCACGTCAGTCGCCTGACCCTGCACGACTTCCGGTCGTACGACACCGTCGAGATCGACCTGGAGCCCGGAGCCACCGCGTTCATCGGGTCCAACGGGCAGGGCAAGACCAATCTGGTCGAGGCGATCGACTACCTGTCCCGGCTCGACTCGCACCGGGTGTCAGGCGACGCACCCCTGGTGCGGTCCGGAGCGGAGCGGGCGGTCGTACGCGCTGACGTCGTCCGCGGCGACCGGACCGCACTCCTCGAGCTCGAGATCACGCCGGGCAAGTCCAACCGGGCCCGCATCAATCGCGGGGCGCTGCCCCGGACCCGCGACCTCATCGGGGTGCTGCGCACCGTGATGTTCTCGCCCGAGGACCTCGCGCTGGTCAAGGGCGATCCATCCGATCGCCGCAGGTTCCTCGACTCGCTCCTGGTGCTGCGCACCCCACGGCTTGCCGGCGTGCGCGCGGACTACGACCGGGTGCTCAAGCAGCGCAACACGCTGCTCAAGTCGGCGCGTGGGCGGCGCAACGTCGAGATCGCGACCCTCGACATCTGGGACGAGAACCTCGCGCGTACGGGCGCCGAGCTGGTGTCGACCCGGCTGCTCCTCCTCGACGCGCTCGCCCCGCACCTCGCCGAGGCGTACGTCCGGGTCGCCGCCGCGGCCGCGCCCGACCGCCGTGTCGTCACCGCGACCTACAAGCCGTCGCTGGATCTCGACGCGGACCTGCGCGACCAGGAGGCGATCCGGCAGGCTCTGCTCGACGAGATCGCCCGGCGCCGCAACGACGAGATGGATCGTGGCATCAGCCTGGTCGGTCCGCACCGCGACGACGTGACGCTGACGATCGGCGAGCTGCCCGCCAAGGGATACGCCAGCCACGGCGAGGCCTGGTCGCTGGCGCTCGCGCTGAGGCTGGCCTCGTTCGAGCTGCTGCGCGAGGATGAGGACGATCCCGTGCTGATCCTCGACGACGTGTTCGCCGAGCTCGACCAGGGCCGCCGCCAGCAGCTCGCCGAGCTCGTCGGCGACGCCGAGCAGGTGCTGGTCACCGCTGCGGTTGCCGACGACGTGCCCGACGCGCTCAAGGGTCATCGCTTCAACGTCGCCGGAGGTGAGGTCGTCCGTGACTGAACCCAACGAGCCCACCTCCGACGACGGACTCGGGCTGGCCCGTGACATCGCCAAGTCCTACCGGGGCAAGGGATCGCCCGTGCCTCCGTCGGCGAAGCGCCGCGTGCGACCGGCCAAGCCGGCCCGCGCCGCCCGCGACGAGCCGAGCCTGCTCGCCGACCTGCTGGGCGAGGTCGTCAACGACCAGGGCTGGGACGAGAGGCTCGCCGCGCAACGCGTCTTCACCGACTGGGCCGGCATCGTCGGGCCCGAGGTCGCGCAGCACTCCGAGGTCATCGCGTTCGACGACGGCGAGGTCGAGGTGCGTACGGACTCGACGGCGTGGGCCACGCAGCTGCGACTGCTGGCTCCCCGCATCGTCGCCAAGCTCAACGAGCTGATGGGCGACGGCTCGGTGCTTCGCATCGTCGTGCGCGGACCGCAGGCGCCGTCATGGAAGAAGGGCCCTCGCTCGATCCGCGGTGCCAGAGGCCCGAGGGACACCTACGGGTAGACCTCGCTGGGAGTGACGTTGGGGTCGGGGTCCCACGGCGATTCGCGACCGAAACGTCACTCCCAGCGGGGACTATTCAGCGGGCGAGATTGCTGCGGCGGCCACGACGAAGGCGGCGGTCACGGCGGTGACGGCTCCGAGCACGAGCGACGCCTGGGTGAACCCGACCCAGCCGTACGCCGGGCGCACCCCGATCGCGACCAGGAAGGCCAGCGCGGCGCCGCACCCCAGCAGGGCGCTGACGAACGTACCGGTCACCGGCGTGCGGGGCCCATGCATGCACCACGCGACGAGGCCGGTCCAGAGCAGGCTGACCGCGAGCGCCGCGACGACGTCGGCGGGCCGGTGCCAGCCGGCGACGACGGTCGACGCGCCGGTGAGCGTCGTCGCGAACCCGCCGGCAGCCGCGACCAGCGGGCGGATGCCTCCGGGTGCGACGAGAAGTGCTGCGCCGACCGCACTCGCCACCACGGTGGTGTGACCGCTCGGGAGGCTGTTGAGCACGCCCAGGCCGAAGTCGGGACGGTCGAACGCGCGCTTGAGCACCTGCGTCGTGATGTCCGCACCGCCGATGATGACGGCTGCCCCGATCGCGAGCCGGGCCTTGCCCCGCAGCAAGGCGACCGCGCCGCAGGCGATCGCGACCAGGACGATCGCGCCGATCGAGACGTACCCGAGTCCGCTCAGCAACGTGAGCTGGGTGTCGCGACCCGCGACGACCGTGCCCATCGCGTCGTCGTCCCACTGCTGTCCCTGCGACGACTGCACCGCGATCCGCACCATCAGGAACAGCGTCACCGCCGCCGCGACAGCGACCGACAACGCCGGCAGGGCGGTGTCACGGCGGGTGGCTGTCGTGGTCATCCCTCTACGATGCCCGATGGGGCCCAAGCCCTCCATGGCGCGTTCACCGGGCAGGTCCCCATGGGCGACTTGGTGGCCCTTCAGACATACCGGAGATCGGTGGAGGGTCTCCGCCGTCGTCACAGCCGCCGTTTTGTCGCTCTCAGGGGCAACTGGCGGTCGCGACGCGCCGCCCGGGAACTGTGGGTAAGCGCTGAGACGCACAGAACGGCCCGTATACTGGATAGGTGAGCCAAACTCCAGATCCTGAAGCCTCGTACGACGCCAGCAACATTCAGGTCCTCGAAGGTCTGGAGGCGGTTCGCAAGCGCCCCGGCATGTACATCGGCTCGACCGGTGAACGCGGACTCCACCACCTCGTCTACGAGGTCGTCGACAACTCGGTCGACGAAGCGCTCGCGGGCTACGCCTCCCACATCGCGGTGACCCTCCAGGCCGATGGTGGTGTCCGGGTCGTCGATGACGGCCGCGGCATCCCGGTCGACGAGCACCCCACCGAGAAGATTCCGGCGGTCACGCTGGTCCTCACCTCGCTGCACGCCGGCGGCAAGTTCGGCGGCGGCGGCTACAAGGTCTCCGGTGGTCTGCACGGTGTCGGCGTCTCGGTCGTCAACGCGTTGTCGACCAAGCTCTACGTCGAGGTCAAGCGCGACGGCTATCGCTGGACCCAGTCGTTCACCTACGGCGTGCCCGATGCTCCGCTCGAGCGGCACGAGAAGACCGACGAGACCGGCACCACGACGACGTTCTACGCCAGCGAGGACATCTTCGAGAGCACGGTCTACAGCTACGAGACGCTCAAGAGCCGCTTCCGCGAGATGGCGTTCCTCAACAAGGGCCTCGAGCTCGTGCTCCGCGACGATCGCGAAGAGGCCCAGGAGGCCACCGAGGGTGACACCCCCGTCGACGCGATCGAGCGCGACGCCCGGTTCCGCTACGACAAGGGACTCGTCGACTACGTCGAGCACATCAACGTCGGCAGCAAGTCACCGATCCACCGCGAGGTCATCTCGATCGAGTCCGAGGACGACTCCAAGGGCCTGTCGCTCGAGATCGCGATGCAGTGGAACGACAGCTTCATCGAGTCGGTCCACACGTTCGCCAACACGATCAACACGCACGAGGGCGGCACGCACGAAGAAGGCTTCCGTGCGGCTCTGACCTCGACGGTCAACAAGTTCGCGACCGCGCAGGGCCTGATCAAGAAGGCTGCCGACAACCTCTCGGGTGAGGACATCCGCGAGGGGCTCACCGCGATCGTCTCGATCAAGCTCGAGGAGCCGCAGTTCGAGGGCCAGACCAAGACCAAGCTCGGCAACAGCGAGGCCAAGTCCTACGTCCAGACCGTCCTCTACGACGAGCTCGGCGCCTGGTTCGAGCAGCACCCGACCGAGGGCAAGACGATCGTCCGCAAGTCGATCGACGCCGCGACGGCCCGCATGGCCGCCCGCAAGGCCCGCGACCTGGCCCGCAACCGCAAGGGCTTCCTCGGTGGCGGCGGCCTGCCCGGCAAGCTCGCCGACTGCTCCTCGCGCAACCCCGAGGAGTGCGAGGTCTTCATCGTCGAGGGCAACTCGGCCGGCGGTTCGGCCAAGGGCGGACGCGACCCTCGTACGCAGGCGATCCTCCCGCTGCGCGGCAAGATCCTCAACGTCGAGAAGGCCCGCATCGACAAGATCCTGCAGAACGCCGAGGTCCAGGCGATCATCTCGGCGCTCGGCACCGGCGTGCACGACGACTTCGACATCGACAAGCTGCGCTATCACAAGATCGTGCTGATGGCCGATGCCGACGTCGACGGGCAGCACATCTCGACGCTGCTGCTGACGCTGCTGTTCCGGTTCATGAAGCCGCTGATCGACGGCGGTCACGTCTACCTCGCGCAGCCGCCGCTCTACAAGATCAAGTGGAGCAACTCCGCCGACGAGCTGGCCTACTCCGACGCCGAGCGCGACGCGATGCTCAAGGCCGGTGCGGCCGACGGCAAGCGCCTGCCCAAGGAGCTCGGCCAGCAGATCCAGCGCTACAAGGGTCTTGGCGAGATGAACGACAGCGAGCTGTGGGACACCACGATGGACCCGGCCAACCGCATCCTGCGCCAGGTGACGCTCGAGGACGCCGCGATGGCCGACGAGATGTTCACGATCCTGATGGGCGAGGACGTCGAGCAGCGGCGCTCGTTCATCCAGCGCAACGCCAAAGACGTCCGCTTCCTCGACATCTGACCTGACAGGACACTTCAGTGACTGACACGACACCTCCCGAGCACGACCGGATCGAAGCGGTCGAGCTGCAGGACGAGATGCAGCGCTCCTACATCGACTACGCCATGAGCGTGATCGTGTCGCGCGCACTGCCCGACGTACGCGACGGCCTCAAGCCCGTGCACCGGCGCGTGCTCTACGCGATGTTCGACGGCGGCTACCGGCCGGACCGCGGCTTCTCCAAGTGCTCGCGCATCGTGGGTGACGTCATGGGTCAGTACCACCCGCACGGCGACACCGCGATCTACGACACCCTCGTACGCCTGGCGCAGCCGTGGGTCATGCGCGCGCCGATGATCGACGGGCAGGGCAACTTCGGCTCGCCGGGCGACGACGGCGCTGCGGCCATGCGATACACCGAGTGCCGGCTCGCGCCGATCGCCATGGAGATGGTGCGCGACATCGACAAGAACACCGTCGACTTCCGCCCCAACTACGACGGTCGCTCGCAGGAGCCGACGGTGCTCCCGTCGCGCATCCCCAACCTGCTGGTCAACGGCTCGGCCGGCATCGCGGTCGGCATGGCGACCAACATCCCGCCGCACAACCTGCGCGAGGTCGCCGAGGGCGCCCAGTGGGCGCTGGCCAACCCCGACGCCAGCAAGGAAGAGCTCCTCGAGGCGCTGATCGAGCGGGTCAAGGGCCCCGACTTCCCGTCCGACGCGCTGATCGTCGGCACCAAGGGCATCGAGGACATGTACCGCACGGGTCGCGGCTCGATCATGATGCGCGCGATCGTGTCGATCGAGGAGGACACCAAGGGCCGCATCCAGCTCGTCGTGACGGGGCTGCCCTACCAGGTCAACCCCGACAACCTCATGCGCAAGATCGCCGACCTGGTCAACGCCGGTCGCCTCCAGGGCATCTCCGACCTGCGTGACGAGTCGTCGTCGCGCGTCGGACGTCGCATCGTGATCGAGATCCGCAAGGATGCCGTCGCCCGAGTCGTGCTCAACAACCTCTACAAGCACACCGAGCTGCAGACCAACTTCAGCGCCAACATGCTGGCGCTCGTCGACGAGGTCCCGCGCACCCTGACGCTCGACGGGTTCGTCAGCAACTGGATCAACCACCAGGTCGAGGTCATCCAGCGCCGCACCCAGTACCTGCTCGACGAGGCCGAGGCCAAGGCGCACATCTTCCGCGGCTACGCCAAGGCGCTCGACGCCCTCGACGAGGTCATCGCGCTGATCCGCCGCAGCCCGACGGTCGACGAGGCGCGCCAGGGCCTGATCACGTTGCTCGACATCGACGAGCTGCAGGCCAACGCGATCCTGGAGATGCAGCTTCGCCGGCTCGCGGCCCTCGAGCGGCAGAAGATCATGGACACCCTCGCCGAGCTCGAGCGCGAGATCGCCGACTACAAGGACATCCTCGCCAAGCCCGAACGGCAGCGGCAGATCGTGTCCGACGAGCTCACGGCGATCGTCGACAAGTTCGGCACGGACCGTCGTTCCAACATCATCCCGGCCGACGGTGACCTGTCCGACGAGGACCTGATCCCCGACGAGGAGGTCGTGGTCACGATCACCAAGGGTGGCTACGCCAAGCGCACCAAGACCGACCTCTACCGCGTGCAGAACCGCGGCGGCAAGGGCGTACGTGGTGCGGCGCTGCGCGGCGACGACCTCGTCGAGCACATGTTCCCGACGACGAGCCACCACTGGATCCTGTTCTTCACGACGGCCGGCCGGGTCTATCGCGCCAAGGCGTACCAGCTGCCAGAGGCCGGACGCGACGCCAAGGGCGGGCACGTCGCCGGCCTCCTGTCGTTCCAGCCGGACGAGGAGATCGCACAGGTCCTCGCCATCCGCGACTACGAGCAGGCGCCCTACCTCGTGCTGGCGACCAAGAAGGGCCTGGTCAAGAAGACCCGGCTCGGCGACTACAACAGCCCGCGCCAGGCCGGAGTCATCGCGATCAACTTCCGCGACGAGGACGACGAGCTGATCGGCGCCGAGCTGGTCACCCCCGAGGACGACCTGATCCTCATCTCGCGCAAGGCGCAGGCGATCCGGTTCCGCGCTGACGACGAGCAGCTTCGTCCGATGGGGCGTGCCACGTCCGGTGTCACGGGCATGAAGTTCCGCGAAGAAGACTCGATGCTCTCGATGTCGGTCATCCGCCGGTCCGCCGGTGCGTTGGAGTCCGACGAGGTGCCCGAGGAGGACCAGCTCTACGTCTTCACCGTCACCGACGGCGGCTTCGCCAAGAAGACACCCGTCGAGCAGTACCGCCTGCAAGGCCGGGGCGGTCTGGGCATCAAGGCCATGCAGATCACCGAGAACCGCGGCGAGCTCGTCGGCGGTCTCGTGCTGGTCGACACCGACGACGTCATCTCCGTGACGGCCATGGGACAGGTCACCCGCAGCCTTGTCTCGGGGGTCAATCCGACAGGCCGTGGCACGATGGGGGTGAGCTTCGTGAAGTTCAAGGGGGATGACCGGGTCGTGACCATCGCGCGCAACACCGAGCTTCCTCAGGACGAGGCGCAGGCCGAACAGACGTCGACCGACGAGGACCAGGATCAGTGACCGAAGACGACAAGCAGGACTCGACCTCTGCGCCGGGCTCCAGCGCGGGAGACGCGGCGCCGACCCAGCAGATCCCCCGCATCCCCAAGCCAGTGGCTTCACCCGCCAAGAACTCGACGGGCACCAAGGGCGCTGGGGGCGGACCGACCAAGAAGAGCGCGGCTGACAAGTCGGCGTCCTCCAGCGGACCGCAGACCGACAAGGGGCGGCCTCGTCCAGCGCAGCCCAAGAAGGCTGAGCCCGAGGCAGAGGACAAGACATCGTCCGATGGCGACGGCTCGTCGTCCGACAGCCGGCCTCTCACGGCGGCCGACTACGCGCGTACGACCAAGCCCTCGCCATCGACCACCGCGGTGATCCCCGCGGTCAAGGACAAGGTCGCCAAGGACCGCGAACAGCTCAAGACCAAGTCCGGCGCGACCCTGGAGCCTTCACCCGAGGCGGAGTCCACGCGGCGCGCCAGCCTGCGCCTGACCCACATCGAGCCCTGGTCGGTCACCCGCCTGGCGTTCGCGATCTCGGTCGCGATGATGATCGTGGCGGTCGTCGCCGTCTCGATCTTCTGGGTCGTGATGGAGGCCACCGGTGTCTGGGACCAGATCAACGGCAGCGTCACCTCGGTCCTCAGCGATGACTCCTCGAGCTTCAACATCACGGACTACCTCGGCTTCGGCCGCATGGTCGGACTGACGCTCGTGCTGTCGGCGATCAACGTCATCCTGACGACGGCGCTGGCCACGATCGGTGCGCATCTCTACAACTTGGCGGCGCAACTGCTCGGTGGTGTCGACGTCACGTTCGCCGAAGAAAAGTAGGACCCCTCCCCGTTTTGGGAGACCGGCAGGCGGTGCGGTAAAGTTCACCGCTGTTGCGGGCGTATAGCTCAGCTTGGTTAGAGCGCATCCCTGATAAGGATGAGGTCCGAGGTTCAAGTCCTCGTACGCCCACTCGCACAGGAGGTTCCATGAAGAAGATCATCGCCCTCGGGCTCGCTGCGGCCGGTGTCTTCTGGGCCGTGTCGAAGTCCAAGCAGGGCAAGCCCGCCGACACGTGGGCCGCCGCCAGCGACAAGGTCTGACCCGGGACCAGCACGATCACGGGGCCGTGGCGCAATTGGTAGCGCACCTGCTTTGCAAGCAGGGGGTTAGGGGTTCGAGTCCCCTCGGCTCCACTGAATGAGAGACGCCCTCCCACTTGAGTTGAAGTGGGAGGGCGCTTTCTATGCAGGCCGGGTAGGAGGGCGTCTCTCATTCAGTGAATCCAAGCGAGCGACTCGAGTCGGGCCCCATCGACGCGCCTCCGCCATCACGCCGAAGGCGTCCCGCCGGAGGCGCCATACAAGGGATCCCCTCGGCTCCAAGGGCGACTCGACGACGAGTCCCGACCGACGCCGTCGACCGCCGCCGGGTACGTTCGGTGTGAACCACGCCATACGAGGGAGCCGGCATGCCGCAGACCGTACGAGGAGTGATCGCGCGCGCCAAGGGTGCGCCGGTGACCGTCGAGAACATCGTGATCCCCGACCCTGGGCCGGGCGAGGCCGTCGTCGACATCTCGGCCTGCGGGGTGTGCCACACCGACCTGCACTATCGCGAGGGTGGGATCAACGACGAGTTCCCCTTCCTGCTGGGCCATGAGGCCGCCGGTGTGGTCGAGTCGGTCGGCGAAGGGGTCACAGACGTCGCGCCGGGTGACTTCGTGGTGCTCAACTGGCGCGCCGTGTGCGGTCAGTGCCGGGCGTGCCTGCGCGGCCGGCCTTGGTACTGCTTCAACACGCACAACGCCACGCAGAAGATGACGCTGGAGGACGGCACGGAGCTCTCCCCGGCTCTGGGGATCGGTGCGTTCGCCGACAAGACGCTGGTCGCGGCCGGCCAGTGCACCAAGGTCGACCCGTCCGCCTCGCCGGCAGCCGTCGGGCTGCTGGGGTGCGGTGTCATGGCCGGACTTGGTGCGGCGATCAACACCGGCAACGTACAGCGCGGCGACTCCGTCGCGGTCATCGGCTGCGGTGGGGTCGGCAGTGCCGCGATCGCCGGCGCGCGCCTGGCCAACGCGGGCACGATCATCGCGATCGACGTCGACGACCGCAAGCTCGAGTGGGCACGCGGCATGGGCGCGACGCACACGGTCAATGCCACCGAGGGTGACGTGGTCGAGGCGGTGCAGGCGCTGACGGGTGGTTTCGGCGCTGATGTCGTGATCGACGCGGTCGGCCGTCCCGAGACGTGGAAGCAGGCGTTCTACGCCCGCGACCTGGCCGGCACGGTCGTGCTGGTCGGTGTGCCGACTCCCGACATGCAGCTGGAGATCCCCTTGCTGGATGTGTTCGGCCGTGGCGGCTCACTCAAGTCGTCCTGGTACGGCGACTGCCTGCCGAGCCGCGACTTCCCGATGCTGGTCGACCTCTACCTGCAGGGCCGTCTCGACCTCGATGCGTTCGTGACCGAGACGATCGGCATCGACGACGTCGAGGCAGCGTTCACCAAGATGCACGAGGGCGGCGTCCTGCGATCGGTGGTGGAGCTGTGACAACGGCGCGCATCGACAAGGTCGTGACCTCCGGCCAGTTCGCGCTCGACGGTGGCAGCTGGGACGTCGACAACAACGTGTGGCTGATCGGCGACGACGCCGAGGTCATCGTGATCGACGCTGCACATGATGCCGGCGCGATCCTTGACGCCATCGACGGGCGCACGGTGCTGGCCATCATCCTCACCCACGGTCACAACGACCACATCAACGCCGCGGTCGAGCTCGGCCGCGAGACCGGCGCCCAGGTGTGGTTCCCAGCAGCCGACCGCATGTTGTGGAACGCCGAGCACGACACACCTCCGGACCAGGAGCTACGGCCCGACGCGACGTTCGAGGTCGCCGGCACCACGTTGCAGGCCATCCCCACGCCGGGCCACTCGCCTGGCAGCACGTGCCTGTATGCCGAGCAGCTCGGCGCGGTCTTCACCGGCGACACGCTCTTCGCGGGCGGCCCCGGGGCCACGGGTCGCTCCTACTCGGACTTCGACACGATCATCGCGTCGATCCGGGACCGGCTCCTGACGCTGCCGGGCGAGACTGTCGTGCACACCGGGCACGGGGACGACACCACGATCGGCGCCGAGGCACCCCACCTCGACGCATGGATCACACGAGGCAGCTGAGCTGCACGGACGGCACATCCGGCGCACGTGCGAGAGACTGTCCGTGATAGCGACGCATCCAAGCGTCACCGACGCGCTTCATCCGGGGGAACCATCACATGATCCGTCCACTGTTCGCTGTCCTGACGACCAGCGCCCTGCTCCTCGGAGCCTGCAGCACCGGGCCGAGCGAGGAGGACAAGGCCAGGGACCGCAAGGCCGCGGCAGTCAAGAAGACCGAGGCCACCAATCGGGCCCTGGGTGAAGACCTGATCAGCGCCGCGAAGGCCATGCAGAAGGAGCAGGACGCCAAGAAGCGGATGGATCCGAAGGTCGCATTGAGGGCGCTCAAGGCCAAGGGCTATGCCGCCGGCACGTCGGTGGTCTCCCCCACGGCCAAGACGGACGAGTTCTGCATCTGGGCGACGAGTCCCAAGACCAAGCGCTCGTACGTCTACCAATCCCTCACCGACGACGCCAAGCCCACTCCCAAGCCCGTGGCCTGGTGCGTCGCGGCCGAGTACGGGACCCCGGTCGCCCTGACGGCGGAGAAGGTGAAGCGTGAGTCACTGGCCGATGCCGAGATGGGACTCAAGATCGAGCGGGACGGCAAGGATCTCAGCCGGGGCTTGCAGCGATTCGCGGACACCGTCGAGAAGAAGTGGACGATCACGCCCCACTGGTTCAAGCCCACGAACGCCGAGGAGAAGCGTCGCGGTGCCGCCAAGCGGAAGATGCTCGACAAGCTGTTCAAGGGCTACGAGTCGCCCAAGGGTATGCAGATCGGGGCCACCTTCGACGAGGCGTACTTCTGCCTCGTGATGTATCAGCCGGGCGCGAATGGCATGGCCGTCGTCTACCAGCATGTCGACAAGAACGTCGTCCGCGTCAAGTCCGGCAGCACGACCTGCACCATCGGCACGGTGCCCCGCCCCTGACGTCGGCCTGCCACTGCGTCAGGCGACCACGTCAGCCGAAGCGGCGCCAGAGCACGAAGGCGGCCACCGCGGCGACTCCGACCAGGGCCACGATGCCGGCGCGGTGCTTGCCGGTCTCGGCCTTGGCCGCGAGCGCGTCGACGGTCTGACCGAGATGTTCGCGGGTCTGCTCGATGTCGCGCTCGATCGTGCTCATGAGGTTGCTCCGTGACGTGCTGCCGCGATGTCGGCCTTGACGCTCTCGACCCGTTCATGCGGGGCATCCGCAACCTTGCTCACCCGCATCTTGCCGACGAGAGCGGCGAGGCCGGCCAGGACGAACAACCCGCCGCCGACGATCAGCGCGGCGAGCCAGGCGTCGAGTGCCTCCGCGATGCCGAGGATCCCGGCCGCAACGAGGGCGCCCAGGCCGTACAGCGCCAGGGTGCCGGCGACGCCGAACAGGCCCGCCCCGACGCCGAGCCGCTTGCCGCTCGTGGCCAGGTCCTTCTTGGCCAGCTGGATCTCGTTGCGGATGAGCGTCGAGACGTCCTCGGTGGCCTGGGCGATCAGCTGCCCGGTCGAGGCCTGGGACGTCTGAACGTCGGGACCTGTCATGACATGCCCTGTCGGTGGGCATCGGCGATGGGAGACTCACCCGGGACCGGTGGTGGACCGATGACCTCGTCGCCCGGACGGTAGGTGTCGGAGCTGGGGTCGGTGTCGTGACCCTTGACCTTGTCGGCGATCTTGGACTTGGCCTCGCCGGCGACATCGGCGACCTTGGAGCCGACCTTCGACCCGACCTCGGAGCCGGTGTGCTTGGCCTGGGTCTGGACGTCGTCGACGGCGCTCTGGACCTTGGGGTTGTTCCAGACCTTGTCGGCCTGGCGCTTGATCTGCTCGTACCGTTCGCGTCCGGCGCGGGCGCCCAGGACGTACCCGGCTGCGCCGATCGCGAGCACTGACAACTTCTTCACATTGACCACTCCTTCGAGGCGGGCTTACCCCGTTGAGCAGCAGTCACACATGAGGGTGCGGAGGGCCGGGGAGGTCTGGCCTCCCCGGCGCCCCGGGGATCAGGCGGCTGGGCGGAGCTTGATCGTGACCGATCGACCGCTCTGGCGTGCCGACTCGTGCGACTCGGCGAGCTGCTCGCGGGCGAGGTCGCGCAGCTCCGCCATCTGCGGGGTGACCTCCGCCAGAGTCAGCTCGGTCTCGATGACGTCGAGGTCGAGACCCCAGACGTCCTCGAGGATGCGGCGCATCCATGCCGTGGCATGGTCCCAGCCCTCGCGTGGCGTGCCGGCTCCGTAACCGCCGCCGCGCGCGGTCACGAGGAAGGCGGGCTTGCCGGTGATCTGGCTCTGACCGACCGACAGCCGAGGATCTGTGGCGACGACGTCGTACCAGGTCTTGAAGTGCTGGGACACGCCGAAGTTGTACATCGGCACGGCGAAGATCAGCGCATCAGCGGCGACCACTTCATCGGCCAGCGCAGTCGCGGTCCGCTGGGCGCCGAGCTGGGCCGGGGTGCGCTGCTCCTCCGGCGTGTAGCCGGCGAACGCCGCAGCTCCCCAGACGGCGGGATCCACCGGGTCGACCCCGAGATCACGTCGTATGACGATCGGGCTGCCGAGCTCTTCGGCGATCGTCGACTGAAGGGTGTCCGCGACGGCCCGGGTCACCGAGCCCTCCTGCCGGATGCTGGCGTCCAACCGAAAGATCGTGCTCATACATGCTCCTCGAACTAGATGGTCTGTCTATCAGATCATATGCTACACAGACGATCTAGAAACGTGACGATCGGCACAACGTACGACTGGCTACACTTGGGCCATGACCGAGACAGCTGCGACGCCGACGGAGCAGGCCTCCATCGACTTCGGTCAAGCCCTCGGGAGCATCCTGCGGAGCTATCTCGACAACGCGCGCGATGCCGTCAGCGACCTGCCCGGCGGGCCGCGTGCCTACCAGGTCATGTCAGTCGCCAATGGCGACGAGTGCAGCAACCAGGTCACGATCGCCACGCGGCTCGGCATCGATCGCACCGTCATGACCTATCTCGTGGACGACCTCGAGAACGCCGGCCTCGTCACTCGCCGCCCGGATCCGGCAGACCGCCGCTCGCGGCAGGTGGTGCTGACCGCCAAGGGCACCAAGACGTTCGCCGCCGCATCGAAGCGGATCGCCGACGTCGAGCGGGCCGTGTTGGGCAGCCTGCCCGACGAGGATGCCGACACGTTCCGCCAGCTGCTGCTGCGCGTCGCCGCTGCCGGCCCCGTCGTCGATGCGTGCGATGTTCCAGGCGTCGCCGAGTGCTAGGGCTGTCGCCTAGTCGCGCTGTGGCGGGCCTGAGCCCATCGCCCAGCGGATCGCCTCGGTGATCACCACTCCGCTGGTACGCACAGCGGTCGCCTCCACGAGCGGCAGGTAGGGCAGCCGCAGCGGCCACCGCGTCCAGCGCGGCATCATCCCGACCGCGGCCGCCGACAGCAGACCGTACGGAGCGCGCAGGCTCAGCGGCACGGGTGGGTGCACGAGGATGAACCGGGCCGCGCGGCGTGCCGCCGGTGTCCCCTCGAGCTCAGGGCGATAGTCCGCAAGTACCTGTTCGAGCTCGGCGACGGTCTCCGGCACGTCGACCGCACCGAGGGCGCGCGCGACGTGTGCGGTCTGCGCGACATACGCATCGCGCCCTTCGGCGTCGAGCGGCTGCGAGCCGTAGCGGTCGTGGGCTCTGAGGAAGCTGTCGATCTCCGCGACATGAACCCACCGGACGAGATGCGGATCCGAGGCGGCGTACGTCCGCCCGTCCGGCGCCGTCCCCCGCACCCGGTCGTGCACCGCGCGGACGACGGCCACGGCCCGATCGGCATCCTCGATCGTGCCGAAGGTCGTCTCGGCGAGGAAGGTGCTGGTGCGCTGCAGCCGCCCCCACGGATCGCCCCGGAAACCGGAGTGCGCGTCGACGGCGGCCATCGCGAGCGGGTGCATCGACTGCAGCAGGAGCGCCCGGATGCCGCCGACGAACATCGAGGCGTCCGAGTGGACGCGGTAGATCGCCGAGCCCGGCTCGAACCGCCGCGGCCCCTCGCTGAAGTGGATCCGGTCGCGCCGCGCCGGCCCTTCGTCTCCGGCGACACGGGAGAAGATCGTCTCGCCCACGCGCCGGCGTACGAGCTCGAGGGGATTCATGTCTCGAACGTACGCCGGGCGGCGTGGGTCCGCTTGGTCAGGAGATGTCGGTCAGCAGGTGACCGCGTGCCTCGCGGCGACGACGCTGCTCGTCGGGGTCCGGCACCGGCACGGCCGCGATGAGCCGCTTGGTGTAGTCCTCCTGCGGGTTGCCGAGCACCTGGTCACGCGGGCCGATCTCGACGAGCTTGCCGTGCTGCATCACCGCGACCCGGTTCGCCAGCGTGTCGACCACCGCGAGGTCGTGGCTGATGAACAGGCACGCGAACTGCAGTCGCTGCTGCAGCTCGGTGAACAGCTCGAGCACCCGTGCCTGCACCGAGACGTCGAGCGCCGAGGTCGGCTCGTCCGCGATCAGCAGGTCAGGATCGAGGGCAAGGGCGCGTGCGAGGCTGACCCGCTGGCGCTGCCCGCCTGACAGCTCGTGCGGGAACCGCTCGACGTACGAGCCGCCCAGCTCCACGCTGTCGAGGAGCGACCGCACCTTGGCGTCGATCTCCGACTGCTTCAGGTCGGTCTGGACGTGCAGCGGCTCGGCGACGCACTGACCGATCGACATACGCGGGTTGAGCGACGACGCCGGGTCCTGGAACACGAACCCGAAGCGGGAGCGGAACGGCCGCAGCTGGCGGTCCGAGAGTCCGGAGATCTTGTTGCCCGAGACGTGGATGGTGCCGCTCGTCGGCTGCTGGAGCCCTACGGTCGTACGCCCGACAGTCGACTTGCCCGAGCCGGACTCGCCGACGAGGCCGAGCACCTCGCCCTTGCGGATCTCCAGCGACACGTGGTCGACCGCGCGGAAGGCCGGCTGACCCAGACCGCCGGGGAACTCGACGACCAGGTCCTCGACCTTGAGCACGAGGTCGTTCTCGTCGACCAGGCCCGGGCCGTTCTCGCGGCCGAGGTGCGGGACCGCGTCGAGGAGCGCACGGGTGTAGGGGTGCTTCGGCTCGGCGAAGAGCTGACCGGCCGGTGCCTGCTCGACGATGTTGCCGCGATACATCACGACGACACGGTCGGCCATGTCGGCGACGACGCCCATGTTGTGGGTGATCAGCACGATCGCCGTGCCGAGGCGGTCGCGCAGCGACAGCAACAGCTCGAGGATCGCCGCCTGGACCGTGACGTCGAGGGCGGTCGTGGGCTCGTCCGCGATGATGACGTCGGGATCGCAGGCGATCGCCATCGCGATGACGACGCGCTGCTTCTGCCCGCCGGAGAGCTGGTGCGGGTAGTAGTCGACGCGGTGCTCGGGATCGGGCATGCCGACCATCTCGAGCAGCTCGATCGCGCGCTTGCGGGCATCCTTCTTGGACACGTCCTTGTGCGCCTGGATGCCCTCGATGATCTGCCAGCCGACGGTGTAGACCGGGTTGAGCGCGGTCGACGGCTCCTGGAACACCATGGAGACCTGGTCGCCGCGGATCGGCCGGATGTCGTTGTTGGACATGCCGAGCAGCTCGCGATCGCCGAGGCGGGCCGATCCGGTGACCGCGGCGGTCGACGGAAGCAGGCCCAGGACCGCGCGGGAGCTGACCGACTTGCCGGAGCCGGACTCGCCGACGACGGCGACGACCTCACCGGGCGCGACATCGAAGCTGATGCCGTTGACGGCATGGATCTGCCCCGCGTCGGTCCGGAACGTCACCGCGAGATCCGTGAGGGACAACGCGGCGACACGTTTCTCGGCGTTCGCCTCCGCGTTGCGGACCTCCACGGACGGCTCGATGTCACCGGTGAGCTCCTCGAACTCGTGGGTGATCTCGGCCTCGTCGGCCGACGTCGTGTCGGCGCCACGCGTGCGCAGCAGCGGGTTGAGGATGTCGTTGAGGCTCTCGCCGACCAACGTCACGCCCAGCACGATCAGGACGATCGCGGTGCCGGGGAAGACGCTGGTCCACCAGATGCCGTTGGACGCGTCCGGCAGCGCCTTGTTGAGGTCGAAGCCCCACTCGGCCGCCGCGGACGGCTCGATGCCGAAGCCGAGGAAGCCCAGGCCGGCGAGGGTGAGGATCGCCTCGGACGCGTTGAGCGTGCCGATGACCGGCAGGTTCTGCGCGACGTTGGAGAAGATGTGGCGACCGAGGATGCGCGGCGTGCGTACGCCGACGACGCGGGCCGAGTCGACGTACGGCTCGACCTTGACGGCGAGCGTCGCGCTGCGGATCACGCGGTAGTACTGCGGCACGAACACCACGGTGATCGATATGGCCGCCGCGAGGATGCCGCCGACCGCTCCGCTGGACCCGCCGGTGAGGACGATCGAGACGACGATCGCGAGCAGCAACGACGGGAAGGCGTACAGGGCGTCCATGATCAGGACGAGGATGCGATCGAGCCAACCGCCGAGGAAGCCGGACAGCAGGCCCAGCGGCACGCCGACCAGGCTCGACAGCACGACCGCGAGGATGATGACCTCGATCGCGGTCCGGGTGCCGTAGACGACGCGGGACAGCACGTCGGTGCCACCGACCGTCGTGCCGAACCAGTGGTCGGCCGACGGCGCCTGCTGCGTGCCGAAGAGGACACCGCCGGACCGGTCGTCGTTGAATCCGTAGGGCGCGATCCACGGCGCGAAGATCGCGATGATCAGGAAGGCGGCGATGATCGCGAAGCCCAGCAGCAGCATGAAGCGCTGCAGGCCGTGGGACTGGCGGACGACGGCGGGTACGGCTTTCGACAAGCTCAAGCGGCGGGTAGGCATCAGAACCTCACTCGGGGGTCGACGAGGGCGACGATGGCATCGATCAGGAGACTCGCCACGCAGACGATGACGGCGATCGCGGTGACGATGCCCTGCACGGCGAGGAAGTCGCGGGCCTTGAGGTACTGCGTCAGCTCGTAGCCGATGCCCTTCCACTCGAACGTCGTCTCGGTCAGCACCGCACCGGCCAGGAGCAGCGCGATCTGCATGCCCATGACCGTGACGACCGGAACGAGGGCGTTGCGGAACGCATGCTTGCGCACGACCCTCCGCTCGGACACTCCGCGAGCTCTCGCCGCGGTGACGTAGTCCATGCGCAGGGTCTGCAGGAGGTTGATGCGTACGAGGCGCAGGAAGACACCACCGGTCAGCAGGCCCAGCGCGACGGCGGGCAGCAGGGCGTACTGCAGGACCTCGAGGATGATCTTGGGGTCTCCCCACAGGAGGGCGTCCACGATCATGATGTTGGTGTGCGGGTGGACGTTGTCGAGGATCAGCTCGGTCTGAGTCGAGGAGCGACCTGAGGACGGCCAGCCGAACGGCGTGAAGGCCAGCTTGAGGAGCAGGCCGACGAAGAAGACGGGCGCGGCGTAGATCGAGGATCGCGAACAGCCGCAGCACGACGTCGGGAAGCCGGTCGCGGTAGCGGGCGGCGAGGCGGCCGAGCGGGATGCCGACGGCGAACGCCACGAGGAGGGCCCAGAACGACAGCTCGAGCGTGGCGGCGCCGTAGTGGGTCAGGATCCCGGAGATCTCACGGTGATCCGTCAGGGTCGTGCCGAAGTCGCCGTGCAGGAGTCCGGTGATGTACTCCCAGTACTGCGTCAGCATCGGCCGGTCGAGGCCGGCGGCGTGCTTGCGCTCGGCGATCTGCTCGGCGTTGAGGCGGCCGCCCTGGGCAGCCGTCACGGGATCGCCGATGACTCGCATCAGCAGGAACACCATCGTGACGAGCACCCACAGCATCGGGATGATCAGCGCGACACGCACCAGCATGTAACGGGCGAGGGGGCTGAGTGGGCCACGCCGCCTGCGGGACGGCTGGGCGGGGGTCGGCTCGTGCGGCGCGAGGACTTCGGCGGTCATGAGTTCCTCAATTTCAGTTCTTGAGAGGGTCAGGTCCTGTCGACAGGCTCAAGGACCTTGGAAACAACATACGGAAGGGGCGGGTCCAGTGGACCCGCCCCTCCTTCGTGATTACTTCGACAGTGACGTGAAGCGGAACTTGAACGCGGGGTCGAGAGTCTCCTCGACGCCCTTGACGTCCGTGCCCGCCACCGCGACCTGTGCGCCGGTCAGCAGCGGCAGGATCGGCACCTGGTCGGCGACCAGGTCCTGGATCTTCCCGAGCGTGGCCACACGCGAGGTCTTGTCGGCGTCCGTTGCCTCCGACTTCAGCAGCTTCGTCATCTCGGGGACGGGGTTGTCCTTGGCCGAGAAGTTGTAGTGCGACTGCAGGAAGTTGTTCTCACCGAAGAACGGCGTGACGTAGTTGTCAGCGTCCGGGAAGTCCGGGAACCAGCCGAGCTGGAACATCGGGTAGGCATCCTTGACGCGCTCCTCGGAGTACGTGACGTACTCCGTGGACTGCAGGTCGACCTTGAACAGGCCGGTGTCCTCGAGCTGACGCTTGACCATGTTGTACTCCTCGGTCGACGAGGAGCCGTAGTGGTCGGTGTTGTACTGCAGCTTCAGCGTGACCGGGGTCTTGACTCCGGCGTCGTCGAGGAACTTCTTGGCCTCGTCCTTGTTGGGCTTGTCGCCGTACTTGTCCTTGAACGGCTCCGTGGCGCCGACCTGTCCCTGCGGGACGGCCGAGTACGCCGGCGTGTAGGTGCCCTTGTAGACCTGCGTCGAGAGCTCGTCGCGGTCCAGCGAGGACGCCATCGCCTGGCGGATCGCGAGCTTCTGGTCGTCATCGTCGCCGGGCATCGTCTTCATGTTGAAGACGATGTAGCGCAGCTCGCCACCGGCACCCTTGTGGACCTTGACCTTGTCGTCCTTGCTGAGGCTGGCGATGTCGGTCGGGGTCAGCGAGCGCCATGCGACGTCGATCTTGCCGTTCTGGACGTCGAGCTTCAGGTTGTTGGCGTCGGCGTACGTCGACAGCGTGATCGTCTTGGTCTTCGGCTTGTTGTAGGCACCGTCGTAGGTGTCGTTGGCCTTGAACTCGGCGATCTGGCCCTTGGTGTACTTGCCGATCGTGTAGGGACCGGAGAAGCCCTGCGCCTTGACCGCGGCGTCATCGTCCAGGACCTTG
This sequence comes from uncultured Actinomycetota bacterium, assembly GCA_963806345.1. Classification (GTDB taxonomy): domain Bacteria; phylum Actinomycetota; class Actinomycetes; order Propionibacteriales; family Nocardioidaceae; genus Aeromicrobium. The sequence goes on along the minus strand of CAWDXV010000010.1, from coordinate 62,088 downwards.
TCGGCCGGGTAGGTCTCCTCGTCGACGATCGGTCCAGCGGAGGTGACGAGCACCTGGCCGAACGTCTGGTCGTTGGGCGAGTTGAGGGTGAACGTGACCGTCTTGTCGTCCGTGGCCTTGACCGACTTCATGTTGCCGAGCAGCGAAGCCGGGCCGTTGGGGTCGTTGATCTTGACGATGCGGTTGAAGGAGAACGCGACGTCCGACGCCGTCAGGGCGTGACCGTTGGCGAACTTCAGCCCGTCCTTGATCGTGCAGACGTACTCGGTCGGCTGCGCGAAGTCACACTTCGATGCGGCGTCAGGCGTGAGCGTCGTGCTGCCGGCCGGGAAGTTGAGGAGGTACTGGTAGACCTGCGTCTGCACCGTCAGCGAGCCGTTGTCGTACGAGCCGGCCGGGTCGATCGAGACGACCTTGTCGGTCGTGCCGACGACGAGGTTCGAGCCGCCGGCATCCTTGTTGTCGTCGTCCTTGCTTTGTCCACACGCGGCCAGCGCAAGGCCGGCGAGCGCAGACACCGCGATGATCGCGGTACCACGACGGAAGTTCTTCATTGCTCTCCTACGAGTCGAGCCGCAACGCATGGCCGCGGCGGGATTGTCCACATGATGGGACTGAGCCTTCCCGCACGCTACACGCGCCCGTGGTGGCTGTACCGACCTGCCAGATTGCATTTTGGTTACTGATTCGCAGGCCGCGACGGCGGCGCGAGACAAAAAGAGAGGCAGGGCGGGCCCTGTCGCTGCGCTCGGTGCGACGGCAGCTCAGTCGACGCCCGAGGAAGATGAGAACTTTTGGTAGTTCCTCGGAGCGAGTAGGCGGGAGGGAGATCCCACGGCTGCAGGGACCTGCCCTGACCCTTCCCATGCTTCCGTACGGACTGGTGATCCATCAGGGACCTAAGTCCCGCATGCGGTCGGCATGCGGACCTCACGGTCGTAGGTCGGCGGCACCGGCGGCCCGATACCCTTGGGTCATGAGCCACAACCAGCATCTCTCCGAGTTCGACCCTGACATCGCCGCGCTCCTCGACGCCGAGCTGCACCGTCAGCAGTCGACGCTCGAGATGATCGCGTCGGAGAACTTCGCGCCCGTTGCCTCGCTCGAGGCCCAGGGCAGCGTCCTGACCAACAAGTACGCCGAGGGCTACCCCGGCAAGCGCTACTACGGCGGCTGCGAGTTCGTCGACCAGGTCGAGACCATCGCGATCGACCGGCTCAAGGAGCTGTTCGACGCGGGCTACGCCAACGTGCAGCCGCACTCGGGCGCGACTGCCAACGCCGCAGCACTGCACGCGATCGCGACGGCCGGCGACACGATCCTGGGCCTCGACCTCGCCAACGGTGGCCACCTGACCCACGGCATGAAGCTCAACTTCTCCGGCAAGCTCTACAAGCCGGTCGCCTACCACGTCGTGCCCGAGACCGGTCTCGTCGACATGGACGAGGTGCGCACCCTCGCGCACGAGCACCAGCCGACCGTCATCATCGCCGGCTGGTCGGCATACCCCCGCCAGCTCGACTTCGCGCTGTTCCGCGAGATCGCCGACGAGGTCGGCGCCAAGCTGTGGGTCGACATGGCGCACTTCGCCGGACTGGTCGCTGCCGGCCTGCACCCGAGCCCGCTGCCGCACGCGCACATCGTCACGACCACGACGCACAAGACTCTCGGCGGCCCCCGTGGCGGCGCGATCCTGACGAACGACGAGGAGATCGCCAAGAAGATGCGCTCCGCGGTGTTCCCCGGCCAGCAGGGTGGCCCGCTCGAGCACGTCATCGCCGCCAAGGCCGTGGCGTTCAAGATGGCCCTCGAGCCGGAGTTCAAGGAGCGCCAGGAGCGTACGATCGAGGGCGCCAAGATCCTCGCCGAACGCCTGGTCGCTGCCGACACCCGCGCCGCCGGGGTCAACGTGCTCACCGGCGGCACCGACGTGCACCTCGTGCTGGTCGACCTCCGCGAGTCCGAGCTCGACGGCCAGCAGGCCGAGGACCGGCTCCACGAGGTGGGCATCACGGTCAACCGCAACGCCGTGCCCAACGACCCGCGCCCGCCGATGGTGACGTCGGGCCTCCGCATCGGCACGCCGGCACTCGCCACGCGCGGGTTCGGCGCCGAGGAGTTCACCGAGGTCGCCGAGATCATCGCCGCTGCGCTGCTGCCCGGCGACGTCGACATCGAGGGACTGCGCAAGCGGGTGACCGTGCTGGCCGAGCGCTTCCCGCTCTACCCGGACGTCGCGCCCTTCATCAAGTGAGCGAGCGCTAGCGAGTGAACCATCAGGCACTCGCGACGACGCCTTTGTATCGTTGGTTTTCTTCGAAGGCGTCGGAGTGAATCCGGGGACGGCGAGGCTCTGGCTCCGGCCGGGCCTCGTCGGTCTGCATGTCTTCGCCGTCGTGGCCGTGGCGTTCTGTGTGTTCATGGGGCTGTGGCAGCTCGGGGTCTACGACTCGCGCCAGGAGCACGAACGCGCCGACAAGCAGCACGTACCCCGTGTCGCGCTGGCTGGCCTCTGGGGGCCGGACCAGCCGTTCGAGGCCACGCTGAACTATCGCCCGGTGACGGCGAAGGGCACGTTCGCGCCGGCGCCCCAGCAGGTGTGGGTGACCGACAAGCAGCAGGACGGTCGCACCGGCGCGTGGCTGCTCGCCCCTCTGCTCGTCGACGGTGACGACCATGCCCTGCTGGTCGTACGCGGGTGGGCACCGTCGGCGACTGATGACCTGCCGTCCGTGCCGGCCGGCGAGGTCACGATCGATGCCGTGCTCCAACCCGGCGAGGCGGGCGGCGCGGCGTACGACCCGGACCGCCGCGAGATCGGCTCGGTCCGCATCCCGGCGCTGACCAACGAGCTGCCGTACGACCTCTACTCCGGGTTCGCGATCAGCACGAGCAAGGCTGCCGCCGGCGGCCTCGACCTCGTACCGCCGCCGAAGCCGGGCGACGTGTCATGGACCGTCGGCCTGCGCAACCTGGCGTACGCCTTCCAGTGGTGGATCTTCGGTGCCTTCGCGCTGTTCATGTGGTGGCGGATGGCGACCGAGAGCGTGGCGGCTTCGAGGCCGAAGGTAGCCTGACGAGGTGAAAGCCGCACTGCTCCGTTATCGCGTCATGGCCAACATTGTCGGCGTTCTGCTGATCATCCTGATCCTCATTGGCGTGCCGTTGAAGTACCTCGCGACAGACGGATCCGGTGCACAGGATCTTGGCGAGAACATCACGACGTACCTCGGCATCGCGCACGGCTGGCTCTACATGATCTTCCTCGTCATGGCTGCGGTCCTGGCGCGCAAGGCACGGTGGTCGATCCCCTTCGCCATCACGACACTGCTCGCCGGCACCGTTCCGATCCTCAGCTTCTGGGCCGAGCACCGCGCGACCAAGGCCGTACGAGCCGAGTACGCCGAAGCAGCTTGACCCGCGCGAAACTACTGGCCCGTGAAGGTGGCCTTGCCGGGACCGTCGCGCAGGAACGACTCCATGCCGTCCTGCAGGTCCTGGGTGTCGAACAGCTCGGCGGCGATCGCCGTCACATGAGCGTTCGCCTCGGGCACTCCCCCGGACTCGAAGTGCCGCAGGATGTCCTTGGCCGCGCCGAAGGCCTTGGTCGGCCCGGTCGCGATGTGGTCGACGAACGCCAGCACCGCGGCGTCGAATCCCTCGACCGGCAGGACGCGGTTGACGACGTTCCACCGCTCGAGCGTGGCGGCGTCGTAGAGGTCCCCGGTGAACACGAACTCCTTGGCGCGACCGACCCCCGCGCGAGCGGCGAGCCGCTGCGTGCCGCCCATCGTCGGGGTCAGCCCGATGACGCGCTCGACCAGGCCGAACTTCGCCTTCTCGGACGCCAGGATGAGGTCGCAGGCGACCGCGACCTCGAATGCCCAGGTCAGGGTCAGCGCGTGTGCCGCGAACACCGTCGGGAACTGCAGCGCGTCGATGCGGTTGGGCAGCTCGATCATGCGGTCGTACAGCTGCTGGGTGTCGGCCTTGGTCTTGCGGGCGTGGAACTGTGACACGTCGACGCCGCCAGAGACGATCTTGCCCTCGGCGCGGATGACGAGTGCGCGCGGCGCGGCCGACTCGATCTCGTCGAGTGCTCGGTCGAGCTCGTCGTGCAGCTCGAGGGAGTAGAGGTTGACCGGCGGTGCGCTGAACGTGAGGATCGCGACGTCGGTGTCCGTACGTTCGACGGTGACCGGCATCAGCGCTCGTTCGCCTCGTTGGGGTCGTACGACCCGCCCTTGTCGGAGACCGCGTTGCGGACCGCGACGACGGCGCCGGCGATCAGCGCGAACAGGAAGAACTTCCGGACGGGATGTCTGCTTTCCGACTTCGACATGCCGGTCACGATAGCCGTCGAACCCGCTCGTCCCGCACCCGACCGCCGTCCCTGATGTCTTGGCATCCCATGAAAAGATGGGCGCAGCAACCGAAAGGAATCCCCTGTGGCCTCGCAGCTCATCGCGACCTTCACGACCAACCACGGCGCCATCGTCGTGGAGCTCTTCCCCAACCACGCCCCCAAGACCGTCGACAACTTCGTCGGCCTGGCTGAGGGCACCAAGGACTGGATCGACCCGGCCACCGGCCAGATCTCGAACAAGCCGTTCTACGACGGCCTCGGGTTCCACCGCATCATCCCCAACTTCATGCTGCAGGGCGGCGACCCGCTCGGCACCGGCACCGGCGGACCGGGCTATGAGTTCGAGGACGAGTTCCACCCCGACCTCCGCTTCGACAAGCCCTACCTGCTGGCGATGGCCAACGCGGGGCCCGGCACCAACGGCTCGCAGTTCTTCATCACGCTCGTGCCGACCGACTGGCTCAACCGCAAGCACACGATCTTCGGTGAGGTCGTCGATGCCGACAGCAAGGCCGTGGTCGACGCCATCGGCGCGGCGGCGACGGACGGTTTCGACCGTCCGATCGAGCCGGTCGTCATCGAGAAGCTGACGATCGAGCGACGCGAGGCGTGAACCTCCCGGCTTCGGACTATCGCTGCTACCGGCACCCTGACCGCGAGGCCTACATCTCGTGTCAGCGGTGTGAGCGGCTGATCTGTCCGGAGTGCATGAACGACGCGTCGGTCGGGTTCCAGTGCCCGTCGTGCATCGCCGAGGGTGCCAAGTCCGTCAGGGCACCCCGGACGATGGCCGGCGGCCTGGTCTCGGCCAACACGGCGGTCGTGTCGATGGCGCTCATCGGCATCAACGTCGTGGCCTTCGTGCTGCAGCTGGCGTCGGACGATCGTTCGGGCGACATCTACCAGCAGGGCGCGATGCAGGGTTACGCCGTCGCCGACGGCGACTACTGGCGTCTGCTGACCGCTGCGTTCCTCCACGCCAGCATCCCGCACCTCTTCTTCAACATGCTGACGTTGTACTTCTTCGGCCCGTTCGTCGAGCAGGTCCTGGGCGCATGGCGCTATGTCGTGGCCTATCTGACGATGGCGGTGTTCTCGTCTGTCTTCGTCTATGTGATCAACGACCCGTTGACGGTGACGGTCGGCGCGTCAGGTGCGATCTTCGGCCTCATGGGCATTGCGCTGGTCGTCCTGCTGCGGGCGAAGCAGGATGTGCGCACGTTGCTGGTGCTGCTGGCGATCAACGCCGTGATCAGCACGCAGGGCAACATCAGCTGGGAGGGTCACCTGGGCGGATTCGTCGCCGGACTGGTCCTGGGCGTCGCCTTCGCCTTCGCACCGCGTGATCGCAAGCTCATCACGCAGGTCGCCGTCATCGCGGCCATGTGGATCGGCATCGTCGTGGCGGTCGTCGTACGCACGGGACAACTCACCGGTTAGTCCACAGGTGTGAATGACACGGGTGTGATTATCAACAGCTGTGCACACAGGTGTGGATAACTACAACGGTGTAACTCACTCCCACTTCATGGCGAAGCCGAAGGCCGCCACGATGAAGCCCATGCCGACGACGAGGTTCCAGCTGCCGAGGTCGTCGTACCACTTGAGGAACGACGGGTAGTCGATCGTCTGGTTGCTCAGCGTGTAGAACACGACGATCCACACCAGCCCGATGATGCCCGAGGTGACCATCGCGGGACCTGCCCAGCGGTTGCCGATCTTCTGGGTCTTCGGGCCCTTGGGGGCCTTGTCTTTCGCCACGACGTCTCCGGATGGTTGCTGCGGCAGGGCCGCATCGGTAGGTGCTCTCAGATAGCCTAGGCCATCGATCTACTAGGAGTTCGGCGTGGCAAAGGCAGGGTCGCACGTACGTCAGCGGTGGCCGCTTGCCGTGCTCGCGATCTTCGCCGTCGCCGGGTTCCTCTTCGTCGCCGCGTCGGTCAGCGCGGACGGGGATGATCTCCGACCGGCCGGTGGGGATCCCAGCTCGCTGGCCAAGGAACGGGCCGATCGGATCAAGGACCGTCGGGCGGACGCCCGGCAGCTCCGCGACGACATCGACGAGCTGACGGCGAGCGTCTCCAACGCGAAGCTCAAGAAGCTGCGCGCCGAGGCCAAGGACCTCGAGGAGCCGACCGGGCTCACCGCGCTCGAGGGACCGGGAGTGCGGGTCACGCTCAACGACGCCCCGCCGGGGGTCAAGCTGCCCGACGGCGAGAACCGCAACCTGCTGTTCGTGCACCAGCAGGACATCCAGGCGTACGTCAACGCGCTGTGGGCCGGCGGTGCCGAAGCCGTCACGCTGCAGGGTCAGCGGCTCATCTCGACGACCGGCATCAAGTGCGTCGGTCCGACCGTGGTGCTCGACGGTGTGCCCTACTCACCGCCGTACGTCATCGAGGCGATCGGGGATGTCGGCGCCATGAACACCTCGCTGGCGACGTCGCCGACCACTTTGACGTTCGCCAGCTACGCCGCTGACCCCAAGTACCAGCTCGGCCTCAAGATCGAGAACGTCGACAACGTCAAGGCCGCGGCCTACAACGCTGCGGTCAGCCTCAGCTACGCCAAGGCCACGAGCTAGCCGGGTAGGCCTAGCCGCCCGTGTCGGCGCCGAGAACGTCGGCACCATCGGCACCGCCGTCGGTGTCGCCCGGGTCGGTGTCCGCACCCGGGTTGGCCGAGACGGTCAGCTGGATGGTCGTGCCTGGCGCGACCTTCTCGTTGGGCGCGATCGTCTGCGCCGTCACGGTGCCGTCCGGTGCCGTGGCTGCTGCATCGTCCTTGGTCGTCACCTTGAGGCCGAGGTCCTCCAGCGTCTTGGTGGCCTCGTCGATGGTCTGTCCGACGACGTTGGGCACCGTGACCTGACCCTTCGACACGAACAAAGTCACCGACGAGCCGACATCGACCTGCTCGTCGGCGAACGGGGTGCTGTTGATGACGACCCCTCGGTCGGCGCTGTTGTCGACCCATTCGCGCTTGACCTTGAACTTGCCCTCGCCGTTCTCGAGCTGCTCCTTGGCGACCTTGAACTGTAGCTGTCGCACATCGGGCATCGAGACCTGCTGGGGACCGGCGCTGACGATCAGGGTGACGGTGCTGCCCTCGTCCTGGCTCTCGCCGGCGGGCGGATCGGTCTCGATGACGAGTCCCTTGTCGACCTCGCTGCTGGCCCGCTCCTCGGTCTTGGAGCTGACGACGAACTTCTTGTTCACCAGGGCTCGCGTCGCAGTGTCGACGTCCTTGCCGGCCACGTCGGGCACGGTGACCTGCGTCGGTGGCGCCGGTGACTCGGTCGCCTTCCAGATCGCGAACGCGATGCCAGCGAGCAGGAGAACGGCGATCGCACCGATGATCCACCACTTGGCGCGGTTCTCGGGCTCGTCGTCCTCTTCGTCGGGATCGGGCTCGGCACGACGGGCGCCCCCGGCGACCGGGAGCACTGGAGCCGCCGGCGCGACGGCGGTGCCACCCACGATCGCGGTGGCAGCAGCCGGCGCCTCGACGGCCTGACCCGCGAGCACGCGCTCGATGTCCTTACGCATGTCGGCGGCGCTCTGGTAGCGGTCCTCGACGCGCTTGGCCAGCGACTTCGCGACGATGTTGTCGATCGCGGCGCTGACGTCGGGGTTGAGCTGCGACGGCGGCCGGGCCTCCTCGCGTACGTGCTGATAGGCAACCGACACCGGGCTGTCACCGACGAACGGCGGACGACCGGTGAGCAGCTCGTAGAGCAGGCAGCCGGTCGAGTAGATGTCGCTGCGGGCGTCGACGGTCTCGCCGCGGGCCTGCTCGGGCGAGAGGTACTGGGCCGTGCCGATGACTGCGGCGGTCTGCGTCATGGCCGACGAGGTGTCGGCGATGGCCCGGGCGATGCCGAAGTCCATGACCTTGACCTGGCCCGACGGGGTCAGCATGACGTTGGCCGGCTTGATGTCGCGGTGGATGATGCCGGAGCGGTGGCTGTAGTCGAGGGCGCTCAGGACGTCGGCCGTGATCGACAGGGCCCGCTCGGGCAGGATCTTGCGACCGTTCTCGGCGCCGCGCAGGATGTCGCGCAGGGTCTGGCCCTCGACGTACTCCATGACGATGTAGGGCACGTGGCTGCCGTGCTTGTCGATCGACTCACCGGTGTCGTAGACCGCGACGATCGACGGGTGGTTGAGCGCTGCGGACGACTGGGCCTCACGACGGAAGCGGGCCTGGAACGTGTCGTCGGCTGCGAGGTCGCCGCGAAGCTGCTTGACCGCGACGGTGCGGCCGAGGCGGAGGTCACGGCCAACACGTACATCGGCCATGCCGCCGCGTCCGAGCAGACCGCCAAGCTCGTAGCGGTCGCCCAGGCGGATGGTCTCGTCGCCGGATTCGGTCATGGTGTCAGTCTCCCAGACGGTGGTTTCAGGTGATTCGCAGATGTCATTTGCCCAGCACAGCTTCCATGACCGAGCGAGCAATCGGTCCGGCCAGCCGGCCGCCGGCGATCTCGTCGCGCGCGGTGTCACTCGACTCGACCAGCACCGCGACCGCGACCTTGGGGTCCTTCGCGGGCGCGAACGACACGAACCAGGCGTACGGCGGACGGTCAGCGGTCGACTGGGCCGTGCCGGTCTTGGCGCCGACGTCGACACCGGCGATCTTCGCGGACGTCGCGGTGCCGACGTTGACGGTGCTGATCATCATCTCGCGGAGCTTGGCGGCGTTCGAGCTGCTCATGGCCTGGCTGAGTCGCTCGGGGTTTCCCCGCTCGAGGACCCGGAGGTTGGGCGACCGGACGGTCTTGACGACGTACGGCTTCATGACGTCGCCATCGTTGGCGATGCCGGCCGCCACCATCGCCATCTGCAGGGGCGTCGCCGCGACCTCGTACTGGCCGATGCCGGACTGGGCGAGCTGTGGCGCCTCGAGCTTGTTGTCGCCGACGGTGAACCGGCTGGCGTTGGCGGCCAAGCCGTCGAGCGGGTCGGTGCCGAAGCCGAACTTGGCGGCCTGCTCGGCGAGCTTCTCCTGGCCGATCTTGCCGGCGAGGGCGCCGAAGGCGACGTTGCACGAGACGTTGAGCGCGCGCTCGAACGTGATGCGGTCACCGCCGCAGTTGCCGCCGTTCTCGTTGGGCAACGTGTACTGGATGCCGGGGAAGGTCAGCCTGGAGCCGGCCTTGATCTGGTCGTCGATGTTGTCGACGACGCCGTCCTCGAGGGCTGCCGCAGCCGTGACGAGCTTGAACGTCGAGCCGGGGGGCAGCGTCTGCTGGGTCCCTCGGTTGATCATCGGCTGGTTCTTGTCCTTGGTCAGCGCGTTCCACGACTTCTGGACAGCCTCGAAGTCATGGCTCGCCAGGCGGTTGGGGTTGTAGGACGGCTGGTTGACCATCGCGAGGATCGCGCCGGTCTGCGGGTCGAGCGCGACGACGGAGCCCTTGGTGTTCTTGCCGAGCCGTTCGAGACCCTCCGCGGCGGCCTTCTGCGCGAGCGGGTCGATCGTGAGCTCGACGCTGCCGCCCTTGGGCTGCTTGTTGGACACGAGGTCGACGACACGGTTGACGAAGAGCCGGTTGTCGCTGCCCGACAGGACGCTGTTCTGCGAGTTCTCGAGACCGCCGCGACCGTAGACGTACGAGAAGAAGCCGGTCAGGGGCGCATAGAGGCCACCGTCGGGGTAGCGCCGCTGGAACTTGTACTCGTCCTTGGACTTGACGCTCTCGGCGACGGGCTGGCCGTCGACCAGGATCGCGCCGCGGTCGCGGGAGAACTCCTCGTTGATGACGCGCTTGTTGCCGTTCTTGGCGTTGAGGCTGTCGGCCTCGACGAACTGAACGTAGTTGATGTTGACCAGCAGCGCGACGAACAGCACGAGGCAGGCGATGGCGATGTTGCGGATCGGGCGGTTCACGACAGCTTCACCACCTGGGTCTCCTCGTCACTCTCGAACGTGGAGATCTCGGGGGCCGGGCGACGCGTCTGGTCGCTGATGCGCAGGAGCAGGCCGATGATCGCCCAGTTCATCACGACGGACGACCCCCCTTGAGCCATGAACGGGGTGGTCAGGCCGGTCAGCGGGATGAGCCGGGTGACACCCCCGACGACCACGAAGACCTGCAGGGCGAACGAGAACGCGAGGCCGGCGGCGAGCAGCTTGCCGAACGCGTCGCGGCAGGTCAGCGAGATGCGCAGGCCGCGCTCGACGATGAGGCCGTAGATCACGATGATCGCCATGAGGCCGGTGAGCCCGAGCTCCTCGCCCATCGACGCGGCGATGAAGTCGGAGTAGGAGAACGGGGTGAGCTGCGGACTTCCCTGGCCGAGGCCCTGACCGAGGACACCGCCGTGCGCCATGCCGAACAGGCCGGTGACGAGCTGGTAGCCCTTGGGCTGGTTGAACGGGTCCTGCCAGGTGTCGAAGCGTTCCTGGACGTGGCCGAACGCGAGATAGCCGAACCAGGTGCCGGCGGCGAACAGCAGCGAGCCGACGACGAGCCAGCCGGGACGCTCCGTGGCGACGTAGAGCATCACCACGAAGAGGCCGAAGAACAGCAGGGACGAGCCGAGGTCGCGCTGGAACACGAGGATCCCGACGCTGATCAGCCAGCCGGCGAGGATGGGCCCGAGGTCGCGGCCGCGCGGCAGGTCGATGCCGATGATGCGCCGACCGGCCAGCGCCAGGGCATCGCGTTTGACGACGAGATAGCCGGCGAAGAAGATCGCCAGGCAGATCTTGGCCGCCTCACCCGGCTGGAAGTTGAACGGGCCGATCGCGATCCAGATCCGGGCGCCGTAGAAGTTGCGCCCGATGACCGGCATGAGCGGGAGGACCAGCAGGGCGATCGCGGCGAAGCCGAACGTGTAGGTGAAAGCCTGGAGCCGGCGGTGATCGCGGATCAGGACGAGGATGCCGGTGAACGCGACGATGCCGAGTCCCGTCCACATCAGCTGGGCGTTGGCATGCGGCGCGTAGTTGCCGCAACCGCCCTCCTCGCAACCCAGGTCGATGCGATAGATCATCGCCAGGCCGAGACCGTTGAGCGCGATGACCAGCGGCAGCAGCACGGGGTCGGCGTACGGGGCGACCCGACGCACGATGAGGTGCGTCGCGATGGCCACGACGATCAGAGCGCCGCCGAGCTTGTAGGTGTCGGCCGGGATCGTGCCCTCAGCGCCGAGGCCCACCGCCGCGTACGCCGCGATGCCGATGAACACCGCGAGCACGGTCAGGAAGAACTCGGCTCCTCGCCGTTTGCGAGGAACCCATGCGGGTGTGGTCATCGCTGCCATACCGTGTTGGACGCCGTCGACTTGGTGGACTTGGTCGGCGTCTTCTTGGTGGGCGTCTTGCTGGGGGTCGGCGTCGGCTCGACGGCCAGCTCGTCGAGCTCGGCGACGGTCTTCTCGGCGTCGGCCTTGCTGGACGCCTCGATGCCGGCCTCGACCTGCTGGCGACGGAACGCCGGGAGGCTCGTGAGCTCGACGTCGGTCACCTGCTCGACGTGCTGCAGCGTGATGCCGGGGATGTCGGCCTGCACGCCCTTGAAGATCGCCACCTTGCCGTCCTCGGCGGCGACGAAGTACTGCGTCTGCGACCACTTGTAGGCCCAGGTGCCACCCGCGGCGAGGATCAAGCCGAGCACGACGGCCACGGCTGCCCAGCGGAGCCAGCGCATGCGGCTCGGCGGTCGCGGGGCGTAGCGGAGCTCTTCGGGGTCGTACGCGGACGGGGTCGTCTTGGCGGAGTCGCTGCCGCTGGCGCCCTCACCCGTACGTGGGCGGGCCTGCCCTGCGGCAGCGCCGACGAGCTGGGGCTGACCGTCGGATGACGACAGCCGCTCGTCGGGCTCGGTGCCGGCTTCGACGAACTCGCCGAGGACGACCGTGACGTTGTCGTAGCCGCCGGCTTCCAGCGCCAGGCGTACGAGCTCGGTCGCGGCCATGTCGATCGTCTCGGCCAGGAGCGCGCCGCGGATCACCTCGTCGGTGACCATGTCGGTGAGGCCGTCGCTGCACAGCAGGTAGCGGTCGCCGAGCATGGGCTGGACCCAGCTGAGGTCGGCCCCGTTGTCGTCGCGGCCCAGCATGGCTCGCAGGATGAGTGAGCGGTGCGGGTGGACGCGCGCCTCGGCCGGGGTGAGCTTGCCCTCGTCGATCAGGCTCTGGACGAATGTGTGGTCCTTGCTGATCTGGGTGAGCTCGCCGCCGCGCAGGCGGTAGACGCGCGAGTCGCCGATGTGGGCGAACGCGAGCTTCTCGCCGTCCCACACGAGAGCGTCGAGTGTCGTGCCCATCCCCTCGACCGCGGGGTCTTCGGCGATGAGCCGGCCCAGGCGCTCGTTGGCCTTGGTGACGGACTGCTCGAGAGCCGCCATCGTGTCGCCCTCGACCGCGTCGGTGTCGAGCTCGCGGATGATGTGCATGACCTCGGAGGAGGCGAGGTCACCCGCCGCCGCGCCGCCCATTCCGTCGGCGATCACCAGCAGGCGCGGGCTCGCGTAGCCGGAGTCCTGGTTGGCGGATCGGCGCAGACCGGTGTCGGTGTGCGCGACGTAGCGAAAGGTCAGGGCGGTCATGGACTACTTCTGCAGCTCGACGATGGTCTTGCCGAGTCGGACGGCGATGCCGAGGCCGATCGGGACGGGTGAGGTGATGCGCTGGCTGCCGAGGTAGGTGCCGTTGGTCGAGCCGAGGTCCTCGACGAACCACTGCTCGCCGTTGGTCGCGAAGCGGGCGTGCCGCGTCGAGACGTAGTCGTCGTCGAGCCGGATCGCGGCGTCGGTGCCACGGCCCAGCAAGATCGGCTTGTCGCCGAGTGGCACGCTCTGGCCGGCGTTGGGCCCCGACACGACCTGGAGCTTGGTCGGTACGCCGCGGGGTGCCTTGCGGCTCTTGGCCTTGGACTTGGCCGGGGCCTTCTGCTTGTTCTTGGCCGGGCGTGGTGCGGCCGGTGCCTTGGTGCCGAAGATGTCGGACCTGATGACCGACACCGCCGACAGCACGAACAACCACAGCACGGCGAGGAAGCCGAGCTTGATCAGCGTGAGAGTGAGCTCTGACATCTAGACGCCGGCCTCGGTCATACGGATCACGATGACGGTGTTGCCCAGGCGGATCTCGGATCCGTCGGTGACGACCCCCGTCGCGACCTTGTGACCGTTGAGCACGACGCCGTTGGTCGAGTTGAGGTCGACGACCGTCACGGTCGTCTCGGCCCCGCTCTGGTGGATCTTGATCTCAGCGTGGCGCCGCGAGATGCCCGGATCGTCGATCTTGAGGTCGGCCTCGTTGCCGCGGCCGATCACGACACCCGGAGCATCGATCGGGTGCTTCATGCCGTTGACCTCGAGCAGCACGTTGGAGCTGCGGATCGCGGTTTCGGTCATCCGCTGTCCGGCGACCGGCGTGACGGAGGCGTTGGTCTTGCTGCGTACGCGGAAGCGGCCCGTGCTGAGCTCACCGGTCTTGGTGAACGCGATCTCCAGCGGGCCGGCCATCGTGTAGCGCTGCTCGGAGACGTGCTCCTTGACGAGCGTCGCGAGCTCGTCGGCCAGCGTCGTGCTGAACGGGTTGAGTCGGTCGAAGTCGGGCGGCGACAGCTCGACGGTGAAGACGTTCGGCACCAGCATCCGCTCGCGGGACAGGATGTGGGCCGAGTTGTCGACCTCGCGCTGCAGGGCAGCGGCGATCTCGACGGGCTGCACGGCGCTGCGGAACGCCCGCGCGAACGCGCTCGTCACGGCGCCCTCGAGGCGTTGTTCGAATCGCTGGAGCACCCCCGCCATCAGCCTCCGCCTTTCCTGTCATCGTGGTTCTACCCTGCGATCGTATCGGGAGTGCCCATCCTCGCTACTTCGCGCAGGGGCGGGCGTGAGGAATAGCACCTGAATCAGCCTGTTAGACTTGCGAACCGGTCCTACGGGACCACGCGCGGGTGGCGGAATGGTAGACGCGCTGGCTTCAGGTGCCAGTGTCCGCAAGGGCGTGGGGGTTCAAATCCCCCCTCGCGCACAGATGACAGCAGGGCCTCGACATGGTTTTCGTCGGGGCCCTGCTGTCATCTGTATCTGATGGGTGGATTTGGGAGGAGCCGCGAGCGGAGCGGCTGCTCGCTCCTTCAGGCGGTTTCACTGAGATCGCCGCGTAGCGAAGGCGACGGCTCCCCCCTCGCGCACAGATGGAATGAAAAGCACGTTGCCGAGATCCCTCAGGGTCTCGGCAACTGCTGCAAGTGGGGGATTTGAGGAGGAAGGCGCTCCGCGCCTGACGGGGTCCCCTCGCGCACAGAACGGCAGCCCTGCTGCCATTCTCGTGGCGGTCGTCCACACGAAGCACTATCGGCGCTTGAGGCGGCTCAGCAGACGGCGCAGCCGGCTGACGTGCGGCTGGAACTGCGAGTCCCGTTCGAGCGCGTCCCGCCTGTGCGCCGTGGCCTCACCGACCTGGACCGGGTCGTACGGGTTGTCCGTGCGTCGCGGGTCTGAGTAACCGAACTCTGACATGGTGCCCCCTCGAGTCAGGTCCCATCATGCACCGGTTGGAAGCGACCAAGTCGCAGAGACGACTCGCGCAGAAGACAGGACCCCCGGACCGCATGGTCCGGGGGTCCTGTCGTTCCTCGTGGCTACGCCTGATCGGCGTCCAGGGCGGCGGACACGCGACGGTGCGCCTCCCAGATCTCTTCGGGCATGTTGTCGAACTGCTTGAGGTGCTCCTCGCGGAACCCCATCTCCTGGCGCCAGCGCTCGTTGTCGATCGACAGGATCGTCTCGAGGTCCTTGTCGGAGATGTCGACGCCGTCGAGGTTGAGCTCCTCGGCCGTCGGGATGATGCCGACCGGCGTCTGGCGCCCCGTGACCTCGCCGGCCTTGAGCTGCAGGAGCCACAGGAGCGGCCGCAGGTTGTCGCGGTAGCCGGGCCACAGGTAGTGACCGTCCTGAGGATCCTTCTGGAACCAGTTGACGTGCGCGAAGATCGGCAGGTCCTTGGCGGCCCCGACGATGTTGAGGTAGTGCTGGGCGTAGTCACCCTCGCCGTACGCCATGAAGGGGCGGTTGGACATCGGGTCGTAGCGCAGCATGCCTTCCTTGCCCTCGGCCGCAGACGTCGCCTCGGCACCCAGCGTCAGGCCGTCGTAGACGCCCTCGGCCAGGTCGGTGATGGCGCGGATCAGCGGCTCACGGTCGCGCGTACGGCCACCGAAGATGATCGCGTCGATCGGCACACCCGCCGCCGCGTTGTAGTCGTCGGCGATGTTGGGCACGTTGTCGAGCTGCGTCGTGAAGCGGCTGTTGGGGTGCGCCCACGGGCTCTCGTCGCCGTACTCGCGATCGGCGATCGGTGAGCCGGTCCAGTCGAGCCAGCCGTGCTTCTCGGCCGGCGGGTGGGGCGTACGTCCCTCCCACCACACCTCGTGCGTCTCGACGTTGTAGGCGATGTTGGTGAAGATCGCGTGCGTGCCCTCGGCGATCGACGCGAGCGCCGTCGGGTTGGTGCCCTCGTTGGTGTCCTTGGCGACGCCGAAGACCCCGTACTCGGGGTTCATGCCGTAGAGCTTGCCGCTCTCCTCGTCGACCCACAGCCACGCGATGTCGTCGCCGTAGAACGACACGTGATAGCGGTCGCCGAGCACGTCGGGCGCCAGCATCATGGCGAGGTTGGTCTTGCCCGAGGCACTCGGGAAGCCGCCGCAGATGTGGTACGTCTTGCCGGTCTGCTTGTCCTTGATGCCGATCAGCATGTACTGCTCGGCGAGGAACTTGCGCGACGCCCAGCCGTCGTACGCACCCTGGCGCAGGCCGTGGGCGATCTTGCCGAGCAGCGCATTGCCACCGTAGGACGAGCCGAAGTGCAGGATCGTACGTTCGTCGGCGACCGTCACGAAGTAGCGCTGGTCGTCGGGCGTGCCCTGGCCGAGGTTCTCCAGGTCACCGGTCACATGCACGGCGCGCACGAACTGCTCGGGGTCCTCCAGGGCCTCGAGGAACTCGGCGCCGACGCGGGCCATGCGGATCATGTGCAGCACGACGGTGCGGGTGTCGGTCACCTGCACGCCGGCCGCCCACGGTGCGAGAGCGTTGCCGGGAGGTGACATCAGGTAGGGGATGACGTACATCGTCTTGCCCGCCGAGGCGCCGCGCATGCGGTCCTCGAGCATGGGCCGCATCTCCGAGGCCGGGCGCCAGTTGTTGTAGACGCCCTTGTCCTTGGGATCGTTCGTGGCCACGATCGTGCGCTCCTCTGAGCGCGCGGTGTCCTTCACGTAGCTGCGCGAGTAGTAGAGCCCTTCGCCCGCGGGCTCGAGCTCACCCGCCTCCAGAGCCTCGGCGATGAGTCGGGCGTCATCGGCGGCGCTGACCACCTCGACCCTCTCGGCTCCGGTCAGCTCGGCCCAGTGATGCACGTACTCGCGCACGTGTGGGTTCTTGATTCCTGCTTCGTCCAATGCTGCGTCGACATCAACCATCGCTCGATCATGCCCTCTCCAGCGGCGGAACGCACGGGTCTATTTCACACGTGGCATATGTCTCGTAATTTGTCTTTGCGGACTGCAAATTCGGGTCAGAGCAGACCGCGTACGTACTCGGCCTGGCCGAGGTGTTTCAGGTCGTCTCCGATGACGCTGACAAGGCGTACGGCAAGGGTCACCGGCGGGTCCCACGAGTCATCGACGACGCGATCGAGGTCGGCGTCGGTGAGGCCCTCGACATACCGGAGCGTCACGTCGGTGACGGCCTGTGCGTAGCCGACCAGCAGCTCGGCCTGGACGTGCACCGTGTCGACGTCGTCTCGGCTGTGGCCGTAGCCAGTCGCCCGCTCGCTGAAGGGCAGGCCGAACCGCTTGTACCAACCGGCCGAGCTCCAGACCTCGTCCGTGCCGGCGGCATCGGCGACGTGATTGTCCTGCACGCGCATGAGGTGCCAGACGAGCCAGCCGATCGTGTTGGCGCCGGGCGCCACGCGCTGGCTGAGCTCAGCGGGTGAGAGTCCGTCGACGACCAGCGCCGAGCCCTCGTTGATGCGACCGAACGCATCGACCATGAGGTCGGATGTGGAGGTCATGACCCGGGCCATTCACCGGTGGCGCGCTGGAACCCGCGGGCACCTTGGCGTTGGATGATCGCCTTGACGCCCGAGAAGATCGCGCCCTGCAGGAGCGCCGCGAGCAAGATCTCCTTGAACGCGTACTCGGACTGCAACGGGGTGGGCGGGTCGGCGTTGTCGCCCCGGCTGACGCGCTTCCAGATCTGCTTGAACAGCAGCGAGGCGATCAGGCCGCCGACGATCGAGCTGACGATGCCGACAGGGCGATAAAGGAGCTTGGCGGACGTGCTGGGCTGTTGTGCGGCTGGCATACGCATCAGGCCTTCGCAGAGACGTGGCGGGGTGTCGGTGGGGTCGTGTCACTCCTTTGTACACCGGGCATGGCAACCCGGCAGGTGCGTCCGGTCGACGTCAGCTGGCGACCTTGTGACCCGCCAGGGCCGCGCGTTCGCCCTCCGTCATGCCGCCCCACACGCCGTACGGCTCCTGCACCGTCAATGCGTGCTCACGGCAACGGTCGATGACGGGACACGTGAAGCACACCTTCTTGGCGTTCTGCTCCCGGCGTTCGCGCTTGGCTCCGCGCTCGGCCTCCGGCGAGAAGAACACCTCGCTGTCGGCGCCCATGCAGGCACCTTGGTACTGCCACTCGTACGTCTCCATGAGCGGGAGGGGGAGTCTCTTGACGTTGACCATGCGGGGGTATTGCCCCCAGGTTGCATTTTCAAACATCTGTGGGTGAGGTCTTTCTGCGCTGGTCAGACGGCCGCCGAACGTACCGGCCGGATAGCCTGACGGGCATGACAGAACCTCGTGTCCTCACAGAGATCGACGGACCGATCGCGTACGTCTGGCTCAACCGGCCCGACAAGCTCAACGGTGTCGATCTCGAGCTCATCACCGAGCTGATTGCCGCAGCTGAGGCGCTCAGGGGCAACCGCGACATCCGCGCCGTGGTGCTGCAGGGCAAGGGTCGCTCGTTCTGCGCAGGCCTCGACTTCGCGGCGGCGTTCAAGGACAAGCGACGGGTGGCCAGGTTCTTCTTCGCCGGACCGCGGACGGTCAACCAGTTCCAGAAGGTCACCCAGATCTGGCGGACCCTGCCGGTCCCGGTCATCGCCGTGGTCCAGGGGCACTGCTACGGGGCTGGCTTGCAGCTGGCTGCGGGCGCGGACTTCCGGTTCACGACGCCCGACGCCACGTGGTCGATCCTCGAGGCGAAGTGGGGCCTCGTGCCGGACATGGCAGGCACCGTGCCGTTTGGCGAGCTGCTCCCGGCCGACGTGGCGATGCGACTGTCGATGACCGGCGAGTCGTTCACGGGCGAGCGGGCCGCCGAGCTCGGCCTGGCGACTGAGGTCAGCGACGACCCGCTGAAGGCGGCCCTGGGGCTGGTAGACCAGATCGTCGAGCGGTCGCCGGACTCCGTCGCGGCGACCAAGGAGCTGATCTACGGCAACCGCCACCGCGGTCTCCGCGGGGCATACCGGCTCGAGCGCAAGCTGCAGTCGGCGATGTTCAAGTCGAAGAACACCACGATCGCCCGCAAGGCCGGCATGGCCAAGGAGACACCGGTCTTCGGGCCCCGTACGTATGGTTCCTAGCGACGATTTATAGGAGTACGGCGGTCGTTGTTACTGTGGTCGGCGTGAGTGAAAAAGAGCCCTCCAAGAAGGTCGCCAACCAGTACGAGCGCAATTACGACTACACCAAGTACTGGGACAACCGCGACTATGAGAACGCCGCCGAGCACATCGCGATCCGGCGACTGCTGAAGGGCAACCACTTCCGCAAGGCCGCCGACATCGGTGGCGGCTTCGGGCGCCTGTGCATCCTGCTGCGTACGTTCTCCGACGAGGTCACGCTGGCCGAACCGGCCGCGACCCAGCTCGAGGCGGCCAAGAAGGTGCTCGAGGGCACCGACATCAAGCAGGTCCAGATGCAGGCCGACGACCTCAAGTTCGAGGACGGCGAGCTCGACCTCATCACGATGGTCCGCGTCATGCACCACCTGCCCGATCCGACGGCGGAGTTCGCCGAGATCTCGCGCGTGCTCGCGCCCGGTGGCACCGCGATCATCGAGGTCGCCAACTACGGCCACTTCAAGAACCGTCGCCGGCACAAGAAGGAAGGCACCCCGCTGCCGACCGAGCCGGTCAACATCCGCAAGACCAAGGCCGACGAGCCGGACGCGATCGCGTTCGTCAACCACAACATCGACACCGTCGTGGGTCAGCTCGGCGCGGCCGGCCTCACGCTCGAGAGCAAGCTCTCGGTGTCCAACCTGCGCAGCCAGACCCTCAAGCGGGCCCTGCCGACCAGTGCGATGCTGGCGGCCGAGCGCCTGACGCAGCGCCGCCTGGCCCGCAGCAACTTCGGGCCGAGCATCTTCCTCAAGCTCCGCAAGCCCTGACGCGGCCGGTCGGCTCCTAGGCGGAGGCGAAGCGGGCGGCGGAACGCGCCTTGGCCTTGGCGGCCTCGACCTCACGGTCCTTGGGCGGCGCGGTCGTCACCAGGTCCTCGAGGAGGTGCCCGGTGATGTGGGCGATCTCCGCGACGGCGCGGTTGAACGCCTCTTCATTGGCCTTCGACGGCTTGGACGCCCCGCTGATCTTGCGTACGTACTGCAGCGCGGCGGCGTGGACCTCGTCGTTGGTGGCGGCGGGCTCGAAGTTGTGGAGGGTACGAATGTTGCGGCACATACCCCGAGCCTAGAACTCCGAGCCCGCCTCCGACAGTCCTGCTAGCTCTCTTCCCACCAGTCGCGCGCGGCGTCGGCGCTGTCGGTGTAGTCGGCGAAGACACCGTCGAGGCCGGCCTCGAAGAAGGTCTTGAGCTCGCCGAAGATGTCCCCCTTGGTGTTGGGGTCGGTCCCGTCGCGGAAGTCGGCCGGCAGGAACTGGTTCTCGTCGCGGAACGTGTAGGCGACGACCTTGAGCCCGGCCCGGTGCGCGTCCTTGACCAGCGGAGTCGGCGTCGTCAGGAATCCCTGGGCGTCGCGCGGGATGATGCTGTTCTTCTCAGGGCCGAGCCAGCTGGCGTACGTCGCCACGCCTCGGAGACCCGCCGGCGTCATCAGGTCGGCGTACGTGCGGGGGTCGCCGGCAGCCGTGAAGTCGTACGGCGCGCCCGCGGCCGAGGTCAGCTGGACGAGCGGTACGCGGGTCTGCCGGGCGAGCTGCCGCAGGTTCGACACCTCGAACGACTGGATGACGACCTTGCCGTGCCGCGAGTTGCGCCCGGCCTTGGTCAGCGACCGCAGGAGCGGCTTCTCCAGCGGGAGTCCGATGGACCGGAAGTACGTCGGGTGCTTGGTCTCAGGCGCGACGCCGATCGCCCGGCCGCGCTTGTGGCTCTCGGAGTTGGCGAGCGCGAGGACCTCGTCGAACGTCGGGATCTCGTAGCGACCGTCGTAGCGGGTGTTGCCGGGGCGTACGGCGGGGAGCCGCTCCTTGGCCCGCAGCGTCTTGAGCTCCTTGAGGGTGAAGTCCTCGGTGAACCAGCCGGTCTCGGCGACGCCGTCGACGGTCTTGGTGGTCTTGCGCTGCGCGAACTCCGGGTGGTCGGCGACATCGGTCGTGCCGCTGATCTCGTTCTCGTGCCGGGCGACCAGCACGCCGTCCTTGGTGCTGACGAGATCGGGCTCGATGTAGTCGGCGCCGAGCTTGATCGCCAGGGCGTACGCGGCGAGGGTGTGCTCGGGACGGTAGCCGGAGGCGCCGCGGTGCGCGAACACCGTGACGGCCTGGTGGTGGGTCTTGGCGGGTGTCTTGTCGGCGGCGGCCGCGGGTGCGGCGACGGCTCCGGTGGCGATGGCGGCGACGCCGAAGGCGTGCGCCGTGCGGCGGACGTACGGATGAAGTGTCATGCCACCGAGTCCAGGGGTGGCGGGTGACGTAGGCGTGCACGCCGAGCCGACGCGCGATGAACTCCTAGAGCACGTCGAGGCGTTTCAGCACGGCGCGGACGTGCTTGAGGGCATTCTTCTCGGTCAGTCCTGTGGTGTCGTCGAAGTAGAGGCCGTCGCCGATCAGCTGGATCGTGCGGGCCAGGGACTCGTCGCCGAGGTGCTCGCGCAGCACCGTGAACCAGCCCTCACGGAGATCCGCCAGTGCCGCTGCCGCTCGGGAGTCGTTCTCCTGCGCGATGCGGCCGGCCGCGACGAGCGCCCGGTCGAAGTTGCTGCCGGTGTTGACCGAGGTCGCAAGGTAGAACTCGACGGGACCCTTCTTGGCGGTACGCATCTTGGCCACGTCGGCCTCGCCCTGCTCGCGCAGTCGGGTCAGCATGCCCTCGACGAGCTCGTCCTTGCTGTGGAAGTGATAGAGCAGTCCGCCCTTGGACACCTCGGCCTCCGCGGCCACGGCATCGAGGGTTGCCGCGCGGCTGCCGGCGGTCACGAGAAGGGTCTCGAAGGCATCGAGCAGACGATCGCGCGTCGAACGCTCTCCCACTGGCATGCGCTCACCTTACAGAGAGGAATATCACCAGCCTTCGCTTCGTTGACTGTACCGTCTGGACGGTATAGTTGACCGTTCCGAAACGAGAGGAGGCCCCATGACCACGATCGACCCGCGCTACCGCGCCGAGCAGCTGGATGCGCCCCGAGCAGGACTGCGTGAGTGGTTGGCTCTGGGCGTCCTCATGCTGCCCGTTCTCCTGACCTCGATCGACAACACCGTGCTGAGCTTTGCGCTCCCGCAGGTCAGCACGGCGCTGCACCCGACCGGCGAGCAGCTGCTCTGGCTGGTCGACATCTATCCCCTGATGCTGGCCGGGCTGCTGGTCGCGATGGGCAGCCTCGGTGACCGCATCGGCCGCCGCCGGTTGCTACTGATCGGTGCCGTCGGGTTCGGCATCGCGTCGGTGTGCGCCGCGTTCAGCCCCAGCGCCGAGGCCCTGTTCGCCTCGCGCGCGCTGCTCGGTGTGTTTGGCGCGACCCTGATGCCCTCGACGTTGTCGCTGATCCGCAACATCTTCACGCACGGCGACGACCGCCGGCTCGCGATCGCCACCTGGGCGGCGATGTTCGCCGGCGGCGCCGCACTCGGCCCGGTCGTGGGTGGCTGGCTGCTCGAGCACTTCTGGTGGGGCTCGGTGTTCTTCATCAACGTCCCGATCATCGTGATCTTCCTGGTCGCCGCCGTCCTGCTGCTGCCGGAGTCGCGCGATCCCCGGCCCGGACGCATCGACCTGATCAGCATCGTGCTGTCGATGACGGCGATGCTGCCGTTCGTGTTCGGCATCAAGCAGGCCGCCGAGCACGGCCTGAGCGACCCGGCCCTGATCGGGTTCGGCGTCGGTATCGCCAGCGGTGTGCTGTTCGTAC
This sequence comes from uncultured Actinomycetota bacterium, assembly GCA_963806345.1. Taxonomy (GTDB): domain Bacteria; phylum Actinomycetota; class Actinomycetes; order Propionibacteriales; family Nocardioidaceae; genus Aeromicrobium. The sequence continues at coordinate 39,368 of CAWDXV010000010.1, read as the reverse complement.
GCCGCCAGCATCGCCTCGTCGACCCGCTGATCGACATGACCCTGTTCTCCGACCGGGTCTTCAGCGGGGCGATCGTCGCCAACCTGTTGAGCCTCATGGGCTATGCCGGCTTCGTCTACTTCGCTGCGCAGTTCCTGCAGCTCGTGGTCGGCCTCTCCCCACTGTCGGCGGCGACGGTCCTGTTGCCGGGCCTGCTGGTCACGGTCATCGCAGGCTTCGCGGCGGTCCGCCTCGTGCGCCACTTCCCGGCGCGTGCACTGGTGGCCGGCAGCTTCGGCCTGTCCGCGGCCGGCTATGCCATCGCGGCGTTCATCGGCACGCCGTCGACGATGTCGATCATGATCGCGTTCGCCGTGCTGGGCCTCGGGATCGGCCTGGCCGAGACCCTGACCAACGACCTCATGTTGTCGAGCGTCCCGCCCTACAAGGCCGGAGCCGCCTCGGCGATCTCCGAGACCGCGTACGAGGTGGGTGCCGTGCTGGGCACGGCCGTGCTCGGCAGCATCCTGACGTCGACCTATCGCTCACACCTGACGATCCCGGCTGTTGCCCAGTGGGGCGAGAACGACTCGTCGTTCGAGACCTTGGGCGGGACCGTCGAGTACGCCAAGTTCTATCCGAACGGCGTCGGCGAGTCGATGCTGCGCTCGGCGCACGAGGCGTTCGACCTCGGCGTGCAGCTCACGTCGGCGACCGCGATCGTCGTCGCCCTTGCGGCTGCGCTGGTGTCCTGGCGAACCCTCAAAGGTGCCTGAGCAGAGCGAGCTCTGCGAGCGAGCGCGAAGGCAGGTTGAGCCGAATCACGCCGAAGGCGTCAGCTTGTCGAAACCACGCGAGTCGAAAGGCTCGCTCAATTAGCTCTGTGTGACGAAGCCTTGAGCCCTGCTCGCGGAGGTGTCGAGGCTGTCGCCGAGCTTGCTGAGGGCGGCGCCGACGTTGCCGAGGATCTCGGCGAGGCCGACCAGGTCGTCCGCGAGACCGCCGAGACCAGAGGTTGTGTCGCGGATGGTCTTGGCGGCTCCCCCGAGCTGCTTGGCCGGCCCACCCATCATCGGCACCTTCTCGACGTCGTCAGCGGCGTCGGCGACGAACTTGGCCACGCTCGTGAGATTGTCGGCGATCGAGCCCAAGGTGGTGGCGCTGCTGCCGAGACGCGTCGTGGCGCCGGACCTGCCGTCCTCGCCGACGAGGGCGAGACCGGCGGCTCGTGCCTGGTTGCCGGCCTCGGACAGGCCACTGGCGAGCGTACGGATGAAGTCGGGGATCTCCTTGGCGAGCTTGGCGCTGTTGGCCAGGTCGTCCTTGTTGTCCCACACCAGGTCGACGACCTGTTGCACCTTCTTGATGTCGAGGCTGCCGCCGAGCAGCTTGCCGAGGTTGACCATGGTGCACTCCTGTCAGTCGCAGTGACAGCACCCTAGGCGACGGGCGGGAACAGGTCCTCGAGCTCGCGGTGCACGTGGAGGCGAGCCGGGTTCTCCCGGCTGGAGGCCCGCCAGAGCGAGGCGACCCGACGAGTCGGCGTGGGATCGACGACCGGCACGGCTCGTACGCGCGGCGACAGCGACTCCCGGCCGAGTCGCGGGACCAGCGCCACCGCGACGCCGTGCTCGACCATGGCGGCATGGGTCGAGTAGGACCCGTCGAAGTAGCGCATGTCGGGCCGGACCCCGTGCATCGCGAACATGTGCACGAGCCAGTCGTGGCAGATCGTGCCCGCCGGAGTGGTGACCCAGCGCTCGTGCACCAGGTCCATCGGGGTGACCGAGTCGCGCAGGCTCAAGGGGTGGTTCCACGGCAGCAGCACGTCGGCACGGTCGACGTGCACCTCGTGCTGTTCCAGCGTCGTGGGCACCTCGAGCGGCATCGTGCTCCAGTCGTGCACGATCGACAGGTCGGTGCCGCCGCGCTCGACCAGCGTGACGGCCTCCCGTGGGTCGACCTCGAGCACTGTGACGTCGAGGTCGGGGGCGGTCTTCCGGACCCGCGCCACCAGGGGCGCCACGATGCCGCGGGATGCCGTCGAGAACGACGCGATGCGGAACGTACCGCGCAGCTCCTCGGCGCCACCGACGGCGATGTTCTCGACCTGCTCCAGGTCGGCGAGCAGGAGCCGCCCCCGCTCGGCGAGCAACCGGCCGCGCTCGGTGAGGATGACGCTGCGACCGACGCGCTCCAGCATCGGCGACCGGCTCTGCCGCTCGAGCTTCTTGATCTGCTGCGAGACCGCCGACGGGGTGAAGTCGAGTGCCGACGCTGCCGACACGATGCTGCCGTGGTCGCGTACGGCGATCAGTGCACGCAGCGCGCCGAGGTCGATCATGAAGCAACTGTACGCTGTTTGATGCAGAGACCGTCGCTGGTGCTTCATGGTTGAGCGGGAGAGACTGAAGGCATGTCCCCCAAGCACAGCATGCTCGCCGTCCTCGTCATGCTGATCTGGGGCGCCAACTTCGTGGTGATCGACGAAGGTCTCGCCGACGTGCCACCGCTGCTGTTCCTCGCCATGCGCTTCACGTTCGTCGTCCTGCCGCTCGTGTTCTTCGTGCCGCGACCTCGGGCCGGTTGGCGGACCGTCGTGGCAGTGGGCACGTTCATGAGTCTCGGACAGTTCAGCCTGCTCTACCTGGCGCTGGACCTTGGCATGCCCGCCGGCCTGGCCTCGCTGGTGCTGCAGGCACAGGTGATCTTCACGATCGTGATCGCCGCGATCGTGATCAAGGAGCCGCCGAGCCGTCGCCAGGTCGTCGGCGCGACGATCGGCACGGCTGGCCTCGTGCTGGTCGTGATCGCACACGGTGCGTCCGCGCCGGTCGTGCCGTTGCTCGTGCTGCTGGGCGCGGCGACCTCGTGGGCGATCGGCAACGTCATCGCCCGCCGGGCCGGTGTCGCCTCCGGGTTCTCACTGGTCGTGTGGTCGGCCCTCGTCGTGCCGCTGCCGGCCCTCGGCCTCTCGTTGGTCGTCGACGGGAGCGACGAGGTGGGCCGGGCGCTGACGCATCTGTCCGGTGTCGCGATCGCCAGCACGGCGTTCACCGCGATCGGCGCCTCACTGGTGGGCTATGGCATCTTCAACTCGTTGCTCGCCCGCTACCCCGCCAGCGCCGTCGTGCCGTTCGTGCTGCTCGTCCCGGTCATCGGCATCCTCACTGCATGGCTCGTGCAGGACGAGGTGCCGAGCGTGCTCGAGCTGGTCGGCGGGACGGTGATGCTGGTCGGGGTTGCGGCCGCGACTGTCAGCCGCCGACGCGGCACTACGCGAGCAGAGCGGCTCGAGCCATCCGAGCCAGCCGGGTCCGCATTGCCGACTCGCTGATGCGGGCGCTGTGGGGCGTCGAGTTGAGCAGGCCGAACGTCGCCTGGACCACGGCACGTGCCTCGGCGGCGTCGAGGTCGCCACGCAGCCGGCGTACGACATCGACCCAGATGTCGATGTAGGCCAGCTGCAACGAACGCACCTCCTTGCGGCCCGTCGCGTCGAGGTTGGTCCACTCGCGCTCCTGGATCACGATGAGCGCTGGATGCCCGAGGGCGAAGTCGATGTGCCAGGCGATGAGGGCGTCGAGGGCCTGCCCGTCGTCGGGTGCTGCGGCGCTCCGGGCCCGCCCCTCGGCGAGGAGCCGCTCGCTGATCGCCGTCAGTGACTGCGTGAGGATGTCGTCCTTGCCGGCGAAGTGCTTGTAGAGAGCCGGACCCGATATGCCGCAGGCTCCGCCGATGTCGTGGACCGAGACGCCGTGGAAACCTCGCTCGGCGAACAGTGCTGCGGCCGTGTCGAGGATCTGCTGGCGGCGGGGCGTGCTCACGGGTGCAGTGTAGCCGATCTCGGTTAACGGCTGTTAACCTGTGGGCATGCGTGAACTCGTCGAGGAGCTGCGGACCCGGCTGGCCACAGTCCGCGAAGGCGGCGGAGAGGCTTCCCGCCAGCGACACGTCGCCCGGGGCAAGCTGCTTCCCCGCGACCGGGTCGACCACCTGCTGGACCCCGGCTCGCCGTTCCTTGAGATCGCACCGCTCGCGGCGTACGAGATGTACGCGGGCGAGGTGCCGAGCGCGGGGATCGTCACCGGCATCGGCCGCGTGAGCGGGCGCGACTGCGTCATCGTCGCGAACGATGCGACGGTCAAGGGCGGCACCTACTACCCCCTCACGGTCAAGAAGCACCTGCGCGCCCAGACGATCGCGCAGCAGAACAACCTCCCGTGCATCTACCTCGTCGACTCAGGCGGTGCCTTCCTGCCGATGCAGGACGAGGTGTTCCCCGACCGCGAGCACTTCGGCCGCATCTTCTTCAACCAGGCCCAGATGTCGGCGCAGCAGATCCCGCAGGTCGCGGCGGTCATGGGGTCCTGCACCGCCGGCGGGGCGTACGTACCGGCGATGAGCGACGAGACGGTCATCGTCAAGGAGCAGGGCACGATCTTCCTCGGCGGACCGCCGCTCGTGAAGGCGGCGACGGGTGAGGTCGTGACGGCCGAGGACCTCGGCGGTGGCGATGTTCACGCCCGGCTCTCCGGGGTCGTCGACCACCTCGCTGACGATGACGAGCACGCGTTGCAGATCGTCAGGTCGATCATCGGCACCCTCGAGCGGCCGACCAGCGCCGAGCCGCCGCACGAACCGGTCGAGCCGGCCGAGGATCCCGAAGGGCTCTACGACGTCGTCCCGGTCGACGGCCGAACGCCCTACGACGTCCGCGAGGTCATCCGCCGCGTCGTCGACGACTCGCGCCTGCACGAGTTCAAGCCGCTCTACGGCGAGACGCTGGTGTGCGGGTTCGCCCGCATCTGGGGCTATCCCGTCGCGATCATCGCCAACAACGGCATCCTGTTCAGCGAGTCCGCGCTCAAGGGGGCCCACTTCATCGAGCTTGCCAACCAGCGCGGCATCCCGCTGGTCTTCCTGCAGAACATCACGGGCTTCATGGTCGGTCAGGAGTACGAGAACAAGGGCATCGCCAAGGACGGCGCCAAGCTCGTGACAGCTGTTGCGTCCTCGGTCGTGCCCAAGTTCACGGTCGTGATCGGCGGGTCGTTCGGCGCCGGCAACTACGGCATGTGCGGCCGGGCGTACGACCCGCGCTTCCTCTGGATGTGGCCCAACGCGCGCATCTCGGTGATGGGCGGTGAGCAGGCTTCCGCGGTGCTGGCGACCGTGCGCCGCGACGGCATCGAGGCCAAGGGCGGCGAGTGGTCGGCGGAGGACGAAGAGGCGTTCCGCGCACCGATCCGCGAGCAGTACGACCAGCAGGGCTCGGCCTACTACTCCAGTGCCCGACTGTGGGACGACGGCATCATCGACCCGATCGACACTCGCCGCGTGCTCGGCATGGGTCTCCAGATCGCCGCAGCCACTCCGACCCCGGCGCCGCAATTCGGCGTCTTCCGCATGTGAGGCCTGACGTGACGACCTTCCACAGTGTGCTCGTTGCCAACCGGGGCGAGATCGCCCGTCGGGTGATCCTCGCCTGCCAGCAGGCGGGGCTGCGCAGCATCGCGATCTACTCCGATGCCGACGCGGAGGCCCCGTACGTACGCCTTGCGGACGACGCGGTGCACCTCGGCCCGACCCCGGCCACCGAGTCCTACCTCTCGATCGAACGAGTCCTGGCGGCCGCGAAGGAGTCAGGCGCAGAGGCGATCCATCCGGGATACGGCTTCTTGTCCGAGCGGGCCGAGTTCGCCCGGGCCGTCGCGGAGGCCGGGCTGATCTTCATCGGGCCGACCGCCGAGGTCATGGACGCGATGGGCCGCAAGGACCGCGCACGGGCCATCGCCGAACGAGCGGGGGTGCCGGTGACGCCGCAGTTCGACGCCGCAGCGGTGCCGGCTGACGCGTTCCCCGTGCTCGTCAAGGCGGCGGCCGGGGGCGGCGGCAAGGGGATGCGCATCGTGCGCGAGGCCGCGGGTCTGGCCTCAGCGATCGAAGCCGCGGGCCGTGAGGCAGCCGCGGCGTTCGGCGACGACACGTTGCTGGTCGAGAAGTACGTCGAGGCCGGCCGGCACGTCGAGGTGCAGGTGTTCGGCGACAGCGCCGGCAACGTCGTCCATCTGTTCGAGCGCGACTGCTCGGTGCAGCGGCGGCACCAGAAGGTCGTCGAGGAGGCGCCCGCGTACGGACTGACGGACGAGCTGCGCCGCACGTTGCACGAGTCGTCCGTCGCGCTGTGCCGCGAGGTGGGCTACACCGGCGCCGGCACTGTCGAGTTCCTCGTCGCCGACGGCCGGGCGTACTTCCTCGAGATGAACACGCGCCTGCAGGTCGAGCACCCCGTCACGGAGGAGATCACCGGGCTCGACCTGGTGCAGTGGCAGCTCCTCGTCGCGGCAGGTGAGCCGCTGCCGTTGACGCAGGACGAGATCACCGCGTCGGGCCACGCGATGGAGATCCGGGTCTACGCCGAGGACCCCTACGCCGGGTTCCTGCCGCAGGCCGGCCACGTGCTCGACGCCGCCTGGCCCCTCGAAGCACGCGTCGAGACCGATCTCGGTGCCGACCAGGAGGTCTCGACGGCATACGACCCGATGCTCGGCAAGATCGTCGTTGCCGGCACGGATCGCGAGGACGCGCGCCGCCTGATGGTCGAAGCCCTGGACGACACCGGGATCTTCGGGGTGACCACCAACCTCGGGTTCGTACGCAGGCTGGTCGCGAGCGAGGAGTTCGCAGCGGGCGACGTGCACACCGCATGGCTCGACAGCGACGCGTCGATCAACCTGTTGACCCCACCGACCCTGCCGCCCGAGGCAGCTCGCGCGGCCGCTCTCCTGTGGGCCGGCTTCCCGGCGACCGAGGGCGACTCGCCGTGGACGGCGGGCGACGGCTGGCGCTCAGGCGCGGATCCGGCGCCGACCCGCATCGCCTTGGTCGACGAGACCGGTACGACGTGGGACTTCGGCTTCACGGATGCCGACGAGCTCGACGTGGACATGCTGGCGATCGCCGATGCCGACGGCTTGTCGATCGCGTGGCAGGGGCAGAACTGGCGGCTCGAGACCCCCGACCCCATGCGCGGTGGGCACCGGACGGGCACGGCGACGGACGCCGACCTGGTGTCGCCGATGCCCGGCACGGTCCTGCGGGTCGATGTAGCGGAGGGCGACACGGTCGCGTTGGGCCAGCAGCTCGGCGTCGTCGAGGCGATGAAGATGGAGCTCGCCATGCTTGCTCCGTACGACGGCGTGGTCTCGCACGTCGGCGCCGCGGCCGGCGACCAGGTGCCGATCAAGCATCTCCTGTTCACGGTGGACCCGGCATGAGCCGCCAGCAGCCGACAACCCCCGCGAGTGGCGCAGTGTGGTCGCTCTGCGGGCTCCGTCAGCAACCACAGTGCGCCACTCGCGGAGGTTTGGCATGAGCATTCCTGCTGTCGTACGCGACCCGGCGCTGCCGGAGGCCGTCACGATCTACGAGGTCGGGCCGCGCGACGGGCTGCAGAACGAGTCGGCGATCGTCGCCCTGGACGACAAGACGGAGTTCATCACCCGGCTGATCGCGGCCGGCCTGCCGATCGTCGAGGCGACGAGCTTCGTGCACCCGAAATGGGTCCCCCAGCTCGCCGACGCCGCCGAGCTCGTCGCCAGGCTGCCGCTCGACGGCCCGACACCGCTTCCGGTGCTGGTGCCCAACGAGCGCGGGCTCGACCGGGCGCTCGAGGCCGGCTGCAGCCACATCGCGATCTTCGGCAGCGCGACGGAGACGTTCGCGCAGAAGAACCTCAACGCGTCGCTCGACTCACAGTTCGCGATGTTCGAGCCGGTCGTGAGCCGGGCACGCGACGCCGGCGTCGACGTCCGGGCGTACGTGTCGATGTGCTTCGGCGACCCGTGGGAGGGCGAGGTGCCGATCGAGCAGGTCGTGACGACCGGCAAGCGGCTGCTCGACCTCGGCGCGACCCAGCTGTCGATCGGCGACACGATCGGAGTCGGCACGGCCGCGCACGTCGGCGCGTTGCTCGACGCGTTCGGCGCCGCCGGCGTCAGGGTCGACCAGCTGGCGATGCACTTCCATGACACCTACGGTCAGGCCCTCGCCAACGCGTACGCGGCCCTGCGGCGCGGCATCACGACGTTCGACGCGTCGGCCGGCGGCCTGGGTGGTTGCCCGTACGCCGAGAGCGCGACCGGCAACCTCGCGACCGAGGACCTCGTCTGGATGTTGACCGGCCTCGGCATCGAGCACGGCGTCGACCTCGACGCCCTCGTGCGCACCAGCGTGTGGATGTCAGGAGTGCTGGGCAAGGAGCCGGCCAGCGCCGTCGTGCGCGCGCTGGGCTGACGCCTTACCGTGAAGTAAGGAATCGCATACGAGGGTAAGATGTGGTCATGAGCACCTCGACCGTGACCAGCAAGGGTCAGATCACGATTCCGATCGACGTACGGCGGAACCTGAAGCTAGAGCCCGGCACGAGAGTCGAGTTCGTCGAGCTCCCCGATGGTGGCTACGAGCTGGTCCCGGCGACGCGCAGCATCAGCGACCTCAAGGGCATTCTCAAGCGCCCCGGACCACCGATCACCGTCGAGGAGATGAACGAGGCTGTCCTCGACACCGCGGCGGAGCGAGCCCGCCGGTGATCGGCCTCGACACCAACGTCCTCGTTCGCTACCTCACCGAGGACGACGCGGCGCAGTCGAGTGCTGCAGCGGGGGTCATCGAGGCGTTGACCGAGGACGAACCGGGCTTCGTGTCATTGGTGACGGTTGTCGAGCTGCTCTGGGTGCTCCGCAGGGCCTATCGGGTCCCGGAGCGCGAGAGCCTGCCGGTGCTCGACCATCTCCTCAGCACCCATGTCATACGGCTGGAACGCTCGGACGTGGTGCGCCTGGCGATGCGGGATGCACTGGCCACGTCCGCGGACTTCGCGGACGCGCTGACAGCGCGGCTCGGCTCAGCAGCCGGATGCACGACCACGCTGACCTTTGACCGGACGGCTGCCGACTTGGCCGGGATGACCCTCCTGGAGGTTGGTCAGGCCGACTGAGCGAGCCGGGCGGAGACCCGCGACGACAGCAGCGTGTACTGCCGGGCGAGCCGCGTCGGACCGGTCGGGCGTACGACGTCGATGCTGCCGACCACGTGCTCGTCGGGGCCGAACTGGTCGAGGGTGATGTCGACCTGCTCGCCGTCGGGCAGCCGGTTCCACCAGTGGAAGTCGGTGCGCTCACCTGCTGTGAAGACCTCGCCGGTGACGAGCGAGCCGCCGAAGAAGTCGTGGATGACCAAGGCCGTCGTGGCGCATTGACCGCGGGCCGGATTGTCCGGAGTCCAGTCGGCGACGTCCTCTGGCGCACAGGTGTCTGGTCCCCAGGACTCGCGCAGCGCGAGGATCACGGCTTCGAGCGTCATGCGTACGACGTTAGGGGTGGGGTCTGACACTGAGGTGGTTTCGAGGCTCGCAAGGTCGCGCCTTATCCACCGACATTTCGTCGGTCGCGGAGCTCGTCGGCGGCGTACTGGCCGATGTGCCACGTCGCCAGCGCGTCACTCGAGCCGCCGACGGCGCCACCGAGCAGCGGGACTCGCCGCCCGATCAAGGTGATGGCCCGCCGTCCGGCCGTACGGGCGACGAGCTCTGCGGTCACCTCGCGTGACAACGTCGCGTCGAGCACGGGATCGTGCACGGGCGAGGTGGCCAGAGCCATCGGTGAGGACGGCAGCCGGTGCCGCTTGACCAGCGCCTTCACCGCATCCTCGCCGAGCATGCAGGCGAGGATCGCGTTGCGGACGCGCGGGTCCTCCAGGTCGTAACCGCGCAGGTGTGCGATGCCGGCGACGAGGTGGCACTGCACGAGCGTCACGCCGACGACGTTGGCCGGCACCGAGAGCGCGAGGGTCGAGAAACCGCCGAGGTTGGTGACGAACCCCTGCACCCCGGCGAGGCTCGTGTGCATCCGGACGAGGCCGCGGATGGCCTTCTCGACGTCCCCGCCGTGGTCGACGAGCTTGGTGTCGGCCGACGAGGCGGCGGACCGCAGCGGGCCGAGGCCGTCGATCGCGTGATCGAGGACCGTCCGCACGTAGCCGGACGCGATAGCGGGAGCCAGCTTGGCGCCGGCGGTGACAGCGACGGTGCGGCGAACTCCCATCCGTCCAGCATAGGTCGGTGCGGCCGGTCGGCATCCTCTGGCGCCGCGTGCGCTGGCCTACGCTGTGGGCATGGGCCGCCCCTTCTCCGAGCGCGTGGTGGATGGTGACTGGCGGCAGGCGGCCGAGGCCTGGATCCATGATCAGCTGGCCCAGCACGGTGACTCCCTCGACGGTCCGATCGAGCAGCCTCGCGTACGTCCGTGGTCGACGCAGCTCACGGTCCCGACCGCTGCTGGGCGGCTGTGGTTCAAGGCCAACGCGGCAGCGCTGTCGTTCGAGCCGGCCCTTCAGCTCGAGCTCGCCGGCCTGGCCCCCGAGGCGGTCGATCCGCCCTACGCGATCGACGCAGCGCGCGGCTGGATGCTGACGCGCGACCGAGGTGTGACCCTCCGGGAGACCCGCGACCCCACCCTCGGCGACTGGCAGCGGATCGTGGTCGAGGTTGCCACGATCCAGCAGGCCGCGGCGCCGCACCGCGACCGGCTGCTGGAGATCGGGCTGCCGAACTACTCCCCCGGGACGGTGCTGGACCGGTTCGACCGCGTCGTCGAGATCTTCGCGCACCATCCCGCCGACCATCCTGCCCACGTCGATGCCGAGCTGAAGCGCCAGCTGGCTGACGCTCGTCCGGCCCTCGCGGACGCCGTCGAAGTGCTGTCACACGGCCCGTTGCCGACGACGTGGCAGCACGGCGACGTGCATCCCAACAACGTGTTCGCGCTCGAGGGCGGGTCGATGCGAGTGTTCGACTTCGGCGACGGGCAGTGGGCCAACGCCGCGGAGACGATGTGTGTGCCGTTCGGCTGGATCACCTCACTGACGTCGATCCCGTGGGATCCCGTCCTCGAGGCGTACGCCGACGCCTGGGACATCGAGCCGCGGGTCATGCGTGAGGTGCTCGTCTCGGCCGAGCTGACCCAGGCCGTCAACCGGGCGGCGAGTTGGTCGACCTTCCTCGACGAGGCGACGGCTGCGGAGTGGAAGACGTGGGGCGACGGCCCGGTGCGCCACCTGTCCCGTGTGCTCGATGCGCCATGACGCGCTCCACGCTGACGCCGACGCCCTGGGTGTTCGACCCCGACGAGTGGCCAGCGGAGGACTGTGTCGCGGTCGGTGCGGACCTCGAGCCCGGCACGCTGCTCGAGGCATACCGGCAGGGCGCGTTCCCGATGCCCCACGACGGGATGCTGCTGTGGTGGTCGCCGATGCAGCGCGGGGTGCTCGTCCCGTCCGAGCTGCACGTCAGCCGGTCGCTGGCGAGGTCACGCCGCCGCTTCACGGTGACGACCGACGAGTCGTTCGAGGAGGTCATCGACGCGTGCGCCGATCCCTCGCGTCCCGGTGCCTGGATCGACTCGTCGATCCGTGAGGCGTACGTGCGGATGCACCACCTCGGCTGGGCCCACTCGATCGAGGTGCGCGACGCCGACCGGCAGCTCGTCGGCGGCCTGTACGGACTCAGCGTCGGGCGGCTGTTCGCCGGTGAGTCGATGTTCCACCGGGCGACGGATGCCTCGAAGGTCGCGCTGATGGGGCTCGTCGAGGTGGTCGGCGACGAGGGGCTGATCGACACGCAGTGGCGTACCAAGCACCTCGCGTCGTTGGGGGTGACGGAGTGGCCGAGGGACCGATATGTGCAGGAGATCGCGTCGCTCGTCGACAGCGAACCGCCGGCAATCTGGGGTTGATAGCAGGTGAACGATCGGGGCGGCTGTGGGGGCGCGATTGAATCGTTGCCGCGAGTTCATAGACTGTCGATCACACCCATTCACTCACAAGGAGCTTTTGTGGCTATCTCACGCAACGACCTCGTCGCTGCCCTCGCTTCGAAGGCCGGCACCAGCAAGGCCGAGGCCGACGCCGTCCTCTCGTCCTTCAGCGAGATCCTGCTCGACTCCGTCAGCAATGGCGAGAAGGTCTCGATCCCCGGCATCCTGTCCGTCGAGCGCGTTCCGCGTGCCGCACGCACGGGCCGCAACCCCTCGACCGGCGAGACGATCGACATCCCCGCCGGCTTCGGCGTCAAGGTGAGCGTCGGCTCGCGCCTCAAGGCCGCCGCCAAGTAGAACCGCACGAACCGCGCAGCGCCATCGGGATCTTCCCGGTGGCGCTGTTTCATCTCTGGTGTGAGGATGACGCCCATGTCCACGCGCTACCACCGCCTCGCGCGCGAGACTCCCGCGTACGCGTGGTGGAAGCTTCCGGTCGCCGGCTTGCTCGCCGTGGTGATCTACTTCGGCGCGATCCTGGTGCTGGTCCTGGTGGCACTGATCGTCTTTGCTGCCGGGTCGGGCGTCGACCAGCTGGACGCGTGGATGGACGCGTCCGGCGTCCTGGACCTGCAGCACCTCGACTTCTTCGCGCTCGACATGCTCGGGCTGGCGCTCATGATCCCCGCGCTGCTGGTCGCGATCCTCGTCACCGGGCCGCGGCCGATCGGCTACCTCTCATCCGTCGCCGGTCACCTCCGCTGGCGTTGGTTGGCGCGCACCGCGGTGATGGCATTCGTCGTGTTCATCGTGACGATCGGCGCGTCGGTCGCGCTGGGTGAGCTGACGGATCCGTCGGAGGTCAGTGCGCCCGACATCAGCACGCGGGCCTTGGTCGCGATCGGCCTGGTCCTGCTCCTGACGCCGTTCCAGGCCGCTGCCGAGGAGTACGTGTTCCGCGGCTACATCCTGCAGCTCGTCGGCTCGTGGACCCGCTTCGCGATCATCCCGATCATTGTCAGTGTCCCGCTGTTCGTCGCGGGACACGCGTACGAGCTGTGGGGTCTCGTCGATGTCGGCATCTTCGGCCTCACGGCGGCCGTGCTCACGATCCGCACCGGCGGGCTGGAGGCCGGGATCGCGGCGCACACCGCCAACAACGTGGTGCTGTTCGTGCTGGACGCCCTCGGCATGATCTCCGCGACGGACGACAGCGGAGCCGGTCCGCTGGACCTCATCCCGACGATCATCTCGAGCGCCGTGTTCCTCGCCTGGGTCGAGTGGGCTGCGCGCCGTCAGAGGCTCGAGCGGACCAGACCGCCGATCGAACCGCCGCCGACGCCACCGACGCCGCCGGCTCCCATGTGGCCACCGCCTCCGTACGCCTATTGGTGGCCCCCGGCCCAGCAGGCTCCGCCGCCGCAGTGGCAGCAGCCGGCACCGCCCCAGCCTCCGCGGCCGGCGAACGTACCTGTGACGCCGCCGAACGTACCCGCTGGCTCTGGGATGCACCCCGAGACGCCGCCCTATCCGGGCGACCTGCCACCCGACTGGCGCTGACGCACCGCTAGCGGGCGACGGGCCTGCCGGCCTGCTCCCAGGCGTCCATGCCGCCCTCGAGGTTGGTCACGTCGTGACCCTGCGCGTGCAGCCAGGCCGTCACACGGGCGGACCGGCCACCCACGTGGCACACGACGAGCGTCGGCGCGGAGGGATCGAGCTCGCCCACGCGTGCCGGCAACTCGCCCATCGGGATGTGGACGGCACCTTCGATGTGTCCGGTCGCCCATTCGTGGGGCTCGCGCACGTCGAGCACGACGAGATCGGACGGAATCACCTCCGGGACGCTGGTGATGTCGGTGGTCGGGATGGCCGAGTCGCTCATACGACCATGGTCCCTCGCGCCGTGTGATGGGACACGTACGGGGGTCTTCTTTGCCCAGGGAGTAGCGATGAACCCCCTCGAGTAGTTACTTTGGGCTATGTACGTGTCGCTTTCCGAACCTTCGGAACCAGCGGCACCTCCTGTTAATCGGCAGATCGGTGGTGTCATGAAGGTTCATGACACGATTCGTCTGCCCTTCGCGTTCTCGACGCCCGGCATCGCCCGCACCCGTCTCGCGGCATTCCTGACGGTCAATCGGGCGTCCAACGACGTCATCGACGACGCGCTGATCGTCATCAGCGAGATGATCGCCAACGCGGTCAGCCACGGTGTCCCGACATCGGACGGCACGATCGAGATCTCCTGGGCCATCAACGGCACGTTGCTCGAGCTCAGCGTCTACGACGCCGGACAGGGTGGGTCGCTCAAGCCGATCGACTTCGACGAGGACTCGCTCAGCGGCCGCGGGCTGTCGATCATCAACCGCGTCGCCGACCGGTGGTGGGTCGACATGTCGACGGGCACGCGGGTCAACGCCGAGCTCGGCCTCAGCCCCCACTGATCCCGGCCGCCCAGGAGTCCGCCCGCGGCCGACTGTGAGCGAAGCGAGGCGAGCCGCATAGACTCGCCCGTCATGGGCAAGAAGTCGAGAATCAAGAACAAGGCCGCCAAGAAGGAACGCATGCCGTTCGTGGCGCGCACCTTCGAAGGACTCCCCAACGAGGCTGACTGGATCGCCCTGCGGGAGTTCGTGCCCTCAGCGACCGCCACCATCACGCTTGCCTCGGGTCAGTCGGTCCGGGTGTGCTCGCTGCTGCCCGGCAACGGCGCCGGCATCGTGCGCCCGGACGGTGAGATCTGGGTCGGCCTGCAGGTCGCCCACAACTTCGGTGACATCAGTCGCGATCTCGCGTACGTCGTGGAGACCGCCCTCGAGATGGAGCCCGGTCAGCCGGTCCCGATGGGTGAGCCCGGCGTCGGCCCGCGCCTGCAGGACCTGATCGACCCTTCGAGCGGATTCGACGTGACGGTGCACGAGGGCTTCGACTTCTGGGTCGAGGGCACCGACGAGCGACCCGAGACGGCCGAGCTCCTGGCCGAGGCCAACCAGACGATTGCCCCGACGATCAAGCTCGAGACGGTCGAGTCGGCGTACTGGACCGAGATGGGGTCCCAGCGGTTCCTCCGCTGGGTCATGACCGACGACGAGACGCAGCTGCTCGACGCGCTGGCCCGCTTGCGATCGCGCGGCGAGGAGACGCTGGGTGAAGGCACCAAGCTGATCGGTCACTTCCGCACCCATGGCCGGCTCGTGCCGGTGTGGGAGTTCCAGGCGGACGCAGCCGACCTGGAGAAGCCGGCGCAGGAGTTCCGGGGACGTCTCGACAAGGCGCTGGCCGACAACACCCCGCTGACGTCGGAGCAGCGCTCGGCCCGCAACGCGATCGTGAGCGGCCAAGTACCAATCCGCTGAGCCGTCCCGCGGGAATCCCGGCCTCCTCTGGCGCGGTTGAATGAGGTATGACAAGTTCATTTGACGTGGTCGTGCTCGGCGCCGGCCCCGGCGGGTATGTCGCCGCCGTGCGCGCCGCCCAGCTCGGCCTGAGCGTGGCTGTGGTGGAAGAGAAGTACTGGGGCGGCGTGTGCCTCAATGTCGGGTGCATCCCGTCCAAGGCGCTGCTGCGCAATGCAGAGCTGGCGCAGATCTTCACGCACCACGCCGACACGTTCGGCATCCGCGGTGACGTCAGCTTCGACTACGGCGTCGCGTTCGACCGCAGCCGTGAGGTCGCTGACGGCCGGGTCAAGGGCGTGCACTTCCTGATGAAGAAGAACGGCATCACCGAGCTCGACGGCCGCGGCACGTTCACCGGGCCCAACTCGCTCGAAGTCGCCCTGACAGCGGGCGGCACCGAGACGGTTGAGTTCACCAACGCGATCATCGCGACCGGCTCGACCGTGCGCATGCTTCCGGGCGTGAAGCGCAGCGCCAACGTCGTGACGTACGAGGAGCAGATCCTCGACCGCGACCTGCCCCGCACGATGCTCGTGGTCGGCGCCGGTGCGATCGGCATGGAGTTCGCGTACGTGCTCAAGAGCTATGGCGTCGACGTGACGATCGTGGAGTTCCTCGACCGGGCACTGCCCAACGAGGACGTCGAGGTCTCCAAGGAGATCACCAAGGCGTACCGCAAGCTCGGCATCCCGATCCTGACGTCGACCAAGGTCGAGTACGTGACCGATCATCGCGACGGCGTGACCGTGACGTACACGGGCAAGGACGGCGCCAGCACCACGATCGAGACCGACCGGGTGCTCGTGTCGGTGGGCTTCGCGCCTCGCGTCGAGGGCTTCGGGCTCGAGACCACCGGCGTCGAGCTGACCGACCGCGGTGCGATCGCGATCGACGGGCGGATGCGCACCAACGTCCCGCACATCTACGCGATCGGCGACGTCACGGCCAAGCTGCAGCTCGCGCACGTCGCGGAGGCACAGGGCGTCGTCGCGGCCGAGACGATCGGCAACGCCGAGACGCAGGAGCTCGGTGACTACCGCATGATGCCGCGGGCAACGTTCAGCCAGCCGCAGGTGGCGAGCTTCGGGCTGACCGAGCAGCAGGCCCGCGACGAGGGCTACGACGTCAAGGTCGCGAAGTTCCCGTTCACCGCCAACGGCAAGGCGCAGGGACTCGGCGAGCCCGGCGGCTTCGTCAAGCTCATCGCCGACGGTGAGCACCTGGAGCTGCTGGGCGGCCACCTGATCGGTGCCGACGTCGCCGAGCTGCTGCCGGAGCTGACGCTGGCGCAGAAGTGGGACCTCGGTGCGCTCGAGCTGGCCCGCAACGTGCACACGCACCCGACGCTCAGCGAAGCGCTGCAGGAGGGGTTCCACGGCCTCGCCGGCCACATGATCAACCTGTGACGGCACCCGCCCCTAGCGACGGGCTCTGCTGGGGGTCCCCCACGAGCTCTGCGAGTAGGGGGCGGAGCGGGAGCGAAGTGAAGGGGCGTACGACGAAAGGCTCGCTGTCACACATTCGTGGGGTGCGTCGTCTGGGGGGTGAGCGGCGCACAGAGCGCCGCAGGACAGGAGAAGACGTCATGCCCCGCATTCCCGCACTGGCTCCCAAGGACGCCGGGACGATCGTCAAGATCGGCTACCGGATGGCCCGCAAGCAGCTGGGTGAGGTGCCCGAGCCGTTCGCAATCATGGCGCATCACCGCAAGATCTTCATGGCCGCGGCGCGTCATGAGCTGGCGTTGCAGAAGGCCATGCACGTCGTCCCGCCCGCACTGATCGAGCTCGCCGTCTACCGCACGGCGTGGACCGTCGGCTGCTCCTGGTGCGTCGACTTCGGTGTGATGCTGCAGCGCTTGGACGGCCTCGACATCGACCGACTCAAGGAGATCGGTGAGTTCGAGACGTCCGACAAGTACACCGAGGACGAGCGTGAGGTCATCCGGTACTCCGATGCGATGACGGAGACGCCCATGGCCGTGACCGACGAGCAGGTCGCCTCGCTCGTCGAGAAGTACGGCCACGACGGCGTGCTCGAGCTGACGTACCAGATCTCGCACGAGAACCAGCGCGCCCGGATGAACCACGC
This sequence comes from uncultured Actinomycetota bacterium, assembly GCA_963806345.1. Taxonomy (GTDB): domain Bacteria; phylum Actinomycetota; class Actinomycetes; order Propionibacteriales; family Nocardioidaceae; genus Aeromicrobium. Next base: position 22,081 of record CAWDXV010000010.1, on the reverse strand, counting down.
ACTCGGCATCACCGATCAGGGCTTCAGCTCCGGCGACCAGTGCCGGGTGCCCTGGGCTACTGACCTGGCCGAGCCGGCCAGTCAGGCAGTCTGACGCCCGACCACTTCTCGGGGTTGGCGACGTCGTACGTCGCGTAGACCAGGCCGTCGCGCACCGCGAATCCCGCGACGCGCGGCGGCGAGCTCTGCCGGACCGACTCGCCCTGCCAGCCGTACGTCGCGACGCCGAGCTGACCGTTGACCAGCACGAGCTCCAGGGTCGACAAGGCGTCGGGGCCGTAGCGACTGAGGAGCCCGAGGTAGAACCGGGCGAACTTGGCGGCACCGTGGATCACGTTGACCGCGGTGTTGGTGGTGCCGTTCGCGTCGCCCATCACCAGGGCGTCGGGGTGCAGTGTCGCGAGGACGGCGTTGAGGTCGCCGGTCGCCATGGCCTCGAGGAACCGGCCGACGGCGGCGTTGTGCTCCTCGTCGGGCACGGGCGGCGGCGGATCCGCCAGGCTCCGGCGGGCACGAGATGCCAGCTGCCGGGCATTGGCCGGCTCGATGCCGAGCACGTCCGCGATCTCGCCGAACGGCACGCCGAACGCGTCGTGCAGCACGAAGGCGACCCGCTGGTCAGGCGGCAGCACGTCGAGCACGACGAGCGCCGCGAAACGGTTGTCCTCGTCACGGACGACAGCCTCGAGCGGGTCGGGCGGTGAGCTCGACGACACCAAGGGCGTCACGATGGGTTCGGGCAGCCACTGTCCGACGTACGTCTCACGTCGCGCGGTGGCCGACGTCAGGCGATCGAGGCACAGGCGGCTCACGACCGTCGTCAACCAGGCCTGCATGTTGTCGATCGACGCTCCGCCCGTTGGGCCTGTCGAAGCGCGGTCGAGCCGCAGCCAGGCCTCCTGCACGGCGTCCTCGGCATCGGCCACACTGCCGGTCAGCCGGTAGGCGACGTTGAGCAGGCGGGGACGCTCGGCCTCGAACGTGTCGACCAGGGTCATGGCTCAGTCGCGCTCCACCGGGCACGACATGCAACGCGGTCCGCCACGACCCGAGCCGAGCTCGGAACCGCTGATGGCCACGACCTCGATGCCGTGCTCCTCGAGCCGCGCGTTGGTCTGCTCGTTGCGCTCGTACGCCACGGCGAGCCGCGGGCCGATCGCGAGCGTGTTGTTGCCGTCGTCCCACTGCTCGCGCTCGGCGGTCACCGGGTCCAGGCCGGTGTCGATCTGGTGCAGGGTCTCGATGCCCATCGCCGTGGCGGCCGCGGTGAAGAACGACTGCTCGTCCGCGACGACGAGCTCGTCTCCCGTGAACGTCACGGCGTGGGCGCGGAGGTTGTCGGCCATGTTCGGATAGATCACGACGGTGTCGATGTCGACCATCGTGACGATCGTGTCGAGGTGCATCGTGGCGCGCTCCTGCGCGATCGGCACCGCCAGCACGGTGTGCGCGAGGCCGCCGGTCAGCACCTGGCGGGCGAACCGCTCGAAGCCGGCCGGGGTCGTACGCTCACCGACGCCGACCGCGATGACACCCGGCGCCAGCAGCAGCACGTCGCCGCCCTCGACGTGCTCGAGGTGTGGGCCGTGGACGCGAGGGACGTCGGCGAAGCGGGGGTGATGCTCGTAGATCAGCCCGGTGAGCTGGGTCTCGCGGACGCGAGCCGGCATCGCGAGGCTCGTGACGGCGACGTGGCCTGGCAGCCATACGGACGAGTCGCGGGTGAACAGCAGGTTGGGCAGCGGCTCGATGAGGAAGTCCTCGGGCGGCAGCAGGCTCGTGACGATGCTGCGGAAGCTCGTGACCTCGTCGTTGCGCAGGCCTGCAGTCAGCGTCAGAGCGAGCTCCTCGGGCGCGAGCTCGGCCATGACGCGGGCGATGTGCTGCCGCAGGCCGTCGCCGAGCCGCAGGCTGGCCGTCGTGCTCTCGATGATCGTGGCCCGCGCCTCTTCCACGGCGAGCGACTCGACCAGCAGCTCGACGAGATAGAGCACCTCGACGTCGCGATCCCGCAGTGCCTGGGCGAAGGCGTCGTGCTCCTCCTGTGCCCGGCCGAGCCACGGGATGCCGTCGAACAGCAGCTGGTCGTTGTTGCGCGGAGTCAGCCGCCCGAGCTCCGGGCCTGGCCGGTGCAGCATGACCGTGCGCAGGCGACCGACTTCACTGTCCGCTCCGAGACCCATGCAGTCACCCTATGGGACGGTGAGGCCGCATTCTGTGTCGAGAGACGCACCCGATTGTTTAACGGTGGAGGCCCTCTCGGGCATACGCTCGTTGGTGTGGATTGGAACGACTACGACGCTGCCCTCTTCGACCTCGACGGCGTGATCACGCCGACGGCAGAAGTGCACATGCGCGCATGGGCCCAGATGTTCGGCGACTTCCTCAAGGAGCGAGGCATCGCCGAGCCCTACACGGATGACGACTACTACACGTACGTCGACGGCAAGCCGCGTTATGAGGGCGTGCGTTCCTTCCTCGAGAGCCGTGGCATCGAGCTGCCCGAGGGCGATCCGGCCGACCCGCCGTCATCCGACTCCGTCGCCGGACTCGGCAACCGCAAGAACGCCGACTTCGAGCAGATCCTCCAGACCGACGGCGTCGAGCCCTATCCCGGGTCGGTCAAGCTCGTCAACGCGCTGGTCGAGCGCGGCACCAAGATGGCGATCGTCTCGAGCTCGCGCAATGCCCCGGCCGTGCTGCGTGCCGCCAAGATGATCGACTACTTCCCTGTCATCGTCGACGGCAAGGTTGCCGCCGAGCGCGGGCTGGCCGGCAAGCCGCAGCCCGACACGTTCCTCGACGCCGCCGAGCAGCTCGGTGTGCCCAAGGAGCGCGCTGTGGTGTTCGAGGATGCGCTGTCGGGAGTGGCCGCGGGCCGAGCGGGCGACTTCGGCCTCGTCGTCGGCGTCGATCGCGGCGTCGGCCGCGACAAGCTGCTCGAGAACGGCGCGGGCATCGTCGTCAAGGACCTCGAGGAGCTCCTCCCATGACCCCGAGCCGGAACGGCAGCGGGCCCTCGCACATCGCACCGCAGGTGCACGACTTCCTCGACCGGTCGCGCTATCCGGTCGACGAGTGGGCGCTGGTCGAGAACTACATCAACAGCGAGGACCTCGGCACGACCGAGACGCTGTTCTCGGTCGGCAACGGCTACCTCGGCCTGCGCGGCAACGTCGATGAGGGCCGCGACTCGTTCTCGCACGGCACCTACATCAACGGCTTCCACGAGACCTGGCCGATCCAGCACGCCGAGGAGGCGTTCGGCTTCGCGCGCGTCGGCCAGACGATCGTCAACGCGCCCGATGCCAAGGTCATCCGCCTCTACGTCGACGACGAGCCGCTGCTGCTGCAGATCGCCGACCTCATGGAGTACGAGCGTCGCCTCGACTTCCGCTCCGGTGTGATGTCGCGCGAGATCTTGTGGCGTACGCCCGGCGGCAAGCGGGTGCAGATCCGGTCGCGCCGCATGGTCTCGTTCACGCAGCGCCACCTGGCGATCATGACGTTCGAGGTCACGATGCTCGACGACTACGCGCCGGTCGCGATCTCGTCGCAGATCCTCAACCGTCAGGACGGCGAGGACGAGTACCACGTCCGCTCCAAGGCGATGGGCGAAGGCGTCGACCCGCGCAAGGCCAGCAGCATGCGGCACCGGGTCCTGCTCCCGCAGAGCAACTCCGGCAACGTCGCCGACGGCCGGGTCGGGCTCGGCTACCAGTGCGCCGAGAGCGGCATGACGATCGCGGTCGCTGCCGATCACCGGCTCGAGACGGCCAACAACTACACCAAGCGCATCCAGACCGATGACGACCTGGCCAAGATGACGTACCGGATCGATGCCGAGCCGGGCCAGCCCATCACGCTGACCAAGATGGTCAGCTATCACACGTCACGCGGTGTCCCGTCGCGCGAGCTGCTCGACCGTTGCACGCGTACGCTCGACCGCTCGCAGGACGAGGGCCTCGACCAGCAGCTTGCCGACCAGCGCCAGTGGCTCGACGACTTCTGGGAGCGCTCGGACGTCGAGGTGCCCGGCCAGCCCGAGGTGCAGCAGGCAGTGCGCTGGAACCTCTTCCAGCTGGCCCAGGCCTCGGCCCGCGCCGAGGGCACCGGCATACCGGCCAAGGGCGTGACGGGCTCGGGCTACGGCGGCCACTACTTCTGGGACACCGAGGTCTACGTCCTGCCGTTCCTGACCTACACGACCCCGCGAGCGGCCCGCAACGCGTTGCGCTTCCGCTACACGCTGCTCGACGCGGCCCGCAACCGGGCGAAGCAGCTCGCGCAGCACGGTGCCCTGTTCCCGTGGCGGACGATCAACGGCGAGGAGGCATCGGCCTACTACGCCGCCGGCACCGCGCAGTATCACATCGACGCCGACATCTCGTACGCGTTGAGCCAGTACCTCGCGGCCACGGGTGACATCGACTTCCTGACCCGCGAGGGCATCGACGTGCTCGTCGAGACGGCCCGCATGTGGGTCGACCTCGGCTTCTGGCGCAACGAGGAGGACGGCACGTTCCACATCCACGGCGTGACCGGTCCGGACGAGTACACGACGGTCGTCAACGACAACCTCTTCACCAACGTCATGGCGCGCTTCAACCTGCGTCGTGCGGCGGAGGCCGTGCGCGACCTGGCGATCCGTGACGGTGTGGAGTACGACCAGGTCGTCCGGCGCCTCGACCTCGACGAGCGTGAGGTCGCCGACTGGGAGCGCGCCGCCAACGACATGGCGATCCCCTACGACGAGCACCTCGGCGTGCACCCGCAGGACCAGCACTTCCTGGAGCGCGAGGTGTGGGACCTGGCCAACACGCCGATGGACAAGCGACCGCTGCTGCTGCACTACCACCCGTTGGTGATCTACCGGTTCCAGGTGCTCAAGCAGGCGGACGTCGTGCTGGCGCTGTTCCTGCAGGGCGACCAGTTCGATCCCGAGGAGAAGCGCGCCGACTTCGAGTACTACGACCCGATCACGACGGGCGACTCGACGCTGTCGGCGGTCGTGCAGTCGATCATCGCCGCCGAGGTCGGCTACCACGACCTCGCGCTGCGCTACTTCCTCTCGGCGCTGTTCGTCGACCTCGCCGACCGGCACCACAACACCTCCGACGGGGTCCACGTGGCATCGACCGGTGGCGTGTGGGGGGCGCTCGTCAACGGGTTCGGCGGCTTCCGCGACTACCAGGGCGTGTTCACGCTCGACCCGCGGCTGCCGGAGTCGTGGGACTCCCTGATCTTCCGGGTCACCCTGCGGGGCACGCGCGTACGGGTCACGGTCCTGCCGGACAGTGTCGAGCTCAGTGTCGAAGAGGGCAAGGAGGCGACGATCTCGATTCGCGGCCGGGAGATCACGGTGCTGCCGGGTGATCCGGTCTCGGTCCCGCTCGACGGCCAGGGGCCGCGCATCGAGGGCGAGCCCTCACCCGTACCGGGGCGCCGACGGGCCGACGGCACGGTCATCGCGGCCATCGTCCCGGGCACCTGAGCTCGCCGCACGTCCCCCAGCCCAGGGGAGTAGTCCGGGCTGGAGGGCGGCGGTGACACGGGCAATCGCTCCTAGGACGCACAACACCCATGCCAGTTGGGGGGAGATCTCCGCTATGGGCCTTCGCGGCTCATGTGTCGACCTTCATCGCTCGGCGGATGTCGGCGAAGTCGTTGGCGACTGCGGTGCTGACCGCTCGAAACGTGTTCTCGAGGAGCTTGGCCATCTCGGCGATCGCGAGGGACGGCACCTCGTCGACGTTCTTGGTGTGGACACGGAGCGTCTCGACCGCTCGCTCGGCGCAGGTCGGCATGGCGCCCCCGACGACGAACGACCGCACCTCCTGCCCGCCTGACGTGCCGCCCGACTCGATGAGCTCGGCGCAGAACGCCACGTGGACGTCCTGACCGACCTCCAGGCCCCGTTTGGCGAGGGGCCGGACGAGCAGCTCGTGCGTGCACCCGACGTATGTCGTGGAGGTGAGCATCAGCAGCTGGCCGGGGCGCGCATGCTGACTGACGGTGGCGCAGGCGGCCTTCAGCGGGTTGAGGTCTGGAGCGAAGTACTCGTTGACCGGTGCCGGCACGCAGATGATGACGGCGCGGGCCTCGGCCAGCGTGGTCGGGTCGGCCGTCATCTGGAACCGGTCATCGGTCAGGGCGTGGTCGAGCTGCTCGCGATCTGAGTCGGTCAGGTCAGCCATGCCGGCGCCGACCGAGATGAGCCGGTCCGCCGAGGCGTCGATGCCGAGGACGGACAGACCGCTGGCGTAGTAGGCGAGAGCGGTGGGCAGGCCCACGTATCCCAGTCCGATGACGCAGACGTCGTACGGGAATGGTGACTCGTGCGACGCTGATGCGTGGGTGTCCCCGATGGTCATGATTAGCTCCCCTGCTGCTCGTTCGCGTGTGTCGAAGGCTTCCCTCGAACTGCCTGGCGGTTTGCGAGCACTCGGGATAGGCAAAACACTGCAGCCTCCGCGACTGGCTAGCACGAAAACGTGCGATTACTACGGACCCCCGCAATGTGTGCAGGCGCAGGCTGCGAAATCCCGCTACGGTTTGCGGCTCTCCGCCATCGATTGCGGGACGCCAGCAGCTGACGCCGCGGCATTGTCAGGGTTGAGGCCTGGCGCCGTCAGGCGGTGCAACGCCGTCGTTGGAGACGGCCCCGGTCAACGCCGCGACGAGCTGGGCGCGGGACTGCACCCCGAACGTGCGATAGATGTGGGTCAGCCGCAGCTCGACGGTGCGCACCGAGACGAAGAGCTCTTGGGCGATCTCGCGGTTGCGGTGGCCCTTCATGACCCGGATCGCCACATCGCGCTCGTCGGAGGACAGCTGGTCGAGCAGCCGGTTGTCGGCTCCGGTCGCCACGGCGGCGGTGTCGGGGTGGTCGGCGTGCGCGGCCCACGCGTCGGCGCCGGATGCCTCGAAGGCCGCGACGGCCGCCATCCGTGTCAGGCGGCTCTCCACTGCCATCCCGAGCTCGGCCTGGCGGCTTGCCAGACACCGTAGCGTTCTGCCGAGCTCGTACGGCAGCTCGTCCCGCTCGAACTCCTTGATGGCTGACTCGAAGAGCGCGAGCGACGGCCGCCCGGTCTCGACGAGTGCTCGGCACCGCAGCAGGGCAAGCTCGCCCCACCTCGAGCGGTGCACCGACAGGCGTCGTTCCAGTGCGGTCACGGTGGCCGCGGCCTCCTGCACACGACCGGTGGCGACGCAGGCCTCGGTGTAGTCGGCCCAGTGACGAAGCAGGGTGGGGTTGCGGAACCTGGTCGATGCCGCGCTGACCTGTCGCAGGACCATGACCGACGCCTCGGCGTCGCCGATGCGCAACCGGAGCGCTCCCCGCAGCGCGAGCGCCCGGGCGCGAAGCGCCTGACTCGCCTCGGCCGACGCCAGCTCGAGGCACGTGTCGATGAAGTCCTCGGCTGCCGTGTCGTCACCGATCGAGCTCGCGTACCAGGCCTGAATGTAGGCGAATGCCGAGGTGCCACGGGTCAGCGAGGGCGCCGTGGCCCCCCAGGTGTCCACGGCCGCCCGAGCCAGGCGGAACTCGCCTGCTGCGATCTCGTTGCGGATCGTTCCGTATGTGGCGAGGTCCTTGCGCAGCCCGTCTCGGCTCGATGGGTGATTGGCGACCACGGTGAAGAGCTGCCGCGCCTCCTGGTAGGCCTCGCGCACGGTCATGGCGCGGCCACGGAGGAGGAGCAGGTCCGGGTCGACCGCCATGGAGTCGGCGTCGAGGTCGGTCGATGTCGGAGCGGACTCGATCGCCGTGCCGTCGAGACCGTCGACGATCTCTCGCATCGCCGTCAGCTTCAGCCGCGTGGACTCGGCGACCTTGTCGGCGAGCATCAGGCCTTGGTTGGTGAGCTTGCGCGCCTCCTCGATCTCCCAGCGCTCGGAACGATAGGCGGCTCCGAGACAGAGCATGCTGCACGCTCCCTCGGGGTTGGCCTCGGCGTGGAGCTCGGCGAGGGTGAGCAGCTCGTCGTTCACGACATGCCGCCTGCGGAACAGGTGGGACATGAGCCTGATGTTCAAGATGTCCATCGACTGCTCGGGGGTCGTGGTCCCGGATCTCGTCTGGGTGCTGTAGCGATCCGCCAGCCCCAGGAGGCCATCCCGCAGGAGGTGGTTGCAGAGGGCGATCAGGAGCGCCGCGTGATCCTCGATGTGCTCGGCGCGGCCCAGCGCCCGCTCGGTGAACTCGACGGTGGCGCACGTCCGCGCCTCGTCGATGAACGAGACCGCTGCGCTCAGCAGCTGGTCGACGCTCTGCGGTCCGCGCGCGGCCGAGCTGAGGTGCCAGGTCGCCAGGCGTTCGTCGAGGCCGACGGACGCCTCGGCGAGCTTGGCGTGGTGCTCCCGGCGGGACCGGGAGCCCTGGTCCCAGTAGAACCGGCTGCGCAGGCGCTCATCGGTGAAGGTGAGGTAGGAGGCGCGGCGCTTGAGCACACCGGAGTCGATGAGGTCCTCGACGTCATCGGTGGCGTCGGGAATGACCACACCGATCGCCCCGGCGTGCGCCATCGGCGACAGCGCGACGAGCTCGAGGATGTCGTGAGCCGCGGAGCTCAACCGGGTCAGAGTGTCGGTCGTGACCTGTTCGATCGTCGGGGTGGGGCGCGGCGGGAGCAGCAGCGGGGCCGTACCGCTGAGCTGATCGTCGTGCAGCCGGCCGATCTGCTCGGACAGGATCCTCGGGTTGCCTCCCGAGTAGCTCGCCAGGATCCGCATTGTCGGCTCGTCGTGGTCGTGCGCGTCGGCAACGATCCGAACGAGCTCGCTGCCACTCAGTGGCGCGAGACGGGAGGTCGAGAAACCCGAGACGGTCTCCTTCGACTCGACACTGGTGGCGGTGCCGACGAGCCACAGCGACGTGCCCGCGAGGTGCGAGGCGATCGTGCCGAGCACGGTGCGACTCGCGCTGTCCATGCGATCGAGGTCGTCGATCAGCACGACCGTCGGGGGGAGGTCGAGGCCGCGGATCAAGGCGAGGAGGTCGTGACCGGCGGCGAAGAGGCCTGCAGGCTCTTCGGAGCGCAGCGAGAAGTAGCGGTGGAACTCGGTGGCCGGCGCCTGGCTGAGCGTCGCGAACATGGAGGCGAACCCGGCAAGTGGGAATCGCGACTCGGCGGGGTGGACGCGTACGAGCACAGAGGGGACTGCTGGGTCGGAATGTGCACTCTCGACCAAGTGGGTCTTGCCGGCGCCGTGCTCACCGAACAGCAGCAATGCGCTCTCATCCCCTGACTGGGGAAGCGCCGCTATCGTCGCGAAGACATCAACTCGACTGACCGACTCCATCTGTCGTCGCTCCTCACACCCTGGTCCCCTGGCATCTCGTGCACGTCAGCGGTGGCCGGCGCGCACAGTTCCTTGATTGACTGCATCCGTTGTCCTGTCTGCTTGAGGCTCGACCGCGGTTGTGCCGCTCAGAACCTGTCAATTCACACAAAAGTCGCTATTAGTTGTGAGACACGTCATACATGTTCGTGACGCCATCTTGGTGCAAGAAGTTGTGAAGGTGGCCCTCTTTTCACAAAGAGGGTCCCCATTGGAGGGGCGGTTGGAGTTCTGAGCCAGAGGGTCTGGTCCTTTCGAGTCATAAATCTGCTGTTCGAACGTCTCACTCATGCGAAAGACCTACCCTGAAATCGGGAGACGAGGCCCCAACGAGAGGCAATGCAGTGATCACCGTGATGTGGAAGACCGCCGATGGTGAGACGGGTGAGGTCCTGCTCGACGGCGACGCCAAGTGGACGTTCGGCCGCACCGGCGGGGCCGAGGACCTGACCGTGTCCGTCGACAACCCCGCCGTCAGTCGTACGGCTCTCGTGATCCGCGACGCCGGGCCGGGACCCGTCGTGTTCCGGGGCCAGACCGACAACGGTGCCAAGGTGGCCCTCGTCAGCGTCATCGGCTCGATCACGTGGCTCGACGAAGGCACTGCCGGCAACCTGACGGCCGAGGAGAATCGGGTCGAGTTCTCGATCAACAACGAGGTCCTCGTGACGATCGACGTCGAGTTCGAGCAGCGCGGCAGCGTCGTCGAGCGCCAGCAGTCCGCCTGAGCCTGACACCCCGGTCGCGGAGATCATGGGGTCCCCCCAAGAATGAGGGCATAGCCGTTGGAGGAGAGAGGACGCTCGCTACCCTCGAACCATGTCGTTCGTCTCCGGCCTGCCCAAGGCAGAGCTCCACGTCCATCACGTCGGTTCGGCCTCGATGCGCACCGTCGCCGAGCTGGCCGAGCGCCACGCCGGCAGCACCACGGTCCCGACGGATCCCGACGCACTGGCCCGGTTCTTCACCTTCACGGACTTCGCACACTTCATCGAGGTGTACCTCTCGGTCGTCGATCTGCTGCGTACCCCCGAGGACCTGTGGACCTTGACCTACGACGTCGCCCGTGACCTGGCCGGGCAGAACGTCCGCTACGTCGAGCTGACCTGTACCCCCTACACCTCGATCGCAATCGGGATCAGCGCCGAGGCATATTGCGAGGCGCTGGAGGACGCGCGCCGGCGGGCCGAGGCCGACTTCGGGCTCACGATGCGCTGGTGCTTCGACATCCCCGGCGAGTCCGGCCTGCCGTCGGCAGAGGTCACGCTCGACACCGCCTTGCGCCTGCAGCCCGACGGACTCGTGAGCTTCGGTCTCGGCGGCCCCGAGATCGGCGTGGGGCGCGAGCAGTTCAAGCCGTACTTCCAGCAGGCCATCGCCGCGGGGCTGCACAGCGTCCCGCACGCCGGTGAGTCGACCGGTCCCGAGACGATCTGGGACTCGATCAACCACCTCGGCGCCGAGCGCATCGGGCACGGGATCGCGGCGGCCCAGGACCCGGCACTCATGGCATACCTCGCCGAGCACCAGATCGCCCTCGAGGTGTGCCCGACGTCCAACGTCTGTACGCGGTCGGTGCCATCGCTCGCGGAGCACCCGCTGCCTGCGCTGGTCGCTGCCGGAGTGCCGGTGACGATCAACTCCGACGATCCCCCGATGTTCTCGACGACGCTCAACCACGAGTACGAGGTCGCCGCCGAGCTGCTCGGGCTCGACGACCAAGGCGTCGCCGATCTGGCCCGCGCGTCCGTACGTTCATCGTTCGCCGACGACTCGACCAAGGCCGCGATCCTCACCGAGATCGACGCCTACGCCGCCGACGCCTGACCCTCCTCCTGAGGCGGTGAGCTGGGCGCCTATCACCCAGGTCGGCGGTGAGCCGGTCGCCTATTGGGCTATCTGATGGGCGACCACGTCACCGCTCCTCAAGAAGGGGTTGACGACTGCATCACCTCGTGGTTATCTATAACCATCAAGTTACATAACGGAATGGTTATCGAATGACTGACGAGCAGCTCGACCTCGTGTTCGGCGCACTGGCCGACCGTACGCGCCGCGCCATCTTGGCCAGGCTCGCGCGGGAGGACGCCAACGTGGGTGACCTCACGGCGCTCTTCACGATGTCGCAGCCGGCCATCTCCAAGCACCTCAAGGTGCTCGAGCAGGCCGGACTGATCTCGCGCAACCGGCAGGGGACGATGCGCCTCAGCCACCTCGAGGCCGCACCCCTCAAGGACGCCACCGGATGGCTGGCGGGCTACCGGGAGTACTGGACCGAGAGCTACGCGCGACTCGACGAGCTGCTCGAGTCACTCAACGAGAACAAGGAGTAGAACGATGAACACGACGGACACCCTCACGATCACAGCAGTACCGGGCACGCAGAACATCGAGACAACTCGCGAGTTCAACGCGACCCGCGGGCAGCTCCTGAAGGCTCACACGGACCCGGAGCTCTTCGCCACATGGGTCGGGCCGCACGGCTACCAGATGGTCATCACTCAGTTCGAACCGCACCACGGCGGGGCCTACGCGTTCGAGCACCGCAACCCCGAGGGCGACGAGTTCGCCTTCCGCGGTGTCTTCCACGGCGATCCGAGCGTCGAGGGCTTCAGCCAGACGTTCGAGTTCATGGGTGCGCCTGGACAGGTGTTCTACGAGACCTTCACGTTCGAGGAGCTCGGCAACGGCCGCGCTCTCTTGCGCGCGGTGTCCGTCGCACCCTCCGTCGAGGTGCGCGACGCGATGGTCAGCTCCATGGGCAAGGGGGTGCGCGACGGCTACGACAAGCTCGACGCAGCCCTGGAGGGCCTGTCATGAGCGTCATCATCGACATCTCGATGTCGCTGGACGGATACGTCACGGCGCCGGGAGTCGATCAGGAGCACGGACTCGGCGTCGACGGCGAGGTCCTGCACCTGTGGGCGTTCTCCGACGACGAGGCTGAGCAGGAGCTGCTCAGCCGCGCCACCACCCGCACCGGCGCCGTCATCATGGGACGCAACCTGTTCGACATCGTCGACGCCCCGAACGGCTGGACTGACGAGGTCGGCTACGGCGCCGGGCACGCTGCCGAACCGCCGTGCTTCGTCGTGACCCACACGGCGCCGGAGCAGATCCGGCTGAAGCACCGGTTCACGATCGTCACCGACGGCATCGAGTCGGCACTCAGCCAGGCGCAGGCTGCGGCCGGCGACAAGGACGTCGTCGTCATGGGTGGCGGCGACGTGTGCGGTCAGGCGCTCGCCGCTGGCCTGGCCGACACGCTCTCGTTGCACGTCGCGCCCGTCGTGCTCGGCGGCGGAACTCCGCTGTTCGCCGCAGGCACACGTGTCGACCTCGAGCTGACCGACAGCGTGGCAACGCCGCATGCGACGCACCTGACGTACGCGATCCGATGACCACCGAACGCGACCTGGGCGCGGAGGCACGGGCCGTCGTCGATCGCACCCGCTACATGGTGATCGGCACGGCCGACGCGTCGGGAACGCCGTGGACCACACCGGTCTACTTCTCGCACGAGGACTACGCCGACTTCTACTGGGTCTCGTCACCCGTGGCCAGGCACTCCGAGAACATCGCTGTACGCCCGGAGGTCAGCATCGTCGTGTTCGACTCGACCGTGCCGATCGGTGGCGCCGAGGCGGTCTACATGTCTGGCGCGGCGGCCCTGGTGCCTGACGGCGAGCTGGAGCGCTGCTCGATGATCTTCCGTACGCGTGACAGCTTCGAGCGGTTCGGCCCTGACGAGCTTCGCGGACCGGGGTCCCTTCGGCTCTACCGCGCGAGCGTCGCCGAGCACCACCTGCTGATCAGGGGCAGCGACCCATTGCATCCGTCCGACGTCGACGCCCGTCTCGCCGTCGATCCCCGCGGCTAGATCGCGGTTGCCGGCGCGGGGGCCAGCGGCACGCGTACGAGGAGCACACCGGGCTGGACCTCGGCGGTGATCTCCTGGCCCTCCCCCACCGGATCGCCGTCGAGCTGCATCGGCATCATCTTCTCGGCCTTGATGTGCACCTTGTGGCCCGTGAGCCGGTCGAGCCGTTCGTTCGTACGCTTCTGGCGGCCGATGACACGCACGATGATCGCGAGCCAGCCGATGAACCGCTTGGGCGCGAGCACCACGACGTCGAGCCGTCCGTCGTCGATCTGGGCGTCGGGCAGCAGCGGTATGCCGCCTTGGAGGAACCCGACATTGCCGACGACGACCGTGCGGGCGCGGAACTTCTTGAACTCGCCGTCGTCGACCGAGATCTGCACCTTCATCGCCGGGAACCGGGCTGCCTTGACCCCGCTGACGAAGTAGGCGAGCCAGCCGACCTTGGCCTTGAGCTGGTCGTTGACGCCCGTCATGATCGCGGCGTCCATGCCGAGGCCGGCCATGACGAGGAACGTCGTGTTGGTGCCGGAGTCGGTCTTGAGCGTCGACAGGTCGATCGCCCGGTCCTGGCCGCCGAACACGACGTCGAGCGCGTCGCGGGTGTTGAGCGGGATCGACAGGTTGCGGGCCAGTAGGTTGCCCGTGCCGTGTGGGAGGATGCCGACGGCCACGCCGGTGCGGGCGACCTCCTCGCAGACCGCGCGGACCGTGCCGTCGCCGCCGGCCGCGACGATGAGGTCGACATCGGCACGCAGTGCGGCACTGGCCTGGCCGTGACCCGGGTCCTCGATCGTCGTCTCGAACCAGAGCGGTTCCTTCCAGCCGTCCCGCTGGGCCACCAGGCGTACGCGCTCCTTGAACGCCTCGACGTCGGCGATCTTCGAGGGGTTGAGCACGACGGCGGCTCGCTTGCGGCCGGTGCCGGTCAGGGCCGCGAGCTCGTGCGGCAGCCGCGCGGCGTCGGTGACCAGCAGGATCCACAGACCCAGCGCGACCGCGGTGCCGAAGCTGAGGCCCGCGACGACGTCGCTGAGGTAGTGGACGCCGAGGAAGATGCGGCTCGCGCCAACTCCTACGCCGATCAGGGCCAGGACGGCGATGATGATGCGTCGCTTCCACCCGCGACCGGTCAGGACGATGGTCATGAGGATCGCGACGGTGACCAGCATCCCGGATCCGGAGGAGTGGCCGCTCGGGAACGAGTAGCCGCCGATCTCGTGGAGCGGCTTGTCGAAGACCGGGCGCTGTCGCTCGTACGCCAGCTTGATCAGCGCGTTTCCGCCTATCGCGACGATGCCGCTGACGACGATCCAGATCGCGACGCGGCGCTCGTGGCGCCACAGGGCGTACGCCGCCAGCAGCGCCAGCACGATGCCGGCGCCGAGGTTGCTGAACACGACGGCGACAACCTCGAGGAAGTCGACGAAGCTGCCATGACGGGACGCGTAGTCGTACGCATCGCGGGCGACGTCGTGATCGAGGTCGGTGATCGCGTCGGCGCCTGCGCCGATGCAGATCGCGAGGATCGCGAACAGCGTCGTCGGGATGGCGAGGACCCACAGGAGGATGGACCGGCGCGCAGGCGCGGCGCGGCGCAGATCGAACGACAAGCTTCCTCCTCAGGGGTCGACCCAGCCTAATGGACTGAATTGGGAGCGCGAGCCGGGCGATAGGCTGAGGCAGTGATCGACGCCCGAATCCTGCGACAAGACCCCGACTCCGTACGCGCCGCTCAGCGTCGCCGCGGTGAGCCCACCGAGCTCGTCGACGAGCTGATCGTCGCGGACGAGCAGAGGCGATCGACGATCTCGGCGTACGAGGCGGTCCGCGGCGAGCAGAAGAATCTCGGCAAGCTGATCCCGAAGGCCCAGGGCGACGAGAAGCAGGAGCTGCTCGCGCGCGCCAAGGAGCTCAGCCAGCAGGTCAAGGACGCCGAGGCCGCCCAGATCGAGGCGGCCGAGACGTTCGACCGGCTCATCAAGTCGCTGCCCAACCTCGCCTCACCTGACGCACCCGAGGGCGGCGAGGACGACTTCGTCGTGCTCGAGACGGTCGGCACCCCGCGAGACTTCGCGGCCGAGGGCTTCGAGCCCCGCGACCACCTCGAGCTCGGCCAGCTGCTCGGTGCGATCGACTCCGAGCGCGGCGTCAAGGTCAGCGGCTCGCGCTTCTACTTCCTCACCGGTGTCGGCGCGCAGCTCGAGCTGGCGCTGACGCAGCTCGCCATGAGCAAGGCGGCGGAATGGGGCTTCACCCCGATGATCCCGCCTGCACTGGTCAAGCCCAGCGCCATGGAGGGCACCGGCTATCTCGGACAGGGCTCGGCGGACGATGTCTACTACCTGGAGAAGGACGACCTCTACCTCGTCGGCACGTCAGAGGTGGCGCTCGCGGCCTATCACTCCGACGAGATCCTCGAGTCCGAGTCGCTGCCGCGCCGCTATGCGGCGTTCAGCCCCTGCTACCGCCGCGAGGCCGGCTCGTACGGCAAGGACACCCGCGGCATCTTCCGCGTGCACTGGTTCGACAAGGTCGAGATGTTCGTCTACACGACGCTCGAGGAGTCCTACGCCGAGCACCAGCGCATCCTCGGCTGGGAGAAGGCCTGGCTCGACGCTCTCGAGCTGCCCTACCGCGTCATCGACGTGGCGTCGGGCGATCTCGGCCTGTCCGCGATCCGCAAGTTCGACTGCGAGGCGTGGATCCCGACCCAGGGCAAGTACCGCGAGGTCTCGTCGGCGTCCAACACCACCGAGTTCCAAGCGCGGCGTCTCGACATCCGTGTGCGCGGCGAGGACGGGACAACGCCGGCGGCGACGCTTAACGGCACGTTGTGCGCCATGACGCGCACGATCATCGCGCTGCTCGAGAACGGTCAGCAGGAGGACGGCTCCGTACGCCTTCCGGCTGCGCTGCACCCCCTGCTGGGCGAGGTCCTGAGGCCGCTCGCGTGACGTTCAAGCCCCGGCTGATCGCGCTCGACGTCGACGGCACGCTGGTCGACGGCGAGAACGTCATGTCCGAGGCCGTACGCTCCGCGGTGCACGCGGTGCGAGATGCCGGCATCGAGACGGTCATCGCCACCGGTCGCGGCGTGCCCGGCGTCATGGACGCCGCCGACAACCTGCGGTTCACCGAGGGCTACGGGGTCGCCAGCAACGGGGCCGTCACGTTCCGCTACGACCCTGAGGTCGAGCTGCTCGACGTCGTGACGTTCGACGCCAGCGAGGCGGTGCGGCGCGTCCTCGAGCACATGCCGGAGGCGCTGGTCGCGGTCGAGGAGGTCGGCATCGGCTTCCGGCTCAACAAGCCGTTCCCCGACAACGAGATCCTGGGGCAGTTCGTCGTCGAGGACGTCGAGTCGCTGATCGCCGAGCCGGTCGCCCGCGTCGTCATCCGGTCGGCCGAGCACAGCCGCGACGAGTTCACCGCGATCGTCAAGGATCTGGGCCTGACCGGCACCAACTACTACATCGGCTACTCCGCGTGGCTCGACCTCGCGCCCGAGGGCGTCTCCAAGGCATCGGGCCTGGAGTTCCTCTGCGGCAAGCTCGGCATCGACCGGTCCGAGGTGCTGGCGGTCGGCGACGGCAACAACGACCTGGAGATGATTGAGTGGGCCGGCCGCGGAGTGGCGATGGGCCAGGCGCCCGACGACGTCAAGGCCGTGGCCGACGCCGTGGTGGGCACGATCGACGAGGACGGCCTCGTCGCCGAGCTCAGCAAGTACGTCTAGCCGTTCAGGAAGCTGAGCCGCACCTCGCGGTCGGGGTTGTCGACGTTGGTGTCGACGAGGCACACGGACTGCCACGTGCCGAGCAGGAGCCGTCCGCCCAGCACAGGCACGGTCATCGACGGGGCCAGGAACGCCGGCACCACGTGATCGCGGCCGTGGCCGGGCGTGCCGTGCTGGTGGACCCAGCGGTTGTCGCGCGGCAGCAGGTCATCGAGCGCAGTCAGCAGGTCACCGTCGCTGCCGGCGCCGGTCTCGATGATCGCCACTCCCGCGGTGGCGTGCGGCACGAACACGTGCAGCAGGCCATCCTGCTCGTCGCGCACGAATGCCGCGCACTCCGAGGTCAGGTCGTGGACGACAGAACGCCCACCCGTACGAACCGCAACCATCTCACTACGCATACAGACGATGGTCGCAAACCGCTGGTCGAGCCGGGGAGTCAGGCGGTCTTGCTGGTCTCGAGCTCGTCGAACATGTCGAGCACGGCGTCGACGGACGGCAGACTCGGCACCGAGGGGGCGACCGCGTCCTCGCGCTTCTGCTCGCGGGCCCGACGCAGGTGACGCTTGATCGTCGAGGTCGAGCAGCCGAGCCGGTCGGCGAGCTGGTGGCACGTGTCCTTGGGGTATGCCTGGCGCGCCGTCATGACGGCCTCGTGGCTCACCGGTCCCCCACCGACGCGGGCTGCGCCGTACGCCACGGTCGTCGGCTCATGGATCTCGATGCCGAGCCGGCGCCGGATGCTGAGCCGGTCACTCTCGGTCGTACAGGCGACGTAGCCCGAGATGTCCATCTCGACGACTGCCCGGTAGAGGCACTCGACCATGAGGGGGCAACCCGCGCACTGTCGGTGCGCGGTCGCTCGTTTGACTGTCAGCGTCTCCCACTCGGCGGCGGTGATGTCGGTCCGCGCCGGTGGTGAGTGCAACAGCTCGTCCTGAAAGACCTCCGGCACGAATGCGCACGGAGGTGTCGTTGTGTCGACCACGATGGTCATGGGCTCCCTCTTCCCAATCGAGAACCGAGGCGGCGACACTCCTGCGCCGTTCTCCGTTCACATCGTGGACAACTCTAGAGGTACAAACCCCCAGAGCCATCGTTTTGACCGGACGTTTCCGAATCTTCACCTTTGGTGTCGTTTGGACCCGGTAGAGCCAGCCTCATGTTCTGGAACTGCGCCTGGGCCTGCACCTGCTGGGCATAGAGGGCCGCCTGGATGCCGTGGAACAGGCCCTCGAGCCAGCCGACGAGCTGGGCCTGGGCGATGCGGAGCTCACTCTCGCTCGGCGTCTCGCCGTCGAACGGCAGGCTCAACCGCTCGAGCTCCTCGATCAGCTCGGGCGCGAGGCCGTCCTCGAGCTCCTTGATCGACTGGAGGTGAATGTCGCGCAGGCGTACGCGGCTCGCCTCGTCGAGAGGGGCTGCCTTCACCTCTTCGAGGAGCTGGCGGATCATCCCGCCGATGCGCATCACCTTGGCGGGTTGCTCCACCAGGTCTCCGAGCGGCGTGGTGTGTGCCGAGGGAGTGACGGCCGTGCCGTCGGGACCGATGATCTCGGGCGATTGCTCAGTCATTGCCTCAGCCTATCCAGCCGGACGTGACCGGCATCTCTTGAACGGGGTTGCCATGGTGGAAGGGATGCCCCGAACCCGTGACCGTCGACTCGACCTGCTCAAGGGACTCCTCATCGCCGGCGTCGTGCTGGGCCATTTCCTCGAGACCTCCGGTGGCCAGGCCCCGGGCGCGCTCTACTCGGGATGGCACCACGAGCCGCAGCGATGGATCCTGACCTTCCTCTACCTGTTCCACATGCCGCTGTTCGTGTTCCTCGCGGGCGTCACGGCACGTCCGCGCCGCCTGGCCCACCGTCTCGTCGAGATGGTCGGGCTCTACGTCCTGCTCCAGACGACGTACGTCGCGCTGCGGTTCGGCGTGGATGACCTGAGCATGGAGCGCCTGCTCCACCCGACGTACGCGTTGTGGTTCCTGCTGGCGATGGGGTGGTGGCTCATCGCGCTGCCGTTCGTCGTGCGCCTCGGCGCGTACGCGTTGCCGGCCGCGACAGCCGTGGCGGTCGTCGCGGTCCTGCTGCCCTACCCCGACGGCGACCTCGTCGCCTGGTCCCGTGCGCTCTGCTACCTGCCGTTCTTCGTCGCCGGGCACCTGTACGGCACGGGCGCCCTCAGGCGTACGGCCGAGACCTCGACGATCGTCATGGCGTCGGCGGCGGCCTGCCTGGTGACCGTCACGACGGTCGTGGTCCGCACGGGCCTCGACCCGCGCTGGATCCGCGGCGCCGACACCGCGGTGTCGATGGACGTCAGCGGTCCCGAGGCGGTTGCGTTCCGGGTGCTGTGCCTCGCGCTCGCGACGCTGTGCGGCGCGTGCATCCTCGCCGTCGTGCCCGTCCCGGCTGCGCCACATGGAGGGGCTGGGCCGTCGCAGCCTTGCCGTGTACGCGCTGCACATCCCGGTCGTCTTCGTGCTGCAGGACGCGTTCCAGGGTGCGGGCGTCGATCAGGTCGAGGCGACGCTGCTGGCCCTGGCGGTCACGGTCGTGGTGCTGCGGGTGCTCGCACACCCGTTCTTCGACCGGGCCATCCGTCGTACGACCTCGACGATGGCTCAGGTCGCGTTGCCGCCGCCGCTGCTGCAGGCCGGCGAACGCGTCGTCGAGCGGGTCAAGGTCAAGGGGTGAGCAGGACCTTGCCGATGTGGCTCGACTCCTCGAGCACCTGGTGCGCCTGACGTACGTCGTCGAGCGCGTACGTCGCGTGGATGATGGGCCGCACCGTGCCGTCGGAGATCAGCGGCCAGACCTGCGCGACCATCGCTGACACGATCGCCGCCTTCTCGGACGACGGGCGGGCGCGCAGCGTCGTCGCCATGACCGCGGCGCGCTTGGCCATCAGCGCGCCGAGGTTGAGCTCGGCCTTGACGCCGCCCTGCAGGCCGATCACGACGAGGCGCCCGGCGGTCGAGAGCACCGAGACGTTCGCCTCGAGGTACTTCGCGCCGATGATGTCGAGGATGACGTCAGCGGTGACCCCGGCCGCCTTCATCTCGGCGGCGAAGTCCTGCTTCTTGTAGTCGATCACCACGTCGGCGCCCAGCTCGCGGCAGAAGTCGCCCTTCTCCTTCGAGCCGACCGTGACGATCACGCGGGCGCCGAAGGCCTTGGCCAGCTGGATCGCCATCGTGCCGATGCCGCTGCCGCCGCCGTGGATGAGCAGCGTCTCGCCGTGCTGCAGCTTGCCCATCATGAAGACGTTGGACCACACCGTGGCGGCGACCTCCATCAAGCCGCCGGCGTCGACCAGCGAGATGCCCAGCGGGACCGTGGCCACCTGCCCGGCCGGCACCGTGACGTACTCGGCATAGCCGCCACCGGCCAGCAGCGCGACGACATGCGTGCCGGGCGGCAGGTCGGTGACACCCTCGCCGACGGCGACGATGTCGCCCGAGCACTCGAGCCCGAGGACGTCGGAGACTCCCGGCGGCGGTGGGTAGAGGCCTTGGCGCTGCAACAGGTCTGAGCGGTTGAGGCCGGCCGCGGCCACGCGGATCAGCACCTCACCCGGCCCTGGCTCGGGCTGGGGCAGGTCGACGACCTCGAGGGCTTCGACGCCTCCGGGGTTGGGAGCGATGACGGCGCGCATCCCCGCAGGTTAGCCGCCCGGTGCCATCCGCGCTCCCCTCCCCTCTAGCATTTCCCCCATGAGCCGCGTGGACGTGCGCTTCGCATCGGGACCAGGGTGGTGCGCCGGCTGGTGGTACGAGCCGGAGTCCGCCTCGCCGGTTGAGCTTGTCGAAACCCCCGGCCCGGTCGTGATCATGGCGCACGGCCTCGGTGGCGTGAAGGAGATGCGCCTCGATGCGTACGCCGAACGCTTCGTCGCCGAGGGCTACCGCGTGCTGGTGTTCGACTACCGGCACTTCGGCGACAGCGACGGCGAGCCCCGAGACCTGCTCGACATCCAGCGCCAGCTCGACGACTGGGCAGCGGCGATGCACCACGTCCGGTCGCTGCCGCAGGTCGACCGCAAGCGGATCGTCCTGTGGGGCACGTCGTTCGGCGGCGGCCACGTCATCGAGGCGGCGAGTCGCGACGGCGGTGTCGCCGCGATCATCTCGCAGTGCCCGTTCACCGACGGGTTCGCGTCAATGCGCACGATCGGCCTGCGGAGCCTCGTGAAGCTGACCGTCCTCGGCGTACGCGATGCGTTGCGCGGGTTCCGTGGCCGGCGTCCCGTACGCATCGCCGTGGCCGGGCGTCGCGGTGACGCAGCGCTGATGACGGCGCCGGACGTCTTGGATGGCTATGCGGCGCTCGTCCCGGAGGGTCAGGCCCAGCCAGGCAAGGTCCCGGCGCGGGTCGCCCTGCGCATCCCGCTCTACTACCCCGGGCGCGCAGCCGCCTCGCTCGAGTGTCCGGCCCTGTTCTGCGTCGCGATGAAGGACAGCGTGGCCCCGTCCCGCTCGACGATCTGGCACGTACGCAAGGCACGCCACGGCCGGATCAAGCGCTATCGCACCGGCCACTTCGACCTCTACCTCGAGCCGTGGTTCGACGAGGTGGTCGCCGACCAGATCGACTTCCTCCGGTCGACCGTCCCCGCTCTCCCCGATTTGTGAAGTTGTAGGCGCTTCAAACGCTCGGAAGCGCCTGCAACCTCACAAATCGCGGGGTCACACCGTGCTCAGGGCACACCTGCGAAGATGGAAACCATGCGCGTTTCACTGGTTCAGCTCGTCTCGGCGACTGACTCGGAGGCCAACCGTGAAGACATCCGGTCTCGAATGGCAGCGCTCAGCCCCGCCGATCAGCTCGATCTCGTGGTGCTCCCAGAGGCTGCGATGCACGACTTCGGATCGGCCGATCACGACCTCGCCTCCGTCGCCGAGCCGCTCGACGGTCCGTTCGTTCAGCTCATCGCGGACGAGGCGCGCCGACTGGGTGCGACGGTCGTGGCGGGAATGTTCGAACGTACAGATGACCTGCCGTTCAACACCTTGATCGTCGTCGGACCTGACGGCGCGCTCCGACAGACATACCGGAAGATCCACCTCTACGACTCGTTCGGCTACAAGGAGTCCGACCGGCTGCGAGCCG